>NZ_CP183834.1:2400134-3600201 GCF_049675895.1 Ampullimonas aquatilis | reverse complement strand
AAAGAAAGATGAAAGAAAAGTAACTCATATAACTACATTAATCCGTCTAAACGTTGAATTTATTCTGCGACTCACTGTCTATTCCCATTCACCTTAATGATAAGTTATTGTTATGGTTGATTTTTATTTGGCAAGGATCATCAATATGGCATTCGGTTGGATTAGCGCATTTAAAGCCATCCCTTGGAGCGAATTAATCGCAGCAACGCCTGTTATTACACAAGGCGCAAAAAAATTATGGGAGCAAGTTGGAAAAACAAGAACTGTCGCAAAGAAAAAAGAGCCTGCAATTAATAAAACTCTGCCCATTTCTTCAATTGATCAAAGATTCGATGAAATGACCATGCGGATCGAAGAGTTAGAAGAAGAACAAAAACTTTCATCCGAACTCATTTCCGAGTTGGCAGAACAGAACAAGCAATTGATTGGTGCAATCAATGTGCTTAATCAACGTCAAAAATGGCTGGCAGCCATCGTCATTGGCTTAATAGCAATTATGTTTATATTGATGAATAATCAATTGCACCTGATATAGCTTTTGCTCTATTTGTGCACCAACTATCCAGCTAACGGATTGGCGTTAGGTTACTGAGCTTTTAATGTGATTTCTCGCCAGGGAGGTGCACCAATCGTTAGACTAAATTTCATTAGCTCATCGCGACGAAACAACCATACTTCAACCACTTGCCCATCAGCATAGGAATCCAAAATTTCATCCAAATGACTCGCCTCTGCCTTTAAACCATCTAACGCCACCAGAACATCTCCTGCCGAGAGTCCGGCACGCTGCGCGGCACCACCATCAAAAACCTGAGAAAGTTTTGCCAAACCATTCTCTTTAGCCAATTTTGCACCCAATTTATCGGCCGCTTTTCTTGCCGACAGTTTGACTTCACAATCCACTTTAAAAAAAGTCAGCATTTCCGCTAAAGGCAATTCATCCGTTCCAAAAACCATTTTTTCCAAGAGACTTTTCGCTTCAACACCACCAATTTTTTCTACCAGGGCAAATATGTCTGCCTCGGAAACACCAATCGGACGGTCCCGATAGAAGCCCTTGCCAAATTGGTTCCATAGCATCCTCATTAAATCATCCAGAGTAATTTGGCCCTGACTATTTTTTTGCAAGAACAAATCCAGTACCAATGCGATTAGCGAGCCCTTGGTGTAATAACTGATAATGGCATTGGGTGCATTTTCGTCCTGACGGTAATATTTGGTCCATGCATCAAAACTGGCGTCAGCCACTGACTGCTTGAGGCGGCCACTGCTACGCCCCACAGAATTAATCGTTTTTTCTAATAACTTTAGATACGCTTGCCTGGAAATCAGGCCTGCGCGCAGAAGTATCAAATCATCATAATAGGAGGTAAACCCCTCGAAAAACCATAAAAGATGGGTATAGTTTTCAACATTGAGGTCATATTCAGCAAAAACCTGTGGCTTGATACGCTTTACATTCCAGGAGTGAAAATACTCATGACTGGCCAGCCCCAAAAAACTTTGATAAGCCTCGCGCAAATTCGGACTGGCAGCTTCACCGAGCTTAGGTAAATCATGTCTTGAACATAGCAAAGCCGTTGATGACCGATGCTCCAAGCCACCATAACCATTTCCAACCGCCGTGGTCAAGAATACATAACGCTCAAAAGGTACATATTTGCCAGTACGAGCATAAGGTTTCGCGACATCTGGTTCAAATAAAGCAATCTGCGATTCACAAATTGCCTTGAGATCCACACATAAGCGTTTGGCATCCAGATTGGGAACACGCCCAGTAATGACAACATCATGAGGAACTCCGTATGCCTCAAATGTAGCTAACTCAAAACTACCCATTTCTACCGGGTGATCAATTAACTCATCATAATTTGATGCTTCGTAAACGCCAAAAGCATATCTCGGCGTTTTCTTGTCCCCGCCAATGTCAGCCTCACGCATTGCTGTCGCGACTCGCCAAGCACCATATTGAGGTCCTTCTGGTCTTTTCAGCTCCAATAAACAGGCGTCATCTTCTCGGCCATCTACTTGCAAACAAAGACTGGAGGGATTAAAAAAACCATGTGTCGTATCAAGATGTGCAGACCTAACTGAAAGATCCCAGGCATAAACCTCGTAGACTAACCTCAACACCACCTTGATTTTAGTTGGCCCCGGTTTAAGAGCCTCAGTCTGCCAAGTATGTTTATCCAGCTTTTCGAGAAGAAGCGGGATACCTCGGGTGGTACCGCCGCGAGCAGGAACGACTCGCTCTGCTCTGATTCGAACAATATTTTTAGCAAAGTCACGGATCATATAACTGCCCGGTATCCAAGCAGGTAGGCTGACAATCTGCCCCTCGGGATCCGGATCATCAATCGTGACAGAAACTTCAAACAGATGGGCTTCAGGTTGTTTGGCTACAACTGAGTACTTGATCATCGGATCCTCATTTCTCGTTGCCATTCATCATACCCTGATGAACGTTTACCGAGTCATTCAGTCAACCTTTTGAGAGTAAGATCATGTTGACTACTTCACAGTATCCAGACCCCATCAGATATGAAAAAAATGACGTCTTTACCCACCATATTTATTGGCCATGGCAATCCCATGAATGCCATACAGCCCAATCAATTTTTTGATAATTGGGGGCGCCTGGGTACATCGCTACCCAAACCTACCGCAATTGTATGTATTTCAGCTCACTGGTTAACACAAGGCTCGTTTGTCACAACCAGCCCATTACCTCAGACTATTCACGATTTTTATGGCTTCCCACCCGAGTTGTACAAAATTCAATACCCCGCGCCAGGTTCACCAACGTTGGCGGACAAATTAATATCCATGGTGAGTACACAAAAAATCCACCCAGATCCAAACTGGGGGTTGGATCACGGCACTTGGTGCATTTTGCAGGCCATGTATCCTGAAGCGAATATTCCGGTCATTCAATTAAGTATGGATGCCACACTGGCTCTGTCACAACACTATCAAATCGCCAGAGAATTAGCATCACTCCGAGAAGAAGGGATTCTTTTTCTGGGTAGTGGCAACATCGTTCACAACTTGCGTTTGATGCAGCGCAGCAATGTCGCCGTTGAAGTCCCTTGGGCAAGTCGCTTTGATAAGCAAGTCATGGCGTGCCTGCGCGATCACAATCACCAAGCCTTGCTAAAGCCCGAACAATTTGGCGAAGATGCCAAACTCGCGATCAATAGCGGTGAACATTACTTACCGCTGATCTATTGCATGGGATTGGCCAAGGAAACGGATGAGGTTTGCTTTTTTAATGACAGCATGGATCTTGGCACTATTTCCATGACCTCCGTAATATATAAAGAACCTGGTTTAGAACTACCTGGGTTTTCCTATAAAAATTGAGCGTCAATACCTAAACTAATCCATTAAGTTGATCCGGCTATTTCCCGGATCAATCGAATCGTGTCCAGATCAGCTTGTTCATAAGCTTGCTTTAAAAAGGCCTGGTATTCCTCTGTCACGGGTTCTGCGTCATCCGCCAACCTCATCACATAAACGAATCTAACAAAAAGCCGATGTGCCTCTGGTTCCTCGATCGACATGGTGAGCGAACCGCCAGTTTGGCCAGGCTCCGGTTGAATTTCATAATGAACCTGCCGCAGAGCAATCAAGGTTACCCGGTCTCGAATCACTGTTGGGCCAAAATAAAGTGCGCGGTCAAAACCATCATCATGGCGCGCTTCAACGTCAAAACGATCCAAACCAATAGTAAACGGCACAGGATTTTCTGCTCGCAATTGCAAACCCTGCCATAACTGCTCTCTGGACAACGGCTCAATCAAAGGATTGTCAAGATCATTGATTTCCACTAGATGTTCAAAACGCATGTTCTCTTTCTTTGTTGATAGACAGTCAAATGATTTTATTTGGGATTTGCCGTGTTTATATCAGTTCGTCATGCACAAATAAAACACCACAAGCAGACTATCACTAACCTCGACCGAATATAGAACACCCTGAACCTTATTCAACTCGATCAAATATAGTTCCTATTGTCGCGTTCCAGTGACATCAGCCAAATAGGGCTCGTTTTCGCCATTATTTCGTCCTTGGTGAAACCGGCAAGCCGCTATAATTTGCAAATGCATCGCGCCATTTTCCTCATTTTTCTTTTCATGATTGCCATTTTGCAATCAATGGTGCCTTTTTTGCATACGCATACGGGTATTGCACATTTATCGGGATTTCATATCCACGTCCCGACAAAGATCATTGGCGAGCCCTCAGAGTATCAACAACCCATTACCACAACCAGTTTGCGTGATGAAGACGATTCCCCAGAAATCTCCATGCCAAGCCAAATGTATAGAGATGAGCAGTTAGCCCAGATTGATCTGTCTGAATTATGGCTACCTGTCCTTATTTATCTCAACATTTTGCTGGCAATCCAGGTCGTCCTAAGTTTGCGCCCAACCCGGCTGGTCAAACGTCCACCCTTTAAACAGCCGGTCTATCTCATTCCCCTCCCAGCTGCGCCACCACTTACTCGTTGATTTACGCCCCGGAATAATCCGGATCAGATCAATTTGCAGGAGTAAGACATGCGCTTGTCGCTTTCCGTAGCCCTGGGACTCGCTCTCATCGCCCCTATTTCCATAGTCCATGCAGTGGACAAACTGAATAAGCAGAACGTCAGCATCAGTACGCAACAACGTACCGCCCTGGGTATTGAAACCACACTGATTACTGTATCGCAGACCAACTCGACAATGACTGCACAGCTGCATCCCGCCAAAGTGGTTGTGCCGAGTAAACAACTACGTGTCGTCGCGGCACCAATGGCAGGACTGATTACTCAGGTATTGGTATTAGAAAATGATGTCATAAATAACGGCCAAACCATGGCCCAATTGGCCAGCCCATTGCTGGCCGAAGCACAAAGAGATTTGATTCAATCGGCGGTGGCTGCCAACCTGGCCACCGACAGCCTCAAGCGGGATGAGCTTTTATTAAAAGAAGGCATCATTCCCGAGGCTCGATATCGCGCCACTCAGGCCAGTGCCTTGCAAGCTCAAGCCATGTTGTCAGAAAAGCGTCAATCTTTACGATTGGCAGGACTGAGTGACACGGCTTTACGAGAACTTGAAACTGGCCGAATGCGTAACAATGAAATTGCGTTGCGCAGCCCAATTGCGGGCATTGTGATAGAGCAAGCTGTCACCGCTGGGCAACGAGTCGACAGCAGCAGCCCACTCTATAAGGTGGCACAACTGGATCCAATCTGGGTAGAAGCACAAATTCCGCCAGAGTTGGCAACAGCGATCAAAACCGGCCAAACCGCTCAACTTGATAAATACAATATTGTTGGCAAAATCATTTCCATTGCAAACTCAATCAACGAATCACAAACAGCCCTAGTCAGGGTTGCCTTTGCCAATCCTCAAAAAATATTAAAACCCGGGCAAGCAGTACAAATCAGCCTGCCACATGACAACTCACAAACCGGCCAGGTACAGATTCACAAATCAACGTTGATCAGAATCGCCAACGAACCGATGGTATTTATTGACCAAGGCAATCACTTTGTGCCGACCAAAGTCGAAATCATGGGCGAAACCGAGTTGTCCTATTGGGTCAAAGGCTTGAAGATTGGCGATAGAGTGGTCCGTAAAGGCGTCTCCAGCTTAAAGGCGATGTTGACTGGCATTGGTAGTGATGGCGCAGGGGCAGACTGATGTTGACCACCCTGATTCGTGCGTTCCTGCATAACCGTCCGCTGGTATTGCTACTGACAGCGCTGATCATCGCCGTCGGTATCTTTGCCTATGAAGAAATTCCGATTGATGCTTTTCCGGATGTCTCCAATACCCAAGTCAAAATCATTCTCAAAGCACCGGGAATGACTCCGGAAGAAGTGGAAACGCGTGTCATCATCCCGATTGAAACCGAGTTGCTGGGTATTCCACACGAAACCAATATGCGCTCGACAGCCAAATACGCTGTCGCCGATATTACCCTCGACTTTACCGACGAAACCGATATCTATTGGGCCAGACAACAAGTCACCGAACGCCTCTCTGGCGTCATACCGTCCCTGCCAAGCGATGTCATGGGCGGGCTGGCACCGATCACCACGCCCCAAGGTGAAGTATTCATGTTCACCATTGAAGGTGACACACTGTCCTTGGAAGGAAAGCGCACGTTGTTAGAACGAGTGATTCGGCCTCAACTGCGTACCCTGCCCGGTATTGCCGATGTCAATTCACTGGGCGGTTATGTGCGAAGTTTTGAAATTGTACCCAACCATGCCGCTTTATTGGCACGCCATTTATCAACTCTCGATCTCATGAAAGCACTGGAACAGAATAACCGCAACGATGGTGCGGGCCGCATCGAAGAGGGTGAAGAGGCCTTGCTGGTGCGGATACCAGGTATGGCAACTGGGCTTGATGATTTGCGCAATATCATTGTGACGCACGATGGCACGTCCTCCATCACGCGCGTAGGCGATGTCGCCACTGTCCAGCTTGGCGCCTTGACCCGCTATGGTGCCGTCACAAAAGACGGTAAAGAAGAAACCGTGGAGGCTTTGGTACTCAGTCTGCGTGGTGCCAATGCCCGCAAACTGGTCGAATCCGTACGCGACAAACTCGCGACCATGGAAGCAATCTTGCCCAAAGGCATTACCACCAAAGTCTTTTATGATCGTGGCAGCCTGGTCGAAAGGGCCAGCAGCACGGTGTTCAAGGCACTGCTTGAAGCCATCATCCTGGTGGTCGTTTTATTGCTGGTTTTTCTTGGCAATATCCGTGCTGCACTGGTTGTCGCCATCACCTTGCCGCTCTGCGCTCTTATTACATTCCTGGTCATGTGGCAAACCGGCATGTCCGCCAATCTGATGAGTCTGGGTGGTTTGGCCATTGCCATCGGTATGCTGGTTGATGCAGCGCTGGTCGTTGTCGAAAACATGGTGGTACACATGGCCCATGATGTCGAACAGCCCGGCCTGCAAAGTAAACTGGCCATGTTGCTACACGCCACCACCGAAGTGATCACGCCCGTTATTGCCGGTGTGGCCATCATCATGCTGGTATTTTTTCCATTACTGACACTTGAGGGCTTGGAAGGCAAGTTGTTCAAACCCGTGGCACTGACCATTGTGTATGCGCTCGGCGCATCCTTATTAGTGGCATTCAGCGTGATCCCCGTCTGCGCCTCACTATTACTCAGGCAAGCCAGCCATGAAGATCCAAAAATTGTGCAATGGCTACAAAAACATTATGAAACCAGCCTGCGCTGGAGCATGCATCATCCCAAACACTTGGCGTTGATTGCCCTATTGGCTTGCGCGCTGGCCGTGCTGGGTTATGCTCGATTGGGCAAAAGCTTTATGCCAACCATGGATGAAGGCGACATCATCATTCAAATGACCGGCCTGCCCTCCATGAATATGCAGCAGTCGGTTGATCTTAATATGCGGATTGAAAAAGCCATCATCGACAACGTCCCTGAAGTAGCTAGCGTGGTGGCACGCAATGGCTCCGATGAAATCGGTCTTGATACCATGGGTGCCAACGAAACCGATCTGTTCATGACCTTCAAGCCACAGGCAACCTGGCGTCAGCCTGGCAAGGAATGGCTAACTGACCAATTACGTGCCGTGATGAGCAACTTCCCTGGCCTCTCTCTCAGTTTCACTCAGCCAATTGATAGTCGGGTTTCGGAAATGCTGACCGGTGTACGCGGTGATCTGGCCGTCAAACTGTTTGGCACCGACATCGACACACTCAATACTTTGTCTGAGCAAATTGCCGGGGTACTCAATACACTGGCTGGTCACGAAGATGTTTTGGTCGTCAAAAACTCCGGGGTGCAATACTTCAGTGTCGAGGTGGATCGTCTGGCGGCTGGACGCTATGGTCTTAATGTCAATGATATTCAGGATATGCTGCGCATTGAACTGGAGGGCAAAGTTACCGGCTATATGCTGGAAGCAGGGCGTCGTGTGCCCGTCTTGATGCGCGGTGCCGAAGGCATCCGCATGAGTGCCGAGCGCTTTGCTGAACAACGCATTACCCTGGCTAATGGTCAGTCAATCGCCTTGGCAGATATTGCCCATTTCGAACGCAAGGATGGTCCAGTCAAAGTCGGTCGAGAAAATGGCGAGCGCTTTATCGTGGTTCAGTCCAATGTTCGGGACCGGGATCTGGTGGGATTTGTTGATGAAGCCAAACAAGCGGTTGCACAACAGATCAAATTGCCTCATGGTTATCGACTGGTCTGGGGTGGTCAGTTTGAAAACCAGCAACGTGCCGCCAAGCGACTCGCTCTGGTAGTACCCGTTTCACTGGCTTTGATCTTCTTTTTACTGTATCTGACTTTTGGATCTGCCAAACTGGCTTTGCTGATATTGAGCAACATTCCTTTTGCGCTGGTTGGCGGGATTGTGGCACTCTGGTTATCAGGCGAATACCTGTCGGTTCCGGCTTCAGTCGGCCTGATTGCCTTGCTGGGCATTGCGGTGCTCAATGGCGTTGTCATGATCAGTTACTTTCAGCAATTGGCCAGACAAGGGATTGCCGCCAGCAATATTCCCATGATGGGCGCATTACGGCGACTGCGCCCGGTGCTCATGACCGCCAGCATTACCGCTTTCGGTCTGCTGCCGTTGCTGCTGGCCAGCGGGCCTGGATCGGAAATTCAACGGCCGCTGGCCATTGTCGTCATGGGTGGTTTATTCACAGCCACCCCTTTGACACTCTACTTTCTTCCCATCCTGTATCAGCGGTTGATCAATCGCTGAGCAGGATCTCTCCCAATACACCCATCCAATCAACTGGATGGGTACCCATACCGGTATCTAAAACCGGATACTCCCTCGGATATACCCTAAAATAGTGTTACTTTTGGACACAAATTTCTTCAGGGAATAGCATCCTGTCGAAATTTACCGTATAGTTCAGTCTAATATCTGAAATTGCTTTAACTGAATCTAATAAGTTATTGAATTCAATATTTAATAAAGCCCTAAAAAATCTCCCTGTCGCCTATATACATGTCACCTTTGTTTCCCAAATCCAGCCGAATCCAAAATAAATGGAATCAGGGGAACAGTCGCTTCTCTATCGTCAGGAATTTACTCCTGATCCGCTTTGGCAAGGGAGACTATTGTGGGCTTTAAGGAAAACCAAGAAAAATGGGGCTTATCGTCTGATAAACAGACTGAAATACGCTCAGGCAGTATGTCGGATACTGCTGGCAGTGACAAAAAGAAAACAACTTCATCAGAGCGGGACGACCGCTTTTTTGCTTTAGAAGCCCAACTACAAGCCACAATCGACCAGTCTCACTCGCGCGCCGCCACCACTCAGGCGGTTGAGCAGCTGCCAATGCGGGTCGTTGAACGATGGACTGATTACGTTTCGGCCGATGAAGGCGAGGTCAATCCTTACCCGCTCCCCAAAGGTTTTAACGAAACCGCGCTGGATAACGATCCACTCGAAGATGACCGACCGCGCGCGCAAATTCATGCAGGTTACGTCACTGTTTTTAATGACAAATGGAATAAGCTGTTTGGCTCCTCCATCAAACTGGTTTCCCCGGCCGATTACGAACGCCTGACCGAAACCGGCATCTTTCGGCACCCCATTAATATGGTGGCCGACCCCCTGGACACCCGCGGCGGACCAAGACGCGCCAAAGTGCGGCTGCGCACGGTGACCTCCCTGTTTCCAAGCCGCGATAGCGCTCAACGTTTTGAAAAGCATTTGATGTTTGCCATGTCACAAGGCCAGCATCATGTTGAACAGGTGATGATGGGGACTGGACAACGCACCTTTCTGGCACGGATTCAAGTCACACCCCAAAGCAGCAACCGGCCTTTGCAAATGGATGCTGTCTGGGAAGTGACGGATCTGACAGAAGAAATCAAGCCGCAAACAATTCGTAGCCAGCAAATCGCACCGCAGACTCAGCGTCCAACCACACCAGCCTGCAACAGCACAAACCGGCCTGCAGAAGCCAAACACAAACTCACACCACCGGCACCCACGGCGCCTATTGCACCGTTTGCCAAAACGTCCGTAACAGGCAAGGTTGCACCCGCACCAACACTGCCACCAGCCGAAAAACGCAGTCGCCTGAGTACCACGACCGACGGCGATGGCAAGCCACTGTATTTGGGTGAAATATCCGTACGGCAGGCCGAGCTCAACCCGGTGCAACCGCCCGTACCTGTCGCTCCACAGGCTACTGCCCCGACCGAAGACGACGGTGAAATTGAGTTTGATTTTGAGTTTTCCTGCGAAGAGTTGACCAATCTTGAGGTGTCGGACCCGAGCATCGCACCCGAAGCAGAACCTGAACTGAATCTTGAACTCAAACCCAGCCCATTTGATTTGACACTGCCAGGTGATGAAGTCCCGGTATTGACCCAAACAGTGACTGAGACACCGCCGGAAGCGCCTGCACCAGCAGAATCAACGGTTAAGCCCGTTCTCAGCGCCACTGAAACATTGCTCAATCCGCCAAGCCGTTTTAACCGTATTGACGAGTCCTTGTGGGACAAACTGGTGGCCCTGTCTGCCAAGGGCACTGCTGCCGCTTCACTGGATTATCTGCGTCTGTCAGTCGACGCATTTAGTTTGAGCTCAGCCAGTTTCTGGCGTCTATCCGCTGATCAATCATTTTTTGAACGCGAATTCATGGTCGTGCCCGGTCAGGAAAATCTGACCCGCGTCGCCGTCAATACCGCTGCCGATCTGGCCGATAACGCCTTTCCCAACACACCGGCCTATTTTGACGCCCTGCAAAACAATCATGTCGTGACCACCAATTTTCTGAACACACCGCAGATGAGTCTGCCCTTGTCAGATGATGATCCCAATCTGGTCACCAGCACGGTGCGCAAAAATGTGCCGGGCACCCCGGTCGCACCGGTCTACTCGCAACAGGTGGATGTACCGGTACTGGAAAAGAACAAAGTGATTGGCATGCTGCGCTTTATTACCGGCGCACAAGGTCTGGCCTGTGAGGGCGAAACCCTGCGCTTTATTCGCCAGTGCAGTTTGCACGCGAGCGAGCGGATTTTGATGCGCAGCCTGAAAAGCGCCAATGAGCAACTCACTCAGCTGGCCTATTTTGATGACATCACCGGCCTGGGTAATGAACGCTGGTTTGGCACCGAATTAAACCAGTTGCTCGAACAGCAGGAGCCGGTCAGCGCCGACACCGTCGTGCAAAAAATTTATGTTTGTCTGGCCGAGATTGACCAGTTCAAGGATATTTGCGATCAGTTTGGTCAAAAGGTCGGCAACCATATTCTCAAGACCACCGGCCAGATCATCAAAGCCTATATTGAAGGCCATCATCTGGCGCAGCAGGCTTTGATTGCACGGATTCATACCGACCAGTTTGCTTTTGTGATTCGCGCCAGTTCGGTCACGCAGGCGCAGCAGGTGATTCATGCGCTCCTGCAAAATCTGGGTGTGCGCAGTCCCACGCCCGATTTTTATCAGCGTGTCACGGCGTGCGTGGGCTTTACCACTTTCCCTGAACACGGTCATCAATCGGACACCTTGTTGCAGCGTGCCGAATTTGCCCTGTATCAGGCCAAACAAAATGGTCGCAGCACGATTCACAGCTTTACGCCCGATCTGGAAAAACGCGCACAACGGCGCACGGCGATTAACCATGATCTGTTCAAGGCGCTCGATCACAATCAGTTGATGGTGTTTTATCAACCTCAGGTCGAGCTGGATACCAATCGTGTGATTGGCCTGGAAGCCCTGATCCGCTGGCAACATCCGGTATTTGGGCTGGTCTTGCCGGGCGCGTTTTTAGAGCTGGCTGAAGAACATGAACTGATTGAACGCATCAGCGAATACGTGCTGCAAACGACTTGTGACTCGGCGGCCAAATGGCGTGATGCCGGTTTGTATGATGGCCCGGTGTCGGTCAATATTTCGGGCAAGCATTTCCGCAACAAGCAGTTGCCCTCCATCATCACCTCGGCGCTGCTCAAATCACATCTGTCAGCCAGCCGTTTGACGATTGAAATCACCGAAACCAGTGTGGTGGATGATCGTCCCGAAACCCAGCAAGTGCTGCGCGCGCTGGCAAGCCTGGGCGTCAACCTGGCGATTGACGACTTTGGCGTGGGTTACTCTTCGCTCAATTATTTAAAACGCCTGTCGGTTGAGCATATCAAGATCGACAAGTCTTTCATTGAAGGCCTGCCTGGCGATGAGGACAATCTGGCGATTGTGACGGCCATCATGACCATGGCCAAACGCTTCAAGCTGAATGTGATTGCCGAGGGCGTTGAAAATGAAGAACAGGCCGAATGCTTGAAAGCGCTGGGCTGTTATGCGGCACAAGGTTTCTATTACTCGCCACCGATTTCCATCGACGAACTGGAAACCCTGTTCGTGCGCGGTGCCAATCCGCCCTACGATATTTAACTGTCGTCAACATCTCATCAAGCTGCGATAAAATCGCGGTTTCCACTTCCTATTGGGTCGGCACCGCCGTGTCGACATGCCGCTCGTGTCCACCACTGAACTCACTCCTCCTACTGCGTTGCCAGCCGCGTTGGCTTATACCCATTCGGCCGAACTGCCCGCCCTGTTTGCCAGCCGCATCCTCATCATGGACGGTGCCATGGGCACCATGATTCAGCGCTACAAACTCACCGAAGCACAGTATCGCGGCGATCGTTTTGCCAACTTTGCCTATGACGTCAAAGGCAATAACGAACTACTGACGCTGACCCAGCCGCAAATCATCAGCGAGATTCATGAGCAATATCTGGCCGCCGGCGCTGACATCATCGAAACCAATACCTTTGGCTCGACCAGCGTGGCGCAGCACGATTACCACATGGAAGGTCTGGCACACGAGATGAACGTCGTCTCGGCGCAATTGGCGCGGGCTGCCTGCGACAAGTACAGCACGCCGGACAAAAAGCGTTATGTGGCCGGCGCGCTCGGCCCCACGCCTAAAACAGCCAGCATTTCGCCCGATGTGAATGATCCGGGCGCGCGCAATATCAGCTTTGATGAATTGCGCGATGCCTATTACGAACAGGTCGATGGCCTGGTCATTGGCGGTGCCGATCTGCTGCTGGTCGAAACCATTTTCGACACGCTCAACGCCAAGGCTGCCATTTTTGCCATTGACCAGTACTTTGAAGATAAACAGATGCGCCTGCCGATCATCATTTCCGGCACAGTGACCGACGCCTCGGGACGGATTTTGTCGGGCCAGACCGTACCGGCGTTTTGGGCATCAGTGCGCCATGCCAAGCCAATTTCGATTGGCCTCAATTGCGCGCTCGGTGCCGCGCTGATGCGCCCTTATCTGCAAGAGCTGGCCAAACTGGCTGACACCTGCGTGCACGCCTACCCCAACGCGGGCCTGCCCAACCCGATGAGCGACACCGGCTTTGATGAATCGCCCGCCGACACCTCGGCCTTGCTGCGTGGTTTTGCCGAGCAGGGTTTGGTGAATCTGGTCGGTGGCTGTTGTGGCACCACGCCCGATCATATTGGTGCGATTGCTCAAGCCGTACAAGGTTTCAAGCCCCGCGCCTGGCAGCATTACAGTGAGCAATCATAAATATACTCTCCATAAGTATATTTTTTGATGATTTATATACGCACTTGAGCGGTTAAAAAATGAATATACCCCCCGCCATAAGCAAGGAAAAGCATTCACCATAAAGACACTAAGGACGCAAAGAAAATCTTGTTTGAGCAACGTTGTTTGAACATGAAGACAGCGAATTAAGTCTGGGGACAGAGTACTACTCTGTCCCCGTGATGGGGCGGCGCAGCGCCGGCTGTTCTTGGTGCGCTTTGTGACTGCTTGGTGTCTTTGTGGTGACAAGAATTTAGGTTTTGCCTGGCGTCCTTGGCGTCATGGCGGTAAAACAAGTTTGGCAGTATTAACGAATACAGATCAGGTTTAAAAATGACTGAAAAAGCAATGTTGTTGTCGGGGCTGGAACCATTTTCGATTGGCGCGGACACGCTGTTTGTGAATGTGGGCGAGCGCACCAATGTGACCGGCTCTAAAGCCTTTGCGCGGATGATTTTGAATGGCCAATTTGACGAGGCGCTATCAGTCGCCCGGCAGCAGGTTGAAAACGGCGCACAGATCATCGACATCAATATGGATGAAGCGATGCTCGACTCCAAGGCTTCGATGGTGCGCTTTTTAAATCTGATCGCCTCCGAACCCGATATCGCCCGCGTGCCGATCATGATCGACTCCTCCAAATGGGACGTGATTGAAGCCGGCCTCAAGTGCGTGCAGGGCAAGGCGATTGTTAACTCGATCTCCATGAAAGAAGGGGTCGAGCCATTTAAAAAACACGCCAATCTGATTCGCCGTTATGGCGCGGCCGCGGTGGTGATGGCGTTTGATGAACAAGGCCAGGCCGACACTTATGCGCGCAAGACCGAAATTTGCGAACGCAGTTACCGGATCTTGGTCGATGAAGTTGGCTTTGCGCCGGAAGACATCATCTTTGATCCCAATATTTTTGCCGTGGCAACGGGAATTGAAGAACACAATAATTATGCGGTCGACTTTATTGAAGCCACGCGCTGGATCAAGCAGCATTTGCCGCACGCCAAAGTCAGCGGTGGCGTGTCCAATGTGAGCTTTTCATTTCGCGGCAATGACCCGGTGCGGGAAGCGATTCACACCGTGTTTCTGTATCACGCCATCCATGCCGGTATGGACATGGGCATCGTCAACGCGGGCATGGTCGGCGTTTATGATGACCTGGAACCCAAGCTGCGCGAGCTGGTAGAAGACGTGGTGCTCAACCGCAACCCCGCGCACGATGATGACAAAACCCCAACCGAGCGACTGATCGAATTTGCCAGCCAGGTCAAAGCCGGTGGCAAAAAAGAAGAACAGACCCTCGAATGGCGCAACAAGCCGGTACGTGAACGACTCACTCACGCGCTGGTACATGGCATCACCAATTTCATCACCGAAGATACCGAAGCAATTCGCCAGCAGATTGCCGATGAAGGTGGTCGCCCAATCAATGTGATTGAAGGCCCGTTGATGGATGGCATGAATGTGGTGGGCGATTTATTTGGCGCGGGCAAAATGTTTTTGCCGCAGGTGGTTAAATCAGCCCGTGTGATGAAGCAGGCCGTGGCGCATTTGATTCCATATATTGAAGAAGAAAAGCAGCGTATGGCCGACGCCGGCCAGGACGTCAAAGCCAAGGGCAAGATTGTGATTGCCACCGTCAAGGGTGACGTACATGACATCGGCAAAAACATTGTCACCGTGGTCTTGCAGTGTAATAACTTTGAAGTGGTCAATATGGGGGTGATGGTGCCGTGCAACCAGATCCTCGCCAAAGCCAAAGAAGAAAACGCCGACATCATCGGCTTATCCGGTTTGATTACTCCCAGCCTCGAAGAAATGGCGTTTGTGGCCAGCGAAATGCAGCGCGACGATTACTTTCGCGAACGCAAGACGCCGCTGCTGATTGGTGGCGCGACGACCTCGCGAGTGCATACCGCCGTCAAGATTGCGCCCCATTATGATGGCCCGGTAGTCTATGTGCCCGATGCTTCGCGCTCGGTATCAGTGGCATCCAGTCTGTTGTCGGATGAGCAGGCCACACAATATATTGCCGACCTGCAAGCCGACTACGACCGCGTGCGCCAGCAGCACGCCAATAAAAAAGCCACGCCGATGATCAGCTTGGCCGCCGCCCGCGCCAATCGGGAACGTCTTGACTGGGCCAACTACCAGCCCGTCAAACCCAAGTTCATTGGCCGTCGCACCTTTAAAAACTTTGATCTCGCCCAGCTCGCCAACTATATCGACTGGGGTCCCTTCTTTCAGACCTGGGATCTGGCTGGCCCTTACCCCGCCATCCTCAAAGACGAGATCGTCGGTGACTCGGCCACCAAAGTATTTGCCGATGGCCGCGCCATGTTGAAAAAACTCATCGAAGGACGTTGGCTCACCGCCAATGGACTGGTGGGCTTTTACCCAGCCAACAGCGTGGGCGATGACGATATTGAAATTTACACCGACGACACCCGCAGCGAAGTCCTCTTCACCTGGCATAACCTGCGCCAGCAAAGCGTGCGCCCGATTATCGATGGCATTCAAAAACCCAATCATAGTCTGGCCGATTACATCGCCCCCAAAGATTCGGGCGTGGCCGACTACATTGGCCTCTTTGCCGTCACCGCCGGTTTGGGTGTGGACAAAAAAGAAGCCCAGTTCATGGCTGCCCATGATGACTACAGCGCCATCATGCTCAAGGCACTGGCCGACCGTCTGGCCGAAGCTTTTGCCGAATGCCTGCATGAACGTGTACGTAAAGACCTGTGGGGCTACGCGCCCACCGAAGACCTCAGCAGCGAAGCCCTCATCAAAGAACAATACCAAGGCATCCGCCCCGCCCCCGGCTACCCGGCCTGCCCCGACCACACCGTCAAGGCCGTCATGTTTGACAAACTGAATTGCGCCGAAATCGACATGGGCATCACCGAATCACTCGCCATGACCCCCGCCGCCTCCGTCAGCGGCTTCTACCTCGCCAACCCCGCCGCCAAATACTTTACCCTCGGCAAAATTGGCGAAGACCAGTTGCTGAGCTTTGCAGAAAGAAATGGCATGAGCCGAGTGGAGGCAGAACGGGCGCTAGCGCCGTTGTTGGGGTGAGTTAGTTTAATCATTAATACTTTTTGTCAAAAACGTATGGCAATTACCGAAGAATTTATTACTGTGGATTTGATTCTGAATTCTGAAGCTGAGACGAGAGGTGTCGACGCATTTGCGTTATCACTAATCAAAGCCGAAAGACAAATGAGAAAACTCTTTACTCATTTAATATTTCAGTTTGCATGCTTTAAAGAAACGGATATCCCAGAACTACGAAATACACTTTTTCACAATAAAAATATGTATTTCGAAAATTTTGAAATGGGAATTAACGAGATATTTTCTAAATCAGTCGAAGACTTAATAGGGCACGAGTATGAGGCACTACTTGGAAAAGTTAAAATTGCTATTCAATACAGAAATAAGATCTTTCATGGACAACTAACGAAGAATAATGGACTATGTACAGAAGAATTAATCAACCTGACGCATAACATTCGTCAATGGTGCAAACTTTTAGCAAATGCAGCCAACCAAGAAATTGGCTATGATGGTTTCGTACGAAATTCATTTCAAAAAACAAGCAAGCGCGATCTGCAAGCTAAATATAAAGTTACTGACAAAATCAAGAACATTAAGGACTATAAACAATTCTTAGAAGAGATTAGTAGAAAGCCCATTATTAGTACAAATTAATGTTTATTATTAGTCTCGACTCATTCTATATTGTCGGCGCCAACCATCATGTCCACCACTAACTCGATATACGCCACCGTCAGCGTTACCAAGCTGCGCCGTAATCCTGGTGCCGTCATTGAAGAGGCAGAGGCTACGCCGGTGGCAGTGCTCAATCACAACCGCACTACCGCCTATGTGGTGTCCGCCGAAACATTTGAAGTGATGATTGAAGCACTAGACGACGTGGATTTGGCGGAGATGGTACGGGCACGACGCGGTGGCAAAACCGTCAAGGTTTCATTGGATGAGCTATAACCTCGAGTTTCATGTCGAGGCGCTGAAGGAATGGAAGAAACTCAATCCTTCAATCAAGGCGCAGTTTAAAAAGCAATTAGAAAAGCGCCTTGAAAAATTTGCATGTGCTATCTTCCATCTTGCTTTAACACAAAGTTATCGCCAGTCATTTAATTTTTAAATATTCCCCATGCCCCTCGTCATCGTCTATCGATTTACCGGTCTATATAACGGCGATGCCGAATATGATTATGCGCATCCCGAGTTGGGCGAGGTGTATTCATGCTGGTTGTTGATGGCGCAGGATGATGACAAGGCGGACTATCCCAGGGCTTTGCAGGAGTGCCAGAAATACGGCTTTGCCGATGCGGCGCTGGCGGGTTACGACATATTGACATTGGCTGCGTTGGCTTCTGACCAATACCGTGGCTTTCGGGACTATCATGATGAGGCGTTGCGTTTGGGTAGTTCGCTGGTTTGTTTTCCCGGTGGCGAAGCTGACCTGGACGATTGATGAAAGGCGGCAGCATGGCGAGCAAAGATGAGATCATCGCGTTTTTGGCGCGGGACTTTCCCCAGAACAAGTGTGAGGTGGTGGCGGTGGGCAATGGTGCAGCCACGCTGCGCCATGTGATTGGCGCGGATGAGTTGCGGCCAGGTGGCACGGTGTCGGGCCCGGTGTTGATGGCGGTGGCAGATGTGGCGCTGTATGTGGCCATTTTGGGCGCAATCGGGATAGTGCCGCTGGCGGTGACAACGAGTCTGACGATCAATTTTTTGCGCAAGCCAGCGGCAGATAAGGCCATCATAGGTGTTTGCAAGTTGATCAAGGTGGGCAAGTCACTGGCGGTGGGTGATGTGAATCTGTATTCCGAAGGCAGTGACGAGCCGGTGGCGCATGCGGTGGGCACGTATTCGATTCCACGTGATAGCGGCGCGAAGATTTTGTGATGCTGGGCCTTTGACGTTACCTCCTCAAAACCCTCAAAAGCATCATACCCCCTCTATGTATAAGCCATAATTGGCTTGTACAGTGCGTATTTATTATTTCAATTTAAATACACCACACCTGTATCTTTGTTTGCGATGGATGACGCAATAATTTGTTGCAAAGTCTTGGGCGATGGCAATCAGAAATGCGGCTTTTATCCTCGGCTTGAAAAATCACTCAGAGATAATTTGGGCATTGCTCACTCTCCATGGAATGATTGATGGCTCATCGCTTTTGCTGCATGGCACATCCCACTCAGAATGCCGCTCAATTACCGCAGCTTTTTTCTGGTTTGCTGACCAGCATTGTGCTGCTCGCCCTGGGTGGCCTGAGCCTGAACAGTGCTCATGCGCAAGTCTTGTATAAATCGGTCGGGCCCGATGGCAAGGTGGTGTACTCCGACCAGCCACCAGCCAGCAATCAATACAATGTGTTGAGCCGACCTGCCGCTGCGAGCAATCCTGCGCCAGCTGCAGCTGCAACAACGTCGCCTGCTCCAAGCAACTCAACCGCGAGCAATACCGACAACACGATGTTGTTAAAAGGGCAAGCCAAAAAAGCCTTGGCACTCGCACCGGCCCCGGTTGCGCCAGCGCCAACCACAACCGCGGCAACACCGCCCAAGCCGCTTGATCCAGCACTGGAAGGTGCGGTCGTGGGTACGCTAGGGATTGAAAACCTGGTGACGCAAACTGAAAAGATTTGTCTGGAAACACTACCGACCTCTTTCAAACGCTATTCAAGTGCAGCGGAAGGCTGGCAATCACGCAATGCGGATATGGTGAAACAGGCCAAACTGGCATTGTCCAAAGCGTTTCCGGTCAGCGATCGACCTGTGTTGCAAGCGGCGATTTCAGCCAACAATGACAATATGCTCAAACGGGTCAAAGAAGCCGATCGCTACTCACGCATTAAATGGTGCGATCAGTCTTCGGAAGAAATCAGCATCGGCAAAATGGATATCAGTTCCAAGCCCAAGCTGGCCACACCGCTGCTAGCTTATCGCTAAAGGTTTGAGGTGATTTGATTTTGATTTGATGGGGTGCGCTACCCAAATAAGGTAACGCCAATTCAAGCGACAGAATATTTAAAAATTAAATATGGTGATATTTAATTTATCGCAAAACCAAGCAAATTGCGCGCGTTGGCGCAGCCCAGCTTAGACGACCAACACACTCTCCAGCCCGTACACACGGGTTAACGCCTTGATGGCTGGTTCGGCATTACTGAATTGAATGGCCAGGCCGCGCGCCTTGGCGTCGCGCTCCAAAGCCATTAATACGGACAATAAAGCCGAATCAAAACGGGTGGTTTCGGCCAGATCAATCTGGGGCGCGACGTCCGATTTGGACAAGGCAGCGCGCGCCGTTTGCAAGACTTGCGCTGCCGTGTTGACGGTGACGTCTTTACCCAGAGTGATCGTGGTCATGATGAACTTAACCTCTCAGTTGGCTTATTTGGCAGAAGCGGTTTTGGCTTCATTAGCCTGGTTTTTTTCAACCAGAGACTTGATCAGACCATCAATACCGGTCTTGCCAATTTCCTGACGGAAGCTGTCTTTATAGGTTTCGACCAACCAGACACCCAACACATTCACGTCAAAGATTTTCCAGTTGTCGCCATTTTTTTCCATGCGATAGTCGAGCTGGATAGGATCACCCTTTTGCAATACTTTGGTCTGTACCACCACTTCGGTATCGGTTGGTTCGGCACGGAAAGGTTTGAGCTGAACCTGTTGATCTTTGATCTGTGACACGGCGCCAGAGTAGGTGCGCACCAACAAGGTCTTGAATTCTTTTTGCAACTGGCCTTGCTGTTCGGGCGTGGCCTGTTTCCAGTAACGACCAACCGTCAGCGCTGTCATGCGTTGAAAATTGACGTAAGGCATGACTTTGGTATCGACCAGTTCAAATACCCGTTTTTGATCACCACCCTGAATGGCTTTGTCAGCCTTGACGGTATTGATCAGATCATCGGAAAGTTCTTTGATCATGATATCTGGCTTGGTGGTATCGATGGCAAAAGCGCTGCTCGACAGGGCCACAAAACCGGCCAGGATAGCGGATTGAAAAAGTTGCTTGATCATAAGTTGTCTTCCTTTTTTAAAGTGACCCAGGTTGGAATGACCGGGTCGCTATTGGTTCAACAAAGTTGCCAAACCAGCCTATTAACGGTTAGCGGTTGATGGCTGTTGACACTTGGTATCGCGCCACCTCAGGCTAATTTATTCGTCACCATCGTCATCGCGCTTTAGACGCGGGGGATTGCCATCGTAAACCTGATTTTGGCGACGTTGCAACCAGGCATTGCGAACAAAACTGTATTTGTCGAGCGAGGCTTCGTTGATGACTTTTTCCGCATCCAGAATACTGGCGCGTAAATCCACCAAACGTGTGGCTGTCAGACTATTACGCCAGGCAATGTCATTGACATTGCTGACCGGGTCGGCCGAAATATCGACCACCAGACTCGGTGCATCACGCAAGGTGCTGGGGCCAAAAATGGGCAAAATCAGATAAGGGCCGGCAGGGACGCCCCAACGACCGAGGGTTTGACCAAAGTCTTCCTTGTGCTTTTCGATACCGGCTTCGCTGGCAATATCAATAAAACCCAAAATACCAAACGTCGAGTTAAAGGCAAAACGGAAAAAACTCTCGGCAGCCGCGCCTGGCTTGGCTTGCAGAAGGTTATTCACGCCTGACCAGACATCACTTAAATTGGAAAAGAAGTTGCCCACGGCGGTGCGCACCGGATCAGGCACGACGGCCTTATAGCCCTGTGCAACCGGCTTGATGGCGTATTGATCCACTGTGTCGTTGAATTTGAAAACCTGGCGATTGACCGGCTCAAACGGGTCAGTTGCCTTGATGGTGGAGCAGCCACTCAGCACGACGAGCAAAGTGACTGCAATAATGGGGGATCGTAACTTCATAACGCTTCCTTACTTTTTATCCTTGTCCGGGCCGTCGGCAGCCTTGCTGTACAAAAACTGGCTGATCAGGCTTTCGAGCACAACGGCGGATTGTGTCATGGTGATCTTGTCACCCTGCGCGAGAATCTTGTCATCACCACCGGCTTCCAGACCAATATATTGCTCACCCAGCAAGCCGGAGGTCAGAATTTTGGCCGAGGTATCTTTGGGAAACTGATAACGCTTGTCGAGCTTGAGCGTGACCACCGCCTGATAGGTTTTATCATCAAAGCCAATATCCCCCACCCGCCCGACGACCACGCCCGCACTTTTAATGGGAGCACGTGGTTTCAAGCCACCGATATTGTCAAACTTGGCGGTGATCTGAAAGGTTTCACCGGTGGAAGTAGCGCCCAGATTGCCCGCCTTGAGCGCCAGAAACAACAGTGCCGCAGCGCCCGCCACCACAAACAGGCCGACCAGAAAATCAATACCACCTTTTTTCATATCCATATTTTTTACTCTCTATTCTGTCTTGTCATCAGTTGCTGCTAAACATCAGCGCGGTCATCAGGAAGTCGAGCCACAACACGGTCAGCGATGAAAACACTACGGTACGGGTGGTGGCATGCGCCACCCCTTCGGGCGTGGCCTTGGATTCGTAACCCTGGTAAAGCGCGATGAAGGTCACCGCCACACCAAATACCACGCTCTTGATGAAGCCGTTGAGCACATCATCAATCACATCCACACCGTTTTGCATTTGTGACCAGAACGCGCCTTCATCAATGCCAATCAATTGCACGCCAACCACATAACCACCGATGATGCCAACCATGCTGAAAATCGCGGCAAGAATCGGCATGGCAATCACGCCACCCCACAGACGCGGCGCAAGAATCCGGCCAATCGGGTTGATCGCCATCATTTCCATCGCACTTAATTGTTCACCGGCTTTCATGAGACCAATTTCAGCCGTCAATGAGGTACCAGCCCTACCCGCAAACAGCAAGGCAGTGACAACCGGGCCCAGCTCGCGCACCAGCGACAGCGCCACCAATAAACCCAGCGCCTGTTCCGACCCATAACGGCGCAGCGTGTAGTAACCCTGCAGTCCCAGCACAAACCCCACAAAAAGACCGGAGACGGCAATGATCACCAGCGAGTAGTTGCCAATAAAATGAATCTGCGTCGTAGTCAGGCGAAAGCGCTTGAAAGCAATGCCACTTTGCAGCAGCACTTGCGCAAGCAGACGCACACTATTGCCGAGGCCTTCCACAAAGCCGCGCACCCCCGCGCCAATTTTGGTAATGAAGGACCGGATCATGCGCGTGCCCCCACGCCAAAGTCAGTCGCCAATGGTGTGGCAGGGTAATGAAATGGCACCGGACCGTCTTCTTTGCTATTGATGAACTGCACCACAAACGGATCAGTGGAGGCGCGCAAATCATCGGGCGAGCCTTGGGCGGCGATTTTGCCGTTGGCAATAAAGTAGATATGATCCGCAATCAAAAAGGTTTCATCGACATCATGCGACACAATGATGGAGGTCGTGCCGAGCGCGTCATTCAACTCGCGGATCAGCTTGGCGGTGATGCCCATGGAAATTGGGTCAAGGCCAGCAAAGGGCTCGTCATACATGATCAGTTGCGGGTCCAGCGCAATGGCGCGGGCGAGCGCCACACGACGCGCCATACCACCCGAAATTTCGGCCGGTTTCAGATCACGCGCACCACGCAGACCCACCGCGTTCAGCTTCATCAGCACCAGATCACGAATCATCTCGTCGGGCAGGTTGCTGTGTTCACGCAATGGAAATGCCACATTGTCAAACACTGTCATGTCGGTAAACAGGGCACCAAACTGAAACAGCATGCCCATTTTGCGGCGCAGTGCATACAGCTGTTTGGTATTGGCCTTTTCAACATGCTCACCATCAAACACCACCCCACCCTGCTGGGGCCTGCACTGTCCGCCAATCAGGCGCAACACCGTAGTCTTGCCACAGCCCGAGCCACCCATGATAGCCACCACCTTGCCCCGCGGGAAAGTCATGTTCAAACCGGAGAGGATGGTGCGCTGGCCATAACCAAAGGTCACATCAGTCAATGTTACCAACGTTACAGGAGGCGTATTAGCAGTTGTCGGCACGATAACAGGCAAAAGCCGGTGAATAAAAGAGCTGATTATAAGGGGCTATGCTAAAGAATGTATTAAGCGTGATGCAAACGTCATTAAGGACGTGGTTTGGTCGTTTGGCGACCATGTTTGACCAATTTCCGTCCGTTGCGGTGCAGCCAAGTGTTAACTCAAGACATCTATTCTATTGCGCTGGCGTGTCAATCCGCGCTGACTTGCCGAAAAGTTTGTAGGAGATGGCTGTTTTGCTGCTGCCACGGCTTGTTGCAGCCCTGGTGACGGCTGATTTCGGCGGCCCAAACTATCGCCAAATATCCACCAGCCAGATAAATTGGGGGTGTATAGGCCAAATTAAGCCTCTATAGTGCTAATTATAATGCTTATACTTTATAGTCCTATCCAGTATATATTCTGGGTTTTTGAGTTGGGTATAAACAAACTTACTTCATTTCTTTCTGGCAACCACGTAAGGTTTGAGCGCTTTCACACGAGCAGGGTCGGCATCATTAAATTGACCACATCTATGATGAAGTTGAAACAGTGATGACATCTTTATAGATAAGACGTACCGATATATATCGATTATTATCAATCTATTAAATTGGCTATATTCCGCTTGAATTTGTCATTGTGTAGGACATGATTCAAACGTCTCATCATTTTCTAGCCAATACTAATTGCTATACATTTTTCAAAAAATACAGCGGAGGATTTAGTGTACCTTTACTCATATCGTCTCAGGAATTTTCGACGCCTGAAGTGCGCTCATATTGAGTTAGCTGACGACATATCAATATTTGTAGGATCAAATAACAGCGGAAAGACTTCGGCCACTCAAGCTATCCATGCGTTTGTCACAGGTGGAAAGGATCGTTTCAGTCTTTATGATTTCAGTTCTTCTTGCTGGAAAATCTTTGATGAGAAAGGGGGCATCAATCTGGCCGAAGCAGATCCCAACAGTATCTCACTGCCAAGCATAGAACTGGATCTCTGGTTCGAAGTTGCCGCGCCAGACCTATATTTGGTAATTCCCTTGCTACCGAGTACTGCATGGGAAGGAACCAAGGTCGGTATACGAGTTTCCCTGACTGCACGAAATCCGAATACCCTCATTCAAAATTACCAAGACGCCAAAGCTAAAGGTTCAGAGCAGGCTGCAGAACTGCAGGCAGGTTCACAATATGTTCCTTGGCCTCGCTCCATGACGGACTATTTGCAGCGCGAACTGAAGAGCGAATATGAGCTACGCTACTTCATCTTGGATCGCACACGGTTTGATGAGAACTACAGTGAGATCGGGGACTATGTTCCAGAAGAATTAGGAGGAGAGCCAGGCGGCGGAACGATCCTGAAATCGCTTATCCATATCGACAGTTTGGGGGCTCAACGACACCTGGCTGATCCCAATCCGGAAGCCGGCGGGAGATCGGAAGACCTATCAAAGCGTTTGAGCCGCTTTTACAAGCGCAACCTTAATCAAAGGCAAGACGATCACACCGCTCTCAAGGCGTTGTTTGACTCCGAGCAAGCGCTCAACATTCACCTTGATGGGGTATTCAAACCGATGCTTGATCGGCTCGCAAAACTAGGTTACCCGGGTATTAATAACCCGCGGCTGAAAATTATGTCGGCGTTAGACCCTGCCCACGTTATGAGCCAGGACGCGCGTATCCACTACCAGATCGGCGATGAAGAAGAAATTACCACTCTTCCGGATAGTTACAACGGACTTGGGTTCAAGAATCTGATCTATATGGTCGTGGAGATCTTGGACGCCCAAGCGAGATGGGAGATGATGGACAATCGCCCTCCATTGCACCTGATTTTCGTGGAGGAACCAGAGGCCCATCTGCACGCCCAACTCCAGCAGGTATTCATCCGGAATGTACTTGAGCTTCTGAACATAGAAGGCGATGACGGAAGTATTTTTGGCAGCCAAATGGTCATAACGACCCATTCGCCACACATTCTTTACGAACGAGGATTCAAGCCAATCCGCTACTTCCGCCGGAAGAAAGTTGGCAATGAACAGTTGACCGAGGTTCTAAATCTATCTGCCTTCTACCAAGCCCAGCCAGATGATCGGGATTTTCTAGAAAGATATTTGAAGCTGACGCACTGCGACCTCTTCTTCGCAGATGCCGCTATTCTTGTTGAAGGCAATGTTGAAAGATTGCTCCTACCCATAATGATTCGGAAGGTGGCGAAAACTCTCCGATCAGCTTGTCTATGTATTTTGGAGGTCGGAGGGGCCTTTGGTCATCGTTTCCAATCGCTCATAGAATTTCTCGGTCTAACGACACTAATCGTTACCGATATTGATAGCGTCGCCCTTGTGGCTCCTGTGGCCGGCGATGCAGTTGATGATGAGGAAGTTGAGGAGTTCGAGGTTCCTGCCGATGAAGAGAAAGGCATCGCTATGCAGGCTCAGGATGAGGGACAAAATCAGGTCGGCGAGCCGATGGCAGCCCCACTCAAGAAAAAATACGGTAAAGCTTGTTTGCCCAATGAGCCAGGCGCTGCGACCTCGAATCAAACCCTTATAAAGTGGCTTCCTGGCAAGCTAACAATCGAAGACTTGCGCAACGCCTCGGAAGCCGACAAAACTCACGAGCTTGTAGAAGGCGCAAAGGTTCGCGTCGCCTATCAGACCGAACGGGCCGTCACTTGGAACGGCTCCACTGAAAACCTTTGCGGGCGCACGCTTGAGGAGGATTTTGGCCTCGAAAATCCAGAGTGGTCTCAAGCAGCAGCAAGGAAGCCTCTTGGTCTGATTGTGAAAGGGGGAGCCACCGATCCCAGCGCGCTTGCCAAAAGCCTCCATCAAAAGGTTTCGCGGAAAAATTTCGATAAGACGAAATTCGCGCTCGCTTTACTCACTGAAAACGAGGATATGTGGCATGTCCCGGCATACATCCGTGACGGACTGGTTTGGCTAAAGGACGAAGTGCGGATCGAACTTGAGACCGTACTGCCTGACGCCGTTCCCAATGCTGAAGCTGGCGCGATAGGGGCTGAGCATGAGTAGCCGAGCAAATAAGCCGGATACCCAGGCAGACATCGACCTGCGAAACTGCCTTGGGAACGTTCCACCGCGCAGCTTCATAATGAAGGCCGGGGCCGGTTCCGGAAAAACCACGTCTCTTATTAAGGGGCTGTCGTCGGCCATCCGAATACACGGGGAGAAACTGAAGAAAGCCCGTCAGCGCATCGCCTGCATTACTTACACGGAGATCGCAGCCGGAGAGATATGGAGGGATGTCGGCAGCGATCCGCTGATTCACGTTTCGACGATTCACAGCTTCATGTGGCTGCTAGCCAAACCGTTTCAGAACGATATTCGCGTCTGGGTCTCTGCGCGTATCGCGGAGAAAATTGAGGGACTTGAACAGAAACAGGCAAGCTATGGCCCCAGGGTTCAACAGCGCACAAAGGACAAAGACACCCGAGACCTGGAGCGTCTTCACAGGCAGTCGGGGCGGATCACCGCGGTCAAAGTATTCCGATACGGAACAGGTAGCGACTATGCAAAAGGGATTTTGGGGCACGACGACATTTTGAGGCTTGTGCCCTACCTTATCGCTGAGCGCCCTCTCTTTCGAACCCTTTTCGCGCGCCAATTTCCTTTCGTATTTGTGGATGAGAGTCAGGACACAACCACAGAAGTCATTGAGGCATTGAAGACCGTTGAGCGCGAGCCCGGCGTTACATTTTGTCTGGGCTTCTTTGGCGACCCGATGCAACGCATTTATGCCACGGGAGTTGGTTTGGTTGAAGCAGCACCCAATTGGACCAACATCCCCAAGCCGGAGAATTTTCGGTGCTCAACTAAGGTTTTGAATCTTGCAAACGCTATTCGGCGGGAGGGTGATGATCTCGTTCAGGTTTCTGGCCAACGTCTAGGCCCTGAGGGCATCATGCCAACTCCTGAAGGTTCGGCACACCTTTTCATATTGCCAGCGGACGATACGCGAGATACAAACTTGGCTAGAGTACGCGACTGGATGGCGGTGCAAACTGGTGATAATTGCTGGCAACTTAGTGATCGTGACCAAGAGCAGGTCAAGCTTCTTGTAATTGTTCATCAGATGGCCGCGAATCGTTTAGGGTTCGGAGACCTTTATACGGCGCTAAACCAAAGAGCACCGGCAGCATTCAAAGATGGTTTTCTGAATGGTACCGCATGGCCCCTTTTACCGTGTGTGAAATTTCTGATTCCGATAGCAGTTGCTCAAACAGAAGGCCGGCAGCTCGAAGTCATGCGATTGATCCGAGAGTACTCACCACTTCTTAAAAAAGAGGCTCTCTCAGGAGTGAACGTTGCAGAGCGACTTAAATTACTTAGCGAGCTTGTTGCCTCAATTACAGAAGCCATAACTGGAGATTCCAATGTAATTATCGGTGACCTTTTGACGCAGGTGTATTCCACAGGATTATTAACGCTTGATACCCGGCTAGCATCTTACTTGGACCCAGAAGCAGTTACACCTGTCCAGCCCGCAGAAGGAGAGGTCAACGACGACGATCTGGAGGACAATGAGTCCGAGAGGGAAATGGCCTCGATGGATGCTTTTTTAGCGTGTCCAGCTACACAGCTTCTAGCTTATCAAACTTATATTTCGGAGCGCTCGCCTTTTCGGACTCAACAAGGAATCAAGGGTGCAGAGTTCGATAGGGTGCTAGTCGTTCTTGATGATGAAGAGAGTAACAATTTTCAGTTTTCCTATGAAAAATACCTGGGTCTCAAAGCGCTTTCGGATACGGACCGACAACACATCGAGGCCGGCGAAGAAACGACCGTGGATCGAACACGCCGTCTTTTCTATGTAAGTTGCACAAGGGCGCTAAAAGACTTAGCAGTTGTCCTCTTCACGGCCAATCCCGAACAGGCTGAGCCACATCTGCGCCAGCTTAATCTTTTTGAAGGTGATTCCATACATACTCAAATCGTATTCGAAACATGATAGACGACCACTCTCGTAGTCTTTCTATAGTGAACAGAGACCGTCAAAACTAAAAATGCTGAAGATGCATAATCAAACAAAAAAGGGGCCGCAGCCCCTTTTTTGTTTGATGCCTGTGCCGCTTAACGTGGCAGCTCGGAACTGCCCATCAAAAACTCGTCAACCGAACGGGCACATTGACGGCCTTCACGAATGGCCCAGACCACCAGCGATTGACCGCGGCGCATATCACCCGCAGCAAACACTTTGTCAACATTGGTGAAATAAGCCTTATCGCCTTCGGTACTGGCCTTGGCATTGTTGCGTGCATCTTTTTCAACACCAAAGGCTTCGACGATGCTTTGCACGGGTGAGACAAAACCCATGGCCAGAAGCACCAGATCGGCCTTCATTTCAAATTCGGAATTGGGCACTTCGACCATCTTGCCGTCTTTCCATTCAACCCGCGCGGCGATCAGTTTTTCAAGCTTGCCGTTGCTGCCTTCCAGGCGTTTGGTAGCCACGGCCCAATCGCGCTCACAGCCTTCTTCATGGCTGGATGAAGTACGCAATTTGGTCGGCCAGTACGGCCAGATCATCGGCTTGTTTTCATGCTCGGGTGGCATGGGCATCAGTTCAAACTGGCTGACGCTGGCCGCGCCATGACGATTGGAAGTACCCACGCAATCAGAGCCGGTGTCACCACCACCGATGACCACGACATGCTTATCGGTCGCCAAAATTTGCTTGGGCAGTTTGTCGCCCGCATTGACCTTGTTTTGCAGGGGCAGGAATTCCATGGCGAAATGTACGCCTTGCAATTCGCGGCCTGGCACGGGTAAATCACGGGGCAGCTCGGCACCACCGGCAATGATGACGGCATCAAAGTCGGCCTTGAGCTGTTTGGGTGCAATGGTTTCCTTGGCATCGCTATTGATCAGTGGCTCCAAAGGCTTATCGGCAATCAGCACGCCGGTGCGGAAAGTCACGCCTTCTTCTTCCATCTGTTTGACACGACGATCGATATGGCTCTTTTCCATCTTGAAGTCAGGAATGCCATAGCGCAGCAAGCCACCAATGCGGCTGCTCTTTTCAAAGACCGTCACCGTATGTCCAGCGCGAGCGAGCTGCTGAGCAGCGGCCATACCGGCCGGGCCCGAACCGACGATGGCCACTTTTTTACCGGTTTTATATTTGGGTGGCTGGGGCAAGACCCAACCGTTTTCCCAGGCTTTGTCGATGATGGCGTGCTCAATGGATTTGATGCCCACGGGTGCTTCATGAATTCCCAATGTACAGGCCGCCTCACAAGGTGCAGGGCAAATGCGGCCGGTAAACTCGGGGAAGTTGTTGGTGGAGTGCAAAACATCAATCGCTTCGCGCCAGTTGCCGCGATAGACCAGATCATTCCAGTCGGGGATGATGTTGTTGACCGGACAGCCGTTATTGCAAAAAGGAATGCCGCAATCCATGCAACGGGCGCCCTGCACGCTGGCGTCTTTGTCGCTCAGATGAAAGACGAATTCCTTGTAATGATGCTTGCGTTTCTCTGGGGCTTCGTAGCCTTCGGAGAGCCGCTCAAATTCCATAAAACCTGTTGTCTTACCCATTTTGTATCCTCATTCTCACCGGCCTGCTTACTGATGACGACGTCAGGCGGTCATCAGCACACTGGCTGGTCGTGTGATTTAAGCAGTGGCTTTTTCAGTCTTGCCGGCACTTGCAGTGACTGCCTTGGCATGCAGCTCGGCCAGTGCGCGTTTGTACTCGGTCGGGAAGACTTTGATGAACTGCTTGCGTGACTCTTCCCAATTTTCGAGCAAGGCCTTGGCACGGGTTGAACCGGTGTAGCGGAAGTGCTGTTCAATTAAGGATTTGAGCAACACATCATCGGTTTGACCACGATGCCAGATGGCACGATCAATCGTCTTTTCCTGTTCAGCCGCTGGCAGCACTTTTTCCAATGAAACCTGTGCCATATTGCAGCGCTTGTCAAACTGGCCATCTTCGTCGTACACATAAGCCACACCACCGGACATACCTGCAGCAAAGTTGCGCCCTGTTACGCCCAGAACCACGACCGTACCACCAGTCATGTATTCGCAACCATGATCACCGGTACCTTCCACCACCGCCGTTGCGCCGGAGTTACGCACGCAGAAACGCTCGCCAGCCACACCACGGAAGAAGGATTCACCCTCAATCGCGCCATACATGACAGTATTGCCGATGATGATGTTTTCTTCGCCCTTGCCACGGAAGTCATTGGTGGGACGCACGATGATGCGGCCACCCGACATGCCCTTGCCGACATAGTCGTTACCTTCGCCCACCAGATCCAGCGTAATGCCCTTGGCCAGGAACGCACCAGCAGACTGACCAGCCGTGCCTTGCAACTGGATATGAATGGTGTCATCGGGCAAACCTTCATGACCATAACGCTTGGCCACTTCACCCGACAACATGGCACCCACCGTACGGTTGACGTTTTTGATCGGCTGGATGAAGGAAACCCGCTCGCCTTTTTCCAGCGAGGCCTTGGCTTTTTCAATCAGCACATGATCAAGCGCCTTGATGAGACCGTGATCTTGCGTGTCAACCTGACGACGCGGTACTTCAGCACCGGCTTCGGGCAGATGGAAAATCTTGCTGAAGTCCAGACCCCTGGCTTTCCAGTGTTCAATGGCTTTTTTCTTGTCGAGCAGATCGGCGCGGCCAATCAGTTCTTCAAAGGTGCGAATGCCCAGTTGCGCCATGATCTGACGGGCTTCTTCAGCAATAAAGAAGAAGAAGTTCACCACATGCTCTGGCTTGCCGGAGAATTTTTTACGCAGTACCGGGTCTTGTGTGGCCACACCGACCGGGCAGGTGTTCAGATGGCATTTGCGCATCATGATGCAACCTTCCACGACCAGCGGTGCGGTGGCAAAGCCAAATTCATCGGCACCGAGCAAGGCACCAATCACTACGTCGCGGCCGGTCTTCATCTGACCATCAGCCTGCACCACAATCCGGCCCCGCAGACCGTTCATGACCAGCGTCTGCTGGGTTTCGGCCAGACCGAGTTCCCACGGCGAGCCGGCATGTTTGACCGATGACAAAGGCGAAGCGCCAGTGCCACCATCATGGCCAGCAATCACCACATGATCGGCCTTGGCTTTGGCTACACCAGCAGCCACCGTACCCACGCCCACTTCGGATACCAGCTTGACCGAGATGGAAGCTTGTTCATTGACGTTTTTCAAGTCATGAATCAGCTGCGCCAAATCTTCAATTGAATAGATGTCATGGTGCGGTGGTGGCGAAATCAAGCCCACGCCCGGCACGGAATAACGCAGCTTGCCGATGTATTCGGACACTTTACTACCGGGCAACTGACCACCCTCACCCGGCTTGGCACCTTGTGCCATCTTGATCTGAATCTGATCAGCCGATGACAGATATTGTGCCGTCACACCAAAACGACCCGACGCCACCTGTTTGATGCGAGAACGCAATGAGTCACCTTCCTGCAGCGGGACATCGCTTTCAATCACATCTTTACCCAGCACACTGGCCAGTGTGTCACCCTTCTTGATAAAGATGCCCTTGCGCTCGTTCATGTAGCGCTTCTCGTCTTCGCCGCCTTCACCGGTATTGGATTTGCCACCGATGCGGTTCATCGCCACCGCTAAGGTGCTGTGCGCTTCGGTAGAAATGGAACCCAATGACATGGCGCCAGTGGCAAAGCGTTTAACGATCTCTTTGGCTGATTCAACCTCATCCAATGGAATGGACTTGCCTGGATCAATCTTGAATTCAAACAAGCCACGCAAGGTCAGATGACGTTTGGATTGGTCATTGATCAGCTGCGCGTATTCTTTATAGGTGTTGAAGTTGTTGGCACGGGTAGCGTGCTGCAACTTGGCGATGGAGTCGGGCGTCCACATATGGTCTTCACCACGAATCCGGAAGGCATATTCACCACCGGCATCCAGCGCATTGCTCAACACCGGATCATCGCTGAATGCCTGCTTGTGCTGACGCACAGCTTCTTCAGCCACTTCAAACACGCCAATACCACCCACATTGGATGGTGTGCCGCGGAAGTACTTGTCGACCAGCTCTTTGTTCAGGCCAATGGCCTCAAAAATCTGCGCACCGGTATAAGACATGTAAGTCGAAATACCCATCTTGGACATGACCTTCATCAAACCTTTACCGACGGCCTTGGTGAAGTTGTAGATGGCTTTTTCAGCAGACAGATCGCCCTTGAGCTGGGCATGCATTTCACACAAGGTTTCCAGCGCCAGGTAGGGGTGAACTGCTTCGGCACCATAACCAGCCAGCAAGGCAAAGTGATGCGTCTCACGCGCTGAACCCGTTTCAACGACCAGGCCCGTGGAAGTACGCAGGCCTTCCTTGACCAGATGCTGATGAATCGCTGATGTCGCCAGCAAGGCAGGAATTGCCACATTGACGGCATCCACTTTGCGGTCGGACACGATCAGGATGTTATGCCCCAGCTTGAGCGCATCGACGGCTTCGGCACACAATGATGCCAGCCGCGCTTCCACACCTTCTTTGCCCCAGGCAACCGGATAGCAGATGTTCAGCTCATACGACTTGAACTTGCCACCCGTGTGTTTTTCAATATGGCGAATCTTGGCAATATCTTTGAAGTCGAGCACGGGCTGCGATACCTCAAGACGCATCGGTGGGTTGATGTTGTTGGTATCGAGCAAATTGGGCTTGGGACCAATGAAGGAGACCAGTGACATCACCAGCTGCTCGCGGATCGGGTCAATCGGTGGATTGGTCACCTGCGCAAACAGTTGCTTGAAGTAGTTATACAGTGGCTTGAGTTTGTTGGACATTACCGCCAGCGGGCTGTCATTACCCATCGAGCCAATCGCCTCTTCACCACTCACCGCCATTGGGCTCATCAGGAATTTGATGTCTTCCTGGGTATAACCAAAGGCTTGCTGACGATCCAGCAGGCTGGCTCCGGCAGCATCGGACTCGGCTTCGGCATCAATCTCGTCGAGCTTGATGCGCACGCTTTCAATCCATTGCTTATAGGGCTTGGCGTTGGCCAAATTGTCCTTGAGTTCTTTATCATCAATGATGCGACCACTGTCCATATCGATGAGGAACATCTTGCCTGGCTGCAGACGCCATTTTTTAACGATCTTGGATTCAGGAATCGGCAATACGCCTGACTCGGATGCCATCAGCACCAGATCATCATCGGTCACCAGATAACGGGCGGGACGCAAGCCGTTGCGATCCAGCGTCGCACCAATCTGACGACCATCCGTAAAGGCCATCGCAGCAGGGCCATCCCAGGGCTCCATCATCGCGGCGTGGTACTCGTAGAATGCGCGACGGTTTTCATCCATCAGGGTGTGTTGTTCCCAGGCCTCAGGGATCATCATCATCATGGCTTGCGCAATCGGGTAACCAGCCATCACCAGCAACTCAAGGCAGTTATCAAAACAGGCGGTGTCAGACTGACCTTCATAAATCAGCGGGAAGAGCTTTTGCAGATCTTCGCCCATCACGGCTGATTTCATCACGCCTTCACGGGCACGCATCCAGTTGAAGTTGCCTTTGACGGTGTTGATCTCGCCGTTATGCGCCAACAGGCGATACGGGTGAGCCAGCTCCCAGGCCGGGAAGGTATTGGTGGAGAAACGCTGGTGTACCAGTGCCAGTGCCGAGACCACGCGTGGGTCTTGCAGGTCTTTAAAATATTTGCCGACCTGATCAGCCAGCAGCAAGCCCTTGTAAACAATGGTGCGAGCCGACATGGATGGCACAAAGAATTCTTTGCCATGAATCAGATTGAGTGCCTGAATGGCATGGCCAGCCGATTTACGGATGATATACAGCTTGCGCTCCAGCGCATCAGTCACCATGATGTCTTTGCCGCGACCGACAAACAGCTGACGAATCACCGGCTCGCTGGCACGCACGATGGGTGACATCGGCATATCGGCATCGGTCGGGACATCGCGCCAGCCCAGTACGATCTGGCCTTCGGCACGCACGGCGCGTTCCATCTCCTGCTCGCAAGCCAGACGGGAAGCATGTTCCTTGGGCAAAAACACCATGCCTACGCCATATTCACCGGGTGGTGGCAGCACAATACCCTGCTTGGCCAACTCTTCACGATAAAACTGATCAGGAATCTGGATCAGCAGACCTGCACCATCTCCCATCAGCGGATCGGCACCAACCGCACCACGATGGTCAATATTCTTGAGGATCAACAGGCCCTGCTCAACGATGGAATGACTTTTCTGCCCCTTGATATGCGCGACAAAGCCCACGCCACAGGCGTCATGTTCATTGGATGGGCTGTACAGCCCTTGCGCTGCGGGCATGCCGGCAGCGGTACGAATGGGAGAGGATGGATGTGCCACTGAATTCCCTACTGAAAATAAAAAGATCTCACGAGTTGCTGCCGAAAAGAAGGCTAGTCCGGTCTGCAATTCCCGTACCACTCAAACCGACACCGACAATGCGGGCGATTTAACACAATTGCCTAATAACTATACAGCAATCTTTTTTGATCAACAAAAAAATAAATAGGGTCAGAGTCAAATTAATTTGATGATATCTCGAATAAAAACTTAATTGGGGACAGAGTGATGATTTTCAGACAGATTTGCACCGATTTCACTCAACTCTTGCACTGTTTTTGTGCCTTTTGGACGACCACGCCGGTTGGGAATGATAGGGCGATCCAGCGTTTTGGCGAGTTTTTCCTGATAAACTTTTTGTCCGGTAACCCGGCCTTTATGAACGCCCTGCCCGATCAAAGCCAGGTCCGTCTGGCTGAGTGCTTGTTCAAATAACGCTTTATAAGCAGCCTCCCGCTCAAAAGGGGTATTGCCCAAAGCCCAGAACAAGGCATGTTCGGTGATGAAGGGGTCAATTTTCAGGCCGACATGATGCATGTAACTCGACCAGGGATAATCTTGCGGCTGATTGACCAGCCCGGCACGCACCGGATTGAGCTCGATATAGCGACTGCAAATCAGCAAATACGCTTCTGAATCAACCACCGATGTGCGAAAGCGTCCTTCCCACAAGCTGCCGGTGCGTCCATATTTGCGGTTAAACCACGGCACATAAGCGCGCCCCAGCCATTGCATCAACTTGGCCAGACTGTCGGCATCCTGCGGGCTGGCCAATAAATGTACATGATTGCTCATCAGCACATAGGCATGGATCGCCACACCAAAACGCTTGCAACCTTCGCGCAGCCAATTCAGATAAGCCTGATAATCAGCTGTTTCCATGAAAATCGGCTGACGGTTATTGCCACGCTGAATCAGATGATGTGGCTGATGAGCAATCACTAAACGGGGTTGACGGGCCATGATGATGATTGGGCAAAGAATAAAATGCCATCTTAATCGTTTTTCATGGCAATTTAATTTGACTCTGACCCTAATTATTTAGGGAGTATCATTGAAAATGATGGTGCTTAGGCAAGTAAAATGGGCAGGGTTTAAAAATACAAAGGGTGGTATTTTTGGTAATTGATAAGCAGCCACTTTGGCGCCAGGCGCTCAGCCTGTTTCGCGGTTTTGATGCCGCCTTGTCGCTGGCGGTGTTTTTTTTGCTGTCGGCCGGCATGTTCATTCTCTATTCGGCGGGAATCGATTTTCCGGGCCGATTTGAGGATCAGGCACGCAATATCCTGATCGGTTTTGTCTGCATGTTTGTGGCGGCCAATCTGCCGCCCTCCACACTGCTCAAAATTGCGGTGCCGGTCTATACGATTGGCGTGGCGCTGCTGATTGGGGTGGCTGCATTTGGTCTGATCAAAAAGGGAGCGCGCCGCTGGCTTAACGTGGGCGTGGTAATCCAGCCTTCCGAGATGATGAAGATTGCCATGCCGCTCTTGCTGGCCTGGTACTTTCAGCGTCGCGAAGGCGTGCTCAGGCTCTGGGATTTTGCCATTGCCGCCCTGCTGCTGGTTGTACCCGTCGCTTTGATTGCCAAACAGCCTGATCTGGGCACCGCCCTGTTGGTCGCTGCCTCGGGCTTTTATGTCATCTTTTTTGCCGGACTGTCCTGGAAAGTACTGACGGGCCTGTTTATTACCGGTCTGGCCAGTCTACCGATTGCCTGGACCTTCTTGCACGACTATCAACGCCAGCGCGTGCTGACGCTGATTGACCCGACGACCGATCCGCTCGGCAAGGGCTTTCACATCATTCAGGCCACCATTGCGATTGGCTCCGGCGGCCTGTTTGGCAAGGGCTGGCTGCAAGGTACGCAGGCGCATCTGGAATTCATTCCGGAACGTACCACCGACTTCATTTTTGCCGTGTACGGTGAAGAACTCGGCCTGATTGGCAACGTCATTTTGATCATCTTTTATCTGTTTCTGGTCGGCCGCGGCTTGATGATTGCCGCTACCGCCACCACCCTCTTCTCGCGCTTGCTGGCGGGTTCCATCTCGATGATTTTTTTCACCTATGCGTTTGTGAATATGGGCATGGTGTCCGGCATCTTGCCCGTGGTTGGCGTGCCGCTGCCATTTGTGAGTTATGGCGGCACCGCTTTGGTGACACTGGGTGTGGGTATTGGCATGCTGATGAGTATTGCCCGTCAACGACATTTTGTGCAAACCGGTCAGAGCTGATTGCCACCACCAGAGTCCTTGCATGCGCTTGCTGAAACCTACACTGCTCTTGCTGTTAATACCGCTAATGCCAATATTGGCATTAGCTTCAGCGGCTGAAGATATCGATTTTTATGCGCTGCAACCCAATCTTCAAATTTTAAAGATTGGGTTTCTGGCCGATCCGCAGCCCTGGTCTAACCATCAGTTTGTTTATGGATCAAAGCAGCTCAAACCTTTTACGGTCTGCTGGGTTGATCGCCTCAAAGAGCAGCGCCAAAACCTCTTTTGCAGTCCGACCAAGGGCGAGCAACCCAATCTGGTTTATCGCGTTGTTGGTCATCCTGAACAAAAAGCGCCCAGCTTTACCGACACTACGCCCGCAGCACAGGTTTATCAACACGTTGCCAAAATAGCGGGCTTGGGCAACGGCAACAAATTGGGTGATGGCACCTTGCAGGCGATTTATGAATGCCAGCAAGGTTGCAGCAAGTCGTTACCGCGTTATGTGTTTGAGGTCGCCCATCTGGATTAGCTTTGCCTAGCCTGTTGTTTGATATGCCAGGTCATCTACCAAGTCACCACCCTGAACAAACCCATCATAAGCCCGCCAGTACGCCAATCAAGGCGCCCGCCGCAATCAGCCACAGCGCATTGAGTTTGCTGCGCAGTGAGAACCAGATGGTCAGCCCGGTGAGCAGGGCGCTGATCCAGTGATGATCGACCGAGCGCACCATGATCCATGAGATGGAAAACATCAGCCCGACCGTCAACGGTGCCAGACCCAGCTTGAGCGCCCGACCCCAATCTGGCGATACCGCACGATCCCGATAACGAATGTAGAGGCTGGTATAGATGGTAGCTGGCAACAACATGCCGGCGGTCACGGCCAGTGCACCCGCCAGGCCACTCACGTAATAGGCCATGATGGTGATGAAGAGCACATTGGGGCCAGGCGCAGCCTGGGCGATGGCATACAGATCGGTAAATTGCTGCGCAGTGATGAGGCCATTGGCTTCGACCAGATAACGATGAATTTCGGGTGCGATGCTGCTCACACCGCCAATGGTGATCATCGAGAGCAGGGTAATGTGCAGGGCAAAACTGAGCCAGATCATGCCACACCCCGTTTTACCAGGCCAACACTCAATGGCGCCAGCGCCAGCAATACCCAAAAGAGCGGGTAACGCAACAAACCTACACCAATGAAAGTGACCGTCACCAGCAACCAGGGACGCCAGATAGTCAGGCTGGGGGCGGGCAGGGCACGCGACATTTTGTAGGCGGTGGCCACAATCAGTCCGGCTGACACCGCGCCCATGCCATGAATCGCCGCACCGACCTGGGGCACTGCGCCGTAACGGATATACAGCTCACCCAGCACCAGCACAATCAGCAGCGGAAACAGCATCAAGCCACCAGTGGCCGCCAGACTGCCGCGCCAGCCCTGATGCTGCTGACCGAAAATGATGCTCATATTGAAAATATTGGGGCCGGGCAATATCTGGCCGGTGGCGACCAGTGCGACAAATTCGTCATTACTCATCCAGCGCCGTTGTTCCACCAGCAACTGGTGGGCCCAGGGCAAGACGCCACCAAAACCGGACAAACCGAGCTGGGTAAAGGTTTTGAATAATTGCAGACAACTCAGCCGAGTCACCATGACTGGCGCATTTTGGGGCTGGGAGGAGGGCGTGGACTCGCTCATGAGTTTATGGAGTATTTTAAAAACCTCAATAAATACACACTTAATCGGCTTATTTAACCATATACAGGCATGGGGTATGGCTATTTTCAAGCGTTTTGTCAGCTATCCATCAATCGCGCAAAACCTGTGATTGACATAGGTCGATTGCCTTGGCCAAACCAATCAATGAAAAACCGTCGGGCCGTCCGACTCTTCAGGCGCATCCACATGCACCGTTTCACCGGCCTTGTTGGGGTAAAACGGGGAGCCACAATCATCACAAAATTCCATGGAAAAACGCTGACGATGCACTACCACCTGCTCTTTGCCGAGCAATCCGGCATCACGCAGCAGTTTTTCAATCTGATTGACCGAATCATCCTGACCAATATCGCCAACCAGATCAGCCTGCTCGGGATCGGGATCATCCATCAGCGGCCAGATCATGCCGTGCACAATCGTATTACCGCCATCCAGCGAAAAACCAATCCGCCATTCTTCCAGATCGTCGTCGACAAAGTGGCCGAGCACGGCGGTAACGGCCGATGCCGCCACACCAAATTGGAGCTGCATGAAATCGACCGAAGCGCGCACCGAGTACACCCGAGCTTTGCGCTCGGCCATGCGCGAGCCGCTGAAAAATGCCATGGGACGACCAATCTCAAAGGCGCAAGCTGGCAACAAGGCACTGATGACAGGGCGCGTGGCCAACTGCCACTTGCGCTCCGCTTCGTCGGCCAAAGCCTTGGCGTTGCCTTCGGCCAGCAGCCAGCGCCACGGTGGGCTGCCTGGCGGCAAGACCACTGCACCCAAGATAAAACGCGTATCACTGATGAAGGGCGCGGTTTCGCGCAATTGCGAAGGGTCGATCAAGAGGTTTTTGCCTTTGATCGACTGGGCAAACAATTGATTGGCCAGCGCCGCCAGCTCCACATAGCCGCCGGTCAGATGATCAGGGCTGAGCAGGTGGTCGGCAATCGCCACATGGGTATCGGGCACAAATACCTGGCTGTAGAGCAGGGAGAGCAAGGCGGTTTGCGCAGCCGGTGGAATTGCACACGTGGGAATGCCCGCACGCGACCAGGCATAAATCGGCACCAGAAACAGCAGTACTTCCTTTTCGCCTGCCTCAGTCTGCATGCGGCAGCATTCCACCTGCGCCTCGATCATATCGGCCAGCGCTTCGTAGGCCGCGCTGGGTGTTTGCGAAAGCTTGTCGAGTGCAGCCGACAGGGGCCGATCATCGCCACGCACCAGCAGCCGCAAAATGCGCTCGGCCATTTTGTTTTGCCAAAAGCGGCGCTCCAACTGACTACCCGCACCGCTGGCGGCTTCGGCCAAGAGTTCGGCCAGGGTAATGAGCTCATTGGCCTCGCTACTCAGCTTGCTGTTGTGGCGAAAGGGCGCACGTTTCATCATGTTTGAGCGATGACTTTGGTGAATTAATTTTATGAGCGAATTTGATGCATTAACTATCCAGCTCGTCGGCCTCAGCCGCATCATCGCTGACGACATCGACAGCGCCGGTTTTTTTGCGGGCCGCTTTTTTAGCCGCGACTTTTTTAGCGGCCGGTTTATCTGCCGATTTTGCAGCGGTTTTTGCGGTTTTGCGAGCGGTTTTACCCGCAGCCTTGGGCTCTCGTGCTTCAAACTCAAAAGCCGTTTTACCATCTGGTCCACGCACCAAAAATGCCTTGAACATGCGACCGGTACGTGACGATTTAAAGCTGGTCAGCAAATCGGTACGGCCATCGTTGAGCAGTTTGCTCATTTGTTCTGGTGCGATTTCCTGCTGCAGGATCACCTTGCCGGAACGGAAATCACAGCTTTTGCCAGGCCCCACGCTTTTTTCGCAAACGTAGCTCATGCCATGTTCATAGACTGCGCTGCCACACTTGGGGCAAGCGCCCAGGCTGGCTTGGTTGCCAAAGTCGACCGGCTCGCCATCTTCTTCGTCCTGATTCTGGCCAAAGTCAAATTCAAGCTTGAGGTTATTATTGTCCTTGTCTTCGACAATTTTGAGAATTGCCGCAAAAGGGCGTCCCATTTTGCTGCGAAAGCCATTCAATGGGCCAATCTCACGTTTTTGCAGCAGCTCTTCCACTTCGGGAATTTCAAACTGTCGACCACCCGGAATCTTGGTGATGGAAAACTCGCAGGCAGCACAGGCAAAGCGCCGGTAGTTTTCCTTCACCACGCCACCACAGTGCGGGCAGGGTGTTTGCAAGGTAGCGTAATCACCCGGAATGGTGTCGGAGTCATATTCCCTGGCGCGCTTGACGATGATCTGGGTCATCTGCGCAATTTCCTGCATGAAAGCCTCGCGCGAAATTTTGCCGCGCTCCATCAAGGCCAATTTGTGTTCCCACTCGCCAGTCAGCTCAGGCGCCGTCAACTCCAGCACCCCCAAACCCCGCAGCAAAGTCAGCAACTGAAACGCCTTGGCGGTCGGGATCAGCTCACGGCCTTCCCGCACCAGATATTTTTCAGCCAGCAAACCCTCAATAATGGCCGCGCGCGTGGCTGGTGTACCCAAACCCTTGCCAGCCATGGCATCACGCAGTTCAGCCTCATCGACCAGCTTACCCGCGCCTTCCATGGCCGAGAGCAAGGTGGCTTCTGAATAACGCGCAGGCGGTTTGGTCGTCAGGCCAACCGGATTGACCTTGTCAGTCTTAACCTTTTCATCTTTGGCCACCGCGACCAGATTGTCATCCTCGCCTTGCGCCTCTTTGCCGTAAATCTGCAACCAGCCCGGATTAACCAGCACCTTGCCTTCGGTCTTGAAATGATGACCGGCGACTTCGGTAATCCGCGTTGTCACCATGAATTCAGCGGCCGGAAAAAACACCGCCATAAAGCGCTTGACCACCAGGTCATAGAGTTTTTGCTCAGGCTCGGACAGGTTTTTGGGTGCCTGCAGCGTAGGGATGATCGCAAAGTGATCCGAGATCTTGCTATTGTCAAAGACCCGCTTATTGGGTTTGACCCATTTGTTATTGAGAATCTGCGCGGCAAATGGGTAGTAATTATTCGATTCGCTGACCACTTCGAGCGTCTTGATCACGGTGCCGATATAGTCTTCGGGCAGGGCGCGTGAATCGGTTCGCGGATAGGTCAACACTTTATGCTTTTCGTACAGTGCCTGCGCCAGACCGAGCGTGTTTTTTGCCGAAAAGCCAAAGCGGGAGTTGGCCTCGCGCTGCAAGGTCGTCAAGTCAAACAGGGCGGGGGCAATCTGCGAAGTCGGCTTGGCTTCTTCGGTCACTGTGCCGGTTTTACCGCGACAGGCAGCGACAATGGATTCAGCTGCCGCCAGACTCCACAGACGGCTGTCTTTTTGCTCGGGATCGAATTCGTTTTTCTTGAACTTGGGATCAAACCAGCGCCCGTCATACTGGCCCGCGGCGGCCATGAATTCGGCGCGCACTTCCCAGTAATCACGCGGTACAAACTTTTTGATTTTTTCTTCGCGCTCGACCACGATGGTCAGCGTGGGGGTTTGCACACGCCCGACGGTGGTCAGGTAAAAACCACCGCCCTTGCTGTTAAAGGCGGTCATGGCGCGCGTACCGTTGATGCCGACCAGCCAGTCGGCCTCGGAACGACAGCGCGCGGCATCGGCCAGCGGCAGCATATCGGCATCATCACGTAATTTGGCAAAGCCGTCACGGATGGCGTTTTGGGTCATCGACTGCAGCCAGAGCCGCTTGACCGGCTGCTTGGCCTTGGCGTGCTGCGCAATCAGCCGAAAGATCAACTCACCTTCGCGGCCCGCGTCACAGGCGTTGATCAGGCCGTCAACGTCCTTGCGCTTGATCAGCCGCGTCAGCACCTTGAGACGACTTTCGGTCTTGGCGATGGGATTCAGGTCAAAATGCGGTGGAATCACCGGCAGATTGGCAAAGCTCCATTTACCACGCTTGACTTCAAATTCTTCGGGTACGGCGATTTCGAGCAAATGACCGACTGCCGACGACAGCACGTATTCGTCGGACTCAAAGTAATCGTCGTGCTTGGTAAAGCCACCCAAGGCACGGGCAATGTCGCTGGCAACCGAGGGTTTCTCGGCAATGATGAGAGATTTCACGTCAACAGTAATTTATAGGGCATTGGAAGGCGCAATATTAGACGAGTTTTAAAAAAGTCAATATGAATACACGAATCACTTGCTAGGGTAATGATGGTAATTACAACAGCGCAGTGGCAAACTACAGAACCGAACCTTTGCTTGATACCTGTTTTAACGGGATGTCGTTGAGCCCTTTATAGGCTATTTTTGGAAGAGAGACCATCATGACTTTTGCCACTTGTGATTTATGTGACGCCCATAAAAATGATTCCACCGGTGATTTTCGCGTGTTACCGCCTGTTTTCAAGGACTTTGGCGGGGTTCAGAAATTTGTCGGCGAAGTCGTCACGGTCAAATGTTTTGAGGACAACTCGCTGGTCAAGAAAATCCTCGACACGGCCGGTCATAGCCGCGTGCTGGTGGTGGACGGTGGCGCTTCGCTGCGCCGTGCCCTGGTCGGTGGCAATATCGGCCTGGCGGCGGCCAATAATGGTTGGGCCGGTGTCGTGGTCAATGGCTGCGTGCGTGATGTGACCGAACTCAATACCGTCAAAACCGGTATTCGAGCGTTAGCCGCCATGCCCCTGCCCACCGAAAAACGTAACGAAGGCCAGGAAAGTGTGGCCGTGCTGATCCAAGGTATCTGGATACGTCCCGGCGACTGGCTGTACGCTGATGAAGACGGCATGGTGGTGACGAGCAAGCGCCTGTAAGCTAGCCGTGTTGATCAGTACGTTTCGGTCAAATTAGCCAACCTTAATGATCGCTTAATGGACCAAGATAAATGAGTAGACTAAAACGTCTGACTGCCTCTGATGGTTAAGGCTCGCGATCATCGGAGCATGTTCTTCAACACGCTCCGATATTTCTGACGCTTAGTACTGTCAGTCACTCCACATTCAGTCGTTTGACCGAGCTTTCCACTTTTTTGGGTAGCGTCAGTTCCAGCACACCGTCGGCATACTTGGCTACGGCATTAGCTTCATCGACCGGTTTTTCGAGTGCAAAGCTGCGAAATACCTTGCCTTCATAGCGCTCGGAATAAATCAGGTTGTTATCCTTTTTGTCTTCCTTTAAGCGCTTGACCTCGGCGCTGATGCGTACCTGATTATTGTCAATATCAACCCGGATGTCTTCTTTTTTCACGCCGGGTAAATCAGCGTGAACCTGGTAAGCCTGATCGGTCTCGGACACATCCACTTTTAAACGCACCGGCTGTTGTTCTTCAAAGCCGGCGGGTTGGGTGATGAAGCTGTTGATGAGTTTGTTCAAACGGGCAGAAAAAGGGTCGTAAACAATTTGGTTAGCCATGATGATTGCTCCATATTCAAAAATTCAAGTTGAAAATTCGAGCTACTCGGACACCGCTAGCGTTGCTTATGTCTTGTTGCTCGTTGAATCATTAGATAAGGTGAGGGCGTGGCAATTCAAGCTGGCAAGACTAAAAAATGGGCGGTTTTTGAGCCAGATCAAACAGGCCAGTAACGCTTCGTCAAGCCCGTCAATTACCGGCACTTTTAATTAATTCAAGGAGTATATGCATATTCAGCCCTCTTAAGTGTGTAATTAAATGATCCAATTTTTTACACCACCCAGTATATTTTCAATTCTACTTCATTCACCGATCATCCCGCACTCAGCCATTGGGCCTTGCAGGAGGCGCATGCCAATTCACGTTCATCATGGATCGAACGCTTTCTTGCGGCCCCTTTGGGCCGCGATTGCGACAACACTCGCTCGCCTCAGCCGAATAACCCAGCCAATTAAATAACGCTGACAGTGGCGCATTGCCAACAACCAGTTAAAATCGCCGTTGCGATTGGGATCCACCCACGCCCGACACCCTGCTTGACAAGGTGCCGACTGTCTCTGGAAGCTGCATGGCCGAAATAAAAAATCTCGACGACGAGCTCTACCACTTTCGCTTACGTATTTTTGCCGCTGGACTGTTTGTTCTGGTTTGCTTTGGCCTGCTCGCCACCCGCTTTGTTTTTTTGCAGGTTTATAAACACGAACAATATTCGGCACAGGCCGAGGACAATCGGATTTCAGTGCTGCCGATCGTGCCCAGTCGCGGCATTATTTCGGATCGCAATGGCGTGGTGCTGGCGAGCAATTATTCGGCCTATACGCTGGAAATCACGCCATCAAAAATTCATGGCGAATTGGATGATCTGATCGACGAAATCGCCACCATCATTCCGGTTGAACCACGTGATCGCAAACGCTTTAAAAAGCTGCTTGATGAATCCAAAAACTTTGCCAGCCTGCCACTGCGCACGCGCCTGAGTGATGAGGAAGTGGCACGTTTTGCTGCGCAACGCTATCGTTTTCCGGGCGTGGACATTGCGGCACGGCTGTTTCGTCAATATCCCCTGGGGGAAACCGCCGCGCATGTGATTGGCTATATTGGTCGCTTGAGTCAACGCGACATGGATCGTCTGGAAGAGCGCGAAGAAAAAGAAGATCGCGATATTCTGTCCAACTACAAGGGCACGGAATACATTGGCAAGATTGGTATTGAGCAGAGCTATGAAGAACAGCTGCATGGCCTCACCGGCTACGAAGAAGTGGAAGTCAGCGCCGGTGGTCGGGCGGTACGTCAACTCTCTTCAACTCGCGCCACACCGGGTAAAAACCTGGTGTTGTCGATTGATATTCGATTGCAGCAATTGGTGGAAGAAGCGTTTGAAGACCGGCGCGGCGCATTGGTAGCCATTGAGCCTGAAACCGGTGATATTTTGGCATTTGTTTCCAAACCCTCGTTTGACCCGAATATGTTTGTGGAAGGCATTGATCCCGACAACTGGAAAATGCTCAATGAGTCACCCGACAAACCACTGCTAAACCGTCCTTTGCGCGGCACCTATCCGCCGGGCTCCACATACAAACCTTTTATGGCGCTGGCCGCGCTGGAGACCGGCAAACGCACCCCCGGCCAGACGATCAGCGACCCAGGCTACTTCTGGTTTGGCAATCACCAGTTTCGTGATGACAAGCCGGGCGGCCATGGCTCGGTGGATATGTATCGCTCCATCGTGCAATCGTGCGATACCTACTACTACATGCTGGCGCGCGATTTGGGCGTCAATACCATTCATGATTTCATGAAACCCTTTGGCTTTGGCCAGATTACCGGCATTGATGTGGAAGGCGAACTGCGTGGCTTGCTACCGTCTACCGACTGGAAACGCAAAGCCTATCGCAAGCCCGAACAGCAAAAATGGTATGACGGCGAGACCATCAGCCTGGGCATTGGCCAGGGCTATAACTCATTTACCATTTTGCAACTGGCCCATGCCAATGCCAATTTGGCCAATAACGGTATCGTGATGAAACCGCACCTGGTCAAGGTGATTCAGGACCCCGTCACCCAGGTGCGTGAACTGACGGTGCCCAAGGAAAGTTATCGGATTGAACTCAAGCAGGAAAATATTGATGTCATCAAACGAGCGATGGTTGGTGTGAATCTGCAAGGTACGTCAGCGGCCGCATTCAGGGGTGCCGAATATCAGGCCGCCGGTAAAACCGGGACTGCGCAGGTGATTGGCATTAAAAAAGGCGAGAAATATAACGCGAGCCGGATTGATGAGCGTTATCGCGATCACGCGTTGTTTGAAGCCTTTGCACCGGCCGATAAACCTCGGATTGCACTGGCACTGATTGTGGAAAACGCCGGTTTTGGCGCACAGGCCGCGGCACCGATTGCCCGCAAAGTATTTGATTATTACCTGCTGGGCAAAATCCCCGCCGATAGCGCTTTGGCCGGCACGACCCGCACCAAGGTTGAAAAAGCCAAGTCCGATGCGGTAGATAGCGATACCGAAACGCTGCCCACAGCTGAGATCAAGGCGCTTGAAGAATCCATCGGTGGCCCGAAAGCGGGCGCAGAAACGCCCGGTAACAAGGAATAGGCGAAGCATAGAACCGTGCCTGAAGCGTTATGAATCACTCATCCAAAGACGCCAAGAAGCACAAAGAAAACCGAAGGGTTCAGAGTTAATCTAACAAAAGGAGCGCGTCATCTGCGCTGCCAAACCTCACAAAATGGTTAGAGACCATCATCCATTGAGCAAAGCAACTCACCAAAACGAGCATCCTGTATCGGGGGAGCAGCCCAGCCCCCAATCAAATATTGCGGATTGATCATCTTTTCTTGGCGTACCTGGCGTCCTGGCGGTTTAACCGATTTTTCTTTGTGCCTTTGTGGTAAAGGCCTTATCAATGTGCCGTTGCAGATTCCGCGTCTAGTTATATTCGGTAATCTGAAACAGGCGTTGATGCTCACGGATCGCGTAACGATCGGTCATGCCGGCAATATAGTCGGCAATGGCTCTGGGTTGCAGAGCCTCTTCAGGCATTTGATAAGTTGGCGGTAATAACTGTGGTTCCGCCAGAAATGCACCAAATAATTCGGTGATGACCTTTTTGGCTTTGGAAGTCATTCGATTGACACGATAATGCTGATAAAGGTTTTTGCGTAAAAAGCGCTTCAATACGCGTGCGTCACGTTCGACACTTTCGGACAGGCAGGCAATTGGCGGTGCGGCGCGCACATCGGCTACTGTGCCAGGCCGATAATGTGCGAGCCTGCGCGTAGTAGCGCTGATAAGATCGGTAATTAAAAAGTTGATCATGCGCCGAATGGTTTCATGAATCAGCTTGCGCTCGGCAATGTGTGGATAGAGCTGGCGTGACTCTTCCTGAAAGCGCACAAAGAGTGGCACCTCCTGCAGTTGCGCCAAAGTGATCAGGCCGGATCGCAGACCATCATCAATATCATGATTGTTGTAGGCAATCTCATCCGCCAGATTGGTAATCTGTGCTTCCAGTGTAGGCTGAGTATGTTCAATAAAACGTACGCCCAAATCACCCAGTTGCAACGCATTCTCACGGGAACAATGTTTGAGTATGCCTTCGCGGGTTTCATAACTCAGATTCAAGCCATCAAAAGCAGCGTAGCGGGCTTCAAGCGTTTCGACCACCCGCAGGCTTTGCAGGTTGTGTTCAAAGCCACCATAAGGCCTCATGCAATGATTGAGCGCTTCCTGGCCCGCATGGCCAAAGGGCGTGTGACCCAGATCATGGGCCAGCGCAATAGCTTCAATCAGATCTTCGTTGAGCCGCAGATTACGCGCCAACGAACGGGCGATCTGCGCAACTTCAATACTGTGGGTCAGGCGAGTGCGAAACAGGTCACCCTCATGATTGATGAATACCTGGGTCTTGTATTCGAGTCGTCGGAATGCGGCTGAATGAACAATCCGATCACGATCACGCTGAAATTCGGTGCGGTTGCTGGATGGCTGCTCATCATGACGGCGGCCATGACTTAGAGACGATCGGGCCGCATAGGGCGCCAGCAATGCTTCGGTGTCATGCATCATGATGGTTGGGACTGTTCCTTAAACCGTGACAAATAGCGGTATGACATTCCAATCAAGTCCCAAAAGGATCAATCACATGACGTTCGTTTAATGACGGCCTGTCGATTTGAAAAAATCGATGAGGACAGGCTCTTCGACTATCTCGATCACGGCTTTACCCAAACCATCCAGCATGATGAAGTTGAGCTTGCTATCACTGGCTTTTTTGTCGGCACGCATCAGTTCAATAAATTGGGCACCAGACCAATCCGGCGCAACAACGGGCAAATGCGCAGCCGCAACAACGGCCTCTATACGTTGAACCGATGTCTGACTAAGCTTACCTAAAAAATGTGACAGTCGTGCAGCCAAGACCATGCCACAGCCAACCGCTTCGCCATGCAGCCATGCACCATAGCCCATCCCCGTTTCAATGGCATGGCCAAAGGTGTGACCAAAATTGAGGATGGCTCGCAAACCCTGCTCCGTTTCATCTTGACCCACCACTTCGGCCTTGATTGCACAGGAGCGGCGCACCGCATGAGCAAGCGCATCGACCTCCTTAGCCAGCAGGGCGGCCATATTGGCTTCGATCCAGTCAAAAAACTCGCTGTCATAAATGGCGCCATGCTTGATGACTTCAGCCATACCAGCTGACAGCTCTTTGGCAGGCAAGGTGTTTAAAGTGCTCAGATCGGCCACCACCAACTTGGGCTGATAAAACGCGCCGATCATGTTTTTACCCAAAGGATGATTAATGGCCGTCTTGCCTCCCACCGATGAATCGACCTGAGCGAGCAAGGTTGTCGGCACCTGAATAAATGGTACACCGCGCATATAGCAGGCCGCGGCAAACCCCGTCATATCTCCAATCACGCCACCACCCAATGCCACCAGGGTTGTTTTGCGATCGGCGCGAGCACCGAGCAGGGCATCAAATATCAGATTTAAAGTTTCCCAGGTTTTATAGACCTCGCCATCCGGCAAGACCACACACGTCACTTTTTTACCAAGTGCACGCAGCGTTGCGCTGAGCTGTTCAGCATATAAGGGTGCCACCGTGGTATTGGAAACGATGGTGACATTTTGACCATGTATCGCTTTTTCAAACAAGGCCGGCTCAGACAACAAGCCCGAACCGATCTGGATTGGATAACTGGTCGCGCCTAAATTAACTAATAATGAATCCATTGCAATCAAATAATCTGTGGCGACTGCCACATAGCGTTAATTAATGCCCTTGCTTAAGGGCTGTCAGTCTTGTTTTCGTGCAGGCCAGCCAAGGTGTTGGCTTCCAGGTTAAAACCAGCCAGTTCAAGCTGGGACATTACCATATTGACCAATACATTGACGCTGGGTTTACCAGTATCAACAATAAAATGCGCACAATCCCGATACAAGGGATCACGCTCCTGAAACAGTGTTTCAAGCCGCGCCTTGGGATTATCAGTTTGCAATAAAGGACGATTTTTATCGTGACGAGTACGGAGCCACAAGTCATGCGGCGTAGCCCGCAAATAAATAACATGGCCCCGAGTTTTAAGATGGTGCCGATTTTCTTCCCGCAATACTGCACCACCACCCGTAGCCAGCACGATTGACTGCTTTTGCGTCAACTCGTCGATAGCTTGTGATTCCCGTAAACGGAAGCCGGACTCACCTTCGTGAGCAAAAATGGTAGGAATTGCAACACCCGTGCGTGCTTCGATTTCATGATCCGAGTCATAAAAGTCACGCCCCAGACGCCGCGCCAAAGCCCGCCCGATAGTGGTCTTGCCAGCACCCATCAACCCGACTAAAAAAATATTATTGATCGACATGCGCAAAATTGTCGCATAAAAAAAGCCGGGCTTACCCGGCTTTATTCATAAAGCGAAAATCAAGGATCTTTAGGGTAGGTCATTTGCACACGGGTAAATGACTTATTACCTTTTGGTGTGGTGAAAACAAGATTAATGCTTCCACTTGCGCTATCAGTACCACCTAATTTGCAATTACTAGAGCTCATCAGAACAGAATGGAATGTCCCTCGATGAGGCGCACCAATGCCTACTGTTTGGTCGGGAACTTTATCCGGGAAAATAGTTGATCCAGATAATCCATTTACACTATCTCGAACGATGATAGTTGTATCTGCAGGCATAGGATTGTCAAGATCATCTGCCACCTCAAAATCAAATCCGAGTCCAGTACAATTCGTATCCGTTCCTAAATTTATCGTATTATTTACAACTGACTGTCGAACTCCGCTTCCATTTATTGGGTAAGCATATCCTCTAGAACCACTTAAAACCATACGTATTATTCCAGTTAGAGTATTACCACCAGTAGTTATGCTAGCAGTAACCGTAGCAATTCCTGCCTCTGAACCACTAAGATATCGGTATTCCTGAGAAATAAAGTCCACAGAACATGCACCATTCAAAACAAAACATCCACCAATATTAGAACTACCTACTGCACCACTGTTTGTTTGAAAAGTGACTGGTGCGCCATCTGCGATAGGGTTACCGTTTTGATCTGCAATACGTGCTGTCAATACAGATTTAGTACCGTCATATACTAATCCTTCAAGATTATGTGGCAAAGCACTCAAAGAAAAATTCTGCTGGACGGCCGATCCAGTAGTAACGGCCAATGAAGTTACATTAGCAAATATAGTTGGCGACTCAGTTACTTTAGCAGTCACCGTAACACTAGTAGGCAATGTCCCAGAGTTCACAATTGCAGTCACTTGACCATCTGCATTACTTTTTGAAGATGTCGTAACTAACGTTACTGGATTAGAACTCTGCACTGAAAACGTCACATCTTTATTTGCAACTGGCTGACCAGAACTATCCTTGACTTTAAACACCAGTGTCGCCGTTTCAGATCTGCCATTGCCACCAGCACCTTTAATTACGATTGACTTATCACTTGGAGTAACGCTAACCGCCTCAATACTAGAAGCTTGAACCACAACATTAGAGCTTGCAGAAAAGCTATACGCTAAATGATTGGTAACATCAACACCATTTATTGAAGCACTCACCGTAATGTCATCGGCACCACCATCACTTCTAGAGGGTTGAATCGACACACTGGCTATGCCTGAAGAATCTGTAATTTGTGTTTTGGTGCTAGGAGAAATAATCGTAAATGCTGATGCTGAGAAAGTTACAAGAGTGTTAACCACTGGGCTACCACTTGCATCTTTAACTTTTGCACTAATTTTGCCTGGTTTAGTAGTACTAACTGAAGTCGTTACATTGCCATTTTGATCAGTCAAAGTAATTTCAATACTGGCTGCTGTCGAACTAGATCCACTACTAGAAGAAGAACTAGACGTGCCGCAAGAAGCTCCAGTACAAGTTCCAGCGCTGCCGCCGCCGCCGCCGCATGCTGCAAGCAGCACACTTGCAATTACTATTAAGGATTTTATGAGTCTGACCATGATCATTGAATGCAAATTTATTTTTAAAAGCATCTTCTTCTCGCCTAAATAATTAAATGGCAAATCCATTACCGTGCAGCAATCTTGTCTGACACCACTTTAGGAGTCAAAAAGATTAACAGTTCGGTTTTGTCATTTACTTTTTCATTTTCTTTGAAGAGGTGTCCAAGAATTGGAATATCACCAAAGAAAGGTACTTTATTCGTTGTGTTTCGCTCTGTCTGAATATAGATGCCACCAATAACAATGGTTCCACCGTTCTCAACCAATACTTCTGTTTGCACATGCTTTGTATCAATGGCAAAACCTGCGGTTGTTTGTTGGCCAACACTGTCTTTGTTTACATCGACTTCCATAATCACATTACCTTCTGGTGTGATTTGTGGGATAACTTCGAGCTTAAGGTTTGCTTTTCGGAAAACAATCGCCGTTGCGCCACTGCTGGTCGCGACCTGGTAAGGCAATTCTGTACCTTGCTCGATGATGGCCTTGGTTTTATCAGAAGTAACAACACGTGGGGAGGAAATGATTTTGCCGCGGCCTTCTGCTTCAAGTGCACTCAATTCCAAGTTGAGAAAACGATTTGCTGCCGAGCTGAACAAGCTGACCGCGACACTCCCCGCATTAAATCCATTGATACCACTAGCTGGCAGACTGACAAATTGGGTATTTGGCGCATAAATATTTTGATCAAGTGCCGCTTGACCAGTTTGTTGACCTACACCAACGTAATTACCGGTAATCGTCGCATTCGTGTTCCCGGTTAAATTCACCCCCGAGGTTCCACCTCTGATAGTGCGCAAGTCGGCAAAACCGAGCTTGGCGCCCAGATTACGACTGAACTTATCATCAGCCTCCACTACACGAGCTTCAATCAAAACCTGGCGAACTGGAATATCAATACGCTGAATCAACTTGGCAACTTCTTCCAGTTTGACACCGATATCAGTCACAAATAGTTGGTTGGTACGAATGTCTGCAGCCACACTACCTCGATCACTCAGGAGTCTGTATGCCTGGCCCCCTGACATACCTACTGGACTAGCCGCTGAATTTGAATTGATGCTGGATGAAGTAATTCGATTGGTGTTATTACTTGTGCCACCAACAGCGCCAAGCAGAATGGCACGAACATCTTGCGCTTTTTGGTAATTCAGTTGGTACACTTGGTTTCTTACTGGCTCCAAGTTTGCGACCTGGGCTTTCGCTTCAAGTTCTAATTTTTCTTTTGTCATCAGCTCATCTTTTGGTGCAACCCATAAGACGTTGCCATTTTTACGATAATCCAGGCCCTTAGCCTGCATGATGATGTCCAAAGCCTGATCCCAAGGTACATCTTTTAGACGAAGCGTTAAATTACCACTCACGGTATCGCTGGTGACGACGTTGAAGTTGGTAAAGTCAGCAATCACTTGCAGTAACGCCCTTACTTCAACATTCTGGAAATTGAGTGACAAGCGCTCACCTTTATATCCAGTGCCACTTCCTTGTACCAGCTTATTGGGATCCTCTTTAATAGCACGCACTTCAACAACAAATTGGGTATCGCTCTGATAGGCGTTATATTCCCACAGCCCTTGAGGCTCAATGACCATCCTGACGCTATCACCTTGCGGAAAGGTTGAGATCGCAGCAACAGGCGTGGAGAAATCGGCCACATCCATTCTTCTGCGCAAAGTATCTGGCAAGCGAGCACGCAGGAAATCAGCGACAATCGTTTGGCCTTGCTGACGAATATCCACGCCCATCTGATTATGTGGCAACTCAATCACTACGCGTCCCTCACCGTCCTTGCCACGACGGAAATCGACATCTTTAATAGCTTGTGCTGGATTGATGGTTTGTTCAGCGTTACGGTTAGGACGACTACCAATAGCTGAGTTGGTAACACCATCTAAAGTAATCACCAGTTGATTACCCTCGATGCTCGTTTTATAAGTCAGGCTTTTTCTGAGATTAAATACTAGTCGCGCACGATTCTCTGTTTGAACAATATGTACGCTGTTTAAATCACCTTGAGCAATGTCCAGTTGATTTTTACCAATTCCATTTGCAGTATTTGGAAAATCAAAAGCAATTCTTGCTGGATTGGTAACAGAAAAATTGGTTGGATTGGAAGAAAGTGGATTTTTCAAGTTAACGCGCACAACCACATTACTACCCTCTTGATTGGCAAGAATGGATTCGATAGCGTTGCCTTCTTGTTGTGCAAAAGCAAACACTGGCAGAACCAAGAGCTGAACGACAATGAATTTTAATAAATGGCCCATTAGGTTAAACAATTTAGTATCGCCCCCGTTTGATTGTTTCATTGTGAATCTCATTTTTTATTCTCCTGAAGCAGCAGCGATGTCACTCGCTCTACCCACTCACCTGATGGGTCTTGCACTAATTCTTTTAGCTGAATCTCAGATTCACTGACTTTTATGACGACACCAAAATTTTGGCCAATATAATTTCCCTGCTTTACCTGAAACAGCGTGTTATCCACAGCGACTAATGCATAGGTAGCGCCAGGCTTTTGCAAAGTACCAACCATTTTGAATGAGTCAAGCGGATAACTTTCCAATGGCTCTCTACGACGATCCAGATCCGGCTTCAAGCCGCCGCCAGGTTTGGCGGCGGCACGTGACAACGCGACTTGAAGCTTGATTTCATTAAACGGATCAATAAGATTTTGATCCGTATATTCGTAAGGCGTAAATTTCTTTGGTTCAGGTATTTTCTGAACCATTGGTCTAGTTTCTTTACGCGTTTCCTGCATCCACTCACGCAACTCGTTTTCCTCAGAACTTGCGCAGCCAGCCAAAAGCGTCATCAAAACAAGCGGTAAATATTTTTTCATTATTTACCTCCTTCTTTTGCCGCTTTTTCTGCAGCCGCCTTACGTTGGGCCGCAACTTCATCGCTATCAAGATAGCGAAACGTTTTGGCAATCGCTTCTAGTTGTAAAACTGAGTCTTTCGACACCGTGATATTCATATTATTAAGTGTCACGATTCGAGGCAAGTGAGCAATATCACTCGTGAATGAGGCGATATCGTGATAGTTGCCATTAATTTTTATATTGATTGGCAATTCGGCATAGTAGTCTCGCAAGTTCACCTGACCAGGTTTGAATAATTCAAATTGCAGACCACGTCCCAAGCCAGCTTGGTTAATGTCGGAAAGCAATGCATCCATTTCGGCTTTACTCGGCAGTTGTTTTTCCAACAAAGTGACGTATTGTGCAACCTGTTCTTTTTGTTTTTTTAACTCTTCCAGGTTGACGGCTTGTTGCAATTTGCTCTTATATTCGTCTCTCAGAGCCAGCTCTTGTTGCTTTGAGTTGTCCAGTTGTGTCAGTTGATCGCTGACATATAGATACCAAGCCAAGCCAATCACTAAAGCAATGACAAAAAGGAAGCTGACTATTTTGGGAAGAATAGGCCAAGTTCCTGGGTCTTCAGTATTCAACCCCTTGAACTGATTAGCCGCATCTAGTGCGAGTTCTTTAATATCGATGGCCATGGTTTTCTTTTTTTAGGTGGATCATGTCCCTGGGGCCGGAGATGGCGTAGCAGGACTCGTCTCTTTTGCCTCTTTGTCTCTAGGACGCTGCATTCCAACACGCATTGAGAAGTCGAAGACTCTTTTTTGATCCTTAATAACCTGGGGATTACCAAGCACAGCTGCTTTGATCTCGATTAGTTCAGGCTTTTCGAGCCACGCCGAGGTATTGGAGACATTTCTCAATAACTCTGAGACCCGTTCATTAGATTGGGCATATCCATTTATCTGGACACCTTGAGTATCTTGCTTAATAGCCGTCAAATAAACCCCTTCCGGCACTTGCTTGACTAACTCATCAAACAAGTAAACAGGTTGATTACGATCCGCCTGCAAATCTTCTACAGCGGTCTGACGAGATCTCAAGGCATCAATTTCTTGTTTTAACGTCGCAATTTCTTTGATTTGATCATCCAGCTTTCGGTTTTCTTCAACCAGGATGTTATTAAGATCGTTTTGCCCAGAGATTTTTCCCTGCACAACGGCAACAATCAATGCGCTAATTGCCAAACCTGCGCCTGCGGCAATACCCAGTCCAACAAAAAAATCCCGCTTTCTTTGCGCCCTTTTAAGGGCACGATGAGGTAAAAGGTTAATTCTTATCATTGTGTAAACCTTCTCATCGCAAGTCCACAACTGATCAAATAAGCCGGTGCATCCATTTCCAATTGCTGCGAACCTTTAAAATTGGCCGCAATTTCCATCCCATCAAATGGATTAACGCACTTGGTAGTGACTTTTGTTCGCTCCAGCACTACGGCTTCAATACCGGGTAGTGCTGCACCACCGCCAGCAAGATAAATAGAGTCAACTCTGTTGTATGGGGTTGAAGTAAAGAAAAACTGCAAAGCCCTGGTAATTTCTAAAGCGATACTCTCGACGAAAGGAACGAGCAACTCAGTATGGTAATCATCAGGCAAATCACCAGAGCGTTTTTTCTGTTCTGCTTCTTCTAGTGACATTCCATAACGCTTGGCAATATCCTGTGTGAGTTGATTGCCACCAAAAGCTTGCTCACGCTCGTAAATAGCAACGCCACCGTGCAAAATAGATAAATTTGTGCTGGTTGCGCCCAGATCAAAAACCGCAATGAACGAGTCCTGAAAAACTGAACCGGATTGACTAATCCGATCGATTGCCAGGCGTGACGAAAAGGGCTCAATATCAACAATGACGGGTTTCAATCCTGCCGATTCCGCTGCAGCAACACGATCTTCAACTTTTTCTTTTCGGGCAGCAGCAATTAATACTTCCATATCATCAGGGGATGTCGGTGATGGTCCGATAACGTCAAAATCCAGACTGACTTCATCTAACGCAAAAGGAATATATTGATTAGCTTCCGACTCTACTTGCACCTCTAGCTCTTCCTCGCGAAGATTGGCCGGTAATACGATTTTGCGGGTAATAACCGAGGCCGCAGGCAAAGCCAATGCCACATGTTTGGTCTTGGTACCCGATTTTTTCAATGCGCGCCGGATAGCTGCCGCTACAACATCAATTTTCTCGATGCTGCCATCTACTACCGCTCCTCTTTCCAGAAATTCCATCGCCATACAATCAACGTGGTAATTTCCATTTGCCTCCTGTGACAACTCCACCAGCTTGACGCTCGAAGAGCTGATGTCGAGACCAATCAGCGCAGGCTGTTTTCTTTTAAAAAGTGACCCTAAATGTAAACCCACCCTGGCTCCTAGTCGCTTATCTAATTGATTTAATATAACTTCAGGCGAAAGCTTAAAGTTCGGTAACACGATTTCATGTGACAAATTGCCACTATGAATACTTGTTGCCGAACGTTACATTTTGATATAAATCACCAGTTATTTCATTTTTCTATCAGTTTAAGTTCAAGCTCTCGATTATTTTATTATGTATACACTCTAATAGTATATCCAAGATTGATTCTTTTACGTTATTTCTATTCGATATGGTTCATAAAAATTGTTAGAACGCCCATCAATAAATATTAGCCGTCTTGATCGCTATAATGACCCAATCAATTGCCACCCCTATTCACCATGCTTTTTAACTTCCCCACTGTTAAACAATTAAGCAAAAAAGCATCGCCGACCACAACCGATAAAAAACCGTTTTGGATACGCGCTTGCCTAACAGTCATTTTTGTATCGTTTGCTGCAACAGTGATTGCCGTACTTCTAGGCTTATTTGCACTCTTGATTGCCTATCCAAACCTACCATCCATCGATACGATTATTGAATATCGGCCCAAAATTCCTCTTCGCATTTATTCTTCTGAAGGTTTGCTTATTGGAGAGTTTGGCGAGGAACGTCGTAATTTGACCAAAATAGAGGACATTCCAAATGTGATGAAGCAGGCCGTTCTTTCTATTGAAGATGAGAGTTTTTATCAACACGGTGGCGTTGACTACAAAGGTATCTTGCGAGCCGGTATATTGAATCTCACCAATGGCAAAATCAAACAAGGCGCATCTACAATAACTCAACAGGTTGCAAGAAACTTTTACTTATCGAGCGAACAAAGTTACACCAGAAAAATTTACGAAATTCTGCTTTCTTTCAAAATCGAAAGCCAGCTGACCAAAGATCAGATCCTTGAGGTTTATATGAACCAAATTTATCTTGGACAACGTGCTTATGGCTTTGCATCAGCTGCACAAATTTATTTCGGCAAGTCATTAAAAGAAATCAATACTGCCGAAGCCGCCATGTTGGCCGGATTACCGAAGGCACCTTCTGCTTACAATCCCATAGTTAATCCACAAAGAGCCAGACAACGACAACAATACATTCTTTTAAGAATGCATGAACTCGGATATATCAGCGAAAGTGAATATGAACAAGCTCGTAATGCTGAAATTAAGATCCGGACGATTGGCACTGAATTCAACCTGCATGCCGAATATGTAGCCGAGATGGTAAGGCAAATGCTTTATCAACAATTTAAGGAGGAAATTTATACACGTGGATTAAATGTCTACACCACGATATCAAAAGAGCATCAAGAGTCGGCTTATCAAGCCGTTCGCAAAGGCGTCATGGATTACGAAAAGCGACACGGTTACCGTGGTCCGGAGGGTTATGTCGAGATTCCAAACGACATCGACGAACAGCAACAGGTCATTGATGACGCTCTATTAGAACATCCGGATTCAGACGACATTTATGCCGGCCTCGTATTGCAGGCTTCGCCCAAAGAGGTTCGCGTTATTCGACAAACGGGCGAAGTCGTTATCATTCAAGGCGAGGCACTCAAATCTGTCGCAACCTCGCTGAACTCTAATGCTCAACCCAGCCTTCATATTCGACGCGGCTCTATTATTAGACTAGTCAAGGGCGATAAGGGCTTATGGGAAATCACACAACTTCCAGAGGTTGAAAGTGCATTTGTGTCAATGAGTCCCCAAGATGGGAGCGTTAAAGCATTAATAGGTGGCTTTGATTTCAATCGCAACAAATTCAACCACGCCAATATGGCTTGGCGACAACCGGGCTCCAGTTTTAAGCCATTTATCTATTCTGCATCACTGGAAAAGGGCCTGACACCAGGAACGATCATCAATGACGCACCATTGATTTTTGATGCCGCTCAGACTGGCGGGCAGCCATGGGAACCCAAAAATTATGATGGGAAATTTGATGGCCCACTTACCATGAGACGCGCGCTTGCCAAATCAAAAAACATGGTTTCTATCAGGATCTTACAAAAAATTGGTCCAAATTACGGGCAGGAATATATCACCCGTTTCGGATTTGACTCAGAAAAACATCCCCCCTACCTGACCATGGCTCTAGGCGCGGGATCTGTTACTCCTATGCAACTAGCTAGTGCCTATTCTGTTTTTGCTAATGGAGGGTATAGAGTCAATCCTTACATTGTTTCAAAAGTCACAGATTCTCAAGGCAATATCATTATGCAAGCACAAGTCGCCACTGCGGGCGATGAAACATTTCGAGTCATCAGTGCCAGAAACGCGTTTACGATGGACAGCCTTCTAAAAGAAGTCGTTAAAAGTGGTACGGCTGCGAAAGCTATGGTGCTTAAGCGCAATGATCTTGCCGGCAAAACTGGAACAACAAATGACTCTCTTGACGCATGGTTTGCCGGCTATCAACCTCAATTGGTTGGGGTTGCCTGGATTGGATTTGATACACCTAAAAAACTAGGCGACAGGGAAACAGGGGGGGGATTGGCCCTGCCCATTTGGATCAACTATATGGCCAAGGTATTAAAGAGTTATCCCGATTTAGAAAGACCCATTCCTGAAGGCATCGTTAATATTGGCGGAGAGTATTATTACGAAGAAAATACGCCAGGAGGTTCTGGCGGTATACGTTCACTGGGCTTGGGCGATAGCACAACAACTGAAGACGGTAATACTTCTCCAGAGAATGCACCTGGCAATAATTCGATGTCAATTGATACAAACAAAGTCGAGGAAGAGAAAAAGCGTATCCTGGATATTTTCAGGAATTAAAAACCAACATTAGGTTCGACTGCTCAAAAACGAATGCCTGTAATGACTTAAAAAATTCCTCACCATTACGGGTATTAGTTAGTAACTCATTACTATATCGATAATGATAGCCACCAGATTTTGCCGCTATCCATACTTCCTTCATGGATGGTTGCAAGTTGATAATAATTTTTGAGCCATTTTCAAATGTCAATGTTAAAACATTTCCTTCACGGCTTGTATCAATATCAACATTTTCATCATTATTAACAGCACTCTCTATAACCATTTCAACCTGACCCAAAACACCACTGGCCTTGTTTAAGAATTCACTTTCTGTCATGCTAAACTCGTCGATAGTTAAAAAATTAGGTTAATGAACAACTTTATTAAAGCAATTACATTGCTCGCCATGTGCGCGATCATATCAGGCTGCGGCCAGCGTGGACCACTTTATCTTCCTTCACCAATAGGTCAAAGCAAAGAACAATCCAAACCCTATCCATCTCGGGACAATCAGAACCCTGCTTTAGATCCAGATGAGAAAAACTAATTAAATTATGAATTTCCCCCCCTGCCACTATCTTGACAACATTCTTCACATTGAAAATGTTCCCTTGGATCGCATTGCAAAATTTTATGGAACACCACTCTATCTGTATTCCGCTGAAGCCCTTCGTAATGCATATCATGCTTATGAAAAAGCATTAATCAAGCAAAAATCACTGATTTGTTATGCAGTTAAAGCGAATAGCAATATTGCCATACTTAATTTATTTGCAAAATTAGGGGCAGGTTTTGACATTGTTTCAATTGGTGAACTTAAAAGAGTGATTGCCGCAGGCGGATCACCTTCCAAAACCGTTTTTTCCGGTGTGGGAAAAACTAAAGAAGAAATTCGTTTTGCCCTTGAGCACAATATCCATTGTTTCAACATCGAGTCGGAGGCAGAATTATTAAGGATTCAATCAATCGCAAAAGAGCTTGGCAAAGTGGCGCCAATTTCTTTAAGAATCAATCCGGATGTTGATGCAAAAACGCACCCTTATATTTCAACCGGCTTGAAAACCAACAAGTTTGGATTGGCATATGATTCCGTTCTCAAAACCTATCAAAATGCCAAACTACTTGATCATATTGCGATTAAAGGAATCGACTGTCATATCGGCTCTCAAATAACTGAGATTTCACCATATCTTGATGCCCTAGATAAAGTGCTAGATATGGTTGAGTTACTTGAGAAACAATCGATTCCCATTGAACATATTGACTTAGGTGGTGGCTTGGGAATTCAATATCAAGATGAGCAACCTCCTACTCATGCCGATCTTTATGAGAAGATCATTGCACGACTTCATTCAAGAAATCATCACCGCAAAACCATATTGATAGAGCCGGGGCGTTCATTAGTTGGTAACGCTGGCGTTTTACTTACCGAGGTTCAGTACACTAAGACCGGTGAAGCTAAAAATTTTATTATCGTAGATGCTGCGATGAATGATCTTGCAAGACCTGCGATGTATGAGGCCTATCATGAGATGATTACTGTAAAAGAGTCCTCCAACAAAGGCTTGACTGCAGATATAGTCGGCCCCATTTGTGAAACTGGTGACTGGCTTGGCAAGGATCGTCAGCTTGATGTTTCAGAGAGTGATCTAATCGCTATATTGTCTTCCGGTGCTTATGGTATGACGATGAGCTCCAACTACAACACTCGCGGCAGGGCCGCAGAGGTCATGATTGATGGTGACGAACACTATTTAATTCGTCAGAGAGAAAGTGTCGAATATTTACTTTCTCTCGAAAATATTGCTCCGATTTAAAAATTATTTACCAATACAAAATGAAGTAAAGATTTCTCCCAAGAGATCATCGGCAGTAAATCGACCCGTAATGCTACTTAACGACTCTTGGGACAACCTTAGTTCTTCGGCAAAGAGCTCAAGATGCTGATCTCCTTGATCGGCAAAATCAGCAGCCTCAATTAGATGTTGCTGTGCTTTGATTAAAGCGACAATATGTCTTTGTCTTGCAATGAAAATACTTTCATGCCCACTTTGCCAACCCGCAATTTCTAGTAGACGATTCTTTAATACATCAATGCCTAGTCCCGTTTTTGCAGATATTTGAATGGTGGTTTCTTCAATATCTATAACTCGAGTCGCCAGATCTAGTTTATTCAATATTTGCAAAACAGGTATATCCGCAGGAAAGTCTGCTGCTATTTTTTTATCGTTTTCTGTCAAACCTATGCTGATATCCATCATATGAAGTATCACATCTGCTTTACGAATTTCTTGCCAGCTTCTTTCAATACCAATCTGTTCAACACTATCAATAGCATCTCTTAGACCCGCTGTGTCTGTAATATGCAGAGGAATACCTTCAATCTGAATGGTTTGGCTGACTTTATCTCTAGTAGTACCCGCTATTGGCGTAACAATGGCCAAATCCATTCCAGTCAGCGCATTCAACAAAGAAGATTTACCCACATTGGGTTGACCTGCAATAACAATTTGTAAACCTTCGCGGAGTAAAGCCCCCTGTTTTGCTTCTGCCAATAGCGCCTTGAAACCAATTTGAAGACTCTCCAATTGCTCAAGTGCTTGACTGGATTTTAAAAAATCGATTTCTTCTTCAGGAAAATCTAACGTTGCCTCAACCAAAGTTCTTAATCGGATCAATTGACCAACTAACTCATTCACACGTGAAGAAAATTTGCCTTCCATAGAGCGATTTGCGCTCTTAACTGCCATTTCAGTACTTGCTTCTATTAAGTCAATCACCGCTTCTGCCTGGGCCAAGTCGACCTTTTCATTGATGAAGGCGCGTTTAGTGAACTCACCAGGTTCTGCGAGTCGCAAATTTAAAGACTTCCCAATATTCAAACAACGCTTGATCAGCATTTGAAGTACTACTGGACCACCGTGTGCCTGTAGCTCTAATATATCTTCACCCGTATACGAATGCGGTGCCGGAAAATAAATAGCAAGACCATGATCTATCGCTTGGCCATCTTGATCCAGAAAAGCTAAATATGTTGCATGACGTGGGTTTAATAACTTTCCACATATAGCCTCAACAATCGGCAAGATATTCTTTCCTGATATACGAATGATACCGACACTGGCCCTGCCGGAAGCGGTTGCTATTGCAATAATAGGCGTCGTTGAATTCATGATGACTTTCAAAAGAAAAACGGCAAATTAAACATGCTAATTTGCCGTTTCCAATTTTGCTTGATCAATGATTAAGCCGTTTTCTTTTCCCCGAACAACTTGTTGATTTGCCATTGTTGCGCAATGGACAAGGTGTTATTTACGACATAATAAAGAACCAACCCTGAGGGAAAAAAGAAGAACATTACAGAAAATACCAAAGGCATGACCATCATCATTTTAGCTTGCATAGGATCAGGTGGCGTCGGATTCAATTTGGTTTGCAAGAACATCGTCGCAGCCATGATTACTGGCAAGATAAAAAATGGATCTGGCGTCGACAGATCCTTAATCCATCCCAACCATGGTGCATTTCTCATTTCTACGCTTGCTAATAAAACCCAATATAAAGAAATGAATACGGGTATCTGAATCACAATGGGTAAACAACCACCAAGTGGATTTACCTTTTCGGTTTTGTATAGCTCCATCATTGCCTGATTCATTTTCGCAGGATCTTTGGCGTATTGTTCCTTAATCTTCTGCATTTTTGGCGTCACCAATTTCATCTTTGCCATTGATTTATAGCTTGCTGCCGACAGTGGAAAGAACATCAATTTAATCAATATTGTCAGAACAATAATTGACCAGCCCCAATTACCAACAAATCCATGAATTTTGTCCAGCAACCAGAAAAGTGGTTTTGCAATAATCGTCAACCAGCCATAGTCCTTAACTAGTTCTAGGCCTGGTGCTGTTTCTTCAAGTGCACTTTCTTCTTGTGGACCGGAAAAAAGGTTGGCATCAATGGTTGTTGTCGCACCTGGCTCTAACTGCACCAAAGGAATAATCGTACCGATTGAATATAAATTGTCCGAGATTTTTTTAGTAAATACTTCTCTTTGCAAAGACTGTTTTGGAATAAAAGCAGATACAAAGTAATGCTGAACCAAAGCGATCCAGCCATTATCGGCCTTACCTAATTCAAGTGATTTTCCTTTTTCAATATCGGAAAATTCAATCTTCTTGAAATGCTCTTCCGAGTTATAAGCAGCTGGTCCAGTAAATGTGCTGTAAAAACGCGATGCACTTTCCAACTTATTACCATCTCTGACCAATTGCAAATACAAAGAGGGTTGTACCGGTTGAGATCCTACGTTGACAATCTCATGCCTTACATCAATGTCATAACGGCCTTTTTTGAAAACAAAGGTCTTGATCAGTTTTACACCACCTATTTCATCTGACTCAAATTTGACTTCAAGCGTGTTTTGATCAGGCTGTAATTCAAACTTTTCGGATGATATGTGCATAAGGCTTTTATGATTTGGTAAGGAAATACCATTTCCTCCAACCAAACCTGTTTGAGCCAAATAAACACGATCCTTATTCATTTCAAATAAATGAATATTTTTTTCCGGATGCAGCGTATCCATATGCTTCAACAATTCCAGGCTTCTCAGTTCGGCTCCTTGAGTACTGAACTGCGCCTTAATAACGTCTGTCGTTACATCGATATTTTTTGCATTTTCAGATAGCTTTTCGGAAGTTTCAGAAGCCACCTCATTTTTTTCCACACTTTTAACTACTGGAATCGACGAATCATTGACCGACCCCGTTGGCGCTACTGTTTGATTTATTGATTTAGGTGCAAATAAAGACGGTTTGCCTTCATGTCTTTGCCAGTTATCCCAAATCATGATGAGCGACATGGCAAAAATCGCCCATAACAATGTTCTTTTGATATCCATAATTTTGAGTTGGCTATTTAAATCAGGTTGAAAACACATCTGTTTGATCATTTCCCTTATTTTCAGGGACAGGATCAAATCCACCTGGATTGAACGGATGACAACGACACAAGCGGCGAAGACCCATCGTCAGCCCTGCTGATGAACCATGACGATCGATTGCCACAAGCATGTATTGACTACATGAAGGTTCAAAACGACATCTTGAACCAAGCAGAGGACTAAGAAAAAGTTGATAAAGACGGATTAGTGACTGAATGAATTTTTTCATCATGACGACATCACATCTTTTTTTAGTTTGGATGCCATAGCATCAGTCTGTGGTTTGCATTTACTTGTAAGACATTCAGTAATGCTTTCCAGCTCAATCTGTATGGCTCTTTTCAACAAGATTGATTGTGCACTGACGAAAATTTGTTTATCAAATTTTGCAGATATCCGTAGTACCAAATCAAAACCTTTGTAATACTCAATCTTTTGCAAGTCCAAACATCTGAACCACTCTCTACACAAACGCTTGATTAATACGCGCGTGGCAGATCGAGGAACATATTTTTTTGCAACCACAACACCAAAACGCATGATTGAAAATTCATCGTTCTTTTTCAGACAATGCAAACTGAAATGGTCAGTTTTTTTTAGTGGGCGGATACGAAAAACGGATGAAAACTCATCCGTTTTTAATATTCTAGATTTCTTGCTGAATGTTGCCACTCATTGGCACGTTCAAATCCTCAAAAAGGATTTGATGTACGGTCCCTATCAGGACAAACCAAGACGCTTGCGACCTTTTGCACGGCGCGCGCGGATTACAGAACGGCCACCACGTGTTTTCATTCTTACAAGAAAACCGTGAGTGCGTTTACGTCTAACTACTGAGGGTTGATAAGTACGTTTCATGGCTAGCTTTCATAGATAGGGATATTTCCCATCAATAATTCGAATAGTGCAACATTGTATTTTTTACTGAACTTTTAATTATCGTCTTTTTCTTGTTTTTTGTCAATCCCCGATAAATGCCCTCTGAAATGCAAAATCCGTTTTTTGAGTCGCTATTTCAAAAAATCTTTATCTGTTTCTAGGGATAATTCTAATTTTAAGGTCTTGATCAGTTAGAATAGAAAACTATTTTTCATCTGTTTCTAATCGGTTTTTTGTTGTTTTCGCAACAAAAAAATTTCTCTAGTCCCTCGCTACACTCTGATTAGAGAATGCTTTGCCTGTTGAAATCGCAAAGCAAATAACCCACTATAGAAATTTCCAGGATCAAATTTTATGACTGAATTTTGGAATGTCTGCTGTCAGGTACTAGAGCAGGAATTACCTGAGCAACAGTTCAAAACCTGGATCAAGCCTCTTCATCTCCTTGAATTCAATGAGTCCAAGCTCATTTTAAAAATCTCTGCACCCAATCGTTTCAAACTTGATTGGGTTAAAAGCCAATTTTCAAATCGCATCCAAAATTTGGCCAATGATTACTGGAAACAACCTGTTTCCTTGCAGTTTGTTCTTCATGAAAAAACTTCTGTTCCAAATCGTCCTTCTTCACCCCAGAACAATCTGATTCACAATAAATCTATTGCAGACAGAAATAGTAATGATCATTTTCACGATCAAGAAAATATCACTGGAAACCCAGCGCTTCCTAATTCCGGTATAGGGACGAATGACTCGGCAATGAGTGCTGTCAGTAAGGCTCATGACAAATCCAAAATCAATCCAGACCTGACTTTGGATAATTTTGTGACTGGTAAAGCAAATATGTTGGCCAGAGCTGCGGCAACTCAGGTTGCTGATAATCCTGGCACATCTTATAACCCGTTGTTTTTATACGGTGGCGTAGGCTTGGGTAAAACCCATTTGATTCATGCAATTGGTAACCAATTATTGATGGTTAAATCCGATGCAAAGATCCGCTATATTCATGCAGAGCAGTACGTTAGTGATGTCGTTAAAGCCTATCGGCGTGGCGCATTTGACGATTTTAAAAGGTACTACCACTCACTCGATTTGCTATTGATTGATGATATCCAGTTTTTTAGTAATAAGACTCGTACTCAAGAAGAATTTTTCTATGCTTTTGAAGCCCTAATTGCCAATCGCTCACAAGTCATTATTACAAGTGATACCTATCCAAAAGAAATTTCTGGGATCGATGAACGTTTGATCTCGCGTTTTGATAGTGGTTTAACCGTTGCCATTGAACCGCCTGAACTTGAAATGCGGGTTGCTATCCTGATTAAAAAAGCTTTGCATGACAGCGTGCAACTTTCAGAAGATATTGCTTTTTTTATTGCCAAAAATGTTCGTTCCAATGTTCGTGAGCTGGAAGGTGCATTACGTAAAGTCTTGGCTTACTCCAAGTTTCATGGCAAACCTATTACGATTGATTTGGTCAAAGACGCCCTCAAAGATCTGCTTTCAGTTCAAAACCGACAGATTTCAGTAGAAAATATCCAAAAGACGGTTGCTGATTTTTATAATATCAAGGTGGCCGACATGTACTCTAAACGTCGGCCCGCCAATATTGCTCGTCCTCGACAAATTGCCATGTATCTGGCAAAAGAAATGACGCAGAAAAGTTTGCCTGAAATTGGGGATCTTTTTGGGGGGCGTGACCATACAACTGTTTTACACGCTGTCAGGAAGATTGCCGAAGAAAGACAGAAAGTAACCGAGCTCAATCATGAACTACATGTATTGGAACAAACATTAAAGGCTTAGAATAGTGAGCTTGAATTAATAATTTGAAAATGGCTTGTGGATAACCCTGTTAGTTAAACGAGTCAAAAATTGATAATTTTGTTGATAACTTAGTAAATAGTGATTTACTGCCCATGTTATACACAGACTCGATTTTTATTCCCAAAGTTTTCAGATAAGTTATTTTATTGTAAGTAATTGAAGTGCTTAATTAAAATGCTGTTATCAACAGAAAAGTCATTCTCTATTATCTTATCCTAAAGGTATTTATATAATGCAATTGGTTAAAACACATCGCGATAACTTGCTTAAACCATTGCAAATTGTGTCGGGGATTGTGGAACGCCGTCATACTTTGCCCATACTGGCCAATCTGCTGATTCGTAAAAAAGGAAATGAAATTTCTTTTTTGAGTACGGATATTGAAATTCAGATCACCACATTGGCAGATTTTGGTCTTGGTGATGAAGATGTTGCCACCACGGTCAGTGCCCGTAAGTTGGTTGACGTATTACGTTCTCTGTCTGATGGTGAAGTTGCTTTGTCTTTAGACAGCAAAAAGTTGACTGTCCAGTCCGGCAAAAGCCGTTTTACTTTGCAAACATTGGCAGCTGAAGATTTTCCAGTCGTGACACCTTTAGCGGAAATCAGGGCAAACATCACCATTTCACAAAAGCAGCTCAAAGCATTGCTTGGCATGGTGTCATTTGCCATGGCCCAGCAGGATATCCGCTATTACCTCAATGGCATGCTACTGACTTTGGAAGGTCAGACCTTGGGAGCAGTTGCAACCGATGGTCACCGCTTGTCGTATTGTGCACAGACTGTGGAAGTATCAGGTGAGATTGCTGGTCGTCATGAAGTGATCGTGCCACGCAAGACAATTTTGGAACTGAGTCGTTTGCTGGATGATAGCGATAACCCCGTCAAAATCGAAGTTGGTACCAATCAAATCAAATTTCAGTTTGCACAAGTCGAACTCATTTCTAAACTGGTTGAAGGTAAGTTTCCCGATTACCAACGTGTTGTTCCAAAAGGCTACAAAAATGGCTTTATGGTGAAGCGCGAAGATCTCCAGCACGCCTTGCAACGCGCTGCCATCATGACCAGTGATAAGTTCAAAGGCGTACGCTGGATTCTTGCAGACAACAATTTGAAAATTGTTTCCATCAATGCTGATCAAGAAGAAGCTAACGAAGAATTGGAACTCGATTATCAGGGTGAAGCATTGGATATCGGTTTTAACGTTGTTTATCTGCTCGATATTCTGTCCAACATCAAAACTGAGAATATGCAAATTTCACTCGGTGACGCAAACAGCAGCGCATTATTTACTCTGGCAGAAAACGCCGAGTTCAAATACGTTGTCATGCCAATGCGCATTTGAGCTGACTAAAGCAGCAACAGGTTGATAGCGTTGTTGCTTCCAAGAAGGGACGTCAGTCCCTTTTATGTTTTTATTGAATAAGAAGACCATCATGTCAGATACGCCTATGCAAGAACCGGACAATCAGGCCGCTCCTTCGGATAACCTGAAAGAGTACGACTCTTCCAGCATCAAGATGCTGAAAGGCCTTGAAGCAGTACGTAAACGTCCCGGGATGTATATCGGCGATACAGGTGATGGCTCTGGTCTGCACCACATGGTCTTCGAGGTGGTCGATAACGCCATTGATGAAGCCCTGGCTGGTCATTGCGATGAAATCGTGATTACCATCCATTCCGACAACTCTATTTCAGTGACTGATAACGGTCGTGGTATTCCAGTCGATATTCATAAGGAAGATGAATTTCACCGTTCAGCGGCCGAGATTGTCATGACGGAGCTGCATGCGGGTGGCAAGTTTGACCAAAACTCCTATAAGGTTTCTGGTGGTCTGCATGGTGTGGGCGTGTCGGTGGTCAACGCCTTGTCTGAATGGTTGCGCTTAACGGTTCGCAAAGAAGGCAAGATTCACTTCATGGAATTTCGTGATGGCGAACGTGTTGAAGCGTTGAAAATCATTGGTGATACCGACAAACGCGGTACCGAAGTCCACTTTTTGGCCAGTAAAGAAACCTTTGGCAATATTGAATTTCATTATGAAATTTTGGCCAAGCGACTACGCGAACTGTCATTCCTCAACGATGGCGTAAAAATCCGATTGGTTGACGAGCGCCAAGGCAAGGAAGAAAACTTTGCCTTTGCCGGTGGTGTAAAAGGGTTTGTTGAATACATCAATCGCACCAAAAACACCTTGCATCCCAATGTGTTTTTTGCCGCTGGTGAACGTGATGCGGATAACGGTGTGACTGTTTCGGTGGAAGTGGCGATTCAATGGAATGATAGCTACCAGGAACAGGTTCTTTGCTTTACCAACAATATTCCGCAACGTGATGGCGGCACACACTTAACGGGCTTACGTGCTGCAATGACACGGATCATCAATAAATATATTGATGAACATGAGTTTGCTAAAAAGGCCAAGGTTGAAACAACCGGCGATGACATGCGTGAAGGCCTGACCTGTGTGTTGTCCGTTAAAGTGCCAGAACCTAAATTCAGCGCGCAAACCAAAGACAAGCTGGTTTCCAGTGAAGTACGTTTGCCTGTAGAAGAAATTGTCGCCAAGACACTGGGTGATTATCTGCTTGAAAAACCTAACGATGCCAAGATCATTTGCGGCAAGATTGTCGAAGCGGCACGGGCGCGTGAAGCAGCCCGTAAAGCCCGTGAACTGACCCGTCGTAAAGGCATCATGGATGGTCTGGGCTTGTCAGCCAAACTGGCCGATTGCCAGGAACGCGATCCTGCCAAGTCCGAACTCTTCCTGGTGGAGGGTGATTCTGCGGGTGGTTCCGCCAAGCAAGGGCGTGACCGCAAATTTCAGGCGATTTTGCCTCTGAAAGGTAAGATTCTTAACGTTGAAAAAGCGCGTTTTGACAAAATGCTTTCCAGCCAGGAAGTCATGACGCTCATCAGCGTGCTGGGTACCAGCATTGGCAAGGACGATTACAACATCGACAAGCTACGCTATCACCGCATCATCATCATGACCGATGCAGACGTGGACGGCTCACATATTCGCACCTTGTTGCTTACCTTCTTTTATCGGCAAATGCCCGAGCTGGTTGAGCGCGGCTACATTTATATTGCCCAGCCACCACTCTACAAAATCAAGCATGGCAAAGAAGAACGTTATCTCAAAGATGACCACGAATTAAATGCCTATATCACCAAGCTCGCTTTAACCAATGCGTCCTTGCAGGCACAGCCAAATCAGCCCGCCATTAGTGGCGATGCACTGGGCGAACTGGCCCGTCAATTTCAATTGGCTGAAAGCGTGATTCAACGACTGTCTCGTTTTATGGATGAAGAGGCATTGCGTTTAATTTCCGAAGGCCTGGCACTTGATCTGGACAATGCCGCCAATGCCGAAGCTTCTGCCGTTGCCTTGCAGGCCAAAATGGCCACTGCAGAAGTGATTGCCCAGTTTGATGAAAAATCGGATAAACATCAGTTGCTGATTGCTCGTCGTCATCATGGCAATGTCAAAGTCTCAACCATCACAGCAGACTTTGTTCATGGTGCCGATTACAAAACCCTGGAACGTGCAGCACAAACCTTTAAAGGCCTGGTTGCCGAAGGTGCCACCATCAAACGTGGAGAAGGTGATAAAGCCCGCGAACAAATCGTTAACGACTTCCGTGGTGCCATTAACTGGCTGATTGAAGATGCCGAACGCAATGTGTCCAAGCAGCGCTATAAAGGTTTGGGTGAAATGAACCCCGAACAACTCTGGGAAACCACCATGGATGCGAGCGTACGTCGCCTGCTTAAAGTACAAATTGACGACGCCATTGCAGCGGATGCTATCTTTACTACCCTAATGGGCGATGATGTAGAACCCCGTCGTGCTTTCATTGAAAAGAATGCATTGATTGCACGAAATATTGATATTTAATTTTTTCAATATTGGAAAATTTTATATTTATGAAAATCAGCTTTAGATAGATATTAATTCTATTTATAAGATTAACAATGCCCAGGAATACTGGGCATTGTTGTTTTCAAAGATTGTTGTCAGAAATGATTTTTATTGAATCCAATACCTATAATCCGCATCCTTTTTTGGTTAATAAGAATCGGTAATACAGCCAGTTGTATGATTCCAAAATATTTCATTGAATACTGAACGAATATTATTTATTTTTGTATGTCTAAATTAGATTAGGTTTACAGGAGGCTATATTGAAACACATTATTTTTCTTGCTCTATCTTCTCTGTTACTGAATGGCTGTGTTGGCCCAGCATCTCGTGATGCAGAGCCAAACGGCATTCAACGTGCGAAAATACTCAGTAAGAACGAGTTTAGTATAACTATTGAACATAGTGAATGGGGTAAACCAATTGCATTCAGACTTGCCGACGAACATTGTGCGGTCTTTAAAAGAGCGGCGATCTATCGTGGAGGTGTTATGCAAACAGGTACTGACATGACATCTTCATGGCGCTGTGAATAATTTAGCTGGGGTTTAAATTGAGTATTCCAATTGAAATTGAAAATGTAGTAGAAATTATAAATTCTGCCTTTGCTCCCCTACGCTGTGTTGCGGAACTTTGGGATTATGGATTTCGCATCCGTTTTAGGGTTTTTGACAAGGACGAGCCATTACTCAATGTTGATGAAATTTTAAAACCCCAATTCTCAGACCATTCACGGTTATGTTTTATTATCAACGAGGCTCGGTCAAACTTAACAAGCCGGGGCTTTAATTTAACTGAATGGCAGTTCCCATGATGCTTAACACTTCGGTCAAGCAGGATGCTATGCCGGCAAGCTGCTTCGTGCCCCTCAGCTAGTACGTTAGGTATCTCAAACACACTATGTCGCGACTCCACATCAGAAAAGAAGCTCTCCGAGATTTGGCCATTCTGTCCAAGAACAAGTGCGCCTTTCCAGGGTGCGATCACCCGCTTCTCAATCTGCAAGGCGTCTATGTGGCGGAGTTGTGCCACATCCATGCAGCCGAACCAGGGGGGCAGCGCTACAACCAGGAACAAACGGATGAGGAACGTCGCGCTCCAGAGAATCTTCTGTTCCTCTGTCACCAGCATCACAAAGAGACTGACGATGAGGTCCGCTATCCGGCCAAACGGCTCCGCGAGATTAAGAATGCCCACGAGGCGCTTCCAGCAGTCATCTTCAACTCGGACCTTCTGCTGCATCGAATAGAGGAAGTAATTGCCGAGCAGACAGCGATTCGAAAGATGCTCGGATCTGCACCTTCTCAGTCTTCAAGTGAGACCTATTCGATTGTTGGCCCGGAGTTGCAGGATAGTTGGACGCCAGAAGTCGGACGGTTCTATGAAACCTTAACTGGACCACAGACAAAATTCAAGTACATGATGCGCGATGGATGGCTACATGTGGAACAGCAACTCGAAGATGGGGCCATCGCTTATTACGAAATCAACGAGGAGGGCTCGGTCAGGAACTCACGGATGCCCTACCCCATAAACGAGTACTGTGTGATTATTCCAGACGACCTTGTGCTTAGAAGGGAAACGATTCATTCTGATGTCGGAACACATGCAATCCGAACCACACTGAAATGGTCTAAAGGCACTGTTACAGAGCACTTTGTGGGTAATCAGTTAGCAGGTGTTGACTGTGGTGCCAGATGCCACATTTATCAAAAGACCAGGACAATCATCGTCCTGTAATGCAGAAATGCCTAAATCTTCGTCGAGCAGCCTGAACATTATGTTTGCCCGCTGATATTGAAACCAAGCTGGCATGACACGACTAATCTTTAAAAAATAAACCTTTGACTGCATGTGGCTCACAGCGCAGGTATTGCGGCGCGGCCTTGATGGTTGCGCCGAGCTGTGCGGCAGCATGCCAGGGCCAGCGTGGGTCATAGAGCATGCCACGGGCCAGGGCGACGGCATCGGCTTGCTGGTTTTGCAGTATGGCTTCGGCTTGTTGCGGCTCGGTAATCAGGCCCACGGCGATGACGGGCATGGTGACGTGTTGTTTGATGGCTTCTGCAAAAGGTACCTGGTAGTTGGGTATGACGGGAATTTTTTGTTGTGGGCTTAAGCCGCCGCTGGATACATGAATGTAGTCGCAACCACGCTGTGCCAATGCTTTGGCGAGTTCAATACTTTGCGGTAAGTCCCAGCCGCCATCAAGCCAATCAGTGGCTGAGATGCGCACACCAATCGGTTTATTGGCGGGATAAACCTGACGCACATCGCTAAAAATTTCCAGCAAGAGGCGCATGCGGTTTTCCAGACCGCCGCCGTACTGGTCATTTCGTTGGTTGGAAAGTGGCGAAAGAAACTGGTGCAATAAGTAGCCATGCGCACCATGAATTTCAATGAGGTCGATACCCAGTTGTTTAGCGCGTTCGGCCGCCGCAACAAAGGCTTGTCGAATACTGGCAATGTCGCTGAGGGTGGCGCTTTGTGGCACGGGGCCGTTGTCATGAAAGGGCAGGTTGGAAGCGGAGATGGTTTGCCAGCCGTTTTCAGCATCTGGCGCAATGGCATGGCCGCCGTCCCAGGGTTTTTTGGTGGAGGCTTTGCGGCCAGCATGGGCGAGCTGAATGCCAATGGGCATGGAGGAATATTGGCGAATGGCTTTGAGTGTTTTGGCGAGTGCCAAGGCGCAGTCTTCATTCCATAAGCCGAGGTCGGCATAGGTGATGCGGCCACGAGGCTCAACCGCGCTGGCTTCAATAATCAACAAGCCCGCACCGGATAAAGCCAGATTACCCAAATGAATGGTGTGCCAGTCAGTTGCCTGGCCGAGCTCGGCGGAGTACTGGCACATGGGGGCGATGACGATGCGGTTGGACAGTTGCAGCTGGCCAATTTGCAGGGGTGAAAATAGTCGGCTCACGATGATCCTTTGTACGGGTTGAATGGCGCGGCGAGATGGTTATTTGAATAAGCTCAGACTTGGAGTCTAGAACTGGGCAGATGTTCAGCCATGATGGCAGATTGTCCTTGTTAAATGGCGGGAATGATTGACGCGCTGCGCGTGCAAGCTCTATAGTGCTCGGCTTTGCAATTGCTGCGGTGGTTTTTGTTGCCATGAGGCGCGGCAGTGTGCCAACTGGCCTCTGATTTCTACTGATACTCTATGGTAGTGTAAAATTAGGCCTATATTCAACGCACTTAATGGGTTTATTTTTAAATATACCCCCCATAATTTACTGTTTTAGCGGCTTTGGCATGACATATTCGGTCAAGGAAATGTTTTATACCTTGCAAGGTGAAGGTGCCCAGGCTGGTCGCCCGGCGGTGTTTTGTCGTTTTGCCGGCTGTAATTTATGGACCGGGCGTGAGGCGGATCGTGCCAATGCAATCTGCCAGTTTTGCGATACCGATTTTGTCGGTACCGATGGTGTGAATGGTGGCAAGTTTGTCGATGCGATGAGTCTGGCGCAGCGCATTGCCAGCTTTTGGCCAGCGCAGGCCAAGCATCGCTATGTGGTGTGTACGGGTGGTGAACCCCTTTTGCAATTAGACGCCGTGTTGATTGACGCTCTGCACTCACTCGACTTTGAAATTGCTGTAGAAACCAATGGCACCGTGGTGATTCCGGCCGGGATTGATTGGGTGTGTGTGAGCCCCAAGGCCAATGCGGCGTTACTGGTTGAGCGTGGCAATGAGTTGAAGGTGGTGTTTCCACAAAGCGGGCAAAATTTGGCCGCACTGGAAAAATTAAATTTTAAACATTATTTTGTGCAACCCATGGATGGGCCAGATCAAGCGGCCAATACGCAGGCGGCGGTTGAATTTTGCAAGGCACATCCGCAATGGCGCTTGTCGTTGCAAACCCATAAGCTGATTGCCATTCCTTGACGGCTGGCACGTTGTGGTGAGCATGATGCTCATCTTGTTAAGTTAAAAGAAGTCAACAATAGAAGTTATGTAGTGTACAGATCCAGCCTTTGATGGATCGTTTTTATGAAAGCTGACAGCATCATGTCAAACCCACAATCTGCCGCCTCTTCGGGTCGTTCCGGCGCTACGTCGCCAGTCACCATCACACGCCGACTGGAGTTTGATGCCGGCCATCGAATTCCTGATCATAAAAGTCAGTGTCGCAATCTGCATGGGCATCGTTATGCGCTGGAAATCTCGCTCACGGGCGATGTGCTGGAGGTACCGGGTGAGTCGAGCAATGGCATGGTGCTGGATTTTTCGGATGTGAAGAGCATTGCCAAAGAACAGATTGTCGATGTGTGGGACCACGCCTTTTTGGCTTATGAGGGTGATGCCGAACTGGTGGCGTTTTTAAATGGTTTGCCTGACCATAAAACCGTGTTGCTGGATTGCATTCCAACCGCAGAAAATCTGGCTGCCAAGGCATTTGAAATTTTGCAGAAAGCGTATCAGGCGCACTATGGTGAGCGCTTGCGCCTGACGCAGGTGCGCTTGTACGAAACGCCCAATTGCTGGGCGGATGTACAAGCTTAAGGGTAGCAACAGCCGTTAAACCGGCTTGCTGTGGTGGGGTTGTTTAAACCAGCAGCAAGCCCGATGGCTTTCCAACCTTAAGCCGCGAGGCGACTGCCCTTGGGTAGATGCGCCATCAAGAACTCCATTTGATCTGCCAAAATCCTGCGATTGCGCAGGATCATGTCTTCCCACAATGACGGAATATACGGCGCATACAGCAATGGCATATGCGCTTGTTGGGGCGTGCGCGCCGCCTTGCGATGATTGCAGGCTTTGCAGGCAGTCACCACATTCATCCAGATATCACGGCCACCCTGGGCAAACGGGATGATGTGTTCACGCGTCAATTCGGCGGTATCAAAACAGTCGCCGCAATAAGCACAAAAATTACGGTCCCGCACAAACAGCTTGGTATTGGTGAGACCGGGGATGACGTTGAATGGATTGATGCGGGGAAAACCTTTGGTGCCGATGATGGAGTTAACTGTAACGACTGACTGCACACCGGTGATGGCATTGATGCCACCGCGAAACATGGCAACCTTGCGACCCGCTTCCCAGCGGACCTCATCGGCTGCGTAGTGCAATACCGCTTCTTCCAGCGATAACCACGCGTGGGGAATTCCTTGCGAACTGAGCTTCAGTATCTTCATGGCAGATTCCTGTGACATCACCGCATTCCGGGCGACCTCGCCCAGCTCAAGCAGATGATTCTGCCGCAGTGCGCCGTCTGGTTGGCGGGCTTAATCGCCCAGCCATTCACCATAGACATTGCTAACTTACCATACAAAGATGAAATTGAATACAACGGTGCTTAAATAACTGGCAACGGAATTGCTTTATCGTGGCATCATTAAATACAGTGGGTATGTATTTAAATTGAGTCAATATTTACGCACTATATGGGTTAATTATGATTGGTACTAATAGGGGGTACCGTGTTTGTGCTTGATTTCGAGGTAAAACAGTGCCGTTTTATCAGTCTAAACAGCCTGGTCGCTGAGTTGAATTTAACCCAAAAACATGTTTGTGCGGTCATTAGCGCGTGGCAATCAGACTGCCAGCCGATTGAATTTTCACTTTGGGTAAGTGGGTAAAAGCTGCGGGTAAAAATGGGTTAAAAGCGCGCTGCGATTAACTGCCTTGCGCCGCCGGTACGGATTTCATCTCGTCATGTTGTCGACGTTGCAGCCTGATGCCTTGGGTGATTTCTTCACTGCTCAATTGGCCATCATGATTACTGTCAAATTGATCAAAATGACGCGCCAGGTGCGGTACGGTGCTAGCCTCGCTTGGCGATAACTGACCGTCGCCATTTTTATCCGCTTCTTTGAAGCGTCGTTCAAATTCGGCCTTGTGCTCGGCGGCAATGGCCATCATGCCCGCCTGCAGCTCGGCCTTGCTCAGCTGGTTGTCGTGGTTGCTGTCCAGCTTGTCAAAATCGGCCAGCAAACGTTTGTTGTCGGCGGCTTCGGCCTTGGAGAGTTGACCGTCATGGTTGGCATCGAGCTGATCAAAATGTTGGGCATGGCGCTGTTCCAATTCAACGTCAGCCGCACTCAAGGTGACCAGACTGACAGTGCTGGCAACAGCCAGGGTTAAAACGGTCAGTACGGTCTTGGCGGAAATGTTCAGGGATATGCTCATTATGGGACTCCTTTTTTAAAATGCCCTGATAGGAGTCCGAGGTCTGGGCAGCGTTCAGCGCTGTTACAGCTTTTTACATCCGTTAATGAGTGAGGTACGTAAGAACTTTGCGGATGGTCGTCAATCATTCAGTCGATAAAAGGCCATGCGCAATAGGATGAGACAAAGGAACTATCTGTGTGACAATCAATCTGTCGATGGCGCAATGGATTGATGCATGAAGGCTGATATATTAAGGTGATAGTGGCATTTGCGGGCCGTCACCATCTGGTGGCATCGGTGCGCCGGGCGGGATGCCATTATTGGCGCCATCGGGATTGCCAGGTGGACCACCTGCTGGCGGCAAACCGACCGGATTGTTATTGATGGGTGGGAGGTTGTGCGTGGGCGCACCGATACCAACGATGGCGTCTTGCGGAAGTTGGATTTCTTCAGTTGCACCGGCACGAGTCACGACAATCGATTTGCCGTGGACTTCTTTAAGTATCACGCCGGGTGCGATTTCACGACCAACCCGGACAAATTCGGCAGGTTTGCCATCCACCGATACAATGGCCGCAGCATTGGGCCCGGGAATGTCGGGTGAGACCACGCCGGCAAGCTGGATCTGCACGGCCAGCGCGGCACCAGAATTGGCGGCAACACCAAATAGGGCTTTGGCAGGTTCCAAATTAAGTGGTGCAGTGGTTTGGGCAATCACCCCCACCGGAGCAGGAATGCTGCGACTGGCTTTGATGGTGAGCACCCAATAGGTAATCAGGCCACAAATGGCGGCCACCAGTAACACGGCACTGGCGATAGGAAGTAATTGCTGGTAACGACGGATCATGAAGGTATTGTAGCTTGGTATCATTGTGCTCTGTCGCACTCTTAACTCTTGAAAATGAAGATGAATACAACAAAAGTCTCTACAGCAGCGTTAAAGCTCAATAAACACGTCAACAAACTCAACTCTGGCCTACGCAGGGCGCGTGGTTTTACCCTGATTGAAATCATGGTTGTGATTGTGATTTTGGGGGTGCTGGCGGCACTGGTGGTACCCAAGGTGATGAGCCGTCCCGATGAGGCACGTGCTGTGGCGGCCAAGCAGGATGTGGCCTCCATTCAGCAGGCACTGGCACTCTACAAGCTCGACAATATGCGTTATCCCACGACCGAGCAGGGACTGGTCGCGCTGGTGCAAAAACCAAGTACCGCGCCGGTTCCCAATAACTGGAAGCTGGGCGGTTATCTGGATAAATTGCCAAAAGATCCCTGGGGCAATCCGTACCAGTATTTGAGCCCGGGTGTACGCAGCGAAATTGATATTTTCAGTTTTGGTGCCGATGGCCAATCGGGTGGCCAGGGCGTGGATGCCGATGTTGGCAACTGGGACAAATAAGATCGCTGATTCAGCCAGCCGCTGGTGGCTGGCGGTTCGCTCATCACATCCATCGTGTCCAAACCCATTCCCACTGTCCTACAACGGTATCGTTCCCGCGGATTTACGCTGATTGAACTGATGATCGTGGTCGTGATCATGGGGATCATTCTGGGCGTGGTGGGTGTGCGTGCCTTTCCGGGTGGTGAGCAGCAATTGCGCACCGAAGCCGAGCGGCTGGCGCAACTGTTTTCTGCGGCACGTGATGAAGCACGTTTGCGCGGCGCACCGATTGCCTGGCAGGCCGATCGGATCAGCTACCGCTTTATGGCATTGGCGCAATATAACGATCTGTCGAGCTGGACGCAGATCAATGGTGATGACATTCTTAAACCACGCAACTGGATGGGTGGCTTGCCTTTAACGGGCACCTTTATTCAACCTGGTCGACCTGCTCAGCAATACGCCAATCCCAATCCCGAAACACTGATGATTGTCTTTGGCCGCGAACCAATTGATGCCCCATTCGTCTTGTCGCTGACCCGTGAAGATTTGCCTGGCAAACGGGTACAAATTGAGGCAGATGGCCTGGGCCATTTTGTCGTCAAGACCGGGAGTGCGGCGCCGTGAAAATAACGCGTGGCTTTACCTTGATTGAAGTATTGGTGGCACTCACCATTGTGGGCGTCGCCATGATTGCGACTTTGCGTGCGGCAGGTAATCTGACTCGCAACACCGATGCCTTGCGCATGCGCACGCTGGCTTCGGTGTCGGCAGAAAACCGCTTGGTACAGATGCGCTTATTGCAAGAGTTTCCGCCGATTGGCCAACGTTCGACAGATTGTCCACAGGGCGAGCTCAACCTGATTTGCGAAGAAGAGATCAAAAGCACACCCAACCCCAATTTTCGGCGGGTTGAAGTGAGTGTGTATAACGCCGAACATACCGAACGGCTGGTCAAACTGATTCATGTGGTGGTCAATGCGCCGCGCTGATTCAGGATTTACTTTGCTGGAGCTGTTGGTCTCGGTCAGCATTTTGGCCGTGATTGCGGTGATGTCGTGGCGCGGCCTGGATAGTGTGATTCGCAGCCGTGATATTGTGACCGCGCAAACCGACGCGATTAACGGTCTGGAAATGACCTTTGAGCAACTGGCTTTTGATTCAGAAAATGCGGCGGCACCGCAAGATACCGGTTTGCCATCGGTATGGGCCTATCCAAGCCAGGCCGCATTTGTGATTGTGCGTCGCACGCCATCACAACAGGCGTTTGCGGTGCCACAGGCCAATGGCAGCAATAACTCGGCTAAACAGTCAGGCGGCGTCCAGTTGGTTTTGTATCGATTGGCTGGTGATCGGTTTGTGCGTCGTGCGTCCCCCTTGTTTAATAATCGTTCCTCGGCGCAAGAATGGATCCGCAGTCTGGAGTCTGAATTGAATCGCAGCGATGTATTATCTGATCCACAAAATGTGGCCTTGCTGGGTAACGTTCAGGGGCTCAGTTTGCGTTTGTGGGCGGATGATGCTCCTGGTGCAACGGTAACGGAACCGGCTTGGAAGACCGTTGGCAGTCAGTCCGATGAAATGACGCGGTTGACGACGGCCTATAACGCGCAGATTCATATATTGAGCCGTGTTGTCAAAGGGCTGGAACTGCGTCTGACAGTGGCGCGCACCAATAATGCGGGCTTGTCGGTCAACTATACCAAGCTGTTATTGCTGGGGACATGATGCAGCAAACACGACCCCTTGTCCGTTTATCCAAACCAAAACGTAGCCGTGGCGCTGCTGTCGTGACCGCTTTGCTGATTGTGGCTTTGGCAACCACTTTGATTTCTGGCCTGTTTTGGCAATTACAGGTATCGTTGCGGGCCGTGGAGAATCAGCGTTCACGAGCACAGATCAATTGGGTCTTGCGGGCGGCGCTGGATTGGGCCGGCGTGATTTTGCGTGGTGATGCACGTTCTGGCAAAACCCATTTGGGGCAGGCTTGGGCGATTCCGATTCCGGAAACACGTTTGTCGGCTTATCTGGAAAAAACCTCAAAAGAGGCTTTTATTACCAGCGATGATGAAGAAGCCTTTCTGGAGGGACGTATCATTGATGCGCAGTCACGTTTGAATCTGGCGGCGTTGGCTACGAATGGCGTGATTGAAAAACGGGAACGCGATAGTTTTATGAAACTGCTGGAAATGCTTGGCGCGGATACCGGATTGGCCGAACGTGCCGCACAGTTTGTGGCAGAAACTCAAAAGGGTCAGCAAAGTGCTTTTAATCCGCAAGGGACTGATAAAGGTGGTGCAGGCGGTTCTGGCGCGAGTTTGTCCGAAGGCAGCAATAGCAGCGCATTTGGCTTGGCCACTTTGGATGACTTTATGGCGGTCAGTGGTTTTGATCAAAATTTGATTACCCGTCTTACCCCATTTTGTACTGTGCTGCCAGATAGCAGTATCGTTCAGGTGAACGGAAATACAGCGAGTGCCGAGGTATTGGCAGCCAGACTTGCTAAAATAAGCCTGGCAGATGCCAAAGCCTTGGTGGCAGCACGTAACAAGGCATATTTTAATAATAGCGGCGACATGAAAGGCGTCCTCGGCCCCGATCTGTTGGCCGATAGTGATAGCGTTATGACATTTAACAGCAGTTATTTCATTGTGCGAGGCAAGGTTCGACTGGGACGTGCACGCCGTGCCATTGAGGCATTGGTTGAGCGCGCCAGTAATGGTGTGACCAAGCTGGTCAGGGTGAGTGATTCGATCAACCCTTATGCTGAGGAAACGCTGTGAGCCTGCAACTCTATGTCCGGATTCCACCGCGGCTGACTGATGCAACGACACTGACTATCAATAGTCAGTTTCTGTTTATTTTGGCGCGTACCGAAAAAAAGCTGCCACTGCAAATTGAGCAGACGGGCGCTGCGCAACTGGCTGATCTGCCCAAGGCCGATGAAGCCATCCTGATTTTTTCTGGTAGTGATGTCACGCTGCAAGAGTCGTTATTGCCGGCCAGTTTGAGTGGTAACAAGCTCAAGGCGGCATTGTCCAATGCGATGGAAGATCAGCTGCTGACGGATGTCAATACCGTGCATATGGCCATTAGCCCGGTCGATCCAAAGCAAATGCCGCCGCAAGCCCGCACCATGGGGGCGATTGATCGCTTGTGGTTCACCCAGGTGTTGCAGCTGTTTTCGGATCGTGGCTATAAAGTCGCGCGCGCGGTTCCTGAAGCGTTGTGTATTCCATGCAATATCCGTGGTGGTATTAATTACATTGTGTCGGAACTGGAAGACGGCGCGTTCTCTTGTTCTGCACGGATGAATCCGGCGACCGGTCTGGGTTTCAATTCGTCAGAAGAGACACTGGCCGGCTGGCTTGAGTGGGTCGCGGTGCAGGGACAAATTGATCCAACAGAAATGCAACGGGTTGAAATGAGTGCCAAAGACTGGATTGATGGTTGCCTCAAATCACCCATCAATTTTTGTCAGTTTGAATTTATTCAGGGTGCACGTAGCCAGAAACCAAAAGAAAACTGGATCAAGACATGGCGCTGGCCACTTGGCCTGGCCGCCGGTTTGGTGGTTTTGCATATCGTCGGCTTGCAAACGCAATGGGCCATCTTGCGCAGTGAAAAAAGTGCGCTGGCGGAAGAAATGGCGCAAACTTTCAAAGAGGCTTTTCCACAAATTTCGGTGGTGGTCGACCCATTGGTGCAAATGCGGCGTGGCATTGTTGAGCTGACCGGCAAACAAGTGGGTGGCGCCAGTAGCAAAGACATGATCGCGATGTTGGCGCGTCTGGGTAATGCGGTTAATAAATTGAGCCCCGGAACCGATCCGATGATTGAGAGTTTTGAATATCGCAATGATGTGCTGACGGTGACGTTTGTCAAAGAGCCAGCCAATGAACAATTGCAATCCAGTCTGACGCAGGAAGGTTTGTCTGGCAGTCCGGCGGCAGTTCAGGCTGGTAATAAATCGGTTTGGCAGATTCGGTGGGGCAGCTAATGTTTAAACACCCACTGATTCAAGCCAATATGAGTCGCTGGCAAACTTATTGGAATAGTCGCACGGGCCGTGAACAGCGCATGCTGCTGATTGCTGCTTCGGTGATAGCAATCGGTCTGATCTATGGTTTGCTTTATGATCCGGCTCAAACTGGTGTTGCACGTCTTAACAAGGAATTACCACCGTTGCGTAGTCAGGCCGCTGAAATGGCGGGTTTAGCTAAACAGGCCATGGGTTTGCGTTCAGGTAGCAAACCTATTTCGGTGCCAGCCAATCAACTTAAAGAAGCCATAGCCGGCAGTTTGACCCGTCAGGGCTTTAATGCCAAAGTCATTCAGGAAAGTGATTTGGTGCATGTTGAGTTGTCCGAGGTGGCTTTTGCCAAGTGGCTGGAGTGGTTGCGCATTAACCAGGCAGAGTTGGGTGTATTGGTCGTCAAGGCGACGATTAAAAAGATGGATGGAGCGACGCCGTCACCTGGTGTGGTATCAGTTGGGTGCTGGCTGAAGTCGGCTAGTGCGGATTCGTGATGAAGTTGGCGGGGAGTCCGATACAATCGCGCAGCTCGGGAAGAATATTTACTGTCCTTATCGGTATTATTCTGAGTATGCTGGCAGTGCTCATGGTGTTGCTGGTTTTTTTTCCGGCAACCTGGGTTGCCGATGCGGTTCTGGAGCACTCGGATGGCCGGGTTGTGCTGGCTCACGCGCATGGTACGGTCTGGCAAGGTGAGGCCATGCTGGGTCTGTCAGAAAATGGTTTGAATGCTTTGAACGAAGTGCGCGATGGCCGACGTAAACGTTTGACCGGTTTGGTATTGCCAGGTTTGTTGAAGTGGAAGATTGATCCTTTTTCGGTTTTTTCAGGAAAGTTACAGGCTGAGCTGGTACATACGGAGATGATGCCGGCACCAGTCAAATTGGTTTTAGGATTGAATGAGGTTGTCGTGGAGCCTGGGCAGATCAGATTGCCCGCTGAGCTCCTGACGGGTTTGGGAACACCGTTTAATACATTTAAGCCGAAAGGTTTGGTGGCGCTGAACTGGGATAGACTGACACTGGGTCAAAAGATTGCACCGCAGGGTGTGGTGACTGTCAATATCAGTCAGATTTCAACAGCGCTGTCTCCGGTCAGTCCTTTAGGGGACTACACAGCGATGTTGATGTTGTCGAGTCGCACGATGAATGTGCAGACGCGGTCAGGAGCCTTGTTAATTACCGGAGCCGGGTCATGGGCAACGGGTGCGTTGCAGTTTGATGGTGAGGCCAAGGCCGCAGCAGGTTATGAACCGAGCTTGAGTAGTTTGCTCAGTTTGTTGGGTAAACGGACCACATTGGATGCGGTCTCGCTGAAGTTTTAAGGCGTTTCGACAGAGCGCCCATTTGAAAGAGTCAGAATGAAACCTCAAAAAAGGTTAAGTACACAATTGAAGGAAAGCAGTATTCACTGGGCCATCAGATTGCTGATTGCTACGGTGGCAGCACCTTCATTTTCCGCCCTGTTTGTGGAATCTGCCAATGCAGCAGAAGAAATGGTCACGCTTAATTTTGTCAACGCTGATCTGGAAGCGGTCATCAAGGCAATTGGTCATTATTCCAATAAAAATTTTTTGATTGATCCTCGCGTCAAGGGTACGCTCAATCTGGTTTCCGAAAAACCTGTCACCAAGCAGCAAGCCTACCAAACGTTGTTATCCGCACTGCGCCTGCAGGGTTTTACGATTGTTGAGAGTGGTGGTTTGCTTAAAGTGCTGCCAGAGAATGATGCCAAACTGCAGTCCTCGCCGTTGCAGGCGGGACGCTCAGGCAAATTGGCCGGAGACCAGATTATTACTCAGGTATTCAGGCTCAACTATGAGTCGGCCAATAATCTGGTACCCGTTTTGCGCCCCCTGATTGCGCCAAATAACACCATCAATGCCTATCCTGGTAACAACACGCTGGTCATCACTGACTATGCCGACAACCTGAACCGCATTGCCAAAATCATTGCCGCAGTTGATACACCTGCGGGTAGCGATCTGGAAGTGATTCCAGTCAAGAATGGGGTGGCGCTTGATATGGCCGCCATGTTGAATCGATTGCTGGACGAGACGCGTACTGCAGCAGCAGGGGCAGCACCCGATGGTAGCCAGAAGGTCAATATTTTGGCGGATTCCCGCACCAACTCATTGTTGATTCGCGCCGCCAATCCTGCTCGACTAGCCTTGGCGCGTGGCTTGGTTGCTAAATTGGATACGCCCTCGGCTTCCGGCAGCAATATGCATGTGGTCTACCTCAAAAATGCTGAGGCTGTGAAGTTGGCGCAAACACTGCGAGCAATCGTTGCTGCAGACTCTTCTGGCAGCAATAACACCACGAGCAATTCTTCAACTTCTTTTAGTGCCTCGTCCAATCAGCAGACGGGTACACTAGGTGGTAGCCAGGCTAGCAATTTTGGCTCTAGCAGCAATAGTAATAATGGTTTGGTGGCTGGCGCAGGTGGCATGATTCAAGCCGATGCGGCAACCAATACGCTCATCATCACTGCGCCAGAACCAATCTATCGCAATATGCGCGATATTATTGATCGCCTGGATGCAAGACGTGCCCAGGTTTTTATTGAAGCATTGATTGTTGAAGTCACGGCCGACAAGTTGGCCGAGTTTGGTATTCAGTGGCAAAACCTGACTGGTTTGACCAACTCTTCAACTAGCGTCATCGGTGGTACCAATTTTGGTTCATCTTCTGCCGGTACCAATCTGATTGGTGCAACCAAGGACATTACCTCTTTGAGTAATGGTCTCAATATTGGTGTTGTTAAAGGTTCATTGACTATTGCTGGCACCACATTTACCAATCTGGGTTTGCTGGCCCGCGCACTGGAAACCGATGCCAAAGCAAATATTTTGTCGACACCGAATTTATTGACGCTGGATAACGAAGAGGCAAAAATTGTTGTTGGTCAAAACGTACCATTTGTCACGGGCCAATATACGACAACGGGCACGTCAACTTCTACGACTTCACCTTTTCAGACGATTGAACGTAAAGATGTGGGTTTGACGTTGAAGGTCAAACCGCAAATTTCTGAAGGCGGTGCAGTCAAGCTGCAGATTTACCAGGAGAGCTCAAGTGTTCAGAGCACCACCAATTCTGCAGGGATCATTACCAATAAGCGCTCCATTGAGTCCAATGTCATTGTGGATGATGGCCAGACCATCGTGCTGGGTGGCTTGATGCAGGATCAGACCTCGGATAGCCGTGATGGTGTTCCGGGTCTGCAAAGTATTCCTGTGTTTGGTGCCTTGTTCCGTTCCGATATTCGTAAGCGTTCCAAGACCAACCTCATGGTTTTCTTGCGCCCTTATGTGATGCGTACCGCCGAGGCGAGTGACAGTTTGCTGGGCGATCGCTATGAATTCATTCGTAATCAGGCGTTGAGCAATCGTAGTGACTCCTGGTTGTTGGGTAATCAGCCATTGGCTGCGCCACCACCGTTAGCGACCAATTTGAAGTCGGTTTCATTACCGCAGGCACCAAAAGCACCGGTTCCAATCACCCAGGAAGCCGTCGTGAAAGACGCTGGTGTGATTGATGTCCCGACACCGAAGCCAAGTATTCCAGAGCCTGCCGTATCAACGCCAGTGATACCCGTAGCACCCATTGAAATAGCGCCTGTGGATAATGTTGTCGTGCCCTTGCCTGCTAGTAATACGGCGGGACGTGGCCCTACTCCCGTTATTTTGCAGGTAGCGGCTTTTACGGATATTGAAAAAGCCAATATGCTGGAAAGCAAGCTTAAGGAAAAGGGCTTGAATGCCTATGTGCAAACTTACAGCGGCATCAGCGCACAGTTACACCGCGTGCGGGTTTCATCGGAGCGTTCTGAACTAAACTCTGTCAAGGATGTGCTTAATCGCATGGGCTTGTCCACACAACAAATAAGATAGTTAATGACCAGAGTTGAGCCATGATCACGCAGATTCCATATAGCTTTGCCCGCGATCAGGGAGTGTTACTCAATATCGCCAATAATGAGTTGCTGGTGACAGAGAATACGCCGATGTCGGCACTGGCTGAACTGCAGCGCATGGTTCAGTTTCGTGTACCTCCTCCCAAAAAGGTATCTCGTGCGGAGTTTGACTCTGCGTTGGCGCGCGTCTATTCGGCCGGTGAATCCAGTGCGGCTAATGTGGTCGGTGAGGTTGAGGCCAATTTAGATCTTTCTCGGTTGATGCAGGAGATCCCACAGATTGAGGATCTGCTAGAAGCGGATGATGATGCGCCAATCATTCGGATGATGAATGCATTGCTGACGCAGGCTGCACGAGAAGATGCTTCGGATATTCACCTTGAACCTTTTGAAAAGTCCTCAGTAGTACGTTTCCGCGTTGATGGCACGTTGCGCGATATTGTTCGCCCCAAGCGTGAGTTGCATGCCGCCTTGATTTCCCGGATCAAGATCATGGCGCAGCTGGATATTGCCGAAAAGCGTTTGCCACAGGATGGTCGAATTACCTTGAAAATCGGTGGTAAGCCCATGGATGTACGGGTTTCCACGCTGCCCACTGGACATGGTGAGCGCGCTGTCTTGCGTTTGCTGGATAAGGATGCGGGCAAACTTGATTTGGCTTCGCTGGGTATGAGCGAAGATACCTTGGCCAGTTTTGATACCTTGGCCAGACAGCCGCATGGCATCATTCTGGTTACCGGCCCAACGGGTTCAGGTAAGACGACGACTTTGTATGCCGCATTGTCTCGTCAAGATGCGACGACTAGCAATATCATGACGGTAGAAGATCCGATTGAATATGATCTCGATGGGGTCGGGCAGACTCAGGTCAACGCGCGTATTGACATGACCTTTGCCAAGGCTTTGCGAGCGATCCTGCGGCAGGATCCGGATATCATCATGATTGGTGAAATTCGTGATCTGGAAACAGCGCAGATTGCTGTGCAAGCATCATTGACGGGTCATTTGGTTTTGGCCACGCTGCACACCAACGACTCTGTCTCGGCAATTACCCGGTTGGTGGATATGGGCGTTGAGCCCTTCTTGCTATCTTCCAGTCTGTTAGGAGTCTTGGCACAGCGCTTGGTTCGTAAGCTTTGCCCACATTGCAAGCGAGAAGAAAATCGTGCTGGGTCGGCACGTTTTTATCATCCGGTCGGCTGCGAAAAATGCTCGACGAGTGGCTATTCTGGTCGTACCGGCGTTTATGAATTGCTGGTTATCAATGATGCTATCCGGCAGATGATTCATAACGGCGATGGTGAACATGAAGTACGTCGAGCTGCGACTCGCGCAGGTATGCGTACCATGCGTCAGGATGGTGCCCGCTGGATTGTTTCTGGTGTGACTTCGCCAGAAGAAGTCATTCGTGTCACCCGGGATTAGGACAGGCGATGACCGACATTGTTGCTAATAATCTAATTTCACTGCTTTGGGGTGTCGTTGCCCTGCTGGTGTTGCTGCTGGTCGGTTTGGCGCTATTGTGCGCCTATGTTTTCCGATCCAGGCAAAAGCATAAGGGCGAGGTTGAATATCTTCTGCGTTATTTGCGGGAGCTTGATAAACGTGTTGCTTCAACCGAGGCTTTGGAAAGGGCATTGACTCGTGATATCGGTAGCATGAAGACCGGTATTTTTGAGCTGAAAGAAAAAACGTTGACGGCCAAGCCTTTGGCTGCTGACGAGATTGTTCAACAGGAGGATACTCCGGAGGCTGCGCCTGCGGCCACTTTTGAACTGGATCCGGATAGCATACTGCCAAACAAGACCGGACTCTTCAATGCCTATTCTGCCATTGAGAGTGAGGATGTTGATTTCCGTCACTCAGCGACAGAAAAGGCTCAGGCAGAAGCTGATGCGGCATTACCGCTAGTCATGGTTGTTGAGGACTCTCGAACGGCGCAGCGTGTTGCCAAGATGACTTTGGAGCAACATGGTTTCAGTGTCATTCTGGCCAATGATGGTCTGGATGCTTTGCAAAAGCTTGAAATTGAACTGCCGGACATTTTGATTACCGATCTGGAAATGCCGCGCATGGGTGGCATGGAACTGATCAGTCGGGTTCGCTCCGATGAGCGTTTTGCGAACGTGCCAATTGTCATCATCAGTTCGGTCAGTCCTGCTACTTTGCAGGAACAGATGAAGGGATTGCGTATCAATTTTTACTTGATCAAGCCTTATTCGCGTGAAAGTCTGGTCGGTGTGGTTCGTCAGTTACTCGGTGACATGGTTAGTACAGCCCCTGTTGAGGCTGGCAATGAGGCCCAAGACCACAGCCAGGAGTGATTTTTGTAAAGAGTGCTTTTGTTTCCTAGGGTTTTCCTTACTGCTTGCTGACAAGCATGTAAGTCTTCGTTAAGATGGTCATATTAAAGTTGCAAGCAATTCGGGAGGAGAGGTAGTAGGAGACAAATGTCGCAACTAAAAGCGGCAAAATAAAAAATGGAGATACTAACGACTTGCTCTGTTAGTTAATAAAGTTAGTGAATAAAAAAAGAAAAGCGCTATCGAGTTATTTACTTGGTAGCGCTTTTTGCTTAAGTAGGCTTTGAGCTTCTTTCTTATACCAGCTATGATGCGGTTTTATCACTGACTACAATAATCATAATGTTGTTTGATATCGTCATTATTGGCGGAGGCTTGGCCGGGCTTTCTGTGGCACTCAATTTGGCTCGCGATAAAAAAGTCGCCGTTATCTGTAAACGTTCTTTGTTGGATGGCGCCAGTAACTGGGCACAAGGCGGTATTGCCGCTGTGCTGGATTCGCAGGATAGTATTGATGAGCATGTCAATGACACACTCATCGCAGGTGCAGGGCTTTGTGACGAGCCTGCTACACGTTTCATTGTTGAGCATGCCAGGGAAAGTATTGAATGGTTGATCGGTCTTGGCGTACCCTTTACACGTGACGAAACAGCCGAACTTGGATTTCATCTGACTCGTGAGGGTGGCCACAGTGCTCGTCGTATCATTCATGCTGCCGATGCGACGGGTCATGCGGTTCAGGTGACATTGGAGCAACAGGTCCATCAGCATCCCAATATTACCCTGCTTGAAAATCATATGGCGATTGATCTGATTACTGGCGATAAGGTCGGTTTGGATCAGGGTCGTTGCTATGGTGTTTATGTGCAAAATACCGAGACCGGTAAGGTTGTGACAATCAATTGCTCACAGACGGTATTGGCGACGGGTGGTGCGGGCAAGGTTTATCTTTATACAACCAACCCGGATACGGCTACTGGTGATGGCATTGCGATGGCTTGGCGCGCTGGCTGTCGAGTTGCCAATATGGAATTCATCCAGTTTCATCCAACCTGTCTCTATCATCCTTATGCGAAGTCTTTTCTGATTAGTGAGGCGGTCAGGGGCGAGGGTGGTCAACTCAAGTTGCCGCCCAATGCGGGCGTGGATCATGGTAAGCGTTTCATGAGCTGGCATGACAATCGTCTGGAACTGGCCCCGCGCGATATTGTGGCCCGCGCAATTGATTTTGAGATCAAAAAGCATGGCCTGGACTATGTACATCTGGACATCAGTCATCGTCCTCCTGAATTCATCAAAGAACATTTTCCGACGATTTATTCAAAATGCCTGGAATTTGGTATTGATATCACCAAGGAGCCGATTCCGGTCGTTCCAGCAGCGCATTACACCTGTGGGGGAGTGATGACCGATATGAGCGGTCGTACCGATATTGCTGGCTTGTATGCCGTGGGTGAAACAGCGTATACCGGTTTGCATGGTGCCAATCGACTGGCTTCGAATTCCTTGCTGGAATGCCTGGTATTAGGCCGGGCAGCGGCCATGGATATTTTGCGGCAAGCCACTGTGACGCAGGCGCTTATTTCGGAATGGGATGAAAGTCGCGTGAGTGATGCCGACGAGGAAGTCGTCATTGCCAATAACTGGGATGAGCTGCGTCGCTTTATGTGGAACTACGTTGGCATTGTGCGTACGACAAAGCGCATGCAGCGAGCACGACATCGCTTGCAGTTGCTGCGTGAAGAGATCACCGAGTTTTATTCCAACTTTCGCGTGACGCGAGATTTGCTGGAACTGAGAAATCTGGTTGATGTGGCTTCGTTGATTGTGGACAGTGCTTTGGCCCGACATGAAAGCAGAGGGCTGCATTTCAGTCGAGATTATCCAGAAACATTGGCGGAAGCCAAGCCGACCATTCTGACGCCGCAAAAATAGCTGAAAGGTGCCGCTGAAGATCAACATTATTTACGGATAGATTCTAAGCCGATTGGATTCAACCAATGACACGCATTGAGTAATCGGTTGCATCAATATCTTTGGTGAGTGAGCCAATTGAAATTCGATCAACGCCCGTCTCGGCAATGCGCCTTACCGTGTCCTGATTAACGCTACCGGAGGCTTCCAGCACTGCACGACCACGGTTGAGCTTAACCGCATCGTGCATCAGTTGCAGGCTGAAGTTGTCCAGCAAGATCGATTTGGCGCCTTCACTCAAGGCCTCTTCAAGCTGTTCAAGCGTTTCTATCTCAATTTGGATGGGCAGGTTGGCGTTGAGTGCGTAAGCCTGTCTGAGTACCGCTTTAATGCCGCCAGCGGCCGCTATATGATTTTCCTTGATCAGAATCCCATCATAGAGTGCTAAACGCTGGTTTTCTCCACCACCCACACGTACCGCATACTTTTGTGCGAGGCGTAAACCTGGCAGCGTTTTGCGAGTGTCATGTATTTTGGCATTGGTGCCGGCGACGATCTTGACATACTGTTGCGTCTTGGTCGCCACTGCCGACAGCGTTTGCAAAAAATTCATGGCACTACGCTCAGCAGTCAGGAGACTGCGCGCCGGCCCTTCCAATAGGCAGACAACGGAATTGGCTTCCATCAGATCACCTTCCTGATATTGCCAGTTGATCCTGATGCTGGCATCAAGCCTTGTCATGACGCCATTGAACCAAGGTATGCCACATAGCACGGCATTTTCACGAACAATCAGACGTGCTTGTACACGTTGTTGGTCGGGCACGAGCAACCCTGTGACATCGCCTGAACCGACATCTTCGGCAATGGCAACGGCAATATTGCGCTCAAAGGTGGCCTGTAAAATGGGATCTTCTGGGAAGGGGTTGAGTTCGGCCAAGTGATCGGCTGAGTAAAAATGGTTCATGCGGGGCCAATTCCTTTATCCCATGCGGGTGTTGGTTTTTTTTGTTGAGCAGCAAACGTTAACATGCGGTCAATGCAAGCATAGGCTTTTTGACCAATGATGGGGTCAACCAATACTTCGTTGCTACCTTTTTCCAGTGTGGCGGCAAGATTGGCCAAACCATTCATGGCCATCCAGGGGCAATGCGCACAGCTCTTGCAGGTTGCCGAGTTGCCCGCGGTGGGGGCCTCAATGAGAATTTTACTGGGGGCGGCCTGACGCATTTTGTGCAGGATGCCGTTGTCCGTAGCCACAATGAATTCGAGCGCATCCATGCTTTGCGCCGCCTTGATGATTTGTGTGGTCGAACCAACGACATCGGCTTGTGCCACCACGCTGCTTGGTGATTCGGGATGTACCAGTACCTTGGCCTTGGGATGTTGTTGACGCAAGAGTTCAAGCTCAACACCTTTAAACTCATCATGAACCAGACAGGCACCTTGCCAGAGCAGCATGTCGGCACCGGTTTGCTCCTGGATGTAGCGACCCAGATGACGATCCGGTGCCCAGAGGATTTTTTTACCTTGTTCGTGCAGATGCTTGACGATCTGCAGGCCGATGGAAGATGTCACCATCCAGTCAGCACGCGCCTTGACGGCGGCACTGGTGTTGGCATAAACGACCACGGTGCGATCTGGGTGGGCGTCGCAAAAGGTGGCGAACTCATCGGCGGGACAACCGAGATCAAGTGAGCAGGTGGCATCCAGGTCGGGCATCAGGATGCGTTTTTCCGGGCTGAGAATTTTGGCAGTTTCACCCATGAAGCGTACGCCGGCGACGACCAGTGTCTGCGCGCCATGATCACGTCCAAAGCGTGCCATTTCGAGCGAGTCGGAGACGCAGCCACCGGTCTCCTCGGCCAGATCCTGGATGTCGCCATCGACATAATAATGGGCCACCAAGACCGCATTGTGCTGTTTGAGCAAACCACGGATTTTTTCTTTGAGTACAGTTTTTTGTTCTGAATTGAGATTTTCTGGTGTTTTAGCCCAGGCTTGAGCCAGACAGGTTGCACCGTCCTCGGTTTGATGGTCTTTGACTGGTCGATCAAATTCAATCGTTTTCAACATAGATAATTTCCGATACCCCTATGGGTATTTGGGTGGTGGTTAGCGGGCTAATATTTATTAGCCTGAGCTAGTTATTTTACTACTTTGATATGCGTTTACCTGGGAGTATGGATTTGTGAATTCCTGTTGCATGGTTGAGACCCTGTTTATGCAAAATAGGTTCTTTCATTTTTTGCATTGCTTGCGATACCAATGCAATAGTCTAATCAGCTCAGTCCTTGTGAAATCGGTTGTAAAGACGCATTATGAAACGAGTTTTTACTCAGTAATGGTGCGCCATTTGATACCATATGGAAAGAATAAAGCAGATTATAAATTGGGTATTCGAGGATGACTTTCAACAGTGATGACTTGCCTGCCACTCTGCTGCCGCAACTATTTACATTGAACTGGAGAGCCATATGACCAAGCAGTTGCGCCGACGCATTTTTGGTGCGGACGAACGCAGTGCGGAAGATAAATCGCTTTCCGCAAAACTTGGACTGGTGAAATCAGTAATCAAGTCGGTCACACAAAAATCTGCTAATCATTCAAGCCTGCAAAGCACGGATGGTTTGAATGACGCGATTGAGCGCGCCATGACACAAAGCCGACTGGGCGCAAGCGATGATGAACGTAATCATACCCTGGGCAAGACCTTGTCCGGTTTTGCCGGTTACGAAACGGTATACCCTTACGAAGATGGCAAATTGCCTGATTGGCTGATGGCTGAAGAGCCGGTTACCCATCAAGAAGATGCTGCCAGATTTGATCCTGCCGTCTTGTTTGATCTGATCGGCCGGATGCTGGAAGTGGTTGCCTGTATTGTCCTTGCCGTTATTGGTTGGATGGCCTGGGACAAGATTGATCCTTCTGAACCTGCCCGAACCGCCAATATTCCATTTTTAATTGCTTTGGGTGTCGCTGGTTGGGCGATTTACGGCGTGGCACTGTTTTCCGCCCGTGCCTCGGGTTGGCTGATTCGTCCGGAGCCAGGTCAAGAGGCGCTTGAAAAAACAGTCGCAGTACAACCATTGGGTTTGCTGGCCCGGTCAGTCGTGCTGTCATTGGTGCCTTTGGTCTGGGCGACCTTTCCTGCGACTTCATGGCTGATGGTGGTCTGGCTGACTTGCGTCCAGGTACGTCATGTGCTGTTGAGCGCCTTCATGAATTATGGCGCCGAAAAAGACCGGCAGGGTGACCGGATGCGTCAATACCTGACCGTGTTAGGCGCTGGTTTGGGCGTGGTCTGTATTTCCTTGTTGATTCAGGGGCGCCAGTCGGCGCTTTATCATCCAGTTGCTGGCGAGTTTCAATCGGCAATTAGTTTGTCGCCGATCATGACGGTTTTGCTCGTCAATATGGTGCTGCTCAGTATAGTGGCTTTTTGCGGTTGGTTGGCTTTAAAGGTATTAGGCTGGATTACTGATGAGTTATCTGGTTATTACGCATCGTTGACGCAAGAGCGTCAATTTGCTTCGGTGGTTTCCAATCTGACACAAGGCATCATGTTAATGGGGGGTAATGGCAAGGTGGTTTTTGCCAATCCGGTGATGCGATTGATTACCGGTATCAAGGACGATACTTTGGCCATTGGGCAGTTTGTTCGACATATCGAGATTGAACGGGTTCACCCAGAAGACCGCAAGTTGGTACTGTCGCAGATAGCTCGTCTGCGTGAAGAATTTGATACGCCAATCAGTACCTACTTCAGAATGCGCCATACCGATGGCAATTGGCGTCATATTGAAGCTTGGGCCATCAATTTGTTAAGCAGTACCTCGGTGCGTGCCATGGTCATTTCTTTTGCCGACATTACTCAGCGTAAAGAAGTTGAACGCTTGCGGTTGCGTGAGCGTAAGTTGCTCAAGTCAGTCATTGATTGTTTGCCAGATGGCGTTTGTATCAAGGATAAAGCCGGAATTTACCAGTTGGCTAATCGTGCCATGGCGCTGAAACTGGGTTTGAATTCGGTGGATGATCTGATTGGTCGCAAGGCGCGTGATGTGTTCCCCAAAGCCTTGGCAGCCGAAATCGACAAGGATGATCAGCAATTGTTGTTGACCAAACGTGCTTTGATTGGCAAAGAAATCGCTTGGGATGTGGCGGGTGTGCAGCGTACCTTTGAAATTACCAAGTTGCCGCTGGTGGATGCCGAAGCGATTCCCGAGTTGCAGCAAACGAAAGGTAAAACTTCGGTTCCCCCAAAAGTGGATGCCAATCCACGCGATGGCGCTATTCTGGTGATCCTCAAGGAAACGACGCAATATAAAGAGCTTAAACAGCAATTTGAGTTTCATCAGAACAACGATCCTTTAACGGGCTTATTGAATCGTCGTGCCTTTACTGAGAAGCTGCGGATTGCAATGATCGAGGCGCGCACCCAGAACCAGACCATCGCCGTTATGGTTTTGCAGATTGATTTGCTCAAGCTGATCAACAGCCGCTTTGGCTATGATGCGGGTGATCATGTGCTGGTTGTGATGGTGCAGCGGTTGAGCAAGCTGATGACCGAAGGCCGTTTATTGGCGCGTATTGGTGGTGCCGAGTTTGGTATCTTATTGCACCCATTGGATAATGAGGATATTGGCAAGATGTTTGCGGCGCGTGTTCAAAATGAAATTCGTCGCGAAGTTCGTGAAGAGTCAATCTGGGGCGCTAGTCTGGATTTGCCACTTGAGATCGAGCCAGAGAAAGTCGTTGCCGCAGCACCAGAACTGGATGTGACCGTGGGCATTACTTTCTTGGGTGAGCATACCAAGCCAGAAGATTTATTGCGTGATGTTTACACAAAAATGCTTGCTGATAAAAAAGCCTGACCCATCCTGACGTGTTTCACGTGAAACATTAACCTTATCTTTTTGTTTTTTTGAGCCCGGCGAAAGCCGGGCTTATAATTGCGCCTTCTGAAATTGCTGCTCGGGAGCGTTATCCATGTTTTATCCTGAAGAGTTTGATGTCATCGTTGTTGGCGGTGGTCATGCCGGGACTGAGGCTGCGTTGGCCTCGGCGCGAATGGGCAACAAAACTTTGTTGCTGACTCATAATATTGAAACGCTGGGACAGATGTCATGCAATCCATCGATTGGGGGCATTGGTAAAGGCCATCTTGTCAAAGAGGTGGATGCCATGGGCGGTGCGATGGCGGCGGCTACTGATGAGGCCGGTATTCAGTTTCGTATTTTGAATTCCAGCAAGGGTCCGGCAGTTCGTGCTACGCGTGCCCAGGCGGATCGGGTTTTGTATAAGCAGGCAATCAGGTGGCGCCTGGAGAATCAGGATAATCTCAGTTTGTTTCAGCAGGCAGTCGATGATTTGCTGGTCGACGGTGATCGGGTAGTGGGTGCGGTCACGCAGGTGGGTATCAAGTTTCGCTCGCGTGCAGTGGTGTTGACTGCCGGTACGTTTCTCGATGGCAAGATTCATATTGGATTGAATCATTATTCAGGCGGCCGTGCTGGTGATCCTCCTGCAGTCTCGCTGTCGGCACGGTTGAAAGAACTAAAGTTGCCACAGGGCCGACTGAAGACAGGGACGCCACCACGTATTGATGGCCGCACCATTAATTATGCGGTGCTTGAAGAGCAGCCGGGAGATCTTGATCCAATTCCCGTATTCTCTTTCATGGGCAAGGTTGCGCAGCATCCTCGGCAGTTGCCTTGTTGGATTGCACATACCAATGAACGTACTCACGATATCATCCGCGGCGGCTTGGATCGTTCGCCCATGTACACCGGTGTTATCGAGGGGGTGGGGCCACGTTACTGTCCATCCATCGAAGATAAGATTCATCGTTTTGCGAGTAAGAATTCGCATCAGGTATTCCTGGAGCCGGAGAGCTTGTACAACAATGAGTTTTATCCAAATGGCGTTTCTACCAGCTTGCCATTTGATGTGCAGCTTAACCTCATTCATTCTATTCACGGTCTGGAAAACGCACATATCATGCGGCCTGGTTATGCCATTGAATATGATTATTTTGACCCGCGTGGCTTAAAGGCCTCGTTGGAAACCAAGGTGATTCAGGGCTTGTTTTTTGCCGGGCAGATCAATGGTACGACGGGTTATGAAGAGGCGGCAGCCCAGGGTTTGCTGGCGGGGATAAATGCTGGGCGATATGCGCAAAACAAAGAAGCCTGGACGCCAAAACGCAATGAAGCATATCTGGGTGTGTTGGTTGATGACCTGATTACGCGCGGTGTGAGTGAGCCGTATCGCATGTTTACCAGTCGTGCCGAATATCGTTTGAGCCTGCGTGAAGATAATGCCGATATGCGCTTGACGGAAATTGGTCGCGAGTTGGGCGTGGTCGGCGATAAACAATGGGAGTTCTTTGATCGCAAGCGTGAGGCTGTTTCACGTGAAACAGAGCGATTGAAATCGACATGGGTTAACCCCAAGAGCCTGTCATCCGAAGAGGCTGAGGCCGTGCTCGGTAAGGCAATTGAGCGCGAATACAATCTGGCTGATTTATTGCGTCGCCCCAATGTTGCCTATGCGGGCTTGATGCAAATGCAGGATGGTATTCATGCGCCTGCGGAACCACTTTCAGCCGATGTTTGTGAGCAGGTTGAAATTGCACTCAAGTATCAGGGTTATATAGATCGGCAGGCGGATGAAATAGAGCGCAGTGAGCATAACGAGAGCCTGCGTTTGCCCGAATCGCTTGATTATGCCGACGTAAAAGGTTTGTCCTTTGAAGTGCGTCAGCGCTTGAGCCAATTCCGCCCGGAAACCTTGGGGCAGGCATCGCGGATACAGGGCATGACACCGGCCGCGATTTCGATTTTATTGGTTCATATGAAAAAACATGCGGGCAGAAATAAAACCTCACCTAAAGAGGCCGCATGACCGGTTTATCTGATCGTGCGGCGTTGGCTATGGCGTTGCGACACGGTTGTGAAGCACTCAAGCTGAATTTGCAGCCTGAGCAATATGAGCAGTTGTTAGACTATCTGGCCTTGCTGCTGAAATGGAATGCCGTCTACAATCTGACCGCTGTGCGTGAGCCAGAAAAAATGTTGACGCATCACCTGCTCGATTCATTGGCGATCGTGGCCGAACTCGACAAACTTGCTCCTCAAAATATATTGGACGTAGGTTCGGGCGGTGGTTTGCCGGGTATTGTGATTGCTATTGTGCGGCCGCATTGGCATGTCACGGTGAATGACACGGTACAGAAAAAATCGGCTTTTCAAACCCAGGTCAAGGCATTGCTAAAGCTGGGTAATTTGCAGGTGGCAGCGGGGCGGGTAGAGCAGTTTTCATTTGCCAATCAGTTTGATGTGGTTGTTTCACGTGCATTTGCCGAGCTTTCCGATTTCGTTAATTTGGCAGGCCAGCATTTGCAATCTAGTGGCTGGTTGGTGGCCATGAAAGGCCAATTGCCAACAGAAGAAATAAGTCGTCTGCCTTTGAGTTGGCAGGTGAAAAACGTGGTGTCTTTGCAAGTGCCTATGCTGGATGCCGAACGACATTTGATTTTGATACAAGCAGAATAATCTATGGCAAAAATTTTTGCGATCGCTAACCAGAAGGGTGGTGTCGGCAAAACCACTACGACAGTCAATCTGGCGGCAGCCTTGGCGACATTGGGGCAACGGGTGTTGCTGGTGGATCTTGATCCTCAAGGTAACGCCACCATGGGAGCGGGCATTGACAAGAGTGAGTTGCCTTTAAGTGTCTATCAGGTTTTGATTGGTGCTGCCGGTGTGGCGGAGGCGGTCAAGTTTTCCGAGTCGGGCAAGTTCCACGTACTGCCTGCCAACCGTGATTTGGCGGGTGCCGAAATCGATCTAGTCAATCTGGACTCTCGCGAAACCCGGCTCAAGGAAGCGCTCAAGCTACGCGATGCCGATTACGATTTTGTGCTGATTGACTGTCCGCCCGCGTTGTCGCTGCTCACGCTCAATGGTTTGTGTTCGGCCAATGGCGTTATTATCCCCATGCAGTGTGAGTACTACGCGCTTGAGGGTTTGTCTGATCTGGTCAATACCATCAAGCAAGTACATGCCAATTTAAATCGTGATCTCAAGGTCATTGGTTTGTTGCGCGTCATGTTTGATACGCGCGCGACCTTGTCGCAGCAGGTTTCTGCCGAATTGGAAAAACATTTTGGCGACAAAGTTTTCAAGACCATCATCCCGCGCAATGTGCGATTGGCCGAGGCACCATCGTATGGCATTCCAGGAGTGAATTTTGACAAGGCATCTAAAGGTGCCCAGGCTTATGTGTCTTTTGGCAATGAAATGCTGGAGCGCATTGAAACATTATAAATATACAGGGGCTATGTATATAAAAAGCCCCAATATTTACGCACTATATAGCTATATATTAACGTAATCTCCCCTGGAGTACCCATGTTGAAGAAGCAAAAAGGACTCGGCCGAGGCCTGGAAACCCTGTTGGGTGCAGCCGTGCCCTCACTCGAAACCGACGCGCCACGAGATGGTTTTCCCAGTTCCTTGGCGCTGGATCTGTTGCAAGCCGGTAAATATCAACCACGCACACGCATGGATGAAGGCGCATTAAATGAGCTGGCGCAAAGTATCAAGGCACAAGGCCTGATGCAGCCAATTCTGGTGCGCGAAATAGGTGGTGGTCGCTATGAAATCATCGCCGGTGAACGACGTTTCCGTGCGGCCAAAATTGCGGGATTGACGGAAGTGCCGGTGCTCGTCAAGGCGGTGCCCGATGAGGCTGCCGCAGCAATGGCGCTGATTGAAAACATCCAGCGAGAAGACCTCAATCCGTTGGAAGAAGCGCAGGGCATTTCACGCCTGATTACCGAGTTTGGCTTGACCCACGAGTTGGCCGCGCAAGCGGTCGGCCGCTCACGCTCTGCATGTTCCAACCTGCTGCGCCTGCTGAATTTGGCTAAGCCGGTGCAAACCATGTTGATGGCTGGTGATCTGGATATGGGGCATGCTCGCGCGCTGTTGGCGGTGGATGCAGCGACGCAGATCAATCTGGCTAATCAGGTTGTGGGCAAGCGCTTGTCGGTGCGCGACACCGAAAAACTGGTCAATGCCAGCACTAAGCCATTTTCCTTGAAAGCCGCTAAAAGCGGTACCAATACCAATCGAGATACTGCGCGACTGGAAGAGCGCTTAAGTGACCTGCTAGGGACCGTCGTCAAACTGAAGGTCAGCCAAAAGGGTAAAGGTCAGCTTAATATCGACTTTGCCAGCCATGATCAGCTTGATGGTTTGCTAGGCCGTCTTGGTTTGAGCGAAGAAGCCTGACAGGGCCAATAAGTGGGTTGTGTGCCGACTAAATATCATAATGCGAAGACTGTTCCTGACGGCGTGCTTGCTCAATAAACCGACGCGTCAATGACGGCGAGAAGCATTCAATAAATTGATAGGCGTAATTGCGTAAATACGCACCACGTCGAATGGCCAGGCGCGTCGTATTGGTTGCAAAGATATGCCCCGCATCAATGGCCTCTAGGTCGGTATCCTTTTTTTGATCAAAAGCCATTTCCGCAATAATACCCACCCCCAGTTCGGCTTCTACATAGGTTTTGATGACATCGGCATCCATCGCCGATAAGACGATGTCGGGCTTGATTTGCAGTTGCGTAAATGCCTCATCAATTCTTGAGCGACCGGAAAGTCCAGAGTCATAGGTGATAAGTGGGTACTGAGCCAGTGACTGGGCCGATAGCGGTTGTTGAGTCAAGGGATGTCCCTTGGGAACCAAGACCACATGGTGCCATTGATAGCAGGGAAAGTTGAGGAGTTCTTCCAGGCCTTCCAGTGCTTCAGTGGCGATGCCAATATCGGCTTCGCCAGAACGCAGTAAGGCAACAATATCTTGTGGTGAAGACTGTTGCAAAACCAGTTTGACATTCGGATAACGTTGCTTGAATTGTTTGACCACCGGCGGTAATACATAGCGCCCTTGAGTATGCGTTGTGGCAACAGTCAAGCGCCCCGTTTGTTGCGCAATGAAATCGGCACTGGCGCGCTTTAGATTTTCTGCATCCAGGAGCAGTCTTTCTACCAAGGGAACAATGCCTCGTCCAGGATCAGTCAAACCAGTGAGTCTTTTGCCTTGCCGTTCAAAAATCTGCACGCCTAACTCTTCTTCCAATTCTCGAATCTGACGGCTCACACCGGGTTGAGACGTAAACATGGCATTGGCAGCTTCGGTCAAATTAAAGCTATGACGTATCGCTTCACGAATCGAGCGCAGTTGCTGGAAATTCATAGGGTTCCAAAACGAAGTTATGCTTAAGACTTGATTCTGGCAGCCAACGTTTATTTGATAAACGAATGTTTTTGATAATACTTATTCGATTTATGTATAAGCGATTGTTTCCTTGTCAACTTGTGCGGTTTGAGTAAGAAATAATTTGCCTTGTACATACTGCGCCCCGGCGAGAAGTAGTGTCTCAAGTCGTTCTTCGCTATCAATCTGTTTGAAAATGAGCGGAATGGATTGGTGTTTTGTGTAGTCAACTAGTGGGGAAATACTGCCATCACTGCAAGCAATTCGAGCGTCTATCTTGTAAAAGTCAGGTTCAAGCAGTGTGGCAAGATTATGAATAAGGCCGGCGGAAGGCAGGTTAATGGCAACTTTGAAGCCATTGCGGTGATAGTTTTCCAAAATAAACTCTAGAAAAGTACGATGTCCAGCGGCAGCCTCGGGTATTTCTATGACGATTTGGCCAGGATTAAGCCCCATTGCAATCAAAATGGCGGCAAAAGTGCGGCCATGGTCGTATTTGATATTCTTCAATAGACGTTCATGGACATTAAGAAATAGAAAGCCCGGGATCGACATGGAAAAAAAATTGATGGCATGAAGCGTTCGGCATAAGCGATCTAGCGCGATCAACTCATGTTCTCGCGCAGCCCGGGCAAATAAATTGTATGGCGATAGACCTTCTGAATTTTGAGCATCAAAAGATCGTACCCAGCCTTCATAACCGATTGTTGTATAGCGTGGCTGTTGTGAGTTAGAGGAAACTTCATAGATCGATTGAAATTTACTGGTTAGGTCAATATTCAAAAAGCGGCCAATCACTTGTTGCTGGTCAAGCGTGCGAAGAAGCGGGCGCAATTCCGAACTGCCCTCTAATAAGTCAAGGAGTCGTTCAACGGTAGACATATGCATAAAATTCCTTCGAGTTCATGTGAGCAAGAATAAAGATGTGCATAGCAGAAGGCTACGAATCATAGCAAGCAAGTAAATGCGAGAAATAACTAAGTACGTTTTTTGATAGCAATAATTTGGATAAACCGAGAGAAAAAGAAAATTTACTGCCGATCCTGAAGCCTGACGGGATCATGTTGTGTTGTGACTTAAATATTGTTTTGCGTGTGAATACAAGACAATCGTGCGGAACAATTTGACGGCGATAAGGTGAAACACCTATAATCCCGTTGTTTTGCGTTTTCGTTAACGCGCCTACTCAGGCAAGTCTATCGCTTGGGGCCTCGAATAAAAAGTAATGCTCCAGCTTGTATTGCTGCAATGTTTCGCCATCGTGCTCACCTCGCTAGTTTTGTTGATAGTGTTTGGTCAGCATGCGGCTGTTTCGTTGATGCTTGGAGGCGGAGCCTGCATATTGCCAACGGCGCTGTTTGCCTTTCGCTTGTGGCTGGATGCTAAAAAACCGCAAGGTGCAAACCCGGCGACTTTTTTGCTGGGTGAGTTCGTAAAAGTTGGCTTGACGGTTTTGTTGTTGTTTCTATCGATTAAGTTTTATAGTGGGATGGTTTGGCCAGCGTTTATTGGCGGTCTGGTCATCGCGCTAAAAAGTTACCTGTTTCTGTTGATTAAGAGATAAATATGTCCACCGAACACGCTGTTGAACAAGCTGGTACTCACGCACCTACTGCGTCTGAATACATCATTCACCATTTGACGCATCTGTCTTCCGAGAAGCAGGGCTTCATTGTCGATTTCCATGTTTTTAACTGGGACACCATATTCTGGTCTTCATTCTGTGGCGTCTTGGCGCTGACATTGTTGTGGTTGGCTGCTCGTAAAGCCACCTCTGGTGTTCCCGGTCGTTTCCAGGCGCTGGTGGAAATGATCGTTGAAATGGTTGATGATCAAGCTAAAAGTATCGTGCACGGTGATCGAACATTTATTGCGCCTTTGGCCTTGACCGTATTTATGTGGGTGCTGTTTATGAATGCACTGGATTTCTTGCCAATTGATTTGCCACATAAAATTTTTGAACTGGTTGGCTTGGGTGAGGTGATTCATTTTCATCGCATTGTTCCAACGGCTGATCTGAATGGCACGCTGGGTATTGCTTTGGGTGTGCTTTGGTTCATGCTTTACTACAGTGTCAAAATCAAAGGCCTGGGAGGGTTTATACATGAACTGTTTGCAGCCCCGTTTGGTATCTGGCTTGCTCCATTCAACCTCTTGTTGAACTTGATCGAATTTGCTGCCAAGACGGTTTCCTTGGGGATGCGGTTGTTCGGCAATATGTATGCAGGTGAATTGCTATTTATGTTGATTGCTTTGCTGGGCAGTATTTGGACTGGCTACAACGCAAGCAGCGTATTGGGCTTCATCGGTCAGGTCATCGCTGGTTCGGCATGGGCAATCTTTCACATCTTGATCGTGTTGTTGCAGGCCTTTATTTTCATGATGCTGACTTTGGTATACATCGGTCAGGCGCATGATCATCATTGATGAGTTTTGGGGTTCTTTGTTTTTTAATTTTTTGTTTTTTAATCTTTAAGGAGTAAACATGACTAACGTTGCTTACGTTGCTTTGGCTTGCGGTCTGATTATTGGTTTGGGCGCTATCGGTGCTTGTATCGGTATTGCTTTGATGGGCGGTAAATATCTGGAAGCCTCAGCACGTCAACCAGAACTGATGAACACACTGCAAACTAAAATGTTCTTGTTGGCTGGTCTGATTGATGCTGCGTTCCTGATCGGTGTTGGTATTGCGATGTTGTTCGCATTTGCTAATCCTTTCGCGGGTTAATTCATACCTTTTGTGTATGTTCGCATTGCATTGCGGTGCGCCCTTAAGGAAAGGAGAATGACGTGAATTTAAACGCGACTCTTTTCGCGCAGCTAATAGTGTTCTTTATCTTGGCGTGGGTGTCCATGAAGTTTATATGGCCTCCACTCACTAAGGCACTTGATGATCGTGCGAAAAAAATTGCCGATGGCTTGGCTGCTGCAGAACGTGGTAAGGCAGATCTTGAAGCTGCTAACAAACGTGTCGAAAAAGCATTGTCGGAGGCTCGTGATGAAGGTCAAAAACGTATTGCTGACGCTGAAAAGCGTGCATTAGCAATTATCGAAGAGGCTAAGCAAAATGCTTCAGCAGAAGCAGTAAGAATTGTTACTGCAGCAAAAGCTGATGCGGAACAACAACTCACACGTGTTAAAGAGGAATTGCGTAATCAGGTTGCTACCTTGGCAATATCTGGTGCAGAGCAAATTCTCAAGCGCGAAGTGAATCCTGCTGTTCATGCTGACTTGTTGTCTCAATTGAAAGCGGGGCTGTAATCATGGCTGAATTAGCGACTGTAGCTCGTCCCTATGCGGAGGCCTTGTTCAAGGTGGCTCAGTCCGGTAATCTGTCTGATTGGGCTGCGCTTATCAACGAGCTGGCACAAGTTGCAGTAGTCCCAGAAGTACAATCTGTCGTGGACAATCCCAAGTTGGGTAGTTCGCAAATTGCAGATTTGGTACTGGGACTGCTCAAAACAGCAGTGACGCCGGAAACCAAAAATCTGCTGACCGCATTGTTACAAAATGGCAAATTCAAGGCACTGCCTGAAATTGCTGAGCAGTTTGAAGCTTTGCGCAATGCAGCCGAAGGCTCGGCTGATGCTGAAATCGTCAGTGCATTTCCACTTGAAGCAGCACAACTTGCAGAATTGACTGGCGCCTTGGAGCGCAAGTTTGGCCGCAAGTTGAAGTCAAGTGTCACAGTCGATCCAGGTTTGATTGGTGGTGTCAAAGTAACCGTCGGTGATGAAGTGCTGGATACATCGGTTAAAGCCCGACTGGCACAAATGCGTGTTGCCTTGACTAGCTGATATCAACATCAGTTTGTGGCTTCATTTCTGAGATGCCGGATTGTGTAAATAAACATGATCCATAAGAAAAGAACATAGGAGTTTGTATGCAACTCAATCCCTCCGAGATCAGTGAGCTGATCAAGAGTCGAATCCAGGGGCTGGAAAATACAGCAGAGATTCGCAATCAGGGAACCGTAATTTCTGTGACTGACGGTATTGTCCGCATTTACGGTTTGTCAGATGTTATGCAGGGTGAAATGCTTGAGTTCCCCGGTAATACTTTCGGTCTTGCGCTCAACCTTGAGCGTGATTCAGTTGGTGCCGTTATTTTGGGCGAATATGAGCATATCTGTGAAGGCGATACAGTTAAATGTACTGGTCGCATTCTTGAGGTTCCAGTTGGTCCTGAGTTGATCGGTCGCGTTGTAAACGCACTGGGTCAACCAATTGATGGTAAAGGCCCAATCAATGCAAAAATGACTGATGCGATCGAAAAAATTGCACCAGGCGTTATTGCTCGTCAATCAGTATCTCAGCCAATGCAAACTGGCCTGAAATCAATTGACTCCATGGTGCCGATTGGCCGTGGTCAGCGTGAGTTGATCATTGGTGACCGTCAAACTGGTAAGACTGCCGTAGCGATTGATGCCATCATCAATCAAAAAGGTCAGAACATGACCTGTATCTATGTTGCGATTGGTCAGAAAGCTTCCTCGATCAAAAACGTGGTGCGTGCTCTTGAGCAGCATGGCGCGATGGAATACACCATTGTTGTCGCTGCCGCGGCTTCCGAGTCGGCCGCAATGCAATTCGTATCGGCCTATTCTGGCTGTACGATGGGTGAATATTTCCGTGATCGTGGTCAGGATGCATTGATCGTTTATGATGATCTGTCCAAACAAGCGGTTGCCTATCGTCAAGTATCTTTGCTGTTGCGTCGCCCACCAGGTCGCGAAGCTTTCCCTGGCGACGTGTTCTATCTCCACAGTCGATTGCTGGAGCGTGCAGCTCGTGTGAACGAAGATTACGTTGAGAAATTCACTAAAGGTGAAGTCAAGGGCAAAACCGGTTCATTGACTGCATTGCCAATTATTGAAACTCAAGCTGGTGACGTTTCTGCGTTCGTGCCGACCAACGTGATTTCGATTACTGATGGTCAGATCTTCTTGGAAACCAACCTCTTTAACTCAGGTATTCGTCCTGCGATTAACGCCGGTATTTCCGTTTCTCGTGTGGGTGGTGCAGCGCAGACCAAAGTAATTAAAGGCCTGTCTGGTGGTATCCGTACGGATCTGGCTCAATATCGTGAGTTGGCTGCATTTGCCCAGTTCGCCTCTGATCTGGATGAAGCCACACGTAAACAGCTGGATCGTGGTGCACGTGTTACCGAGTTGTTGAAGCAAACTCAATATTCTCCACAGCCTATCTCTATCATGGCAGTCACGCTGTTTGCTGTGAACAAGGGCTATCTGGATGATGTCGAAGTGAAAAAAGTGCTGTCGTTTGAAGCCGGTTTGCACAATTATATGAAGACCAGTCACGGTGCATTATTGGCCAAGATTGAAGAAACCAAGGCACTGGATAAAGATGGTGAAGCTGCACTGGCTGTTGCGGTTGCCGACTTTAAAAAATCCGGCGCTTATTAATCTTAACTGGAGCTGAAGGAGTAAATACTCATGGCTGCAGGCAAAGAGATACGCGGCAAGATCAAGAGCGTAGAAAATACGAAGAAGATCACGAAAGCTATGGAAATGGTGGCTGCATCCAAAATGCGTAAAGCGCAGGATCGGATGCGAGCAGCAAGACCGTATAGTGACAAGATTCGTAACGTAACCGCCAACCTGTCTCAGGCCAATCCTGAATATACCCATCCATTTTTGGTAATGCATGATGCCGCCAAAAAGGTTGGGTTCATTGTGGTGACGACTGATAAAGGTTTGTGTGGTGGTTTGAATACCAACGTATTACGTGCTGTTACATTAAAAATCAAAGAATTTGAAGCACAAGGTGTCGGTGCAGAAGCCGTCGCATTAGGCAACAAGGGCTTGGGTTTTTTGAATCGTATTGGTGCGAAGGTTATAGCCCATGCAACTCAGCTTGGTGATACGCCCCATCTTGAAAAATTGATTGGCCCGGTGAAAGTCATGCTGGATGCTTATCAGGACGGCAAGTTGGATAAGGTCTATCTGTGCTACACCAAATTTATCAATACGATGAAACAGGAGTCTTTGGTAGAGCAATTGCTGCCATTGACATCCGACAAGCTCAAAGCAGATGCAGGCCAGCATACTTGGGACTACATCTACGAACCAGAAGCCAAATCGGTGATTGATGACTTGTTGTTACGTTATGTTGAAGCGCTGATTTATCAAGCGGTAGCTGATAACATGGCGTCAGAACAGTCGGCACGAATGGTCGCTATGAAAGCGGCGACCGACAATGCTGGTAATGTGATTGGAGAATTGAAACTGGTCTATAACAAGACTCGTCAAGCTGCAATTACAACTGAACTCTCCGAGATTGTGGCTGGTGCGGCTGCGGTATAAGCACAGGCTTAGAATTTTTTGAACAGATATTAATTTTATTGAAGGAACGAAAATGGCTGAAGGCAAAATCGTTCAGTGTATCGGCGCGGTGGTTGACGTTGAGTTTCCCCGTGACAATGTGCCTAGAGTGTATGACGCGCTAAAGCTGGAAGGCTCTGCGTTAACACTGGAAGTTCAGCAACAGCTGGGCGATGGCGTTGTCCGTACGATTGCATTGGGTACATCAGATGGTCTGCGTCGTGGTCTGAAAATTACCAATACAGGTAAACCTATTTCTGTGCCAGTTGGCAAGGCTACGCTTGGCCGTATCATGGACGTATTGGGTAATCCAATTGATGAAGCTGGCGAAATTGGCACAGATGCACGTGCGGCTATTCACCGTAAAGCTCCTGCTTATGACGAGCTGTCACCGTCACAGGATCTGCTGGAAACCGGCATTAAAGTGATTGACTTGATCTGTCCTTTTGCTAAGGGTGGTAAGGTTGGTCTGTTTGGTGGTGCTGGTGTAGGTAAGACCGTTAACATGATGGAGTTGATCAACAACATCGCTAAACAGCACTCGGGTTTGTCCGTGTTTGCCGGTGTGGGTGAGCGTACTCGTGAGGGTAATGACTTTTACCACGAGATGAAAGACTCCAATGTTCTTGATAAAGTGGCCATGGTGTACGGTCAGATGAACGAGCCACCAGGTAACCGTCTGCGTGTCGCGCTGACAGGTTTGACAATGGCTGAAGCGTTCCGTGATGAAGGCCGTGACGTATTGTTCTTTGTGGATAACATCTATCGTTACACACTGGCCGGTACGGAAGTATCTGCGCTGTTGGGTCGTATGCCTTCCGCAGTGGGTTATCAACCTACATTGGCTGAAGAAATGGGCCGTCTGCAAGAACGTATTACATCAACAAAAACTGGCTCCATTACGTCCATTCAGGCCGTTTATGTGCCAGCCGATGACTTGACTGACCCATCACCAGCAACGACTTTTGCTCACTTGGATTCAACCGTTGTGTTGTCACGTGATATTGCCGCGTTGGGTATCTATCCAGCGGTTGACCCACTTGACTCTACATCACGTCAGCTGGATCCAAACGTGGTTGGCCAAGAGCATTATCAGACAGCCCGTGCTGTACAGGGTACGCTGCAGCGCTACAAAGAATTGCGCGACATTATCGCGATTCTGGGTATGGATGAACTGGCACCAGAAGATAAATTACTGGTTGCTCGTGCTCGTAAAATCCAGCGCTTCTTGTCACAGCCTTTCCACGTTGCTGAAGTGTTTACTGGCAGTCCTGGTAAATATGTTTCCCTCAAGGAAACCATTCGCGGCTTTAACATGATTGTTAACGGTGAGTTGGACCACCTGCCAGAGCAGGCCTTCTACATGGTTGGCACAATTGACGAAGCCATCGAAAAAGCAACTAAACTGAAATAATCGTCAGTTTATCTGTGATGCCGGATAACTGGTTATCCGGCATAAACGTGAAGGAATCATATGGCTCATACCATACATGTTGATGTTGTCTCTGCTGAAGAGTCGATCTTCTCTGGTACTGCCAAATTTGTCGCTTTGCCCGGTGAATCAGGTGAGCTCGGTATTTTGCCCGGCCATACACCTTTGATTACGAGAATTCGTCCAGGTGCAGTCCGGATCGAAGTTGAAGGCGGTGCTGATGAGTTTGTGTTTGTAGCAGGTGGGATTCTAGAAGTGCAACCGAACTCAGTGACGGTGCTTGCCGATACTGCAATTCGTGGCCATGATCTGGATGAAGCTAAGGCAAGCGAAGCGAAACGCCTGGCAGAAGATGCTTTGGCTAATAGAACTTCAGATATTGATTACGCCAAAGCACAGTCAGAACTGGTTACTGCGGTTGCTCAGCTGGCTGCAATTGCTCGTCTGCGTAATAGAAAACATTAAGCGAAAACTTTAAGCTTTATTGCTTAATTAAAAAGGAGTCTTCGGACTCTTTTTTTTCGCTTGTTAAATTGGAAGGACATTGATAGATAATAATGAGTCAAATATGTCGGACTGGCACGGCATCGAATTAGCCAAATAGCCGGAGCGTTTCACCGGTCAGATGATTGACGATGATGTCTGCGATCTGTAGTCCCAGCAATGCAAAAAGTGGTGATAGATCAAAACCGCTAATCGGCGGAATCACCCGCGAGATAGGGCTCAACAGTGGCCTGGTAAAGCTCATCAGCATCATCATGACCGGTGCCTGAGGTGCAACCCATGACAGGACAACAAAAGCGATCAGTGCGCCTTTGAAGAGCCAGATGATGGTCGTGAGCAATTGAAAGAACGAGATGATCAATAAACTTATCAGGCTATCTGGATTAAGTGAATAATCAGCTCTTGAAATTACCCAGGCCAGTGCGATGCCGACAAAAGTTGATAACCAGGCAGCGATCAAGCTTGCCCAGTCAAAGCCTGCTATGCCGGGTACAGCGGCTCGTAAAGGTTTGACTAACCAATCCGTGAAGGCGATGACAAAACGACCAATCTCATTGCCAAAGGGAACACGAAACTTTTGCATTAAAAAGCGCAGCAGAAAAAGTCCGGAAAAAAATCCGAATAAAGTGTTGATGAGCAAATGGACGGTTTCAAAGAACATGATTGTTCACTTATCTAAATTAAACAGGACACAAGTATAAATCGCTGTCAGGCAGTCACTCCATTACAATGCGCATTTCTCATCTGCACAATGCAACTGCATAAGTGCCATGCCACGTTATGACCACTTCTGATTTCAGCCAGTATCCACTTGCCAATGACCAATTCATGCGCGCTTTGTTGCGCCAGCCAACCGATTACACGCCAGTATGGCTGATGCGCCAGGCAGGGCGTTATCTGCCTGAATATTGTGCGACTCGAAAGCGCGCCGGTTCCTTTCTTGGATTGGCAAAAAATCCTGACTACGCAACCGAAGTCACTATCCAGCCATTGGATCGATACGAGCTGGATGCTGCAATCCTGTTTTCGGATATTTTGACTGTCCCGGATGCAATGGGTTTGGGGCTTTATTTCGCTGACGGCGAAGGCCCACGTTTCAAAAACCCGATACGGGATGAAGCGGCAGTCAATAGGTTGGCTCGCGCCGACATGTCGGAACTGCAATATGTTTTTGATGCCGTGACAAGTATTCGTCGGGCTCTGGTCAAGGATGGCCGTCAACGAGTGCCGCTTATTGGCTTTTCTGGCAGTCCCTGGACACTGGCGTGCTATATGGTCGAAGGTGGCGGCTCGGATGACTTTAGAACCGTCAAATCGATGCTGTATTCCCGTCCTGATCTGATGCACAAGATTTTGCAAGTTAATGCCGACTCTGTTGCAACCTATTTGAATGCCCAAATTGAGGCTGGCGCCCAGGCGGTGATGATTTTTGATACCTGGGGCGGTGTTTTGGCCGATGGCATTTATCAGCAGTTTTCATTAACTTACATGAAATTGGTACTCGATCAACTTAAACGAGAACACAATGGCCAGCGCGTACCGGCCATCGTTTTTACTAAAGGTGGGGGTTTGTGGCTAGAAGAAATTGCTGCCACGCGCTGTGATGGCGTAGGCTTGGATTGGACGGTTAATCTGGCAAAAGCCAGAGCCAGGATTGGCGAGCGTTGCACGCTTCAAGGTAATCTCGACCCCAATGTGCTATTTTCTTCAGAGCAAAGTATCCGGGCCGAAGTTGGCAAGGTTTTGGACAGTTTTGGTGCACCAATCAGTGCGGGCGGCAAGCATGGCGGCCATATCTTTAATCTGGGACACGGGATTTCTCAATTTACGCCACCCGAGTCGGTTTCTGTGCTGGTGGATGAGGTGCATGGGTATAGTAAAAAAATTCGGCAGGCTTGAGAAAGTCTGTTTAAAGGCTAGCCATGGCGGTGTTTTTATTTCCCAAACTGTAACAAGAAGTAACTTTGTACATAAGATGAGATTGAGCAAATTGCATTCGTCAAGATTTTAAATGAAGAAAATTGACAGATTTTTTCGATTCAAGGCCTTGACTTATGCACAAAATCCCAAAGACGTCATGCGTCGGACATGGATGTAACTAAAAAACGAGTAAATAGCGTAAGTTATTGTTTTATAGTAATAAATTTTTTTGCTCGGTGTTTGTGCATTTTGCTGAAAGCCACAGAAATCAAGGCTTGAGGGTGTTCAGGAGGTACTTTTTCACAAAGTTATCCACAAGATATGTGGACACAGAATCGTGAAGCGCAGAAAATTGAATCCTGTCAGATATTTACCTACACACTTAAAGTGATACATGAAGTTACGACTGTCGGATTTATTACATAAATGACAAGTTTTGCCGCAGTCGCACTCGACACCCCAGTATTTTCCCTGGTGGACTATGTGTATTTGCAAGACTTTGACTTGCATACTGGTGATTGGGTTGTTGTCGATTTTGGAACAACTCAAAAAGTTGGGATTGTCTGGCAATTACCCAGTACGCAGCCACCGATCGCGGTGGATAAAGTGCGGCCAATTGTGCGAAAACTGTTGGGTATCGCTCCGCTGAAAATGGATTGGCAATGGTTGATTGAGTTTGCCGCCAAATATTATCAGCGTGGGATTGGTGAGGTAGCGATCCCGGCAATTCCAGCGCATTTACGGCGCGTGCATGACAATGATGAGCGCACGCTTAAAAGAGTCGCGAAATTATTGCTGGTGCCCAAAACGTCGCTGGATGTCCCTGCGTTTGAACAGAATGAAGCGCCGGTAGCATCACATGCCCTGACACAAGAACAGATAAAGGCGGTAGAAGCCATTGCCAGCATCAGGCAATTTCAAACGTTTCTCTTGCAGGGCATTACGGGCAGTGGCAAAACTGAAGTCTATTGTGAGTCGATTGCACGGGTACTGGCGCAAGCTGATAGTTTGTTGAATACAGAAAATATATCGCCTTCAGCAACGGAAATTCATGCTCAGGCGCTGGTATTGGTGCCAGAAATCAATCTCACGCCGCAGCTGGAAGGTGTGTTTCGTAGTCGTTTTCCAAATAAGCGAATTGTCAGTCTGCATAGTGGGCTGGCTGAAGGTGAGCGGGCCCGCAGCTGGCTGGCTGCTCATACGGGCATGGCACAAATTGTATTGGGTACGCGTCTGGCGATCTTGGCGTCATTTGCCAATCTGCAAATGATTGTGGTCGATGAGGAACATGATCCATCCTACAAGCAGCAAGAAGGTTTGCGCTATTCAGCTCGCGACTTGGCGGTGTTTCGAGGCAAGCAGTTAAACGTCCCGGTGGTGCTGGGTTCGGCCACGCCATCGCTGGAAAGCTGGTATCGCGCCAAATCAGGTGATTATCAATTACTACAACTCACGCAGCGTCCTTTGCAGACGATTTTGCCGGTGATCCGCCTGGTTGATTCGGCGCGGCATCCTGCCGGGCAAAGTGGCTTGTCCGAGCCTTTGATAGCGGCCATTCGGGCGCGCCTCGCCAAGCAAGAGCAGGTACTCATCTTTTTGAATCGACGCGGCTATGCACCCGTGATGTCATGCGAGGCTTGCGGTTGGGTGGGTGGCTGCACGCGTTGCTCAGCGCATATGGTCTGGCACAAGCGTGAGCGGCTCTTGCGCTGTCATCACTGTGGACTGGAAGCACGTTTGCCACGCGCCTGTCCAACTTGCGGCAATCAAGATCTGCAATCCTTTGGACGCGGCACAGAACGCATTGAAGAAACGCTGGCTGAGTTGTTTGCGGGCGCGCGCATCGCCCGCATTGATGCCGATACCACGCGCAAAAAAGGCAGCGCGCAAATCCTGTTTGATTCGGTGCATGGTGGTGAAGTCGATATTTTGGTGGGCACACAAATGGTCGCCAAGGGACATGACTTTCGCAACATCACTCTGGTGGCGGCGTTAAATGTGGATAGTGCCTTATATGCGGCCGACTTTCGTGCCAGTGAGCGGCTCTTTGCCCAGCTCATGCAGGTGGCAGGGCGCGCGGGGCGGTCGGGCAAAGCCAGCGAGGTGTTGATTCAAACGCGCTATCCTGAGCATCCTTTGTTTGCATCGCTGGCCAAGCAAGACTACGCTGGCTACGCGCATATTCTGCTGGCAGAACGGCGCATTGCGCAAATGCCACCATATATTTACCAGACCATTTTGCGTGCTGAAGCCAAGACCGTCGAGGCCGCCCTGGCTTGGTTGCAAGCCGCCAAAGAAGTGGGTGAGGCATTGGCCGAACAACAGGGATTACCCGTCACTTTTTACGATGCGGTACCCATGACGCTGGTGCGACTGGCGCACATCGAGCGCGCCCAGTTATTGATTGAGTCAGCCAATCGAGCGGCGCTGCAAAAACTGTTACCCTTATGGCGTGCTGGGTTGGTGACGATGAAAGGGCGTATGAAGTGGCAGCTGGAAGTTGATCCATTGGGCATGTAAGGTCTTGATGTGGGAGCCAAAATGTTGAAAATTTCATTATTGATATGCTTGTGTATTTGCTCAACGGCGAATGCAAATCAGACCGAGTCATGGATGCAGCAAATACAGCGACTGGCAATTGGCACATCCATGGCGCTGAAAAGTCAGGTTTCCGGCGATTGGCAGCAGGCCTGTTTGCTGGAACCCAACGCCAATCAGGTGGGCCAACAGGATGTGAACGCGAGCGCGATCAATCAGCTATTGAAAGATCAGCAGCTGCAAGGTAATAGCAACTCTTTGACGATGGTGTTTTGGAAACCGGGACAGATTGCGATTCATCCCATTCCTCGTTTCGATAATATGTCGGCCGGACGATTACCAGCGCCACAACAAAATTGCGTGGCATTTGCCAAAGCCAGTGTAAGCAAAGAAAAAGGCATGGATGGCGTCAAACTGCTGTTATCGGCCGATTAAAATGCACGGGCGAATCGGCTTGAAATATCAATAAATGGCGGTACTGGATGCCAGTACCAATCAATTTAATCTCCTTAAGTGCGTTAAATAAGGTTAGTTAAAAATACAGTAAGGTAGTATGTCGCATGGTTTAAATGCCGCCCAGAACGAGGCGGTAAAATATTTAGATGGACCTTGTTTGGTGCTGGCCGGTGCAGGTAGCGGTAAGACGCGGGTGATCACGCAAAAAATTGCGCATCTGATTCTCAATATCGGTTTTGATCCACGTCATATTGCCGCGGTGACTTTTACCAACAAGGCTGCGCTCGAAATGCAGGAGCGTATCGGCAAGTTATTGGATGGCAAGGAGCATAAGGGCAAAGCGCGCAGTGGTCGTTACTTTGCCAAGCAGCTCACGGTTTGTACCTTTCATTCATTGGGCGTGCAAATACTGCGTAGTGAAGCCCAGCATGTTGGTTTGAAGCCGCGTTTTTCGATTCTGGATTCAGACGACTGTTATGCGCAAATTCAGGAACAATTGGCCACCACGGATAAAGCGCTGATCCGAAAAGTCCAGACGGCGATTTCGCTGTGGAAAAACGGCATGGTGACGCCGGAAGACGCGGTGTATGCCGCGACCAGCGAAGACGACATGATTGCCGCACGCGTTTATCGCAATTACGCCGCGACCCTGAACGCCTATCAGGCGGTGGATTTTGATGACCTGATTCGCGTGCCCGCGCAGCTCTTTGCGCGCAACGAAGAGGTGCGCGATCGCTGGCAGCGCAAACTGCGCTATTTACTCATCGATGAATATCAGGACACCAATGCCTGTCAGTACGAGCTGGTCAAACTCCTGGCAGGTTCTCGCGCGGCCTTTACTGCGGTGGGGGATGATGACCAGGCCATTTACGGCTGGCGTGGCGCCACCCTGGAAAACCTGTCGCAATTGCAAACCGATTTTGCGGCGCTCAAGGTCGTCAAGCTGGAGCAGAACTATCGATCTACCGTCAGGATCTTGCAGGCTGCCAACGCGGTGATTGCCAATAACCCCAAGCTCTTTGAAAAAACGTTGTGGTCTGATTTAGGTACGGGTGATGCGATTGACATCACCGGCATGAACGATGAAGAGCATGAAGCTGAATCGATTGCCTTCAAATTGTCAGCTCACAAGTTTGAACGCAAGGCCAAATTTAGTGACTACGCGATTCTTTATCGAGGCAATCATCAGGCGCGAATTTTTGAACAGATGCTCAGACGCGAGCGTATTCCCTATGTACTGTCCGGCGGCCAATCCTTTTTTGAACGCGCTGAAATCAAGGACATTTGTTCCTACTTGCGATTGATTGCCAATAGCGATGATGATCCGGCATTCATTCGTGCCATCACCACGCCCAAGCGCGGTATCGGTAATGCCACGCTCGAAACGCTCGGCCAGTTTGCCGGACAGGCCAAGGTCAGTCTGTTTGAAGCGGTGTTTATGGGGGGTATAGAAAGCCGTCTTGGTGCGCGTCAGGTCGAGCCATTGCGCGTGTTTTGCGAGTTTATCGTACGCATGACGGATCGTGCCGAAAAAGAGCCTGCCAGTGTCTTGCTCAATGAATTGATGAGCGCGATTGATTATGAAGTCTATCTCTACGATCACTTTGACGAACGCACGGCACAAGCCAAGTGGAAGAATGTGCAGGACTTTTTAATGTGGCTCAAACAGCGTGGCACGCAAGCGCATGAACCTGACGACGATGCCGAAGGTGCTGCCAATGACAACGATGAAGACGCACGCGATGATCGTGCTGCGCAGTCAATTGGACTGGACAGCGTCAAGCAGGCTACCGGTTTTGATAATGCCGATGGCCTGGCCAAGCAAGGTAAAAACCTGTTGGAGTTGATTCAAACGGTGGCGTTGATGAGCATGCTCGAAGGCAAGGAAGAAAATCCAGATGCGGTGCGCCTGTCCACGCTGCATGCCGCCAAGGGTCTGGAGTGGCCGCATGTCTTTTTGGTGGGTGTGGAAGAGGGTATCTTGCCGCACAAGGGCAGCGATGATGTGCCTGATGAAGCGCGGATTGAGGAAGAGCGTCGACTCATGTACGTGGGTATTACCCGCGCTCAGCGTAGTCTGCACATCAGCTGGTGTAAAAAGCGCAAACGCGCGCGCGAAGCGCAGGTCTGTGAGCCATCACGTTTTATTGCAGAAATGAAATTGGATGAAGATAAATTGCCTGAACCGGAAAGCAAGCCGATGGCGCCGGCGGAAAGATTATCCAGCCTCAAAGCCTTGCTGCAGAAAAAATCGGCTTGACGATCTGAATTTTCAATATTGAAAATATCAATAAAAAAACTCCGGCAATGCCGGAGTTGGAAGAGGAGACTACTCATGAACCGGCATGCATGTGGCGCATGCCTGGTAATACTGTCGCGCTAGCTTAAAACTTGTAGCTGGCACCCAAATAAACGACGGGATAGGTCTTGAAGATCTTCAGATCGTTGTTCAATTTGGTTTCTTCAGCAGCCAGGTTGGTTTGAATATTGGGTGCCGTGGCCAATTGTCCAACTGGGGTTAAGGTGGTTTGTGCCTTGCCAAACATCACGCCCAAACCAGAGCGAAAGCCCCAGCCTTTAGCTTGTGCGGCAGACAGGTTCCAGCCCAGGCCAATATAAGGTGCGGCCCCATCCATCAGTTTGATCTTGCCATCAATGCCGTCCGCTGTTGTTACAGGATAATTGACGCCATTAATGGTGTACACGCCATTGCTGGTTGGGCGTGCTTTCAGATTGACTTTGTTATCGCCAAACATCAGACCGGCATCAACGTGAAAACCGCTATTGAAGGGATGATATTCGGCTACCAGGGCAAAGGTACCCAACTTGATGTCGCCGTTATAGTTAATGCCATTGTGGTTATAGTCTTTGGAATAACTGAAGGTGTTGTAGCCCAAACGAATGTCCAGATTGCTGGTGGCTGCAACGGATGCGCCAATACCAAAGCCCAGTGACGATACTTCGGCGTAACCATTCACATCGGCGGCACAAGAGTTGGAGGACAGCACCGCACCGGTGGCCACCAAAGAAAGCGCAAGTAAAACTTGTTTCATGTAAGTCCTTAAAAAAATGATCGTTGTCAGGGGTGTTCTATATTTATTGGGGATGGCTTATGTGCGATCATCATTCAACACGGCTCTATTAAACCCGGTAACATAAAAACCGTTTGCCAAAAAAGCCATACTTGGTAAAGGGTTGCAAACCGTTACAAACCTATGACAAAAAGTAAGTGGGCACGTCGTTGCCACTTGCAAGAATTGTTCGCAGATCAAAAATCATCCCAACCCAGGTGGAGCAGGCGATGTCGTTAACCTTGATACAGCTTTCTGATTTGCACTTATTGCCACACGGTAAAGCTTTGTTTGGTAGTCAACCGGCGGCACGTCTTGATGCCGCGCTGGATTGCATTGCCAGGCAATTTGCCGATGCGAGCCTTTTGGTGTTGACCGGAGACCTGGTGGAAGACGAGTGGGCTGCCAGTTATCAAACCTTGCGGATCAGTCTGCAAAAACTCAATAAGCCTTATGTGCTGTTGCCGGGCAATCATGATGATCGAGCCTTAATGAAGCGCATCTTTCCCGAGCAGGTTTTTGATGCGAATGGCTTTATGCAGTCGTGGCGTGATGTTGATGTGGGCGGTAAAACGGTGCGCCTGATTTTTATGGATACACAACAAGCAGGCAAAGCCTATGGCGTGTATTGCGCTACTCGCGCGGCTTGGCTAGCGCAGGCCATGCTGAGTGCGCCTGGTCAGCAAGTGATGCTGTTCATGCACCATCCACCTTTGTCGGTCGGACTGGCCAGTATGGATACATTGTGCTTGCGCGATACAACGCATTTGCTGGCTGCGATTGGGGAGGCCAGGACGCAAGGCGTGACGGTGCGCCATATCTGCTTTGGTCACTTGCACCGCGTCATTGCGGGCGCTTGGCATGGTATGCCATTCTCATGTGTGCGCGGCACCAACCATCAAATTGCCTTGGATCTCAATCCAAATCAGGCGCATATCCCTGGCAGCCTTGAACAACCCATGTTGGCTGTGATACAGATGGATGTTGAATCCATTGTTGTGCACTTTCATGAGTTTTTACAGGCAGAATCTGGATTTGAAATTTAAATATTTTTACTCAAGGCAATAAGCTGAGCGAGCCTTGGCCCACCCATGCTTGATTAAGCTTTGACCGGGTCTTCCAGTACGGCCAGCGTTTTGACGCTGATATTGTTTTTAGTGGCATCGGTGTACGGGCAGACCTTGAAGGCGCGTTCCACCAACGAATCGGCGGTGGGTTGATCGACCCCAGTCATGATGGCCGTCAGTGACAGCGCCAGCCGGTATTGGCCCTCAAAAGTCACATACATGGAAATCTCGGCTTCCACAAAAACGCCTTTGAGTGGCAGTTTGTCGAGTCGCACAATGTGGCGGATGGAATTTTCAAAGCAGGCTGCATAGGCTGCCGCAAAAAGTTGCTCGGGGTTTGCGCCTTCTTTGGTACCGCCCATTTCTTTGGGCTGGGCCAGATTCAGTTTGAAAGTGCCATCGGCACTTTGTACTCGGCCATTACGGCCGCCCTGACTTAAGACAAGTGTTTTGTAGACGAGATCCATGGTGACCTTTCGAAGTGTTTGTCGCAAAGCCGACAATTGAGTCAGCGTCAGATCTATTCATACAAGCTCTATGCCTGATTCATTCAGTTTTGAGCAAGCCCAATTTGCTTGAGCAAGTTTTAGACTGACAAGAGCGCACCGGTGGCATCAAATTGCAGAATGGTAATGTCTTCATCTTCGTCGCACATATCAATTTCAGCGCGGCTCAGTTGCCCGTTGCCATGATAGTCGTAGCGATGAATCAGCTCAGCTTCACCATAGGTGCGCTTTTCCAGTAAGCGCAATTGAGCTTTGTCGTCGTAGCCGGCCCGAAAGTAGGTGTTGCGATTGTTAAGGCTGGCTGTATCAAGCTCATCGAGCAACTTAAGCGGTAATTTGACACCGCTATACGTGACAAAAAAGCGAAACTGTAACGAGGTTTCATCGGTCATGGATGTCATGGCGTCTCCTATGAATTGGTTGGGAGCACACAGCAAAAGCTGTTCCGTGATGATCATCAATGTGCGCAGACAAAGAAGAGCGTGTGCGTTGCGCTCTCTTAAAGAGCATTTTTTATGCTCAACTTGATGGAGTATGTTAAATAAATGATTGATGTAGTGCTATTTGTAAGGGTTATAAAAAATACACTTAGGTAGTATATTGATGCCATCGTGTGCGAGATTTCATCCGTTTAATCAATCGTATGGCTGAGATGGGGTCGAGTTCAACGTTTGGTAAGCCAGTGTGGTCTGGATGACGCTATCGTGTCGACGGCAATGGTGATGGTGTGGTCAAATAGCCCCTCATCAGTGCGGCCAAGCCGTTTTGGCAGGCATAGGGATGGAGGCAGTCTCTTTCAGGAGTCCGGTTTGAGTTTGATTCAATGGTCAGCAAGTTTGCTGATTGGTCTTTACCCAGTTTTATCAATTGTGTTGCACAACGCAGGGAATGCCTGCCTGTTTTTACTCTTGATGGTGGCCTTGTGCGCCTTGGCAACCCGCCAGCAACCCGAGTCTTTTGCCTTCAACACGTATGTGAAAGCCTACTGGCCATTGCTATTGGCGATGGCGTCCTTGTTGTTGTCGGTGCTGCTCAATCAAATGGCATCGGGCCATTTTGTGATCAAGTTTTATGATCGAGGGCTACGCCTGGCCTTGTTCATTCTGACATTTTGGGCCGTGCTGTTTGTACCGCTCAGACTACTGCGTTGGCTGCCCTGGTCGTTTGCCTTGGGCGTTGTTCTGGCATTGGCCAAGGCCTACTGGTTATCGCATGGTGGCGATGACCGTCCGAGCAATATCGGTTTTTTATCCACGATTGCTTATTCCAATCTTGCTTTTCTGATGGGTTGTCTGGTGCTCACCTCAATAACATGTCAAGCGAGGGGGCAGCCATGGCTTAGTCTTTTTAAGATGCTGATCGCGTTCATGGGTGTTTATGTCACGGTGATGGTCAAGACTCGTGGCAGTTGGCTCGCCATCCCATTTTTTTTGGTGTTTTTTCTTTTGGCTTCGGGCATGCGTAGTCGCGCCAAATGGCTAATCACTTTTTTAAGTATCCTCAGCTTGAGTGCTATATTTTTCTTGAGCGACAGTATTCAGAGTCGGCTAAATGAAAGCCGCTCCGATGTTGCTCAGTATTATCAGGGCCAAAAAGACACCTCAATTGGTATTCGTTTGCAGTTGTGGGAAGCTTCCTGGCGCTTGTTTAAAACGGCCCCCCTATTTGGGATCGGCCGGGAAAATTATCCACAGGCCGTGGCTACTTTGGCCGAGCAGCAGATCATCACACCAGTGGCCGCTGCTTATGCGCATTCGCATAATGAATTGCTTTTTAATATGGCCATCTCGGGTATTTGGGGGCTGCTTGCCAGCTTGGCGCTGTATCTGGTGCCTGGCTACTATTTTGGCCGAGAACTGCATCATCCCAACCGAGAGGTGCGTGGGGTGGCGCGGATGGGCATACTGGTTTGTTTGGGCTTTTGGGTGTTTGGTCTGACCGATCTGATGTTTTTTTGGCCAGTTCTCACGGCATTCTACTCAATGAGCTTAGCCGCTTTTCTGGCTTGGATCATCCAACTAAAACAAACCTTGCTGGTTGTATCCAAGCCTATATAAGGCTGTCAGGCAGTTGCGGAAAGCGTTTGCTGTGTCATCAATTCACGTTCATTTTGGGTATCAATCAGCCAACCCTGCACAATCTCGGCAACGTGCTGCGGTGTGATTTTGCGCATGCAATCGCAGCTTGATTCAGTGATTTGTTCGCAATTGGCACAACTATTTTCGCAACATAAAGTCCAGGTGCGCCGACCAACCGGTGCCCACCGACCAGGATGCATCGGGCGCGTAGGTGGAAATAATCCCAGCGTGCGCTGACCTATGGCGGCAGAAAGATGCAGTGGTCCGGTGCCGCTGGCAATCAGTCCATCAGCCTGGCCAATGAAAGACGTCAGTTCTGCCAAAGAAAATCGTCCGCAGACATTGGTCACATTACCTCGACGCAAGAGTGCCTGACCATGCTGCAATAACCATTCGCCCTCCTTGGCACTACCGGTCAACCAGAGATGAATATCCGGGTGGCTGCTTAGCATCTCGGCCAGCGTTGCATAGTATTCAATCGGCCATTCACGGCCATGTCCATTGGACTTGGCATGGAGGATCAAATTGAAAGCGTGCGTTCTAAATAACACCTCAAAATCGCGTATGGTCGGGATCTGAAAGTGATACAGCGATGGCATCTTGTCGAGCGATGGAATACTGCGTCGCCCATATGCCTGTAAAAACTCAAAGTTGAGCTGCGATTCATGCAAGTCAGACGTGCTTTTACTGAAACGAATTCGACGGTTGCAATAAATCAACTGATAAATTTTCTGTCGCGCATTACCAATCCGGTGCTTAACACCCGCTCGAAAAGCCGCCTGGATGATGTCATGATCCGGTTGCGCCATGATGACAGTATCAATACCCGACTGCTTGAAAAAACGCAGCAGATTGTCAGTCACCGACTCGACTTCAAAGACTTGATCCACATCCTTGCAAAAGCGGACAACGGATGCAGCATAAGCACGACATAAAAAGCTGATGCGCACACCAGGCAACATTTGTTTCAGGCGCGCAGCAATCGGAAAGGTCAGGACGACATCCCCAATATTGTCGGTGCGACAGATTAAGATGTGGGAGCTATGAATCGACATGTCTAACGGAGACTTGGCGCAAGAGTTGAATCATCTATTTAAATTGGCGTCAGACGCGCTAACAATTGGGTAATCAACAATTAAGTAAGTGAATTGATTCGTTGTAAAGCCACTATCTGACTACGACCGCATGAAGTTATAAACCTATGTGATTATTCACGATAACAAGTATGCCTTACGGTAACCTTGTTGTTTGAAATGCCAATCCACTAAATTGGATTGAGTGGTTTCCAAGTTAAAGCGATTGTAATTCAAAGTCGGGCAAGTTCGATCAACCGTGACGCGAGCCCAATTTTTCATGAATAGTAGACAGAATAAAAATAGACAGGATATTGGCAAGACCACAAAAAGCCACAGGCTTATATCTGATCCAAGACGAGAACGGGCAGCGGTTAACTTACTTTTCGCTGAGAAGCCGGTTCGATAAAGCTAGATTGAAAGTGGGAGCGACTTTTCAGTTTAGGGACATCAGGGCCAAGACGGGCAGCGACACCGGAGACCTTGGGCATTCTCAGAGGTTGCTAGGCCATAAAAATAGGGACATGACCGAACATTACATCAGGGCCAGGGTCGGGGAGCGGGTGAGGCCGCTTAAATAGGTCACGCTCCGCTTTCCCATTTTTTGTAGAAATGCGTGTTTTTTGTAGAAGAAATGAAAACGGCTCACCACGTGGTGAGCCGCATCAATACTGGTGGCCCGGGGCGGAATCGAACCACCGACACAAGGATTTTCAATCCTCTGCTCTACCGACTGAGCTACCAGGCCAAAGAAGTGAGATTATAGCTTGGTTTTATTGATTTACTCAAGCCCTGCGACGTTCTGACTTATTCAAGTCAATTCCAAGCTGTTTTAGCTTGCGGTAAAGGTGGGTTCTTTCCAGTCCGGTTTTTTCGGCAACACGGGTCATGCTACCGTTTTCCTGGCCGAGATGATATTCAAAATAGACTTTTTCAAAAGCGTCACGGGCATCACGTAAATACATATCCAGTGACACGGTGCCAAAGTAGGAAAGCTGCGCCATGAGCTTGATACTGGCTGCGGCGGCCTCGCCCTCCGGGTTGGCTTCGTGAATGGTTTGCGGTAGGCCATTTCCCAGTGTGGGATTGTGTGCGGGATGGTTGATGGGGCTGACTGGCGTGTGGCCGGGTTTAACCAGTGCCTGTTCAACTGTTTTTAAAAGCTTTTGTAGTGCGATTGGTTTTTCAAGAAAATTGAGCGCGCCGATGCGGGTAGCTTCAACCGCGGTATCAATCGTGCCATGTCCGGACATCATGACAACTGGCATGGTCAATAAGCCTTGGGACGCCCACTCCTTGAGCAGTGTGACACCATCCGTATCGGGCATCCAAATGTCGAGTAAAACCAGATCAGGTTCGGAGTGATTGCGATAATCACGCGCTTGCTGCGCGTTTTCGGCGAGTTCAACCTGATGGCCTTCGTCACCCAAAATTTCAGAGAGCAATTCTCTGATGCCCATTTCATCATCTACCACCAAGACTGTTGCCATTCTGTATACCTTTATTCCTACGCTGTACTTTTTTCGTTCGCTTTGGGCGAAGTCATCAAGTTCTCTTCATGAGGAGCGTGGTCAGTAAGTTTGGAAAACAGGATTACTACCTGTGCACCCTTTATTGTACTGTTAGTGCCAGCACTCTCGTCAGTGAGGTTGCTGATCGTGATTCTACCCTCGTGTTCATCAATGATTTTTTTGACGACAGCGAGTCCCAGACCTGTGCCCTTGGACTTGGTGGTGATGTACGGTTCGAAGACGCGAGCCAGCAGCGCCGGAGGAAATCCGGTGCCATTATCGGTAATGGTAATTTTGATAGTTTGTACCTTGTCTTGTGGGCCACGGCCGCCGCTGATGCTTTCCGTACGGATCAAAATTTGTGGTTTGGTTTGACTCGCTGCGGCATCCTGGGCATTTTGAATCAGGTTATGAATGACCTGGCGTAATTTGGAGGCGTCACCTTGCAGTCTTGGTAGATTGGGGGCGAGCGCAACCAGAATTTCTCCACGTTCCTCTTCAGCCGCATACAAATTGAGTACATCGGTAACCAGCTCATTGAGGTCCAGGGAGCTCATGACCGCTGGCGGCATTCGCGCATAATCACGAAAGGCGTCAACCATCTGCTTCATGGCCTGTACCTGATTGACAATGGTCTGCGTGCTGCGCTTGAGCATACCTGCATCTTTTTCATCGAGCTTGTCAGCCAGCTTCATAGCCAGCCGTTCGGCAGAGAGCTGGATTGGCGTTAACGGGTTTTTGATTTCGTGAGCCAGTCGACGTGCCACTTCACCCCAGGCAATTGAGCGTTGCGCCGATATAACGTCGCTAATGTCATCAAAAATGACGATATAGCCAGCACCTGCCTGTAAGGGCAAACGTGAGCCGCGCACGAGCAAGGTACTCGTGAGTGTTGCAGAGGCATTGTTATTGTCATCCTGATCAGGTTCAAGGCCTAGTTGGGAGATGGTCTCATGGCTATCAGGCAGGGCCAGTTCAATTTGCCTTTGCCAGGTGTGACCGCGCTCATCAAACGGTTGGCCGGTTTGGAAAATAGTGGTTTTGAGTGCTTTGTTAATGCGCGCATTTTGTTCCAAAAAGCCGCGCTCAATCTGTTCCGAAAAGACTGCAAAATCAGGATGTGAAGCGAGCGTACTACCAGTCAGATCACGCATGGCACAACGCAGAATGCGTTCTGCACCTTGGTTGGCCAGAGTGATGCGAAATTGCGCATCAAGTACCAGTACACCGGCTGATAAGTTGGCCAGAATGTTTTTCAGGTAAAGGTTGGTATCTTCCAAGGCAGCACCATGGCGCTGCACGTCTTCTCGCGCATCACTGAGTTGGCGCACCATCGCATTAAACGATTCGGTCAGTACGCCAAGCTCATCATTGGAGTTGTGATTGTTCAATGGTGAGAAGTCGCCACCTGCCACTGCCTTGGTGCCTTCTGCCAGCAAGAGCAGTGGACGGGCGAGTTGATTGCCTAGCAGTACGGCCAAAACCAGCGCAGAGAAAATGCCCAGACACAATGTCAAGGTGAGCGTGCCGATATACATCTTGCGCAAACCAATACGTGACAAGGATTTCTCCTGATATTCACGATAGGCATTCTGCACGGCCAGTGCATTGGCTGCCAAATTGGTTGGTACGGTTTGGGTCAACTGCAAATAAACCAGTTCGCCCATCAGTGAGCCAGCCAGATTTTTGGTGATGCCTTGCGACGTGCCAGGCTTGAGGCCTGAGCTGGTTGGGCTGTCCGGATTGTTGAGCAGGCTGCTGGTATTGACCGGCGGTGGACTGGACTCGTCGGAGCGATCATACAAGCTGCTGGCCAGATTGATGGGCACAATCACACGCAATAAAATTTGATTATTGATGGTGGCATTGGCTGGCGTATCGCTATCAAAATCAGCGCCTTCAATGCTGGTGTACATGCGAGTCAATTTGGCCTGGCGTAACACGCTGGTACTGGGCACGTTGGCCGCAATGGTGGCATTGTTGTTCAAGCTGGCGCTGGCTGTGGCAATCAGCCGGCCATTGCCACTGATCAGCGTAGCATCCTGTACACCAAACTGTTCGCGGACTCGATTCAGGTTGGGGGCCAAGCTGTCAACCTTGCTTTCAGTTAGCTGCAAAGACATATTGCCCGCCTTGGTCATCAACTCATTCATGAGCGAATCAAGTGAGACTCGGCCAAGATTTAAACCTGACTCCAGGGCGGTTTCTACTTTGACATCAAACCATGACTCGATACTGCGTGTCACAAATTGCAGTGACATGGAATAAAGAATCACGCCTGGCAAAACACCAACCAGGGCAAAGATGAAGGCGAGCTTGGCCAGTAAGCGCGTACCAAATCGGCCAGAGCGATAAAGTAAAAACAGACGGATGATCAGAAAGCCGACAATCAGGGTCAGCGCCGAACCAACCGTGATATTGAGCCGATATAACCAAGCGTAATTCTTGTCAAAGAAGTCTGAGTTGGCCGAAGCTTGGGCCAGCACAAAGAGCAAGGTGGCGGCCAATAAAAACACACAAACCACTAACGCTTTGATGAGGGCGCTGGTGGTGACACGGCGTGACCAGATTTCAAGTTGACGCGTGAGCCTAGAAGGTGGTTGTCCACTTTTTTTGGAAAAAACCCGTTGCAGGTTGACGGGATCGTGCTGTTTCATTTTTCTTCAGGCGCGCTGCCAGTAATGGCTGTAGCGCTTAAGGCTGGGTTAAAGCCAAAGCTCACCCATTCAGATGCCAGATTCCAGTCGCGGCTGTTGACAGCGTGAGCCTGAAAGGGTTTGGGTAGTTGCGATGTATCCAGGCGCATACGAATCGAAGCCTGATATTGTTGATCGGGTTTAACGGCGTTTCTTTCCATCACCTTGATATGGCGCAGCCGACGCAGTACCTGTATTGCTTCGGGCAGGCTGCTGAAGCGTTGCTGCAAACCGCCAGCAGAAAGACGATATTGTCGAGTGAGTGGCTGAAAAGACAATCGCCAAGTCTGGCTGACTGTGGCGGCACTTTCATCAAACCAGTACCAGCGTGGTCGCTTGAGTTCAAAGTCGAGCACAAAATACAGCGTCATACCTTTATTGATAGCGCCTTCCAGTTGACTATTGAGGTCAAAGTTGTAATCGGCATTGAGATACCAGCCATCTTCAGCCGCTTCGAGTTTGGCGTACGCCAGTTCCATGTTTTCTGCAAAACTGGTTGGGCTGAACAATGACAGCAATACCCCCAGCAAGGCGCTTAAAACGCGCCTGCCAAGTTGATATCGCAGCCATTCAATGTACATGATCAGGCGCGCTTTTCAAAGAGGGCATAAAAAAAGCCATCATGATCCTGAGGCAGCGGCAGGCTTTTCATGTTGGGTATCGGTGCCATGGTGACGCCCGGCAAAAGTTGCAACATGGGCGTGAGCAACTGTGCATCAGAATGACGTTTTAACCACTGCTGAGCTTGCAGGCTGGATTCTTCCGTGAAGATTGAGCAGGTAGCATACAGCAATTTACCACCAGGCTTGAGCAGAGGCCATAAGGTATCGCAAACATGGCTTTGCTGTCCGGCCAACTGACGGGCATCACCACGATGCCGCAACCAGCGAATATCCGGATGGCGGCGCACAATGCCCGATGCGGTACACGGTACATCAGCCAGGATGGCATCAAATTGCACGCCATCCCACCAGTGATTAGGCTTGTTGGCATCCCCTCCCAAAACCAGCGCTGCCAACTTGAGGCGCTGCAGATTCTCGGTGATGAGATCCAGTCGATCATGATCATATTCCAGTGCAAGCAGTTCGATATCGGCCATTTCGAGCAGATGACCGGTTTTGCCACCGGGTGCCGCACAAGCATCCAGCACGCGTTGACCGGCTTGCACGTTAAGCAATTGAGCAGCAAGTTGTGCCCCTGCATCTTGTACCGAAACCATACCTTCCTCAAAGCCAGGGATTTTGGCAACGGGGATCGGTTGGGTCAAACGAACTGCCGATAGGCCGATTTGTTCGGCGGCAATGCCTGCGCTGTTCAGCCTGTCCAGATATTGGGCGACGGTGGACTGACGTTGGTTGACGCGCAGTGTCAGTGGCGGCTTCTGATTGCCTGCCTGCAAGATGGTTTCCCATTGCTCAGGGTAGGTGTCACGCACGGTTTCAACCCACCAGGCCGGATAGTTCCAGCGTGCTTCAGGTAATGCCATGACCTTTGCTAACAGATTGGTTTGTTCACGCAAAAAATTGCGCAACACCGCATTGACCATGCCCTTGGCAGCCCGCAATTCTGGATGCGACTGAGCGGCTTCAACTGCCTGATCCACCACAGTAAAGCTGTCATAAGTCGGGCCATCCTCGACCGGCAGAAGCAGTGACAGGCTCACGCATAGTAGGCTATGCAACAGCGGGGGCCGAACCGGGCGGTGCGACAGCGCCTTGACCAGTGCATTGGTGGTGCCGTGCTGACGCATGGCATGATAGGCCAGATCTTGCATGGCGCCACGTTCTGGGCCGCTGTGCGTCAACCAGGCAATTGCGTCGGGCAAGGCCTGGCCTTGCAGCACTGCCGCGTGCGCTTCGGCAGCTTGCAACAGGCTATGAGAGAGATTGGGTGCAGTGGATGTCATTGGCAGCATTATCGCTTTGTCCGCTATTGAAGCTGAAAAAAAGCCCGCCAAACGGGGCGGGCTTGTTGTATTCAGGACAATTCAGCCAATTTACGAATCGTTCTGCCGGCCTTTGTCAGACCATTTGCATGAGGCGCGCAACCCGCTCTTCTGTGGCGGGATGGGTTGAAAACAGGTTTTTCAGACCACCGCCGTGCAGCGGATTCATGATCATCATTTGTGCTGTGGCTGGATTGGCTTCGGCAGTCGGCAAAGTAATGCCCTGGGCATAATGATGGATTTTCTGGAGTGCATTGGCCAATGATTTAGGATCACCCGAAATTTCGGCGCCACCGCGATCGGCTTCAAATTCACGCGCGCGTGAAATGGCCATCTGAATCAGGCTGGCGGCCAATGGAGCCAGCAGCGCCACCAGAATGCCCGCAATCGGATTGGCCGGACGCCCCTCTTCGTCGCGGCCGCCAAAAAACATGGCAAAGTTGGCCAGGGCCGAAATGGCACCGGCCATGGTGGCTGAAATCGTTGAAATCAAAATATCACGATGTTTGACATGGGCCAACTCATGCGCCATGACGCCACGCATTTCGCGCTCGGACAGCAATTGCAAAATGCCCGTGGTGGCTGCCACTGCGGCATGCTCAGGGTTACGACCGGTGGCAAAGGCGTTGGGTTGGGCTTCATTGATCAGATAAACGCGGGGCATGGGCAGGCCAGCGCGTTGTGATAATGCTTGTACCATGTTGTAAAACTGGGGCGCAGTGGTGGCGTCGACTTCTTGCGCGTTGTACATGCGCAGCACCATCTTGTCGGAAAACCAATACGCAAAAAAGTTGCTTACCAGGGCAAAACCCAGCGCCAGTAACATGCCGCTGCGACCACCCATCATCGCGCCAATCATCATGAACAGGGCGGTAATGGCCGCCATCAAAATCGCGGTCTTCAGGTAGTTGAACACGTGTTAACTCCAATTCTTGAGTCAAAGTTAAATGAGAAAAACACACACCATTGGAACACTCAGGTTAATGGAATGTAAACATTAGATGAGGGTGTTGGCAAAAAATTCAATGATTTGTGAGCATACTCAGTTAGTAACTCGGTTACTTAGTGACGCACTCAGGCAAACCGATCGCCCGGCGCAACGGCAAAGCCCTTGAGCAGTTCGGCCACGGCCAGGCGTTTGCCACCCGGTTTTTGCAGTTCTTGCAGACTGAGTGCGCCGGTGCCGCACGCCACGACGATGCCATTATTGTCGACTTGCAAGACTTCGCCCGGCTGACCTTGACCGCTGACAACTTGCGCGCGCCAGATTTTGATGGTCATGTCCTTGAACTGGCTGACCGTACCCGGTGCCGGATTCAGTGCGCGGATTTTTCGCTCCAGCTGGCTGGCGGGCAATTGCCAGTCGATTGCGGCTTCATCTTTACTGATTTTGGTGGCATAGCATGTGCCTTCGGCGGGCTGGGGCGTGGCAGTGAGTTTGCCTTCTTCAAGTTGTTGAAGGGCTGCAACGATGGCTTGTCCGCCCAGCTCGGCCAGTTTGTCGTGCAGACTGGCCGTGGTGTCTTCCGGGCTAATTGGCAGTCGGTGAGTCAGCAGCATGGGGCCGGTATCGAGGCCTTCATCCATTTGCATGATGGTGATGCCGGTTTCACTATCCCCCGCTTCAATGACGCGATGAATTGGCGCGGCACCGCGCCAGCGTGGCAGCAGACTGGCGTGGATGTTGATGCATCCCAGGCGGGGTAAATCCAGCACCCAGCGCGGCAGGATCAGGCCGTAAGCGGCGACTACCATGACATCAAATTCAATGCTCTCCAAAAACTCTTTGGCGTGACGGGCTTCATTGGGATATTTCCCATTCAGGCGCAGGCTGGTGGGTTGGGCAACCGGCAGCAGATGTTCCAGTGCGACCAGTTTGACCGGGCCTGACTGCAACTGCATCCCACGCCCGGAAGGACGGTCAGGCTGACACATCACCAGCGGCACTTCAAAGCCGGCAGCGAGCAGGGCGCGCAATGCAACGGCGGCAAATTCGGGCGTACCTGCAAACACGATTTTCACAATACTATCCTAGTGTATTTAAAATTAAATAATGAAAACGCACTTGAGCGGTTAATTATTCAATATACTCCATTAAAAAATGACTGAATGGAGCGGGTGGCGTACGATTGGCACGCGGTTGGCAAATAAGCGCTGGCGAATTTGCTCAGTCGCGTTCGCGTGCCGCCTTGAGCATTTTGGCCTTGATGCGATTGCGTTTGAGTGGCGATAAATACTGAACGAAGACGCGGCCTTTGAGGTGATCGATTTCGTGTTGCAAACAAACCGATAGCAAACCGTCGGCTTCGACCGTAAAGGTGTCGCCCTGTTGGTTTTGGGCGCGCACGGTGACACGATCCGGCCGTTCGACTTCATCGTAAATGGTTGGCACGGACAGGCAGCCTTCTTCCCAGACTTTTTGTTCGATGCTGCTTTTGATGATTTCCGGATTGATGAAAACCTGTAATTGATCGTGGGTTTCTGACACATCAATCACAATGATCTGCTCGTGGATATCAACCTGGGTGGCCGCCAGGCCAACGCCGGGTGCCTCATACATGGTGTCGGCCATGTCTTTGACGATCTGGCGGATGCGCTCATCCACCTTGGCTACCGGTTTGGCAACCTTGTTCAGACGGGGGTCGGGATAACGCAAAATGGGTAGTAAGGCCATACAAAAACTTTCACAATGATGGTGCCATTTTAACTTTCTCTGAAAACCTCCACAAAAAAAGGCAAAAATCCAAAAAATTGGCACACCAGAAAATACAATCCGTTATCTTTAACAAGTTAAAACAGTCAATATTGATAGCGCATGCTTTAAGATGATGTCGCTTTGGCAAAATACAACCAACCGAGGGTAAAGCCACGTCAACCGGCCTGGCTCAATAAGGACCATTCCTGATGAAAATTCATAACAAGCATCATAAGAATATTGGTTTCAAGCTCATCACCAGCCTTTTGCTGGCAAGTCTTGGCAATCTCGCCCAGGCAGATCCCAACTACCCGATCACCGGGCAGCAGCGTGCGACAGCCGATGCGGTGGCCCAGGCGGGCGTGCCATTATCTGCGCTGGCCGCCAATGCCCCCGATTCTTATGCTGTGGTGCCAGGTGATACGCTCTGGCATATTTCCAGCCTGTTTTTGACTGACCCATGGCGTTGGCCCGAATTGTGGGGTATGAATCGTGATCAAATCCGTAATCCCCATCTGATTTATCCGGGCCAGATTCTCTATCTGGATAAATCCAATGGGCAGGCGCGTTTGCGTGTTGGTAAAGGTTTTGGCAGTCCCGGCGGCACGGTGAAGTTGTCGCCAACAATTCGTATTGATTCGATCGAAAAGGCGGCCATTCCTAGCATTCCGGCTCATTTAATTGAACCGTTTCTGTCCGAGCCCTTGATCGTTGAGCCAGCACAACTTGAGAAAATGCCGCGCATCGTGGCTTTAACCGAGGGGCGTGTGTATTTGGGCAAGGGTGATAAAGGATACATCCGCGGCGAACTTGATCCAAGCACGGAGGAATATCAAATTTTCCGTCCTGCGACACCGCTGCGCGATCCAGATACCAAGGCCATTATTGCTTATGAAGCGGTCTTTTTGGGTACGGCACGCGTAACGCGCGATGCCAAGGGTGACAATGGTGCCGCGACCATTGTGGCCACTTCCAGCAAAATGGAAATGGGTATTGGTGACCGGCTGATTCCTGGCCGCAAGCGCGATTTATTGACTTACGCTCCCTCAGCGCCGATAAAAGAAATTGAAGGCCGCGTCGTCTCCATTTACGGTGGTGGCGTGGCAGAAGCCGGCCAAAACATGGTGGTGACGATTAACCGTGGTCGGGCACAGGGGGTTGAATTGGGTAACGTCGTTGCGCTGCATCGTTTTGGCAAAACCATTGTGGATCGGACTGAAACGGTGCGCGAGAAAAAGATGGTCAGATTGCCTGACGAGCGTTACGGTTTGCTATTCATTTTCCGTACTTTTGAAAACCTCTCCTATGGCTTGGTCATGAATGTTTCCGAGCCAGTTCAAGTAGGCGACAAAATAACCCAGCCCTGATCATTGGGGTATAGTCATCCGGATCGCCGCGTGGGTCCGGATGCGAGGCTATGCATGAAAAATCTGACAGAAATACAACGCGAAGAAATTAGTAGCTGGATACGACTGATGGCTGTGCCAGGGGTGGGCTCTGAAACCGCTCGTCGGCTGCTGGCGGCTCTGGGTGTGCCACAACTGATTTTTTCCAGTGGCTATGAAAAACTGGCTCGCCTTGTTACCGACAAATTGGCGCGCGCTATTTTGCAGGAACCTAGCGCCGAATTGCAGGCACAGATTGAAACCACGTTGCAGTGGTGCTGCGAGCCAGATAATTATTTCTTGTCTTTGGCCGATGAAGAATATCCCCGTGCCTTGCTCGATATTTCCGACCCACCCCCGGTACTTTACGTCAAAGGCCGCCTGGAGCTGTTGTCACGACCGGCGTTAGCCGTGGTCGGCAGCCGCAATCCCACTACCCAGGGGGAAACCAATGCCGAGCAATTTGCCAAGGCACTGGCTGCCAAAGGGTTGACCATTGTGTCGGGCTTGGCACTGGGCATCGATACTTCGGCACACTTGGGTGCGCTGATCGCAGGTAAAAATGGTGCGTCGACCATTGCGGTGATGGCAACCGGGCTCGATATGGTTTACCCGGCGCGCAATCGTACTTTGGCACATCGCATTTCCCGCGAAGGTGTTCTGGTCTCCGAACAGCCTTTGGGTATGAAGGCGATTGCGCATAATTTTCCACGGCGCAACCGGATTATTTCAGGACTGGCACAAGGTGTTTTGGTGGTGGAGGGTGCGCTGCAATCAGGCTCGTTGATTACGGCGCGTGAAGCCGCAGAACAGGGGCGCGATGTGTTTGCGATTCCGGGCTCAATTCACTCACCGCTATCCAAGGGTTGTCACCGGCTGATTAAAGAGGGGGCCAAACTGGTGGAGTCAGCCGATGATGTGCTCAGTGAATTGCACATTGACGTGCGTGCCTCAATGAGTAAGGAGTCTGTCAAAGACAAAGCGGTGCGCCGTAAAGCCGCTGAACCTGATGAGGCGATCGCTCAAACCACGTCAATCACAGATGGAGCACTACCGGTTGATCATACCGAGCCAGAAAAGGTGACTGTTGCACCGAGTCATCCTGGCGTGGTTCAGCAGGCTTCTTCATTGCTTGATATCATGGGCTATGATCCAATCTCACCCGAGCAGTTGGCGCAGCGCAGCGGTCATGGCGTAGCGGTGATCCAGGCGGGTCTGCTGGAGCTGGAAATGTTTGGTCAGGTTGAAAGATTGGCTGGTGGCTTGTATCAGCGGCTCAATTCAGGTTAAATGAAGCGGTACTGTGGAGGCGCTATGTTCGATATTCTGGTTTATCTTTTTGAAAATTATTATCGTCCCGACGCCTGCCCCGATAGTGATGTGCTGGTCAAAAAGCTGGCTGCTGTCGGATTTGACAACGACGATATCTTTGATGCCCTGTCCTGGTTGCGTGATCTGAACGAGGCGCGGGCCTCTGCTCCCACATTGTCTTCGCCCACGCTCGATACTTCCATCCGGATATACAGCGCTCAAGAGTATGAGCAGTTGGGTACCGAGGCCATCGGTTTTCTGACTTTCCTTGATTCTGGCAAACTGCTCAATCCCAGTCAGCGTGAATTTGTGATTGATCGTGCGCTGGCGCTGGGCGAGTCCCCCATGCCGCTCGACAAGCTCAAAGTGATTGTGCTCATGGTGCTCTGGAGCCAGGGTGAGGAACCCGATATGCTGATCTTTGACGAACTGCTCGACGATGAGGAAGACGGCGAGCGTACCTGCCACTAGGTTGTCGTTAAGTTGCCACTAAGCGCTAAAAATCGCGTCAATATCTGGCGCGAGTCTCGACTAATTGGCATTACAGCCCGCCATTCCGATTAATTGGATGATGTGGGTATCGCCTTCTCAAGTTTTGCCGAGGTAGTCCGTTATCCCTCTCATAGAAAACTCTGACAGGGATGTCATGTTCAAGCCTTTAACTCTTTTGCTGCGTTCGTCCGTCGCCACGGCATTGTTGCTGTTGGCTGGCTGCGACCAACTGGCCGAGCGTGCCGGGCTGGTTGATCCAGAAACCAAACCGCTGACACCTTCCGAATCGCAAGCGGTAGGCGGTGCTTGCCGTCATGCTGGCCGCGCCATTGAGGATTGTTACATGCTCAATCCACGCGCTTTGAAAGACGGCGTTTTTGCTGGCTGGAAAGAAATGAATGACTATATGAAGGAAAACAATCTCGAAGTCGTCAAACCCGAATTGGCCAATAAACCGCCAGCGCATGCCGAGGAGGAAGATCCTCACGCCGCCAAAAAAGCCGCACAACCCAGAGAGCCGGACAAGGAAGACGTCAAAAAGGCCGGAAGCAATGAAATGGATGTCGAAAAAGTTGCTGCCAAGGGTCACGCCGCTCACTAAATGTGTCTTTACCACGCGAGCATGACAACTGCCCGTACAATGGGGGTTTAACGGACCTCTGTCATGCTCAGCTACCGTCACGCCTTTCATGCCGGCAATCATGCCGATGTCCTCAAGCATTTTGTATTGACCCAGATATTGCGCCACATGACCAGCAAGGACAAACCTTTCTGGTATGTCGATACGCACGCGGGTGCTGGTCTTTATGCGCTGGACAGCTCGCAGGCACAAAAAACGGCTGAATTTCACACGGGTATTGCCAAACTGTTTGGTCGTAGCGATCTGCCCGAAGCGCTGGCCGATTATGTGGATTTGGTGCGTTCCTGCAACCCTGAAAAAAATCTGCGCATCTACCCCGGCTCACCCGAAATTGCGCTGAAGTTACTGCGTCACGAAGACAGGCTCAAGCTGTTTGAGTTGCATCCGAGCGAGAGTAAAATTCTTGCGCAAAATATGCATCCAGCCGGTCGCCGCGCCAGTCTGGTGGCGGGTGACGGGTTTGCCGGACTCAAGGCGGTGTTGCCACCACCGCCGCGCCGTGCCATGGTCCTGATTGATCCGCCGTATGAAGTCAAGGAAGATTATCGTCATGTGATTGCCAGTCTCAAGGACAGTCTGGTGCGTTTTGCGACGGGCACTTATGCGGTTTGGTATCCACAGGTGCAGCGGCCAGAGTCGCGTCGTTTTGCGGACCAGCTGCGTCGCGTCGTGCCAACCAACTGGTTGCATGTGAGCCTCACCGTGTGCGAAGCCATTCCGGGCGCGGTTGGTTTGCAGGGGAGTGGCATGTACATCATCAACCCACCCTGGAATTTACCAAAAACGCTGGAAGTGGTGATGCCTTTGCTGACCAAGGCACTAGGCCAGGATGCGGCCGCGAGTTTTGAGTTGGACTATCATATCAGTTAGCAATACTGTATGAGTGTATATTTTGTTGATTAATAAATACACACTATACAGCCTAATTTTGATGCATACTCCTTAAAAATCTGCTTGGATTGAGATCTATGCCGAATCCTTTCGAGTTGGTGAATCTGCCGCAAATAGGTGCTTTATTGGATGATTTGCCGCTGCAAATGGTGGCGTGTCGCTGGCAACAGTCTGAGTCCATTCTCATGGCGGATGATTTATCGCAGCTTGCGCAATTGAGCGTGACCTTGCCGGTAGCCCTGGCGCGTGCTGTGCCCAAGCGACAACGGGAGTTTTTGGCCGGACGCTATTGCGCACAATTGGCGCTTCAACAGGCGGCTGCCCGACTCGGTATTCGCTGGACTGCTCAGCCGATTGGTCAGCACACTGACCGTTCGCCCGACTGGCCATTCGGCTGGACCGGCAGCATCAGCCATACCAATGCACTGGCCGTTGCTGTGATGGCGCATGATGAAACGCGCCGTGTCGCGATTGGTATTGATGTTGAGCAACCATTGACACAGCGCGCCGCCAAGGAAATTTGCCAGCAAATTTTGTGTTCAGGTGAACAACAATTGTTGGGCGATGGGACGGATGAATTGCTTTGGACGCGTCAGGTGGGGCTGATTTTTTCGGCCAAGGAAGCCATTTTCAAAGCATTGTCACCACGACTGAGTCAATGGCTGGACTTTCAGGATGCCCAACTTACAACACTTGACCATGACGGCCAATTCAAATGGCATCTGACCCAAACAGGGCAGAGCAAAGCAGGCTTTTCCTATCAGGGGACGGGTCGCTATAGTTACTCAAAAGACTTATTGGCCACTCTTGTCACCCTGGGATTCTCCACTTCAAACTAGCTATTTTGCTGCTGTAAAAACAGCCATTTCCGACCGCCATTGTGCCGTTTATACCGCACAAGCAACAGAAAACCAGTCAATCCGTTAAGAACGTCACTAAGTTGTAACTTGGCCTGCGCAATTGCTTGGCAGAATGCGCTAAGCTTGCAAGAAGTAATACAAATCAACAACTATAAAACTGCATTTGGGGTCTTCGTTTAATGACTATGTTATTGGGAACAGTTCTCGCTGATCAGGCTGCCAAAACGCCAGAGCAAATCGCTGTGCGTTTTGCCGGGCAGCAACTCAGTTACGCAGAACTGATCGCCCGTGCCAATCAGCTTGGACATTTCTTGCGTGCACAGGGCGTACAGCCAGACACGCTGGTAGGAATTTGTATTGAGCGCTCGATTGATATGGTCGTCGCCATCCTCGGTGTTTTACAGTCAGGTGCCGCCTATCTGCCGCTTGATCCAAGTTATCCTGTCGACCGTCTGAGCTATATGCTCGGTACTGCCAAAACAGCCATTGTTCTGACGCAGGCCAGCTTGTTGCCATTGGTTGAGCAGGTTGGCGGTTCAGCCGTCAAGGCGCTGGTTTTGTCCGATTTACAAACAGAATTGCAGGGTTTGCCGAGTGACGCGCCTACCATTGCCACCCAGCCTGGGCATCTGGCTTATGTGATTTACACCTCCGGCTCAACTGGCATGCCCAAGGGTGTGGCGATTACCCATGAAACCGTTGTCAACTTGATGCGCTGGCATCAGGAAGGCCAGGGTGACCACGCTGTGTTGGCGCGCCCAGCCAAAATGCTGCAGTTTTCTCCTTTGGGTTTTGATGCCTCGGTGCCGGAAATTTTTGGCACCCTATGTACTGGCGGCACACTCGTTTTGATTCCGAATGAGTTGCGGCTTGATACACAAAGCCTGTTAAGTTTTTTGCGTGAAGAAGGGATTGAGCGAATCAATGTACCTTTTGTCGCTTTGCAGGCACTCAGTCAGGCAGCAAGTGCCGATCCGCAAAAGCTTTGGCCTAAAACGCTGCACACCGTGGTTTCAGCCGGTGAGGCCTTGATTGTCACGCCGGATTTGGCACGTTGTTTTGCCACGGTGCCCGGTAGTGTTTTGTTTAATCAGTATGGACCGACCGAAACCACGGTGATGAGCACCTCTTACACCATGATGGGCGACCCATTGCAATGGCCAGCGCAGCCATCCATTGGTAAACCACTCAGCCACATTCGTATCTGGTTACTGGATGAAGCATTGCAACCCGTTAAACCCGGCGAAGAAGGTGAGCTGCATGTTGGCGGACCATGCCTCGCTCGTGAGTATTTGCATCGTCCCGATTTGACTGAGCAGCGTTTTATTGCCAACCCCTTTGTGCAGGATGAGCCCTCTGCGCCCGTGCTCTACAAGACAGGTGATTTGTTGCGCTTGTTACCAGATGGCAATTACGCTTATGCTGGCCGATTGGATGATCAGGTCAAGGTGCGTGGTTATCGTGTTGAGCTCGGAGAAATTGAAGCCGCACTCAATCAGCATGAAGCAGTCAATCAAGCTGTGGTGGCAGCGCGTGCCGATGTCTATGGTGTAAAACGCCTGATTGCCTACATCAAGCTGGATGTGGCCGGTACCTTGCCGCTGGCAAGTTTGCGCGCGCATCTGGAAGCGCGTTTACCCGACTTCATGATGCCCGCGCGTTTTGTGACTATCGACGATTTTCCGCGTACGCCTGCTGGCAAGATTGATCGACGGGCTTTGCCCGAACCAGCTTCAACCCGACCTGATCTGGAAACGCCCTATGTGGCTCCCGGAACACCAGTGGAGCAAGCTATCTGCGCCGCGATCGGTGAGTTACTGGAGATTAATCCGGTTGGTATTGACGACAGCTTTTTCGATCTGGGTGGTAACTCCATTCTGGCCTTGCGATTGGTCAACCAGCTCAAGCAATCACAGATTGAAATACCGGTCGCTTTAATTTTTCAATATGCCTCGGCGCGTATGTTGGCGCGACAGATTGCGCAAGGCTCACTCGATACGCCGGAAGCCAGATTGCGTCATGAGTTGAATGATCAAGTCATGCAAACTCAGCAAGCCGATGACATAGCCATTGTTGGTATGGCCGGCCGCTTTCCTGGGGCGCCGGATGTGGATGCATTTTGGGAGGTGTTATCACAGGGAAGAGAAACCACGGCTTTCTTTAAGCCCGAAGAACTCGATACAACCATCCCTGAAGCAATTCGTCTCGATCCAAATTTTGTACCGGCACATGGTCAAATCCCGGATGCGGATAAATTTGATGCCGCCTTCTTTGGTATTCCTGCACGGCAGGCGGCCATCATGGATCCGCAGCATCGAATCTTTTTGGAAACCGCATGGCACGCTTTGGAAAACGCCGGTTATGGCAATGCCAAAGGGCAAAATATTGGCGTCTTTGCGGGTACACATACCAATACCTATTACATCCACAATGTGCGCTCACGACCTGATGAAATGGAAAAGGTTGGACTGACCGCGGCAGAGATGGGTAATGAAAAGGATTTTGTGGCCACGCGGGTAGCGTATCTGCTGGGCCTGACTGGACCAGCCTTGTCGATTCATACGGCTTGTTCTACCTCATTGGTGGCTGTTGTGCAGGCGTTCTATGCCTTGCGTAATGGTCAGTGTCGCATGGCCATTGCGGGTGGCGTATCGGTTGCGGCACAGCAGTTCAAGGGTTATCTGTATCAGGAAGGCAGTATGCTGTCGGCCGATGGGCATTGCCGTCCGTTTGATGCCAAGGCTGCTGGTACGGTATTCAGTGATGGCGCTGGTGCCGTGGTGCTCAAGCGTCTGGCCGATGCCTTGGCCGATGGCGACACGATTCATGCAGTCATCAAGGGTGCGGCATTCAATAATGATGGCGCCGACAAGATGAGTTTTTCAGCGCCCAATATTGAAGGTCAGGCGCGTGTTGTCGCCATGGCTCAGCAAGTTGCTCATGTTGATCCTCGTTCCATCACTTATATCGAGGCGCATGGTACCGCCACACCGTTAGGCGACCCCATTGAGGTCGCGGCTTTGGTACAGGCTTTCAAGGCACGCTTGCCCGAGTCGGAGGTCGTTAAACAGCCTTGGTGCGTACTGGGTTCGGTGAAAAGTAATTTTGGTCATTTGACGGCCGCTGCGGGTGTCACTGGTTTGATCAAGGCGACGCTGGCAATGGAGCATGAGCTCATTCCTGCCACCGTTCATTATAGTCAGCCCAATCCAAATATTCACTTGGCAGGCAGTCCCTTTACGATTAGTGGCAATCATTTGCCATGGCGCAGTGAACAAGGTCCGCGACGTGCCGGAGTCAGCTCGTTTGGGGTAGGTGGAACCAATGCGCATGTGATTATTGAGCAAGCACCTAAAACAGCACAACAGACAGCTCGTTCGGCACGGCCAGTACAAACTGTTGTGCTATCGGCCAAGACGGCGGTGTCGCTCAATGTACAGACGAGTCAATTGGTCAGCTGGCTGAAATTACATCCGGATGTCGATTTGGCTGATGCGGCATATACGCTGCAAATAGGTCGCAGTGCTTTCAATCATCGACGCGCAGTAAGTGCTGCTAGTGTGAGCAATCTGATTGATGTACTCACCACGCAAGCGCAAAAAACGGCCGCACCAGTCAAACCGAAAAAAGTCGTTTTCATGTTTCCTGGGCAGGGCGCGCAAAGCATTCATATGGCACAGGCGTTGTATGAGTCGGAGGCTGTTTTTAGACAAGTTGTGGATCAATGTCAGCAGATATTGTTGGCACGCTTTAATCTTGATTTAATCAGCTTGCTGTTCCCATCGGAAGATGGCGATAAAACTGTCCTGTCGGAGCGCTTGCGCGATACGGCAATCACTCAGCCCGCACTCTTCACCATTGAATATGCATTGGCCCAGCTTTGGCTAAGCTGGGGTGTCGAACCTCATGCGATGATCGGGCATAGTGTTGGCGAGTTTGTCGCGGCTTGTCTTGCGGGCGTATTTACGCTGGAAGATGCGCTCTATCTGGTTGGGCTGCGAGGCAAATTGATGAGCGCACTGCCAAGTGGCAGCATGTTGTCGGTGCGCGCCAGCCAAGACAAGATCAGTCATCTATTGTCGCAACATCATGTCGAGCTGGCGGCGATCAATGGCCCCCAGTTATGTGTGGTGGCCGGTAATCAAGATGATGTGGCCAAATTTGCAGAAATGCTTGAACAACACGGCATTGTCAGCAAATTGCTGGTTACTTCTCATGCTTTCCATTCTTACATGATGGAACCAATGGTTGCCCAGTTGCAAGACGCAGTGAGTAAAGTGACGCGTCATGCACCCGCCATACCCATTTTGTCGACGGTGACCAATCTATGGCTTGATGAAGCCACCGCGCAAGACCCACAATATTGGTCACAACATGCGCGTGCTACCGTCAACTTTGCCGGTGCAGTAGAAAAGTTGTGGCATGACAGAAGCGATGGCGCTCAACATCTCTTGCTTGAGGTTGGCCCGCGGCAGTCATTGACTGTTTTGGCTCGTCAACAAGTCAAGGTACCGGATCAGCATATCGCACTCGCCTCTTTGAGTGATCCTGGCAATGGCGATAAAGCCCTCAAGGCATTGATGGACCTGGATCATCTGGTGGTACAGACAACGCTGGGTCAACTATGGACGCATGGCATTGTCATAGATTGGCAAGCCTATCAGATGGGCTATAAGCGTTATCGCATTGGCCTGCCCGGTTATGCATTTGAACGTACCCGTCATTGGTTAACACCCGGCACACCACTCGGTCATACGGTCAAAACCACTCATCAATCCAATTCAGATTCTTCCACTTTAACCGCCCCTCTCGGTGAGGTTCGCTCCATGACAACTCATACTGCCCAAGCTGAAAAGCATATCCCTGTTTTGCGTGAAATCTTCGAGGATCTGTCCGGTCAGGAACTTGCTGGATTTGACAATCAAATGTCATTTCTGGAGATGGGACTCGACTCCCTGCTGTTGACGCAAATCGTGCGAGGTATCAATAAACAGTTTGGTACAGGTATTAGCTTCCGTCAATTACAGGAAGGTCAGGCCAGCTTTGGCGCACTGGCGGCATGGTTGCAAACACAGTTGCCTGAAGCGCCAGCTGCCGAGATACAGACGCCTGCCTCGGCTACCACACAAACCTTGCCAACTGGTGCCGTGATTGCCCCATCAGTCGAATATGTGGCGGCGCAAGTTCAATCAATTGCACCAGTGGCCAGTGGATCTTTTGTTGAGCAGGTCATTGCGCAGCAAATGGTGTTAATGAATCAACAGCTCGCCTTATTGCGTGGTGCACCTGTTATGAGTGTTGCGACACCTTCGATGGTTGCGTCAAGCGCTGTCGTACCATCAATGCCAGCAGCTGCTGCTGCGAAGTCAGCCGTTACTGTGAGCGAGAGTAAGTCTGAAGAACCCGCCAAGCCGTCAGTACCGTTTGGTGCGCAGGCACGGATCAGCCTGAATCGTGATGCCTTAACGCCTAAGCAGCAGGCTGGTCTTGAAAAATTAATAGTTGAATATAACAAAAAGACAGCGAAGTCCAAGGTGAATGCTCAACAACATCGTGATTACATGTCTGACCCACGTGTGGTGACTGGCTTCAAACCACCGACCAAAGAGATTGTTTATCCTATTGTGATAGAGCGCTCCAAGGGCTCGCGATTATGGGATCTGGACGGTAATGAGTATATCGATATGCTCAATGGCTTTGGTTCAACCTTCTTTGGGCATGGCGCCCCATTTATTACCGAAGCGTTGCATAAGCAACTGGACCTGGGTATCGAGGTTGGCCCACAAACGCCATTGGCTGGTGAGGTAGCGGCGTTATTTGCCGAGATTACCAATAATGAGCGCGTAGCTTTTTGCAACACAGGGTCTGAGGCCGTGCTGGGTGCCGTGCGGATTGCTCGTACAGTGACAGGCAAGGACACGATTGCGATATTTAATGGCTCATACCATGGCATTATTGATGAAGTCATCATCCGTGGAAACAAGAAGCTGCAGTCGGTTCCTGCGGCATCCGGGATTCCTTTTGGTAATGTTCAAAACATGCTGGTACTTGACTATGGTACGCCTGAGGCGCTGGCGATTTTGCGGGAACGTGCGGATGAGATTGCCGGTGTGCTGGTCGAGCCGGTGCAAAGCCGTCGTTGTGATTATCGTCCTGTCGAGTTTTGGAAAGAGCTGCGTAAGCTGACCGAAGAAACCGGCATGGTATTGATTTTTGATGAAGTGATTACCGGTTTGCGAAGTCATCCACAAGGCGTGCAAGGTCGCTTTGGTGTGAAGGCTGACGTGACAACTTATGGCAAAGTGGTTGGTGGTGGCATGTCAATTGGTGTGGTGGCTGGCGCCAAGAAATTCCTGGATGCGCTGGACGGTGGTACCTGGCGTTTTGGTGATGACTCTACCCCACAGGCGGGCGTTACTTATTTTGCCGGAACCTTTGTGCGCCATCCTCTGGCAATGGCAGCGGCCAAGGCCGTGTTAATGCATTTGAAGGAGCAGGGGCCAAGTCTGCAAGAAAAGCTCAATGCTCGTGGTGATCAGTTTGCTGCTGAAATTAACGCTTACTTCAAAGAACAAAATGCACCGTTGTTACTCAAGAATTTTGGCTCGCAGATGAAACTGGTGTTTACGGAAGAAACACCATTGCAAGAATTGTTCTACCATCACATGCGTTTACGTGGTGTGCACATTTGGGACTTTCCATGTTATCTGACCACGGCGCATTCCGAGGAGGACATTGCCTTTGTCACGCGAGTTTTCAAGGAAAGCGTCAGGGCCATGCAAGCGGACGGTTTCTTTCCAGAAGCAACACTCAATGCTGCTGTTGAAGCTTCGGAGGTGGTGGCAAGAATTTCCGCTGGCGTGAAAACCAATGCCAATCAACCGCCGGTGCCTGGTGCTCGCCTGGGGCGTGCACCAGATGGTACGCCTGCCTGGTTTGTTCCTGATCCCGCTAAACCCGGTGCCTATGTGCGACTGGCTGATGTAACCGAATAATAATGACTCAACTCTCACAAGATTCTATGCACGTCGAATATGATCCTTTTGCCGGACCAGTAATCCTGCACACTATTCCAACTTCTGAGGCGCAGCGCGAAATGTGGACGGCTGCCCAGATTGGGGTAGAAGCGTCCTGCGCTTATAACGAGCCATTATCGATTCAATTTACAGGTTTTCTTGATATAGACGCCTTGCAGAAGGCGATGAACGATGTGGTTGCCGAGCATGAGGCATTACGTGCCACGGTTAGCCCGGATGGCACGATCTTGTCTATCAACGCGCCTGAGCCAGTGGATCTGAATGTGGCGCACGGTATTATTCAAATGACCTACGACGAACGTGATGACTTCATTGATTCGGTCATGAATACGCCCTTTGATCTGGAAATGGGGCCGTTATTTCAAGCTCGTCTTTTTGCCCTGCCTGATGTAGATGGCCAACCGTGTTATGAATTGTTCATTTGCGCGCACCATATTGTGTGTGATGGTTGGTCGTTTGGTGTGATCATGCAAAGCCTGGGTGCCCATTATGCAAGGTATACCGGTAATTCTGCGCAGCCTTTGATTCAATCGATTCCTTATTCAGAATATGTAAAAAACGAAAAAACAATTCAGGCCACGCCACAGTATGCGACCGAAGAGACCTATTGGTTACAGCAGTTTGCCGATGCCAAGACGATGCCAATTCTTGAGTTGCCATTGGATCGGCCACGTCCGGCAGTTCGCACCTATACTGCCGCGCGTGTTGATCATGTGCTTGGTAAAGAGCAATTATTGGCGCTCAAGCGTTGGGGTGCCAAGAGTGGCGTCAGCCTCTTTACGGTATTGATTGCGGGCTGGGCTGCGACGATTCATCGCCTGACTGGTAATAGCGATATGGTGATCGGCGTACCCTTTGCTGGGCAACCTGTTGCCGGTTTGGATACGGTAGTGGGGCATTGTGTGAATACCTTGCCGATCCGCTTCAAACCCGAAGCCAATAAACCATTTGAGGTTCTACTCAGGGAAGCACAAAAACAGGTGTTGGATGCTTTTGATCATCCTCGCACCACGTTTGGCAGCTTGCTTAAAAAATTGGATTTGGCACGTGATACCAGTCGTTCGGCACTGGTTTCCATCTTGTTCAATCTGGATCAGTCCGTCAATGTGAACAGCTTGGGCTTTGCTGGCCTGGATGTTCAGTTGCGCTCGATACCCCGAGCATTTGAAAATTTTGAATGGTCAATCAATGCGGTTGAGCGTCATGGTGAATTGATACTTGAATGTCAGTACAACCAGGGCCTCTTTGATCATCACAGTATTGAACGTCATATTGAAGAGTGGGCAACATTGATTTTGGCGGCACTCAATGAGCCAAGCAAACCTATCGGTGATTTGCCAATTTTGCCAGCTGACCAACTTGCCCTATTTACTCAATGGAATCAACGTCAGCAGCCGTATCCCAGTGATCGCAGTGTGATTGATCTGGTTTATGATCAGTCACGTCGCACACCGGATCATATTGCTGTGAGCGACAGTATCACTACGCTAACTTATAGCCAGTTGCTGAGCAAGGTCGCTGCAGTGGCTGATGAGTTGATCAAAAAAGGTCTCCAGCCAGGGCAAATCGTTGGTGTGCTGCTGGAGCGCAATGTCGACATGATGGTGGCTGTTCTGGGTGTGCTTCATGCGGGTGCGGTTTATATGCCACTTGATCCATCGTTTCCGGCCAGTCGACTGGTAACGATGATTGACGACTCTGGTACATCATTATGTTTGGTCGATGGTGCTTTTATTTCGCTGTTTGATGAGGTGGCAGGCACTTTGGCGAAAGCGCCAGCGAAGATTATCCTGTCGGATGTGACACCATTGCCCGTCGGTGCCAACCTCGCACCACGCCATCAATCGCAACCCGAAGAGCCCGCCTATCTCCTTTATACATCGGGCTCTACGGGTAAGCCAAAAGGCGTGCATGTGCCGCATCGTGCCATGGTCAACCTGCTTTATAGCGTAAAGCACGAACCCGGATTTACTGAGCGTGATCGATTTTTGGCGATTACGACATTGGCATTTGATATTGCCGTCACGGAGATTTATTTGCCATTGCTGGTGGGGGCAACAACCATTCTGGCACCGCGCGATATTGCCAAGGACCCCTGGGCATTGTTAGCGTTGCTCAAAAAAGAACGCATCAACTTTTTACAGGCAACGCCTGCGGCATTCAAAATGCTGCTCGCGGCAGAGTGGGGGCGTGATAGCACTGTTGAGCCTTTGCGTATTATTGTTTGTGGTGAGGCATTGGGCTCGGAGTTGGCGCACGACATGGTGGCACGTGCTGCCGAGGTCTGGAATATGTATGGTCCGACTGAGACCACTGTGTTTTCAACGGGCGGCAAAGTTGACTATATCCGTCCCAATATTTCAGCGCACATCGGCCCACCGGTAGCCAACACACAAATTCATATTCTGGATGAAAACGGCCAACGCACGCCAATTGGTGTGACTGGTGAGCTCTATATTGGTGGCGATGGTGTTTCCCTGGGATACTTGAATCGCCCTGAACTCAATGCCGAACGTTTTGTACCGGATACCTTTACGGGTATTCCTGGTGCCAAGTTATATCGTACGGGTGATCTGGGTTACTGGCTAGCTGATGGCAATATTCAATATCTGTCACGCAATGACTTTCAGATCAAGGTTCGCGGTTTCCGGATTGAGGCGGGCGATATCGAGTCAGTCATTCGTTTGATGCCAGGCGTGCAAGACTGTCTGGTCATGCTGGACAGTGCCAGCGGATCTGATGCCATGTTGGTCAGTTATGTCAAAACTGCGGACAACGCCGTCACTGCTGATGGCATCATCACTCAGGTACAACGACAGTTACCGCCTTATATGGTACCTGCCAAGATCATCCTTTTAAAAGAATGGCCCCTGACACCTACTGGCAAGATTGACCGCAAAGCCCTACCAAAGCCGGACCAGGTAATCAGCCATGTGGCTCCTCAAAATGAGGATGATGCGCCTCAAACGGAGACAGAAAAAATATTGGCAAGTATTTGGTGTGAGTTACTGGGTCGCGAACGAATCAGTGTCTTTGATCGCTTTTTTGATCTTGGTGGACATTCCTTTGCCGCAATGCAAGTTATTACACGTTTTGAAAAGCAGACAGGCCTTAGAATCCAGCCCAGAGAAATGGTCATGGATACGCTGGCACAGATTGCTGAGCGTTATCCATTGGGTCAACAAGGTAATCAGCAGGCTATCTCAACGACACAAAGTGCCAATAAAGGCGGTTTGTTCAGCAAGATGCGTCGGCTTTTTGGATCAAATAACTGATTATGGTCATGACGGTGATGAATGAAAGCATTCTGGTTTAGGGGGGGTACGCCCAACAGCCGTCTGCTCGGCATTTATCATCCACCAGTCAATCGACAGAGTGAGCGTGGTGCGGTGCTGATCTGCCCACCATGGGGCACGGAGCAGTTACGCAGTCACAGTGTGTTGCGCCGTTTGGCATTGCAGTTGAGCGAAGCAGGTTTTCATGTGCTGCGTTTTGATTATCATGCTACGGGAGACTCCTCCGGTGCTGGCGGTGAGGCTGATGCGAGTACCTGGGCATTGGACACACTTTCTGCGGCCAAGAAGTTACGTGAGTTGAGTAATGGCTTGCCCATGTCTATCGTCGGCCTGCGACTGGGTGCTCTGATTGCGGCAAGAGCGGTTCAATTGGCCGAAGATAATCTACGTTTTCATCAACTTTATTTATGGGACGCGCCCATTTCCGGTTCAACTTATCTGGCTGACCTGGACGATTTGCATCAGCGCATGTTGAATGCGCTCATCGAATTTGGTGCCTCAGTGGATGATAAAGCGCGTACCAATGAGCGAATGGGTTTTCATGTCAACGATATGTTGCGGCAAAGCCTGGAGGCGCTTGATTTGGCCATCATGGCACCAGCGATTGCCAGCCGCTTGATTGAGCGGCAATACTGGGTCAATAGTAGCGAGCATAATCAGGTTGAACGCACTGCGGCAACCCTTTTGCAATCAGGCAAGCCGATTGTTTATCAGGTTGTTAATGATGATGGCCATTGGGATGCCCTGAGCCGTTTTGATGTGACGTTGCAGACGCATGCCTTACCGCAATGGATTATCAAGAATCTGACGGATTATGTACAGAAATTGCCACGCCAGGCAGATTTTGGTTTTGTGGTGGCCGATTCTGAACAGGTGGAAACACCCAGCGGTGAAGTGCCGGAGGAAATCCGTCAGTTTGGCAGTCAAGGGCAGTTCTTTGGTATTTTGACTTTGCCATCTGCCGAAGCCCCCAAGCTTGACAGTCCAGATATCATCTTGTTGAATGCGGGACTCATCAACCGTCTGGGACCTTATCGTACCAACGTTATTTTGGCCAGAACATTGGCGCGCAAGGGCTACCGTGTTATGAGGATTGACCTTTCCGGGATTGGTGATAGCCCACCACGACGTGAGCGTGGCACAGAAAAAGAGCGCGCTATTGCCGATGTCGAGGATGCGATGAAAGATCTGACCGATCGTCATGGCGCCACCAAGTTTGTGTTGGTTGGACTATGTTCGGGCGCCGATTTGGCACAGTCGGTAGCCTTGGTGGAGCCTCGTGTGGTTGGCATCATGCTGATTGATCCACTTGGTTATCGGACGACGGGTTTTTACTTGCGTTATTACTTGTCCCGCTTTTTACTGCCGCGTTATCAACTCCGGTTTATCAAAGTGCGTGGTAAACGGATTCTGGCGAGAATGGGGTTGGGTCAGGACAGCAAGCACAACGAAACATCGGACCATGATTCGATTGCCAATTTTTTCAGGACTTTTCCACCTGCCAAGCAGATTGATAGGGAATTGTTGGATTTAGCAGACCGTGGCATGAAAGGTCTCTTTATCTATACACGTGGCGTTGATTATTACTATAACTACCTTAGGCAGTTTTGGGATATGTTCCCCTCTTTGCGCGGAAGAGCAGCTTATGAGGTGATTTTAAATCGGGATTCAGACCATACCACCACATTGTCGACACCCCGCAGGCAACTGATCGATCAGCTTAGCCAATGGCTGATCAAACACTTTTCTGGGGCCAATAAATGATGCATCAATGGCTTGGTTTTTGCATACTGCCCATATGTATGAGTATATTTTTGATTCATCAAGTGCTTATTACTTGGGTGTTGAATCCATGCACCCAGGTAGTATCTTGTTATGTAAACAGAAAGAATAACGCTTCATGAGCGCACAACCTGAAATTCAGCGCGACTCATTACGTGCCAATGTGATTGCCCTGTATTTGCTGCAGGCGGCCAATTACATCATTCCATTTCTGACCTTACCTTATCTGGTGCGCATGCTTGGGGCGGATCGTTATGGTCTGCTGGCTTTCTCGCAATCGCTCATCATGTTTTTTGTGGTGTTTGTGGATGCCGGTTTTTATTCCTATGCGGTACGTACCATTTCGGTCAGTCGCCAAGATCCGGTGCGCGTTGCCCAGATATTTTGGGCTACTCAAACCATCAAGGCGGTGTTGGCCGTGTTTGGCCTGATTGGCCTGATTGCTACCATCGTACTGGTAGATAGCTGGCGTGCCGATTGGCCGGTCTATGCCTGGCAGTCTTTGATGATATTGGGAACCATCTCATTTCCTATCTGGTTTTTCCAGGGAATCGAGCGGATGCGTTATACCGCCGTATTTAATGTGGGTTCGCGCATTGTTGTTTCTGCTTGTCTGTTTATCTTTGTCAAAGGCCCGGAAGACCTGATGTATGCGGCAGGCTTGCAGGCCTCTTCAACATTAATTTCCGGTATCCTTTCTCATGCGCTGGTATTGCGCAAGGAAGTCTTATGGTTACGCCCTTCCATGGCGGCGATCAAAGAAGTATTTCATGGCGGCAAAGAGTTATTTGCCTCCAACTTTTTAACCGCAGCATCGCAAAACAGTAATATTTTTCTATTGGGCTTGTTTTCTTCTCATGAGGTGGTGGGGGCCTATGCTGCGATTGAAAAGTTGATTCGGGCGATTGCCAGCATCTTCAGTCCAATCAATGCGGCGATTTATCCAAGAGTCGCCCAGGCCTATGATCGTTCGCACAGACTGGGTATCAAGCTCGCCAATAAGCTGCTTTTATTGCTGGGTTCTGGTGCATTACTCGGTGGGCTGATGTTGGCGTTGTTGGCTGATTTCATTTTGTCCCTGGTGTTTGGGCAAAAGTTGCTGCCTTACGATTACATCCTGATCGGTATGACCTGCTGGATGGTCTGCAATATGATTCATGAAATTCTCGGGGCGCAACATATGCTCGCTGCCGGACACTTCTCAGCTTATAGTCGCATTACTATCATTGGTGTATTGGTTCAGTTGTCACTGATGCTGGTACTGACAAGTCAGTTCAATGTTAAAGGTATGATGGTTGCCGTCACTTTAGGAGAATTGTTGCAGTTGGTTTTCATTTGGCTCTTTCTTAAAAGACAAAACAATTCGCAAGCTGTTTAATCATCAAATCGTATAGACATTCATCGCCATATGAAAATCCTGACGCTCTCCAGTATGTATCACCCATACCAGTATGGTGGTGCTGAGACAGTTCTGAAAACGATTTCAGAAGGCTTTGTCGAGCGCGGTCACCAGGTTCAAGTGCTAGCCAGTGTACCTCGTGGAGAAGAGCGGGAAATCAATACCAATGGTGTCAAGACTCATTTCCTGCCAAGTCAAAGTTTCTACTGGCCATTTGACAAACAGCCCCGATCAGATTTGAAGAAGCTTTTGTGGCACGCTCAAAACATTCGTAACTACAGAATGGCTAAATTGGTTGCGGCAGAGGTAGTGCGTTTTAAGCCTGATGTCATGGTGACCCATAATCTGTTGGAGTTTTCCATTGCAGCCTGGGAGGCCGTGCAGGCCGCAGGTGTTCCCATCGTGCATGTTCTGCATGACTATGGATTGCTATGCCCGCGAACAACGATTTTTAGAAACGGGCAAATATGTACTGGCCAACCAGATCAAAATAAAATTGATCCGGCAAAACGTTGCACCTCATGCAAGTTGCTGTCTGTGGGTAAGCAGGGTGCCACAGCGTTTATCGATGGTGTCGTTGGTGTCAGTCAGGCGGTTCTGGATGTGCATTTGAGTGCCGGATATTTTGAACATACACCGATACGCCAAATCATTAATAATGCCTTGCCGGAACATGATCTGCATCATTTTATTGAACGAGATTATCAAAGTAAAACAGAGATAACCATTGGCTTCATCGGCAAGCTGGTTCCGGACAAAGGTATTGAAGTTTTGCTTGAGTCATTGGCTCATATTCAGACGCAACGCAAGTGGAAGCTGTTGATCGGTGGTTCTGCAGATCCATCTTATCTTGCTGCATTGAAGATGCGATTTCCACAGAGCAATATTGAGTTTTTAGGTTTTATCAAGTCAGTCGATTTTTACCCTAAAATTGATTTGCTGGTGGTGCCTTCAATCTGGCGTGATCCATATCCAACCGTTATTTTTGAAGCATACAGTTATGGGCTGCCAGTTTTTGGTTCACAGCGTGGTGGTATCCCAGAGGCAATTCTTGCTGGTAAAACCGGAGAATTATTTGAACCAGATAGTCCCAATGAGTTGGGTGCCCTGCTCACAAAATTTATTGAACAGCCAGGTTTGTTACAGGCTTATGTAGAGCCCGTTCGCCAAGAACTGAGCAGATATAATATCAGTCGTCAGATCGACGAGCATTTGTCGCTCTACCAGCGTGTGTTAGCGCAACATGCACAAACACTGAACAAAAGAAATCCTGAATAAAATGCCTAGATCGGACGATTGTCGTCCCGGTCGATCGCACGTCTTTGCGGTGCCATCAACATCCACACCGTAAATGGCCATAGCCCTGCGGCGACAAAGCTTTCCAGAAAATACCACCAGCCTGGAAATGGGCTGCCAGTTAATAATCTCAGCAGCAAGGGGATGATCTGGCCAATTAAAAAAAGTGGCAGTACATGCATCGCTTGTACAGGCAGGGTGAACCACAATACGCGGCGATGAATGGCGATGGCACCATAAGAGAGTAGTGAATAGGCCAACGCATGTTCACCGAGTAGCGTGGCATCATGAACATCCAGTAGCAGACCGCATAAAAAAGCGATGCCGATACCCACCTTGCGTGGTTGATGAATATTCCAGAAAACGAGCACAATCGCCAAAAAGTCGGGAATGCCTACCATCGTGCCCCAGGGTAGCAGATTCAGCAATAAAGCCAGCAAAAGACTGATGGCAATGAATACCGGACTGACCGGCAGCAAGATGTATTGCGGCGCGCGCGGTGGGGCTGGCGTACTCAAGGTTTCGCCTCCGGTTTGGCAGGTTTGGGGCCCATCGTCTTTTTGCCTTTGGTGGGCTTTTCTTCTGGTTCAGGTTCGGGGCGTTCAGGTTTATCCATGTCCTTGAACAAGACCAGCACATGCTTGCTGCTACTGATGCCCGCGAGCGGTTCACAGAGAATTTTGGCAAATGCCGTGTCGGCCTTGCGATCTACCTGAATAACTTTGGCAACGGGCAGTCCGGCTGGATACAGTCCATCAATCCCACTGGTAACGAGGATGTCGCCCATGGTGACATCGGTGCCATTGCCAATGAAGCGCAAATCCAGCAGACCCGTGGTCTTGGTACTGCCTGACGCGCCATAGGCAATGCTGCGCACGCCGGTGCGAAGTATCTGCACTGGAATGGCCTGATCTTTATCAGTGAGTAGAGTGACTTCAGAGACTCTTGGAAAGACACGGGTGATCTGGCCAACTACACCCAGCTCATCCATGACAGGATAACCAGGATGCAGATTTTGTTCGCTGCCAAGATCAATCACCACCTTGCGGGTGAAAGAGTCGCGACTGTCATAGAGCACTTCGCCCACGACGGAGGGTACGGAAACCCGCTCACGGGTGCCGAGCAAACTGCGTAGCTTGTTATTTTCCAGCTCAAGCTGTTTGGTAACCAGTGAGCGTTGTGCTGCCAGCACGCGTTCTTTTTTAAGGGTTTCGTTCTCTTGAAGGGCAAAGTTATGGTCAAGAAAATAACTCAGGCCCTGCTCCATGGCATTGCGTGGTACCAGTGCCGCTTGCTGCACTGGATATAAGGCAGTGCCGATCCACAGGCGGATCACGCCCAGTGTATTGGTGCGTGAATCAATAAACAACAAGGCCACTGCCAGCAACGAGAAGAAGAGCAGCCGCGCTAAAGCGGAAGGGCCTTGCTTGAAAAACGGCGGCGGGTTGTACTCCATGAATGCAATGCGATTTGCTAGTCAGGGGTGAAGAGGGCGCAGCAGGGCTGCACAGCAAAATGAATACAAAAAGGCAGCGCGCCTAGGTAAGACTCGCTGCCTGATTGTACTGGGATGAAGGTAAAGGTTGAAACCTTATTCACTGGTAAAGATGGAGCCCAGCTTGTCCATACGTTCCAGCGCCATGCCGGAACCGCGTGCGACACAGGTTAATGGGTCTTCAGCCACGACCACTGGCAGGCCAGTTTCTTCAGCCAGCAGACGATCCAGATCACGCAGGAGTGCGCCACCACCGGTCAGCATCATGCCGCGTTCGGCAATGTCTGCACCCAGTTCCGGTGGTGTTTGTTCCAGCGCATTTTTAACGGCTGACACAATGTTGTTCAGTGGGTCAGTCAGCGCCTCAAGAATTTCGTTGGACGAAACCGTGAAGGAGCGTGGAATCCCTTCGGACAGGTTGCGGCCTTTGACTTCCAGCTCGCGAACTTCAGAACCTGGGAAGGCCGAACCGATAGCTTTTTTGATGGTTTCAGCGGTTTGCTCACCAATCAGCATGCCATAGTTGCGGCGAATGTAATTGACGATGGCTTCATCAAACTTATCGCCACCAACTCGTACCGAACCTTTGTAAACCATACCGCCCAGCGAAATCACCCCAACTTCGGTCGTGCCGCCACCAATATCCACCACCATGGAGCCAGAAGCTTCGGATACCGGCAGGCCAGCGCCAATTGCCGCGGCCATGGGCTCTTCAATCAGATAAACCTGGGAGGCACCAGCGCCCAGCGCCGATTCACGAATCGCACGGCGTTCTACCTGGGTCGAGCCGCATGGAACGCAAATGATAATGCGTGGGCTCGGTTTGAGCAGCTTGGTGTCGTGCACCATCTTGATGAATTGCTTGAGCATCTGCTCGGTGACGGTAAAGTCGGCAATCACACCGTCTTTCATGGGGCGAATTGCTTCGATATTGCCTGGCACCTTGCCCAGCATCTGCTTGGCTTCCTTGCCAACTGCCTGAATGGTTTTTTTGCCGTTGGGACCGCCTTCTTGGCGAATTGCCACAACCGATGGCTCGTCCAGCACAATGCCTTTACCACGCACGTAAATCAGCGTGTTGGCGGTGCCAAGGTCAATGGCTAAATCATTAGAGAAATAACTGCGAAGAAATCCAAACATAATTGTCCTGTTAATCCGAAATGCCGATGATGGGCTGCATCATGTCCGGCCGACTATATTGACGATCACACCGATTCTTGGTTCGTGTCACACGGCGCACACTTGGCTGCCAGAAGAACTGTACGACAAGGAATGATGTGGGCTCATAGCGTACCTCATGCTTATAACACCCCAATCGTGCTCTTTAACGGCTGTTCACCTTCTGAAGAGGCGGATAGCGCTATATTTACTGCACGATTAACCTGCAATGATACCTTATAATTAAAGTATCACATGAGGTTTTGCGTTCTGTCACATGTTTCTGCCGTGGCTAAGCGCTCAGTGACTGGCTCAGTTGCCGGGAGTGTTGCTGATAAACCAAGTTTTGCGCTGCCGACAGGGCATTTGCTCCAGCAGCGTGCAAGACGCCAATGTCATCTTATTCTGGCACACTGATATCTTGCAGGTTGGCCTTATTGGTCTGCTCCGACATTTATTTTGATCACCCTTTCTAAAAAGAATTGTCATGTCGCTCCAACTCACCGACGTCAAACGCATTGCCAATTTGGCGCGTATCGATATTTCCGACAGCGAAGCCGCTGAAACACTGGCCCGCTTAAATGAATTCTTTGGCATCGTCGAAGCGATTCAGGCCGTGGATACCACCGGCATCGTGCCATTGGCGCACCCGATTGAACAAATTCAGGCCGTCGCCTTGCGCCTGCGCGAAGACGTACCGACGCAACCCAATATGCGCGATGCCTTTCAGCAGCCAGCACCGGCGGTGCAAGATGGTTTGTACCTGGTTCCCAAAGTGATTGAATAAGGGCGGCCATGTACAACAAAACACTCAAGGCGCTGTCACAGGCGCTGCAAAGCAAAGAAATTTCAGCAGTTGAATTGGCCGAGCTGTATTTAAAGCGAATTCAGTCCAGCGACTTGAACGCATTTATTGATACCAATCCTGAAGTGTCCCTGGCGCAGGCCAAGGCGGCCGATGCCCGGATTGCCCAAGGCCAGGCGGGCGTACTGACGGGCATTCCGCTGGGGCATAAAGATATCTTTGTGACCAAGGATTTTCGCTCCACCGCGGGCTCCAAAATGCTGGCCGACTACGTCAGCCCGTTTGATGCTGCGGTTGTCAGCAAGCTGGGCGATGCCGGCATGGTCACCCTTGGCAAACTCAATTGCGACGAATTTGCGATGGGCTCTTCCAACGAGCACTCCTATTTTGGCGTGGTCAAAAATCCGTGGGACAAACTGGCGGTGCCTGGTGGCTCATCGGGTGGCTCTGCGGCAGCGGTGGCGGCACGGCTGATTCCTGCTGCAACGGGAACGGATACCGGTGGCTCGATTCGCCAACCGTCTTCGTTGTGCGGTATCACAGGTATCAAGCCCACTTATGGCAAGGTGTCGCGCTACGGCATGATTGCCTATGCATCCAGCCTCGATCAGGGTGGCCCCATGGCGCAAACCGCGGAAGATTGCGCCTTGTTGCTCAACGCCATGGCTGGCTTTGATGCCAACGATTCCACCAGTCTTGAAAAAGACAATGAAGACTATACGTGTCTGCTCGGCCAGCCGCTGGCTGATGCGCCCGCCGCTCAACCACTTAAAGGCTTGCGAATTGGTTTGCCCAAAGAGTTTTTTGGTGAAGGCTTGGCAGCGGATGTGCGCGCCGCCGTTGATGCGGCCATTCAGCAATATCAAACACTGGGCGCCACCATCGTTGAAATTTCATTACCCAAAACCGAGCTGTCAATTCCGGTGTATTACGTGATTGCGCCAGCCGAGGCGTCCAGTAACTTGTCGCGCTTTGATGGCGTGCGTTATGGTCATCGCGCAGCAGAGTACAAAGACTTGAACGATATGTACAAAAAGACCCGCGCCGAAGGTTTTGGCTGGGAGGTCAAACGTCGGATTCTGGTGGGCGCCTATGTGCTGTCGCATGGTTATTACGATGCCTACTATTTGCAGGCACAACGGATCCGTCGCATCATCGCCCAGGATTTTGCCAACGCCTTTACCCAGTGTGACGTCATCATGGGGCCAGTGTCGCCGGCCGTCGCCTGGGACATCGGCAAGCTCGATAATGATCCGCTCAAAATGTACCTGGCTGATATCTACACCCTGTCGACCAACCTGGCTGGTTTGCCCGGTATGAGCATTCCGGTGGGCTTTGGTGATAAAGGTCGGCCGGTGGGTTTGCAGATCATCGGCAACTACTTTGATGAAGCCCGGATGTTGCAAGTGGCGCATGCCTTCCAGCAGGCGACTGACTGGCACGCGAAGATGCCGGAATCAGCCTAATAAAAGCGTGACCATCACAACGTAAAACTCACCAAAAAGACAATTTATAAGGAGTATAGGTAAATTTTAGTTCATATAGTACGTATATATTGCCTCTATAAAAATACCGGTGGGAAGTATATATTTTGCAAATGAACTTGTCGGATGTTCTTGGTGTCTTTGTGATGAGGTGTTTGGATTTTGCCTTTGATGTTGAATGAATAAAGGAAATAGCATGGCATGGGAAGTTGTTATCGGTCTTGAGACACACACACAGCTCACGACCCAATCCAAAATTTTTAGCGGCGCGCCGATTGCCTTTGGTGCTGCGCCCAATACCCAAACTGCGCCGATTGATCTGGCCTTGCCCGGCGCCTTGCCCGTGATGAACAAGGGTGCGGTCGAGCGTGCCATCCAGTTTGGTCTGGCGATTGGTGCCACGATTGCACCGCGCAGCATCTTTGCCCGCAAAAATTACTTTTATCCCGACTTGCCCAAGGCGTATCAAATCAGCCAGTTTGAAATCCCTGTCGTGCAAGGTGGCACACTCAGCTTCATGCTCGGTGAAGAAGAAAAAACGGTGCAACTGACGCGCGCCCATCTGGAAGAAGACGCCGGTAAAAGCCTGCACGAAGACTACCAAGGCATGACCGGCATCGACCTTAACCGTGCCGGTACACCCTTGCTGGAAATCGTGACCGAGCCTGATATGCGCAGCGCCGCCGAAGCAGTGGCGTATGCCAAAGCCTTGCACTCCCTGGTGGTGTGGATTGGTATTTGCGATGGCAATATGCAGGAAGGCTCGTTCCGTTGCGATGCCAACGTATCGGTACGCCGTCCGGGCGAACCTTTTGGCACCCGTTGCGAAATCAAAAACCTCAACTCCTTCCGCTTCATGGAAGAAGCCATCAATTACGAAGTGCGTCGCCAGATTGAGCTGATTGAAGACGGCGGCAAAGTTGTCCAGGAAACCCGCCTGTATGACCCCGACAAAAAAGAAACCCGCTCCATGCGCAGCAAAGAAGACGCGCAGGATTACCGCTACTTCCCCGACCCCGACCTCTTGCCGCTGGTGATTGATGCCGCCTGGATTGCGCGCGTCAAAGCCACCATGCCCGAGCTGCCCGCCGCCATGCAGGCACGCTTCATCGCGCAATACGGCTTGTCCAAATATGATGCCAGCATCCTCACCGCCACCAAGGCACTCTCGGCCTACTTTGAAGCCGTGGTTGCCAAGCTGGGTCAGGCCAACGCCAAGACTGCGGCCAACTGGCTCATGGGTGACGTCGCTTCGCAACTCAATCGTGAGGCGGTCGAAATTGATGCCTGCCCCGTCAACGCCAATCAGTTGGCAGTGCTCCTGCAGCGTATTGTCGATGGCACCATCAACAACAAAATCGCCAAAGAAGTCTTTACTGCCATGTGGGAAGCCAGGTCCGATAAAGACGGCATCGCCGATGACATCATCGAAGCCAAAGGCTTAAAGCAAATTTCCGACGTCGGCGCGCTCGAAAAAATCATCGACGAAGTCCTCGCCGTCAACCAAAAATCCGTCGACGAATTCAAGGCCGGCAAAGACAAAGCCTTCCAAGCCCTGGTCGGCCAGGCGATGAAAGCCACCAAAGGCAAAGCCAACCCGCAACAGGTCAATGAGTTGTTGAAGAAGAGGTTGGGGTGATGTGGTGTTTAAATTTCACTTATTAGGGTGATGTGAATTAAAGTAGTTCGGTTATTTTTATAGGTGAAGGTCTTGAGTAATGATTGGTGAGGCAGTGAAATGCAGCTTAGGTTGCTATTTCTACCAAGTTGTAAATTTGAATATATTGGTTCAATCATGACCGTCTTCACCGAAATCAAATTCTGGTTGCTCATTGCCTTTTCCATCTTCATTCCATTTGGTATTTATGGCGTGCTGATGCTCAAGCGGGCCATTTCGCGGCGTAGTGTTTTTTGTTTTGGTTTGGCCTTGGTGGCGATTGCGGGTTTGGATTTCTATCTGCTGCAAAGTCTGGCCAATCTGGCCAAGCACACGGTTTCCTTGGCCGACGATTCGGTGTTTGTTTCGGAACTCACCATTGCCTTGTATATTGTCCCGGCCATGTTTGGCGGGATTGGTATCAATGTCATCTCACATGTTTTGATTGGTCATCTGAGTGCGGCTGAGCGTCGCTTTGCCAAAGAACACCCGGAAGAAAGCGAGTAGGTAGTAGCGTAGTTGTGTCGGCAACGGTGGTTAATCGCTGCAGCAGAACAAGGCGGTACTTGGTTAGTGGGATGTAAAGATGGACTGCTATTAATTGGCCGGTCAGGCCCAAAACAACAGGGGCTGTAAATATACTAACCATCTGTATATTTACAGCCCCTTTATTTATCGACTTAACGGCTTAAATTTAGGCCATACACCCATCAATAAGTCGTTATGTAGTGCTTTTGGCCACTGCAGATGAACGTCTGATTTAGCGACCACGACCACCGCTGCGATGCATGGGCGGTTTATTACCAGTTGCAGTTGGACGCGATGAAGCAGGGCGTGGGCCGTAGCTTTTTTTCGCAGCCGGGGCACGTTGGGCTTGTACGCCGCCACTGCGCGAAGGTGCGCTGCCATTGCCGCCGCTTTTTTGAGCACCTTCACGACCACCTTGTCCATCGCTGCTGCCGCGACGTTGGCCAGCGCCTTGACGGGGTGCGCCACTGCGCGGTTTTTGAATCGGCTCGGGTTTGGCGTTGGGGTCAGGCTCAAAACCTGCCACTACTTTTTTGGGCAGGCTGCGTTTAATTAAACGTTCAATATCGCGCAGCAGATCATGCTCATCCACGCAAACCAGTGAAACTGCTTCACCCGTTGCGCCAGCGCGGCCAGTACGACCAATGCGGTGCACATAATCTTCGGGCACATTGGGCAGGTCAAAATTGACGACGTGCGGCAGTTGGTCAATATCAATGCCGCGGGCGGCAATATCGGTCGCCACCAATACTTGCAGTGTATTGCTTTTAAATTCGGACAGTGCCCGAGTGCGCGCCGACTGACTCTTGTTGCCATGAATCGCCAGCGCCTTGATGCCACTGGCTTCCAGCAGCTCGGCCACTTTGTTGGCACCATGTTTGGTGCGCGTGAAGACCAGCACCTGAAACCAGTTGTGCTCACGAATCAAATGGGTGAGCAATGCCTGTTTGCGATTGCGATCAACCGGATAAACGGTTTGTTCAATCACTTCCACGGTTGAGTTGCGCCGTGCGACTTCAATCATCGCAGGTTTGTTGAGCAGCCCGTCCGCCAGCAGTTTGATCTCTTCGGAAAAAGTTGCGGAGAACAACAGGTTTTGACGATTTTTAGGTAGTAGGGCCAGGATGCGACGGATGTCTTTCACAAAGCCCATATCGAGCATGCGATCGGCTTCATCGAGCACCAAAATTTCAATCCGCGATAAATCCACCGTGCCTTGCTGATGATGGTCCAGCAGGCGGCCTGGCGTGGCAACCAGAATATCCACGCCGCGTTTGAGCCCGGTAATTTGCGGGTTGATGCCCACACCACCAAACATCACCATCGATTTTTGATTGGTGTACTTGCCGTATTGTTTAACGCTTTCTTCTACCTGCGCTGCCAGTTCACGGGTTGGAGTAAGGATCAGCGCGCGCAGCGGTTTGCGGCCATTGGCGTTGCCCGGCACCTTGTGGGTAAACAGGCGATGCAGGATGGGGAGAGTAAAACCGGCGGTCTTGCCGGTGCCGGTTTGGGCGCCCGCCAGCAAATCACCGCCACTCAAAATGGCCGGAATGGCTTGCGCCTGAATTGGGGTAGGTTGCTCGTAACCTTGTTCGGTCACAGCACGGACGATTTCCTCAGCTAAGCCGAGATTGGAAAATGACATAGATTTTTCTTGAAATATTGTTGCCAGATTCTTGCCTGCAGCGGGCAAGAAAGCAAACTTAAAAAGGGCCAAACAGCGCAAGGCCAAACATCAGGCAGGTACAACTTGATTGAATGCAAATGCTGTGATTGCTGCAGTAAATGCGTATAGGCAGGAAAACGGATTATACAGTGCTTGCGATTATTCATCGCAAAAGCTGAATTGGCGGGGGTTTAATAGGTGCTGGGCGATGTACAAAATAAGTGTGGTCATGTTTGCTTTGATGACAGAGCAGCACCATCAATTGCGCCAATAAAAAATTCAACGGCATTAATGGCCAACAACGTTATAAACATTATCAATATTCAATATTTGAATTTTTTAGTCTTGCAAGTCATTGTCAATGACAATTCATCAAACTCGTGGTTGACGATGCAATAGCAAGGCCAGCACCGCCACACCACAAAACGCGGCACCCGCATAAAACGTCATGGCTGCGCCATAGACATCCCACAATAAGCCTGCCAGCGTGCTGGCTATCAACATGGCAATGCCGCTCACCAGATTAAACATGCCAAAGGCCGTGCCGCGTAAATCGGCCGGGGCGGTGTGGGCAATCATCGCAGACAGCAAGCCTTGTGTCATGCCCATATGAACACCCCAGAGCGCCACACCAGCCAGGATCACCGTCCAATGGTTGCTGCTGGCCAAAACAAAATCGGCCGCAATCAACACCAGCAAGCCCAATATCAGCAAGGTACTGTGGCTCATGTGATCAGACAGCTTGCCAAAGGGATAGGCGGTGGCTGCGTAGATGATATTCATCGCCACCATCACCAATGGCACTAAGGCCACGGCTACGCCGCTTTGTTGCGCACGCAAGACCAGAAAGGCTTCGCTAAAGCGCGCCAGCGTAAAGACGGCACCGATGATCACCACCCACCAATAGGGCTTGCCCAGTCGTTGCAAGTTGGTGCGGGTGATGGGGTTGCCCTGTGATTTGCGTTGAATGTCAGTGGGTTCACGTACCCAGGCCCATAACAGCAGCGCCGACAATATGCCGGGAATCACTGCCACCCAAAATACGGCGCGATAGTTATCATGCCAAAGCAGCATCAAGCCTACTGCCAACAATGGGCCGGTAAACGCACCAATGGTGTCAAGTGATTGGCGCAGACCATAAGCCGCACCGCGTTGCTCGGCTGGGGTGACATCGGCAATCAAGGCATCGCGCGGCGCACCGCGAATGCCTTTGCCAACGCGGTCCACCATCCGTGCCGTCAATACCATGCCGCTGGAGGTAGCCAGCGCAAATAGCGGCTTGACCACGGCGGCCATGCCATAACCCAACAAGGCCAGGCCTTTGCGCTTGCCCAGGTAGTCGCTGAGTGCGCCGGAAAACACTTTCACAATCAGCGCCGTCGCTTCGGCCACACCTTCAATCAACCCCACCATCAAGGTACTGGTGCCCAATACATTCACCATAAACAAAGGTAACAGGCCGTGCACCATTTCCGATGAAATATCCATCAGCATGCTGACAAAGCCCAGTGCCCATACCGTGGGGTGGATTTTGGTCTTGGCGGTTGGTTGACTAGCTTGGTTGTCAGCAGGGTTCATGACGGGCAATCAAAAGGGGCAGAGCAAAAAGTAGTACGCATTGTCAGCCCAGATACCCTTGTCCCGCAATAGCCCGTCAAACCGACCTTGTCTGACCTTAAATGCCCGTCGTCAGATTGACCCAGCTTTCCGGTAAGTGCTGCACAAAAAAAGTTTCGACGAGTTTGTCGCCACCACTCAATATCGCTACGCCAACCAGCAGTAATAACACCCCAAAGGCTTTCTTGATGAAATCAATATGGGTCATCAGCCAGTCACGCAGCAAGCCCGATGCGCGCCGCGAAGCATAAGCCACCAGTACCAGCGGAATGGCCGCGCCCACGCCAAACAATCCGAGCAAAATCGCACCGGGTAAGGCACCGCCTTCACTGGCCACCAGCGTTAAGGCTGAAGCCAGTAATGGACCCGAACATGGGCTCCAGACCAAACCCAGCAGACCACCGAGCAGTAATGCACCCAGCAGCGAGCCGTCATCGAGTTTGGTCGAGGCCGTATTGGCCGAACTGGCCAAAGGGCTGAGCAGATTGGTAAAGCGCTGATTCAGCGCCGGTATCAACATCGTCAGCGCAAAGGCAATCAACAGCCAGGCACCGACAATACGGATTGTGTCGCTATCAATCCCCAAGGCGGGGCCGAGCGCGCCCAACACCAGACCAATCAGCGCAAAAGAAATCGCCATCCCTGCACCCATCGCCAAAGGTGCCAGCCGGTTGGCTTGCACCGCCCCGCCCACTACCAGGGGCAGCAGTGGAAACACACAGGGTGACAGCGTCGTCAGGCTGCCAGCAATCAGGCTTAAACCTAAATGGCTCAGTGAAGGAAGGCTCATCATCAACCTTATTGCAAGCCAGCTTTAAGTGCCGTCTTGATATTGGCTGGGTCGGTATCACCTGCCAGACGCGCCTTTTCAGCCGTGCCGTGATAAACAATCAGCGTCGATTGCGCGCGTACTTTACGTGCCAGCTTTAAATCATGCTCCTTGTCGTAATCCACCACCAGTACTGACACCTTGTCCAGCTCGGCATCAGACTGCAGGTTTTGCAACACCTTTTCTTGTGCTCGACAAGTCGGGCACCAACTGGCGTGAAAGTGCAAGGCATAAGACTGGCCGGTCTTCTCGGCACTTGCTAGTGCCGCAGCGCTATAAGGCATGATCTGCAAAGCCTGCGCCGGTAGCGCCACCATCAAGGCAGCAGCACCAGCCAATGGTACCAAGCGGCGCAAGAATGAAGTAAACAGCATGATGGGAAATGAGTTGGAGGCAGTCATCGCAAAACCTTTCGTTGTATGAGTTGTGAGAAACCACAGCAAGCTGCAATCAAGGCATCATCAGTATGCGCTTACTGTGTGACTTGGTCGGGGAAAGACGAGGAAACTTACAAGGTGAATGTAAAGTCGGGTCTATTAATATTGCAATGTTTACTATCGATATATTTGTTTTGATAATATTAGTGCTGTCATGTATAGACGTTGGTTTGTTTGAAAGTTGATCGGACTTTGAACCAATTTAATTCATCCTGGAAGTGAGGAAATCCGTGCGTCTTTTATTAGCTATATTTTTGCCTTTCGTCTCTTTTTTTACTATAGGGCGGCCATTTGCGGGTATCTTCTGTTTCATTTTGCAAGTCACCGTTATTGGCTGGATACCTGCGGCAATATGGGCTACCTATGCACTGGGTCAATACAAAACTGACAAAAAAATAGAACAGGCTTTGGGTAAAAAGATTTGATTTGCACACTTTGATATGCATATCAGCCCCATTCAATCACTTATGGTTTCTGGCCAGTCCATCGTTGTTGGTAAGGGTATGTCATCACCGACTTTAATATTCAGGTTGATGGTGTCAAAGTTTATGGCTTGCGTGTAAATGGTGCGAATAAATTGCTTTCGGCTCAAAGCACAGTCGGTGCTTTTGCCAATGATTCCACGACTTCTATAAAAGCCTGGTTTGATCCAACCACACAATCTACGATATCAGTATCTGGTATGTCACATTCATTGGTGTTGTTGCGTGCAGTTGTCGGTTGTTTGATTGCAGTGATCTATGGTGTGAGCACGCATAACAATTTGAGTGCAGTAATAGGCATTGTCGTGACAGTGTTTGTTGTGTTTGCCTTATTGATGCGAAGGGTAATCAGTGCTTCGCAATTGGCAGACCGGCCAAATCATGAATATCGCTTGCTTAACCCAAACAAACTCTAGCCAAAATGAAATTAATAACTGAATGTTTACTTTAATGCCACATTAGCGATATGAATGGGCCACGATCATCGAATTCCTGATTGAACTGCTCGCCGAAATAATTCTGCAAGTGTTTGCCGAAACTTTGATTGAGTTTGGCTGGCATGCCGTGGTTGCGCCATTTCAACGGCAATCCAAACCCTGGTTGGCGGGTGTCGGTTATGCCCTGTTCGGTGCGCTGATTGGAGCAATCAGCCTATGGCCATTTCCTAATCAGTTTGTTACCTCGTATGTGGGCAGGCTGGTGGGGGTGGGGATTACGCCTGTCATCGCAGGATTATCCATGATGACAATCGGTGCGTGGCGGCGCAAGCTCGATCAACCTCTGATCCGTATTGACCGATTTGCCTATGGTTATCTGTTTGCCTTGGGCATGGCCGTGGTGCGCTTTATATTTGGTCATTAAATATTCTTAAGTGGTATGTCACCCACCCACGTTCTCTTTATTTGCAGCCTGAATCGATGGCGTAGCCCAACCGCTGAACAGCTGTTTTCTGAAACGCCCGAATGGGAGTGCGCCTCAGCAGGGTCGAATTATGGTGCTGATAACCCGCTAACGCCTGAGTTGCTGGAATGGGCTGATTTGATTTTTGTGATGGAGCGCAGTCACAAAAGCAAGTTGTCTGCTAATTTCAAACCATACTTACGAGATAAACGCGTGATCAGTCTGGACATTCCGGATCGTTATCTATTTATGGATGCCGAATTGATCCGACTGCTCAAGAAAAAAGTCGGCCCCTATTTGCCTGGTTGTATATAAGCAGTACAGTTAATTTGATAGATCTGTGCTCTACATGAGCTTGTGTAAATCATTACACTTGCATATTCGTTTTCCTTGTTAAGGTTCATCATGATACTCACTTCAGGTTTATTGGTTTTTGCCGCCGCCGCTTTGCTGATGGCTTTAACGCCCGGACCCAATATGATTTATCTGATATCGCGTTCTTTGTGCCAGGGCAAGCGCGCTGGTGTGATTTCGTGGACGGGCGTGGTGGTTGGTTTTACGGTACATATGTGTTCTGCAGCATTGGGCCTGACAGCCTTGTTCATGGCAGTACCATTAGGTTATGAAATTTTAAAGATGGCGGGTGCCTTATACCTTGTCTGGTTGGCCTGGCAGTCGGTTCGTCCGGGTGCGCGTTCCCCGTTTGAGCCCAAAGCTTTGCCAGATGAATCGACGCATCGTCTGTTTACGATGGGTTTGCTGACCAGCATTCTGAATCCCAAGGTCGCTATTTTTTATCTTTCAGTCTTGCCGCAGTTTATCGTGCCCGCTCATGGTTCGGTGTTGAGCCAAAGTCTGACATTGGGTTTTACGCAGGTGTTGATTGGTGCGACGATCAATCTGCTAGTTACGCTATGTGCTGCCAATATTGCCAGATGGTTTGCGCGAAACCGTCATTGGCTTGCCGTACAACGTTATGTGATGGGGGCCGTGCTTGGTGGGCTGGCGTTGCGCTTGTTGGCAGAGCAGCGGCGTGCGGTGTGATGTCAGAAAATATCCTGAGCGATGTTGAATGTGGCAGGGCAGTTGATAAATAATTAAATTTTTAATAATATAATAAAGGCGGGTCTGGCCGGTAATTGCACTATGATTGGCGAATTGGCTAAATTATAAATATCGCCTGGTTTACTTCCCCGCCTTCAACACCACCGGCACGACTTCCACCACACCTTTGTCACTCCCCACCATGATCTGGCCTTCCTGAATGGTAACGGACAGGTTCATGCTGCGCTCGGCCAGTTTGGCGAGAGCCTGAGTGGCGTCTTGAGGGAGGTCGATGACGGTGAGGTTATTCAGTCGGGTGAGTTTGTTTTCGATGGCTTTCCACCATTGTTGTGCACCCTGGCCGCCGTAGCAGTAGAGCGTCGCTTTGTCGGCGCGGTTGCTGGCTTTGATGAGGCGGCGGTCGTCGGGTTGACCGACTTCGATCCAGTGTTCAATCTGGCCGGTGAGGTCTTTTTGCCAGAGGTCGGGCTCGTCGGCTTCGCTCAGGCCTTTGGTGAATTCGAGATGTTCGTGGGCGTTGATGGCAAAGGCCAGAATGCGCACCATCATGCGCTCATCGGTTTCGGATGGGTGGCGGGCGATGGTGAGGGCATGGTCGGCGTAGTAGTGACGGTCCATGTCGGCGATTTGCAGGTTGGCTTTGAAGATGGTGGCTTTGAGTGCCATGGTGTTCGCTCAATCAATATACTTAATAGGGGTATATTTTAACCCTATTTATTTACGCACTTAAGGCTATTATTTTGACTGATACTCCTTCAATTTAGTGGTTTTGGTAAAAAAGTGCCGGAACAGGTTTGATCTGTTCCGGCACTAAAGACGGTGTGGGCTGGGTTGGTGAGCCTGGGAAGCTTCCCGCCAACGCCGCACCGTCAAACGGACATGGTGGGTGCTAGCTAACCATCATGGGAAAGTGATCGTGGTGGCAACCAGGGTGCCGTTTTTCATGCTGCCGGTGGCAATGGCACGGATACCATCAGCGAGGTTGGCAGCGCTGCCGTTGATGTAGCTGGCGTTGCTGGCATCGACCAGTTGCTCGTTGATGCGCAGGTTGGCAGTGGAAACGAAGTCGCTCACATAACCTTGCACATTGGCGTAGGTGCCGTTGTTGGGCGTGGTGATAGTGATTTGCGATGCTGTTACCTGATCACCCGATACGGTACCGTCCACGGTGATGGTGGCGCCACTGCGCAGGCTGGATAAAGTGCCGCCGTATATCACCGTGTTGCTATTGGTCACGACCAGCGAGCCATTCAGCGTAAAGGTGCCGGCTGTGGCATTGACGTTGTAGGCCACGCCGGGAATGCCGGTGACGGTGTAGCTTGCGCCACCTCCGAATTGCACAGCATTGACCGTAAACACACCACTCACAAAGGCACCACGAACCACGGCAATATCATCATTGTTAAAGTCGGTCACGGTAGCGGCAGTGCCATTGCTGTTTTTAAAAGTGGCATTGCTGGCGAGCTTCATGGACACCTTGTTGAGATTGAAGGTGCCCAATGATGCATCATAGTTTTCCACCTTGCCAGCCAGTGTGCGAATCTTGCCGCTGGCCGTGGTGATCAACTCTATCTTGCTGGCTGAGAGCGTGCTGCCATCGCTGCTGGTACTTGGTGCAGTGATGCGCACCAGCACGCCATCGGCCAGATTCTCAGCCGTGCCATTCACAAAGGTGGCGCCACTGGTTGAGACTGGCACGCCACGCACCACAAAGTTGTTGGCAGAAACAAAATCGGTAATGGCACCCGTCAGCACCACCTGGCTATCACCCAGATTGCGGATGTACTGGATCGTGCTGGCTTTGAGCAGATTATTGCTAAAGCTGCCCGATACGCGCAAGGCGCGGCCATTGGCCAGGTCTGCGGCAACGCCATTGGTATAGTTGGCGGTGCTGGCATCCACGGTCACATTGCCCAGCGCAAAGGTTTTGTTGCTGGCGCTGTAGTTGCGTACCCAGCCACCCACGCGGGCGCTGTTGCCATCGGTCATATTGGCGTTGGAAACCGCGATTACCTTGGCCGTCAACACACCGGCGTTGGTCGGGGCGCTATCACTCCAAACGGTGACGGTCAGATCATTGGTCAGCGACAGGGTACTGGGTATCAGAGTCGTGGCCGAGTAGTTGACAGTCAGGCCACCAATCGTAAAGGTTTTTGCTGCTGTGTCCAGATTGCTGATGTTGCCCACGACGCGCGTCTTGGTGGCAGTAGATGGATCTTTCACTTCAATCCGCGTGGCGGTAATCGTGCCATTGCCAGTGGTGATGCCATATACAATCACCAAATCGCCCACTGCAATATCGGCCATGCTGCCGACACCGGAGTAGATGGTAGGTAAAGCCGGGTTGCTCGACGGCACCACCGTCTGGCCAGATACCGTCATGCTGGTTGCGCTGCCGGCAGTAACCCGGCCAATGGTGGCGGCTGCATATACCATCGTAGTGACTTTGCCACTGGCACTGATTTGTGCAGTGACCTGCATGCCCAGCGCAACATCCGATGCCGGTACTTCGGTACTGGTGGATGGATCAGTACTGGTGCTCACCACGGCTGCGCTGGTATCGTATTCTTCACCATCAATGATCACACTGCCAAAGCCGGTGACGGTGCCGGTAGCGGTGGTTTCGGTGCTGCTGGCGCTGGTTGTGGATGTACTTGTGGTACTGCCACTACCGCCGCCACAACCTGTAAAGGCTATCGATCCGGCCAGACTCAACACCAGCCACGGTTGAATTAAAGACTTCATGGCAACTCCCTTATCAATCAAATTAAAACGGTTCAAAATCTGTCAAAGTGCTTAATGCTGGTGCGATCAAAGTGCCAGGCAAAACGCGCTGAAGATCATGCGATGCGGTGAGTGATATCGTCACGCCATCAATGACTGCAATCTTTGGCAACCCATGAGTTAATGGTAGAAATAAGCCATGTGTGCTTCATGACAACTGCGCCGGGTTTGTGACAGGATGTGAGCAGAATGCGGTTTTGACATGCTTTGACATCACTTCGGACGCAGCAATCGGCAACTCGTGAAGCAATGCTGAAAAAATTGGAATTGCCAAGCAGGGTTGGGACGAGCGCTTCACTACAAAGACACGAAGGGAAAAGCCAAAACGAATGTGATTTGAGCGATGCAGGTATGGCGATGTTGAACAACTAAAGCATGGATGGTTGATGAAAACGGCAGTTTGTAAAGAGCTGACTGTAAATAGAGGTAAGACGTATGAGAGGAAGTTGCAAGCAGCAAAGCGCTTCTTTGTGCCAGTTAAGGACTTTGTCGTAATTAAATTTTAGATTCTCTTGGCGCACTTGGCGTCTTGGTGATGATGAATTCTTTTACCAAACCTGCCAGCGCGGCATGGCACCGCGCCTTGCTGCGATGACTACAGATGCGCCCTGATCTTGTCGGCAATCACCTTGAGCTTGTCCGGACTTTCCATCGAATCGGCATGGCGTCGCAAGGCCACACCTTCTTGCCGCGGGATAATATGAAAGTGAATATGTGGCACAGTCTGGCCAGCTTCCGGGCCATTCAATTGCATCAGCGTAAAGCCTGGTACATCCAGCGCCTTTTTTACGGCGGTGGCCATCTTTTGCACAATCTGAATGGCGTTGGCCGCGCCAGCGGGCGACAAATCCAGCAAAGTCACGGCGGGCTCCTTGGGCACCACCAGTGTATGCCCCTCGGCTTGCGGCATGATATCCATAAAAGCCAGCGTCAGCTCATCCTCATATACCTTGGTGCAGGGAATCTCCCCGCGCAGAATTTTTGCAAACACATTGTTGTTGTCGTAGGCCATCATTTGCTCCCTGTCTCGTTTCATCGTTAGCTGTGATTATGCTGGATTCTGATGTGAGGCGCGATTTTGAATTGATATAGTAAGCAAATTTTCTTAGTGTTAAAAAAAATTTTAATAAGTGCTCCTAACTATAAACATTCACGTAACATTTGAAATGTTAGTAAAGATATTGTTTCTTGGTGCAATTTTTTAATTAAAAGATTTAAGAACTTCAATTATGAAGAAATCATTTACTGGTTATTACTCACCGAATGAAGATGAATTCGCCCGATTGTGGAAAGATGGGCTTATTGTTATTGATACAAATATCTTGCTCAGTTTGTACCGATTACCAAAAAAAGCCCGTGAAGAGTCCCTGAGTCTTCTGAACAAAATGAAAGAAAAGCTTTGGATTCCACACCAGGTAGCGCTAGAGTTTCAGCGCAATAGATTGACGGTAATTGAGGGTGAGCGGTTATCTACAGAGAAGGTTTTAAATGACACAAAACAATCAGTAAATAGTATTAAAAAAAGAATTGAAGACCTTGAGATGGATAAGAGGGGGCTTGATTTATTGACCCAACCCTTATTAGATGATTATGAAAAAGTCAATCAAGCTTTAGTTAATGCAATTGAGAAAATACATGAGTCGTTACTTGATATCTCATCTGTAGATCCAATTAGGAACGAGATTGATAATTTATTTGATGGAAGAGTTGGGGGGGCGCCGAAAGATCAATCGGAACTAGATGAACTTTTTAAAAGGGGCGAAGAAAGGTACAAGCAGAGAATACCTCCAGGTTATGAGGATGCTTCTAAAGAGAAAAATTTAAATGATGCAACCTTTGTTTTTGATCATATTGTTTATCAAAAAAAATTTGGAGATTTAATACTATGGAATCAACTGATTGAGCATGCTCGGAAACAAAAAATTAAAGCTGTAATACTAGTTACTCAAGATGTTAAGGAGGATTGGTGGTGGAGAGAAAAGGGTAAGACAATTGGACCACATTCAGAGCTAATGAGTGAAATAAAGCGAGAATCGGGAGTGGAATTATTCTGGATGTACTCATGGCCGAACTTTATTGAACATGCAAATAAAAATTTTGAAAATACAGTCTCAACGGAATCTGTTGAGGATATTCAACAGCTATCCAAATCTATTGATTATGAGCGTGATTTGATAGGTGACTATATTGATTTCGTTCATAAATCTAATTTGGAAAGAATGTTAACTATAAAAACTGATTCCATCTCAAATATAGGTAATCATCTTGAACTTAGGGTGATGAGGTGGATTCAAGAAAACATTTGTCCAGTAAAACTAAATGAAATCGGATTTCCTCATTTTATAAGTGTGGATGAACAAGTATCTGCGGGATACCATGTGATATTTGTTTCGGATATTTTCGAAGCTATTGAACATGATTCACATATAGAATTTACTTTAAGTAAAGCTTTTCAAGAGTTGATGAATGGGTCTATTAAAAGCTTTTCTTTGATTGTTGCAATTACTAGTCAAGCTGAGCCAGTTGCGATTCGTAAATTAGAAAGTTTTAGAAATTATTTCCGATCTATCATGATTGAAAATCGCTGTTCTTCAATAATTTTCGGGTCGATTAATGAGTTTAATTCTTTTACCTTATATGATTTTTTATCAACTAATCAGTTGGAAAGATTAGCTTGGCTTGGAAAGCGCGAATAAAAAAACACCGAACCGCAGCTAGCTGGTTCGGTGAATCGATCAGGCGGGAAAGCGTGATCGGACCTTGAGGAGGAGAACGGTGGGGTTATGCCAGATTGGTACTCACCAGTGGGAAGTCGACCACGGTTGCAGCAATATGGTTGAAGTAATTGGTGAAGGTATTAACGCCAACATGGGCGATGATCTCTACAATTTCGGCTTCGCTGTAACCGGCACTGCGTACAGCCTGCAGTTGTTCATCGCTGACACGACCACGATTTTGAACGATGGCTTGGGCAAAAGTGATGGCAGCCTGGGTTTTGCTGTTGTCGGAGCGGCCATGCAAGTTGTTGGTCAATTCGGCCACACTGACGCCAGCGCCCTGGCCCAGCAGGGTGTGGGCAGAGGCGCAGTAGTCGCACGTATTGGCGGCGGCAATGGCAACCGCCAATTGCTCGCGCAGACTGGCAGACAATACGCCACCGGCCAGAGTTTCGGTTTGGGCCAGATAAAAATTGAGTACGGCTGGTGAATGCGCAAAGGTCTTAAACAGATTTGGCACGATGCCGAGTTTCTTTTGCACAGCGTCCAGAGTAGGTTGGGCGGCAGCAGGGGTGTTGGCATGGTCAAGGGCTTGAATGCGGGTCATGAGGATCTCCTGAGTGAGTGGTCAGCGTGCTGGATTGCACAGACCTCACTTTGCGCCAAAGCTTGATACTATTGATCACCATTCGTCTCAATCAACAAACCAATCGTCGATCATGGATCCGTTATCCCCTTTATTTGCCCGTTTCAGTTTGAGTGCCCGCGTCTTTCATTCGGGTTCGCTGTGTGCCTCAGTCAATTTTGATCGTCAGCCTGGCCTGGGTTATTTGCATGTCTTGCGCAAGGGCAGTCTGCGCGTGCTCAACGAAACGCTGCCATTGGGTGCATCGGATGAGTTGCAGACCATGATGATTGATGAGCCTTCCCTGCTCTTTTATCCGCGCCCTTATTTTCACGGTTTTCGGGTGGATGATCCGCAAGGTGCCGAGCTGGTTTGCGCGCTGATTGATTTTGGCGGCGGTATGGGTAACCCACTCTTGCAAGGCTTGCCCGATATTTTGCTGGTGCCCCTGTCGAGCATGAAGGGGATTGATACCACACTCGCCATGCTGTTTGAAGAAGCCTTTAACGAGCAGGCCGGGCGGCAGGCGGCCATTAACCGTCTGGCCGAATATTTTTTGGTATTGCTATTGCGGTATGCGATTGACAGTCGGCTGATCAATGGCGGCGTGCTGGCCGCTTTGGCTGATCCACGTATTGCCAAATCGTTGCAGGCCATGCATGAACAGGCGCACGAACCCTGGACACTGGAAAGCCTGGCGCAGTTGGCAGGTATGTCGCGTGCCAGTTATGCGGCCCATTTCAAGGTAGTGACGGGCATGACGCCGCTGGATTACCTGACCGACTGGCGTATCAGTCTGGCGCAAACCCTGTTAAAGCGCGGCAAGCCCTTGAAGATGGTCGCGCCACAGGTTGGCTATTCCAGCCCGATTGCCTTGACACGTGTGTTTACGCGTCGGCTTGGCAAGTCACCGACTCAATGGCTGAGTGGGAGCGAGTCGATTGCGATGGATGCGGTGGCCGAGCCAGCACGGCTGGTTGAAAGCTAGATGGTCGTTGCTGGGATTTGGTTTTTCTGGATAATTTTCTGGTTGCATGCGTCATTTTTGAAAATTAAATAACTTAAATTTAATAAAAATTTTTGTCGTCGTGATTGAATATTGAATGATTCAATTTTATTGGCCATAAAAAAGCCGGCATGGCGACCGGCTAACCAACCTGCTGGGTCACACCGCTTGTTTCGCAAGGGCAGCCAGGTTGGCACGTCAAGCTACGACAGATGCTGCCGTCAGGCAGGTAGGTCGCTCAAAGGCGTGGAGGCAGACGCTAGCTGTTGTGGATCAAGCGCTTCGGCAATCCGTGAAAAGAGTTTGCGCATGTCGGTTTCAGCCTCGCGACCACGTAACGGATCACGGTGGTTTTCAAAGGCGGTGGCAATTTCCTGCCAATCGTCGGCGGCCAGATACTGACGTGCTGCGGGTAAGAGGGTGGACTCTTCCAGATTCATATGCGTCCAGACATTTTTCACCAAGGTGTCAAACGATGCGGCGAGTTCCGCCAGTGCATTCGGCTCGTTTTGCTCAAGGCGTATCAACAGATTACGCAACTGTTCGACATGATGATGCTCTTGCGCGTGCTGACGTTTGAGTTCGGTAATCACGCCATCGTAGTTCATGGTGCGCTCGCAGAGCGTCCAGAATAGATGGAGTTCTTCTTTGGGGTGATGCAGCTTTTCCGGAAATTCTTCAATGTAATTCAACATGCCCCGCAGCAGCACCAAGTCCAGCGCAGCGGGGTTGGCTACTGCTTCGGCGAGCAATTTTTGCATGCCACGCAACACCACCGCATAAGAGCGATGTTCATCCTGAATAATGGCAATCGCCTTGTTGGCCGCTGCCGCAGGGTCTTGTGATTCTACCGATGACACCAGCACCGAAATGCCACTGCGACGCAAGACCTTTTCGGTCTGTGAGCTTTCCAGCAAGCCACGCAGGCCATGCTGACCACGCGTCGACATGAAGATCAGATCACAACCGCATTCTTTGGCCGCATCCACAATCGCCTGGGCGGGATGTTCGCTGGGTTTGGAGAGTGGTTCGCACGCCAGGCCTGCATGCCGTGCGGCAGTCAGCGCCTTGGACAGAATGGCGTTGCTGTCGGCGGTGATGTCACGCAGCATGCTCGCGGGTGACAAACCAAATGGCAACATGCTCATGCCGGTAGCAGCATCGGGGCGCGCATGAAAAAACGTGATCCTGGCACCGAGTTGTTTGGCCAAGGTGATGGCGCGACTGGCGTTGTGAGTCGATAAGTCGGTACCATTAACGGGAACGAGAAGGTGGCGATACATGCGGCTCTCCAAAGAGTTGTGCAAGGCGAGGATCAATCTTGCTCGGTATTGGGCAATGGCGCTGCCTTCATTGGAGCAAGCGATAAAACGCCAACTTCACAATAGCTTTTTGTGGCTGCAGGCCATTTGATGCAACACAAAATGTGGCACTGGCAAAAGCTGCGTTGTTTCAATCTCTGATGTAGATCAAGTAAATGCTGATCAGGCTGATTCGGTCGAACTATCATGATGACGGCTCTTTGCGATGCTGCCATCTGACGTACTTTGAGCTGGTGTCGTCCGGTTGAAAGATAATGGGGATATTAGCGTTGTGGCTGTTTGAATGGATGGAAGATGAATAATTGGATTAACTGGCTCGGTGCCGGACTGATGATGACGTGCTCAATTGTCGCTGCCGATCCGAGCCGTCCGGGTGGTGGCGAGGTGATGTCGGCAGAAGCCTGGGCCTTCAAGTTTACGCCTTCACTCTATCGCACCACACATGAAACCACGGCGAGTGATTTGAATCTGCGTGCCAATCTGGGCGAGCACGCCCTTTGGCTGGGTTATTACCGGCGTGGCAGTGAGTTTCAGCAAGCCCGTACCGGTTATGAATACACGCTGCAACTACCGCATGTGCAGATTGTGCCGTCACTGCAATTGGCCACACGGGGCTTTGTGGGTGGCAGCCTCAATGCGCAGGCAGGTGACGAGGTGTATGCCTTGCTGGGTTATGGCCGCACCAATGCGCACGACTACTACAACCTTAACTTTGATCCCAATGACTCCGTGGTTTATGGTCTGGGCACGCATTTATTGCCACACTCCAACTTGATGCTGTTTACCGTGAAGGATAATCGCCTGCATACTGATCAGGTGGTCAACCACCTGGTCTGGCGCTTTAATGCCGCCGATGATCAACGCTGGACGCTGGATGCGTCAACCAAACATGGGCGACCTGCCGAAGACGAGACCTCGGTATCGGGCAAGGCGCTGTCGCTGACTTATGACGATCGGGATATCTTTGTGCGGCTGGCGCGTGACTGGAAGGTCAATTTTTCAGACGATACGCAAACGCGGGTGTCTCTGGGTTTGCGGTTTTGATGGCTGACCAGCAGAATAAATTCTGCTGTACTCGGGCGGCAGTGAGCGGTTTGGCGTAACGATTTGGTGTAAATATATACTCCCAATCTGTATTTAAAACAGGCTAATTAATAAGCACTTAAGGGGCTTATTATTGGATATACTCCTTTAAATATGTCTAAGTCAGGCATCTGGTTAAACAATGGCAGGCGTAAAAAAGGGCGGTCATAACCGCCCTTTGAGGTACTACATCGCTGATGCTGAACATGTTTTGGCGTTGGCAAACTCGTTTGCCCATGCGTTTACACGTTGCGGCGACCAATTCCAATGTAATCCAGCTCATACAAACGCACGCGTTCGGGTGAGTAGAGATTGCGGCCATCAAAAATCACTGGGCTTTTGAGCGACTGTTTGATCAGATCAAAGTCAGGTGAGCGGAAGCTCTTCCATTCCGTCACAATCGCCAGCGCATCGGCCCCCTTGAGTGCTTCATCCTGGTCATTCACAAATCGAATCCGGCCACTGGCTTTAACTTCAGCCGACAAGGCTTCTTGTGCGGTTTCCAGTGCAACCGGATCATAGGCCACAATGGACGCACCGGCCTTAATCAATTTTTCAATCAAGACCAATGATGATGCTTCGCGCACATCGTCCGTGCCCGGTTTAAATGCCAAACCCCAAATAGCAAAGGTTTTGCCAGCCAGACCGGTTGCCGCAAAGTAGGCGGCAATTTTTTCAAACAGTACTTCTTTTTGATACGCGTTGCGTTCTTCCACTGCATTGAGCATGATTGGCTCAACCCCGGCTTTTTCAGCCATATTGATCAGCGCTTTGACGTCTTTCGGGAAGCAGGAGCCACCGTAGCCGCAGCCAGGATAAATGAACGAGAAGCCAATCCGTGAGTCCGAACCAATCCCTTTGCGCACGTCTTCCACATCCACTTTCATGGAATCACACAAGGCGGCCATTTCATTGATGAAGGAAATCTTGGTGGCCAGCATACAGTTGGCCACGTACTTGGTCATTTCGGCTTCACGAATGCCCATGATCAAGGTGCGTTCGTGATTGCGGGTAATCGGTTGATACAGCTCGGCCACGCGTTCACCGGCGGCTTTGCCTTCGGGCGTGCGGTCGCAGCCAATCACCACGCGGTCAGGCCGCATGAAATCGGAAATGGCGGCGCCTTCCTTCAAAAACTCGGGGTTGGAAATCACCTGAAAGGCAATCTTTTCGCCGCGCTTGTCGAGCTCTTGCTGAATCGTGTCACGTACCATCTCGCCAGTACCCACCGGCACCGTGGATTTGTCGATCACGATCATCGGCCGGCTTAGATGCTGGCCAATCTGGCGTGCCACCGCCACCACATGCGACAAATCGGCTGAGCCGTCTTCTTCCGGTGGCGTACCCACCGCAATGAAGCAGATTTCAGCACGATTCAGCACTTCGGGCAGGCTGGTCGAAAACGCCAGGCGCTTTTGTGCATAGTTTTGCAGCACCATCGGCTCCAGGCCAGGTTCGTAAATCGGAATACGACCTTGTTTCAATGCCTCGATTTTGTGTGGATTGGTATCCACGCAGATCACATGGTTGCCCACTTCGGCAAAACAGGTGCCTGTCACCAGGCCAACATATCCGGTACCTACAACGACGATATTCATAGAGTTAAAGAGAGGAAGTTAAAAATTCGGTAGTGAAAGTTTCGATTGGGTCGCAATGTATCACGGCACTGCGACACAATGATGATCTTGGATGTAACACTCATTTGCTTTGCGCCATTAGTTTGCGATAACGGATTAATTCGTCATCAAAACGCGCGTTGATGCGTTTGATTTCATCGTGGCGATCGGCAATATAGATTTTTTCGGTTTCCAAAACGGCATCCAGTTCGTAGTGGCGCCGCCGCAAAGTGGGAGACGCACCCGCTGGGCCTTTGCTGGCAACAATGTCATCAATTTCCTTGATTTCCTTTTCCGCCAGCAAAATGCGTTTTTCTGAACCCTTGATCTGTTCCTCCGGAAAAGCCAGGGCACGTTGACGGGTTTCCTGCAGATCGGTTTCGCTCTTGTAAACCTGCAAGGCGCGGTCACGGCGGGCAATGTCCTGCAGACGGCGGACTTCACGGCGCTTGGCTTCCTGCTCTTCTTCGTAGCGCAATTCTTCCTTGATCGACATCGGCGGCAGAACTTCCTTGATTACCTGGCCAGTTTTGCCCAACTCTTTTTGCGTGCGATCTGCGCATTCAGGAATGGGGCGATCCGAGGTAATCATACGGCCACTGGCATCCCGACAGGCATAAATTTTGGAAACAGGTTCAGCTTGTGCCCACGCCAGCTCAGCCAGTCCCATCAGCCACGCGCATAGCAGTGCGCTGAGCAGGAATGGGGCAGGGACTGAGCGACGCATCGGGTTCAGATTCCGTATTGCTGACGATATGCGGTAACGGCAGCCCGATGCTGTGTCAGCTCGGGCGCGGCATGACCATCCAGGTAGGCCAGCAAGTCAGCCAGATTGGCAATCGCAATGACTGGCAGGCCGAATTCATTTTGAACATCCTGCACGGCTGAGGTGGCGGACAAGACGCCTTCCTTGGCGCCGCGTTCCATGCGGTCCAGTGCAATCAACACGGCGCAGGGTGTGGCACCGGCAGCACGGATCAGGTTGACGGATTCGCGCACCGATGTACCCGCAGAAATCACGTCGTCAATGATGACGACCCGGCCTTGCAGTTTGGCACCTACCGTGGTGCCGCCTTCGCCATGGTCCTTGGCTTCTTTGCGGTTGTAGGCGTAGGGCACGTCACGACCTTCAGCAGCCAGCGCAACGGCGGTAGCACTGGCCAAGGTAATTCCCTTGTACGCTGGACCAAATAGCATGTCAAAATCAACGCCGGACTGTAGCAGGGTGCGTGCATAAAAACGCGCCAGTTGCCCCAGGCTGGCGCCACGGAAAAACAGGCCAGCGTTAAAAAAGTAAGGGGATTTGCGGCCAGCCTTGGTGATGAACTCGCCAAACGACAAAACCCCTTCCTTGAGCGCAAACTCAATGAATTGTTGCGAAAGCAGGTTGTCGGAATTCATTTGGCTGGTATCGGTGGCAGGCACAATAGAATGAGTCATGGTTACATTTTTCCCAATTTGCAATTTTTCATAAAAACGTCAAACAATGCTGCGAATTATTACCGCAAACCTCAACGGCATCCGTTCTGCCGCTAAAAAAGGCTTTCTTGAGTGGGCTTCCGCGCAACAGGCGGATGTCTTGTGTGTACAGGAACTCAAGGCGCAGGCACCCGATATGACGCCCCAGTTTCAAACGATTGGCAACGGTGAGTCGGCCTTGATCGGCCATTTTCATCATGCCGAAAAAAAGGGCTATAGCGGCGCGGGCCTCTATTGTAAGAAAGCCATTGATCGAACGGCTGGTTTTGGCAGCCCCGAGTTTGATGCTGAAGGCCGTATTGTGCAGGCCAATCTGCACACCAGTATAGGCCCATTGTCGGTGATTTCGGTTTATGTACCATCGGGCTCCAGCTCGGAAGAGCGGCAGGCAGCCAAATTTCGTTTCATGGTGCAGTTTTATCCCTATTTGCAGCAACTCCGCGATACTGGCAGTGAAATTATCGTCTGTGGCGACTGGAATATTGCGCATAAGGAAGTTGATCTGAAAAACTGGAAAGGCAATCTGAAGAATTCCGGTTTTCTGCCCGAGGAGCGCGCCTGGCTGACGCAGGTGTTTGATGAGCTGGGTTATGTGGATGTGCATCGCTCAATCGACCCCAGCCCCGATTTATATACCTGGTGGAGCAATCGTGGTGCGGCGTATGAAAAAAACGTGGGTTGGCGGATTGATTACCAGATTGCCACGCCAAAAATTGCGGCGCTGGCCCGTCAATCCAGCGTCTACAAAACCGAAAAGTTTAGTGATCATGCGCCGCTGACGATTGATTACGATTGCAATTTGCTGCCTTAGTTACCTTACTGCCTGGTTGGCAGCCGGATTCATGGTGGAGCTACGACGGTACTCATGGCGAACTTATGACTCAACGAAGTCGGCACCAAGCCCGTCATTTTCAAGATTGTGACCAGATTGCGCCGAAATCGCTGGCCTGCCGGTAAAATGGCGGATTATTCACGCTTTATCATGACGCGCAGGCGTCATCCGGTCTTACATGCTGCCTAGCCAAAAACAACAATTGATTGAGCTGCTGGCTCAAACCGTGCAATCCATCTGCCAAGCCGCCGCTGCGCCACAACTGACCCCTACCATTGCGCTGGAGCGTCCCAAAGTCGCCGCGCATGGTGATGTTGCCTGTAATGTCGCCATGCAACTGGCCAAACCACTCAAAAAAATCCCGCGCGAGCTGGCCCAACAGATTGTTGATACCGTGCTCGCCGTACCTGCCGCGCAAGGTTTGCTGGCCAAGGCCGAAGTGGCGGGCCCGGGCTTTATCAACCTGACGTTGACGGCGGCGGCACGGGCTGCGGTGGTCGCCACAGTTTTGCAGCAAGGCCAAAACTTTGGTCACGGCCAGTCGGGCGTGGGTCATCAGTTAATGGTGGAATTTGTTTCCGCCAACCCCACCGGCCCTTTGCATGTGGGGCATGGCCGGCAGGGTGCGTTGGGTGATGCTTTATCGGCGCTGTTTGAATCCCAGGGCTGGAAAGTGGTGCGCGAGTTTTATTACAACGACGCGGGTGTGCAGATTCACAATCTGGCGATCTCGGTGCAGGCCCGTGGTCGCGAGCAATTGGGGCAAGGCATTGAGTTTCCGGAAAACGGTTATCAGGGCGAATATATCCGCGATATTGCCCGTGACCTGATTGCCCAGCAGGGTGCTGCGGCAATTGAAGACATGGAGGCGGTGCGTACTTTTGCGGTGGCGTATTTGCGTCGCGAACAGGACAAGGATCTGAAGGCCTTTGGGGTGGCCTTTGATAACTACTATCTCGAGTCCAGCCTCTATACCGATGGCAAGGTGGAATCTGCGGTGCAAACTTTGGTGAAGGCGGGCAAGACCTTTGAAGAGGGCGGCGCTCTGTGGTTGCGCACCACCGAGGATGGCGATGATAAAGATCGTGTGATGAAAAAGTCGGATGGCAGCTATACCTATTTTGTGCCCGATGTGGCCTATCACACCACCAAATGGCAGCGTGGTTTTAACAAGGTGATCAATGTGCAGGGCTCGGATCATCATGGCACGATTGCGCGGGTGCGTTCCGGCTTGCAAGGTGTGGCACACGCCAATAGCTGGCCGATTCCCAAGGATTACCCCAGTTACGTCTTGCACAAGATGGTCACGGTGATGAAAGGTGGCGAAGAGGTGAAAATCTCCAAGCGCGCCGGTTCTTACGTGACGTTGCGCGATCTGATTGAATGGTCGGGCGGTGGTGATGAGGTCAAAGGCCGCGATGCCGTGCGCTTCTTTCTGATTTCCCGCAAGGCCGATACGGAGTTTGTGTTTGATGTGGACCTGGCGCTGTCACAGTCCGAAGACAATCCGGTGTACTACGTGCAGTACGCGCATGCGCGGATTTGCTCAGTGTTGCGCAATGCTCAGGAGCAGTTGGGGTTGGATGAAGCCGCACTGCAACAGAGTTTGCTGAATGCCGATTTAAACCTGCTCGATAGTGAGCGTGCCGTGGCCTTGATGCAGAGACTGGCTGCCTTCCCGGAATTATTGGTGAGTGCCTGCCAGGACTTGGCACCACATAGCGTCGCGTTTTATTTAAAAGATCTGGCTGGCGATTTCCATTCCTTTTACAACACCGATCGGGTACTGGTGGATGATGCTGCCTTGCGTACCGCTCGATTGGCCTTGCTCGCCGCAACCCGTCAGGTGATTGCAAATGGGCTTACACTACTCGGTGTTTCGGCACCCCAAAAAATGTGATGATGACCAAACCATTCTTTAGCAAGCCATTGATTCAAGCATTCAACTCAAGCCCAGTCGCTGCCCGGCGTTGGCAGCGGCAGTGGGGTGGCACTTTTGTCGGCATCATCATCGGTTTGATTCTGGGGGTGGGGATGGCTGCCTTGTTGGCGCTCTATATCACCAAGGCACCGGTGCCGTTTCTCAATAAGGCACCTTCACGTCCGGCGGATAAACCTTTGAATAGTAATGAGCCGCTGCCCGATCCCAATAAGCCCATGTATGGTAGTCATCCTGTCAAACCAGGACAGGCTGTGCCAGCTTTGCCACCCGGTATTGCGCCAGCACCCAATGCGGTGCCGCCCGTGGCAGGCAAGGCACCTGTGGAGGACAAGTCGACACCAGAACAAACCCTGGATGAGCTGATTGCCAAGGTACGTGACAAGGATAAGCCTACGCCACCGGTTGCAGCACCTGCACCCAAGGATAAAGCGGTGACAACCGATAAAACTGGCTCTGATAAAGCGGCGTCAGCAGCAGGCGCCACCACTGCCGCAGCACCGGTGGCAGGCACCGCCGATTACCAGCGCGACAATGATCCCTACGTTTACTTTCTGCAGGCTGGTGCGTTTAAGGATAAGACCGATGCAGAAACCCAGAAGGGACGACTGGCATTGCTGGGTTTTGATGGCAAGATTGTGGAGCGTGATGTCGGTGGTGCACCGGTATATCGGGTGCGAGTGGGTCCATATGGTCGCCTGGATGACATGAACCGGGTGCGTGCCAAATTGACTGAAAATGAAATCGAAGCGTCGGTGGTGCGGATGCCCAAGCCCTGATCCATCAAGCTGGATGTATCGGGTGTAAAAGGTGACGGAATCCACGTTGTTGATAATTTTGTAGTGAGGGCGGGAACGTCCGATTGGTTGTCACAGTCGTAGTGAACAATGTCGGGCCTGGGTGGCCCGACAATTTTTTGAATGACTTTATTGAGCGAATATGAACAAGATACTGCTTTCCTTGCTGGCTTCATTGAGTTTTTCCCTGCTGGCCCACGGTGTGGCACAGGCTTCACCGGCAGCACCAGTCAATGGTACTGACTACGCCACCTTATCCAAACCCCAGGCAACGGACAGCACTGGCAAGGTCGAGGTGACCGAGTTTTTCTGGTACGGCTGTCCGCATTGCAATGCGCTGGAGCCAGCGCTGGAAGCCTGGGTTAAAAAGCTGCCCGGCGATGTCGTATTCAAGCGGATTCCGGTGGCGTTTCGTGATGATTTTGTGCCGCATCAGCGTCTGTATTACACGCTGGAAGCCATGGGCAAACTGGAAGAGTTACATGCCAAGGTGTTTCATGCCATTCATGTGGACAAGAACAATCTGATCAATCTGGATCAGCAGGCCGAGTTTGCCGAGAAAAATGGCCTCGACAAGAAAAAATTCATCGAGACGTATAACTCCTTCTCGGTGCAAAGCAAGGTACAGCGCGCCCGTCAACTGACTGCCAACTATGCGGTAGATGGCGTGCCGATGATGGCCGTGGACGGCCGCTTCACGACCTCTGCCTCCATGACGGGCAATAACGACAATCTGTTGATCGTGACGGATAACCTGGTCAAGCTGGCACGCGGTAACGGCAAAGCCAAATAAACGACTCGCTTGGTCGCTTCGTTTGGTTGGTGGCGACGGTTTGTCAGCTTGACTGATAAACCGTCGGATATTTGCCTGGATTTAACCGAGGTGAATTTTGCCCCAGTCTTTTATATTCCAAAATGCCCAGTCAATACCAAATTGGCTGGAGTACCCGTTAATATTGTCTTGTCAAGTGCGTTTTTATTGGTTGAAAATAAATACACCGCAAGAGTATATTGATGCTGCCAATCTTTACGCCCTGCTCATCAGGGCGCGGCAAACAGGTAAACGCCCTGTTCATTTTGTTGACGTGACAACTTGCCTTCCTGCCAAAGATAGTTGAGATGCGCCAGTGACTCGCCCAGGGCAAAGGTGAGTTGATGCAGATCCAGTGGTCGCTTGAACATCACGGTCAGCATGTCCATCGCACTCCCTGCCTGGGTGGTGCAGGCATCCAGTACTTCTTGCAGGCGTGCCTGATGATGCTGCTGCAACTGGGCGATGCGTGCATGCAGTCCATAAAAAGGTTTGCCATGCGAAGGCAAGATCAGTAAACCATCATCCAGCGCCAGATAACTTTGCAATGAATCCAGAAACTGTCTGAGCGGATTGCCGGTCGGCTCAATTTCCTGCACGCTGACATTGGTCGAAATTTTAGGCAACACCATATCACCGGAAATCATGACTTGCAGATCGGTGCAAAGCAGGGCGCAATGTTCGGGGCAATGCCCTTCACCACCGATGACCTGCCAATCACGTTCACCAATTCGGATATTTTGATCACGGCGTATCCGCACATACGACGTTGGCACTTGCGGCACCAGCCGCGGGTAATAGGTTTTGCGCTCGCGCAATTGCGCCAGCACGTTGGGATCAACGATGCCCTGTTGTGCATAAAAGCTGGGTGCGGCGGTGGCCGTCATATTGCCATTGGAGCCGTCATGCCCGCCTTGCCTGACGTGACCACCGCCACTGCTGAGCAGATGCCCCATCAGATATTCGGTTTGCGACATCCATAAATCCACCTGCCAGCGTTGCTTCTGCCCACCCTGGGTGAGCCACCAGGCCAGGCCGAGGTGGTCTGGGTGAAAATGGGTGACGATGACACGCAATACCGGCAAGCCATCCAGCTCATTGTCAAAAATCTGTTCCCAGAGTGCTTGGGTGATCTCACTGGTGATGCCGCAATCAATGATTGTCCAACCATCGGTCCAGCCATTACGGTCAGGTAACTGGTCGCGCAGCAGCCAGAGATTGATGTGATTGAGTGCAAACGGCAAAGGCATGGTGAGCCAGAACACACCAGGTGCCACTGCCACTTTTTTGCCGGGAGCGGGGCTATCAATGGCGGGGTAAAGCAAACTATCAGAACGGGTTTCCATGCAAACAACCTTTTGAACGTGAGCAAATATTATGCGTTAAACGTCAGTGACTTGCTGGTGCGAGGCAATTAACGACGATAATAGCGTCTTTATTTATTACATCCGACCGTCATGCAGGCTTTCCCCAAACTGTTGTCTTCGCAGATTGCTTTTGATATTGCCCACACGATTCTTGAAGGGTTTAACCGCCACTACCGCTTATTCAGTGAAATCAGTGCCCGCGCCAAACAATGTTTTGAGCAGCAAGCCTGGTTGGAGTTGCAGCAAACCGCGCGTGAACGGATTGATTATTACGATATTCGTGTGCATGAAACCGTCGATATCATCGACAACGAATATGTGCCCGAAGAATTGACCGATGACGTGCTGCAAGAGGTCAAGCTGCATTACATCGGTTTGTTGACCAACCATCTGCAGCCTGAGCTGGCCGAAACTTTTTTCAATACCGTCATTACCAAGATATTGCACCGGAATTATTTCAATAATGATTTCATCTTCGTGCGCTCGGCGGTTTCAACCGAATATCTGGAAAACACGGAGCAAGCACTCACCCCTACCTTTCGCGCTTACTATCTGGTGGAAGGCACAACGTTGGACAATCTTGAAGAAAGTCTCATCAATGCCATTGAGCGCATCATTCACAATTTTCAGCTCAATGCCCAGTATGAAGACCTGACGCGTGACACTGAATTTGTCGTGCGCGCCATCAAGGAAGAAGTCTGGCTGACCCGCATTGAGCCCAACTTTCAGATTCAGGTTTTATCGTCGCTGTTCTATCGCAATAAAGCGGCCTATGTTGTGGCGCGAATTATCAACGGCGGCAATGATTATCCGATGGTGATCCCGATCATGTGGAGTTATAAAACCAATAAGCTGCGTCTGGATACGGTGCTGTTGCGACGCGATCAGGTGCAATTGCTGTTTTCGTTTGCGCGTGCCTATTTCATGGTTGACATGACCATTCCATCGGCCTATGTACAGTTCATTCGTAACATGATGCCAAGCAAGCCACGCGCGGAAATCTACTCCATGCTCGGTCTGCAAAAGCAGGGTAAGACCTTGTTCTACCGTGATTTGCTGTATCACCTCGGTCATTCGTCGGACAAGTTTGATATTGCGCCGGGTATCAAGGGACTGGTCATGCTGGTGTTTGCGCTACCTTCATTCAATTATGTATTCAAGCTCATCAAGGACAACTTTCCGCCGCCCAAAGAGACTAGCCGTGAGTTGATCATGTCCAAGTATCGTCTGGTCAAACAGCATGATCGCGTGGGACGCATGGCGGATACCTGGGAATACTCGCAAGTGGCTTTCTCAAAATCGCGATTGTCCGAGGCACTGATCACCGAACTCAAATTGATGGCCCCTTCACAGATAGAAGATGATGGCGAAAATATCATCATTAAACATTTGTATATTGAGCGGCGTATGACGCCACTCAATATTTATCTGACGCAGGGTACGCAAGAGCAGTTGGAACATGGTGTGGTGGAATACGGTCATGCCATTAAAGACTTGGTGGCGGCCAATATTTTTCCGGGCGACATGCTTTGGAAAAATTTTGGTGTAACCCGCGGTGGGCGCGTGGTTTTTTATGATTATGACGAGATCGAGTACATTACTGACTGCAATTTTCGTAAAGTGCCCGAAGCGCGTAACGAGGAAGATGAGATGTCTTCCGAGCCTTGGTACTCGGTCGGACCACATGATGTCTTTCCAGAAACCTTTGGTACATTCCTGCTCGGTGATCTGCGCGTTCGCGAAGCGTTTCTGAAACATCATGCCGACTTGCTGGAAGCCAAATTCTGGCAAAGCCATAAGGACAATATCAAGGCCGGTTATGTCCATGATGTGTTTCCCTATCCGCAATCACTGCGCTTCAAGAACCGTTATAGTACCAATACTTCAGAAAACGTCTAACAGGAATGCCACAGCCTATGTCGTATGCCAAGATCAAAACGCAGACCAGTCGTCGACTGCCTGAACTATTTGAAAACAACCGCAATTGGGTCAAACACGTCCAGCAGGAAGACCCAGGATTTTTTAGCCGACTGGCTGAACAGCAGAGTCCAGAATATCTCTGGATTGGTTGTTCCGACAGTCGGGTGCATGCCAATGAAATCACCGGCCTGTTGCCGGGTGAGTTGTTTGTTCATCGTAATATCGCCAATGTGGTGGTGCATACCGACCTCAACTGTCTGTCCGTCTTGCAGTTTGCGGTGGAAATGCTCAAGGTCAAACATATCATGGTGGTGGGGCATTATGGTTGCGCGGGTGTCCGTACGGCGTTAAGACGGCAAAGGATTGGCCTGGCCGACAACTGGCTGCGTCATGTGCAGGATGTGCAAACCAAACACAGTCGTTATCTTGGCAGTGTGCTCAATGATGACGAGCGGGCTGATCGTCTGTGTGAGCTCAATGCCATTGAGCAGGTCATGAATGTGTGTGAAACCACCATCGTGCTGGATGCCTGGGACAAGGGGCAGGAGCTGTCGGTACATGCCTGGGTGTATGGCCTGAAAGATGGCTTGTTGCGCGATCTGGGCCTCACCATCAGCGGTCGGCAAGATATGCCGGAACATTATGATCAGGCGGTCGCGACAATCAGCCGATCGCAACAGCCATTGATTTGACGTTGTATTGAAATTTTCAATAAAAAAGCCGATGTTTGCATCGGCTTTTTTATTGCTACAGTTGGACTTACAGTAGAGCCCTCAGCTGAGTCCACGACACAATGCTGGTGCCATCACTATCCGTAATCCCATCATCATTGGCGTCAATCTCTAGCCGCACATTATTGCTATCTAAAACTGTAGCGATAACGGTACCTTTTGATGCGCTATGAATCTTAAGCTTGCCCTCACTTGGTAAGGAACCATTTATGCCTTTAAGAGGCAATAGATTTACGACTGAATAATCAAAAGTGCCCAGTTTGACAGAGCTGCCTTTGGCATTGTAATTGTCAGTGCGAACATAATTGCCACCACTACGCGTCATGCTCAGATTGACTTGATTAAGTGTTAATACCTGTGATGGCTTGCCTTGTGCAATATCGCTTGTCAGTCCTCTTTGCAAAGTCAGTTGATTATTGGTGATTTGTGCAAATATGCTGTTACTGCCATTCTGATCAAAGGCAATGCTCAGGTCGCCATCTGCCAATGAGGTTCTGGTACTTGATGCAATTTTAAAGTTGCTAAATCCAATGGTCATACTCGCTTTCCAAATACCCGTTGCGGTAAGACTTGAAGGATTGGTGATGTCACTATTAAACGTGAAATTTAATGCACCATTTATTGTTATGCCATTTTCGATACAGTTGCTCGCGCTAATATTAAGCGTATCGCCTTTGCTAATGACCGATTCTGCGAGATAGTTGAGGTTAACAGACAAACTGCCACCATTTGTGCAAGGAGCACTGGCTGGTTTAGTTATACCAACTGCCACATTGTCCCGTGGTAATGCATTCGCTTTATAGAGAATTGCCAGGGCATTATTACTAAGATCTTCTGCAATGATATTGGTTTCAACCTGAACCCCTGCAACGAATCCTTTGCTCACATCTGAATAGGTGGACAAACTATCTCCTGATTGAACAGAGTCGGCGGTTATTTGCTGAGCACTATCTTTACTGATTACTATTGCTGTACTTTGAGCTGTGTTAGTTGATGTTGTATTGGTATTGTTAGTTGCTTGTGCGTTGCTGCTTGTTGAGCCACCGCCGCCACATGCAGTCAATACCAGTGCCGCGCTCAGCGTTAACGTCAGCATGCTGCCTTTGATCAGAACTACTTTCATTATTTTTATCCTCCAGTTGATATATTTGTGATCAGGAGGGGCTAGTTTAATGTTGGTTGATTTGATCGAACGTGAACTATTGCCGCTACATAACAAATAGCAACAATTTGATATTAATGGGTCGTGTGGCAGAAAGTCTTTATCAAATAAAATGTTACTCCTTGGGAGTATTTATTTTTACTTAATAAATAAGCACTGTATGGATCATATATGCATGGTACTGGACTGTAGTATGGCTATTTTTGGCCTTGAATATTATTTCGGGTGAGTCTGGGATTGAGTGTATAAATCCCTTTGAATTGGGCAGAACCCAGAACGTGACCTTCTAAAGCAGCCAAAATTTGCGGGCCGGTCGATTTGTCTTCAACTTGCAGTTGTTCAACATCCAGAGCGTACAGGGTGAAAATATAACGATGGACCAGTGCATCATTCCAGGGTGGGCAGGGGCCGTCGTAGCCAAAGTAATCGCCATCCATATCATGGTCACCGGCAAACCAGCTGGTGTAATCATTCAAGCCGTGGCGCATTTGCTGATGCGTCACCGGGCCACCCTTGCCATGCGCCATGACACTATGGCTGTGCGAGCCAGCGGCAATTTCGATGATAGAAGGGTTGATGTTAAAGAGCGCCCAATGAAAAAAGTTGGCACGCGGTAGATCGACGGGTATTTCCCGATTTTCCTTATTGACACCATCAGGCCGCGAGGGCGCATCCGGGTCATGACAGATCAGCGCGAGGGATTGAGTGCCTGGGGGAAGGTCGCTCCAGGCCAGATGCGGGTTGCGATTGCTGGAAACCGCAATATGATTTTTCAGATCAATCACGCAAAAGGCAAACTCACCAGGAATGGTTGCGCCATCGGCAAAACTATCTGACCAGAGCTTCATGTTATTCCCCAGATTGACGTGTGATTATGCTGTCAAGCATACACGAGCAAATTTGCGTTTGCCTACCTGAATCACATAATTGCCCGCCGCCACTTTGAGACCCTTGTCACTGATTTTGGTGCCATCAATCTTGACGCCACCCTGCTCGATATTGCGTGTCGCTTCCGAGGTGGATGGGACCAGTCCGGCTTGCTTGAGCAGTGCACCAATGGCCAGCGGTGCGCCAGCCAGTAACACTTCTGGAATGTCATCGGGAATGCCGCCTTTGGCGCGATCGTTAAAGTCAGCCAGGGCCTTTTCGGCATCGGCCTGACTATGAAAACGTGCCACGATTTCTTGCGCGAGCAAAACCTTGATATCACGCGGATTGCGACCACCCGCGCACTCTGCCTTAAAGCCCGCGATGTCGGCCAGAGTCCGAAAGGACAGTAGATCATAGTAGCGCCACATCAGCTCGTCCGAGACGCTCATCAGCTTGCCAAACATGTCACCCGGTGCTTCATTGATACCAATGTAATTGCCTTTGGACTTGGACATTTTTTCCACACCATCCAAACCTTCCAGCAAGGGCATCGTCAAAATGCACTGTTGGGACTGGCCATATTGCTTTTGCAATTCACGGCCAACCAGCAAGTTGAATTTTTGGTCGGTGCCACCCAATTCCAGATCGGACTGCAGCGCCACCGAGTCATAGCCCTGCATGAGCGGATACAAGAACTCGTGCAGGGAGATCGGCACACCTGATTCAAAGCGCTTGGTGAAGTCGTCACGCTCCAGAATGCGCGCCACGGTATAGCGCGAAGCTAGTTTGATCAAGCCTTCACTGCCCAGCGGTGTGCACCATTCAGAATTAAAACGTAGCTCGGTTTTGTCGGCGTCCAAAATCTTGAATGCCTGGGTCCGATAGGTTTTAGCGTTTTCTTCAATCTGCTCGCGCGTTAATGGGGGGCGAGTCGAGTTGCGTCCGGTCGGGTCGCCAATCATGCTGGTGAAGTCACCAATCAAAAAGATCACGGTATGGCCGAGGTCTTGCAATTGCCGCAACTTATTGAGCACCACGGTGTGACCCACATGAATGTCGGGCGCGGTTGGGTCGAGCCCCAACTTGATGCGCAATGACTTGCCACTGGTTTCACTTTGGGCAAGTTTTTGGGCAAATTCGGCTTCGATCAGCAATTCTTCGGCGCCGCGTTTGACAATGGCCAGTGCATCCTGAACGGATTGGGAATAGATAGTCGGGGCAGCAGTAGTTGGTGAAGGCGTTAAAGCGGCGTCGTTCATGAAATTAATTTCGTTAATTGGCGGGATTAAATCTTGCTGTAAAAATAGGCAAATAGGAACAATTCCGGGTTCGTTCTTCCTGGAAACAGAGCTATTCGGTTTTCTTATGACTGGTTTTGTTATAATCGAACGCTCGGCCAAAGAAAACTCAAAATAAATTGGCCGCGCATACTGGGGACAGACATCAAGCATCTTATCTGTCATCACGGGTAAAGCCCGCAGTTGCGCTGAAAAGAACCAGCAAAACGGCAGTACTTGGCGTAACCACAAGTAGCATGAATTTTAACTGACGGAACGATGCAAAAAAAACTTTCTCAATTCAAGATGACCGGCCTTGATCTTCATACCGAAGCACGCCAGGCCAAGTTATCCAAACATGAGTCCAAACGGATTTCTATCGCACGCTGGTTGCTGATCGCTTTATTGGGTTCTCTTGGTTGTGCTGGTGCAGCGATTGGTGTTTCGATGAAGGCAGAGCAACCACCACTCATCACCAATGCATCTGAAACCCTGGAAATCCGCAGCCTTGAAGATCAGCTCAGTGTGATTGAAGATGCAGAAGTCCCGCTTTATCGCCAGGAGCAAGTGCGCCGTGGCGATACCTTGTCGGGCCTCTTATTGCGCATGGGGGTACGTGATCCTTATGCTGAAAACTTCATTCGCAATGATGCCACTGCGCGCAAGCTGTTCCATTTTGATGAAGGTCAGTGGATCAGTGTTATCACTAATCCGCAACGCCAGTTATTATCCTTGCGTTTGAGTGAGTCACAAGGACCTGTCAATTCCGCCGACAAATTTGAGGTGCAAGCTGCCACCGCTCAACAGGTTGTGATCAGCCGCTTATCGGATAATCATTTTTTTGCACACATTGAAGCTGTTTCCCTGGAACAGCGCATCGAAGTGAAGTCGGTCGAATTACGCGGTAAATACTTTGCTTCCACCGATGCGGCCGGTGTGCCGGACTCCGTTTCCAGCCAGATTGCGGATATTTTTTCCGGTCAGCTGGATATGGAAAAGGACATCAAAAGAGGTGATCGTATCAATCTGGTGTATGAAAGTTTTTTCGACAATGGCGAGTTTGCCCGTGCGGGTCGTGTGTTGGCGGTCGAACTGTATAACCGTGGCAAACGCTTAAGTGCAGTTTGGTTTGATGAGCCTGCGCTAGCAACAGCGCCTGCGGCACTCAAAACAACTTTGTCGACAGCGGTTAAGGATGTGCCTCGTGGTGGTTACTATAGCTACGAAGGCCGTCGGATGGCCGAAGCCTTTATTCGTAACCCCCTTGAATTTACGCGTATCAGCTCGGAGTTTACTGAAGAGCGTTTGCATCCCATTTTCCAAAACTGGAAGGCGCATACTGGTGTTGATTTTGCCGCCCCAACTGGCACCAAGGTCAAGAGTGCGGGTGATGGCGTGGTTGACTTTGTCGGACAGCAGCGTGGTTATGGCAACGTGGTGTTTGTAAAGCATGCCAACAATATCACGACTGTTTATGCGCACCTTTCGGCTTTTTCTGACAACATGAACAAGGGTGATCGTGTTGCGCAAAATCAGGTGATAGGTTTTGTTGGTCAAACCGGTTGGGCGACGGGTCCTCATTTGCACTACGAGTTTCGTGTCAATGATGTGCCGGTTGATCCAATGACCGCCGTGCTGCCACCACCGCCGGAGCTGTCAGCCAGCAAGCGTTCAGCCTTTAAAATGATGGCGGCTGATGTCCAGCATCGTATTGAATTGAGCCGGAGCGTGCGTCTGGCTCGCGCAGAGTAAGTCTTTCGTATTTTCGGTCAATATATTTTCCAAGCCCGCATTTGCGGGCTTTGCTTTTTTTGAGATTTAGGCAATGCAGTCACTTTTTATTGGTTTAATGTCTGGTACTAGCCTGGACGGCGTCGATGGGGTGTTGACCGATCTGACTCAGCCTGGCCAGGCCAAAGTGATTGCAAGTGCTTATTTGCCTTTTGATGACGAGCTGCGCAGCCAGTTTTTGGCTTTGCAGCAGCCGGGTGATAATGAACTGGCGCGTGAAGCACAGGCAGCTAATCAGCTATCACGAAGTTATGCGAGTTGTGTGGCGGCGTTGCTGAGGCAAGCGGGTGTGTCTGCACAGGCAATCACCGCCTTGGGCGCGCACGGACAAACGCTGCGTCATCAACCTCAGCAGGGGTACACCTGGCAATCGCTCAACCCCGCGTTATTGGCAGAGTTGACTGGGATTGATGTTGTCGCAGACTTTCGTAGTCGTGATATCGCCGCCAATGGGCAAGGTGCACCGCTGGTTCCGGCATTTCATGCCGCCATGTTCAGGGTGATAGATCAGACCCGGGTCATACTCAATATTGGTGGGATAGCCAATCTGACCGTTTTGCCACCTTTGCGCAAGGGGCAGGTACAAGGTTGGGATACAGGGCCTGGCAATATGCTGATGGATGCCTGGATTCAGCGCCATTTGCAACGCCCATTTGATTCCGGTGGTAGTTGGGCGGCGAGCGGTCAGCTCATTGAGCCTTTACTCAAGGCGATGCTGGATGATCCTTATTTTTCAAAGAGGCCACCCAAAAGCACGGGGCGTGATCAATTTCATCTTGATTGGCTGACTGGGCTACTGAACAATCATGCGCCACTGGCACACGCGGCTGATGTGCAGGCAACCTTGTGCGAGCTGACGGCACAATCGATCGTCAATGAAATATCGCAGGTCAATGGCTTGTTGGGTGATACGATCGCCAGTAGCACCGCCCATTTGGTCGGCCTGTCATCGGTGGCGTTAGCTGTTTATGCTTGTGGTGGTGGTGCACATAACAAATGGCTACTGCAAAGAATTCAAAGCAGACTGGGTGATGCCATTCCTCTGATGAACACGGAAGAGCTTGGTGTGGCCGTTAATCATGTCGAAGCGCTGGCTTTTGCCTGGCTGGCGCGCCAGTGTGTGATGGGTGAGCCAGGTAACTTGGTTGAAGTGACGGGTGCGAGTGGGCCGCGGATTTTAGGTGCCTTATACCCACGTTAAACTGGGGTGGGGTATTTTAAATGGATCAGTATTAACGCACCTGAGTGGTTGAATATTGCGTGTACTACTGGATAGTATGAGTAATAATCGAGATCCTGAATGAAATGGCAGAGTCAATGAAAACGGCACCATATGACTTATGGCGCTGAATCTTATGGTGCCGTTTTTTATCGTATCAGCACTCGTGCTGGTCGGCTTGCCTTATACCGAGAATGACGAGCCGCAGCCGCAGGTCGAGGACGCGTTAGGATTTTTGATGACAAACTGGGCGCCAGTCAGATCATCTTTGTAATCAATTTCGGCACCAACCAGATATTGATAGCTCATTGCATCAATCAGCAGCTGCACGCCATCTTTGGTCATGGCAGTGTCGTCTTCGTTGATTTCTTCATCAAACGTGAAACCATATTGAAAACCTGAACAGCCGCCACCTTGTACAAAAACGCGTAGTTTCAGTTCAGGATTGCCTTCTTCAGCGATCAGTTCTTTGACCTTGGCGGCAGCCGCATCGGTAAAGACAAATGGGGTCGGCATTTCAGCCACGGGATCAGATGCGGTCATAGCAGTCATGCTATTTCTCCAAAAATACGGTTATTAACTCGGTTAGCTTAGCGGAAAAACCTTTTTTTTCTAAGTCCCTATTTCATTTATGGCTTTGCCGATTTTTAAGGTAAAACGGGCACATGCATCAGCCCCGTGGTTTCAGCCAACCCAGACATCACGTTCATGCATTGCACGGCCTGCCCAGCCGCACCTTTGACCAGATTGTCCTGCACCACCAGGATGACCAGTGTGTCACCATTGCCAGGACGGTGCAGGGCAATGCGCAACATATTGGAGGCGCGGGTTGAGCGAGTGTCAGGCGTGCTGCCAAAAGGCATCACATCGACAAAAGGTTCGTTAGCGTAAGCGGCTTCAAACAAGCTTTGTACATCCGTGTCTTGTTTGAGTTTGACGTAGATGGTCGAATGCATGCCGCGAATCATCGGTACCAGATGGGGTGTGAAAATCAGGCCGATTTTGTCCGTGGTCATGCGCTGCAGTTGCTCAATGGTCTCGGGCACGTGACGGTGTCCCGATACGCTGTATGCCTTGAAACTGTCACTCACTTCCGAAAACAGCAGGCCCATTTCAGCTTTTTTGCCAGCACCGGACACGCCCGATTTGCAATCGGCAATGATATTGCCCGCATCAATCATATTGGCTTTGAGTAAAGGAAAAAGACCGAGTTGAATGGTCGTCGGATAGCAGCCAGGGTTGCCAATCACGCGTGCATTTTTAATGGCGCCACGATTGATTTCAGGCAAGCCATACACCGCTTCCTTGAGTACATCGGGGCAGTTATGCGATATGCCATACCACTGCTCAAACTGTGCGACATCTTGCAGGCGAAAGTCAGCGGCCAGATCAATGATCTTGACACCTGAGGCCAGCAATTCTTTGGCTTGTGCCATGGCGACACCATGCGGTGTGGCAAAAAAGACCACATTGCATTCACTCAGTTTGCCATCTTGTGGTTCCACAAATTTGAGATCAACCCGGCCGCGCAATGAGGGGTACATATCGGCAACCGCTGTCCCCGCTTCTTTGCGTGAAGTAATGGCCGTCAATTGGGCGTCAGGGTGTTGCGACAATAAGCGTAGCAACTCGACGCCGGTATAACCTGTGCCACCAACAATGCCAACTTTAATCATGATCAAACCTCAACAATATGAAAGCAATTGAAAATCGTACTTCGAGTTCGAGGCGCCAGTGTAGCAAGCTCGTGCGTCACGTGTATGAACCCATGCGATGATCTATGCAGGATGGGCCTTCAATAAAAACAGTGCGATAAAAAAAGCCGCCAAGTGGCGGCTCTTTGAAACAAGTCCAAAAACGGATTAACGTTTGGAGAACTGTTTCGCGCGGCGAGCTTTGCGCAGACCGACTTTTTTACGTTCAACTTCACGGGCATCACGAGTCACCAGACCTGCTTTGGACAGGACGGGTTTCAATGTGATGTCATAGTCGAGCAATGCACGAGTGATACCGTGACGAACTGCACCAGCCTGGCCAGACTCGCCGCCGCCATTCACGTTGACCTTGATGTCAAACGTGGTAACGTGGTTAGTCAGTTCCAGTGGTTGGCGCACGATCATCAGTGCGGTTTCGCGAGCGAAGTAGTCAGCGATGGGCTTGCCATTCACAACGATGGTGCCTGAGCCAGACTTGATAAAGACACGTGCCACTGCGCTCTTGCGGCGGCCTGTTCCGTAGTTGTAATTACCGATCATGATCGTGCCTCTTAAATGTCGAGCACTTTCGGCTGTTGAGCCGAATGTGGGTGATTGGCTTCAGCATACACCTTGAGTTTTTTGATCATGGCGTAGCCCAATGGGCCTTTAGGCAGCATGCCTTTAACGGCTTTTTCCAGCGCACGGCCAGGAAAGCGTTGCTGCATTTTCTCGAAATTGGTTTCGTAAATACCGCCTGGATAACCAGAGTGACGGTAATAACGTTTGTCCAGTGCTTTGTTGCCGGTAACACGCAGTTTGGATGCGTTAACGACGACAATGAAGTCACCAGTATCAACGTGAGGTGTGAATTCAGGCTTGTGTTTTCCGCGCAGACGGCGTGCAACTTCGCTGGCTACACGTCCGAGGACTTTATCAGTCGCATCAATCACAAACCAGTCACGCTGAACCTCATGGGCTTTAGCGGAAAAGGTTTTCATAGTAAGTTCCAATTAAATTGGCTCGATTAATCAGGCTCTGCTTATAGGATGCAGACTCATCATGTTTCCCCGCGAGCCACGGGAAAGCTCTCTAGTATAACTTGAAATCGTTGATTTGCCAAAAAAATGAGCAAAAAAAAGCCTGGTGGTTCACCAGGCTTGGAATCCACCTAAGAGGAGGGGTGGAGGAGACAACGTCACAACAACAAACTGGGCTTCAGAAGACGTTTATTCATTTTGAATTATCGACTCTGAAAAAGGATTTGATGAAATCATTCTATAGAAAAAATGTTGCAACGCAAGAAATTTTTTCTAATTTACAAATGCTGAAAATAACGATTAGAAGTCAGTAACTTAGCAGCCTATTATTAGAGGTTTCATACCTTGCGGCGCCATAGATATAGTCTATGACGGGGGCCAAGAAAAATAGTTCCTAATCCTGACTGAAATAGGAAAAAAAGATACTGGTTACAATCGAATTTATTTTTTCAGTGGGAGTGATCATGGATTGCACAGTGAGCTGGACGGGCGGCACCGGAATGACATTTTTGGCCGAAACCGGCAGTGGTCATGTAGTGGCCATGGATGGCGCGCCAGATGGCGGTGGCCGTAATTTGGCGCCTCGGCCAATGGAAATGGTGCTATTGGGCACGGGTGGCTGCACTGCTTATGATGTCGTGCTGATTCTGCGTAAAAGTGGTCAGGATATTCGCGGTTGTGAAGTGCAGTTGAAATCGGAACGCGCTGAAAAAGATCCCAAGGTTTTTACCAAAATCCATTTTCATTTCAAGGTGACCGGCAAGAACTTGAGCGCCAGTCTGGTTGATCGCGCCATCAAACTGTCGCATGACAAGTATTGTTCGGCTTCCATCATGATTGAGAAGACTGCTGAGATGACCCATTCGGTGGAATTGGTTGAGGCTTGATACTGCCCATAGTATTATTAATGAGCCTTTATTTACGTACTTAATGGGTTGATTATTCTAGGTACTCCCTATAACTTATATCCGATAGGCCAGCGTGGTCATGATTTTGGCGGCGGCACGCATTAACTGGCTGACTGGTTTTGAGGGTAAATTACCGCCTGCTTGCAAGGCACTTTGTGAGTGGCTGATTTCATCGACTCGCATTTGCTCCAATATGGCGCGAGAAGCTTGATCGGCTTTGGGCAGGCGCGTTAGATGATCATCTAAATGCTGTTCAACCTGTCGTTCAGTTTCTGCCATAAAGCCCAGACTGGCTGCGTTGCCTAATGTGCCAGCGACCAAGCCAATGGCAAAAGCGCCGGTATACCACAAGGGATTGAGCAGACTGGGATGGCCGCCGAGCTCATGAATGCGTGTCAGCGTCCAGTGCAAATGATCTTCCTCTTCTTGCGCCGCGTGTTCAAAGAGTTGTTTCAGGGCTGGATCATGGGTTGCCAGCTTTTGTGATTGATACAGCGCCTGAGCACAAACTTCCCCCACATGATTGATACGCATCAATCCGGCAGCATGTTTTTTTTCTACCACGTTCAAGGCATCGTGACCCAGCTCATCGACGACATCCTCGTGGCGATCCGGCTGTGGAATAGGGCGTTGCGCTGCCACCGATCCAGTCAAGACGCGCAGACTGCGGTCAAACTCACCAATGAATTGATCAAAAAATGAAAGTGGGACGGCTGTTTTCATGAGGGTTTGAAGATAATTGGTTAATTGCTTGGTGAAATAGGTGTTAATTAGTCTTTAGGATACTGGTAGTCATGCTACTTTGTTTTATGTAAACGCTTCGTTAAGATGCCGTTACCAAACAAAATAATAGCCTGGAGGCATGATGACTTTTAAATCTGACCTGTATTACACCCTGAGTACGATTCCTCTTATTGTAGGACTAAGCAGTCACGCGTCCGCTCAAACCAGCGTTACCTTATACGGTATTGTTGACGCAGGCTTACAGTACACCCGTCTTGGCAATAGTAGTCTGACACAAGTCAATAGTGGTATTGCGGAAGGTTCTCGATTTGGCTTTAAAGGCAATGAAGATCTTGGCAACGGTTATCGAGCCATTTTCACCCTGGAAAGTCGTTTGGAAACGGATACTGGCCAATTGAGTAATCGGCCTCCGTTCAATACGCCGCCTAATCAGCTGATTGGTACGACTAGCTACAACATCTGGACTGCTGGATTGCCTGCAGCACTGGCACCCACTGTCAACGGTGCGATTGGCTCGCAATTTGGCATCAATACCAGCAATACCCTATTTGATCGGCAAGCTTATGTGGGTTTGGTCACACCAGTCGGTGGTTTTTTGATTGGTCGCCAATACACCCCGGCTTATGAGGTGTTGAATTATCTGGATCCTATGGAAGCCGGCAATGCTGGAACGGCAGGCAATTTATTGGTGCCAGGCGCGGTAGAGCTGCGCTGGAACAATACTTTGCAATATCGCATTACCCACAATGGGGTGAAATTCGCGCTCAGTTATTCTCCGGGTGAAAATGCTGCAAACAGTAGTGCTGGCAAACGCTGGGGTAGCAATGTTCGCTATGTGGCTAATGGTTGGGATGTAGGACTTGGCTACAACCATGCCAATGCTGCCAATGGTAGCAGTGGTCTGAAAACCTGGGCGGTAGGTGGTTCATACACCATGGATAATCTCAAGCTGTTTGTCGGCTACACCCGAGCCAAAAACGATAATTCAGACGCTGCTTTAGGTGTTTACAGCGCAGTCAGTGCAACCAGCGTTGCAACCGCCAATGCCATCTTGCCAATTCTGCTGCGCAATTTTGCCGTCGATGAGCAATGCGCACTGATTGGTGCTCATTATCGAATTGGTCAGGGCCGCATCATGGCTTCATTTGGCATACTCAAGGACAAAAAAACCTCGATCGGCAGTCCATTGGCACCCATTGCCTATGATGGCGATGCCAAGATTTACGGGATTGGTTATGACTACGATTTATCCAAGCGTACCGATATTTACACCTTTTATGGCCTGATCAAAAACAACAAGGATGCCGCTTACGCGCCTGGTGGTGCTGGCTATCTCGGTGGTTACGCCAATAAATCAGGGGCGACAACCAGTGCTATTCAATTCGGAATTCGTCATCGTTTCTAGTCTTATTGCTCTGCAGTATAAAAATCCCCTTTTGATCCTCATTTGCCCGAGTAAACAGGGCATTTGGGGAGGTCATGTTGCAAAAACCTAACAGAAATTCACCTTCATTGGCGATTTGGGACAGTTGTCTTTGCCCTGGCCAGTCTTCTTTGATAAATTGCAAACAGCTTCAGTTGAAGTGACTCATCGGACTAGCTGGTCAGTGAGGTCGATAACGAAGTCCTTCTACGTAACTACGCCCGCTTCGTTTATCTTTATTTTTTGGAGATTACTCAATGAAAAAATCCCTAATCGCACTGTCAGTGTTTGGTGCTTTTGCTGGTGCCGCTCAAGCCCAAAGCAGTGTAACTTTGTACGGTATTGCTGACGCAAACCTGCAATTTGCTAACAATGGTAGCCAAAGCATTACTAAAATTCAGAGCGGTGGTGTTCTGACTTCACGTTTTGGCCTGAAAGGCTCTGAAGATCTGGGTGGCGGTCTGAAAGCCATCTTCAATCTGGAATCCGGTTTCAATATCGACAACGGTACAAGCCGTTCAGCTTCAACTCTGTTTGACCGTGCCGCTCTGGTTGGTTTGAACGGTGGTTTTGGTACAGTTTCTGTTGGTCGTCAACTGAACCCAGTGTTCCTGGTTCAATACGATACTACCTTTAACAAAGGTGGCATGGCTTGGGGTAATGCAACCAACTACTTCGCTACTGGTTACAACCTGTCGAGCCGTCTGAACAACTCATTGGCATACAGCACCAACAATCTGTCAGGTTTCACTGGCACATTGCTGTATTCAGCTGGCGAAAGCGCAGTTGCGCCTAAGTCACTGGGTAATGTATTTGCTGGTAAAGTAGCTTATGCAAATGGCCCGTTGCTGGTTAACCTGGGTTACGAATCAAACAAAGCGACTGCTGTTGCAACACAAAAAACAACGGCTCTGGGTGCATCTTATGACCTGGGCGTTGTAAAACTCGGTGGTTTGTTCACCAACTTCAAAGCTGATGGTTCTGCAGATGACTCACGTATCTATGAAATCTACGGCTACGTTCCTCTGGGCGGCGGTAACCTGTTGCTCGACTACGGCAAGATCAAAGACAAAACTAACGACACTAAATCTGCTAAAGCATTCAGCATTCGTTACGACTATAGCTTGTCCAAACGTACTTTCGCTTACGTTGGCTTTGCTAAAGTTAAAAACGAAGGCGCTGCAGTTTATGCTCCAGTTGGTGCCGGTGAAGGCAATGCGTTGACTCCAGCAGTTGCTGGCCAAGACCCACGTGCATTTATCGTTGGTGTAAGCCACGCATTCTAATCAGTCAAACGACTGAATTAGTTTAAAAAAAGGCACCTTCGGGTGCCTTTTTTATTTTGTCTCAGCCAATTGAGGCATTGATGACATCATTCCATCATTAAAACCAGTACTGGACTTTGGCTTGTAAGAAGTTGACCCCAGGATTGGGTTGCTTGATGCTGCCGTTGGAAAGATGTTGGAAATGAATCGCGGCATCAATGGCAGAACTATCTTGTAGCTTCCAGACATAACCAATACCAATATGGTCACCAAACTGAAATTTGGTACTAAATTTACGGGTGTTGGTATCGTAGATTTCTGACAGATAGTGAGCGCCAACCGCAATCTCATAGTAAAGACCGATTGCATCGGTTTTCGCAAAACGAAAAACGGGTGTAAAGCCAATATCGGTCAATTCTTGAGTGCTGTGTCCTGGTTGTCCATTGATGGTTGGGTAGGCCTTGCCTTTCCAGCGGCCAACACTCAATTCCCAAAAGTTGGTCAGCTGCCAGTCTCCGGTTTGATACCAGACTTTATCCCATTTCCATGCGACACCGAGTCTTGCCATATCGGTTTTATTGCCCGAACCAACTTCAAACGAAACGCCATCGGGGCTTAGATCTGCACCGTGCGCAAGACTCGTCGCTGCCAGCAATAGCGTGGCCAATAGTTTTTTGCCATGACAGGGCAGGGCAATACTGCATGAAGCTTTTTTTGTTTTCATGGTTATCCTGAAAATGAACAGAGTGATGGGGTTGGATTGAAGGAGTATAGATAAAAACTGGTCTGATAGGTAAGTATTTGTTGATCTTGTAAAATTACTGGCGCGTAGTATATTTAATCGATGGATGCTTTATTCGCATTCTGAACAAGCTTCATGGTTGAGGCCGCAAAATGGAGTTGTTCCCGTAAAAAAATATGTGATGGTCGTTGTGTGTCGCGCTCGTGCCAGACCATATCAACCACTACTTCTGGTAACTCAAAAGGAAACGGTTTGGCGATCAATCCCACCATGGCTTCTGGGCGATTTACCATATAGCCAGGTGCCAATGTTAATAAATTGGTTTTGGCAGCAATGCGTGCGGCAGTATTAAATTGGTTAACACTGAGCATGACGCGGCGTGAGCGGCCTAAATTATTGAGTGCTTCGTCAACAAAACCGCGACCACCACCAGAAAAGTTGATCAATACATGTTCAGCTGCACAATAGTCGTCCAACGTCAGGGTTTGATTGGCTAAGGGGTGATCGGTACGCATCAGACAGACATAACTATCTGAATAAAGACGACTGTGACCAATGGATAATGCTTGCGGATTGCCAGCTACGCGTGCTCCAGTAAGTTGTGGGAAAAACCCAATCGCAGCATCGACTTCGCCTTGGGCCAGCAAAGCTTGAGGGTCCCGAGTCAACAGCGGTTGCACACGAATATTCACTTTCCAATGATGTGATTCAATTTGCTGAGCCAGTGTGGGCAGCAAGGTTGCTGCAGTAATGTCGGCCATCGCCAGCCGAAAACTGTTGGATACTTCTTCAGGTTGGAATACTTCGGGGGCCAGGGTTTGCTGCAACTTGGAGAGCGCATCACGCACCGAGGGCCACATTTGTATGGCGCGCAAGGTGGGTCGTACTCCGTGCGCGGTTCGAATGAAGAGATCTTCACCAATTGCTTCTCTAAGACGTCGCAAGGCATTGCTTGCGGCGGGTTGCGTCATCGCCAGCCGGTCTGCTGCACGTGTCAGGCTAAGCTCGGACATGACCACATCAAAAACCCGCAACAAATTGAGATCCAGTGTTTGAAAATTCATGATGATCCAGTTGCCGATGAGTTTTGTTATACCTGCTTAAATTTTTCTATGGCCTGATTTTAGCGATTTGTGAGGAAATTAGTTAAAAGTAAGGAATTTCTAGGGATATGGGCAAACTAGGTGAAAAAGCAAAAAAAAAGCGTCCCGAAGGACGCTTTTGGAGCGCTGGCAAAAAAGCTTAAGCAGCCAAGCGTTTTTCCAGAGCCAGCTTAGTTTCTGCCAATTCGACTGGCAAATGATAGGCGAGCTTTTCAAACAACTCGGCATGCAGGCCAACTTCGCGCTGCCATGCCGCATAGTCAATGGAAGTGATTTTTTCGTAGTCTGATTTAGAGAAATCCGAACCAGTCCATGTCAGGTCTTCATATTTTGGTGTCGTACCAAAAATATGTTCAACACCTTGAGCCTGGCCATCAACGCGATCCAGCATCCATTTCAAAACACGCATGTTTTCGCCAAAACCTGGCCAAACAAATTTACCGGTTTCATCAGTGCGGAACCAGTTAACACAGAAGATGCCAGGCAATTTGGCGCCACTGGCAGCAATGTTTTTACCCAAGCTCAACCAGTGAGCAAAATAATCACTCATGTTGTAGCCACAGAAAGGTAACATGGCAAATGGGTCACGACGAACCACACCTTGTTGACCAGCAGCAGCAGCAGTGGTTTCTGAGCCCATGGTCGCCGCCATGTAGACACCTTCGACCCAGTTACGCGCTTCAGTAATCAGCGGTACGGTTGTGGAGCGACGGCCACCAAAGATGAATGCATCAATCGGTACGCCAGCGGGATTATCCCAGTCGGGATCAATCACAGGATTATTAGTGGCGCCAACAGTAAAGCGGGCATTGGGATGGGCTGCTTTAGCACCTGTCGTAGCGGCAATTTCTGGTGTCCAGTCTTTACCTTGCCAGTCGATCAAGTGAGCTGGGGCTTCCTTGGTCATGCCTTCCCACCATACGTCACCATCGTCAGTCAGTGCCACGTTAGTGAAGATAACGCCGTCATTCAATGAGGCCATGCAGTTAGGGTTGGTTTTGACATTGGTACCGGGTGCCACGCCGAAGTAACCTGCTTCGGGGTTGATGGCGTACAGGCGGCCATCTTTACCGGGTTTGATCCAGGCAATGTCATCACCAATGGTGGTCACTTTCCAGCCTTCAAAACCTTTTGGCGGAATCAGCATGGCAAAATTGGTTTTACCGCAAGCAGATGGGAATGCCGCTGCCACATAGCGTTTTACGCCCTGGGGGTTTTCTACACCCAAAATCAGCATGTGTTCTGCGAGCCAGCCTTGATCACGGCCCATTGTGGAAGCGATACGCAAGGCAAAACATTTTTTGCCCAACAGAGCGTTCCCGCCGTAACCAGAACCATACGACCAGATTTCACGGGTTTCAGGGTAATGCACGATGTACTTGGTTTTGTTGCAAGGCCAAGCAACGTCTTGTTCACCCGGTGCCAGCGGTTTGCCAACAGTATGGACGCAGGGTACATAATCACCATGCTCGCCCAGCACATCATAAACGGCCTTGCCCATGCGGGTCATTAAACGCATATTGACGGCAACATAAGGAGAGTCGGACAGTTCAATGCCAATCTGCGCAATATGTGATCCCAATGGGCCCATTGAGAAAGGTACAACATACAGAGTGCGGCCACGCATACAGCCATCAAACAGACCGTTGAGTGTCGTGCGCATTTCTGCCGGCTTCATCCAGTTGTTGGTTGGGCCAGCGTCTTCCTCTTTTTCGGAGCAAATATAGGTGCGATCCTCAACACGAGCAACATCGCTGGGATCCGATAAGGCCAGAAAGCTGTTGCCACGTTTGGCGGGATTCAGTTTTTTCAAAGTACCAGTTGCAACCATAGTGGCGCAGAGCTGGTCGTACTCTTCTTGGCTACCATTACACCAGTAAATGCTGTCAGGTTTGGTTAAGGCAGCAATTTCGCTAATCCAGTTGATTAGCTTAATGTGCTTGACATAGGCAGGGGCCGATACGCTGGATACCCCTTTCATATAGGGTTGATTCATTGCGAGTTCTCCAAAACAAATAAAAAAATCTTCATATTCTTGCTGTTATCGTTGATCCCATAGCCTTTGGACATGGCCTTTTTATTGGAATTTGTAAGAGTATGTATCAATAGCCGCGAGATTGCCGTGAACTTTTTATCTTGGCAGGGCTCGCTGAAAGGGTAGTAATTTTACTACTACTTCGAGAATTGACCTATTTGTGTCATTAAAGGTTGGTTAGGATACGCTCTAATCTTTAGCTTACCTATGCACGGCGCACAAAAAACGGATTGAGAAGTTATGAAAATTGCCTTGCTTGATGATTATCAGGATGTTGCACGAAAACTGGATTGCTTTCATTTACTCAATGGGCACGAAGTCAAAGTATTCAATAACACGGTCAAAGGTCTTGGCCAATTGACGGCACGTTTATCCCAGATGGAGGGATTGGTGCTGATTCATGAAAGAACCCAGATCACCAGACAGTTGCTGGATAAGTTACCTCAATTGAAATTTATTAGTCAAACAGGGCCGGTTAGTCGCCAAATTGATCTGGACGCCTGTACCCAAAAAGGCGTGGTAGTGATGGGTGGCGTGAATGATCCCATTCCTGCGGCAGAGCTGACCTGGGCACTTATTATGGCGGCGCAAAGGCGTCTCCCTCAATATATCGCCAGTCTAAAATTTGGTGTTTGGCAGCAAAGTGGCCTAAAGAGTAGTGACTTACCCAGTAATTTTGGTTTGGGGAGGCGGCTGCATGGTTTAACTTTGGGAGTCTGGGGTTTTGGTCAGGTTGGTCAATTGGTTGCCGCCTATGGCAAAGCTTTTGGTATGCGTGTCGTCATTTGGGGGAGCGCTGCTTCCATGAAGTTAGCACAAGAAATGGGCTATGAGATGGCTGAATCGCGTGCTGCTTTTTTTGCTGAGGCCGATGTTTTAACCTTGCATCTTCGTTTAAATGAAGATACTGAAAGTCTGATAGATAGGGACGATTTGGGGCAAATGAAAACAACTGCCTTGCTGGTCAATACAGCCCGAGCCGAGTTGATTGAACAAGATGCCTTGGAGCGAGCATTAATGGCCGGTCGACCCGGCATGGCCGCAGTGGATGTCTTTCAGCTTGAGCCCATATTGCAGGGACACGCATTACTACGTATGGAGAACGTTATTTGCACGCCGCATATTGGTTTTGTCGAGCTACAGAATTATGAGGCCATGTTCGCGGCGGCCTTTAAAAATATTGAGACCTGGATTCAGGGTAAGCCTCGAAATGTGCTTAACCCTGAAGTGCTCAATTAATTAGTTCGGCGGCTCACAAGGCTGAAAGCATTGTTGGTAGCTGCATTGTTATCTTTTACCCAGGCAGTAACCGCTTTTCCCGCAGCGCCAGCAGCGATCACTGCAGCGCTGCTGTCGGCGGTAGCTGGATTAGGATCGGCATCCAGATAGTTGGACGTATTGTCCCAGGCGCTTACATACGTATTGACAACAATGCGGCTATTGCTCTGATTGCTGTTCGGGGAGTTAATCTGATTCCAGATGGCATAGGCGGTATTCCCGGCGTCTACGGCCAACTGAGGAAGTGTTGCTGCCCCATTTGTTGAGCCCGAAATAATCGTATTACTTCCCCAGCTGCCACTAAATACGTTAGCGTAAATTTTGCTGGCTCCATCGGTGCCCACAATTGATTGCTGCCAAACAGCGAATACTTTGCCATTAGGGCTCGTTGCAATCTGTGGATACAGCGCAGGCGCTCCTGTATCTGTCGAAAGAACTGCGGCAGTTCCCCAGCCAGCAGCGTAGCGTTGATAATAAATTCTGATAGGGCCTGCATCATTTTCCTGCTGCCAGATGGCAATCGCATTACCTGATGAGTCGAGCGTCACTTGTGGATTATTGGCATCGTTAGCCAAGTTGTCCAGACGAGTTACGCCAAGCCAATTGATGCCATTCTCAGAACGATTGGCAACAATGTTGCTGTTATTGCCATCAGATTGTGCCCAGATTGCAATAACACGACCTGTTAGGCCAACCGAGATTTGTGCCTCCATGACATCGCCCGCGGCATTATCGATGATTTGTATATTGCCCCAAATGCTGCCGTTGAAATAGGCATAACCCACATCATTGGTGCTATTACCCGTACTGTCATCCTGAGTCCAGATTGCGTAGGCAGTCCCATCTCCCTTGACGGCCAATCTTGGTAAGTGAATGGATTGATTGGCATGGGTATTTTGGGTTGCAATCTGTTGCGCGGTTGCCCAGGTTCCGGTTGCTGCACTTAGTCGAGCAGACCAGAGATTATTTCTACTGTCATTAACTGGGTCATAAACGGTCACTTGCTCCCAAACAGCGATGGCATTGCCACTATTGTCGATACCCACTTGTGGGAAGTGCGCATTATTGGCACCAGTTTCCAATAAAACTGGTGAGCCCCAACTTACGCCATCAAAACGGGATGCATAAATATTACTGACAGTGCCGTTTAATTGCTCCCAGACCAGCACAGCAATACCTGAGGAATTAGTCGCGATCTGCGGGTTGCTGATGGCCAGGGAGTCACTGCTTAAAGACGCTATTTGTGTTGCGGTAGCCCATTCATTGGAGGGGGCGGGCGTTGGCCCGGAACTACTACCCGAACTGCTGCCAGAACTCGAAGATCCACTACTTGAGCTACCGCCTGAGCTTGATGTAGCGACCGGACCGCCACCACCGCCACAGGCCGAAAGTATTAAAGCAGAAATACCGATCATGACAGACAAGACAATGCTGCGGGCAAAAGACAAATCCGTATAATTTTTAATCATTGTGTTCAACATTCTTGGGTGATGAGATATTACTTAATGCGTTCATTATCTGGCGCTGTAAATTCAAGCGACAAAAGCGCGGTAATTTAGCCACTTTACCTTCTCAAATACTCTCCTGATATTGATAGCCGTCAAAATCAGCGGTAGCAGTCGACCGAATTAAGCAAAAAGTCATGTTATTCGTTGCCGCAATAAAACATTGCAATATATATGCCCTGAATGGCATCTTGGCATTGTCGAGGTAAATAATCTACCTTTATTGTGAAAAATGCCGCAATGAGTCAGTGGTGCTCATTATTTAGCTTGCTGTGCGTGCTCAAGCAAAAGTTTGAAACGTGGTTCCAGACTGGCTACCTCGGCAACAGTTCCTGATGCCTTGACACGTCCTTTTTCCATAAATACCACAATGTCGAATCGAGACAGTAAATGCAGTCGGTGAATCGAAGAAATGATACAGGTATTGGGAAAAGCATTGAACAGATTTTCATAGACTTGGGCTTCGGTACCTGGATCAAGGCTGGCGGTTGGTTCATCCAACAGTAATAAAGAGCTGCCTTGAGCAGCAATTAAACCCCTGGCGATGGCAATTCTCTGCTTTTGCCCACCTGAGAAATCAAGACCACGCTCAGAAATGGCGGTTTCCAGTCCTTGTGGCAAGTTTTCCATCAAGGAAGTCATGCTGGCAATCTGGATGGCGCGATTAACAATGCTGTTCTCAACCGACATCCCAAAGGTGAGGTTCTGATGCAAAGTACCTTCAAAAATCTCCGCATCTTGTGGGATCAGTGTAGCAATACTGCTCAGATCTTTCAGTTCGGGTTGGATTACCTCATCAATTAACCATTGTCCAGAGCACGCCTGATAAAGGCCCGCCAAGACACGCAGGAGCGTACTTTTACCAGAACCACTTTCACCAACCAGTGCGATCTTTTTACCTCGTGATAAACAAAGCTGCTTGACTTGCAAGGCCAGTTGATCCGATTGCGTATCATGCCGACTTTTGGCGTGTGCATATTCAATATCAGCTAAGGTAATACGTTGCCATTGGGGGGCGACTGTTATGGTCGGCGTGGGTAACGGATCTGCGGCGGCAATTGGTTCGATACTCTCAAAATCTGCAATGTGGGTAGCAATGGCCTGATAGTGACTGGCCAGCGCAGTCACGACACCACCAGCTTGTTGTGTATATTGATAAACCATAAATACATTACCCAGCATGATGGTCGCACCCAGTGCGGCATGGCTACCATCCAACGTGTTGGCTGATTGCTGTGCCAGCCAGGCGTATAGCACGATGAGTACACACCAAAGGGCACTGCTCATTAAATCAACCGCGCACCATTTGCTCTCGTTATAGACAATGCTGCGCTTGATCGGGATAAAGGTATTGGCCAAGCGACTGGCTAACAAAATCCGCGAGGCTTGTTGTAAACGTAAGGCAATGATGGTCATCACATTACCGAGCAGATCAACCAGGATGGCGTTGTAGCGACGTTGTGCATGATTTTCCTGGACGGCGAGTTTGAGCATGATGCCGTCAAAGTACATGATGACAACTGCAATCAAGCCGTATCCAAGAAGTGCTGCCATACCCGTCATATGGGAAAGCAGAAAAAGCGCCACAATGGGGCCAATTAGGTTGATCGCATTTTGCAAATAGATGAATTGGCTTTGCGCAAAGTTGAATAAGGCACTGCTCGATTGCGAAACCCGATGAATGGTTTCTCCCGAGTGATTGGCTTCATGCCATCCTAAAGGCAAACTGGCCAGTTTGGCATACAGGGTATCCGAGAGTCGCTCACGGACATGCAAGGCGACATTGCGTTCCATGATTCGGCCCGGCCCATGCAGTGCCCAACTGGCTACAGAAGCTAGAAAAATCAATAGCATATTCCATGCAGCCTGGGTCAAGTGCGTGATTCCACCAGTCTGAATCGCATTGATTGCTTGGGCTGCTAAATAAGGTATGGCCAGTTTGGTGAGCTGTGATGCGGTGAGTAATAAAGCAGCAATCGCGACTTGCCAGCGCTGCCCCTGAGCAAAGTGCCAAAGTGCCTGATACAAACCATTCAAGCCGGGGGCAAAAGTCAGATTGGCAGACAACGAAGTGGTTGTGGCAGGAGTATTAGACGCAGACACTTGAATTTCCTTTTTCAAAAGGCGGTAGTGATAAACATCTTCTATTATCAATGATCGCTGTGCCTCACAGCACAAGTGTGCATAATTTCATGATTGGCGAGGATTTTCGACACAATTACAACAAGGTCAGATTGAGGAGGGTTGCTATTTCATACTGCCTAGGTGTATTCTGTAAACACTTTACTAAAAAACAGGTGGAAAGGGTTCCTAATGTCTGATACTCCTAACAGCCCGACTTCTAGCGCGGCCAGCACCGAAGCAAAAGCGGCCACGCCTGCAAAAACTCTGAGTGCGCCGCCACCGGCTGGTATGCCGGCCTTCTCGGACGAGCAAAAACACGCCATCGTTGTACGTCTGAAACGTATTGAAGGTCAATTGCGCGGCATCCAGAAAATGGTTCACGAAAGTACCACGCCCGATGATTCGGCACGTATTGCCCAGCAAATGTCTGCATCACGTAGCGCATTGGACAAGGCTTTTTTCTTGATGCTGGCAGATACACTGTATACCCAGTCACAAAAGTCGACCAATCTGACTGATGCAACTGAGCGTGCCAAATCGGTGGGTGAGATACTGACCAAATTCTGTTGAGATTATTCAACCTTGACCAAAAACCCGAAGCTGGCTTCGGGTTTTTTTTCGTCCAGTCAAAGTCATCTACTTAAATCATGTTGATTCATTGATCGCGAGCTTCTGTTGATGGGACTGGATAAAATACCCGCGATAGTATGAGGAGTTGAAAATGCGATTGCTGGCAATATGTCGTGGCAAGGTGGCCGCCTTGCAGGTGGATGAAGATCAATCGGTAATGAGTGGGATTCACAAGCAAGTTGTTTCCTCTCTGGAAGAACCAACACCAATCTGTGTGCTGCCGTTGGGGATTGAGGGCGACGAACAGGCCGATCTGACGGTGCACGGTGGTTTGGATAAGGCAGTATATGCTTATCCGCAAGAACATTATGTGTTTTGGAGTAACTTGCGTACCCAGGCGCTCAAACCTGTGGTGGAGCCTGTTGCAGGTCTTGTCCCTTACGCCGATTTGCCGCCCTTACCACCGGGCAGTCTTGGGGAAAACCTGCTGGTTACAGGGTTGAATGAGAGAAATCTATGGATTGGCGATATTTTACGAATTGGCGAAATGAGTTTTATCGTGTCGGGTGCCAGGCATCCTTGCTACAAATTTAACGCCAAGATGGGCTTTAATCATGCCGTCAAAATGATGGTGCAATCGGGTTATTGCGGCTTTTATTTACAGGTCATGCAGCCAGGAAAAATCAAAGCAGGTGATGAAATTACGCTAGAACCGGGTGAGCGCTATGTGACGGTTCGTGAACAGTTTGCTTTGCGCTACCGCTCGCGACTTCACGATCTGCGCTAAGCAATCGCTGAACGCTTAACCATTCGGCGTGGAGTTGAACAGGCTGGGTTGAAATTTACCCGTTTCGCTTAAGCGGGGTTCCTGAAGAAAGTCCATCGCTGTATTGCGAGAAGTTTCCGTTGTGGCTTCGGTCTTCAAATCCGAAGCACGTAAATGTTGATTCTTGGGTAGTACTAATGGCACAAAATGAGAATGACCAAAGTGACGCCCCATCCAGCTCGATATCTGGTTAATCAGTTTGCGGCGTGAGGCAGATAACATGGTGGTGTGATCGGAGTCACGATTTAACAGCACTTCAATATTGGTAAATGATCTCAGTGCCGGAAACATCTGAGTAAACTGATTGACGTGATTGAAAATGGCTTCGGCGCCTTTGGTGTAGATGAAGAGCGCATTCATGCCGCGCTCAGCCAGCTTGACCATTTCCTGTTCTAGCAGTTGTTTTTCAGGAAAGGCAAAAAATTCGCCAAGTGCCGCCTCTTCAATCAGGCCGCGCTTGGCACGGCGCTGTGCCCAGAATTGGGGAGATAGCGCTTTTTTCAAATAATCCTGTGCTTGCGAAGCAAGATAGCGTGGTTGCAGACAGCGCTGCATGATAATTCGTGCAATTGATGTGGGGGTACGATAAGCATAAGTGTCAATGGCCAACAAACCTACTACACGAGTATCCCGTACGGCCACATCATGAGCCAAACCAGCACCATTGCATAGACCTTGCAAAACAAACTGGGTACTACCGTAGCAACTGGTTAGGTAATCCATTGCTTCAGTCACATCAAGAATGGCGGGATTTTCCGCTGAACTCATACGTTCACGACGTGCTTCGCTATCACCAATACCTGATACATCCAGTCGTAACACCCTGAATCCTTGACGCGCCAAGGAGCGAGCTAATGCGACACTGGTGCGATAAGCGCCGATTCGATATAACAGACCAGGATTGAGCAAGATGACATCAGGACAATCACGTAAAGCACTTTTAACCGGTGGCAATGTGATGATACCCACCAAGCGCTGACTTTGCCCAAAGCGCAATACTTCTTCACGCGGTTGATCGTCAGGTGTTACGACCTCTGGGAGTGATACGGTGTTGTCGTTGAGCGCTTCTGGTTGTGGCGTGGCCGCACCAATCAGTTTGTTGACGATGGTGGCTGGCAAGGCGTGTGTTTGTAGGGCATAGGCATGACGCGCAGGATTTGTCCAATCGCCATCGTCTTCAATGACGGTCAGTGTGGGGGCGGTAGGCTGCTGATTCATCAGCGTTAGCAAAGTACTTAATTCGGTATCATGAGTACTGCTAAAGCATTGAATATGACCCTGCAATTTATGGGTGGCATTGGCGCATAGTTGTTGTAGTTCCAGTGCTTCAATTGCTTGCACCATGTGTGGCGAGATCGGCAGTCCGACCAGCTCGCGAACCCGCGCTTCTGGTGGAATGTGCACGCCTTGGGCCTGTAATTGCGATAACAGATCGTCATTGAGAGATTGCATCTGGCGCAGATAGCTGCGGCCATGAATTGGTGGATCCCACAAAATCAACTGATCAAAAGTAATTTGATTGATACTGTTCAGCCCAACAGCCCGAGCAGCAAGCAAGGCACCCAGTCGTAATCCGACTAAAGAGATGGGTAGGTCACCGCTGGCTTGCTTAAGCACTTGTGCAGCAAGTAGTACATCATCAGGCCACAACACAGGATCAGCTTCACCGCTGGCACCCGATGAGTCACCCGTAGCATGATAGTCAAAACGCAGTACATGAAAACCAGCGCGACTTAAGTTGATGGCCATGCGGCGTAACGCCGAATAACTGCGAATCAGTTCAATTCCCCAGGGTGGGCAAAGCAGAACTGCACCCAGGACGGGCATGGAAGCCGCCGGTGGATGATGCCAGCCGATCAATCTGGAGTCAGGTTTGCCGCCCGCAAACCATATTGTTTTCATGAAAACCGTAGTCCGTTTCTATAAATTTGTTATCGACAAAAGAGTAGCAAATTAATTGGCAAGAGGATGGCAAAAAATCGACAGATCGTCGATGACTTATTAGACTAAAGCTATCTTAATCTATTGGAATTAAAAATAAACAGAAGCGTGAAGGAATGTTCGCCAGATTAATGCGCAAATGATCTGGGATTTAAAATGCTGGCAGTATCGCAATATTTTAATTGTTTCAGTGCGTATTTATTGCCTCTGAAAAATTACTACTCCCAGTATATTGATAGGGATGAATGACAGACTCAATGCATCATGCTTTGGCGGGTGTTGTTGATGCTTGCGTGTAGTTGGCTTGCAGGGATTGAATTGTCTGTAAAAAATGCTGGGCATCCTTTTGACCGAGTTGATAGGCCAGGCGCAGCGCTTCCGGTTGTGTGTAATCCCAGGCTCCAACCGGAATGTTGGCGCTGGGTTGCGCATAAATTCGACCGTCCACCACAAATTGCTCGGGCAAAGTAGGAAATCGATCAGTTAGCAAGACGAGTGTTAGCCCGGCATTTTCACCTGTGCGCACCAAATTGATTGGAATGTTGTCATAAAGGCTGCCATCAAGCGCGGGTTGCCCCTTGCGATATTCCACACCCATTTGTGGTGGCATGCTGGCTGAGGCCATGAGGAGGGAAACTAAATCATCGACAGTATCGCAATCTTGCACACGTCCGGCTTCAGGAGTGAAGCCCAGTTTTTTGACATAGGTTGGATGCAGTGGGTTAAACAGGTTTTTTTCAAGATAATGAGCACCCAATCCCAGCACCAGGCCACGCCAGAGGCCCATGCCTTGTGGCAAGCGCGTATATTGAATACGGATTTCAGGGGCAATATTCTTTAGACGTAAAAATTGCTGGCCACCCAAAGTCTCACGTAATGCCTGTTGATAGATGGCTTTGTGAGGAAAGACGGGTTCTTGAGTAGAAAGCAGATTGCCAGGATAGCAATTACGTGGGTTGCCTTTGAGCACAAAATTGAAATAATCCAGCGCCCATTGGGAGTGATTGGCGTAGAGCATGCAAGCCATTGCGGCACCGGTTGAGACACCGGCAATAACCTGTGGGCGTACATCCAGCGCCGGCCGGATCACGTCCCAGAATCCCGCTTGCCACCAGCAGCGGTTTCCGCCCCCTGAAAAAACTACCTGTTCAAACATGTTCCCGATTTCTAATAATTGTGCAAACCATTGGTACGCGCAAACCTGTTTCTGCCTAATCATCAGGCAGAAATTCATAGTACGCAGCTATCTATTAATGCAAGTCAATAAGCTATGGCAGGATTCATGCCCGCTCTGCATTCTAAATGGAGTGCGCTCTTGATTACATTGCTGCACAAAATTAATTTTTTTGAAAATCTGGCGTAACTATTGGATTTAATGGAAAAAATGATGTGAATAAAGGCAGCAATGGAAAATGCCATACAAATGAAACATAGGTAAAAATGGCCAGTGAATTGAGCGGCGGGCCGATCGAATAGAAACTGTTTGTAATAAATATCGACAGCGGGTATGGCGGTGGAGTTGTCGTTGCCGGAGCCGAGCAAGGCATGGCGTCGTGCCAGGAGTGGTATTCAGGCTTGATCCTGTTGAATACCAGTCAAGCTGGAATTGATTTAATGCTTATATTGAAATGTGCTTTGCTGAATCAATACCGAAGGGGATTTGACTTCAGTTTTATGTGATGTTGATTTTTCGTGCGGGGTGCAGAGCGATGAAATCACGGCGAGTATGATGGCAAAACCAAATTTGGCAAGCGTTGCATCTGGCATTGTGTCTCCTAATGCGATTTTAATGCGTTGTAATATAGCGTTGTGCCAAGGCGAGTGGCAAGCTGGGTAGTCCAGTCAAATTATCGTTCCATCGTAGCCATTAAATGGTGACTACGCAAGTAATAATAACTATTTGCATTTTTAGCATGATGATCTTTTAGTATGTTGCGTTGCGTTATTTTTTTAGTCATCCAGCTGATATAAAGACGGCTATCGAAAAATTAAATATCAATTTTCATGGCACAAGCAATCAATCCAAGCCTTACCTTCTTTTGTGGACATGCCGGATCGGGTAAAACAACTCTGGCGCAGCGCATCATCCAGTCATTTCTGGCCGAATGTAAAGCAAGCTATTGTCTGCTCGACAAGGACACGCTCTACGGTAAATATAGTGCCGCAGTCATGCAATTGCTGACTGGTAATCCAGATGATCGGGACAGCCCACTCTATCTGCAGCATCTGCGTGAACCCGAATATCAAAGTTTGCTTGATGTCGCACGTGAACAGCTGGCGCTGGGTATCCATGTTTTTGTGGTGGGGCCGTTATCACGGGAAATCATGGCGCATCAATTGATTGATCGCAACTGGCTGCGGGTGCCTGACAATGTGGTGATTCGGATTGTCTGGGTGCATGTTGATGAAGCTATCGCCAGGCAACGCATCATGGCCAGAGGTGACGTCCGTGATGCCTATAAACTGGCGCATTGGGATCACTATCGGGTACGGCGCGTCTTGCCCAGCCCGGAAGATTTTCCCGAGCTGATCTTTTTTGATAATACCGCGCCCGATGAACGAGACTACACGCGTTTGCTACAAGCTTTGCAGACTTGAGCGATTAAGCTCCGGTTTGTTTTGGCGAGTGGTTGGTATCGGAAAATTGTGATTTTAAACTTTCCAGTCCAAGAAAAATCGCCGGTGTGATGTAGAGCGTGATCACTTGCGAAAACACCAAACCACCAACGACGGCCAGGCCCAAGGGTTGCCGCAGTTCAGCACCGGCGCCAAGCCCCAGTGCAATCGGCAGGGCGCCCATCAATGCGGCAAGGGTTGTCATCATGATTGGTCGAAAGCGTAACAGACAGGCTTCGCGAATCGCTGCAAATGGTGTCAATCCTCTTTCGCGTTGGGCCTCAATGGCAAAGTCGATCATCATGATGGCATTTTTTTTCACAATCCCAATTAGCATCAAAATGCCAATCACGGCAATCATGGTCAGATCTTGTCCAAACAGCATCAGTGTTGCCAAAGCCCCAACTGCGGCTGAGGGCAAGCCCGCCAGAATCGTCAGCGGATGCAAATAACTTTCATACAAGACACCCAGCAAAACATAAATCACCACCAAGGCCAGCCCCAGCAAAGCCAGCTGGCTTCCCTGGCTTTCCTGAAAGGCGGCGGCATCACCGCCCCAACTGGTCACAATGGTGCCGGGCATGCCAATGGTTTGTTGCAAGGCCGTCATGCGTTGCGATGCTTCACCCAATGATGCGCCGGGTGCCAGGTTAAAAGAGATGGTGATGGCTTGCAGCTGACCTTGATGATTGACTGCGGTGGGGCCAATAGTGCGTTCCACTGTCGCAAAAGACGATAAGGGAATGGGCTTGCCGCTGGTGCTTTTGATGTAAATCTGATCCAGTCCATTTTCATCCTGAATTTGCTGATTGCCAATTTCCATGATCACCTGGTAACTATCCACATTGGTGTAAATGGTGGCAACCTGGCGTGTGCCAAAGGCGCTATAAAGTGTGTTGCGTAAGGCGTCCATATTGACACCCAGCAGATTGGCCTTGTCACGATCGATATTGAGCGCGGCTTGCAGGCCGCGCAATTGCGCATCTGATGTCACATCTCTGAATAAGGGATTTTCGCGCATGGCCCGTTGCAGTTTGATGGACCAGTCATTGAGTTCAGCGGCTTGCACACTTTGCAGGGTGTATTGATAACGGCTTTTGCTTTGGCGCCCACCAATTCGCAAGTTTTGAATGGGTGTGAGATAGACTGAAATACCTGTCAGCTTGCGCAAGTCATGCCGCAGGCTTTCAATCGCCTGCGGCATGGCAGGACGATTCTTATGGGGCTTGAGGGCGATGAATAGGCGGCCGGTATTGCCCGTATTGGAAATGCCGACGGACGACACCACAAAATCCACATTGGCATTGTCTTGAACAATGCTCGCGACCTGTTTTTGCAATACGACCATGGCCGGTGAAGAGATGTCTTCACTGGCCTCGGTAGTCGCTGTCAGTAAGCCAGTATCTTCGTCCGGGAAAAAGCCTTTGGGGATGGCCTGAAACAACATGGCAGTAACGACAATGGTTGCCAATGCCACCAGCAGCATGATGAAGCGATGGCGCAAGGTCCAGTCCAGTGTCAGCTCATAGGCCTTGAGCAATATTGCAAAGCCACGCTCAAACAGGCGGCCCAGCCAGTTTTCCTGATGCTGATGTTCGGGCTTGAGAAAGCGGCTGGCCAAAAGGGGAATCAAGGTCAGGGAAACGACGGCTGAAACCAGGATCGATAAAGAAACAATGACGGCAAATTCTCTAAACAGCAGACCCAGCACGCCCTGCATGAAAAAGATCGGGATGAAGATGGCGACCAGCGAAATGGAAATCGACACAATCGTGAAACCAATTTCTTTGGCACCTTTGAGTGCAGCCTCCATGGGCGTCAGCCCGGCTTCAATGTGGCGCACAATATTTTCCAGTACCACAATGGCATCATCCACCACCAGGCCTACCGCCAGCGTCAAACCCAAAAGGGATACATTATCCAGGCTGCCACCGTATAAATAGAGCAGCGATAGCGCACCAATCAGTGAGATCGGCAAGGACAGTGCAGGAATCAGCGTGGCCGCAACCCGACGCAGGAAAAGAAAGATCACCATCACCACCAGTGCCACGGTGAGCCCCAAGGTGAACTGAATATCGAGTAGCGCCTCGCGTACCGATACCGAGCGATCCACCAGGGGTTTGAGTTCAACCGAGCTGGGCAGGCGTTGCTGCAGGCGTGGAATGGCTGCAATCACCGCGTTGACCGTGGCGACGGTATTGGCATTGGGCTGCCGCTGAACGGCCATCACGATCGAGCGTTCACCATTGACCCAACTGCCAGTGCGAATGTTTTCCACGCTGTCTTGCACTTCGGCAATATCACGGAGACGGATTGGCTGGCCATTGGTATTGGCAATGATGATATTGGCAAATTCGGCGGCGCTGCTTAATTGCTTATTGGCTTTGACGATCAGGGTTTGGCGAGGTCCTTCCAATATGCCAACCGGTGTGTTGCTATTGGCTGCCTTGATGGCAGTGGCCACATCATCCAGGCTCAAGCCGCGGGCATTGAGTGCATCGGGTTTGACGCGAATCCGTACCGCAAAACGTTGTGTGCCAAAGATGCTCAGTTGTGCGACACCGTTGATGGTGGACAGTTCTGGCGACAAAAAGCTTTCGGCATATTCATTGAGTTTGGACAGCGGTAATGAAGGTGAGCTGATTGATAACAGGATGATTGGCGCATCGGCCGGATTCACCTTGCGATACGAGGGCAACGTAGTCATTTCAACTGGCAGACTGCGTTGCGCACGCAGTAAGGCGGCCTGCACATCAACGGCGGCGGCATCAATATCGCGGTCATTCACAAACTCCAGTGTGATGGAAGTATTGCCCAAGGTGTTGACCGAGCTGATGGTGGCAATACCGCCAATCTGGGCAAACTGTTTTTCCAGCGGCGTGGCAACTGAAGCTGCCATGGATTCCGGACTGGCACCGGGCAGTGTGGCAGTGACGCTGATGACGGGGGTATCATAGCTTGGCAGCGCGGCAATTGGCAGCTTGCCATAGGCGAGCAAGCCCAGCAGCACAATCGAAATACACAGCAGTACCGTGGTTACCGGGCGGTGAATGCAAAATGCTGAAATATTCATCATGGCGCTGTTTTGGTGGGGTTGCTGCTGACCGTACTGACATTGCCAACTTGCCTGGCTTCGGGTGAGGCGTTGTTACTGCCTGAGTTAATGCGATCACCCTTGCGCAGGTTGATACCACCTTCAATCACTGCTGCCTGGCCAACTTGCACATCATTTTTGGAGGCAGCAAAAATGGCATTGCCATCCTGTACCTTGGTCAGGCTGACCGGATGAGGCATGACGATATTGGTGCCATCGGCACTGGCTTCCTGTACATAAATAAAGCGGCCATCCGGGCCGTTCAATATGGCGGTGGCGGGTACCGTCAAGGCGTTTTTGCGTATACCGGCCTGGGTGGTGACGTTGATGAAGCTGCCCGGCCAGAGCGCCTGAGCAGGGTTATCAAATTGTGCCTTGAGTTTGATAGTGCCGGTGCTGGCATCGACTGTGTTATCAATGAAAAAGAGTTTGCCGGTTAATATTTTGCCATTGCTGGATTTAACGCTGACCTGCAGTGTGCCGCTGTCTTTGGCTTTGAATAATTGTTCCAGTGAGCTTTCTGGCAAGGTATAGGTAATGGCGACGGGATCAAGCTGGCTGATGATGACCATCGGCGCAGTCATGGTGGGTTGGACCAGCGAGCCGGGTTTGATGTCGACTGCGCCCGCTCGACCGTTCACGGTGGCCTTGATGGTTTTATAACTTAAATCAACTTGGGCTGAGATCAGTGCAGCCTGATCAACCTGCACCGCGCCTTGTAATGAATCCACATTAGCCTGGACTGTATCCAGGGCGCTGGGTGCAATAAAGTTTTGCGCCACCAATGATTGATTGCGCTCCAGCGTGCGCTGCGCAATGGTGAGCTGGGTCTTGTCACGCTCCAGTTGCGCGCGGGCTTTCACCAGACTGGCTTGTTCGGCCGCATCATTGAGCTTGAACAAAGCCTGACCTACCTTAATTACATCGCCTTCATGAAAATTAATCGAAGCAATCACGCCTGCCACTTGTGGCCTGACTTCAACGCTGACCAACGGCGTGACATGACCGGTGGCATCAAACAGGATGGGCACATCATGTTGCTCAATGGTGGCGAGTTTGACATTGACAGGAGGACGTTGCGTCGTCGCGGGATCGGTTTTACTTGCTTGGGTTGCTGGAGCTGCTGAATCATCATGACGATGGTTGAGATAGTGATATCCGCCATAGCCAAGGCCTGCGGCCAGCAGGGCTAGCAAGGCAAATTTGCTGGGAAAAGACATGCGCACTTTCTATATTGTTATTGGAGCGACCTTAAATAGCCAAATCAAATGGTGGCATCTTAGCGGGCATTGAGCTCAATGACTATCAGACTGTGTGGGGGATCGAAGGTTGCCAACACAATAGACGACTTTTTTACCGCTTGTGTTGATGCTGCTGGCGTGGCGAAAAATGATGGTTTTCGCTTAAATCAATGGGGTGAATTAATGAGATGAATCAGTGGAGTATGTGCCAATATTGGCCAGTTAAGTACGTAAATATTGATTCATTATTTATACATATGGGTAGTATATGTTTTTGTATGACATCGTTGATTAAAAAAATAAAGACTGGCCTTGACGAATGTTTGAACAGATTGAGAGGCCATTGCCTTAAGCAATGTCAAGATCCGGCACGATGGCAAGCAATTGCCTGAGGCAATCCATATTGCTGAATGTGGCCAGTTCTCTTAACAGCGCTTCATTCTGCGCCAGACCATAGGCCATGAACCAATCCTTGAAGTGGCGGCCATCTGCGCTGATAGCCTGATGTGCAATATGCAACTCGTGATGCCTTGGATCTGTCATGATGGTGTTCATCAGTGTGGCGACGTGGGTTTTGTCACCTTCAAGTAATTGACAGAAATGTTGTCCATCAAAAATCAAAATCCCGGTGATATTAAGTTTTGCGTTATTGCTACGTGCCGTCTTCACTATCTTGGCGACTTCCATCGCTCTGGTGGGGGGCGCCAATTCACTAAAGTAAATCAACTGATAAATGTCAGTCATAAAGTGCTCCCTTGTTATTCAATGTTGTCAGCTATTTCCTACGAGATCAAAGGATAACTGAAAAGTGGCTAATCCTCTATGTCCTATGACATGTCAAAAAAATGCCTGAGAAACTGAAAGCTCATTCATTTCCTGGCAATCATGATGAGAAAGAAAATTGATTCTCCACTCGGTGTCGGTCAATTTAATCAGGCGCATGAGCCAGCTCAAGCGATTTATCCTTGCCAGGCCTGTCCACTGCGTGCCAATCTGGCATTTCGTCGGCAAACGCCGGATCTGATCAATTACATCGAAGCCAGTAAACAACGCAGTGTTGCCATGCAGGCCGGAGCCACGATCATTGCGGAGAACCAGGCACAAACCCATTTTTTTACCCTGTATCAGGGTTGGGCGTTTCGCTATAAGTCGTTGCCTGATGATCGGCGTCAGATCCTCAATTTTCTCTTGCCGGGTGATCTGATTGGTCTGCAGCAGCAATTGGGTGGGCAAGCAGCGCATGGTGTTGCAGCCCTGACCGATGTGGTGCTGTGCGAATTCAGCAAGACCAGCCTTTGGTCTTTGTATCAGACCAATCCCGAGCTGGGTTATGACATCACCTGGCTGAGTGCCTATGAAGAACGGATGGTGGACGACAATCTTTTAACGGTGGGACGTCGCTCCGCTGAAGAGCGAATTGCGCATCTGTTATTGCACTTGCATGATCGCTTGCAAGCCTTGCAATTACAGCCTGAAGATGACATGGCGTTTCCACTCAGCCAACAACACATCGCCGACGCCCTGGGCTTATCGCTGGTTCACACCAACAAGACGTTGCGCAAACTGCAGCAAAGGCAGTTGCTTGAAATCAATACCGGGCGACTACGCATCAGGGAACTTAAAGCCTTGAGCCAACTCGCACACTATGTCAGCCCCAAATTGAACAAGCGGCCCTTGTTGTAGCTGGTGTCAGCGCATTCCTATGCCATATCGGGATATATACCGATCATATTCCTGTGGAAAGATACTTACAATGAATCAATACATGCAGTCCAGTTCAAAACATAAAGCAGAACATAAAAATATGTCAGTGCATTTTTTTAAAAAAGTAGTGCGGGGATTTTATCCAGAAGCGCAGTGTCTTCCAATTTCACTCAACGATGGTAAAACCGTGTTCAGAGTCAAATCCAATCCCAATGCCATGGGTGCAATAGCCAGCGCTAATGAAGAAGAACTCGCATGGCAACAGGCTGCCAATAAACTGCGCAGCGTATATTAAATTCCATCGGATAATTTCAACACTCAACGTCGTCATTCACTGAGTCGATCAATTCCCTTGAGTCGGTGCTTCCTTGAGTTTTGGCATTGGCCTGACCAATGTCAAGGGGGTTGGCAGATGAATCAAAATCATTTCGGTATCATCGGCTTGTTGGCTGTTAATATGTCGGCCAATGCTGGACGGAAAATTATTGTCATTGGCAATGGCAATCGTTTGTTCATCCAGTACCACCATACTTTCGATGGTGACAAACGGCATGGCAAAGATCTTGTGTGTGGTGCCACCGATTGTGCTGCTGGCTGGGTTGTCGATCGTGTTACTTAAGCCTACATCACCCGTCTGTCCCTGGCTTCCTGCCGATTGGGGATCGGCAATCCTGAGCAAATCGACCAGCTCGGTTTTTTGCACATATTCGCCAGCTTTACCGAGTTTTATCAGAAACACTTTCTTGAAGCCATGCAGATCACCTTGGCTATTGTCGCGTTCCAGCACCAGCCCTTCATGTTCATTAAAGAGGATGAAGTCACCTATATTGCTGCCTCGTTCATCCAGCCGATATTTAAATTGTCTGCCGGTATAGCGCCGTGTTGAAATTTCAAACTCGTGAATCAATAAGGTCTTGGGGTCATCCCCCGTCAAGGCCAGCTCCAGCATGGGATAAAGCCTGCTGCCATCGGGGTTGATTGCCATCCCTTCAAAACCACCGGAGCGTTGCGCACGAAATGGCTGACCTATTTTGGTACTGCGATAGGGCCAGGGCAAACCTGCCAGCCAGGGCGTGTTGGCACCATGTTCATCCTGCAGATTGGTGCCATCATCGGTTTGCCGGGGGTCGTCATAAATGGGTGCGTCGCCAAATAAATAGACGGTGCGAATTGCCGATGCCTTGGTCTGTACATGCAGTAGCGTACGGAAATCGAAACTTTGAATATCGGCACGAGTTTGCATACCGTTGCTGGTGATGACCTTGATCAAGGCATCGGCCATTATGTCGTAGGCGACAGTCCGGTCGCGATAAGATCGGCCATGTTGATCGGTATCTTGACGTGGATTGATTTTGGTTTCGATATTAAAGCGCACCCGTTGCGCATTCAGTGCACGCAAGCGGGCTTGCGGATGGCTTTTGCCCGCACCATGCTGGTAGTAATCAGCATAGACCTGCACCAGGTCAAACAAGTCTTGCAGGCTCGGCATGAGGTAGATGCTGTGATAGCCCTTGCGTTTGGCAAGCAAATTGGCCACTGGCGATAAGCTCGGATCATTGCGCTGGCTCGCACCACGAATCAGCTTGTCGCAGATAAAGCGGGTTTGCAGTTCATGTTGGGTGAGGTTTTTAATGAGCTGTTCATGCGTTGCTAAATAGGGCTGACCATCCAGGCGACGACATTTGCTGGCCTGCAAATACGGATCGTGCATCAGCATGGGCACACCATCGGCGCTGATGCCACTATCGGTTTCAATCGTGTTCATCAAATTGTCGAGCGCTACCTCAAAGGCGGGCAGGGTGTTTTCGGGCCGTAAATCACGACCACCACGATGGCCTTGGGCATCAAAACGCTGTGGGTCGATGAGGCCATGCTCATCGAGCAACTTGCCCTGTTCAAATTGACTCAGCACCTGCCAGAGCAGATCGGGCCGATCCGAAATCATGCCACTGACGCCAGCTTGCAAAAGGGCTTGCATGCGCACCGGATCATTCACTGTCCAGGTGATGACGGGATAGCCAGCCGCCTTGATTTGGACCAGTTCAAATATGTCGGAAGCGGCTGCTATCAAACCGGGTTGCGGGTGCTGACCACGGGCGTAATGATGGTTGGGGTGGTCGGGGTTGTTGCTGAGTCGCGCTGGATTGGACTCATCGGCCATACCTGACGCGGTCTCGGGCAAAGCCAGTAACACATGGTGCGGTGAGAACACCGGCGGCTGTTGATTGCCATGTTGTTGGGCATGATAGCGCACCGCATTCATGATGCGCAGTGTGGCACCTTCTTCGTTGAAGGGATTTTGTGGCGAGCGAATGGTTTGGCCTGCATGAGCAAAGTCGGGCAGGCTGATGGGTGGTTCCAGCACCACGCCTTGTGCATCGGTATGTAAAAGAAAGGGACCAAATTCATCGCCAAACCAGAGCGTGCCATCGGTGCTGCGCTGCATGGATTCGATATCAAAATCGGCACCGGTCAAAATGCGTTCGCGACTGAAGTGCTGGGTGATGGCAAAGGGGATATGCTGCTGTGGATCACGCAGTTCAAAAAAACTTTCTATCTTGACGTTGTCGGTAGCAGGTTGATGGGTGTTGATGGAAGACCAGGCCGACTGGCCTTGAAAGTCGGGTCGAATGGTATAGACGCGCAGATGAAAGTCGGCCGAATTTTCCAGGGCACCATAACCATTGTCGGTCATCGCAAGAAAACTGCCGTCATGATTATCAAGCATCGCAGAAAATCCCTGGACTGGTTGGCTGGCAAAGGGCAGTGCTTGCCCGTTGATCGTCGTTTTACCCAAATATTGCCCGGAAACGGGCCCCTTGGCAAAAGTCGCTGCGGGTAATAGAGCACGCCCGATGAGTGTGGTTCCGGTTGCTGTAGTCGTCTGTGGCTTGAGCGCTGTGGAAGAGGCTGACCAAATCGTGCAGCCAGTGAGGATGATCGGTAATGCCAACCACTGAGCCATCGATTGAGTCAGCTTGCCTGGTGCGGCAGAAATACTGAAAGCGAGCCGAGACAATAAGACCTTTGCCAAGGTCTTGGTTGGTCGGCCTAAAGTCGGTAAATGAGTGCGAGCATTGTGTATTTGAAATGGCATGGCGGTGAATGGCGACAAGGTAGATTGTAAAAGCCAGTTTTTAAAAGCTTATCTTGCCATGATGACAATGCGTGCAGCGATGAGTCATTCGGTAAAACCAGCGCAAGAATCTCAAAATGGCATGTACTTTATAGGAGTACATGCCATTTTTGGCTTGTCAGGTGCGTATTTATTGATTATTTATAAATACACTACTGGAGTAATTGAGCATTTGGCAAGTGTGTTGAGCCTGCCATGTTCAATCTGGCTTAACGAAGATGTTTGGCAATATCCATGGTGGAAATCACGCCCAGATTGTCGCGATGTTTTTTCAGCCAGTTTTTAGCCGTTTCTCGTCCCAGATCGCGCAGTTCGCATAAAAACGACCAGTCGGTTTTCAGCTTGCTGTCTGCCGAATAGGATTGCATGGTTTTGGCGGCTTCAATCACGTGCATGCGGATTGATCGATAGGTTTCACGAGGCAGATTCTTTTGTTCCAGTTGGCGCACCACAAAGTTAATGGCACGTAATTCGGCCAGGAGTGGCATATTGAAACTGATCTCATTGGCGCGATCGACAATCTCGGCGACAGAACTCGGAATATCTTCACGAGACAAGGGGCTGATCTGTACCAGCAAAATATCCATTGATTCTTTGTTGGTAAACAGGGGAAACAGAGGGGGGTTGCCGGTATAGCCGCCGTCCCAATAGTGTTCGCCTTCAATCTCGACTGCCTGAAACAGAAAAGGTAAACAGGCCGAGGCCATCACGGTATCGGCATTGATTTCTTTATTGGTGAAAATCCTGGCCTTGCCTGATTTAATGTGAGTTGCACAGATGTGCAGATCAATCGGACATTTTTTACGCAATAACTCAAAGTCCACCGTACGCTCCAGCACAGTACGCAATGGGTTGATGTTGAGTGGATTGAACTGGTAGGGCGAGATCATGCGCGTAAACAGATCAAAATGACTGGATTGCGCTTTGGCCCATTCGGTTAAAGGATTGTTGAAGATTGGACTCGACAGGATGGGACTTTGAAAAGTGGTATTGCCCGCCGCCACGCTGACCTGTCGCCAAAAATTTTCCAGTACCTCACGTGCCTTGTTGAGTGCCGCTTCACGACCTTCCGTCATGCCAACAGTCAGGCCATAACTCATCACTACTGCATTCATTGCGCCTGCAGAGGTTCCGGATACGCTCGTGAAATCAATTTCGCCGGACTCAAGCAAGGCATCCAGCACGCCCCAGGTAAATGCACCATGAGAGCCGCCCCCTTGCAGTGCAAGGTTGACTGGTTTGGCCGCTATGACACTTTTTGGTGAGCGAGGGAGTGTTGTTGCTAATTTATCAGGCGTGGTGTCATACATCATTTTTGCTTCCCTTCTTTGGTGCAAAATAATTTCAATCGCCATTGAAAAGGAAAATGGCGCACTCTTTTTATTTTGTTGGTGCGGAATTCCAAGCAGGAAATTGAAAAAAGACTGTTATTGGTGCGCGTATGAAATGTGTGCACCAAGTAAGTGATGGTTGATCGGATGGTGTAAATATCACTTGTGATCATCATGACACAGATGTTGCGATGCAGCAATCAGTGTGTGGCGCATATTTTGGGTGATTCACACTGATTCACATTGCTGACTTGTGGCTTTTATTGAAATTGTGATACTGGGCATGCTCGTTGCTAAAAAGGTAAGAGCAGGATAGTTGCTGAGTCCTGCAAAAACAAATGAGGTGTCTTTAGTTCAAGCAGCTCAAAAACAATGACACGCCACACATCCTTTCTAGCGGAGCCAGTCAATGAAAAAACAGCGTCGTATGTTGATCAAAGGGGCCACCATTGCAGCCTCTATCGCCATGATGGGTCTGTCCATCGCGGCCAATGCAGCAGACACGATCAAGGTAGGTATTCTTCATTCGCTATCGGGCACGATGGCCATTTCTGAAACAACCCTGAAAGACACGGCGCTGATGGCCATTGAAGAAATCAATGCCAAAGGTGGTGTAATGGGTAAAAAGCTGGAGCCAGTTGTGGTCGACCCAGCTTCCAACTGGCCACTGTTTGCTGAAAAAGCACGCCAGTTGATTACTCAAGACAAGGTCGCAGTGGTATTTGGTTGCTGGACTTCGGTATCACGTAAATCCGTGCTACCAGTCTTTAAAGAACTCAATAGCCTCTTGTTCTATCCAGTGCAGTACGAAGGTGAAGAACTCGAGAAAAACGTGTTTTACACGGGTGCAGCGCCTAACCAACAAGCGATCCCAGCGGTTGAATATCTGATGAGCAAAGAAGGCGGTGGTGCCAAGCGCTTTGTATTGTTGGGTACTGACTATGTTTACCCACGTACCACCAACAAAATTCTGCGTGCCTTTTTGCACTCTAAAGGTGTCGATGATAAAGACATCGATGAGAAATACACCCCATTTGGTCATAGCGATTACCAAACCATCGTGGCTGATATCAAGAAATTTGCTGCAGGCGGTAAGACCGCAGTGATCTCCACCATCAATGGTGACTCCAACGTACCGTTCTACAAAGAACTCGGTAATGCTGGCCTGAAAGCCAAGGATGTCCCTGTTGTGGCATTCTCGGTCGGTGAAGAAGAGTTGCGTGGTGTGGACACCAAGCCATTGGTTGGCCATCTGGCTGCATGGAACTATTTTGAGTCCATCAAAAATCCAACCAATGAAGAATTCATCGCCAAATGGAAGGCCTATGCCAAGGCTAAAGGCTTGGCCAATGCTGACAAGGCTGTGACGAACGATCCAATGGAAGCCACTTACATTGGTATCAATATGTGGAAACAGGCTGTTGAAAAGGCGGGTTCTACCGACACCGATAAAGTGATTGCTGCCATGGGCGGTCAGACATTCAAGGCACCATCCGGTTTTACAGCTGAAATGGATAAAACCAACCATCATCTGCACAAACCCGTGTTTATTGGTGAGATCAAAGCGGATGGCCAATTTAGCGTTGTATGGAAAACCAAAGGGCCACTTCGTGCTCAACCATGGAGCCCGTTCATTGCTGGTAACGAAGGCAAACAAGGTTTGTAATCAAGCAACGATTTTTGTTGTTGCTGTGTTGAAACAAGGTGTGGAGTACCCGGTGGCTTCAAGCATCCGATGGTTTTGGTTGGGGTTTCGCTAGCGATGCTGTGTGAAGTTACTCCGTACTCTGCATCTTGATTTCAATGTGTTTCGAAATAGGTTTTGCAATTAGTTCGATTTATCAGTTTGTGAGAGCAAGGATCGTTTCGATCCTTTTTGCCGGAAGTGGGGGCGACGCCGCTTCCGGCTTTTTCTTTCCAACATTCCATATAGAGTGTCGCAATGACAAGAATAAAAATGTATTTGCGTGCTTTGATGGTGCTGCTGCTATTCACAGCGAGCGCCATTGCTCAGGCCGCATTGGATCCAGCACTGCTCAAACAACTAAGCGATGAAGATTCCGATGTACGGATAGCGGTCATCGCCAAGATCAGTGCCTCGGGCGAGGCGCAGGCCTATACGGTACTGAAGGCCCTATCCGAAGATGCACTGTATCAATCCAAGGGTGGTGAACTGTTCATCCTAACGGGCGATACAGCCAGTCGAGCCACTGATGGCGAAGTGCTCAAGACCGTTCCTGAAGACCGGGAAGTGATTGAGATCAACAACCGGATTCGCGGCGAAATTGATGGTGCGCTGGCCGGCCTCAAGCTCTTGTCGACAAATGCCAAGGAGCGTCAGACGGCAGCCTTGGCCTTGCAGACTGATGGCAATCAAAGTGCGGTGCCGCTGGTGAAGACTGCATTGGCCAAAGAGCAGGATGAGAAGATCAAAAAGGTGTTGATTGTCACCTTGGCCGCACTTAGCCTCAAGTCAGAAGATGCAGCCACACGACTACAGGCAGTAAAAGATATTGCCGATACCGACAACCCACAAATCAAACAGGTATTGTCTGAAATGCTGACCAAGGATCATGATGGCAATTATGGCGAACCCGATGAAGCAGTGCGTGCCGAAGCGCAAAAATCGCTGATTGAAATCAACAGTCGTCTGCAAAAACTGGCGCTGATCGGCAACCTCTTTTCCGGTATCAGCCTGGGTTCAATCCTTCTGCTGGCTGCGCTGGGTCTGGCCATTACCTTTGGCCTGATGGGCATCATCAATATGGCGCATGGCGAATTGCTGGCCGTGGGTGCGTATGCCACTTACGCGATTCAAAATTTATTTCGTAATCACTTACCCAATTATCTGGATTGGTATGTGGTGGTTGCCGTGCCAGTGGCTTTCGTGGTGGCCGCCATTGTGGGCATGGTGCTCGAGCGTACCGTGATTCGCTGGCTCTATGGTCGTGCGCTGGAAACCTTGCTGGCCACCTGGGGGATCAGTCTCTTGATCATCCAGGCCTTGCGCATGATCTTTGGTGCGCAAAATGTGGAGGTGGCCAATCCAAGCTGGATGAGTGGTGGTATTGCTCTGGCAGGAGGTGTTGTGCTGCCTTATAACCGGATTGTCATTATTGGATTTTCAATGGCGGTACTCCTGCTGGTCTGGTTGCTTCTGACCAAAACCCGCATGGGTCTGTTTGTTCGTGCTGTCACACAAAATCGGCGCATGGCCAGTTGTGTTGGTGTGCCTACCCACAAGATTGATATGCTCACGTTTGGCCTGGGCAGTGGCATTGCTGGCCTGGGTGGTGTAGCCCTGAGCCAGATTGGTAACGTCGGGCCCGAGCTGGGGCAGGGCTATATTGTGGACTCATTCATGGTGGTGGTGCTGGGGGGTGTGGGACAACTGGCAGGTACGGTGATTGCGGCCTTGGGGCTGGGCTCGGTGGCCAAGTTTCTGGAACCCTTTTCTGGTGCGGTACTGGCCAAGATATTCATACTGGTATTCATTGTGCTGTTTATCCAGAAACGTCCTTCCGGTCTGTTTGCACTCAAGGGAAGGAGTGTCGAATAATGATAATCGATAAAAAAGTTTTGTATGGCCCCAAAGGCTGGGCTACCTTGGCAGTGTTTGCGGTGCTGGCTTTGGTGCTCGTGCCGGTATTGCATCTGCTGGTGCCAGAAAGCAGTCCATTTCATATCTCGACTTACTTTATTACTGTGGTTGGCAAGTTCATGTGCTATGCCATGGTGGCATTGGCGATGGATTTGATCTGGGGCTATACCGGCATTCTTTCCTTGGGTCAGGGTTTATTCTTTGCCTTGGGTGGCTATGCTTTCGGTATGTATTTAATGCGTCAGATTGGTCATGATGGTGTCTATCAAAGTGATTTGCCCGACTTCATGGTGTTCCTCGACTGGAAGGCCTATCCCTGGTACTGGCAGTTTACCGACCATCTTGCCTATGCGCTGTTATTGGTTGTATTGGTACCCGGTGTACTGGCGTTTCTGTTCGGCTTCTTTGCTTTTCGATCACGCATCAAGGGTGTTTATTTTTCAATCATCACTCAGGCCGTTACTTTTGCATCCATGCTTGCATTTTTCCGCAATGATATGGGCTTTGGCGGCAACAATGGCTTTACCGATTTCAAGCGCATCATGGGCTATGGCATTACTACGCCACATATGCGGCTGGCTTTGTTTGCACTGACGTTTATTGTCTTGATCGGTGCGCTGCTGGCTTGTCGGTATATCGTCACCAGCAAGCTGGGACGCTTGCTGACAGCGATTCGTGATTCGGAGAGTCGGGTCATGTTCTGTGGCTACAACCCGATCTGGTTCAAGCTGTTTGTCTGGACGTTTGCCGCGGTGCTGAGCGGTATTGCCGGTGCTTTGTATGTGCCCCAAGTCGGTATCATCAATCCGTCAGAAATGTCGCCAGCCAATTCGATTGAAGTGGCGATCTGGGTGGCAGTGGGTGGGCGCGGTACCCTGGTTGGTGCAATACTTGGCGCCTTTCTGGTGAATGGTGCCAAGAGCTGGTTTACCATGGCGTTTCCAGAATACTGGTTGTATGCGTTGGGTCTGATCTTCATCCTGGTGACGCTGTTTTTGCCGCAAGGCGTGATTGGTGCCTGGCAAAATATCAAGCAGCGTTTGGCCGCCAACAAAGCAGGTAGCACCACAACCACCGTGGAGCAAACATCATGAACCACATGGCACACGAAGCATATCAACAGTCCAGTCAGGAGTCCTCACCCGATGGATCGGCCAGCTATGGTCACGTATCAACTGGCGAGTTGGATACTTCGCATGGTCCGATTCTTTATCTGAATGACATCACGGTCAGCTTTGATGGTTTCAAGGCACTCAATAATCTGACCCTTAATATTCAACGAGGTGAGCTGCGCTGCATCATCGGCCCCAATGGCGCTGGCAAGACGACCATGATGGATGTGATTACCGGCAAGACTCGCCCGGATAGCGGCACGGCATATTTTGGTCAGACAATTGATTTGACCAAACTGACAGAACCCGAAATTGCCCAGCGTGGCATTGGCCGCAAGTTTCAAAAACCAACAGTCTTTGAAAATCATACTGTGTTTGAAAATCTCGAACTGGCGATGAAGACAACCAAGAATGTGCGGCATGCCCTGTTTGCCAAACTCAATGGTGAAGAGCTGGGCAAGATTGAAATTACGCTCAGGCTGATTCGCCTGGACGGACAGGAAAACCGGCTCGCTGGCTTGTTGTCGCATGGTCAAAAACAATGGCTGGAAATTGGTATGTTACTCATGCAGGAGCCGGCACTGCTCCTGCTCGATGAGCCGGTGGCCGGTATGACCGATGCCGAAACTGAACGGACAGCCGAATTGTTTCTGGAGCTGGAAGGCAGTCATTCATTGATGGTGGTGGAGCATGATATGGATTTCATTAATACCATTTCCAATGGCAAGACGGTGACAGTACTTTGCGATGGTGCGGTGCTGGCCGAGGGCAGTATGGAAAAAGTGCAAAATGATGAGCGTGTCATCGAGGTGTATTTGGGACGATAGTCGCGTGTCGGTTGCGTAGATCAAACTCCTCATCCACCATTCATCGAAAACAGACTACTATGCTAAGTATTCAAAATATCAATCAATACTATGGTTCGTCCCATACACTCCGTGACCTTTCGCTGGAAATACGTCCCGGTGCCTGTACGGTAGTGCTTGGCCGCAATGGCGTGGGCAAGACAACCTTGCTCAAAAGTCTGATGGGTCTGTTGCCACTCAAATCAGGTCAGATTCAGTTTGATGGAAAAGACATCACTAGCACCTCGCCCCATGCACGTGCGGCGATGGGCATTGGCTATGTCCCACAAGGTCGTGAAATTTTCAATCGGCTGACTGTTGAAGAAAATCTGATGATGGGGATGGCCCCTCTGCCATCAGCCAAGGCTAAAAAAATCCCGGAAGAAATTTTTTCCATGTTTCCAGTACTCAAGCAAATGCTTGGTCGGCGTGGCGGTGATCTGTCGGGTGGGCAACAGCAGCAGCTCGCAATTGGCCGGGCTCTGGCAAGTAATCCCAAGGTCTTGATCCTGGACGAACCCACCGAGGGGATTCAACCTTCCATCATCAAAGATATTGGTGCGGTCATCAAACAACTGGTTGCGCGTGGCGATATGGCAATATTATTAGTTGAACAGTATTATGATTTTGCCCAGGAACTTGCCGATTACTACGCCGTCATGTCGCGTGGTCAGATTACTCATGCTGGCCCCGGTAGTGAGATGGTGGAAAAAGGCATCAAAAATCTGATTGCCATTTGAAAATACCTGATCTCCCCATATCGCTTGCCACAGTCGCTGCTCAAGCCACTGCGCTGACGCAGCAATCTGCTCAGTCTGAAAGTTGGCAGGCTGCGCTCAAGCTTGGTTTTTGCCATGAACATGGCCGCACCGTCTTGCGCGAGCGTAGCCATTTTGGTCCTTTGCGTATTCAAAAACCACTCTATCCCGAAGGCGATGGTTGTTGTCATGTGCTGATTGTGCACCCACCCGGTGGCATTGCCGGTGGTGATCAGCTCAGCATGACAGTACGGCTCGATAATCGTACTCACGCTTTTGTGACCACGCCTGGTGCTACCAAATGGTATGGCGGCAAGCCGCAGCACTCATCTCAGTCCACTCATATCACTTTGCGGCCAGGGGCCCGACTCGAATGGCTGCCGCAGGAAAACATTGTGTTTAATCAGGCATTGGCGTGTTCAAAAACCTGCATTGACGTAACGGAAGACACACAGCTGATAGCCTGGGATGTGACGGTATTGGGGCGCAAAGCCATGCAGGAGACCTTTGCCCAAGGTTGTTTTCAGCCAAGCTTTGAGTTGCTTAAAAATGGTCAGCTACTCTGGGCGGACTATGGCAAGATCAATGGTGGCGACGCTTTGTTGAGTTCACCTTTGGGTCTTGCCGGACGCCATGTGTTTGGCACCCTGTGTGCTTATGGATTGGCTACATTGACTGTCACCGAGCGTGATGCCCTGCTGGAGCGCCTGCGCGAAGTGGGATTGGCAGAGGGTGACTCGGCAGGCATCAGCTATTTGCCGCAAGGTGTATTGCTGGTTCGGGTTATCAGTCATCAGGCCGAAACAGCGCGACATTATCTTTGTGCGTTGTGGCAAATTTTGCGACCGATTATGATGAAAGTAGCGCCGGTCATGCCCCGGATCTGGGCAACCTGAGTGACTGGATCAAAGTAGCTGAATATCATTGTTAATGAAGTCATTATTGAATAAGGCAAGCTATGGAGCTGACTCCCCGCGAAAAAGACAAGCTGCTGATTTTTACCGCAGCATTGCTGGCTGAGCGTCGCAAGGATCGTGGCCTCAAACTCAATTATCCCGAAGCCGTAGCCTATATCACCGCCGCCGTCATGGAGGGTGCGCGTGATGGTAAAACTGTGGCCGAGCTGATGAGTTACGGTACCACCTTGCTGAAGCGTGAAGACGTGATGGACGGGGTCGCCGAGATGATTCCCGATATTCAGGTGGAAGCAACTTTCCCAGATGGTAGCAAGTTGGTGACGGTACATAACCCGATTGTCTAAGAGCGTAGCACTTTCCACCCCAAAGACACAAAGAACACCAAGATGTTTTTCAACTTCAATGCAAATCGGTTAATTTGTATAGTGTCTTGGTTTTTCGGCCTTTGTGTTGATGTGATTGTTACGCCCTCAACTTAGAACGGGTTTCCTTTGTGCATCTTTGTGTCTTTGGGATGAAAAGGACCTCATTGATGATGCGAATCATTGGTAATTGAAAATTTAAATATTTTATAAGGTGGCAATATGATTCCCGGTGAAATGCTGATTGATGATGGTGAGATTGAATTGAATGTGGGTCGTAAAACGGTCACGGTGAGTATCACTAACCAGGGTGATCGACCGATTCAGATTGGCTCGCATTTTCATTTTTATGAAGCCAATCCGGCGCTGGTGTTTGAGCGCGATCTGGCCTATGGTGCACGACTCAATATCGCGGCGGGTACGGCGGTACGTTTTGAGCCGGGCCAGTCGCGCACGGTGGAACTGGTAGCCCTGGCGGGAGATCGCATCGTCTATGGCTTCAATGGCAAGATTAATGGCAAACTCAACGGTCAACTCAAAACCAAATAATCAGCAGGAGCAGTCATGACCAGCATCAGCAAAAAAGCCTATGCCGAAATGTTTGGCCCCACCGTGGGTGATCGGGTACGTCTGGCCGATACCGACATGTTGATTGAAGTGGAAAAAGACTTCACCATCTATGGTGAAGAAGTGAAATTTGGTGGCGGCAAGGTGATTCGTGACGGGATGGGGCAAAGCCAGCGCAATCATCATGAAGTGATGGACACGGTGATTACCAATGCGCTGATTCTGGATCACTGGGGCATTGTCAAAGCCGATATTGGTTTGAAGGAGGGGCGCATCGCCGCCATTGGAAAAGCGGGTAATCCCGATATTCAACCGGGCGTGACGATAGCGATTGGTGCGGCTACCGAAATCATTGCCGGTGAAGGCATGATTGTGACGGCAGGCGGCATTGATACCCACATTCATTTCATTTGTCCGCAGCAGATTGAAGAAGCGCTGATGAGTGGGGTGACCACCATGATTGGCGGTGGCACTGGCCCTGCAGTCGGCACCGCCGCCACCACCTGTACACCCGGCCCCTGGCATTTGCACAGCATGTTGTCGGCTGCCGAAGCCTTTCCAATGAACCTGGGCTTTTTAGGCAAGGGCAATGTGAGTTTGCCCACGCCATTGCTTGAGCAGATCAATGCCGGTGCAATTGGCTTGAAGCTTCATGAAGACTGGGGCACCACGCCGGCTGCGATTGATAATTGCCTGAGCGTTGCCGAAGAGATGGATGTGCAGGTGGCGATTCATAGTGACACACTCAATGAAGCCGGTTTTTTGGAGCACACCCTGGCCGCGTTTAAAGATCGCACCATTCACACCTTTCATACCGAAGGTGCTGGCGGTGGTCATGCGCCTGACATCATTGCGGCGGTGGGTGAAAGCAATGTGCTGCCATCGTCCACCAATCCAACCCGGCCTTATACCCACAACACACTGGATGAGCATTTGGATATGCTGATGGTTTGTCACCATCTTGATCCGGCCATTGCCGAAGACGTAGCCTTTGCCGAAAGCCGGATTCGTCGTGAAACCATTGCCGCCGAAGATCGCTTGCATGATCTGGGTGCGATTTCAATGATGAGTTCAGACTCACAAGCCATGGGGCGGGTGGGTGAAGTTATCATGCGGACCTGGCAAACCGCCCATAAAATGAAAGTGCAGTTTGGTGCTTTGGCCGGCGATGGTGCTCGCAATGATAACTTTCGTGCAAAACGCTATATTGCCAAATACACCATCAACCCCGCCATCACGCATGGCATCAGCCATGTGGTGGGGTCGCTGGAAGTGGGCAAGCTGGCTGATATTGTGCTCTGGAAACCGGCTTTTTTTGGTGTCAAGCCCGCCATGATCATCAAGTGCGGCATGATTGCGGCCGCGCCTATGGGGGACCCCAATGCATCTATCCCCACGCCACAGCCGGTGCATTACCGCATGATGTTTGGTGCCTATGGCAAAGCACTCAAAACGTCGGTCACCTTCCTTTCGCAGGCAGCGTATGCGGCCGATGTGCATGGCATGCTCGGTCTGCAAAAAACCATCATTCCCATTCATGGCACCCGCGGGCTGCGCAAGTCCGACATGATCCACAATGGTTATGCCCCAAGGATGTCGGTCAATCCCGAAACCTACGAGGTGCGTGCCGATGGTGAACTGCTGGTTTGTGAACCAGCCAAGGTATTGCCGATGGCGCAACGCTACTTTCTATTTTGATGATGTGCAGCGTGTTTGATATTGAGCAGTCGTGGCGTCTGATGATGACGCGGCGAAGTTGTATCATGTGGCCAAAGAGTGCTGAACTCGCCAATGAGCAATTAAAAGGATAACCACATGGCTGCACCGCATGAAATCAATAATATGGCTTTATTCTGTGATTTTGAGAATATTGCCCTGGGTGTGCGTGATGCCAAATACGCGCAGTTTGACATCGAGAAGGTTTTGGAGCGCCTACTGCTCAAAGGCAGTATTGTGGTCAAGAAAGCCTATTGCGATTGGGACCGCTATAAAGATTTTAAAGCAGCCATGCATGAGGCTGCATTCGAGCTGATTGAAATCCCCCATGTGCGTCAATCGGGCAAAAATTCGGCCGATATTCGAATGGTGGTCGATGCGCTCGATCTTTGCTATACCAAATCGCATGTGGATACTTTTGTGATTTTGAGTGGTGATTCCGACTTTTCACCACTGGTTTCCAAACTTCGCGAAAACAACAAGCATGTCATTGGGGTTGGTGTGCAAGGCTCAACCTCCGATTTGCTGAGTGCCAATTGCGACGAGTTTATTTTTTATGATGATCTGGTGCGCGAGCAGGAAGCCAAGCGCAAGCGTGCCGAGAAAAAAGCCCCGGCCAAAGCCAGGCAAGCCAATACCAATCCGGCTGCTAAACCCGAAGAAGACAAGCGCCAGCCTGCACTGGACTTTATTGTTGAGACCATTGAAGCATTGATTGATGAACGCGGTGAAGATGAAAAAATCTGGGGTTCGATGGTCAAGCAAACCATGAAGCGCCGTCGTCCGCAGTTTTCCGAATCGGCATACGGCTATCGGTCATTTCGTGAACTGGTGGATGATGCCAAAAAGCGCGGCTTGCTGATCATCACGCGGGACGACAAGTCGGGCCAATACACCCTGAAGTTGCCTGCGGTGGATGAGTGAAGCGTTAAAACTGAGTTTGCAGTAGGATGATGTGTCTGTATAACCTGAATAGAGTCAAGATCATGATTGAAATTACTAAAGTCTTACCTCGTCATCAAAAAATCGCCAAAGTGTTGCTGGATCGTGCGCCCACCTTGGAGTTGCCGTTCGATGATCGGCAGAAAAGTCGGCAACGGGTGGTGTTGTCCAATGGCGAAGAGGCGGGTTTGTTTTTGGAGCGCGGCGCTGTGTTGCGTGGTGGTGATGTGCTGGTGACGAGTAGTGGTGGTTTTGTACAGGTGGTGGCTGCTGAAGAAAAAGTCATGCTGGTCCGAGCTAAAGCGACGAGTAGCAATGCGGCACTGGATTTGCTGCGCGCGACTTATCATTTGGGTAATCGTCATGTGCCGGTGCAGATTGCAGTCGATCATCTGCGTCTGGAAGTGGATCATGTTCTGGCAGAAATGTTGACGGGCCTTGGCTTGGAAGTGCTGGAACAAAATACCCCATTTGAGCCAGAGGGTGGTGCTTACGACAATCTGGTCAAGCAGCAGGATGCTCATGTACATGGGCCAAATTGTAATCACGGCCATGATCACGGACATAGCCATGACCATGTGGAATCTCATGCACACACGCATGAGGGGCATGATCACGCCAATTGTTCGCACTCTTCACATCAACATGAGTCGAGGACTCATCAGCACGAGCATCATGATCACGACCATAGTCATGATCACGGTGCACATGCCCATGAATCCAAAACCAAACGCGAGCCAATCAAGATTCACAGTCATGATCATGGCCATGTGCATGGCCCGGACTGCAAGCACGATCACTAAATCATTCAACCATAATGAGTTTTGCCAGAGCCTCTCTGACGCGCCTCTTGCAACTGGCTTCACCGGCCTTGCCGGTGGGTGCGTATAGCTATTCGCAGGCATTGGAGTGGGCGGTCGAGGCGGGCACGATTCATGATGCTGGTTCAGCGCAGGGTTGGATCATGGATGGTTTGCGCCATGTGGTGGGGCATTGTGAAGCACCACTCTGGCTGCAACTCTACGATGTCTGGCAGTTGGATGATGTAGCAAGAGCGCGCGAACTCAATGACTGGTTTATCGCTACCCGTGAAACGGCGGAGCTGCGTGCCGAAACCTTGCAGATGGGTTATTCCCTCGCGCGTTTATTGGGTGAATTGAACGAGCCGTGTGCGGTCTTGTTGCGAGACTGGCCGGAAGTGACTTTTGTGGCGGGTTTTAGTTGCGTCTGTGTGGCGTGGCGGGTAGAGCGGTTGGCGGGGCTGGCTGCTTATCTGTTTGCCTGGGTGGAAAATCAGGTGGCAGCCGCGCTCAAAGCGGTGCCGCTGGGGCAGGTGGCTGGGCAGAAAATCGTCATCGCCGCGCACGCAGTGGTCGAAGAGGTATTGGTGGCGGCAGTCGAGCGTGCCGAACAAAATCAACTGTCCACCTGGGCACCTGGTTTTGCCATTGCCAGTGCCCGTCATGAAACCCAGTATTCACGGCTGTTTCGTTCTTGAGTCAATATTGAAATTTTGTATTTTTCGATTTATTTTTTGCTGTTAACCATTTTATTTTTATCTATTCATCATGAGCGTTAAACCCAATCCTTTGCGTGTCGGCGTTGGTGGTCCAGTTGGTTCCGGCAAGACGACCCTGGTTGAAGTCTTGTGCAAGGCCATGCGCAATGATTACGATCTGGCCGTCGTGACCAACGATATTTATACCAAGGAAGACGAGCGTTTGCTGGTGGCCGCCGAAGCCTTGCCGCGGGAGCGCATCATGGGCGTGGAAACGGGCGGTTGTCCACATACCGCGATTCGTGAAGATGCTTCAATCAATCTGGAAGCCGTTGATCAGATGCAAAAGCGCTTTCCCAATCTGGATCTGATCTTTATCGAATCGGGTGGCGATAATCTGGCTGCGACCTTTAGTCCTGAACTGTCTGATCTCACCATCTATGTGATTGATGTGGCTGGCGGTGAGAAGATCCCCCGTAAAGGTGGTCCTGGTATTACCAAAAGCGATTTGCTGATCATCAACAAGACTGATCTGGCACCCATGGTAGGGGCATCTCTGGAAATCATGGAAGCCGATACCAAACGCATGCGCGGCAACAAACCCTATCTGTTTACCAATTTAAAGAGTGGTGCCAATCTTGATAAGGTGGTTGAGTTCATCGCCCATCGTGGTATGTTGAACGGTTGAATATTGACTTGCCAGTGATGCAGTGCCTGCTTGCTGCGCTGATTGTGAGTTGGTAACGGACTATCTTTGTAAATCATCAAAAATACCATTTTATATGGAGTATATGAATATATTGCCTTGTTGTGTGCGTATATATTGATCTCGTAAAAATACACTATGTCAGTATATTTAACGTGAGAAAGTTGCGACGATGACACCTGCCTTGCCGACCGAGCTGCTGCCATTGGCTTCACTGGTGTTTTTACTCGGTATCAAACATGGCCTGGATGCGGATCATCTGGCGACGATTGATGGTCTGACACGTTTCAATCAGACTCACCATCCGCAGTTGGCGGCACGCTGTGGTTTATTGTTTTCGCTCGGTCACGGGACGATGGTGATGAGCATTGCGCTGCTGGTGGCCAGCATGGCTCAAAATTGGACAATACCCAACTGGCTTGATGCGCTTGGCCTGACCATTTCGGTGTTCTTTCTCATATTGCTTGGCGGTGCCAATTTATGGCGTGCCATCATGGCGGGCAATCATCAGATACATCGTCCAATTGGTTTGAAAACCGGTTTGCTCGGGCGCTGGTTTGAGTGTTTGACCCAGACTTCACATCCCGCCTTGATTGCTGCCATTGGTGCCTTGTTTGCCTTGTCGTTTGACACCATGAGTCAGGCCGCCTTGTTTGCGGCAACCGCTAATCGGCTTGGCGGTATTGGTCATGCCCTGGCTTTGGGTTTGCTGTTTACCTTGGGTATGTTGTTATCGGATGGCTTGAATGGCTGGTGGTTGTCGCGGCTATTGGAAAGGGCTGATCTTTGGGCGGCAGTGGCAGCACGCGTCATGGGTGGGGTGATCGGTTTGCTCAGTCTGTTACTGGCTGTCTATGCGCTGTTGGCGCACCATCATGATGATGTGATGGTTGCCATGCGCGGCCATGAATACTGGCTCAGCGTTGTTATGGTGCTGGTATTGCTGATTGTGCTGCTTGTCATGCGTGTCGTGGCCTGGCGACAACTCAGGCTGTAAACTGCTATCAATAATTAAAATTCAAGATTTAAAGATTTGTGTGCCAGGATTATTCATAAAGGGCTGGGTCAACAGTTTTTCAATCATCGACTCACCAGTTAATGGTGGCGCAAAATAATAACCTTGAATCTCATCACATTGATGTTGTTTGAGCAGACTCAGTTGATGTTCAGTTTCTACACCTTCGGCAATCACCGACAGTCCAAGGCTGTGCGACATGGTGATAATGGCAATGGCAATCGCTGCATCACGTTCCAATGGGATATCGGTGTGATCTGACTTGGTATCAAGCCGCGCAATAAAGCTGCGATCAATCTTGAGCAGATCAAGTGGAAATTGTTGCAGATAAGACAGTGATGAATAGCCAGTGCCAAAATCATCCAGCGCCAAGCGTAAACCCAGTGATTTGAGCTTACGCAGCAGTTTGATGGATTCCTCTTCATTGTGCATCACCGATGATTCGGTAATTTCGAGTTCCAGAAAATTGGGATTGATGCCCGTGTCACACAAGATTTTTTCAACCATCCTGACAAAGTCGGGCTGGCGAAATTGCAGTCGTGACACATTGACGGCAACCCGTACCTGGGGCAGGCCGCTATCAACCAGCATGCGCTGAAATTGGCAGGCTTCGCGCATGACCCAGCGACCGATCTGAATGATCAACCCGGTCTCTTCAGCAATCGGAATGAATTGGACAGGAGAAATATTGCCTAGCTCTGGATGATGCCAGCGTAATAGCGCTTCCATGCCAATGATCATGTTGTCATTGGCTCGTACTTGTGGTTGATAAAGCAGACGTAGTTCATTGCGCTCAATCACGCCATGCAACTGCGTTTCGATGGTCAGCTTGGCTGATGCCATGATGTTCATCGAAGGGGAATAAAATTTGAAGTTATTGCGACCAGCATCCTTGGCATGGTACATCGCCGTATCGGCATGCTTGAGCAGTGCGCCGGCATCCTCGCCATCATACGGAAATACTGCGGCACCGATTGATGGTGTGGCGTATACCGTTTGCTGATCAAGCATGAACGGTTCTTCAAAGGATTCAAGAATCCGGTTGCTGACATTGATAATCGGCTGCACCGATTTAAGATTGGTCAGGAGCAATACAAATTCATCACCACCCATCCGTGCCACCATATCGGTTGACTCACCAAAGTCTACCGCATCCATCAGATTATCTTCATTGTCCACATGGTCCATCTTGACACGATCATCATTGCAATCACGCAGTGCCTCGCTGCGAATGCTGGTATGTAAACGCTGTGCAATACCCTGCAGCAATTGATCACCCAGTGAGTGGCCCAAGGTATCGTTGATGCGCTTGAAGCGATCCAGATCCAGATACATGACACCGACCAAGGCCTTTTTACGACGTGCCTGGCTGATCGCGGTTTCAAGACGTTGATTAAGCGCCAATCGATTGGCCAAACCGGTCAGGCCATCTTGATAGGCCAACTCCAAAATTTTGGCTTCTGCATGGCGTTGACGGGTAATGTCTTGCAGGGTTCCAGAAATCAAGCGGCGATTATCATTCCATACTACCGCTTGGGCATGGCCCAACAAGGTACGGCTGGAGCCGTCGTTGTTTTGAAATTCATGTTCCCATTCAAACTCTTCATTGCGCTCCATAGCGCGAATTAACCGGCGTAAAACACTACGCGCATCCTGACCGCTGGTTGAAGAAAAGAAATCCCCCGCTTTGAGTCGACTCACACCAACGGCTTTATTGAGCAATCGATAGGTTTCTTCGGAACAGGTAAAGGACTCACTGACCAACGTACCTTCTTTGTACTCGCGATCCATTTCCCAACTACCCAAATGTGCAAGTTGTTGTGAGTTGGCGAGTTGAATTTCACTCTTGCGCATACGCAGTAAGTTACGTGAAGAACGCAAAGCATAATTAACCCGATGGGGCAGGATGGCCCAGTGAATCGGTTTATGAATAAAGTCTGTTGCGCCAGCATTGTAGGAATCATTGATGGAAGTAAGATCATCCATGCCAGTGGTCATGATGATGGGGATATTTTTTCCTTCATCCATGGCACGTATCCGGCGACAGACTTCAATGCCATCCAGAATTGGCATGGAGACATCAAGCAGAATCAGTTCTGGATGATCGGCAGTAAAACGATCCAATGCTTCTTGACCATTGACTGCGGTGATGACCTCAAAGCCCGCTTTTTCCAGCGTTGCTCGCAAAATCATCAATGAAGACGGCTCATCTTCAACTGCCAGAATCAATGGCTTGCTTATTGTTTGAGCGATTGTCGTCATGAAGTCGTAAATCACAATGGCACTCCTGCGCAATTCTGTAAATAATTCTTAAGATAAATCACTGTGTTGTCGTAATGACCGGTCACCTTGCCCGCAAGCTGCAAAGCGTCATCCAGACGATCCTCGCGACAGGCTGCTTCAATCTGTTTTGCCAGATGACCCAATGGCATAGCGCCCATGTTCAGGCTGCTCGATTTTAAGGAGTGACTGGCCAACACCAATTGTTCTTTGTTTCTGGATTCGATCGAATCGCTAATTTGCCGCACTAATTCGGGACTGCTTTCCAGGTAAATACCAATCAAGGTTTGAATGAATCCTGGTTGGCCCTGAAAGGTATCGGCCAATTGATCAAGCACATCAACTTTTATCCAGACCTCATCGCTGGTTTTTTGAGGCGAAGGTGTGACAGGCGTTGTTGATATAGTCATTTTATTGACTCCAGTAAGGCTTGATGTGGTGATGTGGCCGACGCTGTCTGGTGCCAGCCAGCGTTGCAAGATGCCAGCCAGTTGTGCCTGATTGAATGGCTTGGACAGGTAATCATCCATGCCAGCGGCCAGGCAAGCTTCGCGGTCACCGGTCAGTGCATTGGCAGTCAGGGCGATAATCGGCAGGCGACCACCCTTGCGGCAAAGTTGTCGACCATCGGCTTCCAGCGATCTGACTGCGCTGGTCGCGGCAAACCCATCCATTTCAGGCATCTGACAATCCATCAAAATCATATCGAAGTTTTGTTCATTGAGCTTGTTCAATGCTTCCTGGCCATTGCTGACGGTCACTACGCCATGGCCAAGTTGTCGCAAAATTGCTAAGGCCAGTTCTTGATTGATGGGGTTGTCCTCAGCGAGCAAAACTAATTTTCCCGAATTGATGGGCTGATCTTTTTCCACAGGTAAGGCCGAGTGATGCCAGACGACTTCGGATTTGCTGTTGATGGCCTTGATCATGGCCTTCATCAGATCACGTTGTCGTACTGGTTTGGACAGGCACGCAAAGATGCCGGTTTCCATCAATTTTTCGCCAGCAATGCTGTGTGACAATGAGCTGAGCATAATGATGCGCAGGCCTTTCAGGCGTGCGTCGTTATGAATGAGATGAGCCAACTCCAAACCTGTAATGCCAGGCATTTTGTGATCGAGCAAAGCAATCTCAAAAGGGTTGCCATTGGCTTCAGCATCAATCAATGCCTGCATGGCATCGTTGCCATTGCCCGTCATGACAAATTTGATATTTTTGGCTTCAAGCTGTTGTTGCAAGATGGCCTGATTGGTGAGGTTATCTTCGGCAACCAGGACTCGTACTTCACTTAATAGCGCTGTATTATCGCTGCTGATCGCGCGCTGTTCGGTACGTCCGAGTAGTAAATCAACCCAGAAGCGTGAGCCACGATTCTCAACACTGTCAAAGCTGATATCACCATGCATCAGGCCGGCCAGTTTTCTTGAGATGGCCAGTCCCAGGCCAGTACCGCCATACTTGCGTGTGGTGGAACCATCTGCTTGTGCAAAGTCCATGAAGATACGTTCACTGGCCTTGGCCGAGATACCGATGCCGGTATCTTCAACTTCAATTCTGATGGGCAGGTTGTTGGAAACAGGGACTGTCCCGGTGTGTGGCAGAACGGTGACGCGTAAAATGACGAAACCTTTCTGTGTGAATTTAATGGCATTGCCAACCAGATTGATGAGGATTTGTTTGATGCGTAATGGATCGCCACGCATGAACTGATCAACATCATCGTCTACCAGGCAATGCAGGTTCAGACCTTTGCTTTCAGCGCGTTGTGACAAGAGGTCGACCACATCATCAATCAGCTGATACAGGTCAAAATCAATGACTTCAATTTCCATTTTTCCGGCTTCAATCTTGGAGAAGTCGAGAATGTCATTGATGATGTCCAGCAAGGCTTCACCTGAGCTATGAACAGTTTCGGCAAAGCGTTTTTGTTGATCGCTCAGTTTTGAATTAAGCAAGAGTTCGGTCATGCCCAGCACGCCATTCATTGGGGTACGGATTTCATGACTCATATTGGCCAGAAACTGTGACTTGGCACGATTGGCCGCCTCGGCGTGTTCCTTGGCGTGCAAGAGTTCGGCAGTACGGATATTGACTTTTTCTTCCAGTGCTTCGTTATGATCTTGCAGTGCCTGCTCGCTGAGTTCTACTTGTTCGATCATCTGGTTAAAACAGTCGACCAGATTGACCACTTCCTGAATGCCCTGATTCTGCAGCCCGGGTGCCACATCAGGATTGTCTTCAGTCAAGTTGACACGCAGGCTGTAATTTTTTTCAGATGAAATACGCAGGGCGGCTTCTGAGAGATCATTGATTGGCTGGGCAATGCTTTTGACCATGCGTTTGGCAAAAAACAGTGCCAGTGCCAGTGCACCCATCAATACCAGTATGCCATGCAAGAGCATGGCGGCCAGTTGATCATGAATCCGCTCCTGTGACGCCGCGACGTAGACCGTGCCAATCTCTTCGCCATCCAGCCTGATCGGTTCCCTGAAGTAAATGATATTGCTAAATAACGATGCGGACTGCTGGCCTTGAACGGGCAATTCAGTTGGCATTTGGCCCGTAAAGGCGGAATGTGTCTTGTTGAGATAGCTGCCAAGCTGAATACCGGCATGGTTGTAGATTTGCCCGTACACAATATCCTGATGGGTCGAGAAGGCCGACAAGATTTCATTGGCAGCTTTATTGTCTGCAAAAGCAACGGCACCATGGCTGTTGGCAGCAATCACTTTGGCCAGGCCGCTCAGATGGGTTGCTTCTGAATCAATGATGTCAGTCATGGCATGCCAGGACAGCAAGATGGAGCTCGGTATCAAAGCCAGCAGACAGCAAATGATAATGATCTGGGCAAACTTTTTGGCCAGCGGTACGCGGTATTGGGGGGGATGAGATGATTGATTTGGCATGATGGCGATTTATCTTGATGTTTCTTTGGCAATCCTGGCCAGGCTCAGGAGTTGCGATGAAATCTTGAGTCCCGCTTTGCGAGCTGCGTCAGGATTGGCTTCAAATTGCACTCGTTCATCGACGGTGATCAGACCTAGCATGCCACCCATAGAGGCAAAGCCTTCAAGATCGGATACAGTCAGGATTGGCGTTTTCGACAAGCTATGGGTTAAATCACCAAGCTGACGGCGCTCAATATTGGCCACCAGCAAGATATGGCATTCATTACCCTCGTTTAAGCTGTTAATCCGTTTGATCGAAATATCATGCCCTTGGGCCGATTTGCCTTCCAGGCTGCTGACCTGGCCACTCAGCTCGCTACGGCCGATTATGCAGAGATTGAGCGGTGCTGTGCTATTGATAAAGGCCGCGCTGGGCCATTCGGTAAATTTGGCAAAGTTGTAGAGATAGGCGGTTTTGATCGCGGCCTCGGAGGCGGCTTCTGCATGTGCAGGCGAAGTCATGGCAAGGATGCACCCGAGCAGCCACCATTTGCTCCAGACCAGGAGCAGATTCCGGTGCGAGTGGCACCTTCTGGCTAGGCGATTGAACGACGTCATGAAGTCAATGAGTATGAGTGGGTGAGCGACTCAAGTATTTAAAACTTGAACTTGACCTGGCCATAAATGCCACGCGGAATCAGGTTGGGGCGACCCTTTCCCGGACCATTTTGCAGATCAGGAACAAACTCGCCGTGACTGCTGTGCAGGAGGTTCTGGCCTACCAGAGACCATTCGACCTTGCGGTTTTGCTGCCAAGCCAATCGCATGCCAAGTTCGCTGTAACTACCGACCGATTTATCCAGTAATTTGGCAATGTGACGAACATTGATGTCCAGTTGGGTACGCTCATTCAGATCAACAGCAGCACGAATGAAGAGTTGATATTTGGGATCAAAGGCAATCGAACTACCGGTAAAGGCCAGGCCACTGCCTGAGTTGTTCTTGTCAGCATCGACCCATATCCGGTTGGCTGATGTCTGCAGGCGAAAATGATCAGTGACCAGCCAGTGATGCGCCAGTTCAATACCCGATACACGAGCACTGTTTTGATTACCGAAATAGGCATCCTGCTGCAAGTAAGGGCCATTAGGGCCAAAGGCAAGTTGTGGTGTGCCGGAGTTAATCGAGTTGAGTTCTTTATATTTGGTGGTGTAGAGCGCCAGATCAATCGAGGTCTTGGCGGAAGTTCTGGCACGCCAGCCCAGGTCCAGACTATCCACCACTTCACTGGAATAAGACACAGCGCCATTCAGATACAACGATACCGGTAACGGTTGCTGTGGGCCGTAGGTCAATGCAGGAATATCGAGCAAGTGCGCGCGCACGGTATTCTCGTAGCGCGAAGGGGTTCTCACAGAACGTGAGACAGCGCCCCAGAAGGTATGATTCTGGTTGGGGGTGAGGACAAAACGCGCAGTTGGCTGAAAGTGGGTGCCCGCCGTTGAATGATGCTCAAGCTTGCCGCCCAAGGTCATTTTGAGTCTGTTGGGTAATAGTTCTGTTTCGGTTTGTGCAAACAGGCTACCCAGTCGAATGGTTTTTTTCGGTTCAATAAACATCACAACCGGCGTGTCTCCCAGCTCATCCTCGCTTTGCCGGTAAGCCAGACCCCAGGTCAATTCGGTGCTGCTCAGTGGTTTGAGACGATTTTGATAATCAATATCAAAAATGGTCCGTGATTCGTAAGTGCCCAGATATTGCAGATGAGAATGTTCCAGATAACTTTGGATGGTGGTTTCTTCACCTTTTTCATTGACGCTATGCCAGCGCCCGAGTACATGGCCGCCTTCCAGCAGTTGAGAAAAATTATTGCCAAAACCAATCATGAAGGGGAGTTGACTGGCATCCTGGCCTTTGGTGTTGCTGCTATAGGCATCGGCACTGAACATCCATTGTGATTCACTGTCACGCTCGTTGTCAGTGCGAATGCCAACGCGATGGCTGATCCACATATCATTGCTGCGCTTACCATTGGGATCAAGGGTTGCCTGGGTGTTGGACGATTTGCCATAAGCACGCCACGAGGTGCCACCCTCGGTGGTGTCGCCATAACGTAGCTGGGCACCGGCTTTTTGTTCGTCACCATAACGAACACTGGTCAGGCCACCCTGAGTATGCTGTGATTTTTTGGTGATGATGTTGATGATGCCGTTAACCGCATTGGCCCCCCACAAGGCGGAACCAGCGCCACGAATAATTTCGATGCGTTCAATATCATCCAGGATGATGTCTTGGGTGTCCCACCACACGCCGGCGTATAACGGTGTGTAGACACTGCGGCCATCCATCAGCACCAAAAGCTTGTTGGAAAACTGTCCGGCTGAACCGCGTGTCGTGATGGACCAACGACTCGAACCAATCTGCGCGACTTGCACGCCTGGTACTGCGCGCAGCGCTTCCGGAATATTGGTGGCCCCCGATCGGCGAATCTCTTCATTGGAGAGCACGTAAACCGCAGCGGCTGTTTCAGACAGCTTTTGCGATTTTTTTGCTGCCGAGGTCACTTCCAGACTCATCAGCTCTTGCAAGGATAGTTCGGTCAGAGATTGCGTCTGTGCCAACGTGGTTGGTGTCACAGTCAGCAGTGCAAGATGAAGGAGGGTGGGATGAAAGCGGCGTCTCATTTTTTTTCCAGGCAATTGGCTTAACGTGGTTAGCGACTCATTCAGATAAATCTTGACCACATTCAATGCCATTAAAGTCAATGGAAGACAATTTAGTCTGTCAGTTGTATTTTCAAAGCGATGTATAAGTGGATAAAAACACGGCTATTTAAGTGCTATTGCTTTGCTCCAGATACAAGATTGGAGTATGTTTAAACCACCTATATTTAATGCACTTAAGAATAGGTAAAATGATATATACAGGTGGGGGTATAATATTTTTTGAATGTTTGGGACGTGATAAACTTGGCACCCGTTGAACAGTGAGGAATGATGTTTTGATGACAATTCCAAAAATTCGGCCCGTCTTATTCAGTCTGTTAGTCCTGAGCATGGCAATTCTGTCTGCTTGTAGTACCGTCAGCAGCCCCAGTAATCCCTCTCGCAGCAGTGCACCCTCGCGGTCCGATGTACCGGTGTTTGGCAAATCGGGCAAGCCCGGCGGCTATTATCAAAATGATGGACCGGGCGACACTATTCCGCCCAATCTGGACAACATTCCGGATGCGGTGCCTAAAATCGAGCCGCTCGCCAAATACGCCAATCGCCCTTATCAGGTGTTTGGTCAGGAATATGTGCCTGAGGTCGAAGAAAAACCGTTTCGCCAAAAAGGTGGTGCTTCCTGGTATGGCAAACAGTTTCATGGCCAAAAAACCTCCAGCGGCGAAACCTACAATATGTATGAAATGACGGCAGCGCATAAGACCTTGCCTTTGCCCAGTTATGTGCGAGTGACCAATCAGGCCAATGGCAAGCAGGTGATCGTGCGTGTGAATGATCGCGGCCCGTTTCATCCCAATCGCATCATTGATCTTTCCTATGCAGCGGCCAATAAGCTGGGTTATGCAGGTTCAGGGAGTGCCCAGGTTGAAATTGAGCGTATCTTGCCGATGGAAATCCGCGAGTTGGCTGCCAAGGGTGAAATCAAGGGTGATCTGAAAGGTGCCGACAGTGTGGCCACGGATGATGTGGCACGCAGTAATCCCTATGTACGCAGCCAGTTGGCAACAGCGCCGATTCTGGCCAAGCCCGGCAAGCCCGAAGAGGCGAAGGTGCAAGTGATTGAGCATCCGCGCGCAAGTAGTGGTCGTACATTGCCCGAAGTGGTTGAGTTGAGCACTGGCAGTGCTGCTGTGGTGGCGAGTTCGGCCAACAATGCCGCTACTACAACCACGGCCACTGTGGCGACCAGTAGCGCTATGACTGCCAGCAAGGCCCAAGGTGTGAGCGTGACGCCTTTGCCAGAACCCGCTGGTGTGGTGGTTGCCAACAACCATGCGCCACAAGCATTACCCGAAGCCGGGCAGCGTAGCAATCTGATGGTTGAAACGATTCAGTCACCTGGCTTGACCACGACAAGTGGTTCGACAGGCAATGGTACTGCGGTTGCTGGTATTGTGGGTGCTGCCGGTACCGCAGCTACTAGTGCTACTAGTGTCAATCCAAATAGTTCCAACGTCTTGGCCAATGCAGATAAACAGCCGGGGGCTGATGAAGCGTCCATGACGATTCCCGAATATGCCAATCGTAAAGGTGTGTGGTTGCAGCTTGGTGTGTTTTCAATTCGCAATAATGCCGAAGATCTGAAAAACAAAATAGCGATGGAGCTGGCGCACGACAAGCCGCTGGAAGTGGTGAGTGAATGGCATCTCGGTGGCTTTTTGCACAAGCTGGTGCTGGGGCCATTTACCGATCGCAATCTGGCAAACGAAGCGGCCCTGCGGGTGGCACGTACCTTCAACTTCAAACCATTGGTGGTGGAGCGCAAATAGGCCGGGCTATGCGTTCATGCTATGGGTGTCAGCTTTGAGTCTGGCATTCAAGTCAGTTCATGGCGCTGGAGGAGGGTTGTTTGAGCAGTATGAATCGTTACTCATCATGGTTTTTTTGCATCGCCAGGCCCCACTCATACAACTGGTTTTTGGGCAGGCCAGTCAGCTCGGCCACCAGCTTGCTGGCTGCTTTGACACCGAGTGGTGCAATCAGTTTTTGCAGGAGCAGGCGCGCGGCGGTTTGATCTTCTGCTTCATTGAGCGCTGCACCGATCAACACGACCAGCTCGCCCTTTTCAGCGTGGGGATCTGCTTTGAGTTGCGCTTGTACGGTAGCCACATTGCCGCAGTAAAAAGTTTCAAAGAGCTTGCTCAGTTCGCGCGCAATCACGATGCGGCGTTCGGTGCCCAGCACTGTGGCAATGTCGGCCAGCAGTTCATGAATGCGGTGTGGTGCTTCATACAGGGCCAGCGTGCCGGGGCTGGTTTGCCATTGTTTGAGCGTGTGTTGGCGCTGCTTGCTTTTGCTTGGTAAAAAGCCAATAAAGCTAAAGGTGTCGGCCAGTTGACCGGCCACTGACAGCGCGGTGATGACGGCACTGGCACCCGGTAGAGGCATGATAGGTAAATGTGCGGCGCGCACGGCTTCTACCAGACGCGCTCCAGGGTCTGAAATGCCGGGTGTGCCAGCATCGGAAATATAGGCCACGCGCTGTCCTGCCGCAATTTTGTCGATGATGCCTTGCGCCGCTTCCTGTTCATTGTGTTGATGCACGGCCAGCAATGGTTTGGCAATGCCATAGCGCTGCAGCAAATGGTTGCTGTTGCGAGTGTCTTCGCAGGCGATCAGATCAGCCTCGTGCAATATATAAAGTGCGCGCAGCGTGATGTCGGCCACATTGCCAATCGGCGTGGCCACCACGTAGAGGGCTGCGGGCATGGACTGTTTTTGCAGTTCGCCCAACAGGTCAATGAGGGTGGCAGAAAATGGGCTAGTGGTCATGATCGGGTTTCAACAGGCTAAAATCGGATTATGACAATGATTTCAGATCCGCACAGCTTTGATGGCGCACTGGCATGAAGCCGATATTGCAAAAGGCAGCACGCACCCTGCAAAAATTACGCGGCGATCAAGGCGAGGATGCGGCGCTGGTGTATCTGCAGCAGCAGGGGTTGCGTCTGCTGGAACGCAATTGGCGCTGCAAGGCTGGCGAGATCGATCTGATCATGCAAGATGATGCCACGCTGGTTTTTGTAGAGGTGCGGCGACGCAAGAATGATCGTTTTGGTGGTGCCGCGGCCAGTGTGACCTGGCACAAACAGCAAAAGCTGATTCGTGCGGCACAATGGTACTTGCAGCAGGCTGGTGCCGAGCCTGCCTGCCGTTTTGATGTGCTTGCCTGGCAGGATGATGTGGCGCAACCGGACTGGCAGCGCAATGCCTTTGAGTTGTCATGAAGATCGTGTGCAATCAGATTTTATTAATCGATGCAGGATTGCTTGTTATTGAATGAAGTCAGCTAATCAACAAAGTTGCCCATGATAGAACGGATTACCGAACAGTTTTTGCATAGCGCTCGTCTGCAGGAAAAAGCGGCCGAGGAGTTATCGGAGCCAATTGCCGAGGCGATTGAACTTTTATTTACTGCGCTGACTAATGGTGGCAAGGTACTCGCCTGCGCGTGTGGTTGGGCGCAACCTTTTGCGGCACATTTTGCCGATTTGCTGGTGGGACAATATCAGCGTGATCGGCCGGGTCTGGCGGCAATCGCGTTATCATCGCGCCAGCCTTATGCGCGTCAGGTTGAGGTGTTGGGGCAGACGGGCGATGTCTTGCTGGTGATTTCGCCGGTGCTGGCTGACAGCAATGTCCTCGAAGCCATCGCCATTGCACGGGAACGTGAGATGGCCGTGGTGGCTTTGACCACCTCAGCCGACAGTGCCTTGCTGGATGTGCTGGACGAGCAGATCGGGATTGCGGTGCCAACCACACACTTTGCCCGGGTGACTGAAATGCATCTGCTGGTGTTGCATTGTCTGGCGGATGGTATGGATGTGTCTTTGTTTGGTGAAGAAGACGAATAAATGGTTTGTGGTTTGATGAAAGTCGTTTATTGAAGAATTAAATATCGCAGTTTGCGAATCTAGTCGAGCTTTTTAACAAGTGGTGTCACTGATGGCATGCAGCCAATCAGTTCAAAATTTAATTGAAATAACAGGAGAATCCCATCATGAAATCCAGTTCACGCAATGTCAAAACCGCTGGTCTGATTTTGCTTGCCAGTCTGGCAAGCAGCACTTTGTCTGGCTGTTTTCCACTGGCTGCTGGTGGCATGGCTGCCGGTACGATTATCGCAACCGATCGTCGTACCACAGGTGCGCAAACGGAAGACAAGGCGATCGAGCTTAAATCTGAAAACCGGATTCATCAGCAGTTTGGTGACAAGGTGCATGTCAACATCAATAGCTATAACCGCAAGGTATTGGTGACGGGTGAAGTCCCCTCTCCTGAAGCAAAAAGCACGATTGAACAATTGATTGCCAGTGTTGAAAATGTCAATGGCATTACCAACGAGCTTGAGATTGCCGATGGCAGTTCCATCAAGAGCCGCACCTCTGACACCGTGATTACCGGTAAGGTGAAAGCCGCGCTGATTGACTCCAAAGACATTTTTGCCAGTGCCTACAAGATCACCACCGAGCGTGGTGTCGTTTATCTGCAAGGTCGCGTCACCCGTCGCGAGGGTGATCGTGCTGCCGAAGAAGCGCGTACTGTGGGTGGTGTACTCAAGGTCGTCAAGGTGTTTGAATACATTACCGAAGACGAGTTGCAAAACATTGTGCGTGTGAAGCCTGCCGAGGACACCAAGCCAGGGGTTCGTTAGTATTCATTAAGCCCGCTAAATCATTGTAAAAAAGCACGTGATCAGTGTGCTGGTCACTTGCTCTGTACGCCATAAAATGGCACCATGCCGCTCATAAGAGGCCGGACGTCTTTGCGCCAGCATGGACAATTTAAAACAATAACAGGGAGCTGCATGATTAGTGCCGCATGGGTTTTGTGGGCGATATTTTTATTGCTGATTTTCTGGGCGATCGGTGCCTATCAGCGATTGAAAACCCTGCGTGTCAAAGTGCAGATTGCCTTTGCACAACTGGCCGAGCAGGCCCGGCTTACCCATGAAATCATGCCTGATCTGATCAAGATGGCGCGTCTGTTCATGAAAAATGAAACGGAAACGCACGAAGATCTGCAGTATGCCTACGATCAGGCCGTGGCCACCACCAGCACGGCCAAAACCAATCCATTCAGTGCGACTGTCATTGCCGATATGAGTGAAGCCGATGGTCGCCTCATGCAGGCCAATAAGCGCCTCTTCGCGCTGTCCGAGGCTTACCCCGACATGAAGTCCAATGGTGCCGTGGTGACCTTGCGCGGTGAGTTGGCGCGGGCCCATAACAAGCAGGCCTTTGCCAGACAATTGTTCAATGATCAGGCCGCTGCCTACAATTTGGCGATCAGTCAATTTCCGGCGTTACTGATTGCCGCCATTCTCAAATATCATCCCACCGCCTTGATTGCCGACCTGTCTGCTGAAGAACTCACTTTATCGCAGCAGAGTCGTTTTGATACTCTATCCCAGTAATTTTTGAGGCCATTAATTAACGCACTTGATAGGTGTATTTATTGATATACCCCCTTCGTTTTGAATAAAGTGCGATCAGCGATATATTTGTATGGTAAAGCCTTTTCAGTTGGCTATCAGGCTCTTACAATTGGACAATCTTATTAATGATGGTGTCCAACATGAGTACAAGATCAGCGGAGATGATGGCTCGGTTGTACAGTGCGGGTGGTTTGGCATATTGGCGCCGTCAGGACATTGAAAACCAGCACGTTATTGATTACGACACACTCCGACCGCAATTGCAGACCGGTGATTTGTTGCTGAGTTCGGGCGATTTCTGGATTTCCAGACTGGTTCGACGCTTGACCAATTGTCCGTACAGCCATGTGGGATTTGTGGTGCGGGTCGAGCAGTTCGATCGGGTGTTTGTGGTGGAAAGTGTCGAGCTCTATGGTGTGCGTTTTTTTCGTCTGTCCCAGTATGGTCCCAGGGGTGTTTATTCGGGACAACGGCCTTATCGCGGCAAGGCCCTGATTGCGAGTTGGCAGCCCGACTTTTTGAGTGATGAAAAACGTTTGGAATTGGCGCAATGCGTGATGGATCTCATCATGCATAAATATGATTATCGTGAAATCGTGATCAACGGTCTGTGTCTGTTTTTAAAGGTGCGCAATCGTCGTCATAACAATAGCGCCTATACCTGTGCCGAGCTGGTTGATCATGTGTTCAGTTGTTGTGGTTTGCCCTTTGACAAGGGCCCCAGTGGCATTGCCAGCCCGCTTTGTATTGCGGCCCATCCCAAACTCCAATTTCTTGCCCGGATCAAATGATGCTCATGGTGCCTGCCAATCCCCAATCCATCTCCGCGAGTCCTGCCTTGCCGGAACGTGCCAGCATTTTATTGGTGGAAGATGATCCGGTAACGCGTGCCCGGATCGGTTCCTATATCCAGAGCCAGGCCGATTTATTATTGGCCGGATCGGTCTCCAATGCCGCCGATGCAGTGCAATGGCTCAATGACAATACGCCCGATGTTCTGCTGGTCGATCTGGGCTTGCCTGATGCGTCGGGCACCGAAGTGATTCGTTATGCCAATCGGCGTCATCCAAACAGTGAGAGCATGGTCATCACCGTGTTTGGCGATGAGGCCCATGTGCTGGAGAGCATTGAGGCCGGGGCGACCGGTTATGTACTCAAAGACAGCACACCCGAAGAAATTGCCCAGCATATCCGGCAATTATTATCGGGTGGTTCACCCATCAGTCCGGCGATAGCCCGGCGTCTGCTGGTGCTGCAAAGAAAGTCGGCCGAGCAGGATGACCGCCTGCCGAGTGAGCCATTGCCCAATTCGGCACGCGTGCAACTGGCATTGACGGAGCGCGAAATTGATATTTTGGGCTTGATTGCCAAAGGCTTTACCGCGCCCGAAATTGCCCGTCGCAATAATCTCTCGACCCATACCGTAGCGACTCACATCAAAAGTATTTATCGCAAACTGGCCGTGCATTCGCGCGCCGAGGCGGTGGCTGAAGCGCAGCGCTTCGGTATTGTGGCGCGCGACCGTCGCAAAAAAAATCATGATGACGGTGCGGCTTCCTGAAGTGGTGCTGAACATTTTGCGTGTGTACTTTCAATCAATGCGGTTAATGATCCAGGTGCAAACACTGCTTAAGTTTTTATTGAGTTTTTTACTGTGTTTGACGCTACCTGCCCAGGCACTGGAATGTCACCTGACCAGTGCCGAGTTTATTGCCGATGCACAAGGACAGCTGAGTGCTGCCGACTTTGCCAATGGTGCGAGTCCACCAGGCATGATGGCGGTGACATTGCCAGATTCATGGCGCGGTCGTGACTACAAGCAGGCCGGTTATGGCTGGTATCGCCTGCATTTTTATTACGATGAAATCGTCGAAGGGCTGCGTCATGAGAGTCTGCCCATAGACACGCAAATATGGGTTTACTTGCCACGCTTGCGCGCCAATGGCGAGTTTTTTCTTAATGGTGGTCTGATCCATAGTGGCGGACGCATGACGGCACCGGTATCACGTCATGGTGAAGTGCCGTTCTTTTTCCCATTGCCAGCCACCTTATTGCACTCTGGCGACAATGAACTGCTGGTGCGCATTTACTCTCCGATTCGACCCGATGGTGGTCTGGGCATTATCCGGCTGGGTGATCAGGACTCACTACGCCCTCAGTTTATGAAACGTAGCCTGTTGCAGAATACAGGGGTGCTGATCACCAGCATCATCATGTGCGCAACGTCCATCTACATTCTGGTGTTATGGTGGTTGCGACGTCGTCCCGAAACCAAGGGTTATCTGTTCTTGGGGATTGGCGGTTTTTTCTGGGCGATCCGTAATCTGCATTATCTGGTGCTGGACTTGCCGAGCAAAGACGAGGGCATCGTCTGGATGATGGAAGTCTTTTTGCATAGTGGCAATGCCTGGTTTCTGGCGCTGACGGCGTTGTTTTTTCTGCATGACCTCAAGCTTACCCAAAGCCGCATCATGCGTTTTTTCGAGGCAGGTATCTGGGCCATTTCCATTGTGGGTACGCTGGGTGTGTGGTGGTCCGGCTCTCCCTATCCCTCGCTATCCATCATGTTTGCCTGTGGCGCGCCATTTATTTTAAGCATGCAGGGCATCCTGATTTATAACGCCTGGAAAAAGCCGACTACGGAAAATGTGCTGTACGCGTTGATGTATCTGACCCTGATCGGCTTGCTGCTGCACGACAATCTGACGTTGGCCGGTGTGTTTGGTTTTGAGGCAATTTACCTGGCACATTATGGTGGTCTGTTTTTCTTTGTGGTGGTGGCCTACATGATGGTGCGCCGTTTTGTGAACGTGCTCGACAATAACGAAGCGCTCAATCAAACATTGGAGTCGCGAGTGCTGGAGCGTGAGGCACAACTCAAGAGCAACTATGTGCGCTTGGGTGAGATTCAAAAAGAAAACGCCATGCTTGACGAGCGTAACCGCATCATGCGTGATTTGCATGACGGCCTGGGTTCGCATTTGCTGGCAGCACTGGATGCGGTTCGGCGCGTCAACGAGCCACGCAATATCCAGCCCGAGCTGCTGGAAAATCACAAGCAGGAGGCCGTGCTGGAAGCGGAGCAGTGGATCAATGATTCACTGGATGATCTGCGTCTGGCGATTGATTCGCTCGAAATCAATGAACATGATCTGCTCACCGTGCTTGGCACCTTTCGTTATCGGATTGAGCGACGCCTGGATGCTGCCGGAATAGCCCTGCAATGGGAGGTCGACAATGTGCGTCCGCTGGATTGGCTCGATGCGCAGTCGGTCTTGCACTTTTTGCGGATTGTGCAGGAAGTGTTTACCAACATTCTCAAACACGCCAAGGCCACCTTGATTCGTCTGGAAGTGACTGAATCTGAAAAATGGGTCGGCATTCACATCAGCGACAACGGCAAGGGTTTTTATTCGGAAGGCACGGTCAAGGCATTTGATGCCAGTATTTCGACCGCCATGCGCAAGATGAATAAAGGCCATGGTTTGGCCAATATTCGTTACCGGGCGGAAAAACTCGATGCCGAGGTGAGTTTTCAATCCAATACAAATGGTACGGTGGTCACTATCAGATTGCCGCTCAATCGGATAAATACTACTGGGCAGTAAAAATAATAGGCTATATATATAGCACTTGAGAATACCTATTTTTTAATATACTCACCTGAAAATCAAATTAATTAAGGGTATACCCTTTGTTCTGGGTCAATATCGTCGCAATCTTGGTGTGGTGCAATATACCGTGATTGGGGGATGGCTGGAAATGCAAATTCTCGTTAAATTCGTTCTCTCTTCTAAGTAAAAACCATCACCCTCGGTTGAACGCCCATGCTGGACATCCACGAATTGATTGATTTTGAACCGCAATCTGCTGCCACCATCGTCTATGGTAGGCATGGTCAGATTGATCGGATCGTGTCCGATGCCACACGGCATTATGTGGGTGTGCAATATCAGGGCAACAGAATCTCGCTGCAGCTATTTGACCAGGCTCATAATTTCATCAAGGGTTATTGGGTGCGCAATTTTGCGGGTATGTGGCATTGTGATGAGATTGATCATGCCGGTGGTCTGATGCGTCTGGGTGCGCAGGCTGCGGCGGCATCGCGTGCTGGTTTGCAGCCCTTGCGTGATATCCCCGACCTGATGAGTGCCTTTGTCACACTGATGTGCGCATGTTAGGCAGCGGGGTAATACGCGCTTTTACTTGATAGCAGTTTTGGCGGGGCCGATGATCAGGGAACACAGCCAGGCTGGTTTGGCTGACCAATAAACAGGCTTTATCTTTACCAGTAAGACCCGTCCGTTTTTCTTCTCTACCTGGTTTGATGAGCGCTTGATTCATTAGCGCGTTCAATGCATCTGGCTGAATGATTTCAGCGTTCTGACAGACTTTCGCTATTTGGCCAACTTGAGTCGACTCGGGTTCCTGTTGTGCGATCAGTCGGTCTTATCAGGCTGTCAACGACAAGCTGCTGGTGAGCTTGGCGTCATACGAAGCCGTATATTTGGCCACCATGTCGAGCATCCGCTGCAAGAGCTGGCTATCCTGTTCCACCGAACTATTCTGGCTGGTGGTGGATTGAGCCGTCGTGTTGCCTGACTGACTTGACGTCGAACCTGATTGGGACTCCTTGAAGGCCATCGCTTCCTTGAAACTGACCTTGCCATCTTTGTCAGTGTCGGCCTTGTCAAAAGACTGTACTAGGCTATTCAGATCACTGGCCTGTTGGGTATTGCCGCTGCTGCTGGCATCACCGGCCATCTTGCTGAGCTGGCTTTTATCCAGACCGGCATCATCACCGGGTGGTGGTGGCATACCTTGACCGGGTGGCATACCATTCATGCCACCGGTGCCTTGGGCGCCTACATACGCCATCTGGCTGTCCAGATCCTCGGTGATCTTTTTCAGACTGCTGCTCATTTCGTCTTTGCTGATCTGGCCATCTTCATTGCTATCCATGGTCTTGAAGAGGGCGTCCACCTGACTACTGCTGCTACTGTCAGCACTGCTGCCAAGGGCTGACTGCAGATCATCTTTGGTCAGATAGCCTTGATTTTTGGTATCCAGTTTGGCAAATACCTCATTGGTCATGGTGCTGGCATCAGGCTTGGGCGGGCGCTTCATGTGACCATAGCTACTCGCCGAGACGGATGCATTGATGCTGCTAATGCTACTCATCGCGTACTCCTTGAAAAAGATAGGCGAGCCAGTCAACCGGGCTGGGAGGACACCGGCAAACCAGACTCGCCCAAGGTTAGGTAAAACCAAGTGTGCCCGGCATGGACACAAGCCTTTGGGGAGGCAGGTTGACTGTAACGCTTGGGTGTAAGTGGCTTGTTTCAGCTTTGTATCGGATTTGACATATTGGCCGTGGCACTGTGCATTTACTCACACCAAGCCGGTTTATCAGATTTTTTTCAAGGCTGTGGCTGCTTGTGTGGCAAGGTGACGCTGGCAATCAATCCCTGGCCGCCCACGACGTTGCGCAGTGTCAAATGGCCGCCATGCCGTTTGACTGCATCACGCGCAATGGACAGGCCAAGACCAACCCCACCGGTGTGACGATTGCGTGATTGTTCCAGGCGTACAAAGGGCTCAAAGACTTGTACCATCTGGTTTTCGGGAATGCCCGGGCCATGATCGCGAATTTCAATGACAACCTGGCTGGCCTGCTCGTACACGCTGATTTCGGCAGTCTCACCATAGCGCAGGGCGTTTTCCAACAGATTGGTCAGGCAGCGCTGCAAGGTTTGTGGCAAGGCCATGATTGGCTGGACAAGGCCATTGATGCTCACATGATGGCCGTTGTCACGTTCGTTGTCAGCAAGGGTTTCCAGGAGTGCCATCAAGTCCAGTTTTTGCCAGTTTTCGGTTTGCAGCTCACCGCGCAGATATTGCAGGGTGGCATCCAGCATGGCGGCCATTTCATCAATATCGCTGCGCAGTTTGCCCGTATCGGGTGTCTGATCGGGTTGCTCAAGGCGCAGTTTCATCCGCGTCAGCGGTGTGCGCAAATCATGGGATACCGCGGCCAGAAAGCGCGCTCGCGCTTCAAGCTGAAAGCGTACTTTTTCTTGCATGTGATTAAACGCACGGGCGGCTTCACGTGCTTCCTGCGGGCCGCTTTCTGCCAGTGGCGGATCATTCAGATTATCGGCCAGACGTGCGGCACCTTGGGATAGATCCTTGATCGGTCTGGCGATCATCTTGCTGCCAAACCAGGCCGCCAATGCCAGGGCAATGAACTGGATGAGCTGAATCAGCAGAAAGGTTCGCAAGTGTTCGGGCGGTGGTGGTGGTTCACCTTGATCGGGTCGCCAATCGGGCGGTGGTGGACGATGTTCTTGCTGGTTCATCATGGGTGGTGGCTCATGATGACGCCTGTCAGGCAGATTTCTCAGTACCAGCCAGGTGAGGAGGTGGCTGGTGAGCAAAGCAATGAATACCAGGCCAAAGAGGCGCGCAAAGAGGGTGTCGGGTAACAGTTTTTTCATGATTGCACGCGCGCATCAAATAAATAACCCTCGCCACGGATGGTCTTGATGAGTGCCGGTGACTTGGGATTGTCGGCCAGCTTTTGCCGCACCCGCGAAACGAGCAGATCAATACTGCGATCAAAGGCTTCGGTGGTGCGCCCGCGGGCGGCATCCATCAATTGATCACGATCCAGTACTTGTTGCGGGTGCTCAATAAAAACCCAGAGCAGGCGAAACTCGGCATTGGACAAGGGCACCACCATGCCATCGCTGGTGGTGAGCTGACGGGTAGTGCGATTGAGCTGCCAGCCTTCAAAGTGAACGATGTCTTTGCCAGGCTTCTTGCCAGGTGCATCCTGATGACGCGTACGTCGCAAGATAGTGTTGATGCGTGCCACGATTTCGCGTGGTTCAAAAGGTTTGACGATGTAATCATCGGCACCCAGTTCAAGCCCGACGATTTTGTCGGTGGCTTCACCGCGGGCGGTGAGCATGATGATGGGCAGATTATTGCGTTGCCGTAATTGCCGGCACAGGCTCAAGCCATCTTCACCGGGTAGCATCAGGTCAAGGATGATCAGGTCAAACACCTGTTGTTCCAGCGCCTGCCACATGGCAGTGCCATCGGCGACAGCTTGCGCGTCGATCTGATAATTTTGCAGATAGCTGGACAGCAATTCGCGAATGGCCTGATCATCATCCACGATCAGGACTTTGGTAGCGGTTGTCATGAAAATAAAAAATTCTGCGAAAAATAAAGATAGGAACGGTCAGACAGCGGGCAAAAAAGACTTACTGCCTGGCAGTATGGTCAATCTGTCCGTGTTTGGCTAGCGGTTTGCAATGAGCATCAAGGTAAATCACCTAGCTCGATTAGGTGCGACGGCATAGTGGTCGTTCCTTAAAGTTTCTTGAAGCGGAATAATTTTGCATGAATGAACTCAGCTTTCAGAAAAGCCAGCCGTAGAAGAAAAGGTAGTGCTATCTACCAACCATAAGGAGAGACTATGAATCTGGACAAATTGTTTGACCATGCTCAGACCCTGCCAACCATACCCGCCGTTGTGCAAGAATTGATTAGCAGTTTCAATAACGAAGATGTGACGGTTGAAGATATTACCAAGCTCATCAAGACCGATCAGGTGTTGAGCGCCAAGCTGCTGCGGCTGGCCAACTCGGCGTATTTCCATGTGTCACGCACGGTTTCCACCGTCGATGATGCAGTGCTGATGCTGGGTTTTGTGACGGTGCGTACCTTGGTGATCAGCAGCGGCCTGACCGGTGGCTTTAAAGGCATGCCAGGTGTTGATCTGAAGCAGTTCTGGCGTTATAGCCTGCATACGGCAGTCGCTGCCAAATGGCTGGCCAAGCAGACACATGCCAATGCCGATTTGGTGTTCACCACCAGCCTGATGCATGCAATTGGTGTACTAGTCATGCATAACGCGATTCCGGAACAAACGCTGCAGATTGACAAGATTGCCGGCCCCATGGACTCACGGCGCATGGACGTGGAGCGCAATTCGCTGGGCTATGACTACGCTGCCGTCGGTGCCGAGCTGGCCAATCGCTGGAAGTTTCCCGATGTGTTTGCACGCAGCATTCGCGCTTTTCCATCACCTTTGGAACAGCAGGAATTTGATCCGGTGGCCGCGCATATTCATCTGGCTGCCTGGCGTGCGCGAGCCGATGAAAATCAGCTCAGCAAGGATGAAGTCACGGCGACCTTTCCAATCGATGTGGCCGCCAAGCTGGGCTTGAAAGCCAGTGTAGTGCTGGGTGACATGCCGCCATTGGCAGAGTTGTCAGCCGGTTTGGAAGCGCTGGTGGCCTGATGCGGTAGATGCATTACGATGGTTATTGGCTTGTTGATGATGTTTGTGCAAGCTGATAATGCGGCACGACAGGGTGCGTTTATGAGCACCCTTGATGCGCGCTTCAATGTGTACTCAAAGCTTATGGATAGGCTCGTGAATAGGCACACAAATGAGTATACTTGGGGGTAGTACAAGTTAAATATGTCTTATTAAGTGCATTAAATAATGGGAGTTTAAAATACTCCCATTATTGTTTTAGACGATCAAACATGCTGGCAACACGCCGCGCAAGGCGTTGCACACCGCCAGCGCTTCGGCCTGTTGCAGGTCGGCCAGGGTCAAAACCTGTTCCCTGACTGGCCAGTTGGCATCTTCCAGCAGCACGCCACGCATGATGCCGGGCAATACGCCACAGGCCAGCGGCGGCGTACACCATTGCCCATTGAGTTTGACTAATAAATTACTGCGTCCACCTTCGGTCAGTTCGCCGGCTTCATTACAAAACAGCATGTCAAATGCACCTTGCGCTTCGGCCTGTTGAATGGCGCTGTCGTAGTGGCTGCGCCGGGTAGTTTTGTGTTGCAGCAGATAGTGACGTGGCAGGGTTTGCGCGGCCAGCAGCAACTTGACTGAGCCAGCCGGTAATTGGGCAACTAATGCGGTCAAAGGCACGCAGCGCCACTGCACGGCACCCGCCTGATTGATGGCCAGGCGCAGTCGATAGGTTTGCTGCGTGTTGGTGATGGTTTGGGTGATAGTTCCGGTAATGGTTGGGATGATGGTTTGCAAGGCGGTATCAAGCGCCTGTTCAATGGCCTTGGCATCAAAAACAAACCCCAAGGCTTGTGCACTCTGTGCCAGCCGCGCCAGATGGCGCTGACGAAAGTGAATGCCTTCCGTCGCAGTGGCGCGCATGGTTTCAAAGAGTTCAAAGTCGGCACGCAGACTGGTCAGAAAGCGTGCCTTGGTGAGCGTTTCGCGGTATTCATCGGCTGCCTTGCTGTCCATCACAATGCCGCCGCCAATGCCGAGTTGCCCCTGGCGCAAGTCGGGCGCGATTGCCGTGTTGGGCGCATCGAGCAAGAGTGTGCGAATGGCCACGGACAGACAAAAGTTGCCACAGCCAAGGGTTTGACGGGAAGTGGGTTGAGTTGTCGAGCTGAGGGCTAAGTTGGCTGCGGAGTCAGCTGCCGGGCTTGCCTCCAGCCAGCCAATCGTCCCGGTATAAAGGCCGCGGGGCGTGGTCTCTAGCGTGTTGATGAGTTGCATGGATTGATGTTTGGGCGCACCGGTGATGGAGCCGCACGGAAACAGCGCACGCAGCACATCGGCAAAACCCAGCCCGGGACGCAATTGCGCCGTGACGGTGGACGTCATCTGAAACAGCGTGGTGTGTGCTTCGATGGTAAATAGCGCAGGGACCTGGACACTGCCAATTTGCGCAATGCGCCCCAGATCGTTGCGTAGTAAATCGACAATCATCACGTTTTCGGCACGGTTTTTGGCATCGTGTTGCAATGCCTGAGCGGTGGCCGAATTAGCCGGCTCATCCTGAGCGCGCGCGGCCGTGCCTTTCATCGGTTGGGTGGTCAGTTGGCCTTGCTGATGGCGTAAGAACAGTTCCGGTGAACAGGACAACACATGGCGGCCATCGGGCAAGGCAATTAACGCGCCAAAGGCCACCGGCTGCACTGCCCGCAAGCGTTGATAGAGCGCGAGCGGGCTGCCATAAGCCTGCAATTGCAAGGCATAGGTGAAGTTGATCTGGTAGCTTTCACCCGCCTGTAAAGCCGCCTGAATCTGCTCAACCGTGTTGGTGAAGGTGGCTTCGGTCATGCTGCTGCTCGGCGCACCGATGCCAGCACCGGCTGGCGACGCTTGGGTTTGCGAGTCAAGCCAATGCGTTACCGCAGCGGCTGAGAGTTTTTGCAGATTTTTAAATAATAAAAACTGCAGGCGACCAGCACCTTCTGCGCCGCTCATGCTGCTTGGGCGGATGCCTTGCAAGCGTGCACCAAATTCATAATCCACCAATACCACAGCATGCAAGCCTTGTGCTTGTTGTTCGGCCAATGCCGCACAAACTGCATCCAGCCTGGCTGGATGGTCGCATACCAGGCTGCCCGCATAGTTGGTATACAAGCGACTGCTGGGTGCGGCGGCACTGGCGTTGCAATCATCCAGCAAGGCATAGACTTGCTCGGATTGTTGAAAATTTAAAGGTATTGGCTCAGGCACGTTAAAGATCGCAAATAAATAGTTACAAATAAGCGGTTGCAAAAAAGCGATGGCAGAAATTTGAAAACAGTTGGCGACGACTGGTTTGGGGGGTACTTAGGCGTGGTGCCAACCAAGTATAGAACCCTATCTGTGGGAGGGTGATTGGCTTGCCAAAAAAGCGCAATCCTTACCCATGCACCCATTTACATTGCTTGGTCAGCGCTTTGACTGCGTTGCGAGTTTAACGCAAGGCCAGTCGGGATGGTCACAAAGCCGCGCTCCTTCGGCCATTTTGGCAAGGCAGGGTAAAATTGCGTTATTCCCTCGTTTGTTGAACATGGTTTTCATATCATACGTGCCTGTGCCAGCAAACTTCATCATAAAGGTATCTCATGACTGCTGCCCGACTTTTCCAGTTGGTTTCTTCGCCAGGTAACCAGGGCGCAGCCGCACTCGGTAGTAGTGTGGACGCCAGTCAGATGGATGTTATTTTCATCGAAGGCTTTACCGCACAAACCATCATCGGCATTTTTCAGGATGAGCTGCACGCACCGCAGCCCGTGCGCATTGATGTGGCTGCCGGCGTGCCACGCGCCCGCGCCTGCGATACCGACCGCATTGCCGACACCATCGACTATGGCAAAGTACGCGAAGCCCTGCTTGAGCTGCTTGCCACTCACAAGGTGCAATTGCTCGAAGCGTTGGCCGAGCTGATCGCTGATATGCTGCTCCAGCAATTTGGTGCTCATTGGACGCGCATTGTACTGGTCAAACCGCATAAATTTCCCGATGTGCAGTCGGTGGGCGTGGTGATTGAACGGCGTCGTGAACAAAACAACAATGCGGCTGCCCAGCTGGCCTTGATTGACTTTGATTCGGTGATTGAATAGTGTTTATATACTGGTATGGTGTATTTTAAAACAACCAGTATTAACGCACTATGTAAGCTGAATATGAGTGGTACTCATTAGGAGTACCTTGTTCTGGTGAGGTTTTGGTAACTGGTTTTTACGTGCTCAAGGCGCATCATAACGAATATAGGCATGTGCCGGATCATTGCCCGGCGTGCCATCCAGTCCCTGATTTTCATGCGCAGGCTGCCATTGAATAACCGATTCAATCTTGTGCGCCAGCGCTAAATCTTTGGCAGTCAAGCCGCCTGCTGAATGCGTGACCAGCTTGACGGTCAGGGAGTCATAACTCACCAGCAGATCAGGATGATGCCAAGCCGTTTCGGCCAAATGACCAATCGTGTTTACCACCATCAGTGTCGCCTTCCAACCATGCGTGCGGTAACGTCGGCATAAATGGCCATCCTCTAAAAACCAGTTGTGCAGATTGCTCTTGGCATCATTCAGCCGTTTCTCAACTTCCTCGTGTGACAGTACCGGAGAATGCGGATGCATAAGCGCTCCTCAAATCAAAGTAGATTAAAAGTACGGATGACTAGCCAGGCAGCCAAGCAAGAGTAGTGATGAGAACAGTATAAAACGACCAGAACAGTCGTCTGTAGGAATATGGCGCGCCTGACACGATTCGAACGTGCGACCCCTGCCTTCGGAGGGCAGTACTCTATCCATCTGAGCTACAGGCACGAAAGCGCAAATTATAGCCGAGTCTGTTACCGAAGGTGCGTCCACGTACCGGTTTCGCCAATAAAAAAAGCACCGCAAGGTGCCTTTTGGATGATTCTAATGAATAGATCAGAATGTGTAACCGACACGTGCGCCAATGGTGCGATCGTTGTATTCAAAGAGGGGATTGTTGGAATTACGATCCTCTTTGCGTACGTACAAGCCCAGATTCAAATTGCGTAGCGCGTTATAGCTGGCAGTCAGCTGATAGGCTTTGGTGTCGTCTTCACGGCCAATGCTGCCAGCAAAATTGGAATTACCGCGGTAGCTACGGTTACGTTTGTCGGCCAAGCCAGTCAGTGTGATTTTTGAAGTCAGCAAGTAGGTGACGGCAACGCCATAACGATCAGTCAAAATATATGCTGAAGTCAAATCCTGAATACCGTACAGATCACGGCCAATGTCAAAGCGGAAAGATGTGGTGCCGCTCAATACATAGTCCCAAGCCAGTGAGCCGGTAACGCCTGAGAAGTTGAACTGTGGCTGGAAGTCGTAATCACGTTTGGAATAAGCAATCGCACCGATCAAATTACTTTTACCTGTGACTTGCCACGAACCGTTGGCTTCGTAGTCATGCTGCTTGAATTTATAGGAAGAGCCGGCAACCTGGTTGGGATAGTCACCATCGGTATTACGATAGAGCAAACGGACTTTGGTGGCATCGGAGATGGAAAAACGCAAACCACCTTCGACGATGTCATATTTGATATTGCCGGAAGTGAAGTCATTGCGGCTGTTGTCACCTTTGAGTTGTGAGGCGCCAACAAAGACTTCCCAGCGTGGTGCGAATTCAAAATAAACGCTACCGGCGGCACGCTTGTCTCTTCTCACGTTAGGGCCGTTGGTACGAGTATCACCAAAGTTGGAGGTGAATTCATCTTGTGAGTATGACAGTTCGCCACTGAACAATCGGCCCAGGCGCCAGTTCCAGAGTGCACTGTAGTCAATATTGTGATTGTTGAAATCGCTATATTCACTAAAGCGATTGTCGATATAGGTCGCTTTCAGATGTACTTCTTGCAGGCTGATACGTTTGTCAAATGAGCCACCGAGTGTGGTCATATAAATATCGTCGGAGCGTTTGTCCTTGGTGGTGATACCAACAGAGGCAGGGCTCACGTTGCCAGGCAGGCGAAACACGTTGTTGTCGTGAATATAGTCAAAGCCCAGGTTGGCAGAAAATCCATCGCCAGGAATCGCGTAAGCAGAGACGGAAGTCAAGGTCAGTGCCACTGCGGCCAGCAGTTTGGCTTGACGAGAGCGGGTGTAAGCAGTTTTTTTCATCATGGCCCGTATTGTTGAGTAGTGAGTAACAAAAATGAGGTATTTGTATCTTTTTGCGAGGTTATCACGATTGCACGATTTTTTGCTGTGAACTGTGTTGCGAGGGTAAATTTTCCAAACGAGTTCACACAAAACTGTGGCATGAAAGCCATGCCGAAAAAAAAGCCGACTTGGGTCGGCTTTTTTGTATCGGATCGCCAATTACTTGGCTGCTTCAGCCATGTACTTGACTGCTGCCTTGATTTCATCGTCAGAATTGGCTGCACCACCTTTAGCAGGCATCACGCCTTTGCCATTCAATGCGCTGGCATACAGTACATCCAGACCTTGTTTCAGGCGTGGGCCCCAGGCAGCTTTGTCACCAAATTTGGGGGCGCCAGCCACACCGGCACCGTGACAAGTGATACAAACTGCCTCAAATACTTTTTTACCAACATCGGCAGCAGGCGCGGCAGCTTCTGCTTTAGCGGCTGGCGCTGGTGCAGCGGCAGCAACTACTGGTGCGGCTGCTGGTTCGGTGGTTTTGGTTTCGGCAACAGGGGCTGCTGTACCGCCTTTTGCTTCAGGTTCTTTGAATTTGGCACCAGAAGCATTGGCCATGTACACAATGGCACGACCAACTTCAACATCGTCCAGATCAGGATTGCCGCCGCGGGGTGGCATGGCGTTTTTACCGCTCAATGCGGATTTCAGCAGGCCTTCATAGCCTTGGCCCAAACGAGGACCCCAGGCAGCAGCATCGCCGAATTTAGGTGAGCCCGCTGCGCCAGCAGCGTGGCAGGCGGCACAAACTTCTTTGTAAACGGTTTCACCATTTTTTGCACCTTTGACGCCAGCGGCTTCTTTGAGCTCAAGCATGGCGACGGGTTTAATCCGCTCGGCGATTGATTCAGGCTTCATGGCATCGCTACCGGCGCCACTGCTTTGCTGAGTGCCTACGAAATAATTGGCCAAAAGTGCAATGATTGCAATCGGGATAACGAACGAAGCCACGATGGTAGCAATCAGTTGTTTGGGAGTCTTGATAGGACTTTCGTGTTCGTGGTTCGCGTCACTCATACAAATCGCTTTCTATGGATAGTGTCAAAATCTGGGGTGGTCGAATTTTCAATAACTCGCGATTATAACTTTAACCAGCGGACTCTTTGTCATCAGTTTTAAACATCTTGGCTAATTCAAGACCTGGATCAATAGCACGCATGAAGGCTTCACCGACTAAAAACCCATGAACATTGGCGTCACGCATGGTTTGTACGTCTGCTGATGAAAGAATGCCCGATTCAGTGACGACTAATTTTTCGGCAGGAATTTGTGGCAGCAGATTTAAGGTATTGGCCAAATGTGTTTCGAAAGTGCGCAAATTGCGATTGTTGACGCCCAGTAAAGGGGTTTTTAATTGCACAGCGGCATCAAGCTCTTCCGGGGCATGAATTTCAACCAGTACCGACATGGATAATTCGTGTGCCAAGGCTTCCAATTCTTTCATCAGGCCGGTATCCAGTGCAGCCACAATGAGCAGAATACAGTCAGCCCCCATCGCGCGTGCTTCATAGACCTGATAGGGGTCAATCATGAAGTCTTTGCGCAATACCGGTAATTGGCAGGCAGCGCGGGCTTGCTGTAGGTAAGTGATGGAACCTTGAAAAAATTGTTCATCGGTCAAAACTGAAAGACAGGCTGCACCGTGTCTGGCGTAGGTGCTGGCAATTTCGGCAGGACGAAAATCGGCCCGTAAAATACCTTTGGACGGTGATGCCTTTTTGATTTCGGCAATCACACCGGCTTGTCCCTGGGCAATTTTGTTACGTACTGCTTGCTCAAAGCCGCGCGGTTTAAGAACCGGATCGCTCAGGTTTTGCTCGGCTTCACGACGCAGTGATGGAAGATCACGATATTGACGAGCTTTAGCGATTTCCTCGGTTTTAACCTGCAAAATTATTTTTAATGTATCAGACATGATATTCGTTGGTTTGCTACGCAAACTGTTGAGTAAACTGAACCAGTTGATCCAGTTTGGCACGGGCACTGCCATTGGCCAGTGCTCCTTTTGCCAATTGAATGGCGTCAGCCAGTGAGGCACTGATACCACTGGCATAAATTGCGCCTGCCGCGTTGAGTGTGACGATATCACGAGCCGGACCAGCCTGATTTTCCAACACGGTTAAAACCGTAGTGCGAGATTCAGCAGCATTGGCGACGCGCAGTTGATCGCTACTGACGATCGAAAGGCCAAATTGTTCTGGATGAACTACATATTCGCGTACATCCCCGTTGGTCAATTCACCAACCAGCGTTTCGCCACTCAGGGTGATTTCATCCATGCCATCTTTGCCGTGCACAACCAGCGCCCGTTTTGAGCCCAGTTGTTGCAATACCCGCACCACAATACCGACCAGATCTGCATGAAAGACACCCAGCAATTGATTGGGTGCCCCAGCCGGATTGGTGAGTGGACCGAGGATATTGAACAGGGTGCGAATGCCAAGCTCTTTGCGCACCGGTGCAGCGTGTTTCATGGCAGCATGATGACTGGGTGCAAACATGAAACCAATGCCTGCCTGTTCGATGGACTGAGCGACCTGCTCGGGTGTCAGCATGATATTGACGCCTAATGCTTCGAGCACATCAGCGCTGCCAGAGTTGGAGGAGACACTGCGACCACCATGTTTGGCGACGCGAGCCCCCGCTGCTGCCGCAACAAACATGGCTGTGGTGGAAATATTAAAAGTATGAAAGCTATCGCCACCTGTGCCAGCTAGATCAACCAGGTCATCGGGGTGGTTGATCTTCACTTTGGTGGCAAATTCACGCATTACCTGAGCCGCCGCCGCAATTTCACCAATCGTTTCTTTTTTGACGCGTAATCCCATTATCAAGGCAGCAATCATGGGTGGTGACATTTCCCCGTTCATGATCCGGCGCATCAATGCGAGCATTTCATCGTGAAAGATTTCGCGGTGCTCGACCAAGCGAGCCAATGCTTCGGTATTGGTAATGGGCATGGTCAGCGTTTATTGATAAGTAAGTTTGATGGTTGGATAGGTTGTTTTGAGTTTTTCCAGGCGTCCGTATTGCGCATCGGCTTGACAGGCCAGGCGTGGGCTCTTGTCATCCAGCCCAGGTACGTTGGCCGGTTTGCTGGCCTTGTTGCAAGTGACCACCATGCTGCGTGTAAAACTCGCCGTGTTGCTGCGGTAGTCTTGCACAATGCCATGCCGACCCTGATCGCGTTCTTGCCCTTGCAAATAAGGAATCAATGCGTTTTCAAATTCACGAATATAACGAGCAGAACGTTGCGCATGCATGACCACGCAAGAGGCCATGCCGTCTTCGGCTTTTTCGGTTTGCAAACAGGTTTGCAAGGTGTCGGCCTGCGCCTGAACAGCAAATAAGGTTGATGTCAGAAGCAGGGCAGGAATGGTGTGAATTATCTTCATTGCGTTTGAATCAAAAAGTTTTTCAGTAATGCATGGCCATGTTCCGAGAGAATCGATTCGGGGTGAAACTGCACCCCTTCAATCGCCATGTCCGTATGTCTTACGCCCATGATTTCGCCGTCATCCGTCTGGGCGGTGATTTCCAGATGTTTGGGCAAACTTTCGCGTTCAATGGCCAGCGAGTGATAGCGCGTGACATTGAAGCGTTTGGGCAGATTGGCAAACACGCCTTGCTGGGTAGTTTCAATTTCGGAAACCTTGCCATGCATGATGGTCTTGGCGCGAATCACTTTACCGCCAAAGGCATGACCAATTGCCTGGTGCCCAAGGCAGACGCCGAGCATCGGAATTTTGCCAGCAAAATGTGTCAGTACCGCAACGGAAATACCCGCTTCTGCCGGACTGCATGGGCCGGGGGAAATGCAGATGCGTTGTGGATTGAGCGCAGCAATTTCTTCCAGCGTGATTTCATCATTACGATGAACGCGTACTTCTTCACCCAGCTCGCCAAAGTATTGCACCAGGTTGTAGGTGAATGAGTCGTAGTTGTCGATCATCAGTAGCATTTAAATCTCCCCGTCCAGACCATCTTGCACCTGCTCGGCAGCACGTAGTACAGCTCGCGCCTTATTTTCAGTTTCTTGCCATTCCGATTCCGGAACCGAGTCAGCCACAATGCCGGCGGCTGCCTGGACGTAAAGATTGCCATCTTTGATGACACCGGTACGAATGGCAATGGCCAGATCCATTTCACCACTAAAAGAAAGATAGCCAACTGCGCCACCGTAGATGCCGCGCTTGGTGGGTTCGAGTTCGTCGATGATTTCCATGGCATGGACTTTGGGAGCGCCAGTGAGTGTGCCAGCCGGAAAGGTGGCGCGCATGACATCAAGACTGGTCGTGTCGGGCAATAATTCGGCCTCGACCGAACTGACAATGTGCATCACGTGGGAGTAGCGTTCAATCACCATTTGATCGGTCACCTTGACACTGCCGATCTTGGCAATCCGGCCTACATCATTGCGAGCCAGATCGATCAGCATGACGTGCTCGGCGATTTCCTTGGGATCAGCCAGCAGTTCTTTGGCAAGTGCTTCATCCTGCTCGGGGGTGGCACCGCGCGGGCGGGTGCCAGCGAGTGGCCGAATCGTGACAATCTCTTTGCCCTGACGTTTTTCCTGGCGCACTAAAATTTCCGGTGAGGCGCCAACTACCTGAAAATCACCAAAATTGTAAAAATACATATAGGGTGAGGGATTCAGTGAGCGTAAAGCGCGATAGAGCGACAGCGGCGCGTCACGGTAAGGTTTGACCATACGCTGACCAACCTGTACTTGCATCATGTCACCTGCGGCGATGTATTCCTTGGCTTTCAATACCGCTGCCAGATAATCGGCTTTTTTGAAAGCGCGTTCTGTTTCCGTGCGTACTGATGCCGTTGTGACGGGCAGGTCTACTGGTTGTTTGAGGCGTATCTTGAGCTCAGTTAAGCGCTGCTTGGCACGCGTATAGGCTTCGCTTTGCGATGGATCTGCATAAACAATCAGGTAGAGCTTGCCTGACAGGTTATCGATGACGGCCAGTTCTTCAGTCAGCAATAATTGAATATCGGGCAGATGCAGATCATCGGTAGGGGCCTTGCCAACCAGTTTCTTTTCAATATAACGAACGGCATCGTAGCCAAAATAGCCGGCTAGTCCACCACAAAAACGGGGTAAGCCAGGTGGCAGAGCGACTTTGAACTGCGCTTGAAAACTGGCGATGAAATCGAGCGGATTAGCAATGGCACTTTGTACCACGACGCCATTTCTCAGTACCTCAATCTGGTTACCGCTGGCGCGAATCAGGGTGCTGGCAGGCAGGCCAATGATTGAATAGCGGCCAAAGCGCTCGCCGCCAACGACGGATTCCAGCAAAAAGCTGTTTTTGCCATATTGCTCGCGTTGAGCGAGTTTGAGATAGAGCGATAACGGGGTTTCGAGATCCGCCAATGCCTGGGTAATGAGCGGGATACGATTAAAGCCCTGGCTAACCAGAGAATTGAATTCAAGTTCAGTCATGATTTTTCCAAAAGAAGAAAGAACGGACTATTGGCGATTCTTCCTTCTGTCCGGCAAGATAAAGTGAAGTGCAGCGGGAGCAAAACGCATGAACTGCAAGTTCAAAACCTTGCCATATTAAACGAGCGTGAGGGGCTTGGACATGCAAAGCCTGCCTTCACGGACTTTTTCCTGTCGTTTCAGGTAAAAAGCCAGTGCCGCCAGGGCCAGGCTCCCCGGTCGGTATTGCCTGCGACGCGTCGTTTATTGAGAAACATGCTTTTAATGGGAGTGAGGTTTAACGCCATGTGCCAGCCGAACAGCGGCTTCGTGGAGTGTCTGGACTATACCATCTGCATCAATACTTTGTACATCCTGACCATGGTTGTAGCCATAAGGTAAAACCCAGATGGTGCAGCCTGCAGCTCGTGCAGAGAGTGCGTCATTGCAGGAGTCACCAATCACCAAGGTTTCTGCTGGTGTGGTTTGCATTGCTGTACAGGCCCCCAAAATCGGCTCAGGATTGGGTTTGCTTTTGGTAAAGCTGTCACCACCGAAGACAAAGTCGAAATAATGACGTAACCCTTTGCTTTCAAGCAAGGGTTCGGCAAAGGCAATTGGTTTGTTGGTCACGCAGCTGAGCAGCAGATTTTGCTCTTTCATGGTTTCCAGCCCTTCGAGCACACCGGGATAAACTTCCGCGTTGCGACCATTCATGACTTTGTAATAGTGCTTGTAGGTGGCTAAGGCCTGATCAAAATGCGTGTTGACCTGTTCCTCGCTCCAGTAAAGACTTAAGACGCTGCGTACCAGATTGTCAGTGCCTTTGCCGACCAGGCGCAAAATGGTTTCAATATCCAGGGGAGCCAGGTTGAGTTCAGTCAACATGGGCATGATGGCGGCATGAAAATCACCCGAGGTATCGATCAGGGTGCCGTCCAGATCAATGATGACGCTGCGAAAGGAGGACATAATGCTGCATGGCGCAAAAACTATCGAAGGCGCCCAATATAGCGAGATTCTGCGGGTTTGACTATGTTTTGTTCAGGTTTTCCTGCGACTTCTTTCTCAGGTTCGCTTGAAATAAAACGATCGCTGGAAAGCAGTTCGGTGACGATAGTTAAAATTTCAACCGAGTGGCTGGCGATTGCCTGGTTGAGTGTGTGCTCTGCGTACGCTTTGTTTTTGACAAACCGAACCATGTCAAAACCGCCAAGATCCTGGCGTTTCATGGCTTGCCATAATTTTGAGACGAGTAAGAGTTCCTGTGTGTTATCCATCATCCATACCTTTGTTGTTGGGTTTTCATTTTTTTAGTTAAAAAACTCAACTGATTTTGGATGGATGATGACTAGGTGGCAACCCTTATTTGTAGTGAAATGTGATGTTTTTGCTTATTTTGTGTGCAATTCAATCTGCTCGCGCATTGATTGGATGATGCCTGGGTAATCGGGCTTGCCAAAAATGGCTGAGCCAGCCACAAAGGTATCGGCACCTGCCTTGGCAATGGCGCCAATATTGTCGATTTTGACGCCACCATCGACTTCGAGCAGGATGTCACGACCGCTCGCGTCAATCCGTTCACGTACTGCAGCGATTTTGCGGAGTGCCTCGGGAATGAAAGATTGCCCACCAAAACCAGGGTTGACCGACATGATGAGGATGATGTCCAGTTTGTCCATCACATGATCCAGATAATGCAACGGCGTACCCGGATTGAATACCAGGCCGGCCTTGCAGCCGTGATCCCTGATCACTTGCAGGGTACGGTCGATATGCTCCGATGCTTCGGGATGAAAGGTGATGAGGCCAGCGCCAGCCTTGGCAAAATCGGGCACGATACGATCCACCGGCTTGACCATCAGATGCACATCAATTGGAATGGGTGTGCCGTCAGCGCGCTTGGCATAAGGTTTGATAGCTTCACAGACCAGTGGCCCAATTGTCAGGTTTGGGACATAGTGATTGTCCATCACATCAAAGTGAATGAAGTCGGCACCAGCGGCGATCACATTGGTGACTTCTTCGCCGAGCCGCGCAAAGTCGGCCGATAAAAGTGATGGAGCAATTCGGTAAGTCTTGGGCATAATGGTGTCGTCGTTGGTCTGATAGTAGCAATGAGTGGCAATACCCGATTGAAAAGGGCGATATCTGGCAAAGAGTGAAATTGTAGCGGCTCTTGCTATCGCAAACATAACAAGGCAGGGATTAACTAGGTGGAAGTTGGCGCGATGAATATCAAATATCAATTCACAGTGAGCATTAATAGCCAATACCTGGCCGATCAGTCTGATCCGGCGCAGCGCCGTTATGTATTTGCCTACACGGTGACGATTCGCAATACTGGCTCGGTGCCAGCCCAGCTGATTTCACGCCACTGGATTATTGAAGATGGTGAGGGGCAGGTTCAGGAGGTCAAAGGTTTGGGGGTGGTTGGTCATCAACCTTTGTTGCAGCCAGGCGAGCAATTTGAATACACCAGCGGTTCGTCCTTGACGACACCCGTAGGTTCGATGAAGGGTGAATATTTCTGTGTGGCCGAGGATGGAACACGTTTTGATGCACCGATCCCTGAATTTAGTTTGTCGATGCCACGCACTCTCCATTAAATATACTCACCAGTAGTAAGTGGTAAAATATGGCTCTTTAAGTGCGTAAATAAAAGGGCTGTATTTTGCTAATATACCAGTATATTTTTGTTAATCTTTTTTGGGTGGCAGGACTGGCTGCTCTTCGGTGTTTGGCGTGTCGGGTTTGCGGCCTTGAAACATGGTCCACCAGACAATGAAAACCAGCAAAAAAAGTGCAAAACCTGCTTCCAATAGCAAAATCCACATGAGTCGTGTACTCGCAAAATTAAAAACCCATTGTAGTCGGCTGTTACTCGTTTTGCTGCTTTTACCCATATTGTCATCTGCATGGGGACAAGTGGTGGGTTTGGCGGCCTTATTGGCTAATCCAACGACCACCTTTGATCAGTTGCCTGGCTGGGGGCAAGACGATTTGCAAGCGTTTTTACCGGCCTTGCTACAAAGCTGCCAGGCCTTGCGCAATGATGCAGACCTGACAGGCCTGTGCCAAAACTTTCAAGATGTTGCCGCTACCGATACCAAGCGCTTGCGGAGCCTGATTGAAAAACACTTTGTGGCTCAAATGATCAGACTGCCCGAGCGTGACAGTGGCTTGTTGACGGGCTATTACGAACCTTTGCTGCATGGCAGTCGCACGCGTGACGCGCGCTATCGTTTTGCGTTATACCGTAAACCGCCCGCTGCGCTTGTCAACAGCAGCCGCGCCGACATTACTAACGACAACGTATTGACGGGCTATGAGTTGCTCTGGGTGGACGATGAAATGGACGCCTTTTTCCTGCAAGTGCAGGGGTCTGGTCGCGTTATGCTGCCATCGGGGCAGATTGTGCGGGTTGGCTACGATGGCAATAATGGCGCAGCCTATCGCGCCGTTGGCGCTGTTTTGCTGGAACAAGGTGAAATGGAGCGCGAGCAAATCAGTATGCAATCGATTCGTGCTTGGACATTGTTAAACCCGGAAAAGGTGACGGATTTGTTGTTATCCAATCCGCGCTATGTTTATTTCCGCGAATTACCTTTGGTTAAGGCAAATGATGCCGATAAACCAGCAGGTCCTCCCGGTGCATTGGGTGTACCACTAACACCGGGACGCTCCATTGCGGCTGAAATGAGCCAAATACCGGCGGGCTGGCCTGTATGGCTGGCTCCGGATACACCCTTGTTATTACCGCGTCCCAATTCAGGCCGTGCAGCAGTCCAGGCTGGGCAAAATCGTGAGGTAGGTCGATTGGTTCTGGTACAAGACAAAGGGGCGGCAATTGAAGGAGTTTTGCGTTACGACCTTTTTATGGGGTTTGGGGCGGAGGCGGAGCGGATTGCCGGTGTATTGAAAGCGCCAGTGCAAGCCTGGTTGTTGGTGCCACGGACAGTTTTTATGTTGCAGGGCAAAAAGAATTGAATTAACGAGATATTTGACATACCCGGTCGTGGTATTTTTATTATTATGACCAGATGCCAGGGCAGGAGACAAACCCCGGGCATCAACGGTGACGGCTTACTAAAGACTATTGATCAATAGCGTAGGTCGTTTTTAGAAGAAAAACAACAAGTAAGACATGAGGCAAGACAAAGCGATGATTTTGTTTGGTCAACAAAAAACTGGCAATGAAGCCTTGTTCAGAATGCTCATGGAGCTGTCTGGCAGTCTGGTCTGCGTGACCGACGCACAAGGCCTGATCCGTGCCGCCAGCCGCTCCTTTGAAAGTGAGTTGGGTTACGCTATGGCGAGCCTCGAAGCTCGCTCGCTGAGCGATTATCTGCCGAAAAAGAATCGTGCCGATTATCAACGGCATCATGCCTGGTTACTCAGCAATCCGGGTAAAACACCGAGTGAATCGCTATTGAGTGAAATGTTGCATGTCGATGGCAGCTCACGCTTTTATTCGGTGCAATATCGTAATTGCCTCAATGATCCAGATATTCAGGGCATTGTGTATTTTGGTCAGGACATCACCACTCACATTCATTCGCGCCGCCAGGAGCGTGAGCGCAGCAAACGACAACTTGAATATCGGCAAATTCTGCTGGATTTGGCAACCACCACTCGACCTGTATTTGCCAAAGCGCTGGATCGTCTGCTAACTGTCGTGGCGGAAACTTTGCAAGTCGATGTGGCCGGTTACTGGCGTTTTAATGGCGAAAACCTGTTGCAGTGCGAGGCTGAATATCGTACCGATTTGCATGGTGAATCGGGGCATGGTGGTATGGCGCGCAACCAGGTTGGGCGCATGCTCAAGCTCAATATGGTGGAAGAGTACCGGGCCCGCATCTTTGCCAATGAGCCAGTGATCGTGCCTGATGTTTACGCTCATATGGCGGTGAATAATCAGCAGGTGCATTCCTGTTTTGAACATGGTGTGGGTGCTTTCCTGGATATTCCGGTCTGGTTTAATGGTGAGACGATTGCCATTCTCAATTTGCAGACACATTTCCGTTCCCGCATTTGGGAAGCGGAAGAATTCAACTTTGCGGCCAATATCAGCACACTCCTGTCGCTCTCATTGGAGCAGGAGCAGCGGATTCATGCACAGGCCAAAAATGAAGAATTGGCACTCTTTGATCCGCTCACCCATCTGCCCAACCGCCGTCATTTTGAACGGCGCTTTGCCGAAGTGCTCAAGCAGGCTGAATCGGAAAATAAAAAATTCTGTTTGATGATGATTGATCTGGATCATTTCAAGGAAATCAATGATACCTATGGTCATCATGCGGGCGATGAAGTGCTCAAATCAGCCGCTGATTTTCTCTGTAAGGTTGTGCCCACAGGCCACATGATCGCGCGCATGGGGGGCGATGAATTTGTCGTGCTGACGAGCCCGGATCACAATACCGAGCAGATGACCGACATTGCCGCGCAAATTGTGAATGGCCTGATGCAGCAGCAACCGGTGGTCTATATGCGGCAGTCCATTCTGGCCAGTGTGGGCGTGGCGATTTATCCCGATCATGGGACTGACTTGACCACCTTGTTGAAGAACTCCGATGCGGCCATGTATCAGGCCAAGCAGGATGGTCGATCGGCCAGTCGGGTGTTTGATGCTGAGCGCGTGTATGCGATTCGCAATTATCTGCAGCTGGAAAATGACCTGCGTCGTGCCGTGGAAAATGATGAACTGGTGCTGCATTACCAGCCCCAGATTGATCTGGTAACGGGCCTGGTGATTGGTGCCGAGGCGTTGTTGCGCTGGCAACATCCACTGCGGGGCTTGCTCAGTCCGAACGAGTTCATTGTGTTTGCAGAAAAGCGCGGTCTGCTGGAAGACATTACCGGTTGGGTCTTGCGTGAGGCTTGTCGTCAGGCCAAACAATGGGAAACCGAAGGGGTGCGTGATTGTGCCGTGTCCATCAACGCATCGGCACGTCAGTTTTATGATCGTACCTTTTTCGATTTGGTGAATCAGGCTTTGCAAGCGGTCGGCTTGTCACCGACCAAGCTGATTATTGAGCTGACCGAACATACCTTGATGGAACAGAATGCGGACTCCGAACAGACCATGCACCGGCTCGCGCAACTTGGTGTCGGTTTGGCAATTGATGATTTTGGCGTGGGCTATTCGTCATTGGCTTACTTGAAGCGCTTGCCGGTGGATACCATCAAGATTGACCGTACCTTTGTCACCGATCTGGAGCAGGATCAGGATAGCCAAGCCATTGTGCGGGCGATGGTTTCCATGGCGCATCACCTGCAATTGCTGGTGGTGGCCGAAGGGATTGAAACCAGTGCGCAGATGGAATTGCTCAAGGCCATGCATTGCAATATCGCCCAGGGCTATCTCTATGCCCGGCCATTACCAGCGGATCAAGCTTTGAGTTTCATGCTGGCTCGGCAAGGCTTGTTAATGGATACGATCTCATGATGTGATGGCGGTGGTGTCGTTCTACAATCAGAACTCCCCTTCGTCCTGTAGGAAACATACATCATGACCTATCACAATATTCTGGTTGAAACACGTGGCCCTGTTTGCCTGATTACGCTCAATCGTCCCAAGCAGCTCAATGCGCTCAATGACCAATTGATTGATGAATTGGTCGCTGCTTTGCAAATTTATGATGCCGATGCCGCGCTCGGTTGCGCGGTGATCACCGGCAGTGAAAAGGCCTTTGCGGCGGGCGCCGATATTGCGGCCATGGCCGGTTTCAGTTTTGTGGATTGTTACCAGGCCGATTACATCAGCCGCAACTGGGACAGCATCCGCCGGATTCGTAAGCCCATCATTGCCGCCGTGGCCGGTTTTGCGTTGGGTGGTGGCTGTGAACTGGCCATGTTGTGCGATTTTATATTGGCCGCCGATACCGCCAGGTTTGGTCAGCCCGAAGTCAAACTGGGTACTTTGCCTGGTGCGGGCGGCACACAACGACTGCCGCGCAGCATTGGCAAAGCCAAGGCGATGGAGCTGGCACTGACGGGCCGTTTGATGGATGCGGTGGAAGCCGAGCGTGCGGGCCTGGTGGCACGCGTGGTGGCTGCGGACAAATTACTGGAGGATGCGTTGGCCACGGCAACCAGCATTGCGTCATATTCACAGCCGATTGTCATGATGATCAAAGAGGCCATCAACAATGCTTTTGAGACCCCATTGAGTGAAGGGGTGCGTTTTGAACGGCGACTTTTTCATGCGAGTTTTGCTACCAACGATCAAAAAGAAGGTATGGCTGCGTTTCTTGAAAAACGGGTCGCCAATTTTACCAATAGTTAGATATACAGTAGGGATGTATTTTTATTGAATCAATAAATACGCGCTTAATGAGATAAATAATCGATATACCCCATGATATTTGATATTTTTTGATAATAATTGAAGCGCTTTGCGCATGTGTGAAATATGGAAAAAGTAGATTGTGTGGTGATTGGCGCGGGCGTGGTTGGCTTGGCCATCGCCAGGGAGGCGGCTCTGGCGGGGCGCGAAGTGATCATCGTCGAGCAGCACAACGCGATAGGCACCGAAACCAGCGCGCGCAATAGCGAAGTGATTCATGCCGGCATTTACTACCCGGCGGGCTCACTCAAAGCCCAGCTCTGCGTGCGCGGCAAGCACATGCTCTATGAGTTTTGTGAAAGTCATCAGGTGGCACATCGGCGCTGCGGCAAACTGCTGGTGGCGACTGATGACAATCAAATCCATGATGGTGCGCATAGTCTGGCCGCCATTCAAAAAAAGGCACAAGCCAATGGTGTCAACGACTTGACCTGGCTGACCCGCGATGAAGCGCAAGCCATGGAGCCCAAGCTGCAATGCGTGGCCGCGCTGTTTTCACCATCCACCGGTATTATCGACACGCATGGCTATATGCTGGCCTTGCTGGGGGATGCCGAAGCCCGCGGTGCCATGCTCGCGCTTGAGTCGCCGGTGTTGCATGGGCAATGCAGCAACGACGGGATTGAACTGCACACGCCGGAGTTGAGTGTGCGGGCCAAAACCGTATTCAATAGTGCTGGTTTGCATGCGCCAGGTCTGGCTGGCAAGTTTGCCAGACTGCCAAGGCAATTTGTGCCACCAGCGTTTTATGCCAAGGGTAATTACTACAGCTTGTCAGGCAAGAGCCCATTTACGCGGCTGGTTTATCCCATGCCCAATGAAGCAGGTCTGGGTGTGCATCTCACGCTCGATTTAGGTGGCCAAGCGCGTTTTGGCCCCGATGTGGAGTGGATTGATGCCATCAATTACGACGTTGACATTCGTCGCGCCGATTCCTTTTATGCCGCGATTCGCCAATACTGGCCCGAACTGCAGGACGCTGCTCTGCAACCCGGTTACGCGGGGATTCGCCCCAAGATTGCCGGCCCTGAAGACAAGGCTGCCGACTTTGTGATTCAAGGCCCACAAGTGCATGGCGTGCCAGGTTTGCTCAACCTCTTTGGTATTGAGTCACCTGGCATTACCGCCAGCCTGGCACTGGCGCAATATGCCTACGCTCACGCACAGGCATAAGGCTATTGGCTGTCAAGGCTCCCAGCGCAAATCCAGGGTATACGGATACGAAGGATTCTTGGGCTCGGGCGTGACATGCATTTCGCCCGGAGTGTGGTTATGCGTGGTAAAGCGCGCAAAGCGGCGTGCTTCAGCCGCGTTGGCATTAATCGGAAAGTCCTCGTAGCTGCGGCCACCCGGATGCACGACATGATAAGTGCAGCCACCCAATGATTTATTGGACCAGGTGTCCACCAGATCAAACACCAATGGTGCATGAATGCCAATGGTGGGGTGCAGTGCCGATGGCGGTGCCCAGGCGCGAAAACGGATTCCGGCCACATACTCACCCGGTACTCCCGTTGGTGCTAACGGCACTGGGCGGCCGTTGCAGGTCACCGCATAGCGCGAGGCCGCGCTGCCATTACCCACGCTCACGCCTGCCGTCATGCCATTCACCTTGAGCTGCATGCGTTCAACCGATGAGTCCACATAGCGCGAGGTGCCAGAGCCAGACATTTCCTCACCCAAGACATGCCAGGGCTCAATGGCTTGACGCAGTTCCAGGGTGATGCCGTCATAGCTGGCGGTGCCGTAACGCGGGAATCGAAATTCGATAAAACTGGCAAACCAGCTGTCTTCAATGGGGTAACCGGCATGGCGCAAGTCCGCCAAGACATCGGCAAAATCGCTTTCCACAAAATGCGGCAACATGAATTCATCATGCAGCGCGGTACCCCAACGAATCGGTTTGCCGCGATAGGGTTCTTTCCAGAAGCGGGCAATCAAGGCGCGCAGCAACAGCATTTGCAGACAGCTCATCTGCCAGTGCGGCGGCATTTCAAAGCCTCTGAATTCGAGCAGACCCAGGCGACCAGTCGGGCCATCGGGTGAGTAGAGCTTGTCGATGCAAAACTCGCTGCGATGTGTGTTCCCGGTCAAATCGGTGAGCAAATGCCGCAGCAGTCGATCAATCAACCAGGGCTGTGCGTGATCTTTACCATGCTCACTATGTTTGTGCAGTTGCTGCAGGGCAATTTCGAGTTCATACAGACGATCATCGCGTGCTTCATCAACCCGTGGTGCCTGTGAGGTCGGGCCGATAAATGTGCCAGAAAACAGATAGGACAGTGAGGGGTGGTTTTGCCAGTACAGAATCAAACTACCCAGTAATTGTGGACGCCGCAGCAGTGGTGAGTCGGCTGCGGTGGCACCACCAAATGTCACGTGGTTGCCGCCCCCGGTGCCAGTGTGGCGACCGTCCTGCATAAACTTGTCAGTGCCCAGTCTGACCTGACGCGCTTCTTCGTAAAGTGTTTCGGTGCGATGGGTCAGTTCTTCCCAGCTTTTTGAAGGATGGATATTGACTTCTATCACACCAGGATCGGGGGTGATGGCCAAATGGGAAACCCGTTCATCGCGCGGCGGTGGATAGCCTTCAATGACTACCGGTAACTTGAGTTGACGAGCCACTGTTTCAATAGCGCCGAGCAAATCCAAATAGTCTTCAAGACGGCTTAAAGGGGGGAAGAATAAGCTGATATGACCATTGCGCACTTCGACTGCTAACGCGGTTTTGATGACGTCCTGTGGTTTGGGATTGCCACTGGACGCATGCTTGATATCCTTGATCTTGATGCGTTTACCAGCCAGTTTGGATTTGCTGGCAAAAGGATCCAGTGGAAATTCGTACTCTTCGTCTTCCGGTTGTACCCAGGGCAGTGAATTGAGCGGTAGTCGCAAACCCATCGGTGAATCACCTTTGAGCAGATAGAGCCGTTCACGTCGAATGGGCCAGAGTGAGCTAAACCATTCGGTTGGCTGAGCATTTTTCTTTTTGATCTTTTCAGGTTCCGCGTCAAAGTCGGCCAAGGGTTTCAGCGGCAGAATGAAACCGGTTGCCTGATCCAGTCCCCGCTGCAGAACCCGGCCTAGATTCATACGCGTATCGCGTTTACTCAAGTCAAATTCGAGTGGATCCAGATTGATCGGCAGTGCGGTTTCTTCGATCAGCAAAGACGGCATATCTTCATAAGCCGTGATGACGAAGTCTTCGGCAAGTCCCAGTTCCCCCACCAATTTGCGCATCAATCGTTGTGCGTCAGCCAACGTGGACTTTCCTGCGGATTGAGTCGGAGCGAGCAACTGTGGATCTTTCCAGATTGGCTTGCCATCATGTCGCCAGTAAATATTGAGCGCCCAACGTGGTAACGGTTCACCTGGATACCATTTACCTTGCCCAACATGAAGTAAATAGCCGGTTTCACCAGCAAACTTTTTGGCAATCCGGTCCGTCAGGACGCAGCCCAGTTCATATTTTTTGGGTGATAGGGCGGTGAAGTTCCATTCGGGCCCTTCCATGTCATCAATCGAGATGAATGTGGGTTCGCCACCTTGCGTCAGGCGCACATCCTGTTTTTTGAGTTCGGCGTCGATCTTGAACCCCAGCTTATTGATGGCAGCCCATTGCGAATCTGAAACCGGCTTGGTGACGCGAGGGTCCTCGTGAACGCGACGAACACTCATCGCAAAATCAAATTTGACATCTGCTTTTTCGGTCATGCCGATGACGGGAGCGGCACTGCCAGGCGAGGCGGTGGCTGCCAATGGGATGTGGCCTTCGCCCGCAAACAGGCCAGAGGTTGGATCAAGACCAACCCAGCCAGCGCCCGGTATGTAGACTTCGCACCATGCATGCAGATCGGTGAAATCCTTTTCCGGACCTGCCGGGCCATCAATGGCTTTAATGTCAGCGGTAAGCTGGATCAGATAGCCCGAGCAAAAGCGCGCGGCCAAGCCAAGATGGCGCAGCAAATTCACCATCAGCCAACTGGTGTCACGGCAAGAACCTTGTTGTAGTGTGAGTGTTTCTTCAGGTGTCTGTACACCTGGCTCCATTCGAACCAGGTAGCGAATGTCGTTGGCAAGTTGGCTGTTGATTGCGACCAGCTTGTCCACGATCGGGATCGGTTTGCTCAAGTGGGCTTCACGATAATTGCTAAGCCATTTTGCAAAGTGTGGGGTAGGGGCGCTGGTTTCAAGAAACGGTGCTAGCTCTTTGGCAAGTGATTCGGGATAGTTGAATGGATATTTCTCGGCATATTCTTCGACAAAAAAATCAAAAGGATTGATCACTGTCATATCGGCAATCAGGTCGACTTCGATTTCCAGCTTGTCGGCTTTTTCAGGAAACACCAAACGCGCAATGTAATTGCCGTAGGGATCCTGCTGCCAATTTAAAAAATGTGTCTTGGGCTCGATATTGAGCGAATAGGAAATGATGGGTGTTCGTGTGTGTGGTGCGGGACGCAGGCGAATTTCGTGCGGAGAGATCGTGATCGGACGATCAAAATGATAGGTAGTACAGTGATTAAGTGCGACGCGAATAGCCATAAGAGCTTTATGTGTGTGAAGAGTGATAGATAAAACAGCAAGAGTAATGCCGTGACAGGTTGCACCGTATTGGTGCAAAATATGAGTTAAAATAGGATTGCATCGAAATAATTAAAAAATAATACAGTAATAACTTGACAGAAAGAGAATTCTTTCCCATAATTTGTGGTTCTCTGCGGAGGGGTGCCCGAGTGGCTAAAGGGGGCAGACTGTAAATCTGTTGGCTTACGCCTACGTTGGTTCGAATCCAACCTCCTCCACCAGAATTTCCTGCTTTGCGGGTGTAGCACAATGGTAGTGCAGAAGCCTTCCAAGCTTATGACGAGGGTTCGATTCCCTTCACCCGCTCCAATTCCCTTGCTTGCTGGTAGCGGTGGGTGCGGGGTTGAGTGAATTTGCCCATGTGGCTCAGTGGTAGAGCACTCCCTTGGTAAGGGAGAGGTCGCGAGTCCGATTCTCGCCATGGGCACCAGTTGTTTTGATTATTGTTTGTTGGTTGTCGTTAGGAGTCCAAAATGGCAAAAGAGAAGTTTTCGCGTACGAAGCCACACGTTAACGTGGGCACAATTGGTCACGTGGACCATGGCAAGACGACCTTGACAGCGGCGATCACGACAGTGCTGTCGACTAAATTTGGTGGTGCGGCCAAGAAATATGATGAGATTGACGCAGCGCCAGAAGAAAAAGCGCGCGGTATTACCATCAACACCGCCCACGTAGAATACGAAACTGAAAACCGTCACTACGCGCACGTTGACTGCCCGGGTCACGCCGACTACGTCAAAAACATGATTACCGGCGCAGCCCAGATGGATGGCGCCATTCTCGTGGTGTCGGCAGCGGATGGCCCCATGCCGCAGACCCGTGAGCACATCCTGTTGGCGCGTCAGGTTGGTGTGCCTTACATCGTCGTCTTCATGAACAAAGCCGACATGGTGGATGATGCTGAGTTGCTGGAACTGGTTGAAATGGAAGTGCGTGAACTGCTCTCCAAATACGACTTTCCCGGTGACGACACGCCAATCATCAAAGGTTCTGCCAAGCTCGCCCTCGAAGGCGACAAAGGCGAATTGGGTGAAGAAGCCATCTTCAAGCTGGCTGCTGCCTTGGATAGCTACATCCCCACCCCTGAGCGCGCGATTGATGGTGCCTTCCTCATGCCAGTGGAAGACGTCTTCTCCATCTCGGGCCGTGGTACCGTGGTAACGGGTCGTATCGAGCGTGGTATCGTTAAAGTGGGTGAAGAGATTGAAATTGTTGGCATTCGTCCCACCCTCAAAACCACCTGTACCGGCGTTGAAATGTTCCGCAAACTGCTTGACCAAGGTCAGGCGGGTGATAACGTGGGTGTACTGCTGCGTGGTACCAAGCGTGAAGAGGTGGAGCGTGGTCAAGTATTGTGCAAACCTGGTTCAATCAAGCCCCACACCCACTTCACTGCCGAAGTGTATGTCCTGTCAAAAGATGAGGGTGGTCGTCATACCCCCTTCTTTAACAACTATCGCCCCCAGTTTTACTTCCGTACCACGGATGTGACTGGTGCTATTGAATTGCCGAAAGACAAAGAGATGGTGATGCCAGGTGATAACGTTCAGATCACGGTGAAACTGATCGCGCCGATTGCGATGGAAGAGGGGCTGCGTTTTGCGATTCGCGAGGGCGGTCGTACCGTCGGGGCCGGCGTCGTCGCTAAAATCGTTGAGTAAGAAATAATGGGGGTGATCCCTATTATTTTGTGGTGTCTACAGGGGTATAGCTCAATTGGCAGAGCGTCGGTCTCCAAAACCGAAGGTTGGGGGTTCGATGCCCTCTGCCCCTGCCACGTAGCACTGTTTCCAATTAGTTGCTCGCAAACTTGAAGCGTGTCATGTCTATGGTTAGTCCAGCGCTCCAATCAGCTTCAAATGGTGGGGAAAGACTTAAAAAAGTTGTTTCTCTCGCATTGGTCGTGGCTGGATTGGTGCTTTTCTATTTTTTGTCTTCCCAGGCTTTCTGGCTGCGACTATTGTCGTTGTTAGTCTGTGCTGTGGCTGCTGTGGCATTGTTTGCTGCTACTAACTCTGGTCGTGATTTGGTGGCTTTTGCGCGCGAATCATTTCGCGAGGCGCAGCGAGTTACCTGGCCGGCGAGAAAAGAGGTTGTCCAGACAACGGTGGCTGTATTCGGCTTTGTGTTGGTCATGGCGATTTTGTTGTGGTTTACTGACAAGGCGTTGGAGTATGTCTTGTATGGCTTGATACTTGGCTGGAGGGGATAGGATGTCAGATTTGCGGGAAGTGACGCAGCCCTCGGGAAAGATGCACTGGTATGTGGTGCATGCATACTCTGGTCTTGAGAAAAGTGTGAAAAAGGCGTTACTGGAGCGTATTGAGCGCGCTGGTATGCAAGATAAGTTTGGCAAGATACTGGTGCCAATTGAAGAGGTTGTGGAAATTCGTGGTGGTCAGAAGGCCATTACAGAGCGACGTTTCTATCCTGGTTATGTTTTGGTCGAAATGGAAATGACTGACGAGACTTGGCATCTGGTTAAAAACACCAATAAGGTAACTGGTTTTGTGGGCGGAACGCGTAATCGTCCGGCACCGATTTCTCCTAAAGAAGTGGAGAAAATACTTGCTCAAATGCAAGAGGGTGTCGAAAAGCCGAGGCCTAAAGTCCTGTTTGAAGTCGGTGAAATGGTGCGCGTTAAAGATGGCCCGTTTACAGACTTTAATGGCAATGTTGAGGAAGTTAATTACGAAAAATCTAGGCTGCGTGTCTCGGTCACTATTTTCGGTCGTGGTACCCCAGTCGAGCTTGAATTTGGGCAAGTAGAAAAGACTTAGCAACACCATTGGTGGTGCAACAGAGGAGCGGCACTGTTGTTTGAGATGCTGCGTTAAAACTCACTAGTAAAGGAGCCATAATGGCAAAGAAAATCGTAGGCTTTATAAGCCTGCAAGTACCGGCTGGTAAAGCCAACCCATCTCCACCGATTGGCCCTGCTCTCGGTCAGCGTGGTCTGAACATCATGGAATTCTGCAAGGCGTTCAATGCCCAAACTCAGGGTATGGAGCCGGGTATGCCGATTCCGGTCAAAATTACGGCATACGCTGATAAAAGTTTTACTTTTGAACTGAAAACCCCGCCTGCGACTTATTTGATCAAGAAGGCGGCTGGCATTCAAAAGGGCAGTCCTAAGCCTCATCTTGATAAGGTTGGTAAGATTACTCGGGATCAGGCTGAGGAAATCGCTAAAACAAAAATGCGTGATTTGACGGCTGCTGACATGGATGCTGCGGTGCGCACGATTGCTGGTAGCGCCCGCTCCATGGGTATTACGGTTGAGGGACTCTAAAATGGCTCAGTTATCAAAAAGAATTAAAGCGATTCGTTCACAAGTTGATCGTAACAAATCCTATGCATTAGATGATGCGCTGGGTTTGATCAAGGGTTGTGCAACGGCTAAATTTGATGAGTCTATCGATGTTGCAGTTCAGCTTGGTATTGATGCTAAGAAATCAGATCAGGTTGTGCGTGGATCGGTTGTTTTGCCTGCTGGCACAGGTAAGTCTGTGCGTGTGGCTGTATTTGCTCAAGGCGATAAAGCTGAGGCTGCCAAAGCGGCTGGTGCTGATATTGTCGGTATGGATGATCTGGCGGAGCAAATCAAAGCAGGCAATATTAATTTTGATATTGTTATTGCATCTCCGGACACAATGCGGGTTGTGGGTACATTAGGTCAAATTCTTGGCCCACGTGGTTTGATGCCTAATCCTAAAGTCGGTACTGTGGCTGCTGATGTTGCCACTGCTGTAAAAAATGCCAAGGCTGGTCAAGTGCAATTTCGTGCCGATAAGGCGGGGATTATTCATGCAACTATTGGACGTGCCTCGTTCCAATCGGATGCGCTGAAAAGTAATTTGGTTGCACTCATTGAGGCCTTGAATAAGGCTAAACCAGCAACCAGTAAAGGTGTTTATCTGCGTAAGATTGCACTCTCTAGCACAATGGGCGCAGGTGTTCGTGTTGATCAAAACACGCTGGCCTAAATAGTTGTAAAAGATTTGAGTAAGAATTTGGTGGGCCGTCAATTGACGGACTGTCCAAGACCGTTGGTGGGGAGGGTGGTAGTTGCACTTGACCTTTAATTGTGAAAGCTGCCAACGCAGATGGTGTACCTGACAAGGAATTGTAGTGAGAAGCTTATTAGCCGATTGCAAGACTCCAAAATCGGTCGCCGTATTTAACCGGTATCACTTAATGTGATGCCATATTTTGGAGGTTGACCGTGGCTCTCAATCGTACTGAGAAAGCTGTCGTAATCGAGGAGATATCAGCCGAAGTTGCTGGTGCACAATCGGTTGTGGTGGCTGAATACCGTGGTCTGGAAGTAGGCAATATCACGACTCTTCGCAAGAAGGCTCGTGAGAATGGTGTTTACTTGCGAGTTCTCAAAAATACTTTGGCAAGACGGGCTGTTGCTGGAACGCCTTTTGAGGTTTTGTCTGACAAATTAGTTGGACCCTTGATTTATGGTATTTCAAAAGATCCTGTTGCGGCGGCCAAGGTGTTAAGTGAGTTTGCAAAAGCAAATGACAAGCTTGTTTTGAAAGCAGGGGCTCTGCCCAATTCTCTTCTGGATGCCAATGGCGTGAAAGCGCTTGCAAGTATTCCTAGTAGAGAAGAGTTGCTCGCGAAATTGCTTGGCACTATGCAAGCACCAATTGCCCAATTTGTTCGTACGCTTAATGAAGTGCCTACCAAGTTTGTTCGCGGCTTGGCAGCGGTACGTGATCAAAAAGCGGCCTAACAACCTGACCTATTCAAGTTAAATATTTGGAGTTTTAAATGGCTATTACTAAAGCTGAAATTATTGAAGCAATCGCTGGTCTGACAGTTCTGGAACTGTCAGAGCTGATCACAGATCTGGAAGAAAAATTTGGTGTTTCTGCTGCTGCTGCTGCAGTTGCAGTTGCTGCTCCTGCCGCTGCTGCTGCAGCTGTAGAAGAAAAAACTGAGTTTGATGTTGTGCTGCTCGAAGCTGGTGCAAACAAAGTTAACGTGATTAAAGCAGTTCGTGAACTGACTGGTTTGGGCTTGAAAGAAGCGAAAGACTTGGTTGACGGTGCTCCTAAATCTGTTAAAGAAGCTGTTGCTAAAGCCGACGCTGAAGCCGCCAAAAAGAAATTGGAAGAAGCTGGCGCTAAAGTCGAAGTTAAGTAATATTGTTTTTCGGGGAGTCAGGTACCGAACCCAGTTGAACTGGAGGCCTGGCTCCTTTGTTGTTTCTGCAGCTTAGTTTCTTTTCAGGAACCATACTTCTGTATTTTTGTTAAACCAAACAAGAATGCTGAATTCTGATTCCTCTTCACTCACTCACGGAGTGTCCATGCTCTACTCTTTCACCGAGAAAAAACGCATTCGTAAGAGCTTTGCCAAACGGGCAAATGTTCAAAATATTCCTTATCTGCTTGCGACTCAGTTAGAGTCCTATGCTTCTTTTTTGCAGGAGGGTGTTCCACCAGTTCAGCGGAAAAGTGATGGCTTGCAGGCAGCCTTTAATTCGATTTTTCCTATAGTTAGTCATAACGGTTTTGCTCGACTGGAATTTGTCAGTTATATGCTGGGAGAGCCCGTATTTGACGTTAAAGAATGTCAGCAGCGTGGATTGACTTTCGCGTCGCCATTAAGAGCGAAAGTCAGGCTTGTCATTCTGGATAAGGAATCTAGCAAGCCAACTGTTAAGGAAATCAAAGAGCAGGAAGTCTATATGGGTGAAATTCCCCTCATGACGACAACGGGCTCTTTTGTTGTTAACGGCACTGAGCGAGTTATTGTTTCCCAGTTGCATCGCTCGCCGGGTGTGTTCTTTGAGCATGATCGTGGTAAGACTCATAGCTCGGGCAAGCTCTTGTTCTCTGCTAGGATTATTCCTTATCGTGGGTCTTGGTTGGATTTTGAGTTTGATCCGAAGGATATTCTATTTTTCCGTGTTGATCGACGTCGCAAAATGCCAGTTACGATTTTGTTGAAAGCGATTGGCCTGAATCCAGAACAAATTCTGGCGCACTTCTTTGTCTTTGATAATTTTAATTTGAAGTCAGAGGGTGCACTCATGGAGTTTGTGCCAGAAAGAATGCGCGGTGAATTAGCGCGTTTTGACATTACTGATACGTCGGGTAAAGTCGTTGTTCAGAAAGACAAACGAATTAATGCCAAGCATATCCGTGAGTTGGAAAGTGCTGAGACACGCTTCATTTCAGTACCAGAAGACTATTTGCTAGGTCGTGTCTTGGCCAAGAACATAATTAGCCAGGATACTGGTGAAATTATTGCCAATGCTAACGATGAGCTGACTGAGTCACTATTGGCGCAATTGCGTGATGCCAAGATTAATCAGATCCAAACCATTTATACCAATGATTTGGATCAAGGCGCATATATCTCTCAAACATTGCGTGTTGATGAGACTGTTGAACAGATGGCTGCTCGTATTGCTATTTATAGAATGATGCGCCCTGGTGAGCCACCCACAGAAGAAGCTGTTGAGGCGCTCTTTAATGGTCTTTTCTATAGCGAAGAGCGCTATGATCTGTCGGCGGTGGGTCGTATGAAGTTTAATCGTCGTGTCAGTCGAGCTGATGATCTTGGTCCAATGACATTAACCAACGAGGATATTCTCGATACCATCAAAGTATTGGTTGACTTGCGTAATGGCAAGGGCGAGGTCGATGATATTGATCACCTCGGAAATCGTCGTGTGCGGTGCGTTGGTGAGTTGGCTGAAAATCAGTTCCGTTCTGGTTTGGTCCGTGTTGAACGAGCGGTTAAGGAGCGGCTTGGCCAGGCTGAGTCTGAGAATTTAATGCCGCATGACCTTATCAATTCCAAACCAATTTCAGCGGCTATCCGTGAGTTTTTCGGTTCATCGCAGCTCTCTCAGTTTATGGATCAAACAAATCCGTTATCCGAGATTACGCACAAACGTCGCGTATCAGCTTTGGGCCCTGGTGGATTGACTCGTGAGCGGGCCGGCTTCGAGGTGCGTGACGTACATCCGACTCATTATGGGCGAGTCTGCCCGATTGAAACGCCGGAAGGTCCAAACATTGGTCTGATTAACTCATTGGCGCTATTTGCTCGATTGAATGAGTATGGCTTTTTGGAAACTCCTTATCGAAAAGTGGAGTCAGGAAAAGTTACTGATCAGATTGAGTATTTGTCTGCTATTGAAGAAGGTAAGTACGTTATTGCTCAGGCAAATGCCACCATTGATAATGAAGGCGGTTTGATTGATGAGTTGGTATCGGCACGTGAGGCGGGTGAAACGTTGCTGGTGTCACCAAGTCGTATTCAATATATGGATGTGGCACCATCACAGATTGTTTCTGTAGCGGCATCATTGATTCCATTCCTGGAGCATGATGATGCAAACCGTGCACTGATGGGTTCAAACATGCAACGTCAGGCAGTGCCTTGCTTGCGTCCTGAAAAGCCGATCGTCGGTACGGGAATTGAGCGAACTGTTGCGGTTGACTCCGGTACCACTGTGCAGGCGCTGCGTGGTGGTTTGGTAGATTATGTTGATGCAGGTCGTATCGTTATTCGTGTGAATGATGACGAGGCTGCTGCGGGTGAGGTTGGTGTTGATATCTATAATTTGATTAAGTACACGCGGTCAAATCAGAATACCAATATTAATCAGCGTCCAATTGTCAAAGTTGGTGATCGTGTTGTCAGGGGTGACGTGGTTGCCGATGGCGCATCTACAGATCTGGGTGAATTGGCACTTGGTCAAAACATGCTCGTTGCCTTCATGCCATGGAACGGTTATAACTTTGAAGACTCGATTCTGATTTCTGAAAAAGTTGTAGCCGAAGATCGCTATACTTCGATTCATATTGAAGAGTTGTCAGTGGTGGCTCGTGACACAAAGCTTGGCCCAGAAGAAATTACGCGTGACATCTCAAATCTTGCTGAAAATCAATTGGCTCGCCTTGATGAGTCCGGTATTGTCTATATTGGTGCCGAAGTTGAAGCTGGTGATGCGCTGGTCGGCAAGGTTACACCCAAAGGTGAAACTCAGCTTACGCCTGAAGAAAAATTGCTGCGTGCAATTTTCGGTGAAAAAGCGTCCGATGTTAAAGATACTTCTCTGCGCGTGCCTTCGGGTATTGCTGGAACTGTTATTGATGTTCAGGTTTTTACGCGCGAAGGTATTCAGCGGGATAAACGTGCGCAGCAAATTATTGATGATGAGCTGAAACGTTACCGTCTTGATCTGAATGATCAGATGCGTATTGTTGAAGTTGATACTTTCGAGCGTATTGAGCGCTTGCTGATTGGTAAGCTGGCCAATGGTGGGCCTAAGAAACTGGCCAAAGGCACAGTGATTACCAAAGAATATCTTGATGATCTAGATAAGTACCACTGGTTCGACTTGCGCTTAGCTGACGATGTAGTTGCAAGTCAACTTGAAGCACTCAAAGAATCCATTGCTCAGAAACGCCATCAATTTGATCTTGCCTTCGAAGAGAAGCGTAAGAAATTGACACAAGGCGATGAGTTACCCCCTGGTGTGCAGAAGATGGTCAAGGTCTATTTGGCCGTGAAACGTCGTCTGCAGCCTGGCGATAAAATGGCTGGGCGTCACGGTAACAAAGGGGTTGTGTCGCGAATTGTACCGGTTGAGGATATGCCTTATATGGCAGATGGCACACCTGTAGATGTTGTCTTGAATCCACTGGGTGTTCCTTCACGGATGAACGTGGGTCAGATTTTGGAGACTCATTTGGGTTGGGCCTCGAAGGGATTGGGATTGCGCATTGGTGAAATGCTTCAAGCGCATTCGCAAGTGGCAGAAATCCGTTCTACTTTGGCAAAGATCTATAACGGCTCTGGTAAGCAAGAGGATTTGGATTCTTTTACAGATACCGAAATTCTGGAATTGGCTGCCAATTTGAAAAATGGTGTTCCGTTTGCGACGCCAGTCTTTGATGGTGCAACAGAAGAAGAGATTCTGAAAATGCTTGATTTGGCATATCCGGATCCTATTGCCAAAAAATTGGGAATGACACCCTCGAAAAACCAGGTAACACTGTTTGACGGTAGAACGGGGGATGCGTTTGAGCGCTCAGTTACAGTTGGCTATATGCATGTATTGAAATTGCACCATTTGGTGGATGACAAGATGCATGCTAGATCAACAGGGCCATATTCTCTGGTTACACAGCAACCGTTGGGTGGTAAAGCCCAATTTGGTGGGCAGCGTTTTGGTGAGATGGAGGTTTGGGCTTTGGAGGCGTATGGCGCGTCCTATGTTCTGCAGGAAATGCTTACCGTTAAGTCGGATGACGTTAATGGTAGAACCAAGGTCTATGAAAATCTGGTTAAAGGTGATCATGTGATTGACGCCGGCATGCCTGAATCATTCAATGTATTGGTCAAAGAGATCCGTTCGCTCGGTATTGATATCGACCTTGAGCGTAATTAATTAGTGGACCACAGGAGAAAGAGATGAAAGCATTACTCGATCTATTTAAGCAGGTTCAGAAAGATGAACAATTTGATGCAATTCGAATTGGGCTTGCATCGCCTGAAAAGATTCGCTCATGGTCTTATGGTGAAGTTAAGAAGCCGGAAACTATTAACTACAGAACATTTAAGCCTGAGCGCGATGGTTTGTTTTGCGCAAAGATATTTGGCCCAATCAAAGATTATGAATGCCTGTGTGGAAAATATAAACGACTAAAACATCGCGGCGTTATTTGTGAAAAATGCGGTGTTGAAGTTACTTTGGCTAAAGTTCGCCGTGAGCGTATGGGGCACATTGAACTTGCCTCCCCTACAGCGCATATCTGGTTTTTAAAGTCACTGCCATCCCGCTTGGGTATGGTATTGGATATGACGCTGCGCGATATCGAGCGTGTTTTGTATTTCGAAGCATATGTTGTCACAGATCCTGGGATGACACCGCTTAAGCGTTGCCAAATCATGTCCGAAGATGATTACATGGCTAAGCTCGAAGAGTATGGTGATGAATTTACCGCACTGATGGGGGCTGAAGGAGTTCGTGAGCTGCTCCGTTCAATCGATATTGATCGTGATGTTGAGCAGTTGCATGCAGAGCTTCAGGCAACCGGCTCTGAAGCCAAAATCAAGAAGTATGCAAAACGATTGAAAGTCTTGGAGGGTTTCCAGAAGTCAGGTATTAAACCTGATTGGATGATCATGGAGGTTTTACCGGTTCTTCCTCCTGAGTTGCGTCCTTTGGTTCCACTCGATGGTGGTCGTTTTGCGACTTCCGATTTGAATGATTTATATCGTCGGGTAATTAACCGTAATAATCGTTTGAAGCGTCTTCTTGAATTGAAGGCTCCGGAGATTATTGTTCGCAACGAAAAACGTATGCTGCAAGAAGCAGTAGATTCATTGCTTGATAATGGCCGCAGAGGTAAGGCAATGACCGGCGCTAATAAGCGTCCGCTGAAGTCATTAGCTGAAATGATCAAGGGTAAGGGCGGTCGTTTCCGTCAAAACTTGCTAGGTAAGCGTGTGGATTACTCCGGTCGTTCAGTTATTGTGGTGGGCCCGCAGCTGAAGTTGCATCAGTGTGGCTTGCCCAAGAAGATGGCGCTGGAGTTGTTTAAACCCTTTATTTTCCACAAATTGGAAGTAATGGGTGTTGCAACGACAATTAAAGCGGCGAAGAAAGAAGTTGAAAACGAAACACCGGTTGTTTGGGATATTCTTGAGGAAGTGATTCGTGAGCATCCGGTTATGTTGAACCGTGCACCGACATTGCATCGACTGGGTATTCAGGCATTTGAGCCAGTGTTAATCGAGGGTAAGGCAATACAACTTCACCCACTTGTCTGTGCCGCATTTAATGCCGACTTCGATGGTGACCAGATGGCTGTTCACGTGCCATTGTCACTGGAAGCGCAGATGGAAGCTCGGACATTGATGCTGGCTTCGAATAATATTTTGTTCCCTTCGAATGGTGAGCCGTCAATTGTTCCTTCACAGGATATTGTGCTCGGTCTTTACTATGCAACTCGGGATAAGGTTAATGGCAAGGGTGAGGGCCTGGTCTTTTCTGATGTCGGTGAGGTGATTCGTGCATACGATAGTAAAGTTGTTGAATTAACGACTCGTGTCTGCGTTCGAATCACGGAATATGAAATTGACAAAATCAGTGGCGATAAAACTAAAAAGGTTAGTCTGTATCAGACCACAGTAGGCCGAGCGATTCTCTCTGAGATATTGCCAGCCGGATTACCTTTTTCAAACATCAACAAAGCCCTTAAAAAGAAAGAAATTTCAAAATTAATTAACGTCTCTTTCCGTAAATGTGGATTGCGTGAGACAGTTATTTTTGCGGATAAACTTTTGCAATCTGGATTTTCATTGGCGACAAAAGCAGGTATTTCTATCTGCGTTGATGATATGTTGGTTCCAACTCAAAAGCATGACATTATTGCCGGCGCGGAAAAAGAAGTTAAAGAAATTGAGCAACAATATACCTCCGGTCTGGTTACGCAGGGCGAGCGCTACAACAAGGTAGTTGATATTTGGGGTCGTGCCGGAGATCAAGTTGGTAAGGCTATGATGGACCAGCTTGCTACCGAGGCAATAACAGACCGTCATGGTAATGAAGTCAGGCAAGAGTCCTTCAATGCGATTTATATGATGGCTGACTCTGGTGCGCGCGGTTCTGCAGCCCAGATCCGTCAGTTGGCAGGGATGCGTGGTTTGATGGCCAAACCTGACGGCTCTATTATTGAAACACCTATTACTGCAAATTTTCGCGAAGGTTTGAACGTTCTTCAATACTTTATTTCGACCCACGGGGCTCGTAAGGGTTTGGCTGATACTGCACTGAAGACTGCAAACTCTGGATACTTAACGCGTCGTTTGGTTGATGTGACTCAGGATCTTGTGGTTGTTGAAGATGATTGTGGTACGACCAATGGCGTTAACATGAAGTCATTGGTTGAAAGCGGTGAAATCATCGAAGCTTTGCGTGATCGAATTCTGGGCAGAGTGGCTACAGTCGATATCGTTAATCCAGAGTCTCTAGAGACTTTATACGAGGCTGGAACATTGCTTGATGAGGATTGTGTAGAAACAATAGAGGCATTGGGTATCGATGAGGTGCGTGTCAGAACTCCATTAACTTGTGAAACGCGTTATGGTTTGTGCGCTAAATGTTATGGACGTGATCTAGGTCGTGGCTCTTTGGTGAATACCGGCGAAGCAGTTGGGGTGATTGCGGCACAATCAATTGGTGAACCTGGTACTCAGCTGACTATGCGTACTTTTCACATTGGTGGTGCAGCTTCGCGTGCGGCAGTCATTTCATCGGTCGAGGCAAAATCAAATGGTGTGGCACGCTTTACAGCGACCATGCGCTATGTGACAAATGCCAAAGGTGAGCAAGTAGTCATTTCTCGATCCGGTGAAGTTTTGATTACCGAAGAAAATGGTCGTGAGAGGGAGCGTCACAAAGTGCCCTACGGCGCCACATTGCTAGTAAAAGATGGTGACACTATTAAGGCAGGTACTGCACTGTCAACATGGGATCCTTTGACTCGACCGATCATTACTGAATATGCTGGAACGATTCGTTTTGAAAACGTAGAAGAAGGCGTTACGGTTGCAAAGCAGATTGATGAAGTGACTGGCCTGTCAACTCTGGTGGTCATTGATGCAAAACGTCGCGGCTCTATGGCCACTAAGGGAGTGCGTCCGCAAGTTAAATTGCTGAGCGAGTCTGGTGAGGAAGTGAAAATCGCGGGTACAGATCATCCTGTGACTATCGGCTTCCAGGTCGGCGCTTTGATTACCGTTAAAGATAATCAGACTGTTGGTGTGGGTGAGGTATTGGCTCGTATCCCTACTGAATCACAAAAGACTCGTGATATTACGGGTGGTTTGCCAAGGGTTGCTGAACTTTTTGAGGCGCGCTCACCCAAAGATGCGGGTATGCTTGCGGAGGTGACTGGTACCGTTTCTTTTGGTAAGGATACCAAAGGTAAGCAGCGGCTGGTTATTACAGATTTGGATGGCAATGCAAATGAATTTCTTATCTCTAAAGAAAAGAACGTATTGGTACACGATGGTCAGGTCGTCAATAAAGGCGAGCTGATTGTTGATGGCCCTGCGGATCCCCAAGATATTCTTCGACTATTGGGAATTGAAGCTCTGGCACGATATATTGTTGATGAAGTTCAGGACGTGTATCGATTGCAGGGTGTGAAGATCAATGATAAGCACATTGAAGTCATTGTTCGTCAGATGTTGCGTCGTGTGCAGGTTGCTGATGCGGGTGATACAGGATTTATTCCTGGTGAACAAGTCGAACGTTCGGAACTGTTTGACCGCAATGATGCGGCCATTTCGGCAGATAAGCGTCCAGCTACTTATGAAAATATTTTGCTAGGTATTACCAAGGCTTCTTTGTCAACGGATTCGTTTATTTCTGCAGCTTCCTTCCAGGAAACTACACGAGTGCTTACAGAAGCAGCAATTATGGGTAAAAAAGACGATTTGCGTGGCCTGAAAGAAAATGTGATTGTTGGTCGTCTAATTCCTGCGGGTACTGGCTTGGCGTATCATCAAGCTAGAAAGGCAAAAGAAAGCTCAGATTTTGCAGAGCAAAAAGCAATTGCTGAAGCTGAGGCAGCGAAGTCTGATGAAACGGGCGAGGTTGATCTTTCTAACGCAAATGACTAATAACTTGACGAAGCCTAACTTTTCTTGTAGAGTGTTGGGCTTTGTCTGTTTTAGGCTCTAATTTATAAATTTTGGATGGCTGGCAATCGTACCGACCATCTTTAACTAATCAACAGAAGGTTTTTTGAGATATGCCAACTATTAACCAGCTTGTTCGGAAGCCTCGGGTTTCTGCCAAGATTAAAAGCAAGAGTCCTGCTCTGCAGAATTGCCCGCAGCGTCGTGGTGTTTGTACGCGGGTGTATACGACAACGCCTAAAAAGCCAAATTCTGCTTTGCGTAAGGTTGCCAAAGTTCGTCTGACTAATGGTTTTGAGGTTATTTCCTATATTGGTGGTGAGGGGCATAACTTGCAGGAGCATAGTGTTGTCTTGCTGCGTGGTGGTCGTGTGAAGGATTTGCCGGGTGTGCGTTATCACATGGTGCGTGGTAGTTTGGATACGCAGGGTGTGAAGGATCGTAAGCAGGCTCGTTCTAAATATGGTGCAAAGCGTCCTAAGGCGTCTTAATTTTTTTGGCCGCAAGGTCTAGTAAGCTTTGGCTGGTTTGCCAAATTAAGCTGAATAACATAAGGGTGTTATATGCCACGTCGTCGTGAAGTCCCTAAGCGGGATATATTGCCGGATCCTAAATTTGGTAGTGTTGATGTAGCCAAGTTTGTGAATGTGTTGATGTTGTCGGGTAAGAAGGCGGTTGCCGAGCGTATTATTTACGGTGCATTTGACCAAATTTCTTCAAAGACTTCTAAGGATCCTCTGGAGGTTTTTACTCAGGCTCTTTCGAATGTTCGGCCTATTGTTGAGGTTAAGAGTCGTCGGGTTGGTGGTGCTAACTATCAGGTTCCAGTTGAGGTTCGTCCTGTTCGTCGTATGGCTCTTGCGATGCGCTGGTTGAGGGAGGCTGCAAATAAGCGCAGCGAGAAGTCAATGCCTTTGCGCTTGGCTGGTGAGCTTGTCGATGCCGCTGAGGGGCGTGGTGGTGCTATGAAGAAGCGCGATGAAGTTCATCGTATGGCTGAGGCGAATAAAGCCTTTTCACACTTCCGTTTCTAGGAATTTGTGGTTGGGGAGTGTTTCAGGGCACGAAGATTACTTCGTGCCATTTTGTTTTTAATTGGACTTGAATTCTAGGGTGTAAATATGGCTCGCAAAACTCCGATCGAGCGTTATCGTAATATTGGGATTTCTGCTCACATTGATGCAGGTAAGACAACCACTACTGAGCGTATTCTTTTTTATACTGGTGTGAATCACAAAATTGGTGAGGTTCATGATGGTGCTGCTACCATGGACTGGATGGAGCAGGAGCAGGAGCGTGGAATTACGATTACTTCTGCTGCTACTACTGCGTTCTGGAAGGGTATGGCGGGTAACTATCCAGAGCACCGTATCAATATTATTGATACTCCGGGTCACGTGGACTTCACGATCGAAGTTGAGCGCTCAATGCGAGTTTTGGATGCTGCGTGTATGGTTTACTGTGCGGTGGGCGGTGTTCAGCCGCAGTCGGAAACTGTGTGGCGTCAGGCTAACAAATATGGTGTGCCAAGGTTGGCTTTTGTCAATAAGATGGACCGTACTGGTGCTAACTTCTTCAAGGTGTACGAGCAAATGCGTGCACGCCTGAAGGCCAACCCTGTTCCTGTTCAGGTTCCGATTGGTGCTGAGGATACTTTCAAGGGTGTTGTTGACCTTGTCAAGATGAAGGCGATCATTTGGGATGAGGCATCTCAGGGGATTAAATTTGAATATGGTGAAATTCCGTCCGATTTGCTTGAGACCTGCAAGGAGTGGCGCGAGAAAATGCTTGAAGCTGCTGCCGAATCTTCGGAAGAGCTGATGAATAAGTACCTTGAAGAGGGTGACTTGTCTGAAGAGGAAATTAAAACTGCTTTGCGTCAAAGAACGATTGCAAGTGAGATTGTGCCAATGTTGTGCGGCTCGGCCTTTAAGAACAAGGGTGTTCAGGCTATGCTGGATGCGGTAATTGATTTCCTGCCTGCACCGACAGATATTCCGCCGGTAGTTGGGGAGTTGGAGAATGGTCAGCAGGCTGAGCGTCGTGCAGCTGATGACGAAAAATTCTCTGCATTAGCCTTTAAGATTATGACGGATCCTTTTGTTGGTCAATTGATTTTCTTCCGTGTTTATTCTGGAGTGATCAATTCGGGTGATACGATTTACAACCCGATTAAAGGCAAGAAAGAGCGTATTGGTCGCTTATTGCAGATGCACGCTAATCAGCGCGAGGAAATTAAAGAGGTTCGTGCTGGTGATATTGCTGCTGCAGTTGGTTTGAGGGAGGCGACTACGGGTGAGACATTGTGTGATCCGGATTCAATCATCACATTGGTGAAGATGGAGTTTCCGGAGCCGGTGATTTCTCAGGCTGTCGAGCCCAAGACCAAGGTTGATCAGGAGAAGATGGGTATTGCGCTTAACCGTCTGGCTCAAGAGGATCCTTCCTTCAGGGTAAAGACTGACGAGGAGTCTGGTCAAACAATTATTTCTGGAATGGGTGAGTTGCATCTGGAAATCCTTGTGGACCGTATGAAACGTGAGTTTGGTGTAGAGGCTACAGTGGGTAAGCCGCAAGTTGCTTATCGTGAAACTATCCGTAAAGTTTGTGAAGAGGCTGAAGGCAAATTTGTTAAGCAGTCTGGTGGTCGTGGGCAGTATGGGCATGTCGTTCTGAAAATTGAGCCGCAAGAAGCTGGCAAAGGTTTTGAGTTTGTTGATGCAATTAAGGGTGGTGTTGTTCCGCGCGAATATATCCCTGCTGTTGAAAAAGGTGTGGTGGATACGCTTTCAAGTGGTGTGATGGCTGGATATCCTGTGGTCGATATTAAGGTGACATTGTTCTTTGGTTCATATCATGATGTTGATTCCAACGAAAATGCTTTCAAGATGGCAGCTTCAATGGCGTTTAAGGATGGTTGTCGTAAAGCTAATCCGGTTCTTCTTGAGCCAATGATGGCTGTTGAGGTGGAAACTCCTGAAGACTATGCCGGGACTGTCATGGGCGATCTGTCCTCCCGGCGTGGGATGGTTCAGGGTATGGATGATATGACTGGTGGTGGTAAGGTAATTAAGGCGGAAGTGCCGCTAGCAGAAATGTTCGGCTATTCCACATCTTTGCGTTCTGCTACGCAAGGCCGGGCAACATACACAATGGAGTTCAAGCATTATGCTGAAGCCCCAAAGAATGTTGCTGAGGCAATTGTGAATGCTAAAGCTAAATAAAAACTTTATTGATTTTAATTTTAGATTGTTCTTTTGAAGGAATAGGAAAATGGCAAAAGAGAAGTTTTCGCGTACGAAGCCACACGTTAACGTGGGCACAATTGGTCACGTGGACCATGGCAAGACGACCTTGACAGCGGCGATCACGACAGTGCTGTCGACTAAATTTGGTGGTGCGGCCAAGAAATATGATGAGATTGACGCAGCGCCAGAAGAAAAAGCGCGCGGTATTACCATCAACACCGCCCACGTAGAATACGAAACTGAAAACCGTCACTACGCGCACGTTGACTGCCCGGGTCACGCCGACTACGTCAAAAACATGATTACCGGCGCAGCCCAGATGGATGGCGCCATTCTCGTGGTGTCGGCAGCGGATGGCCCCATGCCGCAGACCCGTGAGCACATCCTGTTGGCGCGTCAGGTTGGTGTGCCTTACATCGTCGTCTTCATGAACAAAGCCGACATGGTGGATGATGCTGAGTTGCTGGAACTGGTTGAAATGGAAGTGCGTGAACTGCTCTCCAAATACGACTTTCCCGGTGACGACACGCCAATCATCAAAGGTTCTGCCAAGCTCGCCCTCGAAGGCGACAAAGGCGAATTGGGTGAAGAAGCCATCTTCAAGCTGGCTGCTGCCTTGGATAGCTACATCCCCACCCCTGAGCGCGCGATTGATGGTGCCTTCCTCATGCCAGTGGAAGACGTCTTCTCCATCTCGGGCCGTGGTACCGTGGTAACGGGTCGTATCGAGCGTGGTATCGTTAAAGTGGGTGAAGAGATTGAAATTGTTGGCATTCGTCCCACCCTCAAAACCACCTGTACCGGCGTTGAAATGTTCCGCAAACTGCTTGACCAAGGTCAGGCGGGTGATAACGTGGGTGTACTGCTGCGTGGTACCAAGCGTGAAGAGGTGGAGCGTGGTCAAGTATTGTGCAAACCTGGTTCAATCAAGCCCCACACCCACTTCACTGCCGAAGTGTATGTCCTGTCAAAAGATGAGGGTGGTCGTCATACCCCCTTCTTTAACAACTATCGCCCCCAGTTTTACTTCCGTACCACGGATGTGACTGGTGCTATTGAATTGCCGAAAGACAAAGAGATGGTGATGCCAGGTGATAACGTTCAGATCACGGTGAAACTGATCGCGCCGATTGCGATGGAAGAGGGGCTGCGTTTTGCGATTCGCGAGGGCGGTCGTACCGTCGGGGCCGGCGTCGTCGCTAAAATCGTTGAGTAAGTTTTAAACTTTAATATGCTGCCCACATAGTTTGGGTAGCTTGCTCTTTGGAGAAATTATGCAAAATCAAAAAATTCGAATTCGCCTTAAAGCTTTTGATTACAGATTGATTGATCAGTCTGCGCTTGAAATTGTTGAGACAGCTAAAAGGACGGGTGCTCTTGTAAAAGGGCCGGTGCCACTGCCAACAAGAATTCAAAGATTTGATGTATTGCGTTCACCGCATGTGAACAAAACCTCACGTGATCAATTCGAAATTCGAACTCATCAGAGATTAATGGATATTGTTGATCCAACAGATAAAACGGTTGATGCCCTGATGAAGTTAGATTTGCCAGCAGGTGTGGACGTGGAAATTAAGCTGCAATAACTATTGCAATTTAAGTCTGCTAGTGCGATACTAGAAAACTTTCTGGTTTTAGACCAATTTTAACTCTGACCAATCGTAGTCAGTATGGAGAAAATAATGAGCCTTGGCCTAATTGGTCGTAAGGTTGGTATGACGCGTATATTTACCGATGACGGGGATTCGATTCCTGTGACGGTATTAGATGTGTCTGATAACCGAGTGACTCAAGTAAAAACTGAATCAGTTGATGGCTATGTGGCCTTGCAACTTGGATTCGGGCAGCGACGCGCGACGCGTATTACAAAAGCTGCCGCTGGACATCTTTCAAAAGCTGGCGTTGCTGCGGTTGCTACGTTGCGTGAGTTTCGTGTGGATGTTGATGTTGCTTCTGCCTATCAGCTTGGCGCTTCTGTGCCTGCAACCATTTTTTCTCCTGGTGAGAAGGTTGATGTTGAGGGTGTGAGTATTGGTAAGGGTTATGCGGGTGTTATTAAGCGGCATAATTTTTCTTCGAACCGTGCATCTCATGGTAATTCAAGGTCGCATAACGTGCCGGGTTCAATTGGTATGGCTCAAGATCCGGGTCGTGTGTTTCCGGGCAAGCGTATGACTGGCCATTTGGGTGATGATCGTGTGACGATTCAAAATTTGGAGTTGGTCAAGGTGGATCCTGATCGTCAATTGTTGCTGGTTAAGGGGGCTGTTCCTGGTTGTGATGGTGGTTACATTTATATTTACCCTGCAGTAAAAGCAAAAAAAGGGGGTAAATAATGGATATCAAGTTACTAGGCGACTCTGGTCAGGCTTTGTCGAGTGTTTCTGCGGCCGATACGGTTTTTGGTCGTGAATATAACGAGGCTTTGGTTCATCAGTTGGTTGTTGCTTATCAGGCAAATGCTCGTAGTGGTAATCGTGCTCAAAAAGGGCGCAGTGAGATTGCTAAGTCTACCCGTAAACCTTGGCGCCAAAAAGGTACTGGTCGTGCTCGAGCTGGTATGGCGTCAAGTCCGTTGTGGCGTGGCGGTGGTAAGATTTTTCCAAATTCTCCTGAGGAAAATTTTTCACATAAAGTTAACAAAAAAATGTACCGGGCTGGCATTTGTTCGATTCTTTCTCAGTTGGTTCGTGAGGATCGATTGGCTGTGGTGGATAGTCTTTCTTTGGATGCGCCAAAAACTAAATTATTGTCTGAGAAGTTGAAATCAATGGGTTTGTCTTCGGTATTGTTGATTTCCGATGTGTTTGATGAGAATCTCTATTTGGCCTCTCGTAATCTGCAGGGTGTTTACTTGGTAGAGCCGCATCAGGCTGACCCTGTTTCATTGGTTAAATATCAAAAGGTCTTGGTGACTAAAGCCGCAATTGCCAAAATCGAGGAGATGCTGTCATGAGTAAGGTGCAATTTCCAGAGTCGAGGCTGTATCAGGTGATTTTGTCACCTGTTATTTCCGAAAAAGCCACTTTTATTGCTGAGAAAAATGAGCAGGTGGCTTTTGCGGTGGCTAAAGATGCGACTAAGCCTGAAATTAAAGCAGCTGTCGAATTGTTATTTAAAGTCCAGGTTGAATCTGTCCAGGTATTAAATCAAGGTGGCAAGGTTAAGCGCTTTGGTAAGTTTATGGGTAAACGAGCTTCTGTTAAAAAGGCCTACGTTAGCTTGAAACCTGGTCAAGAAATTAATTTTGCTGGGGAGGCTAGCTAATTATGGCGCTAGTAAAGGTTAAGCCTACTTCTGCCGGTCGCCGTGCAGTTGTTAAGGTTGTCAATAAAGACTTGTACAAGGGGCGGCCGGTTGCCTCTCTGGTTGAGGCGCAGTCAAAGTCTGCTGGTCGCAATAATAATGGTCACATTACCACGCGCCATATTGGCGGTGGGCACAAGCAGCATTATCGTTTAGTTGATTTCAGGCGAAATAAAGACGGTGTCCCTGCAAAGGTTGAGCGGATTGAGTATGATCCAAACCGCAGTGCCAATATTGCTTTGTTGTGCTATGCCGATGGTTTGCGTTCGTACATCATTGCACCCAAAGGGGTGCAGGTTGGTGCTCAGCTGATTAGTGGTGCCGAGGCTCCAATTAAAGCAGGTAATGCCTTGCCAATTCGGAATATACCAGTTGGTACAACAATTCACTGTATCGAGATGTTGCCTGGTAAGGGGGCTCAATTGGCTCGTTCTGCTGGTGCCTCGGTGATGTTGTTGGCTCGTGAAGGCACTTATGCCCAACTACGTCTGCGTTCGGGTGAGATTCGTCGGGTGCATATTGAGTGTCGTGCTACTGTCGGTGAGGTTGGTAACGAAGAGCATAGTTTGCGTCAAATTGGTAAGGCGGGTGCTCAGCGCTGGAGAGGAATTCGCCCAACAGTGCGTGGTGTTGCTATGAACCCGGTGGATCACCCGCATGGTGGTGGTGAGGGTAAAACAGCGGCTGGTCGTGATCCTGTAAGTCCATGGGGTACGCCAACCAAGGGTTATCGTACGCGTCGCAATAAGCGTACGACGTCTATGATTGTTAGTCGTCGCAAGAAGTAAGGAGCATTAAATGACTAGATCAGTAAAAAAAGGTCCTTTTTGCGATGCACACTTGTTAAAGAAAGTTGAAGTTGCAATCAGCATTAAGGACAAGAAGCCAATCAAGACTTGGTCACGTAGGTCGACAATTCTTCCGGAATTCATTGGTTTGACTATCGCTGTTCACAATGGAAAGCAGCATGTTCCTGTGTACGTCTCAGAAAACATGGTGGGCCATAAGCTTGGTGAGTTTGCTTTGACGCGAACTTTCAAGGGGCATGCGGCCGACAAGAAGGCCAAGAAATAGGTGTGATATGGAAACAACTGCAAAACTAATGGGTGTTCGCCTTTCCGCACAAAAAGGTCGTCTAGTTGCGGATCAGATTCGCGGCATGGGTATTGATAATGCATTACATCTTTTGGCTTTTAGCCCTAAAAAAGGTGCAACCATTATTAAGAAGGTTCTTGAGTCGGCTATAGCAAATGCTGAGCATAATGACGGTGCTGATATCGATGTGCTGAAAGTTAAAACAATCTATGTAGAAAAGGCGGCTTCACTAAAGCGCTTCACAGCGCGCGCTAAGGGCCGGGGAAATCGAATCCTCAAACAAACCTGCCATATTTACATTACTGTAGGCAACTAAGGAAATAAGATGGGTCAGAAAATTCATCCAACCGGCTTCCGTCTTTCCGTAACCAAGAATTGGGCTTCGCGTTGGTATGCAAACAATACCAATTTTGCAGCCATGCTTGGTGAAGATCTGCGTGTTAGAGCCTTTCTCAAAAAGAAATTAAAAAATGCATCTGTGGCTAGAGTTCTTATTGAGCGTCCAGCTAAAAATGCGAGAATCACAATTTTCAGTTCGCGCCCAGGTGTGGTTATTGGTAAAAAAGGCGAGGATATTGAGTCTCTCAAGGTGGAGCTTCAAAAGAGAATGGGTGTTCCAGTCCATGTCAATATTGAAGAGGTTCGAAAACCTGAGATTGATGCGCAGTTAATTGCAGATTCTATTGCACAGCAATTAGAAAAACGTATCATGTTCCGTCGTGCCATGAAACGTGCGATGCAAAATGCTATGCGATTAGGTGCTCAGGGTATCAAGATTATGAGCTCTGGTCGTCTTAATGGTATTGAAATTGCCAGAACCGAATGGTACAGGGAAGGGCGTGTTCCACTCCATACTTTACGTGCAGACATTGATTATGGTTTTGGCGAAGCTGAAACAACCTATGGCATTATTGGAATTAAAGTCTGGGTTTACAAAGGTGACACATTAAAACGTGGTGAACAGCCTGCTGTGGTAGATGAGGCTGATGATAAAAAAGCTAGAAGAACGACCAAACCTTCATCACGTCGTGAAGATGCTGATAGTAAAAAGCCAGCTGTGAAGCGAGTGCGCAAGCCAGCTGCTGCAGAAGCTAAGGCAGGAGAATAATATGTTACAACCAGCTCGTCGTAAATATAGAAAAGAACAGAAGGGTAGAAATAAGGGTATTGCTACTCGTGGCTCTTCTGTCGCATTTGGTGAATTTGGTCTCAAAGCCGTGGTTCGTGGTCGCATTACCGCGCGTCAAATTGAGGCAGCTCGTAGAGCGATGACTCGCCATATTAAACGTGGTGGTCGTATCTGGATCAGAATTTTTCCTGATAAGCCTATTTCACAAAAACCGGCTGAAGTGCGTATGGGTAATGGTAAGGGCAATCCTGAATATTACGTAGCCGAAATCCAGCCTGGTAAAGTTCTCTATGAAATGGATGGCGTTGATGAAGCTTTGGCAAGGGAGGCTTTTCGATTGGCTGCTGCTAAACTTCCTTTGGCTACAACGTTTGTTATTCGCCAAGTCGGTGCAAATTAAGGGACTGGTATGAAAGCATCTGAATTAAGAAGTAAAACAACAACTGAGCTGAATGCTGAGATGATCAGTCTTTTGAAGGCTCAGTTTGGTTTAAGAATGCAGGCAGGTACACAGCAACTCGCTAATACAAGCCAATTACGTAAAGTTAGGCGTGATATTGCTCGCGTCAAAACGCTAATTAAAGAGGCGGGGAAATGATCATGGCTGGATCTGAAAAGATTGCTCTAAAAAGAAGTCTGATTGGTAAAGTTGTAAGTACCAAAATGAGCAAGACGGTAACTGTACTGGTTGAGCGTCAGATTAAACATCCTTTGTATGGTAAGTTTATCGTGCGCTCTAAAAAGTATCATGCTCATGTAGCTGATGGTGGTTTTAATGATGGCGATTTGGTTGAGATTCAAGAATGTCGTCCAATTTCAAAAACCAAAAGTTGGACGGTTTCGAAATTAATTGAAAAAGCGAAAGCTTAAAGAGTAGACAAAGGTAAGGCTCTCTGTAATAATAGAGGGCTAGCTCTTCTTCCCGAAAGGGATTCTTCCATTGTGCTAATGCACGGAGCCAAGACTGACCGCATAGCGGATTAAGTTGGGGATAAAAAATGATACAAATGCAATCGACATTAGATGTCGCTGATAACACTGGTGCGCGTTCTGTTATGTGCATTAAGGTCTTGGGTGGCTCAAAGCGCAGGTATGCTGGAATTGGTGATGTCATCAAGGTCAGTATTAAAGATGCGGCTCCTCGCGGTCGTGTTAAAAAGGGTGAAATCTATAATGCCGTAGTGGTTCGTACGGCTAAGGGTGTGCGCAGGCAGGACGGTTCACTCATTAAGTTTGATGGTAATGCTGCTGTTCTGCTTAACAATAAGCTTGAGCCAATTGGAACTCGTATCTTTGGACCGGTCACGCGTGAATTGCGTGGTGAGCGTTTTATGAAGATCGTTTCATTGGCGCCAGAAGTGCTCTAACCTGGAGGGTTGTATGAGTAAGATATTAAAAGGTGATGAGGTTGTCGTTCTTGTCGGTCGTGACAAGGGCAAGCGTGGTCAGGTTGAGCAAGTTCTTGAATTTGGCAAATTGATTGTTGCTGGTGTTAATTCTGTTAAGAAGCACCAAAAGCCGAATCCAATGAAAGGTATTCCGGGTGGTGTTGTCGATAAGTTAATGCCAATAGAAGCATCTAATGTGGCCATTTTTAATGCGGCTTCTGGTAAGGCTGATCGTGTTGGCTATAAGTTTTTGGAAGATGGATCAAAGGTTCGCGTGTTTAAGTCAAACGGCGAAGCTGTTAAGGTTTAAGGGGACGTTATGGCTCGCTTGTTGGCGGTATACAGAGAAAAGATTGTTCCTGAATTGACTTCAAAGTTTGAATATAAGTCAATTATGGAGGTGCCGAGAATTACTAAGATTACCTTGAATATGGGGTTATCCGAGGCGGTTGCTGATAAAAAAATTATTGAGCATGCTGTTGGTGATTTGACGAAAATTGCGGGTCAGAAACCTGTAATTACAAAAGCTAGAAAGGCTATCGCGGGATTTAAAATCCGTCAAGGCTATCCTATTGGTTGCATGGTTACTTTGCGTGGTGCTCGTATGTATGAGTTCTTGGATCGCTTTGTGACAATTGCATTGCCACGTGTGCGCGATTTTCGAGGAATTTCTGGCCGTGCTTTTGATGGGCGTGGTAACTACAATATCGGCGTAAAAGAACAAATCATTTTTCCTGAAATTGACTACGACAAGATTGATGCTTTGCGTGGGTTGAACGTAAGTATTACCACTACGGCTAAGACGGATGAAGAGGCCAAGGCATTGCTTAGCGCTTTCCGTTTCCCTTTTAAGAATTGAGGAACAAATGGCAAAACTGTCATTAATCAATCGTGAAAAAAAGCGTGCTGATTTAGTCAAAAAGTATGCTGGCAAGCGTGCGGCTCTCAAGGCTGTAATTGAAAATACAAGTAAATCTGATGATGAGCGCTTTGAGGCCAGATTGGCCTTGCAGGTACTCCCGCGGAATTCCAACCCTACTCGTCAGCGCAATCGTTGCTCTTTGACTGGACGTCCACGCGGTACTTTTCGCAAATTTGGACTTGGTCGCAACAAATTGCGTGAAATCGCGATGAAGGGCGAAATTCCAGGTTTAACAAAAGCTAGTTGGTAAACGAGGGGCTTTACATGAGTATGAGTGATCCTATCGCTGACATGCTGACGCGTATTCGTAATGCGCAGATGGTGGCGAAATCAGTGGTTCAGATGCCCTCTTCAAAACTGAAGGTGGCAATTGCCCAAGTCTTGAAGGATGAGGGTTATATTGAAAGTTATTCAGTTCAGACTGAGGGTGGTAAGCCTGTTCTTGGTATTGATCTGAAATATTATTCTGGTCGGCCTGTAATTGAACGTCTTGAACGGGTTAGTAAGCCCGGTTTGAGAGTTTACAAGGGTAAGGCTGATATTCCAACCGTTATGAATGGTTTAGGTGTGGCTATTGTTTCTACTCCGCGTGGGGTAATGACTGATCGCAAAGCCAAGGCCACTGGTGTCGGCGGCGAAGTTATCTGTTACGTCGCCTAAGGGAGTGCCAAAATGTCACGTGTAGCTAAAAATCCAGTAGTGTTGCCAAAGGGGGCGGAGGTATCTCTCTCTTCGGATACGATTTCCGTGAAGGGCCCGTTAGGGCAGATTGCGCGAACTCAAAATGCTTTAGTAACGATTGCGTTGGAAGATGGGAAGTTGACTTTCACTCCTGCGCAAGAATCCAGGCAAGCTAATGCCATGTCTGGAACTATGCGAGCCCTGGTGGCAAACATGGTTCAGGGTGTCACCAAGGGGTTTGAGCGTAAGCTGAATTTGATTGGTGTGGGTTATCGTGCGCAGGCTCAGGGTGAAAAATTAAACCTTTCATTGGGATTTTCTCATCCAGTTGTGCATTCAATGCCGACAGGTGTAAAAGTTGAAACTCCGAGTCAAACTGAAATATTGATCAAGGGTATCGATAAACAACAGGTTGGCCAAGTAGCTGCTGAAGTTCGCGCGTATCGTAGTCCCGAACCATACAAGGGTAAAGGCGTACGTTATTCGGATGAAGTGGTTATTCTTAAAGAAACCAAGAAGAAATAACAAGAGAGCTTGTTTATGGATAAGAATCAAAGTCGTTTGCGCCGTGCATTGCAGACACGCAAAAAAATTGGTGAGCTTAAAGTCAATCGTTTGTCCGTTCATAGAACTAACGAGAATATCTACGCTACGCTGTTTAATTCTGATGGTAGCAAGGTGCTTGCAAGTTCTTCAACGCTCGAGGCTGCAGTAAAAGTTTCTTTGGCTGGTAAGACTGGTAAGGGTGGCAATCAAAATGCTGCTGCTATCGTCGGCAAAAATATTGCTGAAAAAGCCGTCGCGCTTGGTATCTCTGCTGTGGCGTTTGATCGTTCTGGTTTTCGTTATCACGGTCGTATCAAAGCTTTGGCTGATGCTGCTCGTGAAGCGGGTCTTAAGTTTTAATTGGAGCCTAAGATGGCAAAAGTACAGGCAAAAGTTCAAGGCGACGAGCGCGATGATGGTTTGCGCGAGAAGATGATTGCAGTAAATCGCGTCACTAAAGTTGTTAAAGGTGGGCGTATTCTCGGTTTTGCTGCGCTGACAGTTGTTGGTGACGGTGACGGGCGTGTTGGTATGGGTAAAGGTAAATCGAAAGAGGTGCCTGTTGCCGTGCAAAAGGCGATGGAAGAAGCCCGCCGTAAGATGTTTAAAGTTAGTTTGAAAACAGGTACTCTGCAACATTCAGTTGTTGGTAAACACGGTGCGTCAGTTGTTTATATGTCGCCTGCTAATGAGGGTACTGGCATTATTGCCGGTGGCCCAATGAGAGCTATTTTTGAAGTGCTTGGTGTCACCAATGTGGTTGCAAAAAGTATTGGAAGCACTAATCCATATAACATGGTTAGAGCAACTTTGAACGGTTTGCAGAAAATGAGTACGCCTAGTGAAATCGCTGCTAAGCGTGGCAAAACTGTAGAAGAAATTCTAGGCTAAGGATTGGCTATGTCTGAGAAAAAAATTAAAGTCACGCTGTTGAAAAGCTTGATTGGTACAAGACAGTCTCATCGCGACACTGTTAAAGGCCTTGGCTTGGGTAGAATTAATTCCTCTAAGGAACTCATTGATACTCCGGCAGTACGTGGCATGATCAACAAAGTTCGTTATATGGTCAGTGTTACATCACTGGGGGAATAAAAAATGAACTTAAATAAATTACAGCCTGGTGAAGGTGCTAAACATGCTAAACGCCGTGTTGGTCGGGGTATTGGTTCCGGTTTAGGTAAAACTGCAGGTCGCGGCCATAAAGGTCAAAAATCTCGTTCAGGTGGTTTTCATAAAGTTGGTTTTGAAGGCGGTCAAATGCCTTTGCAACGTCGCTTGCCTAAACGCGGTTTTAAATCATTGACTGCTGGTGATACGGTTGATGTACGTTTACTGAGTTTGAATGTTTTGCCAGTCGCCGAGATTGATTTGCTTGCTCTAAAACAGGCCGGCGTGATTTCTGATCAAGCTCGTCAAGCCAAAATCTATTTGGCTGGTGTGATTGAGAAGGCCGTTCATCTCAAAGGTTTGTTGGTAACTGCGGGTGCAAAAGCAGCTATCGAGGCTGCTGGTGGATCAATAGCTTAATTATAGGTACTATTTTGGCAACTTTACCTGCAACAGGCACTAGCAAATTTAGCGATCTCAAAGCTCGTCTAATATTCTTGCTATTGGCTTTGGTCGTCTATCGTATTGGCGCCCACATCCCAGTGCCTGGTATTGATCCTGCTCAATTAACACAGCTGTTTAAGTCGCAACAGGGTGGTATCTTGGGTATGTTCAATATGTTTTCTGGTGGTGCTTTGTCGAGGTTTACGGTGTTTGCTTTGGGCATCATGCCGTATATTTCTGCATCTATCATCATGCAATTGCTTTCTATTGTGTCGCCTCAGCTTGAATCTCTTAAAAAAGAAGGGGAGGCGGGACGTAGAAAAATAACTCAGTACACCCGTTACGGTACTTTGGCTTTGGCCACATTTCAAGCCTTCGGAATTTCAGTCGCATTGGAGTCACAACCTGGTTTGGTAATATCTGCGGGTATTCTTTTCAGATTAACCACGGTAGTTTCTTTGGTGACTGGAACGATGTTTCTGATGTGGCTTGGTGAGCAGATTACTGAGCGTGGTTTGGGAAATGGTATCTCAATCATTATCTTTGCCGGTATTGCCGCAGGCTTGCCAAATGCAATAGGTGGATTGTTGGAGCTGGTTAGAACTGGATCAATGCATATTGTTTCTGCACTGTTAATTGTCATCATTGTTGCTGCAGTGACCTATCTGGTTGTATTTGTTGAGCGCGGACAAAGAAAGATCACGGTTAATTATGCTAAACGCCAAGTTGGTAATAAAGTTTATGCTGGTCAAAGCTCGCATTTGCCCTTGAAGCTCAATATGGCCGGTGTTATTCCGCCGATTTTTGCCTCGAGTATTATCTTGTTCCCAGCTACAATAGCCGGCTGGTTTGGCAGCCACGAAAGTATGCATTGGTTAAAAGATATTGCTGGTGCACTTTCTCCAGGTCAGCCTATTTATGTTTTGCTTTATGCGACCGCAATTGTTTTCTTCTGCTTTTTCTATACAGCCTTGGTATTTAATAGCAAAGAAACTGCAGATAATTTAAAGAAAAGCGGTGCCTTCGTTCCTGGAATAAGACCTGGTGAACAGACAGCCAAGTATATAGACAAGATTTTGATGCGTTTGACATTGGTCGGTGCGGTTTACATCACGCTGGTTTGCCTTTTGCCGGAGTTTCTGGTTTTGAAGTGGAATGTGCCTTTTTATTTTGGTGGTACTTCATTATTGATTATCGTTGTCGTCACAATGGACTTCATGACTCAGGTGCAGACTTATGTGATGTCTCAGCAATATGAGTCATTGCTTAAAAAGGCTAGTTTTAAGACAAACATGCCAATTCGATAAAGTTCGACAAGGTTTTGTAGTTCATGGCTAAAGATGATGTGATTCAGATGCAGGGTGAGGTTGTCGAAAACTTACCTAATGCTACTTTCCGGGTAAAACTTGAAAATGGACATGTTGTACTTGGTCATATTTCAGGCAAGATGAGGATGAACTATATCCGAATTTTGCCAGGTGATAAGGTCACTGTGGAGTTAACACCCTATGATCTTTCCCGGGCCCGGATAGTTTTCCGAGTAAAGTAAATTGGAATAATAGTAGAGGAAATCATGAAAGTACTGGCTTCGGTAAAGCGGCTCTGCCGTAACTGCAAAGTGATCAAACGTAAAGGCGTTGTCCGTGTGATTTGTACAGATCCACGTCACAAACAGCGTCAAGGTTAATTAACGCTTCTCTTATTGGGAATATCGCATGGCACGTATTGCAGGGGTAAACATCCCCAACCATCAACATACAGAAATCGGCTTGATGTCCATTTATGGTGTCGGCCGCTCGCGCGCTCGTAAAATTTGCGAAGCAGCACGTGTGGATTTTGCTAAAAAAGTAAAAGATCTTGACGATTCTGAAATGGAACGTCTTCGTGACGAAGTTAATCGCTACACTGTAGAAGGTGACTTGCGTCGTGAAATTTCCATGAACATCAAACGTCTTATGGATTTAGGTTGCTATCGTGGCTTGCGCCATCGTAAAGGCTTGCCATGCCGTGGTCAGCGCACACGTACCAATGCGCGTACGCGTAAGGGTCCACGCAAAGCAGCAGCTTCGCTTAAGAAGTAAGCTAAGTAATCAAGGATAATCACAATGGCTAAATCACCAAATAACTCAGCTTCGCAACGAGCTCGTAAAAAAGTTAAAAAGAATGTTGCTGAGGGTATTGCTCACGTGCATGCATCTTTTAACAACACCATCATTACCATTACTGATCGTCAGGGTAATGCCCTGTCTTGGGCAACGTCAGGTGGCGCTGGTTTTAAAGGCTCACGTAAATCAACACCTTTTGCTGCTCAGGTTGCTGCTGAAGCCGCAGGTCGCGTAGCTGTAGAATGTGGCGTTAAAAATCTTGAAGTGCGTATTAAAGGTCCAGGCCCAGGCCGCGAATCTTCTGTGCGTGCCTTAAATTCATTGGGCATCAAAATCACCTTGATTTCTGATGTGACACCCGTTCCACATAACGGTTGCCGTCCCCCAAAACGTCGTCGTATCTAATTTTGTCATAAGCCCACTGTTCTGAGTTCAGTCTCAGAACTTGGGCAATGGTCGTTCAGACTGTTGCCTTAATCAAGAAAGGAAAAAAAGTGGCTCGTTATATTGGTCCTAAAGCAAAACTCTGCCGTCGTGAAGGCACCGATCTGTTCCTCAAGAGCGCTCGTCGTTCTTTGGAATCCAAGTGCAAACTTGACAGCAAACCTGGTCAGCATGGCCGTACATCCGGTGCTCGTACTTCTGACTTCGGTACACAACTTCGCGAAAAACAAAAAGTAAAGCGTATTTATGGTGTGCTGGAGCGTCAGTTCCGTCGCTATTTTGCCGAAGCTGATCGTATTAAAGGCAATACTGGTGAAAACCTTTTGAAATTGCTGGAATCCCGTCTTGATAACGTAGTTTATCGCATGGGTTTTGGCTCTACTCGTGCTGAAGCGCGTCAATTGGTTTCCCACAAGGCGATCACTTTAAATAATCAGGTTGTCAATATTCCTTCCATTCAGGTTAAGCCTGGTGATGTCGTTGCTGTTCGTGAAAAATCTAAAAAGCAAGTGCGTATCGCTGAAGCGCTGTCTCTGGCTGAACAGTCCGGTTTGGCTGGTTGGATTGCAGTTGATGCTAAAAAGATGGAAGGTACTTTCAAGTCATTGCCAGATCGTGCGGAACTGTATGCCGATATCAATGAAAGTTTGATCGTTGAATTGTATTCACGCTAATAACGCCGTTTAAAAACTCAGCCTTATCGGCGTAACGTGCCGAGGGTATTGAAAAGGATAGTGAATGTTAAACGCTTTTTTGAAGCCGAAGATAGTTGAAGTAGAGTCATTGACCGATGGTCATGCGCGTGTTGTGATGGAGCCTTTTGAGCGTGGTTATGGCCATACTCTTGGTAATGCATTACGTCGTGTATTGCTCTCTTCAATGGTGGGTTATGCGCCAACTGAAGTTCTGATCGGTGGCGTAGTCCATGAATATTCTACTTTGGATGGCGTGCAAGAGGATGTGGTTAATCTTTTGCTGAATCTGAAGGGCATTGTATTTAAATTGCATAGTCGTGATGAAGTTACTGTGTCTTTGCGTAAAGAAGGTTTGGGTCCTATTTATGCGTCAGATATTGAGTTGCCGCACGATGTTGAAATTATCAATCCTAATCACCTGATTGCCACCTTGACTCAAGGTGGCAAACTGGATGTGCAGATCAAGGTTGAAAAAGGCCGTGGTTATGTGCCTGGTACAATGCGCCGTTATGTTGACGATAGCCCGAAGAGTATTGGTCGCATTGTTCTGGATGCTTCATTCTCGCCAGTAAAGCGTGTGTCTTATGCAGTTGAGTCCGCTCGTGTTGAACAGCGTACGGATCTGGACAAGTTGGTGATGACCATTGAAACCAATGGCGTGATCAGCCCTGAAGAAGCCATTCGTCAATCAGCCCGGATTCTGGTTGATCAGCTGTCAATTTTTGCTGCTCTGGAAGGTACTGAGCAATCTGCAGAAATTCGTCAGCCAGAGACCAAGGTTGATCCAATCCTGTTGCGTCCGGTTGATGATTTGGAATTGACAGTGCGTTCTGCCAATTGTTTGAAAGCCGAAAATATCTATTACATCGGTGATCTGATTCAACGTACTGAAAATGAATTGCTCAAGACCCCCAATCTGGGCCGCAAATCCTTGAATGAAATCAAGGAAGTTCTGGCTTCACGTGGTTTGACCTTGGGTATGAAACTCGAGAACTGGCCACCAGCCAGCCTTGATAAGTAATTGTAGTCAGCAAGATCGATCTGCCATGCTTGACATGGCAGATTCATAACGATAACTAATAGTCTGTCTTACCAGGTGTGGACGGGCGCCCATCGCAAGATGGTTTTTTTATTTTGAGGTATTACTATGCGTCACGGTAACGGACTCCGTAAACTGAATCGTACCAGCAGCCATCGTCTGGCCATGCTGCGTAACATGACAGTATCCCTGCTTCAACATGAAGTAATCAGAACCACTCTGCCTAAGGCAAAAGAATTGCGCCGCGTTGTTGAGCCAATGATTACTTTGGGCAAAAAACCTAGCCTGGCCAATCGTCGTCTGGCGTTTGATCGTTTGCGTGATCGCGACATCGTGACTAAACTCTTCAATGAGTTGGGTCCACGCTACGCGAACCGTAACGGTGGTTATCTGCGTATCCTGAAGTTTGGTTTTCGCGTTGGTGATAATGCACCAATGGCTCTGGTTGAGTTGCTTGATCGTCCTGAAACTAGCGAAGTTGCTGCTACAGAAGAATCAGCACAAGCTTAATTGTCTTGTGACACAATTAAAAGCCAGGTTCGCCTGGCTTTTTTTTCGTCTGCGATTTTATTATTACTTTTGTCATTGAATTAATGAATCAAATCCAAGCTTGGCCAATTGTTTGCATGACTGTCAGGCCTTTCAATAATCACCGGTTTTGTTGTGTACTTCGATCGTTTTGTCTATAAGTCATCAATTTTGTACAGGAGTCAGTCATGCAAGATGTCATGGTCAGCGTTCAATCTTTACGCAAGCGCTATGGCACCGTTGATGTTGTCAATGGCTTGAACCTTTCGATACGCAAAGGTGAATGTTATGGCTTGCTCGGCCCAAACGGTGCTGGCAAGACCACTACATTACGTTTGCTCCTGGGTTTGATTGAGCCTGATGCGGGTGAACTGTTGGTCAATGGCCAATCAATTCTGGGTCATGCGCGTGAAGCGCGTATGAAGATCGGCGTGGTGCCGCAAATGGATACCTTGGATCCTGATTTTACAGTCGCCGAAAATCTGCTGGTTTATGGACGTTATTTCGGTCTGTCCGGCAAGGTGTTGGTCGGGCGTATTGAAGAGCTACTGCAATTTGCCAGTCTGGAAAGCAAGCGTGATGCACATATCGGTGAGTTATCGGGCGGTATGAAGCGTCGTCTTACCCTGGCACGTGCCCTCATCAATAATCCTGATCTGATCTTGCTGGATGAGCCGACAACCGGACTTGATCCGCAGGCGCGGCACCTGATATGGGCCCGTCTGAAGGCCTTGCTGGCCAATGGCAAGACCATCCTGTTGACCACGCACTTTATGGATGAAGCCGAACGACTTTGCACTCGCCTGGCGGTCATGGATCAGGGTAAATTGATTGCTGAAGGTGTCCCACACACTCTGATTGCAGAATATATCGAACCCGTTGTCGTGGAAGTTTATGGCGAAGAAGTGCGTCAGTTTGTCGAGCAGTGCGCTCGCAATCTGGCACAACGCATTGAGCTCAGTGGTGAAACAGCCTTTTGTTATTTGCATGAGCCCGCTGCCTTACTGGCGCAATTGGTCAATTGGCCGCAGTTGCGTTATCTCAATCGCCCGGCTAATTTGGAAGATCTTTTTCTTAAACTGACGGGTCGGGATATTCGTGATTAGAGTAAGTAAATATACTCCTGGTGAGTAAAAAAATTAGCCTAATAAATACGCACTTAAGCAACCAGATTAAACACAAACTCTTCATTAGTATGAGGATTGGAGTACGAAATGCAAGGTTTTTGGCGATTACCCGGTGTCTCGTTACGGTTTATCCCGGTATGGCAGCGCAACCTGCTGGTCTGGAAAAAACTGGCTTGGCCGAGTGTCTTGGCCAATGTAGCTGAGCCACTGATTTCACTGGTCGCCTTTGGCTATGGCCTGGGTGCCATTTTGCCCAGCATTCAAGGTGAACCCTATGTGCGCTTTCTGGCTTCGGGTTATATCTGTACCAGCATCATGAATTCGGCTACCTTTGAAACGCTCTATTCCACTTTCTCACGGATGCATGCACAACGTACCTGGGATTCCCTGCTCAATGCTCCGCTTGATCTGGATGACATCGTCACCGCTGAATGGGTCTGGGCGGCCACTAAATCGGTCATGAGCGGTTGCGCCATCTTGTTGGTACTCGTGGTGCTGAACATCAGCCGTGCGCCCACCTTGCTGCTGACGCTGCCCTTATTCGTCCTGGTCGGGCTGACCTTTGCCGGGATGGGTTTGGTGATCAACGCCATTGCACGTGGCTACGATTTTTTCTCTTACTACATCACGCTAGTGATGACACCCATGATGTTTTTATCAGGCGTGTTTTTTCCGATTTCGCAGCTCCCTGGCTGGTTGCAAACAGTTGCACAATACTTGCCGCTCAAAGCGGCGATAGATCTGATTCGGCCACTGGTGCTGGGACATTTTCCAGATGCCGTAATTGGCCCGATCTGTATTTTGCTGGCTTATGGTCTGGGCGGTTTTTACTTGGCTGTGGCATTGACGCGTCGACGTTTGTTGCAATGATCGAGCTACAGTTTTAACTGCCATAACTTGTCAATAAATGGAGCCGTCATGTCGCAATACTTACTTGTCATGACTCAAACGCCGGATCTCGGCACCGCGCAAACCATTAGCGAAGCCTTGCTCAATGCACGAGTCGCAGCATGTGTCAGCATCATGCCACCGGTAACGTCGCGCTATGTGTGGGAGGGCAAGCTGGAAGCTGCCGAAGAATGGCCTCTGCTCATCAAGACCACTCAAGCTTGTTATGTTCAGCTTGAGCAGATCATTGTGTCATTGCATCCTTATCAGGTGCCGGAAATTATTGCCCTACCAATCAGCCAGGGTTTGCCCGCTTATTTGCAATGGCTGACACAGTCAACCCAACCCCAATAGCTGGATAGCAGAGGTCAGTCATTGGTTTTTTATATGCATAAGACTTATTGAAAATTTCAATATTTAGTCGTGCGGTTCAAGGCGTCGTTGTGATTCAAGAATCCGTCGGTTACGGAAATAAATAATCAAAACGCCAGCAATCAAACCCATTACGCCCATCGTCAGCCAAAAGCCCCACGATTGTTTCAGTAGCGGCATGACTTCAAAGTTCATCCCGAAAATACCAGTAATCAAAGTCAATGGCGCAAAGATCGCAGTAATCACCGTCAGCAAACGTACGATTTCATTGGTGCGATGAGCCATGGCCGAAAAGTGTAATTGCACCGCCGATTCAATCGACTCTTCCATGCGTCGTGCGTGGTTGAGTACGCGATGAGTGTGTTCCATCACATCATGAATCCGCACCAGTTGCATATCATGGCGCAGGGCCAGTTTGGGGTCACCATCGGTATCCGCATTTTCCACAAAATGATCACGCATTTCCTGCAGAGCATCATGCTGTTCTTCGCTCAGATTCTCCAGTTTGCGCAATTCCATGCGTGCTTCCAGCAGCGCCATCCAGTTATTGAAACTGCGTCGTGGATCCAGCAATTCACGTTGCCAACGATCCAGTTGATTGGTGAGTGGCTGCCGTAATTCAAGATAACGATCAACCATCGCGTTGAGCATGCGCAACATCAATTCTTCGGGGCGTGCCGGTGGCCGTTGCATGACTTGGCCGGTCTTGTTGTCACGGCTATTTTCATCGCGCTGCTTGTATTCAAACAGACGCGTTCGGACTTGCTCCACGGTTTTGGAAAAGCCGCTCCGCACCGTCACCAAGGCCTGATCAAAAATGAAAAAGGTGATCGGACGGGTGATGATTTCCTGCAATGCCCGTGGTCGAGATTTTTTGCTGGTACGGCCATCATCCAGCTCCACCAGCGGTGGATTTTCACCCGGTGCCAGCTTGCGAAAAATCACCATCTGATAATCCTGCGTTGCCTCAAAATATGAACGGTGCGCAGGATTGGTCGCATCAATCAAATGCAGATCATAAATCCGAATACCGGTGATGCGCTCCACCTCGTCGCGCCAGGCTTCGGGATTGGCCGCCACTTCAGTGAGCAGCGCATCAAACCAGACAAAGCCATGATTGGCCCAATGCACCGGCAAGGCCGGGCCATCGAGTAATTGCACTTGTGATTCGGTAATCAGTATGGTGTCCATAGGTGCTGCTTGTGTGTCTTTATGTGTCGCTTAGATGCAGCTTTTGAGCAGCTTATGCGCAAATTAAGTGATGCGAAGAAACGGTCGAAATCAATGATGCCAGGTGTCCATCAAGCCTTGAGCAATTTGGCAGCCGCCAGCGCAAAGTAGGTCAGAATCCCATCGGCACCAGCACGTTTAAAGGCCAACAATGATTCCATCATCACCTTGTCATGATCCAGCCAGCCATTTTGCGCGGCAGCCTTGATCATCGCGTATTCACCACTGACCTGATACACATAGGTGGGCATATGAAATTCATCTTTGACCCGTCGCAAAATATCCAGATATGGCATCCCCGGTTTGACCATCACCATGTCGGCACCTTCGGCAATATCCAGTGCCACTTCACGCAGTGCCTCATTGCTATTGGCAGGGTCCATCTGGTAAGTCATCTTGTTGCCTTTGCCCAGGTTGGCGGCAGAACCAACGGCATCACGAAACGGGCCATAAAATGCAGAAGCATACTTGGCCGAATACGCCATGATGCGGGTATGTATATGACCACCCGCTTCCAGTGCTTCACGGATCTTGCCAATCCGGCCATCCATCATGTCCGACGGCGCCACCACATCGACACCGGCTTGCGCATGGACCAGTGCCTGTTGCGTCAGAATAGCCAGGGTGACATCATTGATCACATAGCCCGATTCATCAATCACACCATCCTGCCCATGCGAGGTGTAAGGGTCAAGCGCGATATCAGTCAGAATGCCCAGTTCTGGAAAGCGTTCTTTCAGCGCACGCACTACCCGTGGTACCAGACCATCCGGGTTGGTGGCTTCCTGGCCATCAAGACTTTTGAGCTGGGTATCAATCACTGGAAAGAGTGCCAATACCGGCACACCCAGGTTGAGACATTCTTCAGCGACAGGTAACAACTGATCCAATGAATAACGTGATACGCCCGGCATGGAGGCAACCGCTTCCGTGCGGTTTTGTCCGTCCAGTACAAACACGGGGTAGATCAGATCATCGGTGCGCAAATGATTTTCACGCATCAGGCGACGCGAAAAATCATCGCGACGCATGCGGCGTGGACGTTGTATGGGAAAGCCAGCGTTGGGTGATAAACGGGAGGGGGCGGCGCTCATAAATTTAATTGATGGGGCTGATTACAAAAATTTTGCTAACGCTCTGAACTTTAGCCTAGAAGGCCGCTCATAGCTATAGATGTTGTATGCGATGCATGCGCATCTCCCGCTTCTCCTCCCTGAGCGGGATGCCTTGACTCAAGGCTTTTTAAGACCACCCCGACGATATCCCCTTTCGTTGGGGTTTTTTTTATGTTTTTTTGACGACGGTTTTGGCAATTGGTTTAACTGGTTCACTACGCAATTCTTCGGGAATGTTGAGCCATTTTTCCAACACAGTGGTAGCTTCTTCAATGCCGGTCAGCTTCAGGCTGGAAAACAGTTGAGCGGTGTACTCGACTTCCCGTTCCGCAATCCGATAACTTTTTAAAATGGCGCGGGTGGTATTGAGTGCCTGCTGGCATTCAGAGCGATTCAGTTTGTCGGACTTGGTCAGCACTACATGGATATGTCCACCAGTTGGGGCATACCATTCCACCAGTTGATGGTCCAGATCGGTGAAAGGGCGGCGCGCATCCATGATGATGATCAAGCCTTTGAGTGCTTCCCGTTCCTTGATGTAAGTACCCAGCAGTTTATCCCAATGCAGGCGCGCCTCACCGGGTACCTGGGCGTAACCATAGCCAGGCAAGTCGACCAGAAAACCAAACTGGGTTTCCTTTTTTTGTACGGCAAAATAGTTCAGATGCTGGGTGCGGCCGGGCGTCTTACTGGCAAAGGCCAGCTTTCTTTGCTGACACAAGGTATTGATGGCGGTGGATTTACCCGCGTTGGAGCGTCCGGCAAAGGCAACCTCAGGCAAACCCAGCTCAGGCAAGTCTTTCAGATGGTTAACGGTCGTAAAAAAACTGGTTTGCTGAAGAATCGACATGGATGCTGGAATGGTGGGGAAGGGGTGAGAGACTGGCGAGTTAATAAAGCCAGAAAAAACTGCAATAAAACAGACAGGGCTTATTGTACAATAGCGAGTTATTTGTTAGAGGCTGTATCCCCACAGGGCATGCCAATCAGCATGTCACGCTTTTCATAAAAAAACGAGCAGGAACATCGCAATGAAACCAGCATTTCATCAGTTTGCCGCCATCGGCGCCCTCGCAATCAGTCTTTTTGCCGGTCAGGCTTTGGCTAATGAAGCAGCCAAAACCGCCAAGCCCGATACTGCCAAAGGTCAGGCCATCGTGACCCAGGTCTGTGCTTCTTGTCATGGCGCTGACGGTAACAGCACCAGCCCAACTTACCCACGTCTGGCTGGTCAGCATCCAGAATATCTGGTCAAACAACTGAGCAACTTCAAAACCAAAGCCGGTGCCAAAGAAGCCGAGCGCGCCAATGCTGTCATGGCCGGTTTTGCCAGTACCTTGTCAGATGACGACATGAAAAATGTTGCTGCTTATCTTTCCAGCCAGGAAGCCAAGCCCGGTGCAGCCAAAAACAAAGAAACCGTCAGTCTGGGTCAGAAGATCTATCGTGGTGGTATTGCCGAGAAAAATGTACCAGCCTGTGCCGGTTGCCACAGCCCTAACGGTGCGGGTATTCCTGCCCAGTACCCGCGCCTGTCAGGCCAGCATGCTGATTACACGGAATCCCAATTAGTTGGATTTCGTGCTGGTACCCGCAAAAACAGCCCGCAAATGTTAGGTATTTCGGCACGGTTGTCCGATAAGGAAATCAAGGCGGTTGCCGACTATATCGCCGGCATGCGTTGATCATGGCGGCATCACTGCCGCAAACAGTAAACCAGCGCACAATAAAAATCAGGCGTTGTTGACAGAGAGGGTGGCTCTGCTATTAGCGGCCACCCTTTGTTTTTTAAATTGACCTTATCTATGATCCGACCAGCTTCGCGCTCTATTCCTTCCATTCTGTTGGAACTGCTCAGTTCCATGCGCTTTGCAATCAGCCTGTTAAGTGTGATTGCCATTGCCAGTGTGATTGGCACCATCGTCAAACAAAACGAGCCGCAAAATAATTACATCAATCAGTTTGGTCCTTTCTGGTTTGAGGTTTTTAACAAACTCTCGTTTTATACTGTTTACAGCGCCTGGTGGTTTGTACTGATTCTGGCGTTTCTGGTGACGTCGACTTCACTCTGTGTGATTCGCAATTCCCCCAAAATGCTGGCTGACATGCGTTCGTGGAAAGACAAAATCCAGGAAAACGGTCTGCGTGCCTTTCATCATCATGCCGAAGTGACGCTATCCGGTGCGCTTGAAACTGTGGCGCGTAGCAAAGCCGATGTGTTGCTCAAAGAAGGTTACCGGCTCAAGGCAGTTGAGCATGGGTCGGCCTTGTTACTGACGGCTAAACGAGGTGCTGCCAATAAGCTGGGTTATATTTTTGCCCATTGTGCGATCGTGATCATCTGCCTGGGTGGTTTGCTGGATGGTGACCTGTTTATTCGTGCCGAGATGTGGCTGGGCGATAAACAGGCATTCAAATCCAATGCGGTGATCAGCCAGATTCCTGAAAAACATCGTTTGCCATTGAGCAACCCGAGTTTTCGCGGCAATGCGCTGGTTGCCGAAGGTGGTACGGTCAATACGGCCGTCATCAATTATCAGGATGGTGTGTTGATCCAGGATTTGCCATTTACCATCAAGCTCAATAAATTCATCATTGAACACTATTCCACCGGCATGCCCAAGCTGTTTGCCAGTGAAGTCGAAGTGACAGATCACGATACCGGTAAGGTCACCTCAGCCACTGTCAAAGTCAATGAGCCGTTGATTTACCAGGGCATGGCCATTTACCAATCCAGTTTTGAAGATGGTGGCAGTCACCTCACACTCGCGGCTTTCCCCATGCAGGGCAGCACACCGTACAGCTTTGAAATCAAGGGTGATATTGGTGGCAATGGGCAACTCGGTGAAGTGGAAAATCGCTGGCAGACTATTACCGGTGCTGATCAGGCCAAGGCCGTGCAGCAGTCCTACACGCTTGAATTCACGGGCTTTCGGCCTTTCAACGTAGAAAACGTCGCCCAGGAAAATGACGCCCGAGCAGTGGCGCAACCCAAGGGCGAGAGCAAGATCAGCCTGTTTGAAAGCACTCTGGACAGTCATTTGGGCTCGGGTACCAAGACGCAAAGCGTGCGCGAATTACGCAATGTCGGTCCATCGGTGCAGTACAAGCTGCGTGACAAGGCCGGCCAGGCGCGTGAATTCAACAACTATATGCTGCCCGCTACTATTGATCAGCAGCGTGTGTTTTTACTGGGCATGCGCGACAGTCCGGCCGAACAATTTCGTTTTTTGCGGATTCCCGCCGACCAGGACGACAGTTTGCAGCAATGGCTGCTATTCAGAGCGGCGATGGCCAATCCGCAATTGCGCGATAAGGCGGCGCAGCGTTTTGCCGACAATGCCATGGCGGGTGAAAAACCTGAGCTGAGCAAACAACTCAAGGCCAGCGCGCTGAAAACGCTGGATCTGTTTGCCGGTGTGCAGGCCGATGGCAGCCAGGGCAAGGGCGGCTATCAATCCATGGCGCGCTTTATTGAAAAAACGGCGAGCAAGGATGAACAGCAACGGGCCGCGGATATTTTTCTCAAAATTTTATCCGGTGCAGCCTGGGAGCTTTGGCAGGTGGCGCGCAGCAATGCTGGCTTGCCCGCAGCGGAAGGCAATGAAGACAATGGCCGGTTTTTGCAGAGCGCCATCAATGCGCTGTCTGATAGTTATTTTTACGAAGCCCCGCTGCTGTTGCAACTCAAGGCGTTTGAAGAGGTCAAGGCGAGTGTGTTTCAGATTACCCGTTCGCCTGGTAAAAAAATTGTTTACCTGGGTTGTCTGTTGCTGGTGCTGGGTGTGTTTTCGATGTTTTATGTGCGCGAGCGGCGCGTCTGGGTCTGGCTCAAGCCGGACAGCACTGGCGGTACGCAATTGCTGATGGCCATGAGTTCGCAACGTAAAACACTGGATTTTGATAAAGAGTTTGCCGCGTTGAAAACCCTGCTGACAGCAGAGTAACCCGCCACGTCACAGTGCTTTGCGTTATAGTCGCGCCGTTGCTGATGTCAACAGTTGGGCTGAGTCAGCGTTTAAAGTAGAGTGAGCTTGCTGGGATGCTGGTTTCAGCATTTTTCTGGACGCTGATTAAGCTTGATACCGGCCGATTCTGAGACACAAGAAATGAAGCAGTCATACTGAAGGAAGAGACAGATGGAACTGACACAACAAATTAATCGGACTGCCCAGGCGCGCACCTGGTTAAGCAGCATTACCGTGCTGGATGGCTTGTTTGCCTTGATGCTGGCGATTGGTGCGGGCTTTGCCTTAAATCGCTACGGTAATTTCATGGACTATTATGAAAAGACCATTCTGGTCGTCGCTGTACCGGTGTTTGCCTGGTTGGGTTGGTTTCACAAGCCGGTGCGCCTGTTGATGGTGGGAATGACCATTCTGGCCTTTAGTGCGATTGCGCTTTATAACGCCGACCCAAGCCTGCAGGGCGCCGAGATGTTGGCGCGTGCCGAAAAATCCTTCTTCCTGAAATACTTTCTGGCCAGTCAATCCGCCATTTTGTGGATGAGCGCCTTGTTCTTCCTGTCCACCCTGTTTTACTGGGGCGGTCTGCTGGCGCGCTCCGACTTTGGCACCAGTGTCGGTTCCAGCCTGTGCTGGGCGGCAGTGCTGCTGGGTTTTACCGGCATGCTGGTGCGCTGGTATGAGTCTTACCTCAAGGGTGGCGACATCGGCCATATTCCCATTTCCAATTTGTACGAAGTGTTTGTGCTGTTCAGCCTGCTGACTGCGCTGTTTTATCTGTACTACGAAAAACATTATCGGACCCGTGCCTTGGGCGCTTTTGTGTTGCTGGTGATTTCGGCCGCTATCGGCTTTTTGCTCTGGTACACCGTGAGCCGCGACGCGCAGGAAATCCAGCCCCTGGTACCCGCACTGCAAAGCTGGTGGATGAAGATTCATGTGCCAGCCAACTTTATTGGCTATGGCACGTTTTCATTGGCGGCAATGGTCGGCGTGGCTTATCTGTGCAAGTCCAAAGGCATTTTGGCCAATCGCCTGCCTGAGCTGACGGTGCTCGACGACCTGATGTACAAATCGATTGCGGTCGGTTTTGCATTTTTCACCATCGCCACCATTTTGGGGGCGCTGTGGGCGGCCGATGCCTGGGGCGGTTATTGGAGCTGGGATCCCAAAGAAACCTGGGCGTTGATCGTCTGGCTCAATTATGCAGCCTGGTTGCATATGCGTCTGATGAAAGGTCTGCGCGGTACTTTTGCAGCCTGGTGGGCAGTGATTGGCCTGGTAGTGACTACTTTTGCCTTTCTGGGCGTCAATATGTTCCTCTCGGGTCTGCACTCCTACGGTCAGCTTTGATGACTTGGCCTCTGGTCAGGTAGCCAGAGTCGGCATGACAGTTGCTGACTTGGCAAAGCTACCTGAGTGATCAAAGCGATTAAGGCAAACTCAAGCAACTAAGGCACCAAAGCGGACTTAAGCGGACTTTGGCATGAATGGCAGCGACAGTTTCGCTGCCATTTTCATTTGAGGCGTACATCATGCTTATTAAAACCCTCGGTTTGTTTGTCTTGACGGCGATCGCCGAAATTGTTGGCTGTTATCTGCCGTACTACTGGTTGCGCAAGGACGGGCCGATCTGGTTGCTGGTGCCGGCAGCCGTATCGCTCGCACTCTTTGCCTGGCTGCTCACCTTGCATCCCGATGCATCGGGACGCGTCTATGCGGCCTATGGTGGCGTTTATGTGAGTGTGGCGCTGCTCTGGCTCTGGCTGGTGGATGGGATTCGTCCGAGTGGCTGGGATTGGCTTGGTGTCGGCGTGACGCTGGTCGGCATGGCGATCATCCTTCTTGCGCCTAAATGACGATACTTATGGGTAGTACCTTAAATATCTGATTGCTCAGGTGTGTTATATAAGGCTTGTAAAAAATACAGGTAAGCAGTATTTAATCGATGAAATTCAGGCCATGATGTCTATGCCATTTACCTAAAAATCATGCTTGATCATTACCATGCAGGCCGAGCTGTCCGGTCGGCGTTGTCATGTGCTGATCGCACGGATGTCTGCTACCGATGATCTGGTGCAAGACACGAGCACCATGCTGAGCGGGTTGATCGGGCTGGCGCTTATCCATGTCCAGGTGATGATGATCGCTTATTGGTTTTATGTACAAAGAAATGCGGGATGCTTCGTTCACGGCATGATGAATTGTGATTATTCTGATGGCTGCTATCGCGTTTGAACGGTATCCGGACAGATTTTGATGGGGTGTCAAAAATGATGGCAGAGTGGAGTGGTTCTCTGATGCTTGTCTGATCCATCGTAGTGGCAGCGAGTATTCTGAAGCACTGAGATGTAGGAAAGACCGTGCAGGAAAGATAGGGATGAAAACGATTGAGCTGGAATATGACCAGATGGTCGTGGGTGACGATGCGGATGATCCCATGGTCGCGCAGTCAGGGTCTGGGAAAAAAATGCGAGGCGGTGTCTGCCGGTACTTGATTGGGCGCATGTCAAGCATGGCCGTGCTATTTCGCGATCGGGCGGTGCAGCTCAAATTGCTGATTCGCGAAGAAAGTCGGGCTGCCATGGGCAACAAACTGCGCGCTGGCGGTGCTGGCGTGGCCTGTCCACCGATATTTGGCCAACAGGGCGTGGGAGCCATGCTATGAGTGGGATTAGCGGTTGCATTGAGCCGATGGATATTGGCTTACATCAGCACGACAGTACATTGGATTTAAGCTGGCAGGATGGTCTTGTGGTACATTTCAGGCCGGAAGTTTTGCGTAGAGCCTGCCGCTGTTCCGTTTGCGAGTACCAACGCCGCACCGGACAAGGCATAGAGCCAGGTAGTGAGAATGATGGCGATAAGATACTTATTGAATCCATTACCCCGGTTGGGGTGATCGGCCTTCAGTTTTCCTTTAGCGACGGACACGATCGCGGTATTTATCCCTGGGCTTATCTGCGTGAATTAAGCCAAACCAATTCCGCCAAAGACCCATCGATAGGAGTTTTTTACTGTGAGTAATTTTAACGAGGAGCGCGTGCTGTCGGTTCATCATTGGACTGACAGACTCTTTTCTTTTACCTGCACGCGCGATCAGGCTTTCCGTTTTCAGAGTGGCCAGTTTGCCATGATTGGTTTGCTGGTCAATGACCGGCCTTTGCTGCGTGCGTACAGCATGGTCAGCCCGCATTATGAAGAAACGCTGGAGTTTCTCAGTATCAAGGTGCCTGATGGCCCCTTGACCTCGCGCCTGCAGCACATCAAGGTCGGCGATACCGTGCTGATCGGCCGTAAACCAACCGGGACCTTGCTGCTGCAAAATCTGCTGCCGGGCAAAACCCTGTTCCTGCTGTCGACCGGCACCGGTCTGGCACCTTTCATGAGCATCATCCGTGATCCAGATGTTTATGAAAAATTTGAAAAAGTGGTGCTCGTCCATGGTTGCCGCGAAGTCAAGGAACTGGCTTATGGCGACTATATTGAAAACGAGTTGCCTAAAAACGAATGGCTGGGCGAGCAGGTTACCAACCAGTTGCTCTACTACCCAACCGTGACGCGCGAGCCATTCCGCAATCAGGGACGGATTCCGGTTCTGCTGGAATCGGGCAAGCTCTGTGCTGATCTCGGTCTGCCTGAATTCAATATGGAAACAGACCGTGTGATGATTTGCGGCAGCCCCGAAATGCTGCATGATCTGGTGGTCTTGCTCAAGTCACGTGATTTTCATGAAGGTAATATGAGCCATCAAGGCCATTATGTGATTGAGCGTGCGTTTGTTGAAAAATAAGCGCTAGCGCAAAGTCATACCGTTGTACCCCACAGGCCAACCGGCCGGTGCCGTTGCCAAAACAGCACCTCAGCCGGTTGGCCTGTTTGTTTTGGCATCATGAAGATTCTGTCAGATGCCATGCATCTAAAGGGAAACTTGCTGCGTATCTTGAGTGTCTAGGCAGTAAGGTCAAGTCAAGGCAGGTCGGGTCAGTGGTTTAAGCAGATGAATTCGTCGCAATTTGCATTTTGTCTGTAAGCTTTGGGCAGCTGTCTCGACCAACCATCAGCACCAAGCCAACATGGCGTGTGACATTATTTTTTAGTCTTTTCAGTCTCGCCTCAGGTGTTGGTTTTATGACCCTGTTTGATCGTTGATCTCTGGATCACGCTCCAGGTTGATCTGAATACATAGCCAAGTAACCTCACACAAAGGATGCATCATGCTGATCAAGACCGCCAGTTCACTCGATGGCAGCAATATTGCCGCCAGTGAAATTACCCCGCGCCATGTATTTGAAAACCGTCGCGCTTTGCTCAAGCTGGCGGTTGCCACGGCGGCGACACCCGCACTGGCCGCGTGGGCACAGCGTACCGCCTTTGCCGCGGACGGCCCCAACCCCAAGTTAGCTGCCAAACCCAATGGCAACTACGTGGCGCTGGACAAGCCGACGCCCTATACCGATGCCACCACCTATAACAACTTTTACGAATTTGGTACCGACAAGGCCAATCCCGCACGCAACGCCAGCACCCTCAAGACCGAGGGCTGGACTTTGACCATTGAAGGGATGGTCAACAAACCCATCACGCTGGATCTGGATGCGCTGAAAAAACTGGCGCCGCTGGAAGAGCGTATTTACCGGCTGCGTTGTGTGGAAGGCTGGTCGATGGTGATCCCGTGGATTGGTTATTCGCTGTCCGAACTCATCAAGAAGGTGGAGCCTACCAGCAGTGCCAAGTATGTGGAGTTCATCAGCCTGGCCGATGTGCGCCAGATGCCGTTTTTAGGCTCGCCAATGGGTTCGCGCGTGCTTGACTGGCCGTATGTGGAAGGTCTGCGTCTGGATGAAGCCAATCACCCGCTGGCACTGCTCACGCTGGGCATGTATGGCGAAGTGCTGCCCAAACAGAACGGCGCGCCAGTGCGCATGGTGGTGCCGTGGAAATACGGCTTTAAAAGTCCCAAGTCGATCATTCGCATGCGCTTTACCGACAAGCAGCCACAAACTGCCTGGAACAAGGCCGCACCTCAGGAGTACGGTTTTTATTCGAATGTAAATCCCACCGTGGATCACCCACGCTGGAGCCAGGCCAGCGAGCGTCGGATTGGCGAGGGAGGCGTTTTCACACCCAAGAAAAAAACCCTGATGTTTAACGGTTATGAGCAGGTGGCCGGGCTTTATAGCGGTATGGATCTGGCGAAGTTTTTCTGATTTAAAGTACTCGAAAAAGTATTTTAAATGGAGTATATCCATATTTTATATGCTTAAGTGCTTATATATTGGCTCTTGAAAAATACCTATGGGAAGTATATTTTAGTGGCAATAATGATTGGGATAGCGATTTAAAAATCCTGGTCAAGGCTCCAAGGCATAAAAAAAGCAGCGCAATCGAAAGACTGCGCTGCTTTTTTATTGGTTGATGATGAGCGATGAAGGTCGATTTTGCGGTCATGTTGCAACAGCGACAACAACGCGAGCCAGGCTGATCTTGCAGTGGCTCGCTGCAGTGGGTCACATCGCCTTCCTTACTTCAAACCCGACACCCCGCGCGACATGCTGTCGTCGGCCGGTTTGGCTTCCGACTTGGCTGGTGTCGCTGGCTGGCTGGCCTTGGCATCGGGTGCGTAGTCGCCCACATATTCAATCTTGGCGACACCGCGCAGACGTTTGACCTCTTCGGCACCAGCGTCATTGCGTTTTTTCTGCTGCAAAAATTGTTCAATGCGGGGCGTGGCGGTCGCTTCATCGAGTGGGGCGAGCGAGGTGCCATTGACTTGCAAAATCCGGATGCCGCCATTCATGGGCAGATAGCCCAGATCACCTTCCTTGAGCTTGGTCAGCGCGGGCAGGATTTCCAGCTCAATCATCTCGGCCGGTTTGGTGACTTGCGACTGGCCAAACGACAGATTGTTTTCTTTGGCAATCGCGGCCACATCGGCTATGGTCTTGGCTTTTTCGAGCAGCGGCTTGAGTTTTTCAATATCCTTGGGCGCAGCCATGATGCCGCCTTCGGTCAGCTGAAACACCTTGCGTTCGCTAAACAGTTCGGGGTGCTCTTTGTAAAACTTTTTGATCTCGTCGGCGCTGGGTTTGCTGGCGGAAGTACCGAGGCGTTCCACATAGGCCCGCGCCAGAATTTCACGTTTGGCTGATTCAATTGCCTGCATCACATTGGCGTCACGATCCAGCTTTTGTTCCTGGGCTTGCTGAATCAGCAATTCCTGGTCGATCAGACTTTGCAAAATCTGTTTGCCGGCTGCCTGCGCCCTGTCTTGCGGCAGATTGGGCGTGCGGCTCAAGACACCGTTGATCTGGTGAATCGTGATTTCCTTGTCATTCACTTTGGCGGCTACCTGCGTTGCGCCGTGTTCTTTTTTATCACCGCAAGCCGAGAGGGTTGCGAGTGCCAGAAAAATGATCGAAGCCAGTTTGAGTTTGTTCATTGTTTTGGTCTAGGTAAGAAGATGCGCAAGAGTAGCGCATTTTATGAGTCGTTTTGTAACCGGCAATTGAAATGACTCAGCAGTTTGTCAAAAAATTGTCAATTTGAAATTGGCCAACCCGCACGGTGCAACGCTGAGCGAGTCATCCAGTCAAGTCATCCCGCCGAATTATCTAGCCACATCATCCAGCTCATTTTAATGGCAGGGCGTCTGTTTGCCGGTACGCACCGGCTGGTTGAATTTAAGCCTGACCAGCAACAGCATCAGCACAATCGAGCCATAAATGATCGGTTGGCCAAAGTCGTGTTTGCCGGCCTTGTGCCACCAAAAGTGCAATATCGCCAGCGTGGCCACCAGATATACCAGGCGATGCAGCCGCTGCCAGCGCTTGCCGCCGAGCTTTTTGATGATGGCATTGTTGGAGGTAATCGCCAGTGGAATCAGCAACACAAAGGCTGCAAAACCAACAGTGATGAAAGGCCGTTTGGCAATGTCGTGCACCATTGAGGCCACATCAAACCACTGGTCGAGCCAGATATAGGTGGTGAAATGCAGGCAGGCGTAAAAAAAGGTGAATAGGCCGAGCATGCGGCGCAGCATGGCAATTTTGTGCCAGCCAGTCCATTTGCGAAGCGGCGTCACCGACAGCGTGACACACAGCAGTACCAGCGTCCAGGTGCCGGTGGAACGGGTAATAAACTCCACCGGGTTGGCACCGAGCTGCTCGGTCATGCCCAAAAAGACCAGCCGGGCCAGCGGCACAAGACACAGTAAAAAGGTCAGCGGTTTCAGGTAAGCAAGCATGATGGCATTGTAGAGTGAATCAATCATTAAAAAAACAGGGCTATCGGTCGTCTGGGTAGTCTGGTAACGAAGGTCTTTTGATGGCAAGCCGATCAAGTCATGCAGGCGGCCCAATCAAACCAATAATCGAGATGGAACTTAGTCGTGGCCATCGTCAAATCCTGACAGAGTGAGAGGGCATATTTGGTTTTCAGGCCAGTCCGGCGAGGCAATCCATGCGACCGCAATCGCTGGTCAGGGTTCAACACACACAACGCGTGCTTTGTTGGGGTGTCGGGTTGCGTGTTTTGGTTAAAGGATTCAACTTAGAGTAATTGAAGGAGTATGCCAATAAATAAACCTATTATGTGCGTATATATTGAGTCTTTAAAAATACAGATGGGGAGCATATATTCTATAAGCATTGAGTGTGAGTTGAGCGTGGTGCCAGCATCCTCATGCCATGGCATGAAGTCCGGTCATCAGGTCTGCAAAAGGTCTGCATTGAGTTTGCGCAAATTCTGTTTGCGTAAATTCTGTGCAAAGTCTGACAAGTCAAAGGGATAAACCATGCAGGCTCGTTTTGTCGCCGCCAGTGCTGCATAATGTCGTTTTGGGCCCAGTCGCTCAACTTGTCATCGTTTCAGCTAACAAAAACAGGTTTTCTTATGCCTCATTACCGTTCCCGCACTTCGACTCATGGCCGCAATATGGCTGGTTCTCGCGCTTTATGGCGCGCCACCGGCGTGAAGGAAGCCGACTTCGGCAAACCCATCATTGCGGTGGTCAACTCCTTTACCCAGTTTGTGCCCGGCCATGTCCATCTGAAAGACCTCGGCCAACTGGTGGCGCGGGAAATTGAAGCCAACGGTGGTATCGCCAAGGAATTCAATACCATTGCCATTGATGACGGGATTGCCATGGGCCACAGCGGCATGCTGTACAGCCTGCCCAGCCGCGACCTGATTGCCGATAGCGTGGAATACATGGTCAATGGTCATTGCGCCGATGCCATGGTCTGTATTTCCAATTGCGACAAAATTACCCCGGGCATGCTGCTGGCTGCCATGCGCCTCAACATCCCGGTGGTGTTTGTTTCTGGTGGCCCGATGGAAGCGGGCAAGGTGCAATGGCACGGTAACTACCGCAAAGTGGATTTGATCGACGCCATGATTGAAGCGGCCGACAGTAAAAACAGTGACGAAGAAGTGGCTGCCATGGAGCGTTCGGCCTGCCCGACCTGCGGCTCGTGTTCCGGCATGTTTACCGCCAACTCCATGAACTGCCTGACCGAAGCACTCGGCTTGTCCCTGCCCGGCAATGGTTCCACACTGGCTACCCATGCCGATCGTGAAGCGCTGTTCCTCAAGGCCGGTCGCCTGGTGGTTGAGCTGGCCAAACGCTATTACGAGCAGGACGACGAAAGCGTCTTGCCGCGCAGTATTGCCAACTTCAACGCCTTTGAAAACGCCATGACGCTCGACATCGCCATGGGTGGTTCTTCCAACACCGTGCTGCACCTGTTGGCTGCGGCGCGTGAGGCTGGTATTGACTTCACCATGAAAGACATTGACCGGCTGTCACGGCGTGTCCCGTGCCTGGCCAAAGTGGCGCCGGCAACACAAAAATATCATATGGAAGACGTGCATCGTGCTGGTGGTGTGATGGGCATTTTGGGCGAGCTCAATCGCGCCGGTCTGATTCATGCTGACATCCCCACCATCCACGCACCCAGCATGGCTGCCGCGCTGGCGCATTGGGACATCAAGGTTACGACCGACGAATCCGTCAAAACCTTCTTCCGCGCCGCGCCGGGTGGCGTACCCACGCAGGTTGCTTTTTCGCAAGAGCGGCGCTATCCAACGCTCGATGATGATCGTGCCAACGGTTGTATTCGCGACAAGGAGCACGCCTATTCACAAGACGGCGGCATTGCCGTTTTGTTTGGCAATATCGCCGAGCGCGGCTGTATTGTGAAGACCGCCGGTGTGGATGATTCCAACCTCAAATTTACCGGTCGTGCGCGAGTATTTGAAAGCCAGGACGATGCCGTTGAAGCTATCCTGGGTGACCAGATTGTGGCCGGTGATGTGGTCGTGATTCGCTTTGAAGGCCCCAAAGGTGGCCCCGGCATGCAAGAGATGCTCTACCCCACCAGCTACCTCAAATCCAAAGGTCTGGGCAAAGCCTGTGCGCTGCTCACCGATGGTCGCTTTTCTGGTGGTACGTCCGGTCTGTCGATTGGTCATGCCTCCCCTGAAGCCGCCGAAGGTGGTGCCATTGGTTTGGTGCAAGAAGGCGATACGATCGACATTGACATCCCTAATCGCACCATCAACCTGGCTATCAGCTCCGCAGCCCTGGCCGAGCGCCGCCAAGCCGAAGACGCCAAAGGCAGCAAAGCCTGGAAACCGGTCAGTCGTCAGCGCGTGGTTTCTGCCGCCCTGCAAGCCTATGCCGCCATGACAACCTCAGCCGATACCGGTGCGGTACGTGATGTGACCCAGTTGTATAAGTAAGCATTAAGCTATAAAGGCTGATACAAGTCAGCCAAAAGAAAAGCGCAGTACCTGAGAGGGGCTGCGCTTTTTTGTTAAGAATATAAATCGCTTGCGACTTGGCTGGTTATGAATCTGTGAGCAACTGCTTGCAGATGAAATTATTGAGTTGTACAATAATGCGTACAAATGAGGAGCATCGTTATGGACGCCATTACTTATTCAGCCGCACGTGCCAATCTTGCCAGCACCATGGACAGGGTTTGTGACGACCATGAAGCCTTGATCATCACCCGCAATGGGGATCAATCAGTCGTCATGCTCTCGCTCGAAGATTATCAGGCACTGGAAGAAACGGCCTATCTGTTACGTAGTCCAGCCAATATCAAACGACTACTGTCAGCCATTACTCAGCTTACTGCTGGTAATGGTAGCGAGCGGGAACTGAGCGAATGAAGTTGATCTTTGCTGATGAGGCATGGGAAGACTATCTCTACTGGCAAAAGCAGGACAGGCGTATGGTGGAGCGTATCAACAAACTGATCCGCGAAACTCAGCGTGAGCCATTCACCGGCGTAGGCAAGCCCGAACCGCTCAAGCATGCCCTGTCCGGCTTCTGGTCTCGCCGCATCACCGATGAACATCGTATGGTCTACAAGGTTGATGGTGATGCTTTATTGCTTGCGCAGTTGCGGTATCACTACTGATATCTGATGGCGTAAAGGGTTTGCTTCATTTAATGCCGACGAGGTTAACTGGGTGTTAATTATTTGTTTTGACTCGCCAATGCATAATAGTGTTGAGGCAATCAAGGAAATCAATAATTAGTAAGAAACTTTTGAATAAAAAAACAAAGTGTTCAATCGAAATAAGTTGAACACTTTGTGATCGGGTGAAAAAATAATTAGCGTTTCGTGAAGCAATTCTGATTGGGTGATACGTTAATTGACTTTAAGACGGCTTCTGGGGTTGCAAAAAGGCTGGGGTTTTCGTCGCCAATCACACACAAAGTAGTCGCGTTGAGTTTAGACCAGACAAGATAACTCTTGGTGTTGGTAATCAGTGTCATGGTTGCCCAATGCGAAGCAATATTGACGTTACTTTTTATGGATGTGATTTGAGCATTTGCCATAACAGTAGCAGGCAGGGCAGAGCCATTGCCAGAACAATCTGCATTGGCATATTGCACAATTCCAGAAGCCCAAGAGAAGCTTTCTGAACCTGTTGCCGCTAATTTATATAAGGTTCTGGCAGAACTATTCGTACCAAGTTTGGTACAGGAGTTTTGTTGCCATTCTCCCGCTAAAGCATTGACGTCACTAGCGGGTGGTGTGCCACATGTCACACTGATATTGCTGATATCGGTCGTTGCAGTGCCACTACCATTGCTCACTGTGCATGTTTGTCCATTTGGTTGAGTTTTCACCGTGACTGCATATGTTTCAGGGCTTTTAATACGATTCAAAAAAGTAAAGCTAGTGTTGCTAGGCAAGGCCAAGTCATCGCTGCCATTGTTTTGCAAGACAACTGTATTGCCAGTATTTAATCCGGTGAGTGTTCCGCCAATACTGAATCCAGTGGTGTTTATGGGGGTGCCGTCCCCGCCACCGCCACAAGCGGTTATATAAAATGGGATGCAGAGAAATGTCAGGTTGCGTAAACGTAAGCGTAATAGTTGCGGAATAGAAAATGCTGCTTTCATCCAGTTTGATCCTTTCGATATAAGCCAACTCCACGAGCAAGAAATTGTTTTCGCCGTCATGTTGAGACGAAGACGTAGAGCGGATAACGGGATTACATCAAAAGTTGTATTTTAAATATAGCTATCAAATCTAATAGGTGCATTTTAAATATACCTATTAGATTTGATAGCTTGGCCCTTCATTATTTAGATGTTACGGTTGCTAAAACGGATGAGGATTGATCAGCCCTTGGAGAATGGCTTTGGCAATGGCATGTTGACGATTGGAAACGTCAAGTTTAATCATTGCATTGTTCAGATGAAAATTGATGGTTGCTTCGGAAAGGCTAAGCAATCGGGCCATTTCCCAGGTGGTTTTGCCGTCGGCTGCCCAACGCAAACATTCCGATTCGCGCAGTGTGAGCGGAGCTCGATTGGTCGGGTTGGGAAGTTGAAAGACATGCTGGACAGCTTCATGGACATAGCCGGCCATAAGCTGGACATATGGATAGGCATGTAGTGTTATTTCCTTGGCAGGTTTACCTTTGCGATTGACTGCAAAGCTGAGTATGCCTAATTCTCCGTGTGGGCTATGAATTGGCATGCTGATACCGTCTTTCATGCCAAAGTCCCCGGCTTCATGCATCACTTGTGCACTCGCTGAATACTTGGCCAGTTTTAAATTGTTCCAGATGATGGGCATGATCTGTTGACTGCAATGGGCCACAACGGGATCGCTGGATGCATATTGCTTTTCCCAATACCGATCAAGCCAGGCATCGGGGTAGCCTTTAATCACGACTATCCTCGATTCTGAAAACTGAGTTGGGATTCTTAGCGCATAAATGAAAGTATCGAAACCAAGTTCGTGACAGTAAAATCGACAAAGATCGGTGATTTCATCCACATTCTTGGTTTTAGAAAAAGTCTGCAGATTGTCGTGAAAGTCAGAAAGTTTCATTTTAAATATAACAAATGAAGAGGCTTTACATATTAGCTTTAAAAAATTGAACAATGGGAAGTGAAAGATTCATCCCCGACTTTCAGGAATCGGGAATTTGAGAAGCTTGATTTAAATAAAAATTCAATTAGATAGGGCGTTACAAAATTTTCCTGAACCAATCCCCAATATCATCAATCTCTTCCGCGCAAACACTGTGCGGCATCAGGTATTCATGCCATTCCACACTATAGCCGAGTGAGTTGAGCAGGTCGCGGGAGGCTGCGGCGCGGCTGATGGGGATGACCGGATCGCCACGGCCGTGCACCATGAAGATGGGGGTGTTTTGGTTGGCGGGATGACGTTCTGCTGCGGTGACTTCGGCCAGTGGGACGTAGCCGGAGAGACACAGTAAGCCAGCCAAAGCTTGGGGATGACGCAGGCCGGCTTGCAGGGTCATGGCGCAGCCTTGTGAAAAACCGGCAAGCACAATCTTGTTGCTGGGGATGCCTTTGGCAATCTGGTCGGCAATCAGTTCTTCAATCAGCACCTGAGATTCACGCAGACCTTTTTCATCTTCACGACGTACCAGGTCGGTCGTGAGGATGTCGTACCAGGCGCGCATGATAAAGCCGCTGTTGATGGTGACCGGAATATGAGGTGCATGCGGAAACACAAAACGAATCCCTTGCGTGCCCTTGAGGTTGAGTTCTCTGACGATCGGCGCAAAATCATTGCCATCGGCACCCAGGCCATGCATCCAGATTACAGCGGCAGTTGGGTTGGGAGAAGTTTCGATTTGAATGGTGTCCAGCATGATGCGTCCTTGATCGATAAATTTGAGAATGGCGAATAGGTTTAAAAATTAAATGTGTACGCTACGTAGACCTATAAGGCGCCAAACAATACCTGTTAGCGCAGCGTTGTTGACACACGGGGACAGAGTATTACTCTGTCCCCAGACTTCGTGGCTTGCACTAAAAAAATCGATAACCATGCTTGGTATTCTTTGTGCTCTTTGTCATGAACGTTTTTAACTTATATCTCAGCGGCTTAGTGGCGACAAAAATCAATGCTTGACTCGAATCGCGCTCTTGGGGCGAAAGGCTTTGCACACGGTGTCATTGGTTTCAATATAAGGACCACCGACGAGGTCGATGCAATAGGGCACGGCCGCAAAGAGGCCATTGACGAGCTGTTTGCCGTCGGCATCTTTCAAACCTTCCAGCGTTTCTTTGATGGACTTGGGCTGACCAGGCAGGTTGATGATCAGCGCGCCATGTTGGCCGTGATAACGTACTACCGCCACCTGACGCGAAAGGATGGCGGTGGGCACAAACTGCAGGCTGATCTGGCGCATCTGTTCGCCAAAGCCAGGCATCACCTTGCTGGCGACGGCCAAAGTCGCTTCAGGTGTGACGTCGCGCAGTGCCGGGCCGGTGCCGCCCGTGGTCAGCACCAGATGGCAATGGGCTTGGTCGACCAGTTCTTTGAGTGTGGCTTCAATCATGGGCTGTTCGTCGGGAATCAGCCGGGTTTCCATGCGCCAGGGCGTGGTGAGTGCCGCGCCAAACCAGGCTTGCAAGGCGGGTAATCCCTGGTCTTCATAGACGCCGCTCGATGCCCGATCAGAGACGGAAACTAGGCCAATAACTAGCGTATCAGGGTTGCTGTCATTCGTCATGATCATCGTCTAACTGCTCATCCTCAAAGTCCTCCACTTCTTCACCGGCAGCACGACGTTCAGCATCTTGCTGTTGCTTGAGAAACTGGAACATTTCGCGGTAGTAGCGTGGTGGTTTCTGTTCAGCACGTTCTTTGCGGGTGTTGCGAATCAGCAGGCGCAGTGGTTGTACTTCGGCAGTGGGGTGCTCACCCATATAAATGGTGAGTGCCTCGTCATCTTTTAAGAGGCGTTCGCGCCAGCGTTCAATATTGTGCAGGGCCGAGGCTTCTTCGCGGGTGGTCCGTTTAAAGCTGTCCAGCGCCGCGCGCAGGGCTTGCTGATGATTATTGTCAATCTTGCGCATCACTTTGCCAACAAACTGCATTTGTCGGCGTTTGCCTTCGTGATCGGTAATGCGGCGCGCTTCCATCACTGCATCGAGCAGGTCTTCGGGCAGCAATTCGGCTTGATTGAGCTTTTTCAGGCGATCTTTGGCCAGCGCGACCAGTTCGACGCCAATGTCTTGCAGGGCGTGTGAATCACGCTTGAGTTGTGATTTTGATGGGCGGTCGTAGCCGTTCTCATCGCGAACACGTTGTTGTTGTGCATTAGGTTTCATAAAAGCGTATAAAGCGGTTTAGCTTGTTATCATAAAGCATTCGGCACATATCCTGTGCTTTTGCTCATTTCAATTCCGTTCATTCAACCCTTCTGTCGATTGCCTGTAATGAAAAAAACTGTCTCGGTAGCCTCTCCCACTCACTCCTCTGCCAAAAAAGTAGCTGCAAAAAAAATAGCTATAAATCAAACTGCGCTGCCTCATTTGTCCTTCAGCCGTGGTGCGCTCGAAGATATTGTGCAAACCACGCTGGCCATGGCCAAGGAAATGGGCGCCACCGATTGTGTCGCCGAAATTTCCGAAGGCAGCGGCCTGTCGGTCTCGGTGCGTAAAGGGCAGATTGAAACCATCGAACAAAATCAGGACAAGGGCTTGTCTGTCACCGTTTATATTGGTGACAAGCCCGGTGCGCGCACGGTGCGCCGTGGTTCGGCCAGCACTTCCGATTTTTCCTTGACTGCTTTAAAAGACACGGTTTCGGCAGCCTACAATATTGCCCGCTTTACCGCCGACGATGATTGCGCCGGTTTGGCCGAGCCCGAGTTGTACGCCAAAAATATTCGTGACCCCAAACTCTTTTATCCCTGGAGCATTGATAGCGAAAAAGCCATTCAGATCGCCACGACTGCCGAAGCAGCCGCCTTGGCGGTTGATCCGGCGATTCGCAACTCCGATGGTGCCAGCGTGTCGGCGCAGCACTCGCAATTTATCATGGCCAATAGCCAGGGCTTTATGGGTGGCTATCCGTATTCACGGCATTTTATTTCGGTGGCACCGATTGCTGCTACGGGGCGCGGTCGCAATATGCAAATGCAGCGTGACGACTGGTATACCTCGATGCGCGATCCTGCCGATTTGCTCGCTCCCGCCAAAATTGGCAAATATGCTGCCAAACGTGCCCTGGCGCGTCTCAATGCCCGTCAGTTGGATACCCGCAAGTGTCCCGTGCTGTTTGAAGCACCACTTGCCATTGGCCTGTTAGGCGCGTTTGTACAGGCGGTCAGTGGTGGGTCGCTGTATCGTAAATCTACCTTTTTGGTCGACAGCCTCGGACAAGAAATTTTTGCCCCGCATATTGCCATTATCGAAGATCCTTTCCTCAAAAAAGCCTTTGGTACGGCACCCTTTGATGATGAAGGCGTCGCCACCAAAAAACGTGACGTGGTCAAGGGTGGTGTGGTGCAAGGCTACTTCCTGTCCAGCTACTCGGCCCGCAAACTTGGGATGCAGACTACCGGCAACTCCGGCGGCTCGCATAACCTGGTACTCAAAAGCCGCCTGACCAAAGCTGCCGACGACTTTAAAGCCATGCTTAAAAAAATGGATACAGGTCTGCTGGTGACCGACTTGATGGGGCAGGGCGTCAACTATGTGACAGGCGATTATTCCCGCGGTGCCTCCGGCTTTTGGGTACAGGGCGGCAAGATTCGTTACCCGGTCGAAGAAATCACCATTGCGGGCAATTTGCGCGACATGTTCAAAAACATTGTGGCGGTTGGCAGCGACGTGATGGTGCGTGGTTCCAAAGAGTGTGGCTCAATTCTGATCAACGAAATGACCGTGGCAGGCGGTAATTAAGTCGACTGTTTTAGTTTGCTAATCCACTTCACTGATTGGTCATGAATCCCAACCACCAATGGTCCAGTAACGAGACGCTCTTGCTCTCGTACCGGGCCATTTTTATGTCGATGCAATCCCTGTTTTTGGTGGTCGGGGCATTGGGTTTGGTACATCATAGCCATCGCTTGGTGTATCTGATGGCGGGTGTGAGTTTTTTGGTGATCTGGTTTATCTGGTTTCCTGTGGTGCGCGCCCGCCACAAGGTGATTGATTACTACAAATTTTCTGCGCAACTGGGCGAGGCTGAACGGCTGGCTTTGTGCAACGAATCCGAGTATGTTCACGATCCGGCCTTGCGTGCCAAGGCCAATCTGCTGTTTGGCATCAGCACCAGCTGGCGTACCACGCGCGTCAAGCTTGATCTGTACATGCCGCTGCTGTTCAGCTTTATCTGGTCGTATCTGGCCACCAGCGCCATGGCAGGGTAAGTCCTGCTTGTGTGCGGCATAGGCACCTCCCACAATCAACTTGCCCTGTCACGTTGATCACGAGGAGATAACATGGAGCGTCGTTCCTTCCTGAAAAAAGCCGCTGTGGGTACTGCCGCCACTGCCACCATTTCTGTCCCCGCCCTGGCTGCCGATTTGCCGACCATCAAATGGCGCTGTGCATCCAGTTTTCCAAAAAGTTTGGACACAATTTATGGTGGTGCCGATGTCGTTGCCAGCCGTGTACGCAAACTGACTGATGGCAAGTTTGATATTCGCGTTTTTGCGGCTGGTGAAATTGTGCCAGGCCTGCAAGTGCTGGATGCCGTTTCCAATAACACCGTAGAGTGTGGTCATACGGCTTCGTACTATTTTGTGGGCAAAAACAAAGCTTTTGCCTTTGATGGTGCCGTGCCGTTTGGTATGACCGCTCGCCAGCAAAACGCCTGGTGGTACAAGGGCGGTGGACAAAAACTCACGCGTGAGCTGTTTGCCGAGTACAACATCGTCAACTTCAATGCGGGCAATACCGGTGCGCAAATGGGCGGCTGGTTTCGCAAAGAAATCAAATCGCTGGCCGACCTCAAGGGTTTGAAAATGCGGATTGGTGGTTTTGCGGGCGAGGTGTTGTCACGTTTGGGTGTGGTGCCACAACAAATTGCTGGCGGCGATATTTATCCAGCGCTCGAAAAAGGCACTATTGATGCGGCCGAATGGATTGGCCCTTATGATGACGAAAAGCTCGGCTTTTACAAGGTTGCGCCCAACTACTACTACCCGGGTTTTTGGGAGGGTGGTCTCAACCTGTCGCTCTACGTCAACAGCAAAGAATGGGAAAAGCTGCCGCAGTATTACAAAGACGTGATTGATGTAGCCTGCCAGGAAGCCACGCTCGACATGTTGGCAGAATACGACAATAACAACCCGCAAGCGCTGGCCAGATTGATTAAAAATGGCGTCAAGTTGCATGCCTTCCCACGCGATATTCTGGATGAAGCCTATAAGGCTGCCTTTGAAGTGTACGAGGAAGAGGCGGCCAAAAATCCTTCATGGGCCAGGATTTACGAGCCCTGGAAGCGCTATCGCAATGACCAGTTCCAGTGGTTCAAGCTCAATGAGCTCTTCTATGAAAACTATACTTTTAACAAGAAATAGCGCGTCAAGTCAGGGCAAGCCCTAGGTGTGAAAAAAAGGGGGCTGCGTAAAATGCGCAGCGATGGAGGCAGGAGACAGCCAACAAGTAGAAGCAAACACTAAAATAAACGCGCTTCAAGACGCGGACTAAACGGCATGAATCGAAAGATTCGTGCCGTTTTTTTATGCACTTCTTTTTGCGGCTAACATTTGTGATGTTGACTCAATGAACCTTGTCCTGTGCAACAACTCAGTGACCGCAGCATAAAAATATTGTCGACTCCTGTCACAGAGTGCTTGCCATCCAGCACTGATGCCAGACTACGGTGCTTGTTTGTGTCGACAAACTACGGTTAAATCACAACCGCTGTCTAGTGGCCTTGAGTGATTTTTGCTATTGCTATCTGCACGCCGCCCGTATACCCATAATAAGGAGATTTCATGGAACGCCGTTCCTTCCTCAAAAAAACCGCCCTTGGTGCCACTGCTACGGCCACCACCGCGAGCATTTCAGCGCCTGCGATTGCGGCTGAGTTGCCCGCCATCAAATGGCGTTGTGCATCAAGCTTTCCCAAAAGCCTCGATACCATTTTTGGTGGCGCCGAAGTCGTCGCCAACCGCGTACGCAAACTCACCGAAGGCAAGTTTGATATTCGCGTCTTTGGCGCGGGCGAGATTGTCCCGGGCTTGCAGGCATTTGATGCTGTGGCCAACAACACCGTGGAATGTGCGCATACCGTCCCTTATTATTTTGTGGGCAAAAACAAAGCCTTTGCCTTTGATGGTGCCTTGCCTTTTGGCTTGACCGCTCGCCAGCAAAACGCCTGGTGGTACAAGGGCGGTGGCCAAAAGCTCACGCGTGAGCTGTTTGCCGAGTACAACATCGTCAACTTCAATGCGGGCAATACCGGTGCGCAAATGGGCGGCTGGTTTCGCAAGGAAATCAAATCAGTAGCCGACCTCAAAGGGTTAAAGATGCGCATTGGCGGCTTTGCCGGTGAAGTGCTGTCTCGCCTAGGCCTGGTGCCACAACAAATTGCCGGTGGTGACATCTATCCAGCGCTGGAAAAAGGCACCATTGATGCGGCCGAATGGATTGGCCCGTACGATGATGAAAAGCTCGGCTTTTACAAGGTTGCGCCCAACTACTACTATCCAGGCTTTTGGGAAGGCGGTCCCAATATCTCCTTCTTCGTCAACATGAAGGAATGGGAGAAGTTGCCCCAGCTTTATAAAGATGTCATCGAAGTGGCCTGCCAGGAAGCCACGCTCGACATGTTGGCCGAATACGACAACAACAACCCGCAAGCCCTCGCCCGACTCATCAAACTGGGTGCCAAGCTGCATGCCTTTCCACGCGATGTACTCGATGAAGCCTACAAGGCCGCCTTTGAAGTCTATGAAGAAGAAGCCGTCAAAAATCCTTCATGGGCCAGGATTTACGAGCCCTGGAAGCGGTATCGCAATGACCAGTTCCAATGGTACAAACTCAATGAACTGTTCTACGAAAACTATACCTTCAACAAGAAATAGCGCGTCAAGTCAGGGCATGCCCTAGCTGCGTAAAACAAGTGGTTGCGTAGAATGCGTAGCCATGGAGGCGGAGACAAAGCCAACAAAAACAGACAAACAGCAAACAAAATATAAAGCGCGATCAACGCGTATTAAACGGCGTGGCCTGAGAGCACCACGCCGTTTTTTTATTGGCGCAACGCTAATGAAAGAAGCCGATCTTAAGAGTTGGATTGAATGCACAAATCATTAAATTAGTACAAAGCTTGTCTTGTAAAGCAATGTATTGTCTAATCTATCGGGTTTCTGAGATGGCTAGATTTTGATTTGCTATGTTAACTATCACACAACTTTGGGAGTCGGGGTATGGATTTAATTGATGAGCTTAGAGCGTTATCTGCTCGTGTTGCTAATACAAAAAATTTAATCCAAACGGAAGAGGCAACAAAAAATGCGATGGTTATGCCATTTATACAGTTGCTTGGTTATAACGTTTTTGATCCCTTGGAAGTTACTCCCGAGTTGATTGCCGATGTGGGTACTAAAAAAGGTGAGAAGGTTGATTATGCAATTCTTCAAGATGGAAAACCGATAATTTTATTTGAGTGTAAAAAATCAGGTGGCGATCTAGATATCAATCACGCGGGTCAGTTGTTCAGATATTTTCATGTCACTGCTGCGCGCTTTGGTGTGCTTACTAATGGGCTTGTTTACAGATTTTTTACTGATCTTGTGCAGCCAAATAAAATGGATGAAAAGCCTTTTTTTGAGTTCAATATTCTTGATTTCAAAGAACGTGATGTTGAAGAATTAAAGAAATTTGCTAAGTCTGCATTCGATATCGACACAATATTGACAACGGCAAATGATCTCAAATACACGAGATCTATTCAAAATAAATTATCTGAATGGATGATTAGTCCTTCTGAGGATTTCGTTCGATTGGTATCTTCTGATTTAGTCGGTAATCGGCGCTTTACGCCAGCAGTCATTGAACAATTTACTCTAATTACGAAACGAGCATTTGAACAGCTCATCGGTGAGCGCATTAATGATCGACTAAAAGGTGCAATGACACCAGAAATAACAATCTCTGCTGAAGCTTCACAGCCAATAATTACAGCCGACGGGGTTGCAGAACCTCAAGTGATTACTACTGCCGAAGAAACTGAAGGGTTTCATATTGTGCGAGCGATACTTCGAGGTATTGTGAGTCCAAAACGTATTAACATGCGCGATGCACAAAGCTATTGTGCAATTCTTTTAGACGATAACAATCGCAAACCAATTTGCCGATTGCGATTCAATAATCTAGACAAGTTATCACTGGGATTATTTAATGAACAAAAGGAGGAGGAACGAGTTGCGCTTGAATCGGTAGATGATATTTATAATTATGCTGAGCAGATTAAAGCCGCAGCTAGTTTGTATTTACCGGTAGATGATGTGAAAAAAGAATAGATATTTTCTTTTAAAGAAAAACCGAAAGCACTTCTTATTCAATGAAGTGTTTTTGGTTTCTCTCGCGAATCCTCATGATCGGCGGATCTAATCCCTTTCCCTCACCGCCCCCACAGGTTAAAGTACAGCCTGTTCAATCAGTCCCTTGCTTGCCATGTTTGCCCCTTCTGCTTTACCGACCCAGACCGCCCGTGTTCAGACGCTGCATTACGAGGCGCAGGGCATTATCAGTATTGTTTTGCATCCGGTGGGGCGCAGTTTTTTTGCGCCGTTTACAGCGGGTGCGCATATTGAGCTGCATTTGCCCAATGGGCTGCGGCGCTGTTATTCGCTGATTAATGATGCCAATGAAACCCATCGTTATGTGATTGCTGTGCAGCTTGAGGAGGCGAGTCGTGGCGGCTCGCGTTATTTGCATGAGCAGTTGCGGGTGGGGATGGAATTGCCGGTGTCGGAGCCGCGTCAGCATTTTCCGCTCGACGAAACCGCGCCACATACGGTGTTGGTGGCTGGCGGGATTGGGATTGCGCCGCTCTATTGCATGTTGCAGCGGCTGGTTGAGTTGGGGCGTTCGGTCGAGTTGATTTATTGCGCACCGTCGCGGGCGCGCATGGCGTTTTTTACGGCGATCCGTGATCTCAAGGTGAAGACGGTATGGTATCTGGATGATCAGCAAGGTTTTCAGCCGCCCAATCTTACGCGCTTGATGATGGATCGGTCAGCCGATGCTCACTTTTACGGTTGTGGCCCTTTGCCGATGTTGGCTGCCTTTCAGCGCGCCTGCGAGTTGAACGAATATCCCAATATTCATATTGAAAGTTTTGCGCCGCTGGGTGGTGAGCGTGCCATGTTTGAGCCGCAGCCCTTTACGGTGCTACTGGCCAAGTCGGGCAAAACGCTGACGGTGCCTGCTGATGAGTCGTTGCTGGATGTGCTCTTGGCCAATCAGGTGCCGGTGCCTTACACCTGCCGAGCGGGGGTGTGTGGTGTGTGCCGGGTGCCGGTGCAAAGCGGTGCGATTGCCCACGCCGATGCGGTGCTGAGTAGTGCCGATCGGGTGGATGGCAATGTGATGTTGTGTTGTGTCTCGCGCGCGCAGCACGTGGCCGAGGGGCAGGCGCATCTGGTGCTGGATTTGTAGTTCGGCTTGTAGACGATTGATCATGTAAAAGGCGCTATCGAGCGCTTTTTTATTGCTTGCTGTGGCTCAATTCAATGCCATTAAAAAGCCATTTTTAGGGAGTATGATTAATTTTAGGCTTCTTAAGTGTGTTAATAATAGTTCTAAATTTATACACTATAGAAGTATATTTTAGCTGCTAGGTGACGAGCCCTATTTAAGCGCGCCGCTGGTACACCACAAAAGCGTAGTCCCAGCCATTGCTTTGGCTATGATGGGATTCCCGCTGCACGGCTTGCCAGGTTTGCTGGTCAATCTCGGGGAAATAAGCGTCACCGGCAAAGTCGTGATCAATTTCGGTGAGGTAAAGTTTGCTGGCCAGTGGCATGGCCTGTTGGTACAGCTCGGCACCGCCAATCAAAAACACTTCGGGCACATCGTGACATAGGTCGGTGGCCGCGGTTAGCGAGGTCACCACAGCCATTGAGGTAGTGGCGGGATTGGTGATGGTAAACGGCGATTGATACGCGGCATTGCGGGTTACCACAATATTGCGTCGGCCAGGCAGAGCGCGGCCGATGGATTCGTGGGTTTTACGGCCCATGATGATCGGCGCGCCCATGGTGGTGCGCTTAAAAAAAGCCAGGTCTTCGGGCAGGTGCCAGGGCAGGGTGTTGTTGATGCCAATCACCCCATTGCGGGCGCGTGCCAAAATCAGTGAGAGCCCCATTACACTGCCACCGGCGCTTTGATGGCAGTGTGCGAGACGTAATCGACAATCTCAAAATCATCAAAGCGATAATCAAAAATGCTCTCGGGCTGGCGCTTGATGAGCAGCTTGGGTAGGGGATACGGTTCACGTGCAAGCTGGGTGGCAACCTGTTCTTCGTGGTTGCTGTAAATATGGCAATCGCCGCCAGTCCAGATAAATTCACCCACTTGCAGGCCGGTTTGCTGCGCCATCATGTGTACCAGATAGGCATACGAAGCAATATTGAAAGGCACACCCAAAAAGATGTCGGCGCTGCGCTGATAGAGCTGGCACGAAAGCTTGCCATTGGCCACATAAAACTGAAAAAACGCATGGCAGGGTGGCAGCTTCATATTGGCAATATCGGCCACATTCCAGGCCGACACAATCAGGCGGCGTGAGTCGGGATTGTTTTTGATCTGCTTGACCAGTTCGCTGATCTGGTCGATATGGCCACCATCGGGGGTAGGCCAGGAGCGCCACTGATAGCCATACACCGGACCCAGATTGCCCTCGGCATCGGCCCATTCATCCCAGATCGACACGCCGTTTTCTTTTAAATAGGCGATATTGGTCGAGCCTTGCAGAAACCACAACAGCTCATGCAGGATCGACTTGATATGCAGCTTTTTGGTGGTCACCAGCGGAAAACCTTCGGCCAGATCAAAGCGCATCTGATAACCAAACACCGAGCGCGTACCCGTGCCAGTGCGGTCCTCTTTAAAAACACCATGAGTCTGAACGTGACGCAAAAGATCGAGATACTGTTTCATGAAGGGCGCGGGTGGGAGAAAGAAGATTGAATTGGGCGATTTTAACAAGCTGGCGAAGATTAGCGCGAATGAACGGATATTTACCGCGAGAAAACGGGGAGAGGCAAATCCCTTTCACCACCAAGACACAAAGGGCACTAAGCAAACGCTGAGGGTTAATGAGTTGTTTATGACGTAGTCTGGGGACAGAGTATTACTCTGTCCCCGTGATAAAACAGCGCGGCTCGGCCTGGTTTTGACTTGGTGTCCTTTGTGTCTTTGTGGTGAATGCTTTGTTTTTATTGTCGTGGCGGTTAAAAATTGCCTGACAAACGGTGCCAATGCCATTCACGACACGGTCATTTTCTTTAAGGGTTGCTATGCAAAAATGGTGTCGTATCAACTACCTTGCCTGCATGAATATTTAAAATTTAAAGGAATGAATCATGTTGATCTGGACTGCACTTGTCACCTGTTTATCGCTGCTGACTTATTCGGTTTCTTGTGGTTATGTGGCGCGGATGCGTGGCGTGCATGGCATCAAGGCACCAGCGACGACCGGCCATCCGCAGTTTGAGGCGGCCTATCGGGTGCAGATGAACACGCTGGAAAACCTCATCATCTATCTGCCGGCCTTGTGGCTGTTTAGTATGTTGATCGATCAGCGCATCGCCGCTGGCCTGGGTGGTTTGTGGATTGTTGGTCGACTGATTTATGCCCGTGGCTATCTGCAATCCCCAGAAAAACGTTCCACCGGTTTTTTGATCTCGTTTTCTGCGATGATGATTTTGTTGCTCGGCGCTTTGCTCAAATCGGCATGGTTGTTGGTGTGAATGGTTTTCACCACAAAGGCATCAAGAACATCAAGAGAAAATCAAAAGCTGTCAGTGACGCCAACCACGTAGTCTGGGGACAGAGTAATACTCTGTCCCCGTGTGTCAACAGCGTCGCGCTAACAGGTTTTACTTAGCGTCCTTTGTGTCTTTGTGGTGAAAAGGGTTTGCCTTCCCTCCACGTCCATATCGGCTAGGCAGTTCAACTCTTTTATTCACCTCAAGCCTGCACCTGCATCTGCGCGAGTCTGGCGTACAGGCCACCTTCATTGAGTAATTGTTTGGGCGTGCCCGATTCCACAATCTGGCCGCCATCCAAAACATAAATCCAGTCGGCGCTTTGCACGGTGGATAAACGATGCGCAATGATGAGGGTGGTGCGCTGCGTAGTGGTAGTCGCCGTATTTTGTGTGCGGTTGCTAGCGGCGGGCTGCGCCGTCAGGTTGATATTGCTGGTTAAGCCGATGGCCGATTCAATGGCTTTTTGCACCGCCTGTTCCGATTCAGTATCCAGCGCGCTGGTGGCTTCATCGAGCAATAACAAGGGCGCGTCTTTCAAGATGGCGCGGGCGATGGCAATGCGCTGTTTCTGGCCACCCGACAAGCGCACGCCGCGTTCGCCCAAAAAGGTGTGATAGCCCTCGGGCAGGGCGCTGATAAAGCCATCGGCTTGCGCAGCCTGGGCGGCGGCGATGACCTCGGCATCGCTGGCGGTGGGGCGGCCATAACGGATGTTTTCCATGGCATTAGCCGAAAACACGACGGTGTCTTGCGGCACGATGGCAATTTGCTCACGCAGGGTGTGCAGCGGCAACTCACGAATGTCCTGGCCGTTGATCAGCACCCGACCTTGCTGCGGATCATAAAAACGTAGCAGCAGTTGAAAGAGCGTCGTCTTGCCCGCACCCGATGGACCCACAATGGCGACCGTCTGGCCGGGTTGAATGGTCAGGCTGACATGATCCAATGCCGCCGTGGCCTGGCGGGATGGGTAGTGAAACAGTACGTCTTCGAGGCTGATGGCACAGGCAATGGCTTTGTTGCTGGCTACATCGCGCTTCATCCGGTTATGGGTGTCACTTTGTTCGCCAATTTCTTTGATATGCGGCTCGGCGGTATAGAGTTCGAGCAGTCGTTCAGTCGCGCCAGCGGCACGCAAGATGTCACCAATCACTTCTGACAAGGCGGCGACTGAGCCGGCCACAATGGCCACATACAAAATGGATTGGGACAACAAGCCAGCCGTCATGCTGCCTTCGTTGACCGCCCGTGCACCGAGCCACAGGCCATACACTGCGCCACCAAAGACGATGGTGATGACAATCGCCGTGAGGATGGAGCGCATTTTATTGCGCAGGATGGCGGTATCAAAAGCATTGTTGACGGCCAGTGAATAGCGCTGGTCTTCCAGCTTTTCATTGGTGAAGGCTTGCACAATTGGCATGGCGTTGAGCACTTCGCTGGCAGTCGAGCTGGTATCGGCAATCCGGTCTTGCGAGGCACGTGACAGCTTGCGCACACGGCGACCAAACAGGACGATGGGAATCACTACCAAAGCAATGATCAACAGGATGATCAGCGTGGCATGCGGATTGGTGATCACCAACATAGCCAGCCCGCCCACAAATAAAAATAAATTGCGCAGTCCCATCGAAATGCTCGTACCCACTACGGTTTGTACCAGTGTGGTGTCGGTGGTCAGGCGGGATAAGACTTCGCCGGTTTGTGTGGTTTCAAAAAATTGCGGACTCTGGCGCAGCATGCTCGCATACACCGCGCGGCGCAGATCGGCGGTGACGCGCTCGCCCAGCCAGCTCACCATATAAAAGCGGGCGGCAGTAAACACCGCCAGCACCACGGCAATCCCAAACAGCCCTAAAAAGTAGGTGTTGATGGCCTGTGCATTGCCACCTTGCGCCTTGCTGAAACCAAAGTCGATCAGATTTTTGAATGCATACGGCACCGATAGGGTTGCCGTTGCCGCGATACATAAAAAGATGAAAGCCAGCAAAAAGCGCCCGGCATAAGGGCGGCAAAAGGGCAGCAGATGTTTCAGGGCGGCAAAGCGATTCATGGGCGATTTTTACTAAATAAAGGGGGTATACGCAAATATATGGTGTCTTAAGTGCATAAATTAAAGGGCTATTTTTTTACTGGATGGAAGTATATTTATTGCGATACGACATCATACGCGCACTGTAACGGGTTTTACGCCGCTGTGTGGTTTGCTGTCGTGAATTGTGGCGCGAATCGTTATGTGAATGGTGTTGCAGAGTGCCACCCTGTGGCGTGGATGGTTTGGCTGTACTTTCCGGTTCAGCGTTCAACTTTTAGTGCTGGTTTCTAGTTTTCTCTGACCGCCCGCTGGAGTGTCGTGAGTACCACGCTGGCCAGCATAAAGGTCAGTCCCGACACACGGTTGAACAGGCGCGCCCGCCCGGTATTGCGCAGCCAGGGTGAAATTTGTGCAGCAAAGCTGGCATAAAACATCAGCCAGCCTAATTCCAGACAGACAAAGGTGGCACCCAAAATCAAAAGCTGCGGTAACTGCGCAGCTGTCGGGTCAATGAATTGTGGCAAGAATGCCGTAAAAAACAACAGTGCCTTGGGATTGCTGATGCCAACCAGCAGACCTTTCGTATACAAGGTTGTGCGGCTGGTGTTTGGCGTGACTGCCGTGGGCAAGCCAAAGCGGGTGGTGCCCGAAAGAAACGTGCTGAGGCCCAGATAAAACAGGTAAGCAACACCCAACCATTTGATGGCCTGAAACAATGCTGCCGATGAAGCCAGCACCGCCACCAGGCCAATTGCCGAACAGCTCATGATGGCGAGCACACCCGTGATGCTGCCGATGGCTGCAAAAAAAGTACGACGAGCGCCGTGGTTTACCGCATTGGTCATGCACATCAAGACGGTGGGTCCAGGCGTCATGGTCAGCATGAAAACGGCCAGTGTATAAAGTAACCAGGTGTGCAAAGTCATGATGGCAAAATGGGTTAGCAGCCGTGGTGGCTTGTAATCAGGTGATTTGGATGATTGGATAATAATACTGGACTGTTGGTAAACAGATTTTACGTGCTTGATCTATGATTGGCACATGGCGTTGAGCAAACCCGGCCTGATGACGGCGCGTAATGATCTACGCAGGATCTGCCAAGGGTTTGCCAAGGTGATCAAATCAACATGGATTGAAAAACGAGGAGATAAAAATGGTACAGCGCGTGATAGCCACTGAAGACTGTATTAACGCAGTCAAAGAACTCAAAGCCCGCGAAGGCGATCTGCTGTTTCACCAATCGGGCGGCTGCTGCGATGGCAGCACGCCGATGTGCTTCACCACCAAAGAATTTCTGATTGGCCCCAATGACATCATGCTTGGTGATATTGCTGGCGTGCCGTTCTACATTACCGAGTCTCAGTACGAATACTGGAAACACACGCAATTGATCATTGACCTGCACTTTGGCGGCAACGAAACCTTTTCCTTGACTGCACCGGATGGCCGCGGTTTCATTACCCGTTCACGCCTGTTTACTGATGAGGAATGGGCGGCACTGGTCGCAGAAGCACCCGTCGGTTTGACGGTTGATTAAGGTTTGGCAAGTGGCGAGTGATTGGTTGAATGGTCGGCTCGCCACTTTTGTATTTCGTTTTACTGCCGCCAAGCATCGCCCATCCTTAACGGGCATAGGCTATCAGCGCCTATAGCACTCACATTAACGGCCCATCATTGCCATTGCTCTGTATTTCAGAGTAAGCTATCCGTCTTCAAATATCTTGTTTGACCATGCTGTATGAGTGGTTGAGGTGTTGGCTTAAATGAACGGGATGATGCGGTGCTGGGCGTAACATTGGATTTTAATTATTGGCCTTTCAAGCGAGCCATCCTGGTATCGCTTGCTGTGTTGTCCATGCATGGATTGATTGGATTCTTGTTTCAGCAAGTTGCCTGGAAGCCTGTCAGGCCATACGCTGGTATGCAAAAGGCAATCCAAGTGCGTATGCTGAATCTTTCCGGTGTACCAAAACCAGAGTCCGGGCCTGATACGGCCGATCGGCATGCGCGGGCATTAGTCAATGGCCTGGATGCTGATAAGTCTGCCAAAAAGCCAGCACAGCCATTTCAAATACCGCGCTCAAGCCAGACCATCCAATCCCTGGCAACGCAATCAACCGGGCAGGCCATCGCCAAGCCACCAACAGAATCGGTTGCCAATACTTTATCTGGCAGCGCAGTTGGCAATCGCAAAATCATGCAATCCGATGAATCATCGGCTTTGCCAAGTGGCATCGTAAACGGCTCCGATTTAATCCAGCAAGCTCGTGCCAGCGCGGCCAGTGTGGATCGCAGGTTGCGCGAGTCCCAACCCAAGCGACTCAATGATTTACTTGGTCAGGCGCATAACATGAATCGTCTTGAAAAGGCGTTTGCCGATGCCGGACTGGCCATCACGCGGCTGGAAGAAGTGCCGCTGGCCAATGGCGCGGTGATGACGCGCGTGCATGCTGGTGGGGCGACTTATTGTGTGCGTAGTCAAGTGCAACCAATCATCAGTACTGGCGATCCCGGCTCAAGGGTCGGCTTTATCACGACCAACTGTCCGCAATGAACCCATGTTGAGCTGGCCGACGCATGTTAAATACGGGGTTATTTATCATCCAGCCGGCAAATCAAGGGCGATCGGTCATCGCCGTAACCAACCATTTTGGTAAAAACACTTGACACTTTGTTTTGCAGAGTAATAAACTTTGTTTTACAGAGTGATTGGTGTGATTTGCTATTGAAAGTTGTGTCACTTTATTCTCAAGCTGATATTGCCTGATTGGTGCTGGCGATTTTGCTGACGTGCATTCATGCAGTTTTTGCCTGGATATTCTGTTTAATTTTTAATTATTGGCTATTTGATCCATCATGAATCAGCTTGCTTCTCAACAGCTCAATGCCATTCACGCCATGCTGGCTTCGGGGCAGCGTAATTTGCGCATGGAGCGCCATAGCCTGATTTTGTGGGGCCTGGCCTCTGGTGGCTTGATGGCGAGCAGTGAACATATTCTCACCAATGAGCAATTTCCAGATCTGCATCAACGCGCTTTTGCCTGGCTGCTTTTATTGCTGACGAGTTTGGGTGCGATTGGGTTTGCCGATTGGCATCTGACCCGCAAGGTCAAACGTGAGCGTGATGAAATCTGGTCGTTTGTGCATCGGCAAATCATCAAGGTCTGGTGGCTCTTGATTGGCATGGCCACGCTATTTACCTTCTCGGCGTTTTTCTTTGGCGGTAATTTGATCGTTAATGCAGTCTGGGTGATTGCGCTGGGTATGGGTCTGTACATTCATGGTCTGTTTTCGGATGAATTGCTGGAGTGGTGTGGTGTGTTGATGATCGTCATGGCGGTCGCCACCATTGTCATGGGGTTGCCTTATCGTGATACCAAATGGGTCGCAGCTTCAATCTTTGGAATGGGTTTACCGCTGTTGGCCTTCATGCCTGATAAAGGTATGCAGACGCATGCCTGGCAGCGCTTGTTGCAAATGCTCGGCTGGCTACTCGCAGTCTTGGCCTTGCCTTGGGCCATGCATCTTCTAGGACAAAAAGATGCTCATGCAGATGCGATTGCGCTCACATTGGAACAGTTTCAGGCCAGACAGGCTGAGGCGAACAATCATATTGTCTGGCAGGGGTTTTACAGCGTGCAACTGCCTGCGGGCAGCGAGGTGCCAATCGATTTCATGCTCTCAGGCAATCTTTTTGAAAACGGGGCGCAGTCTTTGCGCTTCAAGCTGGCCAGGCCGATGACCTTCATGTTGTTCGATGGCAAACCAACGGGAGAGTTCCGGCTGGATGGTCAGGGCTGGCATCCGGTATTGGGTAGTGCCACCCTGCATATTCCCTGGATTCGTGGCGAATTAACGCCGGAAGGCGGCCCAGTCATCAAGGCGCGTATGGATGCTGATATTCGACCCAATTGAGTATTTCATCAGCTACATATTTATTTGAATTTTGATTTTTTAACCCCCATATGCATTGCGGCCGCTCTAGCAAATGGTTATTAACCTAGGAGCTATCATGTTGACCACGACTCACTTATTCACTTTAATGCTTGCCGGTACGCTGGCTGGCTGTGCCGGTATGGCACCCCTCAATGATGCCACGCTGAGCAGCAAGCCGGTGGTGCGTTATGGCGAAACAGCGCAGGTGCCCGATTATGTGCTGCTCTATCCTGCGGGTACGCCCTTGCCCGTCAATGCGAGTGTTACCGGTACTTTACTGACTGAGCCAACCCAAGCTCAGCTCTTGCCTAAACTGAAACGTGATTTTTATGTTTATCAGGATATGGCCAGTTTTGATGGCAAGCATTGGGATTTCAGCAAAAAAATATTGGACAGCAAGTTTGTGATCACACTGCCCGGCTATGGGCCCGATGGCCGTACTTTTGATTCAGTCAGCAAGGGTAGCCTGGCTGCAGAGTTCAATCTCAAATAGGACTGGCAGGGCAATCATCATCACTCAACTTTGTGGTGAGATGATTGCCTCTCCAGATGAATGTCATTATTTTTTAGAGCAATCGTTATGGAAACGCTTGATCCTACTTTGCACCAACCACTGCGCACGCAAATTGCCGCCTACCTGGCAGGTTCGGGCGAGGCAACCTTTTCAGAACTCAAGCGTGAGTTGGCTGTGTCTGATGGCAATCTGGATTCGCATATCAAAAAGCTGATTGCCGTGGACTATGTGGAAGTGCGCAAGGAAAGCAGCGAAGAGTCCGGCATTGGTCGCCCGCAAACGGTGTTCATGCTGACCGAAACTGGTCGAAATGCCTTGCAGGAATATGTGGCGGCGTTGCAGCGCATGCTGTCCTTTGGACAAGGTACTGCCGCAAGCAGTGGTGGCAACAACGACAAGCCGGGCAAGGGTATGTTCAAACTCAAGCCGGTTTGAACCGATGTGATTTGAATGAATATCGTTTGAACCAATTTCGCTGAGACTTTGTCCGAATACACAGTTTGCCAAGGAGAGAAATCATGTGGAAAAAGCTGCGCCAGTTTTTAAAAGATAACCGAGTCTTTATCGCTTTACTGCTGTGCATGGGTCTGTTTCGCACAGCTGTGGCCGATTGGAATCCGGTGCCAACGGGTTCCATGCGCCCGACCATTCTGGAAGGCGATGTGATTTTCATCAATCGCTTGGCTTATGACCTCAAACTGCCTTTGACGCATTTGACTGTCGCGCGTTTGGGTGAGCCGCAGCGCGGTGATGTCGTTACTTTCAATTCGCCCGCCGACCATGTTCGGCTGGTGAAGCGCGTTATCGGTTTGCCGGGTGATGTGATTGCAATGCGCAGCAAGCGTCTGATCATCAATGGTGAACCGGTAGCCTATGAGGCCGGTGCCCAAATGCCAGAGCCTTATGGCCAAGGGCAAGTGGTGATGGCGCATCGTGCGACAGAAGATTTAGGTGGTGTGGTGCATAGCGTGCAATGGTTGGAGCGTGTCAATGCACGTGATGATTTTGATCCGGTGACATTGCCAGCGGATCAATATTTGATGCTGGGCGATAACCGTGACAATAGCGCCGACTCGCGTTACTTTGGTCTGGTGCCGCGTGAATTGCTGATTGGTCGGGCTGATCGGATTTTGGTGTCAGCAGCGATCAAGGATAACTGGTTGCCCAGAGTCGATCGTTTCTGGAAAAAATTGTAATCATTCATGACCATCAAGAATGATTATTGCCGGATTGAAGCAGGATAAAGCAACGACCGATGAACACGATTCATTGAATTCTCATTTTTAAATTCTGACTAGTAAAATATGACGTACTCACCCAGTCTTAAATTAACCCGCAAGAACCTGGCATGGACTGCCTTATTATTGATCGCTGGCCTTTCCGGCTGTGCCAGCCAGGCGGGCTACGAAATTTTGAATGACACCAATCAGCAGTATCAGCAGCAATACCGACGCGATCATGGCATTCCCGAGACCGGACCGGTGCAGAAGGAAAAACGGCCCACTTATGATCAATACGAAGCCGAACGGCAAAAATTGCGCGAAGGCGGCAAGCCAGCCAATAAGGACTGATGAGTTTTAATGAGGTAACGGGCAACGTCTGGCTGGTTGTGTGTTGACGACGTTGCAGTCAACCAATATGCAAGGCGTAATGATCGCTTTTGTTGTCACGCTGATAACCCAGTTTTTCATACAGCTTGCGTGCTGCCGGATTGTCCTTTTGCACCACGACGCGCATGATCTTGATATTTTCGGCAACCGCATGAGCGCTGGCAGCTTCGGCCAGTGCAAAACCGACTCCGCGACTGCGCACGCTGGGCAACACGTACAAATCATTCAAAATCCAGGCAGGCTTGAGGCCAATTGAACTCAGGCTGATATAAATCTGTACAAAACCCACCAGACGGCCAGCCTGCAAGGCGGCGTTGTCCTGGGCGACAAAGATCAGCGAATCCTTTTTAAACAGGCGTTCCCGCAAAAATACCGTGGCCGCAGCACAATCGCTGCTACGTCCGTAGAATTGTCGGTAAGCGTCAAAGAGCGGCACGATCTCGTGCAGATCTTCGAGGCTGGCTTGGCGAATGAGGATGTGAGGATCTTTCATGGTAGTGATTACGGCAGTTGCGCAAAAAACTACAGCTGAACGCGGCTTGCCCTTCTATAATGAGAGAATAGATACTCCCATATAAAAATTCATTTTCATCTTGCTTAGGTAAATTATATATACCCTTATTTTTTATACACTAAGGGGGTATATTTTGTGCAATGCAGAGAATTAGGACCATTTCAGGACATGCTCAAACTCATTAAAAACTGGTTCAAGGGCACCGATAAAGCGTCAGCCAAAGACGGTAAAACTGCTGAAACAGCAGCGGCCAAGACACCTGCGGGCAGTGCTGCCGGCAAGCAGCCGGTGGTGCCCAAACCTTTACCCAGTGAGGGTTCGCCAGAAAGTTTGCTGCTCTTTATGCAAGATGTGGGCGCCGCGCAACGGGGTGCGGCGTTTGAAATTGCCGTCAAAACCCAGACCGATGCGGATGCGTTGCGCACCTGGCTGATTGATGTCACCAGTGCCTTCAAGGCGCGTGACCGGCGTATGGTGCAGCGCGCTCGTGAGTTGTCGGGGGTGCTGGCTAAATCGGTATTGTTGAATCAGGAAGCGCAGGTACTTTGTCTCGAAGCTGAGGCGTTGTTCAATGCGCCAGTGCTGGCTTTAAACAAGCTGGCCGATCTCGACAAGAGCTGGGAAATCATCGCCCGCCAGGTTTTGCAAACGCGCGAAATCATTGCGGTGTCGATTGGTTTGACAGATGCTACCCGCGTTCGTTTTGCCAGCATTCGTGAGCGGATTGAGGTGCGCCTGGCCAGCGAGCGGCAGAACCATGAGCGGCAGCGTCAGCAGGCGGAGCAGCAGGCACGAGAGCAGGAGCGCGCGCGGGCCGAGGCCGCGCAACAAGCCAAGGCTGCCCCGGTGACAGCAATACCAGCGGCGATGCCGGCAACTTTGGCGGCACAAAAGGCTGTTGAGTCTGTTGCCGATAGCGCTAATGAAGTCAGTCCATCCACTGAGCCTACCACGCCAGGGAGCGTAGTCGAGCTGGCCGAACCCGCGCCAGCACTGACCGTCGTCGCTGGCCTGTCGCGTTTTAGTGTGCAAATCAGTGAGCAGCTGGGCCAGACCTGGCATGAGCAGGTTCAGCAAATACAGACCCAGTTGGATGCTGGCCAGATTCGTGATGCCCAGCAGGCCGAAGGTCGTTTAAAGAAATCGGTCGATGCAGAAATTCAACGGCAACTGCTGCAAGCCGGTACCGCGGGGTTGAGTGTACCCAATGCTCCGGATTGGTTAAGTGTTTTGCCGCGGCAGACCAAACGGCAGCTGCAGGAGTTGCGCAGTGAGCTGGGGCGTCTCAAAGGTTGGCAGAGTTTTGCTGGCCAGGGCAAACGTGATGAGCTGGTAGCCGAAGCAGAACGCATTGCCAGCTTGCCGATTCCCCCCGATGATCTGGCGCATATCGTGGCCGAATTGCGTCAGCAATGGAAGGCGCTGGACAAGACTGGCGCACCCGCCGGTGATGCACTGTGGCTGCGTTTTGATAGCGCCTGCAATGCGGCCTATGCCCGCGCCAAAGAACATTTTGATGAGCAGGGGAAGCTGCGCGCCGCTGCACTGGCCTTGCGGATTGGCCTGATTGAACAGATTGAGGCCTATGCGCAGGGTTTGCAGGGACAGCCGGCGGTGCCTGCATCGACCGATAGCGCGGCAACCAGCGCCAGTGGTTTTGATTTCAAGCAGCTCAGCCAGTTTGTCAATGACAGTCGCAAACGCTGGCAGGCATTGAGCGATACCGATGAAAAGGCCGAGTTACGAATTCCACGGCGCGATTTTCAGCCAGTCTGGGAGCGTTACCAAACGGCTTTGCGTGGGCTGACCAATCAGCTCGATAACGCGCGCCAGCATGAAATTGCGGCACGCGAAAAACTGATTCGTGCCGTGACCGACATCATCCCTGGTCGCGAAGCTGCCAGTAAAGTGCAGGAAATGCAAAATCAGTGGCAACAGTGTGCGCGTGCCTTGCCTTTGCAACGCGCCGATGAGGAGCGTCTTTGGCTCGCATTTCGTGCGGCCTGTGATGGCGTCTTTGCGGCGCGACGTGAACAGGCGCAAGCCGCTGATGCCGAGCGACAACGCCATCAACAACAGGCTGAGGCCGTATTGGCCAGCCTGCAAACCCTGGCGCAAGCTGCGGATGGCGACAGCATTCGTCAGCAGCAGGCCGCACTGAGCCAGCAATGGGACGCGCTCGGGCAACTGCCGCGTGCCAGCGAAGCCAGTCTGTTGCAGCAATATCGTTTGGCGCAACAGGCGGTGCGTGACCAGCAACATCATCTGCTGCAACAAGAGCGCAGCAGCATCATTGCTGAGCTGCTCAGTTCATTGCAAAGCGGTGAGTCAGATGTCGTGTTGCCTGCCAAGCAGGTTTGGTTGCATGCAGTACTGGATCTGGAAATTGAAGCTGCAGTGGATAGCCCGGCACAATGGTCAGCCGAGCGCATGCAAAGACAGATTTTGCGGCTGGCCAGCAAACACCGGCAAGGTCTGAATGGCCCGAGTGATGATGTTTGGCAACGCTGGCAGGCACTGGTGACGCGGGCCCGTGATGAGCAACTGCCAATCAGTGCTGACGATGTGGCGCGTCTGCGTGAACTGGGTATGCAATTGTGATGGCGTGCAACAGGGTGACAGAGGGTTTCTGACAGCTTGTTCTGCTGTCAGCAGGCAGTAGAATCAAACACCATGATTCGGCATTTATGTACCTTCATTGATGCACCTTTTTACTCATTGTTGAATCCTTAATCAGCCCTTCTTCGACTTGAATTGAATAATCGTTATTTTGTCCTCTAATCACGCCACTCATCCATCATTGCCCCGGCTGCCTTCCTGGCCACTGTTTCTGGCAGCCACCAATCGTCTGCTGCAAGCCGAACCCTGGGCTGCGGAACGCCTGCAAGGCTTCGTTGGCAAGACCATGGCTTTGCAAGCGCAGCCATTGCTGGATGATGCTGAAAATTGGTTAAAAATCGAAGCGACGGGTCTGTTCAGTCTGATTGATCCCAATCAAAATAATGAGTCAGAGGCTACAACACATCGTACCGATGGCCAACTGCGTGCCGATGTCAGCTTGCAGGTCACGCTGTCGGGTTTGCTGGGTTTTCCCTGGTTGCTTGAAGCGGAACGGGAAGCCGCCTTGCTGCGTGCCGTGCGGATTGAGGGTGACGCCGAACTGGCGCGGGCATTGGCTGATCTGGCGCAACATCTGCGGCCAGACTGGGAGCAGGGTTTGAGTCAGTATGTCGGTGGGGCGGTGGCACGACGTGTGGTGACTTCAGGTCAGAAGGTTTTAAGCAATCTGCAACAGGGGGCCAGTAGTATTGTGCATGGCTTGAGCGAATACCTGACTGAAGAGCAGGCCACCCTCACGCCAAAAAGTTTGCTGAGTGACTGGTTGCTGGGCGTGCGTCAGGTGCGTGAGGGCGTGGATCGGCTCGACAAACGGATTGAACGCTTGCAGGCTTTAGCCACTTCGCAGCAAACTCTTGGTAAGCAAAGGCAGGGCGCATGATGTTGATACTGCGTTATCTGCGTTTGTGCCGCATTGGTCTGATTTTCTTTCGCTATGGCCTGGATGAATTGGTCCTGTCGGGTTTTCAGCAAACCGCCATCAAGCGGCTGGTTCGAGTCATTACCTTTGGTCGCAAGCTTGATGCGCCGCGTGGCGAACGCTTGCGTATGGCGCTGGAGTCATTAGGGCCGATCTTCGTCAAGTTTGGCCAGGTCTTGTCGACACGACGTGATTTGCTGCCCGCCGATCTGGCCGACGAGCTCGCACATCTGCAGGATCGCGTGCCACCGTTTGATTCCGAGCTGGCCATCAAACAGATTGAAAAATCTTTCGGTAAGTCGATTGAAGCACTGTTTCTTGAATTCAATCCCATTCCAGTGGCCAGTGCTTCGATTGCGCAGGTGCATTTTGGTGTGTTGAACGATCTCAAGCATGCGCATCGCAAAGTGGCTATCAAAGTACTGCGCCCGGGCATGAACAAGGTGATTGATGAAGATCTGGCCTTGATGCGTGATCTGGCCGGACTGGTCGAAAAGCTGTTTGCCGATGGCAAGCGTTTGAAGCCCAAGGAAGTGGTGGCCGAATTTGACAAATATCTGCATGACGAACTGGACTTGATGCACGAGGCGGCCAACGCCAGCCAGTTACGGCGTAACTTTGCCAATTCCGATCTGCTGATCATTCCCGAAATGATCTGGGACTATTGCACGACCAATGTGCTGGTCATGGAGCGCATGCATGGTATTCCGATTTCGCAGATTGATGCCTTGCGTGATGCCGGTGTCAACTTGAGTAAATTGAGCAGTGATGGCGTGGAAATTTTTTTCACCCAGGTATTTCGTGATGGTTTCTTTCATGCTGACATGCATCCGGGCAATATTTTTGTCAGTATCGATCCAGCCACATTTGGTCGCTATATTGCGCTCGATTTTGGTATTGTCGGAACGCTCAACGATTTTGATAAGGACTATCTGGCGCAAAACTTTCTGGCTTTTTTCCGGCGTGATTACAAACGGGTCGCCGAGGCGCATATTGAATCTGGCTGGGTGCCGCCAACTACACGGGTAGAAGAACTGGAAGCTGCAGTGAGAACCTGTTGTGAGCCCATTTTTGATCGGCCACTCAAGGAAATTTCTTTTGGCCAGGTTCTGCTGCGCTTGTTTCAAACTTCCCGACGCTTTAATGTGGAAATTCAGCCACAGCTGGTGCTACTGCAAAAAACTCTGCTTAATATTGAGGGGCTGGGTCGACAGCTTGATCCAGATCTCGATTTATGGAAAACCGCCAAACCGTATTTAGAGACCTGGATGAGTGAACAGATGGGCTGGCGTGGTGCACTGGAGCGTTTTAAAGCGGAGGCGCCGCGTTGGAGCAAAACCTTGCCGCAGCTGCCCAGGCTGGTGCATCAGGCTTTGAGCAAGCCGGCCGAAACCGAGCAAAGCCAGTTGTTGCGGATATTGCTCATCGAGCAACGCAAGACTAATCGACTGCTCACTGTGGTGATTTATTTTGTCATGGGTTTTGTATTGGCCCTGATTGTCATGCAGGTCTGGTTACATCTGCATCCTGCACTGTTTGTGGACTAAGGTGAAACCACGCTTGAATAAACGTTACGATATGTAAAAAATCACGGAGCCAGGGTTATTTAAAAGCTTCAATCTGCTTTTAGCAGGCCTGGATTAATTAAAATTGCGTCATTTCCATTCTGGCAGGACAAGATGTCTAATGTAATTAAGGACAAGCTCCGATCGTTGTTCAATATCCGGGTCAAGCGAACCTTGCCGGGTGCTTCTTCCAAAGTTCCGCAAGAAGGTGCCATGCTGATTCGCAATGATGTATCGTTGATCGTGACTCAAGAGTGCCCGCCATCCATCTGGGAATGGTTGCAGCTGATGGGCTGGCGTGAAAACCGTTTTCGCCAGGATCGCCGCACTTACAAAAAACTTCCGAGTGCCTCTTTTGCCAGGTTGTGCAAATTGCCTTCTGCGGAGCGTGAAATCCTGCATCGCCGTCTGATTCAGCACGTTATGTCCGACAAGCCAGAGGCTTCACGGCTATTGCAGGACTAAACATCCTATTTTGTCAGGCCATCACCATCATATTGATGGCTTGGTGAGCAGCATTTTGCCAACAGCTGCCGCTATAATTTCTGATCTTTTTTTCCTCCCAGGAAACCGACATCGTGCTGCTGTTCTTTGTCATCACCTATTGGGTTATCTCGATTGGCATTGGTCTTTGGGCCGCCAAAAAGGTGCACACCGCCGGTGATTTTGCAGTAGCGGGACGTAGTCTGCCTTTTTACATGGTGACCGCCACCGTGTTTGCTACCTGGTTCGGTTCTGAAACCGTACTGGGTATTCCTGCGACTTTTCTCAAAGAAGGTTTTTCCGGCATCGTTGCCGATCCGTTTGGTTCTTCCCTGTGCCTGATTTTGGTCGGGTTGTTTTTTGCCAAGCCGTTGTACCGGATGAAGCTGCTCACAATTGGGGACTTTTATCGCAAGCGTTACAGTCGTACGGTGGAAACGTTGACCACGGTGTGCATTGTGATCTCCTATCTGGGTTGGGTTGCCGCGCAGATCACGGCCTTGGGACTAGTCTTCAATGTGGTTTCCAGTGGTGCAGTGACGCAGACACAGGGGATGCTGATTGGCGCGGGCAGTGTGCTGATCTATACGCTCTTTGGCGGTATGTGGTCGGTAGCAGTGACGGATTTTATTCAGATGATCATCATTGTGATTGGCATGCTCTATATTGGCGGTACGGTTAGCGGCATGGTCGGTGGCGTGCCAGCCGTGGTGCAGCATGCGGCAGCAGCGGGTAAATTCAGTATGTTGCCTTCACTGGATTTGAAAGAGATGCTGGCTTTTGCTGCCGCATTGGTGACCATGATGCTCGGTTCGATCCCGCAACAAGACGTTTTTCAGCGGGTGGCCTCTTCCAAGAATGAGCAGATTGCGGGACGGGCTTCCATCCTGGGCGGTGTACTGTATTTTATTTTTGCTTTTGTGCCACTATTTCTGGCGTATTCGGCGACCTTGATTGATCCGAAAATGGTTGAGTCACTGATGGGTACTGACTCACAGCTGATCTTGCCGCAACTGATTCTTACCCAGGCACCGTTGGTGGCGCAAATCATGTTCTTTGGCGCATTGCTGTCGGCGATCAAGAGCTGCGCCTCGGCCACTCTGCTGGCACCTTCGGTAACTTTTACCGAAAATATTCTTAAACCCATGTTGCCGCACCTGACCGATAGAAAATTATTGCGTCTGATGCGTATCACCGTACTGGGTTTTACTTGTCTGGTCACCATCTTTGCGTTGAATTCTCATTTAAGCATTTTCAAGATGGTTGAAAATGCCTACAAAGTGACACTGGTTGCCGCCTTTGTACCGCTTACTTGCGGATTGTATTGGCGGCGCGCCAATAACATGGGGGCATTGTCTTCGATTGTTGGTGGACTGACTGTCTGGTTGATACTTGAATTTACCGCACCGGAAGGACTCTGGCCACCTCAATTGGCTGGATTATTTGCCAGTATGGTCGGTATGTTGCTTGGTTCTCTGTTGATTTCTACTCGCAGCGGAGCAGTTTTGCCATTACATTCTGTTGCAGAGCAGAAAGATTTATAATTCAAGGCTTTGCAAAGAAACTGCAATGCAGCAATGCCATACTGTGTCTGTCTAGAGAATTGATCATGCCTATTTATGCTTATAAGTGCGAAGCCTGCGGATTTGCCCAAGATGTTTTACGAAAAATCAGTGATCCACCCCTGACTGAGTGCCCACACTGCAATCAGTCCACTTTTAAAAAGCAAGTGACTGCGGCGGGCTTTCAGCTCAAGGGTTCTGGCTGGTATGTGACTGATTTTCGAGGTGGTGCCAATAATGCCGCTGCGGGTACGGCTGCGACCAAGTCCGAGTCAGTATCAGGTGGCGAAGGTGATAGCAGTGGCAGTACCAAAAGTACGGATAGTGGCAGTAGCGAAAGTACCGGCGCTGCACCTGCTACACCCGCCACGCCACCGGCTACTGGCAGCTAAAGTGGTTAAAGATTATTTTTGAATCAAGGCAATTAACGTGAGACTCTATTTCATTACCGGTCTGCTGGTTCTGGTACCACTCTCCATCACGCTGTGGGTGCTCAATCTGATTGTCAGCACGATGGATCAATCGCTCTTGCTGTTGCCGAGCGTCTGGCGGCCAGAACAACTGTTTGGTATGTCCATCCCAGGATTGGGGGTGATTTTGACGCTGGCCATCATTCTGATGGTTGGCCTGCTCACTCACAATTTCATTGGGCAGCGTTTCTTAGAAGGTTGGGAAGGTTTACTCGGGCGTATTCCGATCGTGCGTTCCATCTATTCGGGTGTGAAGCAGGTTTCCGATACCTTGCTGTCACCCAATGGCAATGCCTTTCGTAAAGCCTTGCTGGTGGAATATCCGCGCAAGGGCAGTTGGACCATCGCCTTTCAAACGGGTGTGCCGGGCGGCGAGGTGAGCGATCATCTGGGTGATGATTTTGTCAGCGTCTATGTACCGACGACGCCCAATCCCACCTCCGGCTTTTTTCTGATTTTGCCCAAGTCCGAGGTGGTCGAATTGTCCATGAGCGTGGATGCTGCGCTCAAGTATATTGTGTCGATGGGCGTGGTCGTACCCATGCCACATGACGTGCCAACCCGTCCTGGCAAGCGATAGATTTTCAGCAGCAATGGCTTTACTGGCAAAATAGAGGGCTTGTACACCCGAATTAAAAGATAAGCTGGTCAAGCAAGCCGATTCAAGCAAATCAGAGATAAGACCAACAGATTACCTATAAGAGAAAACACATGGCAATGCGCACTCACTATTGCGGTCTGACAACCGAAGCCCTGCTTGGGCAAACTGTCACCTTGTGCGGCTGGGTTCATCGTCGCCGCGATCATGGTGGCGTCATATTTATTGATCTGCGCGACCGTGAAGGACTGGTGCAAGTGGTGTGCGATCCTGATCGCGCCGAAGTCTTCAAGACCGCCGAGTCAGTGCGTAACGAGTTTTGTATGAAGATGGTTGGTGTGGTGCGCAATCGTCCAACTGGCACTGAAAACGCCAATCTCAAGAGTGGCAAGATTGAAGTGCTTTGTCATGAACTCGAAATCTTGAATCCCTCGGTGACGCCACCGTTCCAGCTTGACGACGACAATCTGTCCGAGACAACTCGTCTGACGCACAGGGTGCTGGATCTGCGTCGTCCGCAAATGCAAAACAATATGCGCCTGCGTTATCGTGTGGCCATGGAAGTGCGCAAGTTTCTGGATGCCAATGGCTTCATTGATATTGAAACACCGATGCTGACCAAGTCCACGCCAGAAGGTGCACGCGATTATCTGGTGCCATCACGGGTCAACGCGGGGCATTTCTTTGCCTTGCCGCAATCACCCCAGTTGTTCAAGCAATTGCTGATGGTGGCCAACTTTGATCGTTATTATCAAATTACCAAATGCTTCCGTGATGAAGATCTGCGCGCTGATCGCCAACCGGAATTCACCCAGATTGATATTGAAACCTCGTTCATGGACGAGGACGATATCACCGGCATGATGGAGCACATGATCCAGGGTATCTTTAAAACGGTACTGGATATTGATCTGGCCAATCCCTTCCCACGCATGACCTTTGCCGATGCAATGGCCAAGTATGGTTCAGACAAACCTGATCTGCGCGTCAAGCTCGAATTTACCGAGCTGACCGAGTTGATGAAGTCGGTTGAGTTTAAAGTTTTCAAAAGTGCCGCCGACATGGATGACGGCCGCGTGGCTGCGCTCAATGTGCCCAAGGGCGCGAGCATGTCGCGTAGCGAGATCGACGCCTATACCCAGTTTGTGGCGATCTATGGTGCCAAGGGTCTGGCTTATATCAAGGTCAATGAAGTAGCCAAGGGTCGCGATGGTCTGCAAAGTCCGATCGTCAAAAACATCAGTGACGAAGTCCTGGCCGAAATCATCAGTCGTACCGGCGCCAAAGATGGTGACCTGATTTTCTTTGGCGCCGACAAGGCCAAGGTGGTCAATGATGCGCTGGGCGCATTGCGTGTCAAGATTGGTCATAGCGAATTTGGTCAGGCCAATGGTCTGCTCGAAGATGCCTGGAGACCATTGTGGGTGGTTGACTTTCCGATGTTTGAATATGATGAAGAAGATCAGCGCTGGGTGGCCTTGCATCATCCCTTCACCTCACCAAAGGATGGCCACGAAGACTGGCTTGCTACCGATCCGGGCAAGTGCATTGCCAAGGCCTACGATATGGTCCTGAATGGTTGGGAAATCGGTGGTGGTTCAGTGCGGATTCATCGTGAAGAAGTGCAGAGCAAGGTATTCCGTGCGCTCAATATTGGTGAAGAAGAGGCGCGCATCAAGTTTGGCTTCCTGCTCGACGCGTTGCAATACGGTGCGCCACCCCACGGTGGTTTGGCCTTTGGTCTGGATCGGATTGTCACCATGATGGCTGGTGCCGAATCAATTCGTGACGTGATTGCCTTCCCTAAAACCCAACGTGCCCAGTGTCTGTTGACTCAAGCACCGAGCGAAGTCGATGAAAAACAATTGCGTGAGCTGCATATCCGTTTGCGTCATGCTGAACCAAAAATCGTTTAAGCGAAATTTGATGGTTGTACAGTCAACAGGGCGCGCAAGCGCCCTGTTTGCATTTTGAGGGCGTATGAAAAAAGTAATCACAGCAGCACAGGCAATTCATCTTGAACAGATTCCCAATATTGGTCCGGCCATGGTGAAAGATTTTCGATTACTTGAAATTTTCAATCCGAGTCAGTTGGTGGGGCGTGATCCCTATGCGCTTTATCTGCAACTCTGTCAGTTGACGAGGTCGCGTCATGATCCCTGTGTGATCGATACCTTGATTGCTGCTGTGCGCTTCATGGAAGGCTCACCGGCTTTGCCCTGGTGGCACTATACTGCGGAGCGTAAAGCCTATCTGGAAACCCATCCCAAGTTGCAGTCACCATTGTCATGAATTACAAAATCCCGCAATCAGTCCTCGTTGTCATTCATTCGCCCGAGCTGGAGGTGTTGTTATTGGAGCGCGTCAAGCATCCAGGTTTTTGGCAGAGTGTCACGGGTAGCAAAGACAGCTTGGACGAGCCATGGGAAGTGACAGCAGCGCGCGAAGTTGCCGAGGAAACCGGAATTGATGTGAGCGAGTTTGAACTCATTGATTGGGAGCAGAGTCAGACTTATGTCATTTTGGAGGCTTGGCGACACCGTTATGCACCAGGCGTGATGGAAAATCTGGAGCGAGTCTTCAGTGTTTGTGTGCCGCGTGATATTGCCGTCACCTTAGCGCCCAACGAGCATCGAGCCTGGCGCTGGCTGCCTTATCAGGAGGCGGCAAGGCAATGTTTTTCCCCTTCCAATGCCCAGGCCATTTTGCAATTGCCGGAACGTTATCTCGATTAACGGCGGTTGAGTTGTGCAGGTCTGGTCAACCTGCTTATGTATTTATCGTACTAAGACATGCGTGAATATTCGTTCACAGCATGGCCGAATTTTCTTAATCTCTCTTCATCACTTATTGATAAAACTCATGGAGAGAATGATGACATTTGGTTTTACCCGCAAATTTTCAAAAACAGCTTCGTTGCGCCCCAAGTTGATTGCAGCAGCGCTGGTGTTATTCAGTAGTACCGCTGCGCTGGCAGATGTGACGTTGCTCAATGTGTCGTATGACCCAACCCGCGAGTTATATAAAGATTACAACACTGCATTTGCCAAGCATTGGGCCGAGTCTCATAGCGGTGAAAAAGTCACGGTGAATGCTTCCCACGGTGGTTCGGGCAAACAGGCGCGTGCCGTGATTGATGGCCTGGAAGCCGATGTGGTGACCTTGGCACTGGCTTATGATATTGATGAAATTGCCGAAAAAGCCAAACTGATTCCTGACGCCTGGCAAAAACGTTTGCCCAACAATAGCTCGCCTTATCTGTCCACCATCGTGTTTCTGGTGCGCAAGGGTAATCCAAAAAATATTCGCGATTGGGGTGATCTGGTTAAACCTGGTATTGCCGTGATTACGCCCAACCCGAAAACATCCGGTGGCGCGCGTTGGAATTATCTGGCTGCCTGGGGTTATGCACTGAATCAAAATGGCAAGGATGAAGCCAAGGCAAAAGACTTTGTGACCAAACTGTATGCCAATGTACCGGTGCTGGATTCGGGCGCACGCGGTTCAACCACAACGTTTGTTGAACGCGGTCAGGGTGATGTCTTGCTGGCTTGGGAAAACGAAGCGTTCCTCGCTATCAAGGAGCTGGGTCCGGACAAGTTTGAGTTGGTCGTGCCATCCATCAGTATTCTGGCCGAGCCACCAGTCTCCGTGGTTGACAAAGTGGTCGACAAGCGCGGCACCCGCAAGGTGGCTGAAGAATACGTGAAGTATCTGTATTCCCCGCAAGGCCAGGAAATTGCCGCCCAAAACTACTATCGTCCTTCTGATGCAACGGTTGCCAAAAAGTATGCGAGCCAATTTCCCAAGGTCAATCTGTTCACCATCAATGATGTGTTTGGGGGATGGACCAAAGCCCAGAAAACCCATTTTGAAGATGGCGGTGTGTTCGATCAGATTATTGCTAAAAAATAAGGGGTAAAGTGTCGACTAACTTTCTTTATACTCCCTGGGTGTAAAAAATTAGAATCAATATATAAGCACTAAAGCTAGTTATTTTTACATATACTCCTTAAATTCTTCTTCTGTGTGGGCGTTGACCGGGCTTTCAGCCAGTTCGGTCAACGTTTTTTTGCCTGTTTGTTGTCTGTTGATCCGATTGTCCAAGTCGTCGGTCAATTGCTGGTCTCAATCATGATGGGTCTGGCCACCATCCAGTCACTGGCTGACCCGCTTCGGTCACAATAGCGCTTCTACATTTGCTGATGGATAGGTGCTGTATGCTTGCTTGTCCATACCATTGAGACTTTTATGCACCATAATATCCAATCCAACCTGACGCGTTGCATGGCAGCGTGGCTGTTCATGGCGATGTGTATCTGGCCTTTTCATGTCCAAGCGCAGAACGGCGCCAGCGTTGTCACCACCAAGCTCGGATTGCGCAATGCCCACCTTGATCATTCCGCTGACTTACTCAGTCGGGCCGTGAGCAGTCGGGTCAGTAATCCAGGCGATAGTAGCTGGACGCAAATATTGTTTGATGCCAAGACGGACTGGCCCGCTGTGGTGTTGCAACCCACGCAAGCCAGTGAAGCCAATCGATTGGCTACCTGGAATTGGTCAGCTCAAAGTACCTTACTCTTGCCTGTTGAAAATTTGAATGATTTTCCGATCACCTTGTTTGTGCGGCTCAATGACAATCAGACCGCGCAGGCAACACCGCAAACACTGGTTGGTCAGGCATTGCTACCTGCTCATGCCAAAGTCAGCTTGGTCATGGCGCTGCATCAGCAAGATGCGCGACGCTGGGGAATGCGTGCCGGACCATTACCCTTGGGTTTATCTGTGCGTGAACTACCTGCTGCGCCATTGTTGATTGCCACACCAATGGATACCACGCAGCTTGCGCATATTAGTTCGGTGCATCTGGTGGTGGCAGGGCGGGCGGTGCCACAGGCTGTGCGTTTTGGTGAACTGCTGGTGGCTAATTATCAATGGGATAAGCCGGCATATGAGGCGTTGGTTGATCGCTTCGGTCAGTCCAGCCGCAGTGATTGGCCAGAAAAAGTACGTGATGATCGTGACCTGCTTAAGGTGGACCCGCCTTTGCGAAACAGCGGTACCGATGTTGCAACAACGTCGCAGCTTGATGATTTTGGCGGCTGGCGCAACTTGGCGGGGGCATCCAGTTTTAAACCGAGCGGTTTCTTCCGTGTGCAAAAACAGCAAGGCCGCTGGTGGTTGGTGAGTCCCCAAGGCAACCCGTTTTTTTCAATCGGTGTCAATACGGTTGATCTGCTGGATGGCGCTACCTATATAGCAGGCCGTGAATTCATGTTCAGCGATTTGCCAGATGCCAGCTCGCCACTGGCGCGCCATTATGGCAATGATGATCGTCGTGCCGATATGCTTTCGCAAGCTGGACGGCAATTTGATCATGGGCGCTACTTCAATTTTTATACAGCCAATCTGCAACGCAAGTATGGCAAGGATTACCTGCAAGCCTGGGCCAGCCATACGATGACGCGCGTCAAGCAATGGGGTTTTAATACCATTGGCAACTGGAGTCACGATATGGTTAAAACTGCCGTGCGCAAGGCCGGGCAGCTGACTTATGTACAGCCGATTGCGATTGTTGGTCAGTATGCCAGTGTCAAAAGCGGCTTTGATTATTGGGGCGCCATGCCCGATCCGTTTGATCCGCGTTTTGCCGATGCCACCCGAGCTGCCGTGATGAAAGCAGTCGCCGGACACAAGGATGATCCCAGTCTGCTGGGTTACTTTGTAGATAATGAATTGGCCTGGGGAACCGGTGCACCCAATTATTCTTTAGTCGTCAATGCACTATTAATGGATCGCAATAGTCCCGCCAAGCAGGCATTGGTACATTGGCTGCAAACCCGTTACGCCACGACGCAAGCCTGGCAAGATGCCTGGGCCATGCCGCAATCGGTGCAAGAACCTGTGCGTGATTGGTCAGCTGCGCAAGCGCCCATTCACTTGGCCGCACCTTATAACGCCGCGCTCCTGGCAGATCTGTCTGCCATGACCAGGTTTTATGCCGAGCAATATTTTCGCGTGGTCAAACAAACCTTGCAGCAGCAAGACGGCAATCACCTTTATCTGGGTAGTCGCTTTGCCGCGCTCACGCCCGAAGCCATGCAGGCCTGCGCGCAATGGTGTGATGTGCTCAGTATCAATGTTTATGCAAACGACTTGCAGGGCTGGCAACGCGATCACTTCAGCCATTACGACAAGCCGATATTGATTGGAGAATTCAACTTTGGCTCGGCTGATCGTGGCCCGTTCTGGGCTGGTTTGATCGATGTGGGCAGTGAAGCCCAACGTGCTGCGCATTATCAACATTATTTACAGCAGGCAGCGGTGATTCCTAATATGGTGGGTGTGCACTGGTTTCAGTATCTGGATCAACCAGCAACCGGCCGTTTACTGGATGGCGAAAATGCGCATTTTGGTCTGGTCAGCATTGCCGACGTGCCTTATGCCAGTTTTGTAGAGATAGTGCGTCAAGCTAATTTGGCAGTTGCCAGCAGCTTATTGAAAGCGCCCCTAAAATAGAGCACTTCTATAGCTTTTTATTTTCTCGACATGGAAACCCCTTCGCATCAACTCACCATGACGGTGCTCATGACGCCCGACATGGCCAACTTTGCGGGCAATGTGCACGGTGGCACGATTCTCAAGCTGCTGGATCAAGCCGCTTATGCCTGTGCCAGTCGTTACTCCGGTTGCTATGTGGTAACACTGTCGGTAGACCAGGTGATGTTTCGCCAGCCCATTCATGTGGGTGAACTGGTGACTTTTCTGGCTTCCATTAACCATACCGGCAATACGTCGATGGAAGTCGGCATCAAGGTGATCACCGAAAATATTCGCGAGCGTATTGTGCGCCATGCCAATAGTTGCTACTTCACGATGGTGGCTGTGGATGCCGATGGCAAGGCGACCAAGGTGCCGCCGTTTCAGCCAACCAATGCCGAAGAGGCTGGACGTTTTGAGGCGGCACAGCAACGCAAGTCACTGCGTCAGCAACAAGAGGCGCAGCATCATGCCATCAAGCTCAAGCAGCAGACAGGTGAATTCAATTCGAGCAAGTCATCTGAGCAAGGTTAAATCATGCAGGTGTGCGGGATAGATCTGACCAGCTCGCCCACCCGTCGCAAACCCATCATGCTGGCTGTTGCCAGCTTGACCAAGTCAGTCCTGACCTTGCAGCAATTGCAGGGCTTTGTCACCTGGGCTGACTATGAAACCTGGCTGGCCGACAAGCAGAGCTGGATTGCGGGTTTTGATCATCCCTTTGGATTACCGCGTGAATTGATTATTCAACTTGGTTGGCCTTTGGATTGGCCGACCTTGATGGCGTACTATGCCGGCCTCAGTCGCGCCGAGATTCGCGACATCTTTCGTGCCTTTTGTCATGCGCGTCCCGTCGGCAACAAGTTTGCACATCGTGCCTGTGATATTCCGGCAGCGGCCAGTCCCAGCATGAAGTGGGTCAATCCGCCTGTCGCCTACATGCTGAAAGAAGGCGTACCACGCTTGCTGGCTGCTGGCGTACATTTACCTGGCTTGCATGACGGTGACCCACGACGCATTGCGCTGGAAGCTTATCCGGGCTATAGCGCAAGGCTGATCACCCGTGCCAGTTATAAGAGTGACGATCGATCCAAGCAGACCACAGCACGTTTTACTGCCCGTCAGCAAATTCTTCAGGCACTGATGCAAGGTCGGCCGCACGACATTACCTTGAATTGCAGTGCCGCCTTGCAACAACAATTATTGGACGATGCCAGTGGTGACGCCCTGGATGCGATGCTTTGCGCGGTTCAGGCGGCTGTGTGCTGGCAACAGCGTGACCTTCATTACGGTTTGCCAAAGCAGTTTGACCCACTGGAAGGCTGGATCGCTACGGTGCCGGGTTAATGGCTCATTTGTTGAGATCGGCTGCGCTTGCAATTTCATCTTGAGGCGTGAATAATAGAACGACCGTTCGTTTTATTTTTTTAAGTACATGTTAACCATGCGCAAGGGTGAACAGACCAGAGCCGCCATTCTCAAGTGTGCGCTTGATATAGCCAGCCGAACCGGGATAGAAGGCCTGTCCATCGGTGTACTGGCGGAGCGTATGCAGATGAGCAAGAGTGGTGTATTTGCTCATTTTGGTTCACGCGAGGAATTGCAGATTGCCGCACTCAGGGAGTACACCCGTGAGTTTGAGGAAGAAATCCTGTTTCCCGGACTGGCCGCACCGCGTGGTCTACCTCGCCTGGAGGCCTTGTTTGAAAAATGGTTGCAACGCTGTGCCAGAGAAATTGCCAGTGGTTGCATTTACATCAGTGGAGCGGTGGAATACGATGACCGTCCAGGGCCAATTCGTGAAGTGCTGGTGGATATGGTGAGTACCTGGCAAGGTATTCTGGAACGGGCAGTCAGATTGTCAGTCGAAGAAGGGCATCTGCTGGTCGATACTGATCCCAAGCAAATCGTCTTTGAGATGTATGGTTTGATTCTGGCATTGCATCATGATGCCCGTTTTCTCAGGACGGCAGGTAGTGAAAAGCGCGCCAAGACAGGTTTCGAGCGTTTGATTCGAGAACATAAGCGCTCGGAAAGAGGGCGCGCTGGTAAGCAGCTCAAGGCAGTGGTTTGAAATTGCGATTTTGACTTCAAGGCTTAATCAGGCAATGGCATAAAACAACCAAGGAGACACCATGCCGCACTATACCCCACCGATTCGAGATGTTCAGTTTATCCTGCATGAGTTATTGCAGATTCAAACTTCACTCCAGGCCATGCCGGCTTATGCCGAGGTGGATGTTGATACGATTAACGCTGTGCTGGAAGAAGGTGGCAAATTTTGCGCCGAAGTGCTGTTCCCGCTCAATCAGCCAGGCGATCAAGAAGGCTGTCATTATGATCGTGATAATCGCTCTGTCACAACCCCTAAAGGTTACCGTGCCGCTTATCAGCAGTTTGTCGATGCTGGCTGGCCGGCACTGGCGTGTGATCCGCAATATGGTGGTCAAGGCTTGCCAATGTCGGTCAATATTCCATTCATGGAAATGCTCTGTTCTGGCAGTCATGCCTGGGCCATGTATCCCGGGCTGACCCATGGGGCTTATGAATGCATTCATGCGCATGGCTCTGCTGAATTGAAAGCGCTGTATTTACCCAGGCTGGTTGCCGGTGAGTGGTCAGCCACAATGTGCCTGACAGAGGCGCATTGTGGTACTGATCTGGGTTTATTGCGGACTCGTGCCGAACCACAGACGGATGGCAGTTTTCATCTGACTGGTGGCAAGATTTTTATCTCGGGTGGTGAACATGATCTGAGTCAGAACATCATTCACTTGGTGTTGGCACGTCTGCCCGATGCGCCCGCAGGTAGTAAAGGGATATCGCTATTTGTGGTGCCTAAGATCATGGTTCATCCAGATGGCTCACTGGGGGATCGTAATGCCATTTATTGTGGCGCGATTGAGCACAAGATGGGCATTCATGGCAATGCGACCTGCCAAATGAATCTGGATGGTGCGACCGGTTACTTGCTGGGTGAGCCTAATCGTGGACTCGCTGCCATGTTTGTGATGATGAATGCGGCACGTTTGGGTGTAGGCATTCAGCCCTTGGGTTTGTCCGAGGTGGCCTATCAGAATGCGGCAGCCTATGCCAAAGAGCGTTTGCAGTCGCGTTCTCTGTCCGGTAAAAAATCACCAGATCTAGCTGCTGACCCAATCATCGTTCATCCTGATGTGCGGCGCATGTTACTGACAGCACGTGCGTATACCGAAGGTGGTCGGGCACTTGCTTATTTTCATGCCCTGTTGATCGATCAGGAGCTTAATCATCCTGATGAAACTGTGCGCAAGGATGCGGCTGATCTGGTTGCCTTGTTGACCCCGGTGGTCAAAGCTTTTCTCACCGATAACGGTTGCCAGGTGACGAATGAATGTCTGCAGGTATTTGGTGGTCATGGTTATATTCAGGAATGGGGTATGGAGCAGTTGGTCAGAGATGCGCGGATTTGTACGATATATGAAGGCACCAACACTATTCAGTCGCTGGATTTGTTAGGGCGCAAAGTGTTGTCCGATATGGGGGCGCGGCTCAAGAAGTTTGGCAAATTAGTGCGTGAACTGATTGAAGCTGAAGGCGTGGTCGAGAACATGCAGGAGTTCATCAACCCATTGGCAGACTTGGCTGATAAAGTCGAAAAACTGACGATGGAAATTGCCATGAAGGCAATGAAGAATCAGGATGAAGTTGGCGCAGCGGCAGTACCTTATTTGCGCGTGGTCGGGCATCTGATGTTTGCCTATTTATGGACGCGGATGGTCAAAATTGCCTTGTCAAAACAATCTGATGATGCATTTTATCAAGCCAAGTTGGCCACTGCCCGGTTTTACTTTGCGCGTTTATTGCCTGAAACCGCCATGCTGATACGTCAGGCGCGTAGTGGTGCCGATAATCTGATGCAGATGGATGCGGATCTTTTTTAAGTGACTTGGCTTCTCAATCATGGTTTGAGCAGTCTATGACTGAATTTTTCTAGTGGAGGTTGTTGTGTCAAATTTCATCGTCAAAAAAGTTGCCGTACTTGGTGCGGGTGTGATGGGGGCGCAAATTGCAGGGCATCTTGTGAATGCACGTGTTCCAGTCATGTTGTTTGATCTGCCAGCCAAAGAAGGCAACAAAAATGGCGTAGTCATCAGGGCGATTGAAAATTTAAAAAAACTCAATCCTGCTCCTTTGGCTATTGTGGAGGATGCGCAATTTTTGGAACCTGTCAATTACGAAGATGATCTTGACAAGCTGTCGCAATGTGATCTGATTATCGAGGCGATTGCCGAGCGACTGGATTGGAAGCATGATCTCTATAAAAAGGTGGCACCGCATATTCGTACTGATGCCATTTTTGCGACCAATACCTCAGGTTTGTCGATCACAGCTTTGTCAGAAGGATTTGATGCCGATTTGAAGGCCCGTTTTTTGGGTGTTCATTTTTTCAATCCTCCGCGCTATATGCATCTGGTGGAATTGATTCCAACTGCTGCGACCCGATCAGATATTTTGGATGCGCTGGAAACCTTCTTGACGACAGTGCTTGGCAAAGGTGTGGTGCGGGCACTTGATACACCTAACTTTATCGCTAATCGCGTGGGTATGTTCTCCATTTTGTCGACCATGATTGAGGCCGAGCGTTATGGATTGACTTATGAAGTGGTCGATGACATCACTGGAGCCAAACTGGGCCGTGCCCGGTCCGGGACATTCCGTACTGCCGATGTCGTTGGCTTGGATACCATGATTCATGTTGGCAAGACCATGGAAAACTATCTGAAGGATGATCCTTTTGCCCCAATCTATCCAACCCCGGCGGTCATGAAGAAACTGGTTGAGCAAGGTGATCTTGGTCAAAAATCTGGTGCAGGTTTTTTCAAGAAGGTGGGCAAGGATATATTACGGCTTGATCCGGCGAGTTTTACTTATGTCGCTGCCGATGCCAAGACTGACGAGCTGGTTGCGCGTATTCTCAAAAAAGAGCCCAAAGAGCGGTTCAAGTTATTACGTGAATCAAGTCATCCCCAAGCTCAGTTTGTCTGGGCGATTTTCCGTAATACCTTTCATTATGTGGCTTTGCATCTGAATGAAATTGCCGACAGTGCACGCGAAATCGACTTTGCCATTCGCTGGGGTTTTGGTTGGGGTGAAGGCCCATTTGAAATCTGGCAGGCGGCTGGCTGGCAGGAAATTGCCAAGTGGGTCAAGGAAGATATTGATGCTGGTAAAGCATTATGTGCAGCACCGTTACCGGAGTGGGTATTTACTGGCGCAGTAGCTAACAATGGTGGTGTTCATGCTGCAGACGGATCCTATTCGGCAAGCAAAAATGCTTTTGTCAGCCGCTCTGATTTACCTATTTATAACCGTCAGTATTTCCGTGCGCCGGTGTTGGGCGAGGGGGCACTGACTGCAGATAAGGCCGGCAAGACGGTTAAAGAAAATGATTCGGTGCGCTTATGGACACTAGATGGTGAAATTTTAATTTACACGCCCAAGACCAAGGCGAATACCATCAATCATGAGTCAACTGCAACCATCTTTGAAGCAATCCGTGAAGCTGAAGCCAATTTCAAAGGCTTGGTCATCTGGTCGCCAAGCAGTTATCAAGGCAAACCTTTTTGTGGTGGGGCTGATTTGCAGTCAATGTTGCCCTTGTTTATGAGTGGTGGTGCCAAGGCCATTGAGCAAGAAGTTTCGCATCTGCAGCAATCTTTTATGGCTTTGCGTTATGCCAATGTACCTACCGTGGCTGCCGTCGGTGGTATGGCAGTGGGGGGCGGTTGTGAGATGTTGGTGGCATGTCAAAAGCGCGTGGCATTGCTGGAAAGCTATATCGGCTTGGTTGAAGTTGGTGTTGGCTTGTTGCCCGGGGCGGGTGGCTTGACGCATGCAGCACGTCGTGCTGCTGAGGAATCAAAGGGAGGTGTTATCTTGCCGTTCCTCACACCATATTTTCAGAGTGCGGCAACAGCGGCGGTTTCCAAGTCGGCACTGGATGCTCAGAACATGGGTTATTTGTTGACCAGTGATATCGTCGTTTTCAATATGTATGAATTACTGTCGGTTGCCTTAAAAACGGCCAAGGCGATGGCCGACACGGGCAGTCGCCCGCCATTGCGTCGTCCATTCCGCGCAGCAGGACGTAATGCCAAAGCGACGATTGCCACGCAAATTCTCAACCTGAGTGCAGGTGGTTTTATTTCGGAACATGATCGTTATATTGCCAACAAGATTGCGCATGTGGTTTGTGGCGGTGATGTTGAGGAAAACAGTTTGATCAATGAGCAATGGGTTCTGGACTTGGAGCGCGAAGCCTTTTGTGAACTGATTGAACACCCCAAAACGCAGGAACGCATTATGGGCATACTGCAAAACGGCAAGCCTGTACGCAATTAATTGATTTGCATCAACAAGGACTCATCATGACCAAACAAGTACAAGACGCATATATTGTTGCGGCAACACGAACACCGGTTGGTAAAGCCCCACGTGGTGCATTTAAAAATACTCGGCCAGACGATCTGCTGCTTTATGTATTGCAGCAGCTGGTGGCACAAGTCCCTGGCCTTGACCCTAGGTTGATTGAAGATGTTTTTGTAGGATGTGCGTTCCCCGAAGCCGAACAAGGCTGGAATGTGGCACGCAGTGCAGTATTGTTGGCGGGTTTGCCCAATACCATCGGCGCAGTGACAGTGAATCGTTTGTGTGCTTCAGGTTTAACTGCGCTGGCGATGGCGGCCGATCGAATTCGTGTTGGTGAGGCTGATGTTGTCATCGCGGGCGGTGTTGAGTCGATGAGTTATGTGCCAATGACTGGCAATAAGCCTTCGACCAATCCCAAGGTTTTTGAGAGTGAAGCTAATCTTGGCATTGCTTATGGCATGGGCATGACTGCGGAAAAGGTCGCGCAGCAATGGAAAATTTCCCGGGAAGCGCAAGATGCATTTGCACTGGCATCGCATCAAAAGGCCTTGGCGGCAATTCAATCAGGTGAATTTAAAAATGAGATTTCACCTTTTCTCATCAAAGAACAATTTGCCAATCTTCTGACTGGCAAACTGGACGTAGTGACTCGGTTGATGGAGACCGATGAAGGTCCGCGTGCCGATACCAGCATTGAGGGTCTGGCAAAGTTGAAAACGGTTTTTGCAGCGAAAGGTTCGGTAACCGCTGGAAATAGCTCGCAAATGTCAGATGGTGCTGCTGCCTTGATGGTGGTATCCGAGAAAATACTGAAGCAATTCAATCTGACACCGCTCGCGCGTTTTGCCGGGTTTGCAGTTAAAGGTGTGCCGCCTGAAATTATGGGGATTGGTCCCATTGTGGCGATTCCTGAAGTATTGAAAAAAACTGGATTGAGTCTGGATCAGATTGATTGGATTGAGCTAAATGAGGCTTTTGCTGCTCAGTCTTTGGCAGTTATTCAGGATGTCGGACTTAACCCGGAGCGGGTCAATCCCTTAGGTGGAGCGATTGCACTTGGACATCCCCTGGGTGCTACTGGTGCGATACGTGCCACGACAGTGGTACACGCACTGCAGCGCAAAAATCTCAAGTACGGTATGGTGACGATGTGTGTCGGCACTGGAATGGGGGCTGCAGGGGTGATTGAACGTATCTAAACAAGGTGGGACATTTTTAGGCATTTTCTTGATAGCTTCAATTTATTGAAAATGCATTTTTAGTTATTAAAATGGCTTAAATTCTTCTAAATCTTGGTCGTTTGCCATTATTTTAGTAACTGTTACTAAATAATTCAGAATTTTCGTGACGAATTTTCACAAAAAACTCGTATTTACCTGTAAAGTTTAACAGGGTGATGTCGTAGTAGAAAATAACTAGAACTTCATCCCCACACATTTGTTAACAATTGTTAAGTTATGAGTGTATTTTTGTGAATTTCTTTTGATCGGGTTGATTTAACAATTTAATTTGTCAACAATGACATCTTTCAAGTTAATGTGAATCATGGTTGAACATTTTAGTACTTTTGTGTTCTTAACTGGTACTTGAGCGTCGCGAATTATTTTTTAGTATGAAAGCAGCTATGGAACGAGAAGAAAAAGTCTCAGCAAATCAGGTAGTGCCTCTTTATCATCAAATTTATTTGATTTTGCGCCAGAATCTTCTGGATGGCCGGTATGACAGTCAACCGTTGCCTTCCGAAATGGAATTGACCGAGCAATATAAAGTGTCGCGGGTCACGATTCGTCGCGCAATGCAGGATCTGGTGAATGAAGGCTTGATTGCTCGTGGTCGCGGTAAGGGTACATTTGCCAATCGCCCATTAACTGCTGAGCCCTCCAAAGATGCGCATGATGCAGATGGTCTGCTTGGCGATATGATGAAGATGCCAACTGACTGTGTGGTCAGTGTGTTGGATGTAGCTTTGGTGACTGCTTCGACTGAGGTCTGCGAGGCCTTGAAATTGGCTGAGGGCGCAACAGTTCAAAAGGCGACCAGAATGCGTACCGTCGGTAATTTGCCCATTGCGCATCTGACCACTTTTGTCCCAGAGCGTTTTTCTCGTGGTTTTGGCCGTCGTGAATTGGAGCAAAAGGCTTCTTTGCGTTTGCTTGAAGAAAACGGTATTGAAGTAGCGAGTGCATCACAAACCATTAGCGCAAAATTGGCTGACGCGAATGTGGCGCGTCATTTGAACGTGCAGGTAGGCGCACCTTTGCTGTATGTGCTGCGCGTTACTTATGACAAGTCAGGTTTGCCAGTGCAGCTCTTGCGTGGTTACTATCGTCCGGACCGTTTTGAATATCGGATGCAGTTGTCGCGTGATGGTGCCGATAAAGCCAAAATGTGGACTGATTCTGAAGCATTGGTTTGATCTCATTTCAGTAAAAAAAGCCGGACTTGTCCGGCTTTTTTTATGGGCTAAATCTATTTGTTGGTAATCTGGCGTGGCTTGCGAGCTTCGTCAAGTGCCACATAAACCAGTGTCGCTTCAGTTACTTTGAATACTTCATCCTTGTTGTGCCAGCGTTGGGCATAGACTTCTACTTTAATAGTGATGGAGGTATTGCCGATTTTTTCCACATTGGCATAAAGCGTCAAAAGATCACCCACAAAGACGGGCTGTTTGAAAACGAAGGAATGAACGGCAACTGTTGCAAATCGTCCGGCAATGGCATAGCTGGCAGCGACAGACCCAGCCAGGTCAACTTGTGACATGATCCAGCCACCAAATGCATCGCCGTTAGGATTGGCATCCTTGGGCATGGGGATCACGCGCAAGGCGGGCATTTTATTGGCGGGCAGTGAGACGTTGTTATCTTGATCGGACATGATGCACCTGTTGTGTTAAATCTGCATAGGCCAGCACAGACCTGTCATGCGGATTAGAATGAAAAAAACATTCTGATTGTATCCATGCGTCGTCATTCTTCCTTGTCCTTGCCACCAACCAGCGTTTCAGGTGTGGCATCTCTTCCACGTAATGACTGGCAGACCATTCGGTCATTATTGCCTTATTTGCTCAAGTACAAATTGAGAGTGGCGCTGGCATTGATATGTTTGGTACTTGCCAAGGTAGCCAATATCGGCGTGCCATTGGTGCTCAAACAATTGGTCGATGGTTTGTCGATTACCCCTGAACATCCTCGTGCGATGCTGGTCCTGCCGATTGCCACGCTCATTGCTTATGGTTTGTTGCGCTTGTCTACCTCATTGTTGACGGAGTTGCGCGAACTGCTTTTTTCAAAGGTGACTGAGTCTGCTGTTCGGGAAATTTCCCTCAATGTGTTTCGCCATCTGCATGCCTTGTCATTGCGCTTTCATCTGGAGCGTCAAACGGGTGGTATGACGCGTGATATTGAGCGGGGCACACGCGGTATTTCTTCGCTGATTTCCTATTCGCTGTATAGCATTGTGCCGACGCTTGTTGAGGTGGGGCTGGTATTAGGCTATTTGCTGACCAAATATGATTATTGGTTTGGTGTCATCACCATCATTGCGCTGGCAACCTATATTGTATTTACGGTTTCGGTGACGGAGTGGCGCATGCACTTTCGGCGTACGTTGAATGAAATGGATTCCAAAGCCAATACCAGGGCGATTGATTCATTGCTCAATTACGAAACTGTCAAGTATTTCAATAATGAAGAGTACGAGGCGCGGCGCTATGACGAAGGCCTGAGAAATTTGCGTAAGGCTGCCATCAAGTCGCAGCAATCGTTGTCATTTCTGAATGTTGGCCAGCAGGTCATTATTGCGACGGCTTTAATTTTGATTTTATGGCGTGCTACTGCCGGTGTGGTGGACGGGTCAATGAGTTTGGGTGATTTGGTGTTGATTAACGCCTTCATGATTCAGTTGTATATCCCGCTCAATTTTTTGGGGGTGATTTATCGTGAGATCAAACAGAGTCTGGCGGACCTGGAGCGTATGTTCAAGTTGTTGTCCGTGCATCGGGAAGTTGTCGATTTATCCAGCGCGCTGCCATTGCGTTTATTGGATGTTGCGCACGGACCTCGTATTGAATTTGATCAGGTAAATTTTGCTTATGACATGCATGCCGCACCAGGTGTGGCGCCAGGCATGAAGCGGCAGATTTTGCATGATGTCTCGTTTGTCATTGCGCCGGGGACGACAACCGCTGTGGTGGGGACCAGCGGTGCGGGTAAATCCACACTAGCGCGTTTGCTATTTCGCTTTTATGATGTCCAAAGTGGCACGGTTCGTATTGATGGCCAGGATATTCGGCAGATCACTCAGACTTCAGTGCGATCGGCGATTGGCATTGTGCCGCAAGATACGGTGCTCTTTAACGATACGATTTTTTATAATATTGCCTATGGTCGACCTGGCGCGGCCCCAGAAGAAATTGAGGCCGCCGCACGCGCTGCTTATATTCATGATTTCATCGTCAGTTTGCCGGAAGGGTACAACAGCATGGTGGGTGAACGCGGGTTGAAGCTATCGGGTGGTGAAAAACAGCGGGTGGCCATTGCACGCACGATTCTCAAAAATCCGGCAATTTTGATTTTTGATGAGGCTACTTCTGCATTGGATTCACGCTCGGAGCAAGCGATTCAAACCCAGCTTAAAGCGATTGCCAAAGATAGAACGACCTTGGTCATCGCGCATCGGCTTTCCACCATTGTGGATGCGCAGCAGATTCTGGTCATGGAACATGGCCGCATTGTGGAGCGTGGGACGCACCAAGAATTGCTGGATCAAGCAGGGGTTTATTCCCAAATGTGGGCGCGGCAACAATCCTCTTCTAGTAAAAATGATACTGAGTAGGAGTAAAAAAACAACCCCTTTATTTATGCACTTAAGCGACTTAAATATGGACTTACTGCTATGGAGTATGCAAATACTATTTGTTTAGGCAAGGTATCTGCATATGCACTAGGAATGAGCTAAGGTTTTTTTGTTACACCCATAACCATTCAAAAACGAGAGAGGTTCGCCATGAAAAAAATAATCGCCGTGTTGATCAGTGCTGCTTTTCTGACTTTGGCCCAGGCTGAAGAACTCACCGGCACGCTTAAAAAAATCAAGGAAACTGGTGTGATCAATCTGGGGGTACGAGAGTCCTCCATTCCCTTTTCATACAACCTGGGTGGGGTCCGTACTGTTGGTTATTCTTATGATCTGCAGCAGATCGCCGTAGAAGCGGTGAAGGCCAAACTTAAACTGAGCAAACTGGAAGTCAAGGAGTTGCCGGTCAATTCGCAAAATCGTATTTCACTGGTGCAAAATGGTTCGGTGGATTTGGAATGTGGCTCGACCACCAATAATCTTGAGCGCCAAAAGCAGGTGGCTTTCTCAACAAGCATTTTTGTGGTGGGCACGCGTTTGCTGACTAAAAAAACTTCTGGCATTAAAGACTTTGCTGACCTGGCCGGGAAAAATGTGGTGACCACCGCGGGTACGACTTCAGAGCGCTTGATCCGCAAGCTCAATGAAGACAAAAAAATGGACATGAACATCGTCAGCGCCAAAGATCATGGCGAGTCATTCCTCACTTTGGAAACAGGGCGGGCAGTCGCCTTCATGATGGATGATGCGCTGCTTTATGGCGAAATCAGTAAATCCAAAAAACCGGATGACTGGACGGTGGTTGGTGCACCGCAGTCCCATGAAGCCTATGGCTGCATGATGCGCAAGGAAGATGTGGATTTTAAAAAGGTTGTCGATGAAGCGCTGACCAAGGCCATGAAGTCTGGCCAAGCCAAAGAGATCTATCACAAATGGTTTGAGTTGCCTGTGCCCCCACGTGGCAACAATCTCAACTTTCCATTGAGTGACGACATGGTCAAGCTCTACCAGAGTCCAAATGACAAGGCTTTTGAATAATCACCCACGGAGCCACTATCATGAATGGTTATCAGTGGTCATGGGGGTTTCTGGTCAGCCCCGTTCAGGAAGGTAGTCAAACCACTTATCTGGACTGGGTTCTCCAGGGGTTTTTGCGCACAGTTGAACTTGGACTGATCTCTTGGATATTGGCTTGTGTTTTAGGTATTGCCTTGGGCGTGGCGCGTACCTGGCCAAATCGTTTTCTTAATGCTTTGGCTGCTGGCTATGTGGAAGTGTTTCGTAATATTCCACTCCTGGTACAGTTATTCATTTGGTACTTTGTCTTGCCAGAATTGTTGCCTGTGCATTGGGGCGACGCTTATAAGCAAACCTCGCCGGTCGCGCAGCAATTTACCGCGGCGATTCTTTGCCTTTCACTCTTTACTGCTGCGCGGGTGACTGAGCAGGTCAGAGCGGGGATTGAGGCCATTGCCGGTGGTCAAGGACGCGCGGCACTGGCATTGGGACTCACGCCCTGGCAAAGTTATTGGCACGTACTTTTGCCTGTCGGGTTGCGCACGATCATTCCGCCGCTGACTTCCGAGTTTCTCAATATCTTTAAAAATTCTTGTGTGGCCTCGACCATCGGTCTGCTCGAATTGGCTGCGCAAGGCCGTCAGCTGGTGGACTACGCGGCACGACCCTATGAATCGTTTCTGGCTGTCACCATCAGCTTTGCCATCATCAATCTACTCGTCATGGGTGGCATGTACTGGCTGGAAGCCAAAACCCGTTTACCTGGCCGTAATGGCAAGGCAAACGCTTGATCGGAGAAAACGGAGCCATCATGTATGAATTCGACTTTTCCCTGATTCCAGATAATTTGCCTGTCATGTGGCAAGGCATGATTGTCACGCTGGAAATCACGTTGGTGGCGATTGTGGTTGGCATGCTTTGGGGCATGGCATTGGCTGCCATGCGAATCTCGGGCGTACGCCTGTTATCGTGGTTTGCAACAGGCTATATCACCCTGTTTCGTTCCATCCCGCTCTTGATGGTGCTGCTCTGGTTTTTTCTGGTGGTGCCGCGTCTGCTTGAATCTTTGCTGGGTTTACCCAATGGCACGGATATGCGATTGGCCTCGGCCATGGTCGCGTTTACTCTGTTTGAATCGGCCTACTATGCCGAAATTATTCGGGCAGGCATTCACAGTATTGCGCCCGGCCAAATTGGCGCAGCGCAGGCGTTGGGGATGAATCAATGGCAGGCGTTGCGTCATGTCATTCTGCCCCAGGCCGTGCGTAATATGACACCTTTGTTGCTGACACAGGCCATTATTCTGTTTCAGGATACGTCTTTGGTTTATGTGAGCGCGTTGACTGATTTTTTTGGCGCAGCCTATGGCGCAGGCGAGCGGGATGGCCGAATTGTTGAGATGGTGTTATTTGCGGGGGCCGTGTATTGGGTAATCTGTACATCGACTTCCATGCTCGTTAAGTTATTCAGTAAAAGGATAATCCGATGATTTCACTACAGCATGTCGGCAAGTTTTACGGTCGCTTCCAGGTCCTGACGGATTGTTCTCTTGAGGTTCAGCAACGTGATGTTGTTGTGGTTTGTGGTCCTTCTGGTTCCGGTAAATCAACATTAATCAAAACCATTAATGGTCTGGAACCCTTTCAGCAAGGACAAATTCTGGTTGATGGCATTTCGGTCGGAGACAAAAAGACGGATTTGCCCAAATTGCGCTCGCGCGTCGGCATGGTTTTTCAGCATTTCGAATTATTTCCTCATTTATCGATTACCGAAAACCTGACTTTGGCACAAACTCAGGTATTAGGTCGTAGTCAGGATGCTGCGGTACAAAAAGGCTTGCATCTGCTTGAGCGAGTCGGTCTTAAGGCCCATGCAGACAAATACCCTGCCCAGCTTTCAGGGGGACAGCAACAGCGCGTGGCAATTGCGCGAGCCTTGGCCATGGATCCGATTGCCATGTTGTTCGATGAACCAACCTCGGCGCTTGATCCAGAAATGATCAATGAAGTGCTTGATGTCATGGTGGAGTTGGCCAAGGAAGGGATGACCATGATCTGTGTGACGCACGAAATGGGTTTTGCGCGCAAAGTCGCCAATCGGGTCGTATTCATGGATCAAGGCCATATTCTTGAGGATCGTCCCACAGAGGAATTCTTCGGTGCGCCAAATACGGCTCGAGCCAGAGAGTTTTTGTCGAAAATTTTGACACATTAAGAATATTGCTCTTGTTGAAGTCAGTGGCGATCATGTTTGAAATGAGGTTTTAAGGCTTGTTTGTGTGAACTTTTTTGAAATAAGACCCGAATTCCGGCTTGATTGCTGATTTTCTATTAAAGTGGTTTAACTCTTGCGTTATTGAAGAGAAATCCATTTTTAATAGAAAATCATGATCAAAAAAATTACGACACTTGTTTTTGGAACGCTACTCTTTGCTGTTAATGCACAGGCTGTGACATTAAATTTCTTGCAGGAGAGCGAGCCGAATAATAGTTTTGGTACTGCAAATTTGATCAGCGCCAGTCCGCTGGTTAGTTTTGATCAATACTATATGCAAGGTGTCACCAATAGTAGTGACCCAGAGTTCATGACTTTTTCATTGGGTAGCAAATCAAATCTTTGGTTAACCAATATGTATGGCTTGCAGGATAGCTACATACATTTATATGATGGACAGCATCAACAGGTAGGTATTACCTTCTTTAATGATACTCAGTTGACCTATCAAAACCTGAATGCGGGCACCTATTTTGTTGAAATCGCCAGCTATTCTGCTAAAACAGTCGACTATAAACTGGCTATTGGCAGTATCGCTGCAGTTCCTGAGCCAGAAATCTACGCCATGATGATTGGTGGATTCGGGATGGTTTCTTTAATGGCCAGACGCCGTAAAAAAGCAATTCAGTGACAGTAAAGTTACATTTTTTTGATTGTGCGACCGCGGCAATTCAGTAAGAATGTTTTCAACGGTAATTTCTAAAGTTTATTTCAGGCGTTTATGACTTATGTCTGGGTTTCTAAGGTGCAAACTATGTTGAACAAAACTATACGAAGCTTTTCTCTGGTGGCGATGATGTTGGTTGGTATTAGCGCTTCGGCGACAACCATTTCCTTAGAGTCCGAGCCGAATAATTCATTTGCTAAAGCTGATTTCATCGGCACGGTGTCGCCAATTAATGATTTGGTTGCGGTTGGTAGTTTTCCAAATGCTTCACAAGATTTCTTTTCTTTTACAGTGGGCACTAATTCAAATGTAAGTGTTTCTTTTCAGGACTTTTTTAATGGTCGCCCTCGTCAAGCAAGCCAATACGTGAGCCCATTGCTGACAGTATTTGATTCCAACAAGGCAACGATAGCAAATTCATTTGTGGGCACAGCTGGTTCCACTTATTTTGCAAGGTTGAGTGGTGGTCAGTTCAGTACGTATGCCTTACATGTAACAGCGGCTGTTCCTGAGCCAGAAACTTATGCCATGATGCTGGCTGGTTTGGGCCTGATCGGTGTGATTGCTCGTCGTAAAAAACAATCGACTGCGCAAGAAGTTGTCGCTGCCTGAGTATTAATTCTTTAATAAAAAAGCCGTGCAATGCACGGCTTTTTTATTTTTATCCCCTGATAAATGATTGATGTATTGCTGATTTAAGGTATGATCCTGCATTGGTTGATGGAAAAAACTGTCAGATTATTTAGCAAGTAGCGTTGATCAGGTTTTAATCTGTGGATTCATCCTTAATCATCATGTGTAGTTCTATCTGACCCTCTTTAAACATCAGCATGGTTCCCGGTGGAACGGTAGTCCATTGTTCATTATCAGTGAGTGGTTGAGTTGCGATGATGGCGACTCGATCCTGGTTTGTAGTTAGGGCTGCAAAATCGACAGTGAGATCGGCGTCACTTAAATGCGCCTGTTTGAACGGAAATTGTCGAATCACATAATGTAATGAAGTAGAGCAATGCACGAATAAGGCTCTACCATCTGAAAGCATGAAGTTAAAAGGTCCATGTGACCTGATATAACGGGTATAGGCCAGCAATGTCTGAAATAACTCGGGCGAATCAGGGGCGCTGGTACCGAAACGTGCGCGCAGATTTTGCATGATGTAGCAAAATGCGATTTCGGAATCAGTGTCACCGACTGGTGAATAAAAACCATCCAGAGGCGGGGCAAAGTTTTTCAGGTCGCCATTATGGGCAAAGATCCAGTGTCGCCCCCACGCTTCGCGCATAAATGGATGACAGTTTTCTAATGTAATGGCACCTTGAGTGGCTTTACGGATGTGAGCAATCACATTTTTGGATTTGATAGGATAAGCCTTCACCAATGCCGCGACTGGTGAGGTGGCAGCAGATTGGGTATCAATAAAGGTCTGGCAGGCTTTTTCCTGAAAAAAAGCGATGCCCCAGCCATCGGCATGATGATCCGTGCTACCGCCACGCTCTGAAAAACCCGAAAAAGAAAACAGGATGTCGGTTGGCGTATTGCAATTCATTCCGAGCAATTGGCACATGGTATGAGTACTGACGATGATCTTGATGGTGGGCGAAAATCTGATGCTTTAGCTACTTTACTGTATTCGCCCGTTAAAAGCTTGGCAAGCCTTTTACAATAGCGTTTTGTGCACACACTTTTGACCACCATGACTTTTATAAATACGCTTGAAATTACCCAGCCCGATGACTGGCATTTGCATTTACGTGATGGGGAGGCTTTAGAGAGCGTTGTGGCGCATACTGCGGCACAGTTTGGCCGTGCGATTGTGATGCCCAATTTAAAACCGCCAGTGACGACCACTGAGCAAGCGTTGGCTTATCGTGAGCGGATTGTGGCTGCTTTGCGTAAAACTTTGCCAGGTAGCCATTTTGAGCCATTGATGACGCTCTACCTGACTGACAATACGGCGCCAGATGAAATTGAGCGAGCCCATCAATCGAGCCTGGTACACGCGCTCAAGTTGTATCCAGCGGGTGCCACGACGAATTCAGATGCGGGTGTCACCGATATACGCAAATGCTATCCGGTGCTGGAGGCAATGCAAAAGCTGGGTATGCCGCTCTTGATACATGGTGAGGTCACAGATCGTGAGATCGATATTTTTGATCGCGAGGCGGTCTTTATTGATCGTGTATTGCAGCCATTGCGCAAAGATTTACCTGAGCTAAAAATTGTCTTTGAACACATCACCACCCGCGAAGCTGCGCAATATGTGCGCGATGCAGATAAGCGCGTTGCCGCCACCATCACGGCGCATCATCTGCTTTATAACCGAACCGCCATTTTCACCGGTGGGTTACGCCCTCATTACTACTGTTTGCCGGTGCTCAAACGTGAAGTGCATCGCGAGGCATTGGTAGCAGCCGCTACCTCTGGCAATGCCAAGTTTTTTTTGGGGACAGATAGTGCCCCTCATGCCAAGGGTTTGAAAGAGCATGGCGCGGCCTGCGCAGGTTGCTATACCGCGCTGACGGCCATGGAGTTATATGCGCAAGCCTTTGATGCGGTGGGTGCATTGGATCGGCTGGAGGGGTTTGCCAGCTTCTTTGGAGCAGATTTTTATGGCTTGCCGCGTAATCAAGGCAAAATCAGGCTGATTCGCCAGAGCTGGACACCTCCAGAGGAGTTACCCTTTGCGGCAACTACTATTGTGCCCTTGGGTGGTGGCGAGACCTTGGTCTGGAAACTGGCTTAAGAGCGAGTGTTGTTGAATCCGTTTGCGCAGGATCTGCCAGCCAATTGGCAGGCACCTTGGTTGGCCGAATATGCTGCGTTGGCCAACTCACTGGAGGCGCAGGAGCTGCATCAGCAGCTCAATCGGCACGCCGCTGTGTCGGGTTTATGTAATAGCCACGGCGCGCCCATTCAGTTTTTGCCGCAAAGCTGTCTGTCCGAAGGCATGGCTTATGAGGCGCATATCGCCGCCACGGGTCAGGTGCCTACTCGCAATAATTGGCATGATGCATTCAATGCCATGATCTGGTTACATTACCCGGCGCTCAAAGCCGCACTCAATGCAAGGCAGGCGCAAGAAATCGCGCAGGCTGGCATCGGCCAGGTGCGTGGACCAGTGCGGGATGCTGCGACCCTATTTGACGAAAATGCCGCTTTCTTCGTCACCAGTAATATGGCTTTGATTGAATCGCTGCAAAGCATGGATTGGCGTGCCGCTCTGTTTGGGGTACGTGCGTGTTTTGGTAAGACTGCGCAAGTGCGTTTATTTGGTCATGCCTTACTTGAAAAACTGCTGCAACCCTACCCAGCTATCACCGCTCATGCGCTGTGCATTCAGGTTGGATCTGATTACTTTGGTTGGGCTGAATCTACCCAGCGGCAATTTCTTGATGGTCAATTAGCGCAATGGCTGGCACTGCAACCCTTATCCTCACGCGATTTCACCCCTTTGCCCATTTTGGGGGTACCGGGATTTTGGTCTGCCAATCTGGATGATGATTTTTATGCCGATATGCATGTTTTCCGGTCACTCCGACGATCCCCATGCACCACAAGAATCGTGCTGTTTTAAGCAATTTTTAAGGAGTATATGCATAAATATGGGTTTCCAAGTGCTTATTTATTGGCCTTATTTTTTTACTGAGTGGAGTATGTGTTGCGAGGCGTGAGCTGCTCGAATAAACCCGCTATAATGATCTGGTAAAGCAGGCTGGATCGTCGCGGATGGTTTTGCCATTCGAGGAAGGTCCGGACTCCACTGAGCAGGGTGACGGCTAACAGCCGCCCGGGGTGACCCGCGGAACAGGGCCACAGAAAATAAACCGCCGATGAACTGCTGCTTGCAGCGGTAACAGGTAAGGGTGAAACGGTGCGGTAAGAGCGCACCGCGGCTACGGTAACATAGCTGGCACGGTAACCTCCACCCGGAGCAAACCCAAATAGGCAAACGCGTTTCTTCGGAAACACTACGTGGCTCGCGTAGCGTTTGCGGGTAGGGCGCTAGAGCCCTGGTGCAAACCAGGGCCCAGAGAAATGACGATCACGCTTGCGTAGGCAAGTGCACAGAATCCGGCCTACAGGCCTGCTTTACATTCTTACTGTTAAAAAACACAGTATCCTTGCAGTCTCGGAGCCCATTACTGGATTTCCCTTGCAATGGATACTCCCCCTCTGATAGAAAAATACAGCCACTTCAAGAATCAGCTTTCACTTTCATTTATAGCCTCTTGATTCTAAAGAAAAAAGACTTAATTCTTTCTTCAAAAAGATGCGCTAAGTCCTTGTTCTGATTAAAAAAATTTGTTTCCAAAGGGGTAAAAGGCTTGACCGTCTATTTTCATTCCTCTAAAGTGGGAAATTATGGGTTAAAGTGTTTTTTTGTGGAAAAAAATACCTAATTCGGGAAATAAAGGGAAATTTGTGTTCCAGGGAGTCTCTGCACTGACGCTCGATGCAAAAGGAAGGTTGTCGATTCCGACCAAGCATCGCGAAGTGCTTCAAATACAGGCAGAAGGTCGGGTGACTATGACGAGGTCTCCCGATGGCTGCCTGTTGCTCTTTTCCCGTCCGGAGTGGGAGGTTTTTCGCGATAAGGTCATGGATTTAAAAGGTGATGCGCAGTGGTGGAAGCGAATTTATCTGGGTAGTGCTTCTGATACTGAAATCGATTCTGGTGGGCGCGTGTTGATTTCGCCAGAGTTGCGCAAGGCGGCAGGTCTGGAGCGTGACGTGATGTTGATGGGCGTGGGTACACGCTTTGAAATTTGGGATGAGGCAACCTATATGGCCAAGGAAGCAGCAGCCTTGGCTGGCGGGATGCCCGATTCTGTCAAGAACCTCAGTTTCTAGGCGGCTATGTCTAGCCTGACTCCATCGCCGCAAGACATGGCCTTGCTGCATAAAACGGTATTGCTGGATGAAGCGGTTGAAGCTTTGCTGGCCGGTTTGTCTCATCAGCAAAAAGTGGCTGACACCGTGTTGGTGGATGCCACTTTTGGACGTGGTGGGCATAGCCGCAAGATTTTGTCGCAGTTGGCAGCGCATCCGGGTGTGCGTTTGCTGGCTTTTGATAAAGACCCGCAGGCCATTGCTGCCGGGATGAATTTAGTCGGTGCGCAGGGTAATGCGCAATTTGGTCTGGTGCATGCCAGTTATGCCGAGGCAGCGAAGATCCTGCAAGAGCAGGGCACAAAAAACCTGGCGGGTGTGTTGATGGATTTGGGTATTTCTTCGCCACAAATTGACGTGGCGGAACGGGGATTCAGTTTTCGACTGGACGGTCCGCTCGATATGCGTATGGATACCACGCAGGGTGTGACGGCAGCGGAGTGGCTGAAAGAAGTAGATGAATCAACCTTGCGGGAGGTGATCAGGGATTATGGGGAAGAACGGCATGCTTTTCAGATTGCAAAGGCGATTGTTACTCGCCGCGACGATGCCTCACGGGGCCCACTTTCAACCACACGCGAACTTGCCCAGGTCGTGGCAAGCGCCGTCAAGACGTCATGGCGCGATAAAGGCCAGGATCCGGCCACACGTACGTTTCAGGCTATTCGGATTTTCATCAATCGGGAGCTTGCGGAGCTGCAAATAGCTTTGAATGCCCTGTTGCCGTTACTGGCACCGGGCGCGAGGCTTGTTGTGATCAGTTTTCATTCTCTGGAAGATCGACTTGTGAAGCGGTTTATGCAATTTCATGCTCATGGTCCTGAGGTAGATCGGCGTATCCCAGTGCGGGCTGCCGATTTGCCGCAGCCTCTGCTCAAGTTACTGGGCAAGGTTGTGCCGTCTGCCGCGGAAGTGACTGCCAATCCCAGGAGCCGGTCTGCGGTGATGCGCGTTGCTGAGCGAACTGCAGAACCATTGAACAATTGGTATCCCAATAACCAGGTGATCTGGCCAGCGCCAGCGCAATCTGCCGGTCCACACAGCAAAGTTTCCAGCAAGGAGGGTAAGCCATGGGCCGCCTGAATTTGCTATTGCTGATTGGTCTGGTGGTGAGTGCATTGTCACTGGTCACTGCGCATCATGAACAGCGTACCAAGTTTGTTGAACATGAGCGCATTGAAGCGCAAGCCCGTCAGCTGGATATTGAGCGCAATCGTTTGCAGCTTGAGCAAAGTACCTTGTCCAAGAGTGGCCTGATTGAGGCGACGGCGCGCAAAGATTTGCATATGCAGCCTATTTCTACGGGACGTACCGAGTTCATTACGCTGGGTAATGATGTGATTGCCGATAAACCTGAAGGAGCGCGCTGATGGTTGATAAGCCCGCTAAGAAAATATCGGAAAAATTTGGTGGCAGCAAAGGTATGCGCTTTGGTGATAGCCCGCTGCTGGGTGTCGATTTGCCAATGTGGCGCTCCAAGTTGGCGGTGTTTTTGATGTTTGCTGCCTTCATGGGGTTGATTGCCCGTGCTCTGTACGTGCAATGCATTGATACGCGCTTCTTTCAGCGCCAGGGTGAGATTCGTTATCAACGTAATCTGGAGTTGCCTGCAACCCGTGGCAAGATCATGGATCGCAATGGTCAGGTGCTGGCTTCCAGTGTGCCGGCCAAGGCCGTTTGGGTAATTCCTGAAGATGTCAAAACCAATGACCCCAAGTTGCCCGAGCTGGGTCGACTGCTTGGTATGAGTGTGGCTGATATCAAGAAGAAGCTCAGCGAAAACAAAAACTTTGTTTACCTCAAACGCCAGGTCGAGCCAGCCGTGGCCGATAAAATTGCCAAGCTCGATGTCGATGGTGTTGAGCAGCGCAAAGAGTACAAGCGCTATTACCCCGAAGGGGAAACGGTCGCTCATGTGGTGGGTTTTACCAATGTGGAAGACCTTGGCCAGGAAGGTATGGAGCTGTCGTTGCAAAGCATGCTGGCAGGCAAGACCGGTGCGCGTCGCGTCATCAAGGACCGGCTGGGCCATGTGGTGGAAGATGTGACCGATATCGTGCCGCCGCAGGATGGTCGGGATATGACCTTGTCGATTGATAGCAAGATTCAGTTTCTGGCCTATACGCATTTGAAGAATGCAGTCGATGAAAACCGTGCCAAAGCGGGCGGCATCATTGTGCTTGACGCCAAGACCGGTGAGATTTTAGCCCTCGCCAATTTGCCAACCTATAACCCCAATCAACGTGGTCAGCTCAATGGGGCACAGTTGCGTAATCGGGTATTGACGGACACCTTTGAGCCGGGTTCCACCATGAAGCCATTCACGGTATCGCTCGCGCTGGATGAACACAAGGTCACGCCGAGCACTCAGATTCAAACTTCACCCGGCAAGTTGACAATCGGTACAGCCACGATTTCCGATTCGCATGCGCATGGCATATTGAGCGTGGCACAAGTCATTCAAAAGTCCAGCAACATTGGTACGGCCAAAATTGCCTTGCAGATGGAACCCCATGATATGTGGGAAATGTTTACCGAAGTGGGTTTTGGACAGGCGCCAAGAATCGGTTTTCCTGGCGCGGTGGCCGGACGTTTGCGGCCTTATAAAAGCTGGAAAACCATCGAGCAGGTCACCATGTCTTATGGTTATGGCATTTCGGTATCGCTGTTTCAGCTGGCGCGTGCTTACACCGTGTTTGCGCGTGATGGCGAGTTGATTCCGGTTTCCATTACCAAGACGGATGGGCCCGTGGCAGGGAGTCGCGTGATTTCGCCCGAAACCGCCAAGGCCATGCGCGCCATGCTCGAAATGGTGGTCAGCCCGGAAGGTACCGCACCCAAGGCGCAGATCGTGGGTTATCGCGTGGGCGGCAAAACGGGCACAGCGCATAAGCAGGAAGGTAATGGCTATTCCAATAAATATCGTGGCTTTTTTGTGGGCATGGCACCGATGAGTGATCCGCGCATCATTTGCGCAGTGATGATTGATGAGCCATCCAATGGTAAGTATTTCGGTGGTGATGTGGCTGCCCCGGTATTTGCGCAAGTGATGGCAGGTGCCTTGCGCGCACTCAACATTACACCTGATGCACCTTTCAAGACCTTGGTCAATGTTGAAGGCGGCGTTGAGGAGAGCATGTGATGAACTGGCTGGCCAATCAATCTGCCGATGTGCAGCAAGCACAAGCTTTGCTGGCATGGGTGCGGGTGCATGCGCCCGTTGCGGTTGATCTGGCTTTGGATAGTCGCAAGATCAAGGTGGGTGATGTGTTTCTTGCTTATCCAGGTGACTTTGTGGATGGGCGTAACTTTATTGCTGCGGCGATTACGGCTGGTGCTGTCGCGGTGTTGTGGGATGCCCAGGACTTTGTCTGGGACGCCACATGGACAGTGCCCAATTTGAATGTTGAAAATCTCAAGGCGCAAGTGGGTGGTCTGGCGGCTCGTTTTTACGGTGATCCAAGCACGAAGTTGCACAGCATTGGCATTACCGGCACCAATGGTAAGACATCGATTAGCCAATGGCTTGGTCAGGCATTGACACAGGCCAAGCGGCCTTGTGCGGTGGTGGGCACGTTGGGCATCGGCATGTCGGGCAAGCTCACCGAAACCGGTTTTACAACGCCCGATGCGGTGACGTTACAGCGCGAGTTGGCGCAGTTGCAAACCCATGGTGCGCAAGTGTGTGCAATGGAAGTGTCCTCGATTGGCATTCAAGAGGGGCGCGTCAATGGGATGCACTTTGATACCGCAGTCTTTACCAACTTCACACAAGATCATCTTGATTATCACAGCAGCATGGCGCAATACGCCGAGGTGAAACGGGCTTTGTTTGCCTGGCCCGGTTTGCGCGCCGCAGTGCTGAATTTGGACGATCCATTGAGTCATCAAATCCTTCAATCCGAGGTGAGCATGTTAGATACTGTTGTGGGGTATTCAAAAGAGCCTAATAATAACGCACTTGAGAATGATGGTTTTGCCTATTACTCCCCTGGAGTACGGGGTAGGGTAAAGCTTTTTGCGGAACGTATCCGTCATTCGATGGATGGCTTGAGTTTTACGGTTAAGGCTCATGATGAGGCGGGTAATCTGTTGAGTCATGAGGTGGAAACTAAATTGGTGGGTGACTTTAACGTCAGCAATACGCTGGCGGTGATTGGTAGCCTGCTTTGTGCCGGATTTAATTTGACTGATGCCATTCGCATGGTCGGTAAGCTTACGCCGGTGGCCGGTCGTATGGAGCAGTTAAGCGAGCCGAATCGCCCACTGGTCGTGATTGATTATGCGCATACACCGGATGCACTCGAAAAGGTATTGAACAGTCTGCGCCCGATGGTGACTGTGCGACAAGGCAAGCTTTGGTGTTTATTTGGCTGTGGTGGTGATCGTGATGCGGGCAAGCGGCCGCTCATGGGTGCCATTGCTGCACGACTGGCCGATCAGATCGTGGTGACGAGCGATAATCCGCGCAGTGAAGTACCGCAAGCCATCATGCAAGCCATTGTGGATGGCATTCCTGCCGAACGGCATGGTGTGCTGGTCACTCAGGAAGATCGAGCTGCGGCAATTTTGTATGCCATCAATCATGCAAGTAGCAATGATGTGATTTTGCTGGCTGGCAAAGGCCATGAAAACTATCAGGAAGTGATGGGTAAAAAACGGATCTTTTCCGATCATGATCATGCTTTGCTGGCGTTACGTTCCCGTGGTGGTTCGGCTAGTGGCGTAGCAAGTTATGGCAATGTCAAAACCGGGAGGGCTGCTTGAGCATGCACCTGACATTGTCTGCTGTTTTAGCAGCTTTGCCTGTTGCCAAGCTGCATGGCCTGGCTGATGCAGCCATGGAGTTGCAGACAATTTCGACCGATAGCCGCAGCATCGAGTCGGGTTCCTTGTTTGTTGCCCTGCTGGGTGAGCGTTTTGATGCGCATGACTATTTGTCGCAAGTCGCTGAGCGTGGCGTCAAGGTCGCGGTGGTGTCACGCTATCAACCCGATATCAAAATCACTCAAATTGAAGTACCCGATACACTGGCTGCATTGGGCGACCTGGGCCGTTTCTGGCGCCGCAAATTTGATTTCCCGGTGATTGCTGTCACCGGTAGCAATGGTAAAACGACTGTCAAGGAAATGATCGCTGCCATATTGCAGCAGGCGGTTGGGGAAGTGGCCAGTCTGGCAACGCGTGGCAATCTCAATAACGAAATTGGTGTGCCATTGACGGTGTTTCGGCTGCGTCAAGGTCATGCCTTGGCCGTGTTCGAGCTGGGCATGAATCATCCTGGTGAAATTGCTCGACTGGCCAGTATTGCTCAGCCCACGGTTGCTCTAGTCAACAATGCGCAGCGCGAACATCAGGAGTTCATGGAAAGTGTGGCTGCCGTGGCGGCTGAAAACGGTGTGGTGATTCATGCTTTGCCAATTGATGGTACTGCCGTTTTTCCAGCTGACGATGAATTTACATCGTATTGGCATGAGCAGGCCGGGCAGCGTCAGGTGATCACTTTCGGGTTGTCAAATCAGGCAACTGTGTGGGCGAGTGACGTGCATCATGACAGTGCCGGGCAAAGTCATTTCATGCTGCATTGTGGTCAGCAAGAAGCAACCGTCGTTCTCAACACCTTGGGTGAGCACAATATTCGCAACGCGCTGGCTGCGGCAAGTTGTGCTCTCGCTGCGGGGGTGACGATTGATAAGGTGGTGAATGGCTTGGAAGCCTTTACGCCAGTCAAAGGCCGTTTGCAAAGGCATGTTCTTGGGCATGGTGCTCATGGCCGCATTCTGATTGATGACACCTATAACGCCAATCCCGATTCAGTACGCGCCGCAATTGATGTGCTGGTGGCAACGCCTGCACCTCACTGTCTGATATTGGGCGATATGGGGGAGGTTGGTGAAAATGGTCCGCAGTTCCATCAAGAGGTTGGCGTGTATGCCAAGGCAAAAGGGATCGAACATTTTTATTGTGTCGGTGAATTGACCCAATATGCTGCTGAAGCTTTTGGTGACTCGGCACATTATTTTGTTGATATTGAAAGTTTGAATATGGCTTTGAGCGAATCCATTTTGCTAGCGCGCAGTTTGCTGGTAAAAGGCTCACGTTTTATGCGCATGGAGCGCGTTGTTGAGTTGCTTAAAAAACAGTATGACGATCACTCGGTTGTGAGTGAATGAATTAATCAGATTAAAAAGAAACAAGTTCCATGTTATTGACCTTATCACAATGGCTGATGCAAGAATTCGCAGGATTGAGTTTTCTGCGCGCCATTAATTACATCACGCTGCGCGCTGTGTTTGCGACACTGACTGCGTTGGGTATTGGGCTGGTATTTGGTCCCATTGTGATTCGTCGTCTGATCGTTCTCAAAGTCGGACAGGCTGTGCGCAGTGATGGCCCACAAACCCATCTGGTGAAGGCGGGTACGCCAACTATGGGTGGCGTTTTGATATTGATTGCGATTGGTGTTTCCACCTTGCTCTGGGCCGATTTGTCCAATCGGTTTATCTGGATTGTGCTGTGGGTCACGATCGGTTTTGGCTTGGTTGGCTGGGTCGATGATTATCGCAAGGTGGTCTATAAAGATCCCAAGGGCATGTCTTCCGGCGAAAAATATTTCTGGCAATCATTGATTGGCTTGATTGCAGCGCTCTACCTGGCTTTTAGTGTGTCTGAAACCAATAACTGGAAAGTGATTCAGCTATTTCTTGATTGGGTGCAAAGCGGTTTTGCGATGGACTTGCCGCCCAAAGCTGATTTGATCGTGCCCTTCTTCAAGACGATCAGTTATCCGCTCGGTGTATTTGGTTTTATCGCGGTGACTTATTTTGTGATTGTGGGTACCAGCAACGCAGTCAATCTGACTGATGGTCTGGACGGTTTGGCTATCATGCCGGTGGTGATGGTGGGTGCAGCTTTGGGCTTGTTTGCTTATGTGACCGGGCATGGTGGCTATGCCAAATATCTCTTGATTCCACATATTCCCGGTGCCAGTGAGCTCCTGGTATTTTGTGCGGCGATGGCCGGTGCTGGCCTTGGCTTCCTCTGGTACAACGCTTATCCGGCACAAGTCTTTATGGGTGATGTGGGTGCGCTGGCTCTGGGCGGTGCATTGGGAACCATTGCGGTGATTGTGCGTCAGGAAATCGTGTTGTTCATCATGGGTGGTGTGTTTGTTGTGGAAACGCTATCCGTGATGATTCAAGTCAGTTATTTCAAATACACCAAAAAGAAATATGGTGAAGGTCGTCGTATCTTCAAGATGGCACCGTTGCATCACCATTTTGAAGTGAATGGTTGGAAAGAAACACAAGTGGTCGTGCGCTTCTGGATCATTTCCATGATCCTGGTGTTGTTTGGTCTTTCAACGTTGAAATTGCGTTAAAAATTATATTAAGCCGAGAACAAGATGTTGAATCAGGTATTTGGACAACTTGAGCAACCGCGTACCCTGGTTTTGGGCCTGGGGGAGTCGGGTCTTGCCATGGCGCAATGGTTGGCGCACCAGGGTGCTGCTGTTGTACGAGTTGCCGATACCCGCCAAACGCCGCCAGCATTGCAGTCATTAAATGGCACAGTGCCTCAGGCTATTTTTGTAGCAGGTGAGTTGAATAATAGTTTGTTGGATGATTGTGATCTGGTCGTGGTCAGTCCGGGGCTTTCACCATTGCAAAATGAGATGGCTGCGCTGCTTCTAAAAGCACAGGAATCACAGATTCCAGTATGGGGTGAAATTGAACTGTTTGCCCGTGCCTTGTCGGCCTTGAAAGAGGCGACTGCTTACGATCCGAGAGTGATTGCGATAACGGGTACCAATGGCAAGACTACCACCACCAGCCTGACTGGATTGTTGTGTGAGCGCGCCGGTAAGCGTGTTGCAGTGGCTGGCAATATCAGTCCCGCAGCTTTGACAAAGCTGACGGCCTGTTTGGATGCGAATGAACTGCCAGATGTCTGGGTGCTGGAGTTGTCGAGTTTTCAGCTTGAGATGACATATAGTTTGAATGCTCATGCGGCGACAATTTTGAATATCACTCAGGATCACCTGGATTGGCATGGCAGTATGGGTGCTTATGCTCAAGCTAAGTCACATATTTTTGGCCCACAGACAATTCCAGTGCTCAATCGTGATGATGATCTGGTCATGCAATTTGCCAAGCCGGGTGCCATATCGTTTGGTTTGGATGAACCTTTGGCCGTGAATGATTTTGGTTTGCTGAAGGAAAATGGTTTGCAATGGCTGGTCTTGGCTGTACCCAGTGAAGAGCCAACCACCCGTAAGCGTGGCAAGCAGATTGAGACAGTGCCTTTCATGATACAGAAGCTGATGCCTGCCAATGCCTTGAAGATTCGTGGTCTGCATAACGCTGCCAATGCGCTTGCAGCACTGGCCTTGTGTCGTGCAATTGATCTGCCAATGGCCAAACTATTACATAGCCTGCGTGAATATGAAGGGGAGCCGCATCGGGTACAGTGGGTGGCGACTATTAATGAAGTTGAGTACTACGATGACAGCAAGGGTACCAACGTAGGGGCGACGGTGGCGGCACTCAATGGTTTGGCAAAACCGGTTGTGTTAATTGCCGGTGGTGATGGCAAAGGCCAGGACTTTGCGCCTTTACTGGAGCCAGTTCAGCGTTATGCCCACACCGTTTGTCTGATTGGTAAAGATGCATCAGCGATAAGAGCGGCGCTTTCATCAAGTACGGCTGAACTTTTGGATTGCAGCACGCTGGAAGAAGCGGTTGCATTGGCGGCTGGTAAGGCAAAGTGTGGTGATGCGGTTTTATTGTCGCCAGCTTGTGCCAGTCTGGATATGTTTAAAAATTACGCACATCGTGCCGAGGTCTTTGTCGAGGCAGTGAAGTCTGTCGGACTTGAAGCGGGAGTGATGTTATGAAGCTGAGTTTTGGCAGCCTCGGTGGTTTGGCGCGATCTGTGCAAAACAATAGCACGACAATTGGTTTGCGTGAATCGGTCAACTCGATACGTCCTACCCGTTCCAAAATGATGGAGTTTGATGAGCCATTAGTCTGGACGGTCATCCTGTTATTGTTATTTGGCATGGTGATGGTGTATTCGGCATCGGTTGCTCTGCCTGATTCACCCAAATATGCCAACTATCAGCCAACCTACTTTTTGATCCGTCAGGCGCTGTTTATTGGTATTGGTTTTTTTGCTGCATTGATTACTTTTCAGGTACCAATCAAGCGTTGGCAACAATGGGCGCCATTTTTATTTCTGGCGGCTTTGGTGCTCTTGATCATGGTATTGGTACCAGGCATTGGCAAGGGTGTGAATGGTGCCAAGCGTTGGATTTCGTTTATTGTTTTTAATTTGCAGCCATCTGAACTGATGAAGTTGTTTGCCGTGATTTATGCAGCAGACTATACCGTACGCAAGCAAGAATACATGCATAAGTTCACCAAAGGATTTTTGCCAATGGCCTCTGCCATGGCGTTGGTGGGGCTACTGCTTTTGTTGGAGCCTGATATGGGAGCTTTTGTGGTGATTGTGTCAATCGCCATGGGGATCTTATTTTTAGGTGGTGTGAATGGTCGGATTTTTTCTGCCATTGTGGTGATTCTGACCAGTACATTTCTTCTGGTGATCTGGACTTCTCCATGGCGTCGGGAGCGAATTTTTGCTTACCTGGATGTCTGGGAGGAAAAGAATGCGCTGGGTAAAGGTTATCAGTTGTCTCACTCGCTGATTGCATTTGGTCGGGGTGAATGGTTTGGTGTTGGCTTGGGCGGCAGTGTTGAAAAACTGCATTATTTGCCCGAAGCACATACTGACTTTTTACTGGCGGTGATTGGTGAAGAGTTGGGTTTTGTTGGTGTGTTGATCGTTATCTTGCTGTTCTATTGGTTGGTTCGTCGTTCGTTTGAAATTGGTCGCCAGGCTTTGGCATTGGATCGGACATTTGCTGGATTACTGGCTAAAGGTGTTGGTATTTGGATCGGTGTGCAAACATTTATCAATATGGGAGTGAATCTGGGCTTGTTGCCGACCAAGGGCTTGACCTTACCCTTGTTGAGTTACGGTGGTAGCGGCATTTTGGCCAATTGCATTTCTCTGGCCATTTTGTTGCGGGTTGACTATGAGAATCGTGTCCTTATGCGCGGTGGTCGTATATGAACGCACGGAATTCAACAAAAACCATGTTGGTGATGGCCGGTGGTACCGGTGGTCATATTTTTCCAGCTTTGGCGGTTGCCGAGGTCATGAAAGCCAAGGGTTGGAATATTGTCTGGCTGGGCAATGAAACAGGTATGGAAGCAAAGTTGGCCAAACAACATGGCTATCCGATCGAATTCGTACGATTTGGTGGTTTGCGTGGCAAGGGTATGGTGACCAAGCTGTTATTGCCATTCAATCTGTTGCGAGCATTGCTGCAGACGTATGGTGTGTTTTGTAAAGTTAAGCCCAATGTGGTGCTGGGTATGGGCGGGTACGTCACAGTGCCTGGCGGCATCATCGCGCGTTTGATGGGTAAGCCATTGGTCTTGCATGAACAAAACTCGATTGCTGGTATGGCAAATCGTGTTTTAGCCAAGCTTGCCAGCAAAGTATTGATTGCTTTTCCTAATGCTTTGCCTAAAGCAGCCTGGACAGGCAATCCAATCCGTCAGGTGTTAACCAGGCAAGCCACGCCAGAGAGCCGTTATGGTGCAAGGCAAGGGCCTTTGCAGATATTGGTGGTAGGCGGTAGCCTGGGAGCACAAGCTTTGAATAAAGTGGTGCCGGCAGCATTGGGGCTCTTGTTCAACAAATTGCAGTTTGAGGTAACTCATCAGGCTGGCGCCAAGTTGATTGACGAGTTGCGCAAGGAATATAAACAGCATCAAGTTCCTGTTCGTGCTTTGCCATTCATTGACGATATGGCAACAGCCTATGCCAATGCAGATCTGGTGATTTGTCGGGCAGGGGCGATGACAGTTTCAGAAATAGCCGCAGTGGGTGTGGCGGCGATATTTATTCCATTTCCATATGCTGTGGATGATCATCAAACCAGTAATGCTCAATTTTTGGTGGATCAGGGTGCAGGCATCTGCATGAAACAAAAGGATTTGACGGCAGAAAAACTGGCCAATTTAATTAGTTTGATGTCGCGTGAGCAATTGAAGGGTATGGCGGTAAATGCCAGAGGCCTTGCCAAACTGGATGCTGCTGACAAGGTGGCAGCGGTTTGTATGGCACTTGCAAAATGAACATTAAAGAAAAAACACATGAAGCATAAAGTAAAGAATATCCATTTTGTCGGAATCGGTGGCAGCGGTATGAGCGGCATCGCTGAGGTTTTGCTCAATTTGGGATTTGGTGTGAGTGGCTCCGATCTGACGAGTAATGCAGCGACCAAGCGTTTGGCAAATCAGGGTGCCACGATTATGGAAGGTCATGCAGCCGAGTACATCAAGGGTGCTGACGCGATTGTAGTATCCACCGCGGTTAAAGCAGATAATCCGGAAGTCATTGCTGCCCGTAGCAAGCAAATTCCCGTTGTGCCGCGTGCTTTGATGCTGGCTGAGTTGATGCGTCTCAAGCGCGGTATTGCAATCGCCGGCACTCACGGTAAAACAACGACGACTAGCCTGGTGGCAAGTGTACTTGCCGAAGGTGGAATGGACCCAACGTTTGTGATTGGTGGTCGTTTGAATAGTGCCGGTGCCAATGCCCGACTGGGTTCGGGTGAGTTCATTGTGGTCGAAGCAGATGAGTCGGATGCTTCATTTCTCAATTTGCTGCCGGTCATGGCGGTAGTCACTAATATTGATGCCGACCATATGGAAACCTATGGTCATGACTTTACTCGGTTGAAGCAGGCCTTTGTTGAATTCATTCAACATTTGCCATTTTATGGCTCGGCAGTCATGTGCCTCGACGACAAGCATGTTCGCGAGATTTTGCCATTCATATCCAAGCCCGTCATTACCTATGGTGAGCATCCAGATGCCCAGGTAAGAGCAGTCAATATCGTTGCGGATAATGGTCAGATGAAGTTCACAGTATTACGTGATGGGCTGGATGAGGGGGCGCTTGACGTTGTTTTGAATCTTCCTGGTTTGCACAATGTGTTGAATGCCTTGGCAGCCATTGCGATTGCGTCTGAGCTTGAGTTACCAGATGCCGTGATTCAAAAAGCTTTGTTGGAGTTTCATGGTGTTGGTCGTCGCTTTCAGCGATATGGCGATCATCGGGCACCCAATGGTGCGATGTTCACCGTAGTGGATGATTATGGGCACCATCCAGCGGAAATGGCCGCAACGTTGGCAGCGGCAAGAGGAGCCTTTCCTGGGCGGCGTTTGATGCTGGCTTTTCAGCCGCATCGTTATACCCGTACTCGAGATGTTTTTGAAGACTTCGTCAAAGTGCTTTCGGCGTGTGATGCGCTCTTGCTAGCGGAGGTATACGCAGCAGGTGAGCAGCCGATAGTGGCTGCAGATGGTCGGTCTTTATCAAGAGCAATCCGGGTGATGGGTAAGGTTGAACCGGTGTTTGTTGAGGACATTGTCCAGATGCCGGAAATGATTTTGGATAGCGTAAAGGATGGTGATGTGGTGATCACGATGGGCGCTGGTTCAATTGGTGGTGTGCCTGCAAAAGTGATGGAGTTGTTGAAATGAGTGCTCAAGATTTCGGCAAAGTTGGCGTGATTTATGGCGGTCTGTCTGCGGAGCGACCGGTGTCTTTAATGTCTGGGCAAGGTGTTTTAAAAGCATTGCAGACGAGTGGTGTGGATGCGCATGGATTTGATCCTGCGCAACGTAGTCTGGCTGAATTGTCACAAGAAAAATTTGATCGAGTATTCATTGCATTGCATGGCCGATATGGTGAGGATGGTTGCTTGCAGGGTGCATTGGAGCTGATGAAAATTCCTTATACCGGTAGTGGTGTCATGGCCTCTGCGGTGGCAATGGATAAGGTGATGACCAAGCGAGTCTGGCTTACCCACGGTTTGTCAACGCCAGCTTTTTATCTGATGAATCAGCAATCCGATCTTGATGAAATCTTTGCCAAGGTGGGCGAAAAGTTGATTGTCAAACCTGCTAGAGAAGGATCGAGTATCGGTATTACCAAAGTGTTCAACAAGGATTATGACGCACTTAAAAAAGCCTATCTGGCTGCTGCCAGTCATGATCCTGAAGTCTTGGTTGAGGAGTTGATTGAAGGTCGAGAATTGACTTGTGCAGTAATTGGACGTGGGGATGAGGCACATGCCTTACCTTTGATTGAGATTGTTGCACCTGAAGGTAACTACGATTACCAAAACAAGTATTTTTCAGATGACACTCGCTATCTATGTCCGGCACCGGTAGATGACAGTTTGACCAAAACGATTCAACAAGAAGTATTGGCTTCTTATCAAGCTTTAGGTTGTGAGGGGTGGGCGAGAGCCGATTTGATGTTGCGTCAGACAGATAACAAACCATTTTTAATTGAGATAAATACTTCGCCTGGCATGACGGGTCACTCATTGGTTCCTATGGCTGCGCGTCAGGCTGGTTTAAGTTACGAACAGTTATGTTTAAAAATTCTGGCTTCAGCCCGTTTGAAGTCGGTGGTTTAAGCGTTTTATGTTTAACGAAATCCGCTTGCTCAATCTGATGACAACATTCCTTTATGGATTGTTGTTGCTGATTTTGCTTGGTGCTGGACTGTATTGGTTTGCCCATAGACCTTACTTTTCATTAAATCTGGTCAAGGTTGAGGGTGAGTTGCGGCATGTCAGTTTGCCAGCATTAAGGGCGGCTACTTTACCGACGATCAAAGGTAATTTTTTTACGGTTGATCTTGATGCTGTACGGGAGTCTTTTGAGACTGTCTCTTGGGTACGTAAAGCAAGCGTACGCAGAGAGTGGCCTAACCGGCTGGTGATCAATCTATTGGAGCATGAAGCATTTGCTACCTGGACTGATGGCAAGAATGAGAACCAATTGTTAAGTAGGTTGGGTGACATTTTCTCAGCCAATGAGGCGGAGGCTGAAGAGGATGGGGCGCTGCCGGATTTAGGTGGACCACAAGGGTCAGAAAAGGATGTGTTGCTGCAATATCAATTGCTCAAAGAGATGTTATCCGCAATACAGATGAAACCGGTTGCGGTAACACTATCGCCACGTTATGCGTGGAGTATGCGAACTGATACCGGATTGCAGCTGGAAATTGGTCGTGAACTGGATGGAGGGCAAGCGCAAAATGCCGTGCCTTTAATTTCGGGCACGCTGGTGAAAGATAGGGTTGGTCGTCTGATTCGTGCATATCCACAAGTCAAGGCGATGTTTCCTGGACGGTTGCAGTATGTTGATTTACGTTATCCCAATGGTTTTGCTTTGAGGGCTTCGGGGGTTTCAATCAGCTCTGATGACAAGGCAAGAAAAAAATAGGTTGATGGTAGGTAGTGAAATCTCAAAGGTGAATGGCAGCTATGTCAAAAGAATATAAAGAATTGATTGTCGGGCTGGATATCGGTACATCCAAGGTGATTGCCGCCGTGGCTGAATTGCAGGCAGATGGTCGCTTTGAGGTGATCGGTTTGGGACAACATGAATCGAAAGGGCTCAAAAAAGGGGTGGTCGTCAACATCGAAGCGACTGTTCAGTCGATCCAGCGAGCGCTTGAAGAAGCGGAGCTAATGGCGGATTGCAAAATCAGTCATGTCTTTACGGGAATCGCCGGAAGTCATATTCGTAGTTTTAATTCAAGTGGCATGGTGGCGATTAAAGACAAAGAGGTCACGGCTACCGATGTTGCGCGGGTTATTGAGACTGCTAAAGCAGTCAATATTCCAACTGACCAGCAGGTGCTCCATATCCTGACTCAGGAATTCATCATTGACGGTCAAGAGGATGTGCGTGAACCAATCGGTATGAGCGGTATTCGCTTGGAAGTTAAGGTGCATATCGTGACGGGTGCTGTTTCTGCTGCGCAAAACATCATCAAATGTGTCAGACGCTGTGGTCTCGAAGTGCAGGATCTGATTTTGCAGCCATTGGCATCGAGTCTGGCCGTATTGACTGAGGATGAGAAAGAGTTGGGGGTGGTGCTGATTGATATTGGTGGTGGCACAACTGATGTAGCGATATTTACGGAGGGAGCGATTCGCCATACTGCAGTGATACCAATTGCGGGTGATCAGATTACCAACGATATTGCAATGGCATTGCGTACACCTACCCCTGATGCTGAAGATATCAAGATTAGTTATGGTATTTGCAAACAGGTTCTGGCCGATCCAAATGACATGATTGAAGTGCCTGGTTTGGGTGAGAGAGGCCCAAGAACCATGTCCAGGCAAGCTTTGTCAGCCGTGGTTGAGCCACGGGTTGAAGAACTGTTTTCCATCGTACATCAAGTTGTTCGTGAGTCAGGCTATGAAGAGCTTTTGTCTTCTGGTGTGGTTTTAACCGGAGGTTCAAGCCTGATGCCAGGTATGACCGAGCTGGCAGAAGACATTTTCCTCAAGCCGGTTCGGATTGGCGTTCCTGAATATAGTGGTGGCTTGGCAGATGTGGTGAAAAATCCGCGCTATTCAACAGTGATGGGGTTGTTGCAGGAGTCACGTACTCAAAGATTAAGAGGTCGTAAGGTAGCAACACAGTCTGGATCTTTCAAGCAGACTTTTCAGAAAATGAAAGACTGGCTAATAGGTAATTTTTAATAAGAAGACCGGATTACCGGTAGGTTGATTTTTTGGTTTTGATCGTTTTTTTTGGTCACTTCTCTGATCGTTATATTTAACAACAAGGAGCTTTAAATGGAATTTGAAATGATTGAAGAAATTGAATCCAAAGGCACTATCATTAAAGTGGTCGGTGTCGGTGGGGCGGGTGGCAATGCCATTGCACATATGATGAATCGTGGCGTGCAAGGTGTTGAATTTATTTGCGCTAATACTGATGCTCAAGCATTAGGACGCTCAACTGCTGAAAACAAATTGCAATTAGGTGGTTCGGGTTTGGGTGCTGGTGCCAAACCGGAAGCTGGTCGTGCATTTGCCGAAGAAGCGCGCGACAGAATTGCTGATGCATTGCGTGGTGCCAATATGGTTTTTATTACGGCCGGTATGGGTGGTGGTACGGGTACAGGTGCTGCACCGATCGTGGCTCAGATCGCTAAGGAAATGGGTATTCTGACTGTTGGCGTGGTTTCCAAGCCATTTGAGTTTGAAGGCACTAAACGCATGCGTGTGGCTGAAGCAGGTACTCAGCATCTTGAAGAGCATGTTGACTCGTTGATTGTTGTCTTGAACGAAAAGCTATTTGAAGTCATGGGCGATGATGCTGAGCAGGAAGAAGCATTCAAGTGTGCTGATGATGTTTTGCATAATGCGGTAGCTGGAATTGCAGAAATTATTAATGTTGATGGATTGGTTAACGTTGACTTTGAAGACGTTAAAACTGTCATGGGTGAGCAAGGTAAAGCCATGATGGGTACAGCAACAGTTGCCGGGATTGATCGTGCACGATTGGCCGCTGAGCAGGCTGTTGCCAGTCCATTGCTTGAAGGTGTCGATCTTTCCAATGCCCGTGGTGTCTTGGTGAATATTACTGCGAGCCGTTCATTGAAATTGAAAGAAACCAAGGAAGTCATGAATACGATTCGTAGTTATGCTTCCGAAGACGCAACTGTTATTTTTGGTACGGTTTACGATGAATCGATGGGTGACAACCTGCGTGTGACCGTTGTTGCAACTGGGCTTGGCCGTTCTAGTCGTAAGCCACAGCTGGTGCCACAGCCAGAGCGTCAGTTAAGGACCGGTACAGATAATCAGCCAGTCGCGGTGGGTAACACTAATGTGTTCAATCAAGGTTATGGTAGTGGTCTGGATGTACCCGCAATCTGGCGTAATGGTCGCGAAGCAGCTTCGCACGTGGCGGCTATGCAGCAGAGTGGTATGGATACCCTGGATATTCCTGCATTTTTGCGTAAACAAGCGGATTGATGCTTTAAGTCGGTAGATTGGCAATGTTTTCAGCATTGCATTTTCAAATTCCCTTGGGGCGGAATAGTCTCTATTTTGCCCGTTTTTGTTGTTGTGGATCGACACTTAAATGGGAGTGAATCCAGGTTTTTCGAAATTTGGTCTTAATGAAAAGAACAATTGGAGCACTCTTTTTATAATGGATAATTACTTCTCCTGATTGTGAATGTCTTGACCTATGCTTAAACAGCGCACCATTAAACAAATTGTGAAAGCCACCGGTATAGGTTTGCATTCAGGAACAAAAGTTGACCTTATATTGCGTCCGGCTCCAATTGATACGGGTATCGTATTTAGCCGAATAGATATTGATCCGGTAGTTGAGTTTCCAGTTGCTGCTGAAGTTGTGGGCGATACAAGGCTGGCATCGACTCTGCAAAAAGATGGTGTCAAAATTTCAACAGTGGAGCATCTGATGTCCGCTTGTGCAGGCGTGGGTATAGATAATCTATACGTTGATGTTACTGCAGAAGAAATTCCCATCATGGATGGAAGCGCTAGCTCTTTTGTTTTTTTACTGCAATCCGCCGGTATTGAGGAGCAGGCTGCTTCTAAGAAATTTATTAAAGTACTTAAACCGGTAGAAGTCCGTGAAGGTAAAGGTGCTCAAGAAAAATGGGCAAGATTGGAGCCTTATCACGGTTTTAAGCTTACTTTTGCTATTAACTTCAATCATCCGGCTGTTGATAGGACTGCACAAAGTCTTGAAGTGGACTTTGAACATATTTCTTATATCAAAGAGGTCTCCAGAGCGCGGACTTTTGGCTTTATCAATGATGTCGAAAATTTACGGGAAATGGGACTGGCAAGAGGCGGTAGCTTACAAAATGCCATCGTACTCGATGAGTATCGAATTCTGAATAGCGATGGTTTGCGTTACGAAGATGAATTTGTAAAACATAAAATTCTGGATGCAATTGGTGACTTATATATGATTGGCCACCCATTATTGGCATCTTATCGCGCGGACAAGTCCGGACATGGGCTGAATAATCGGCTCATTAGAGAGTTACTAAGCCAAAAAGATGCTTATGAGATTGTTACATTTGAGGATGAGTCCATTGTTCCCCATAGTTTTCAGCTGAAACTTGTAATCAACTAGCAAATTTCTTGTTACTTGTAACGACATGTTTTACATACGTCTGAATTTGTCTATAACTCATTATCTTCGTTCAGTTTTGGACGACTGAAAAAACCCTTTTAAATCAATAAGTTTTTAATTATCTATTTAAATGAGTCTTGTCAAATAGGTCGCAAAACAATGTATTGTGACATTTTGCATTAACTAACAGATGTGTTAGTTTGTAACTGAACTTGTTCTTTGTAACGAGATTTTTATAATCCTCATTCACAATCAATTTACAAATAAACTGTCATTTTGTGAAATTTTCGAGGTAATTATGTTGATCTTGGTCAGGGTTCTAGTTTTTCTGGGAGTGGTTTTTGCTACCACTTCAGTGTCCGCTCTTACTTTTGGTGTTAATTGGCACCCACAAGGTGAGGACACCCAGGCAGTGGCTAATCTAATGAAATCAAAAAACCTGCGTCATTTGAGATTTGACGCTTGGTTCATGCCAAACAACACCCCAACCCTAGAAACAATTGCTTTAGCGAGCAAAATGCGGGCGAATGGCGTGGCATTAACAGCAGTTGTTACTAATCCTATATCTAAATCGGTTCATAACGGATATTGCCCTGGCGATCAACAGGCTATTGAAGCACAAGCTTATAACCAAACTTATCCACAAGTTAATGGTTTGAAGGATTTCGTTAATGACTTCGAGTTGCTTAATGAGCCTAACCTTTATCCAAATATGTTGATCGGTGGACAGCGGGCTCCTCTTGTTAATGCAGCTAGTTACAATACTCAATGTTCAAGCACGATCGCGGCTGTCTTACGTGGTATGTCCAGAGCGGTCAGTGATGTTGGTCGTGCTAGCGGAAAAAAGCTTCGCTCAATTGTTGGAGCAACCAGTGATGGTAGCGTTGGCTTTTTGAAGCTGATGCAGCAAAAAGGTGTGTATTTTGATGTTGTTGGATTTCATATTTATCCGGCATTTGGGCATGCCAATCTGTTTTCAGACCCGTGGTTTGGGCCTAATGGGCCAATGGGCTTGGTCAAAGCATTTGGTAAACCAGTTCATGTCAATGAGTTTAATTGTGCTGAAATATACCGTGCAGGTTTTACAAATCAGCCTGGTAGCGCGTTAATGAATGAATGTGTTAATTCACTAAATAAGCATCTTGCCGAGGTGGTGAACAATCCTTCTCAGATCGAAGTACTTGATCTTTTTGAGCTTTTTGACCGTGGTCGTCCTGGTGTGTGTGCCACCGGTAATCCTTATTCGGGTCTCTCTTCCGATGCAGAGTGCCGTTTTGGTTTGATGTATAGCCTAACAAGAAGTAAGCCATCAATGGATGCGGTAACTCGCTTTACTGGATCGGCGGCAAATTCAAGCCTCGTCAATACACCGGTTGTAACCACGCCTGCGCCAGCCGTAACCGCTACTGGCACGCCAATTATTCCTCAAGTGTCAGCAGGTTTGCCAAATACACGTGATTATGTTTTGAATTTGTATCGATTACTTTTTGGGCGGGAGCCAGCAACTGGCGAGGTCGATAGTTGGGCTCGTGCTTTGGATGCCGGGCAAGTTAGCCGGGTGCAAATGGAGAAAAGCTTGCAAGCTAATATTGAATACAGGAATCGTATCGGTGGGAATGTCTACAATATACCCAATTCATTGCAAGTATTACCAGCCTACAATTTTATTGATTTACTTTACAAAGAACTGTTGCAACGAGTTGCTTCGGCTGGTGAATTAAACTCATGGGTTGCTTCTAAGCAAAGTAAAGAAAATATGCTTAGGGCATTTATTGGTTCTGCAGAATATAAAAGGATTTATGGTCTATAAAAATCATTAGTTCTAAAGTAAAGGCTGAATGACTCATCATCATTCAGCTTTTACTTTTTTACATACAGCGCATTCCATATTTATTTGGGTGTGCAATAGATCAAATTTTAAAGTGCGACCTTCAATGAGTAGTATTTGCCGCTCTAATGAGCTTTGTGTGCCAATCATCAATTTAATGGCCTCAGCTGCCTGAATGGTACCAACCATTCCTACTAAAGGTGCGAACACCCCCATTGTTGAACAGGCGGTTTCTTCAAAGTGTTGTTCTTCTGGAAACAGGCAGGCATAACAGGGGGAGTGGGCAGCGTGGGGTGAATAGACGCTGAGTTGTCCATCAAATCCAACGACTGCGCCTGATACGAGAGGAATCCCAAGTGCAACGCAGGCTTTATTGACGATATGCCTCGTCGCAAAATTGTCACTGCAATCAATTACAACGTTCACTGTGCTCAATAAATGAGGCAAATTTTTTGAGTCGGCTTTTTGTTTGATGGCGTTAATAGTGATGTCAGGATTAATTGCATGTAAAGCCGAAGCAGCCGAGCTAACTTTGGATTGACCGATCTGATTGGTCGTATGCATGATCTGTCGTTGCAGATTGGTAAGTTCAACATCATCATCGTCGATGATGGAAATGGTGCCAACCCCTGCTGCGGCGAGGTATAAGGCAACCGGGGAGCCCAATCCTCCTGCACCTATGATTAAGGCGTGTGAGTTCAGAAGTAACTGCTGACCTTCGATTCCTATTTCATCTAAAAGAATATGACGCGAATATCGCTGTAGCTGTAGATCATTCATAAAGCGCCCATAAAAAAAGTCAGAGGAAACCTCTGACTTATATTTACACAATTTGGAAATGTTTATTTTTTAGCAGCAGGCTTGTTTTCAATGTTGTCTACCTTGGCTGTCTCAGTTTTTGGTGGACTTACTTTGACTGGGAGACCTTTCAAAGAATTCAGTGCTTGCAGTAACTGATAATCCTCTTTGCTGCCAAACTCCAATAATTTTGGAGCATCTTTTTTAGCAGCTAACTCTTCTTCAAGTTTTTTGCGGGCAGCCTCTCTGGCGGGATCTTTTTGCTCCTCGCCATCTTTATTGCTTAGATGCTTATCTAGATCAGCTTCGCGCACACGCAATGCATTAAACCCATCACCTTCAGCCGTTTCTTCGACAATCAGGTCGGGGGTAATACCTTTCGCCTGAATCGATTTTCCGGAGGGTGTGTAATAGCGCGCCGTTGTTAATTTAACTGCAGTGTCATTATTGGGCGGCAATGGTCTAATAGTTTGAACAGAACCCTTACCAAAGGTTTGGGTTCCGAGAATTGTGGCACGTTTGTGATCTTGTAAGGCGCCTGCAACGATTTCGGATGCAGAGGCTGATCCAGTATTAACCAGTACGATTAATGGGACGGTCTTGATCGCGGCTGGAAGACGTTTGATCGGATCCTCGTTATTGCGGCGTGCATAGAACTCTGGTTTTGCGAGAAAAGCGCTTTTCGAATCAGGTAATTGACCGTTGGTTGAGACTACGACAACGTCTTTAGGTAGAAATGCAGCAGAAACGCCAATGGCACCCGGTAATACGCCACCGGGATCATTTCTCAAGTCCAATACTAAACCTTTTAAATTAGGGTCCTGTTTATATAACTCTTCTATCTTGCGAGCCATGTCTTCAACTGTTGGATCTTGAAATTGCGAAATTCTCAACCAACCATAACCAGGCTCAATTATCTTGGCTTTAACACTCTGCACCTTGATCTCTTCCCGAATGATTGTGACAGGGAAGCTGCGATTCTCGGCTTTGCGAAATACCAAGATGGTAATTTTGGTGTTTGGTTCACCGCGCATGCGTTTAACCGCCTCATCCAGCGTCATGCCTTTGACGGGTGTGTCGTCCAATTTGGTGATCAGGTCGTTGGGCTGCAGGCCAGCACGATAGGCCGGTGAACCTTCAATGGGAGACACGACTTTGACAAATCCGTCCTCCATGCCGACTTCAATGCCCAAGCCGACAAATTTGCCTTGTGTGGATTCACGTAGTTCTTTGAAGGACTTCTTATCTAGATAGGCCGAATGGGGATCCAAGCTGGCAACCATGCCAGAGATTGCTTCTGAAATGAGTTTTTTGTCTTCGACAGGTTCTACATAATCACTTTTTATCAGGCCAAATACATCTGATAATTGTCGTAGTTCTTCAAGGGGTAGCGTTGATTGAGCACTCTTCTGAGCAATTGCAGAAAATTGCATGGTGGCCAATACACCAGCAATGACACCTAAAGAAATCAATCCGAAATTTTTGAACCTGCCACTCATAACTCGCCTTAGAGATACCGTTTATATACCGACATTAAGATCGGGGTAAGTTGAATTAATTCAAGAAATATTATTGTCGCAACGGATCTACAGCGCGTCCGTCCTTACGTAGCTCAAAGTATAAACCGGTTTCGCCATAATTTCCGGTCATACCGGTGGTGGCAATAGTCTCTCCACCTTTAATTGATGCGCCTTCCGCTTTGATCAATGCTTGGTTGTTGCCATAGATTGATAGAGTTTGGCCGCCATGATCAATAATAATCAAGTTGCCAAAACCCTTCAGGTTTCCAGAAAAAACCACTCTGCCATCGCCAATTGCCTGAACCGGGCTGTTTTTATTGGTACGAATGAATAAGCCACGTGACGGAAGTCCGCCCTCTATGCGGCGTTCAGCAAACTTTTGGGTAACTGTGCCTTGAACGGGTAACGAAAACCGACCCAGAGCGGATATGCTGGGTGCAATGGGGATGGGTTCTGGAGGTGGGGTGTTTTTGACAGGCGTTTTATTATTGGCGGTTGCCTGTTTTTGTAAACGTTCGATTTCCTGTCGGCGACGAAGCGCTTCGTCAGCTTGTTGTTTGGCGATGAGTCGATTGCGTTGCTCGATTTTTTTGCTGAGTAAAGCAACCAGGTTGCCCAAGCGGGTTTCATCCTGGCTGGCGCGCAAGATATTTTCCTGCTTATTTTTAAGCTCAAGATTGGCTTGTGCAAGGTTGCGTTGGGTATCTATGCGTTCTTTTTCAATCTTTAACTTGGCTTCCAGGATACGTTTAGCCTCTTCAGATAGATTTTTTTTTTCGGTTTCGGAGAGTGTTCTTTGTGTCTGAATAATATTTTGCTGACTCTGCAGTTCATTGAGTTGCTTGGCCTGATCTCCGGAGAGGTTGATAAGATAAAACAGTCCAGGAGAGGCGATTGGGCGACCGCCTAGAACATGGTGGTTACCGGCTACGAGATACCACGTTTGGGATAGTGTCGTGCTCAGTAAATCTTGATGATCAAGTAAATTCTTTTGAGCGTTATTAGCTTGCGCGTTGATTTCGTCCAGCTTTTGACGGTTGGCCTGAATACGTTGAGAAATACTTTTTAGACGTTCTTCGGTGGCGTTGAATTCGATTTCTCTGGCTTTCAACATGCCTTCTAATTTTTCTTTATTGTTTTGGCTTGTGGCGATTTCTCTTTTTAAGTCGGAGAGCAGAATTTGCAGCTTGTCCCTCTCAGTCTGGGTGTTAGCCAACTCTTCTTCAAGCGATTGGGCTTTGGGCTGAAGCGGCTGAGCAGGCACAGCGGGTGGCACGACTGGACTGGGCTGGTAAGTATTTGATTTTTTTGGACTGGTATTTTTTGGTGCTGATACGGTTTTAACAACGGGTGCAGATTTGCGCCCGACAGTCGGTTTGGCAGCCACTTTTTGGGATGGTGTGGTCGCGTTTACTGTTAAACCAAAAGCCAAGGCACTCACAATGAATGCCTTGGCCAGGATGATGCTCAAATGATGACGTGGCATTAAGCGGCTTTGGCCTTGCCCTGATTGGCTACCGAGGCCAACGCAGCCTGAACGGCTTCTGCGTCACCCAAATAATAGTGTTTGATGGGTTTGAGGTTGGCATCCAGCTCATACACAATAGGGGCCCCGTTGGGAATGTTGAGGTTGACGATGTCCTCATCCGAAATATTGTCGAGGTATTTCATCAGAGCGCGTAGGGAGTTGCCATGTGCTGCGATGATGACACGCTTGCCAGATTTGATTGCCGGGGCAATGGACTCATTCCAGGCTGGCACAACACGTGCCACGGTATCTTTGAGGCATTCGGTTAGCGGGATCTGTGCTTTGGGAACACTTGCATAGCGTGGGTCATTGAATGAGGCGCGTTCGTCGGTCGGTTCCAGTGCGGGTGGTGGTGTGTCATACGAGCGGCGCCACACGAGTACTTGCTCATCGCCATACTTGGCAGCCGTTTCTGCCTTGTTAAGACCTGCCAATGCACCGTAGTGGCGCTCATTGAGGCGCCAGTCGTGTACAACGGGTAACCACATCAGGTCCATTTCATCCAGCACATGCCATAGGGTTCTGACAGCACGTTTGAGTACCGACGTATAGGCAATATCAAATGTCAGGCCAGCTTCCTTGAGAATTTGACCGGATTGTTTGGCCTGGGTTGTACCAGTTGGGGTTAAGTCAACATCAACCCAGCCAGTGAAGCGGTTTTCGAGATTCCAGGTGGATTCGCCGTGGCGGATAAGTACGAGTTTATACATAATGGCTTGTGAGCTGGTTTAAGAAGAAGTTGCGATAAAAAAACGAATTCAATTGTCTATTTTATAATGGCAGCTTTCCTTGACTGGGTTTACAACGTGAAGTTTTTAATTGATAACGGATTTTTAATTGCTACGGCAATCATTTCAGGTGGTATGTTGCTTTGGCAAAGCCTGAATAAACGCCAGTCTGGCAATAGTGTGACGACATTGCAAGCTACCCAACTCATGAACAAGAATAGTGCATTGGTGGTTGACGTGCGTGATGCTGAAGAGTTTGGTAAAGGTCGAATGCTTAAATCACAGAATATCCCAATTGCACAATTGGCCGAGAAAGCGGCGGGGTTGTCCAAGAAAAAGGATAATCCTGTCATTGTAGTTTGTCAGCGTGGTCAGTTGGCACAACGTGCATGCGCCTTGCTTGCTAAAGCTGGCTACACGGAGGTTTTTGCTTTACATGGTGGGCTGGATGCCTGGCGTGAAGCAGGTTTGCCAATTGAGAAATAATTAAGGTAGGGAACAAGGTATGGCGCAGGTTACGATGTACAGCACGGGCATTTGTCCATATTGCCAGATGGCAGAACGTTTACTGAAGTCCAAGGGTGTGGAGCAAATCGAAAAAATCAGGATTGATCTGGATCCTGTGCAGCGTGATGAAATGATGTCCAAAACGGGGCGCCGTACTGTTCCACAAATTTTTATCGGACAAACCCATGTGGGCGGCTATGATGATTTGGCGGCGCTGGATCGGACTGGTGGCTTGCTGCCGTTACTGGCAAAAGATTGATTGCCACTGATTGTTCATCAAGATTCGTTACACTAGCAGTCCTGGTCGTTCTAGTCGGCCAGTTTTCAGGTTGCTTGAGGCAGCCTTTTATTTACCAACCAAAAAAATATCATGACAGAACAAGCTCAACCAGTTTTTCAAATTCAACGCATGTACTTGAAGGATTTGTCTGTTGAATTGCCCAATGCGCCACAGATTTTTCTGGAACAGGCTGCGCCCCAAATTGAAGTATCGCTCGATACCAGCGCTGAGCACCTTGCCGAAGGGATTGCTGAGGTTTGTGTGACTTGCACAGTGACCACTAAAGTCAATGACAAAGTGGCATTTCTGGTCGAAGCCAAACAAGCGGGCATTTTTGAAATCCGCAATATCCCGGAAGATCAGATCGAACTGATCACTCAAATTGCCTGCCCCAACATTGTTTACCCCTACCTGCGCTCCAATATTGCTGATGCCATTCAGCGTGCCGGTTTCCCGCCCATTCACCTGACTGAAGTGAACTGGGAAGTGTTTTATCAACAAAAAATGCAGGCCAAGCAAGACGGTAATGCCGGGCTGGTGATGCCAGACGGTAGCAAGGCTTCGGTGCAGTAAGACTGCATGCGGGTTAGTATTCTGGGAGCCGGTGCCTGGGGAACGGCGCTGGCTATCCATGCCGCTCGATTGGCGGAACATGAGGTTACGCTGTGGGCGCGCGATGCTGCACAGATTGCTGAAATGCGCCATGCACGTCGCAATTTGCGCTATTTGCCGGATGTGTCCCTGCCCGATAATTTATTGTTAAGTGATGATTTTGCTTGCGCTGCAGCGGTAGGCCAGGACGGTCTATGCATTCTGGCCACCACCTTGAATGGTCTGCGGCCATTGGCCAATCAGCTTGCCGATTTAACTCAATGCACCGCTCATATTATCTGGCTGTGCAAGGGTATTGAGGTGGATAGTCTGCTGATGCCGCATCAGATTGTGGCTGATGCCCTGAGCAACGTGCGCGGTGATTGCGATATTGCTGTTGGCGCACTTTCTGGCCCCAGCTTTGCGCAAGAAGTTGCCCACGGTTTACCCTGTGCCCTGACGATTGCGACTGATCGTGCCGATCTTGCCCGGCGGGTCATTACTGCGCTACATTCGCCATCGATGCGTATTTATTCCAGTACCGACATTGTGGGTGTGGAACTGGGTGGTGCAGTCAAAAACATTTTGGCCATTGCTACAGGCATTGCCGACGGTATGGGTTTGGGTCTGAATGCTCGTGCTGCCTTGGTCACGCGTGGCCTTAAAGAAATGACCCGTCTTGGTGTTGCCTTGGGTGGTCAGGCTGAAACATTCATGGGGCTGACTGGTTTGGGCGATTTGTTATTGACGGCAACCGGGGATCTTTCCCGTAATCGCAAGGTCGGATTCCTGTTGGCACAGGAAAAGTCTTTGCACGAGATCTTGGCGGGCTTGGGGCATGTGGCCGAAGGTGTTCGTTGTGCCCGTAGCGTCCAAACATTAGCAAGACAACATCAAGTCAATGTGCCGATTATTGATGCAGTTTGCGATGTGTTGTTTGCACAAACATCACCCAGAATGGCACTGCAAGTCCTTATGGCCAGGGATTCTAGATCTGAATAGAGTTTGGCGTTAGATAAATACTTCTGTGGGGTATTTTAATTGAGTCAATTAAAACGCACTTGAGAAGCCAATATGAATATATTCTCCCCTGGAGTACCCTATGATTTATGTCTTCAAAAGTAAAGCCAGCGCCGATGTCATCATGTTGCCCGACCATGCCAAGGCACTTTTTGCTTTGCTCGGACGACAACTCGATGAACGCGGTATCATCCCAGTGGAGCAGGTTACGGCAGTGAGAATCAAATTAGAGGCGGCAATTGCAGCTGAAAAGGCGCAGCAGCTTCAGTATGATGATGAGCATTCCAAAACTGATCAGGACGATGAAGCTGGCTCTCAGCAAAAATCTGAGCACGTGCAGCTTTCACAACGGGCTTTCCCGTTTCTTGAAATGCTACGTGCGGCTGAAAAAAGTGGCAAGGAAGTTGTCTGGGGTGTGTAATCCAATGCTCGGCGGCGTTGCCAAAGAAAGACGATAAAAATTTGCCATGAGTGCCATCCAGATTTCCCATGTTTCCAAGCGTTACCAAACTCTGCAAGCCCTCGATGATGTGTCTTTGACGATTGAGTCAGGCGAATTTTTTGGTCTGCTTGGGCCGAATGGCGCAGGCAAAACTACGCTCATTTCCATTCTGGCCGGATTGACGCGTGCTAATAGTGGCTCGGTCTCCATCATGGGCCATGACGTGGTGAAGGATTACCGACAAAGCCGTCTCAGTTTAGGGGTCGTACCACAAGAATTGGTGTTTGATCCTTTTTTTACGGTGCGTGAAACGCTGCAGTTTCAATCGGGCTATTTTGGGTTGAAAAAAAATGACGCCTGGATCGATGAAATCATTACCGAATTGGGGCTGGCCGATAAAGCCAATATCAATACCCGTCAACTGTCTGGCGGCATGAAGCGTCGTGTGCTGGTTGCTCAGGCACTGGTCCATCGTCCTCCTGTGATTGTGCTCGACGAGCCAACTGCGGGTGTGGATGTGGAGTTGCGCCAGACACTCTGGCAATTTATTGCACGACTCAATCGTGAAGGACATACAGTAGTGCTGACCACGCATTATCTGGAGGAGGCGGAAGCTTTGTGCAATCGGATTGCCATGCTCAAGGGCGGGCAAGTGGTCGCGCTGGATCAAACCCGCAATCTGCTAAACCGCATATCGGGTACGCAACTTACCGTGCGTCTGGCGGGTGGCTCGTCGGCCAGTTTGCCAGCTGCGTTACTGGCAGCGCAGGTGCCTGGCCATGAGGCCGATGCAGCCCAGGGACGTTGGGTGCTGCGTTTGAATTCGTTCCAGGAAGTCGAGCCAACCTTGGCGACATTGCGTGAATCTGGCGCTTTGATTGATGATATTGAATTAAACCGCGCCGATCTTGAAGATGTATTTGTGCAAATCATGCACAACGAATAGAGGAAAGCGTGAAAGGTATTGGCGTGATTGGTTTTCAAACCCTGTTCTACAAGGAGCTGCTGCGTTTCTGGAAAGTCAGTTTTCAGACCATTGCAGCGCCTATTCTGACGGCCATGTTGTACTTGCTCATCTTTGGCCATGTGCTGGAAGATCGTGTGCAGGTCTTTGGTAGCGTCAATTACAGTGCGTTTCTGATTCCTGGTTTGGTGATGATGAGCGTCTTGCAAAATGCCTTTGCCAATAGCTCATCATCGCTGATTCAGTCACGCATTACCGGCAATCTGGTCTTTATCCTCTTGCCGCCTTTGTCACATTGGGAATTTTTTGGTGCTTATGTACTTGCGGCGGTGGTTCGCGGCGTGGCTGTGGGGCTGGGCGTTTTTGTGGTTACTGCCTGGTTTGCGCACCTTAGTTTTGCAGCACCCTTATGGATATTGCTCTTTGCATTGGTTGGCGCAGCTTTATTGGGTGCTTTAGGCGTAATTGCAGGAATTTGGGCCGAAAAATTTGATCAGCTGGCTGCTTTTCAAAATTTTTTGATCATGCCCGCCACATTTTTGTCGGGCGTTTTTTACTCAATTCATTCCTTGCCGCCATTTTGGCAGCAGGTTTCGCACCTTAATCCTTTCTTTTACATGATTGATGGCTTCCGATATGGCTTTCTCGGTGCCTCAGATTTCCCTCCAACTACCAGTTTTTTCATTACACTGGTGAGTTTTTTGCTCGTTTCAGCAATAGCCATTCAATTGTTAAAAAGTGGCTATAAGTTGCGACATTAACGACAGGTCGCGTTGAAGCAGTAAAATAGCCGTCTTTCGGCATTATTCCAAAGGTGAATTGCATGAATACCAAACCAACCCCAGAGCAAATCAAACAATATATTGAAACTGGCATGAGCTGCCAGCATGTTGCCGTTGAAGGTGATGGTGAACATTTTCAGGCGGTGATTGTGAGTGCCGAATTTGCCGGCAAACGCCCAATTGCCCGTCATCAGATTGTTTATCAGGCGCTGGGTGATCGCATGAAGGCAGAAATTCATGCCTTATCAATGAAGACTTTGACGCCAGATGAGTGGCAAGGACAAGCCGCTTAATGGATAAACTGGTCATCAAGGGCGGTAAGCCACTTACCGGTGAAATCACAATTTCTGGTGCAAAAAATGCGGCATTGCCAATTATTTGCGCCAGTTTGCTCACCAAAGATCCTGTCGAGCTCTTCAATGTGCCACGTCTCAAGGATGTGTCTACCTGTATTCGACTGCTCCAACAGATGGGCGTTGATGCAGAGCGTGACGAGGATGATGGTGTGACGTTAGCAGCCACTCATGTCACCAAACTGGAAGCTCCGTACGAAATGGTGAAGACCATGCGGGCGGCTATTTTAGTGCTGGGGCCGATGGTTGCCCGATTTGGTGAAGCAAAAGTTTCCCTGCCCGGTGGCTGCGCAATTGGTCAGCGTCCTGTTGATCAGCATATCAAAGGTTTGCAAGCCATGGGTGCCGAAATCACCATCGAACATGGTTATATTCACGCTAAAGCGACCCGTTTGAAAGGGGCTCGGATTACCACCGATATGGTAACCGTGACCGGAACTGAAAACTTGCTCATGGCTGCCGTGCTGGCAGACGGTGAGACCGTCATTGAGAATGCCGCTCAAGAACCAGAAGTGCGTGATTTGGCGGCCTTGCTCATCAAAATGGGTGCCAAAATTGAAGGTGCCGGAACGCATAAGATCACCGTTCAAGGTGTTGACCAGTTACATGGTGCGCGCCATCATGTCATGCCGGATCGGATAGAAACAGGTACATTCCTCTGTGCAGTAGCCGCTGCCGGTGGTCGTGTGGTATTGCATAAAACCTTGCCCGATACGCTGGACGCAATGATAGAAAAACTGCGTGAAGCAGGTGTGTTGGTCGAGGTACATGATGATTCCATCATCGTCGCCAATTACACCAGTCCTAAAGCAGTGAGTTTTCGTACCTCAGAATATCCAGCGTTTCCAACGGATATGCAGGCACAATTCATGGCCTTAAATACGATTGCTCGTGGGACTTCCATGGTGACTGAAACCATTTTTGAAAATCGTTTCATGCATGTACAGGAATTGCGTCGTTTAGGTGCCGATATCACCATCGAAGGTAATACGGCGGTTATCAAAGGTGTCGACAAACTGTCCGGCGCGACCGTGATGGCGACCGACTTGCGAGCCTCAGCCAGCCTGGTGATTGGCGGGTTGATTGCGGAAGGCGAAACTATCATTGACCGGATTTACCATCTTGATCGTGGCTATGATCAGATGGAGAAAAAACTCTCAGCCGTAGGGGCAGATATCCTTAGGGTGAAAGGCTGAATGTGATTACATTGGCTTTATCCAAAGGGCGTATCTTTGATGAGACCCTGCCGCTGCTGGCTGCGGCCGGTATTACCGTTGCTGAAGATCCCGAAAAATCGCGCAAGCTGATATTGCCGACCAATCAGGATGATGTGCGTGTCATTATTGTGCGCGCTTCGGATGTGCCGACTTATGTGCAATATGGTGCCGCAGATATTGGTGTGGCCGGCAAGGATGTACTGATTGAACATGCTGGTGGTACACAGAGTGCGGCCGGTTTATATCAACCTATTGATCTGAAGATCGCAGCCTGTCGAGTGTCAGTTGCAGTGCGCGAAGGCTTTGATTACGCCAAGGCGGTACGGCAAGGCGCACGCTTGTCCGTTGCTACCAAATATACCCACATCGCCCGTGAACATTTTGCCCGTAAAGGGGTTCATGTCGATCTGATCAAGTTGTATGGTTCTATGGAGTTGGCACCGCTGGTTGGTTTGGCTGATGCGATTGTTGACTTGGTTTCCACTGGCAATACCTTGAAAGCCAATAAATTGGTCGAGGTTGAGGCGATCATGGAAATTTCTTCGCGACTGGTGGTGAATCAGGCCGCCCTGAAAATGAAACGGGAGCGTCTCCAGCCCATTCTTGATGCCTTTAAAATGGCGATTTAGGCACCATGTAATTGCTATGACTACTCAATCTCTTGCTCAAAATATCACTATTCGTCAACTGGACTCTCAATCAATAGATTTTGACTCCCAACTCAAAACCTTATTGGCATTTGAGGCTGGAGAAGATGCTGCGATTGACCAGGCGGCAGCCCAAATTTTGGCAGATGTGAAACAACGCGGTGATGCTGCCGTACTGGTATATACCCAACGTTTTGATCGCTTGCAGGCAGCAGTCATGGCGGAGCTGGAATTGTCCCAAGCAGCCTTAAAAGCAGCGTTTGAAGGATTACCCACTGCGCAAAAGCAAGCCTTGCAAACCGCAGCCGATCGTGTTCGCAGCTATCACCAAAAGCAGTATGAAGCGATTGGTTCACAAGGATTTTCTTACCAGGATGAAGATGGCACTCTGCTGGGGCAGAAGGTGACACCATTGGATCGGGTCGGTATTTATGTGCCTGGTGGCAAGGCGGCCTATCCTTCATCGGTATTGATGAATGCCATACCCGCACATGTAGCTGGCGTGCCGGAAATCATGATGGTGGTACCAACCCCTGACGGCGTGCGCAATGATTTAGTGCTTGCTGCAGCATACATAGCCGGTGTTTCACGCGCTTTTACCATTGGTGGTGCTCAAGCAGTAGGTGCACTGGCTTACGGCACTCAAACCATACCAGCTGTCGACAAGATCGTTGGGCCAGGTAATGCTTTTGTGGCAGCGGCCAAACGTCGTGTGTTTGGTGTGGTGGGCATTGATATGATTGCCGGACCTTCCGAGATTTTGGTCATCTGCGATGGCACCACTGATCCTGATTGGGTTGCGATGGATCTCTTCTCGCAAGCCGAGCATGATGAATTGGCCCAATCGATTCTTTTATGCCCTGATTCGGCTTATTTGGATCAGGTTGAAGCCAGCATACAAAAGCAGTTGGGCGACATGCCGCGCAAGCAGGTAATTGCTACTTCCCTGGTTAATCGTGGTGCCTTGATCAAGGTGCGCGACATGGCGGAGGCTTGCGCCATTGCTAACTATATCGCCCCTGAGCATCTGGAAATTTCAGCCGAAAATCCGCATATATGGGCGGAGCAGATTCGCCATGCGGGTGCCATGTTTCTTGGCCGGTTTACCAGTGAGTCACTGGGAGATTATTGTGCTGGACCTAACCACGTATTGCCAACGTCTCGCACTGCTCGTTTTTCATCGCCACTGGGTGTCTATGATTTTCAAAAACGCTCGTCCATTATTGAAGTCAGTGAAAAAGGTGCCGCCAATCTTGGTCGGGTGGCCGCCGAGCTGGCCTACGGCGAAGGTTTGCAGGCGCATGCACGGTCTGCCGAATATCGCTTTAAAGAATGAGCGAATGGTTCGACAGTGGTTTTGCGTCAAACCATTCAGTTTTTTAAATTCTTAAGCGCTAAGAATTTGCTTCAGTGCCGCAATTAGAGTGGCACATTCCTCATTAGTGCCCACGGTTATCCGCAAAAATTGGTCAATTCTGGCCAATTTGAAGTGGCGCACAATAATGTTTTGTTTTCGAAGAGCCGTGGCAAGTTGCGCCGCATCATGTTGGCTGTGTCGGGCAAAGACAAAGTTGGCGCGCGAAGGTAAAACTTGAAAACCTAATTGATCAAGTTCTTTGGACAACCATTCACGGCTACCCATCACGGCCTGGCATGTTTGCTGGAAATAGGCCTGATCTTGGAAGGCAGCTACTGCGCCCGCCTGCGCCAATTGATCAAGTGGATAAGAGTTAAAACAATTTTTGACGCGTTCCAGCGCTTCAATCAATTTGCTGTCACCCATGGCATAGCCAACCCGTAAACCTGCCAAAGAGCGCGACTTGGATAGCGTATGGACAACCAGTAGATTAGGATATGTCTTGATCAAAGAAACCGCAGATTCAGTGCCAAAATCGACATAAGCTTCGTCAATGACCACCACGGAGTTGGTATTGAATTGCAGCAAGGCATCAATCTGATCCAGTGTCATGGCTTGGCCGGTCGGGGCATTGGGGTTTGGAAAAATAATGCCGCCATTAGGAATCCGATAATCCTGGATCTGAATGGCAAACTTGTCATCGACTGGAATTTTTTGCGTTGTTATTTCATAGAGCTCGCAATAAACCGGATAAAAGCTGTAGGTGATGTCAGGAAACAACACCGGCAAGTCATGTTTTAGCAGGCCGAAAAAAATATGGGCCAAAATCTCGTCAGAACCATTACCAGTGAAAATCTGATTGTTTTCCAAGCCAAAATGTTTGGCGATGGTGTTTTTCAAGGCATCAGAATTGGGGTCTGGATAGCGCTTGAGATTATTCTGATTGGCTAAGGAAATCGCTTCTAGTACCTTGGGAGAAGGTGGATAAGGATTCTCATTGGTATTGAGTTTGATCAGATTGGGCAGCTTGGGCTGCTCACCAGGAACATACGGGGTGAGCGTATGAACGACGGAACTCCAGAAACGGCTCATAAAGTAGTCGGATGAGAAAAAACAGACTGAAATGCGTGAAAGACGGCAAACTGACCCGATGGTATCATGTTACCCTTGCTCAGGCAGCGTTAAGCTTGGTCTTGGCGTCTTTCTAATACATATTAATTACTCAATTTAACCGCGATTTACTCCTTATGCGGCAAGCTCAAATTACACGTCACACCTCGGAAACCCAGATTTCAGTTGAAATTAATTTGGATGGAACTGGCATCAAGCAATTGGAGACGGGTGTCCCGTTTCTGGATCATATGTTGGATCAGATTGCCCGGCATGGGCTGATCGATCTGAAAGTGGTTGCCAAAGGTGATTTGCATATCGATGCGCATCATACGGTGGAAGACGTTGGCATCACGCTTGGTCAGGCCTTTGCCAAAGCTGCGGGTGACAAAATGGGTTTGCGCCGTTATGGCCATGCCTATGTACCCTTGGATGAAGCATTGTCGCGAGTGGTGGTTGATTTATCGGGTCGCCCTGGTCTCGAGTTTCATGTTCCGTTTAAGCGCGCCATGATTGGAGCCTTTGATGTCGACCTGACTCATGAGTTTTTTCAGGGTTTTGTGAACCATGCCTTGATCACCTTGCATATTGATAATTTGCGAGGTGACAATGCACACCATCAATGTGAAACTGTATTTAAGGCATTCGGCCGGGCTTTGCGCATGGCTGTAGAGCTTGATCCGCGTGCCACAGGGCAGATTCCTTCCACCAAGGGCAGTCTTTAATTTCCAGTAGCATCCTATGAGCAAGATTGTTGTCGTAGATTACGGCATGGGTAATGTCCGGTCAGTAGCGCAGGCGCTTATGCATGTTGCGCCAGATGCGGAAGTGCTGATCAGCGGTGAGAAAGCCCATTTACAGGCTGCTGACAGAATCGTCTTACCAGGTCAGGGGGCCATGCCTGATTGCATGCGCTCTTTGAATGATTCAGGATTGCGAGAAACGCTTTTGCACTGTGCCAAAACAAAACCATTATTAGGTGTCTGTGTTGGTGAGCAAATGTTGTTTGATTGGAGTGCTGAGGGTGATTGTGATTGTTTGGGTTTGATTCCGGGCAAGGTAGTTCGTTTCGATCTGGAAGATCGATTACAGCCTGATGGAACACGTTATAAAGTGCCGCAAATGGGATGGAATCGGGTCAGGCAATCGATGGATCACCCTGTTTGGCATGCAATACCCGACGAATCCTATTTTTATTTTGTACATAGCTATTACGTTATTCCTGATCAAGCGACCGCGATTGCTGGCACGACCGAGTACGGTGAGCAGTTTTGTTGCGCGGTAGCAAAAGATAATATTTTTGCGACCCAGTTTCACCCTGAAAAGAGTGCACACTTGGGTTTGCAGTTGTACAAGAACTTTGTAAACTGGAATCCCCTTTAATTTAATCGTTGTTTTCGCTCTGCCATCATGTTGCTCATTCCTGCTATTGACCTGAAAGATGGTCATTGTGTCCGCCTTAAACAAGGCGACATGAACAATGCCACAATTTTTTCAGAAGATCCTGGTGCCATGGCCAAGCACTGGCTTGCACAAGGTGCAAGACGTTTGCATCTTGTTGATCTAAACGGGGCATTTGCCGGTAAGCCAAAAAACGAGGTGGCCATCAAATCAATCGTCAAGGCCGTCAAGGGTGACGAAGAGTTTGATGATATTCCCATTCAGCTGGGTGGCGGTATTCGTGATCTGGACACCATTGAGCGTTACTTGGATGGTGGTATTGACTACATCATTATCGGAACAGCAGCAGTTAAAAACCCAGGATTTTTGCACGATGCCTGTGGCGCTTTCCCAGGGCAAATCATTGTTGGCCTTGATGCCAAAGATGGCAAGGTCGCTACCGATGGCTGGAGTAAATTGACTGGCCATGAAGTCATTGACCTGGCTAAAAAATTTGAAGATTACGGTGTTGAAGCCATTGTTTATACCGATATTGGACGCGATGGCATGATGGGTGGCGTCAATATCGAAGCGACCATCAAACTGGCGCAAGCCGTCGGGATTCCGGTGATTGCTTCAGGTGGCGTACACAATCTGGCCGATGTGGAAGCGTTGTGCAAGGTTGAAGATGAAGGTATTGAAGCCGTGATTTGTGGTCGCTCCATCTATGAAGGCACTCTGGATCTGAAAATTGCCCAGCAACGAGCTGATGAGTTGAGTGGTGAACTTGAATAAGCTGCTTTTTTTGACCGATCAAATACAGTCATACTGGGTTAAATCGGTTTGGGCAAAGAGATTGCCATGCTAGCCAAACGTATCATTCCTTGCCTTGATGTCACTGCCGGGCGGGTTGTCAAGGGTGTCAATTTTGTTGAGTTGCGTGATGCCGGTGATCCCGTTGAGATCGCACGTCGCTACGATGAACAGGGTGCAGATGAGCTGACTTTTCTCGATATCACCGCAACCAGCGATGATCGTGATCTGATTTTGCACATGATCGAGGCGGTTGCGGAGCAGGTTTTCATTCCTTTGACTGTTGGTGGTGGTGTGCGAACGGTCGACGATGTGCGGCGTTTACTCAATTCGGGCGCAGACAAAATCAGCATGAATTCTTCTGCAGTGGCCAATCCGCAATTGGTTGCCGATGCCGCTGGCAAATATGGTTCGCAGTGTATCGTGGTAGCAATTGATGCTAAAGCATCGCAAGATGGGACTGGCTGGGAAGTGTATACCCACGGTGGCCGCAAGCCGACTGGCATTGATGCTGTTGCTTGGGCCAAACAGGTGCAAGCCTTGGGGGCTGGTGAAATCTTGTTGACCAGTATGGACCGAGATGGCACCAAGGCAGGGTTTAATTTACCGCTAACGCGTGCTGTATCAGATGCGGTTTCCATTCCAGTCATCGCCTCTGGCGGTGTTGGCAATCTTGAACATCTGGCTGAAGGCATCAGTAAAGGACATGCCGATGCGGTGCTGGCCGCCAGCATCTTCCATTATGGTGAATTCACGGTTGCCCAGGCTAAAGCATATATGGCCCAGCAGGGTATTCCGGTGCGCCTTTGATTACTTTAAATGGTGCAATGATGAGTCAAGAATGGCTTGAAAAAATCAAGTGGGATAAGGATGGTCTGGTGCCAGTCATTGCGCAGGAACTGGAATCCAATGATGTGCTGATGTTTGCCTTCATGAACCGAACTGCTTTGCAAAAAACGATTGAGTTGGGTGAGGCGGTGTATTGGTCCCGCTCGCGTCAACGTCTGTGGCATAAAGGGGAAGAATCAGGGCATACACAAAAAGTGCATGATATTCGTCTCGATTGCGATGAAGATGTCGTGTTGCTTAAAGTAACGCAAAGTGGCGGAATAGCCTGTCATACTGGTCGTCATTCCTGTTTTTTCCAGAAGTTTGTTGGTGATACTCAAACTGGCCAATGGGAAACTGTGGAGCCTGTCTTGAAAGACCCGGAGCACATTTACAAATGAGCGATATATTGTCCCACCTGGCTGATGTGATTGAATCACGTAAAGCTGCTGATCCGGCAACTTCTTATGTGGCGAAACTGTTTGCCAAAGCGCCTGATGGTGTTCTGAAGAAAGTTGGTGAGGAAGCTACTGAGACTGTGATGGCTGCCAAGGATGTGGCGGCGGGTGGTGATCGGCAGAAAATAGTGAACGAAACTGCCGACCTCTGGTTTCATTGTCTGGTCATGCTGGCTCAATATGATTTACGTCCCGAGGCTGTATTGGTTGAGCTAGCCCGCCGAGAAGGCCTGTCGGGCTTGGAAGAAAAGGCCACTCGCAAATCGTGATGATTTGTTTAGATCATGAGGTTGAATCCAAACTGGCCGCTTTCACGTAATTAAATTTATTGCCAGCGTGGCATAGGACTTAATTTGAAGTAGGAATGATTGTTGCAAAAACCACTTTGATTCAAAGGTGGCGAGCAGTGTTAGCTTTGCCAGTCGTGGAGACGGGTAAAATAATGGCCGCGATAGGTATTTTCTACGGCATTCAGTTTATTGAGGCGCATTGGCGTCAGGGAGATAAAAATGGGCTCATTGAGTATTTGGCACTGGTTGATTGTATTGGTAATTGTCATGATGGTTTTTGGGACCAAAAAACTGCGCAATATTGGCCAAGACTTGGGCGGGGCGGTGAAGGGCTTCAAGGATGGTATGAAAGAGGGTGAAAAACCAGCTGATCCGACTAAAACCATTGATGTCGAAGCCAAGGAAAAGAATTGATCTGCATGCGAATCGCAGAAGTCGTTCGTTTATTTTGAGCGATGGTCAAGAGAAAATGTTGATTCACTCCTTTTTGATGGCACTGACTCATGCTTGATCTCGGATTATCCAAACTGGCTATTATCGGTGTGGTTGCCCTCGTGGTGATTGGCCCTGAAAAGTTGCCGAGGGTAGCACGCATGGCGGGTACTTTGTTGGGGCGAGCACAGCGGTATGTCAACGATGTCAAGGCCGAGGTCAGCCGTGAAATGGATTTTGATGATTTGCGCAAAATGAAAGACAGTGTTCAAAATGCTGCGAGTGATTTTCAGCATACCGTCGAAAACAATATCAGTTCCACAGTCACGCAATTCAATGCTGGTCTTGAGAGTGGTGCCGATGCGAGTTCTCTGGTGACGCACTCAGGTTATCGTGCGCCGGATGTCGTGGTGCCACGTAAGAATTGGCGTCTCAAGCAAGCGGCACGGCCAATCTGGTATAAAAAAATCAATCAACAGCGTACCCATATTTCTTCTGGTGCCGCAAGAGTGGCACGGCATCGCCCTGTTGCAGCACGTTCATCGCATTCTTTTTTTTGATGGTCTTTGCTTGTGAGTGATTCTTCCCAACCCGATTCAAATAATCAGCAGCAGGAAACAGGGCCGGAAACTTTCATTTCGCATCTGATCGAGCTGCGTGATCGGATTGTCAAGGCCGCTGCTGCCATCATCATCATTTTTATTGGTTTGTCCATCTGGCCGTCGCCCTCGGCAATTTATGATTTTCTGGCGCACCCCATGCTGGTCGCTTTGCCAGAAGGTTCCAAGATGATCGCTACGGGTGTGATTGCCCCGTTTCTGGTGCCGATGAAAGTGACCCTGCTGGTGGCATTTGTTGTCGCTTTACCTTGGGTGTTGTATCAGGCATGGGCTTTTGTGGCTCCTGGCTTGTATCAACATGAAAAGAAACTGGTTTTACCGCTGGTTATTTCCAGTACCTTTTTGTTTATCGCAGGCATGTCATTTTGTTATTTTTTTGTGTTTGGTGTGGTGTTCAAATTTATTGCCGGTTTTGCACCGCAATCCATTTCGGTTGCGCCGGATATTGAAAATTATTTTGATTTTGTCTTGACGTTGTTCATGGCTTTTGGTGTGACGTTTGAAGTGCCCATCGTGGTGATCGTGCTGGTACGAATGGGTTTGGTCACTGTTGAAAAACTCAAGGAGATCCGGCCCTATGTGATTGTCGGTGCCTTTGTGGTCGGGGCAATCTTTACGCCACCCGACATCATGTCGCAGCTGTTGTTGGCAGTACCACTCTGGTTGTTATATGAATTGGGCTTGATTGTTGCCCCAATCTTTGCCAAAGCAACCAAAGCGCCCGAAGCCGCGCCTGCTTCGGGTCAGTAATTCGGGTCAGTAATTAATGTTGCTTCCAAGATAGTCAGGCTAATGGAATGGCACGCAGCCATTTGATCAGCGCCTGGCTGTCCTTGAATCCCTGAATCAAGGTCTTTGCTAAGTCAGGCTCGGAAGCCTTCATCGCATCCACTTCGTTCCATATCCCAAAGCTTTTCAGTTTTAAGTAATCAGCATGAACAGATTCGCCATCAAATCCTTTGGGTGGACGACTCAGCTTATCTTCCTGATTCAGTTGGCCGTAGGTCGTACATAAGGCTTTGTCGCTGAGTACTTTGCCAAAGCCTTTGGGGTCGGCCATGATCTGTTCACGGATTGCCTTGAGGCGCGGTGGTGGTGGCAGATATTCACCTGCGCCATAAAGTAGAGTGCCGTTTTGATCAATATGAAAATAGTAGGCTGGACCACCGCCTTGGCTGGGTTTTTTTAAACCACTGGCCGAAAATGCCGCCGAGAAATGCGTTTTATAAGGGATTTTTTCTTTTGAAAAACGCATGTCTTTGTGAATCCTGAACAGAGCTTTTTTGGCGGACGCATCGGCTACCGCCGGGTCAAATTTGCCAACACCTTCAATCACCTTGATGACCAGCAGCAAAAACTCTTCACGCAAGATATCGTATCGGGGCTTGTTGTGTAAAAACCAGGGTCGGTTATTGTGGGTACTCAGTTCATCCAGAAAGCGAATCAGCTCACGAGTATGCATGTTTTATTCTCCTGCAGCAGCTTGTTGCTGTTTGGGGCGTTTGCCAACGGTCACATAAAGATCCACTTCACGATCCTTGCGCAACATACGCATTTTGGCACCCGAACCCGGTGTCAGTTGGGCAATCTGGTTGAGCATCGAGGTGGTGTCGTTGACCGGTTGATCATTGATGGAGACAAAAATGTCACCGGGTCGCAAACCACCTTTGTCGGCCGGGCCGCCTTGCAATACGCCCGCCACAATAGCGCCCGTGTTGCGTGGCAAGCCAAACGATTCAGCCAGTTCAGGCGTGATGTCTTGCGGTTCCACACCAATCCAGCCACGTAAAACCTGACCATTCTGGATGATGCTTTCCATGACTTGTTTGGCGGTTGATACCGGAATGGCAAAGCCAATACCCAAGGATCCACCCGATTTGGAGTAGATGGCCGAGTTGATTCCCAGCAGATGACCGCTGGTATCAATGAGTGCACCGCCCGAATTACCCGGGTTGATGGCAGCATCGGTTTGAATGAAATTTTCAAAGGTGTTGATACCCAGGTGATTGCGACCCAGGGCAGACACAATCCCCATGGTAACGGTCTGACCAACGCCAAAAGGATTGCCAATGGCGAGTACCACATCGCCCACCTGAATCTGTTCGGCAATGCCAAAGGTGATGGCGTGCAGATTTTGTGCGTCGATCTTCAGAACAGCCAGATCAGTTTCGGGGTCGGTGCCCACTGTTTTAGCCAGTAATTTGCGCCCATCGGCAAAGGCCACCTGAATTTCATCGGCACCTTCTACGACGTGGTTGTTGGTCAGCACATAGCCATCGGTACTCACAATCACACCCGAACCCAGGCTGGAAGTGGGCTGCGCCTGACCAAACTGGTCACCAAAAAAGTAGCGAAACAACGGGTCTTCCGAATGGGGGTTGCGCTTGGGCGCTGCTTTGGTGGTGAAGATGTTGACCACGGCTGGCATGGCCTGCGCGACGGCTTGTCGGTAACTGCCTGTGTTGGTGCCACCCATTGGGCTATTTGCCACTGATCCTGAGGCCGGTGTGGCGGTATTGGGTGCTGCCTGTATGATGGCAACTGGTGCACGACCGGACAAGGCATTGCCCCGATTGAGCCATTCGGGTTTGAGCGTGGTGATAATGAATAAAATCGCAAGACAGACCGTCACGCATTGGGAAAATAACAACCAGAATCGACGCATGAATGAATATTGGAAAGTGATTAAAGAATGAGCCAGATTGCCGACAATCCGCCCCTGCCTGTAAATTTGCCTAGCGAGCCATCAGCCCACACGATTGAACGTGCTGATTTGCTGGCTTATTTGGCGCAATACCTCAATGTATCGCAGTTCAAGGATTATTGCCCAAATGGCTTGCAGGTGGAAGGCACGCCGCAAATTCGTCAAATTCTCTGTGGCGTCACGGCCAGTCTGGCTTTGATTGAGCAAGCCATCGCCGTTGGCGCCGATACGATTTTGGTGCATCACGGCTATTTTTGGCGTGGCGAAGATATGCGGGTCATCGGCCAAAAGCAGCGACGACTCAAATTATTGCTGACACATGGCATCAATTTGCTCGGCTATCACTTGCCGCTGGATGCGCATCCTGTGGTGGGCAATAACGCACAATTGGGGCAGCGTTTGGGTATTTCGGTCAGCCGTTTTTTTGGTGACAATAATCTGGGTTGTCTGGCGACATTGGACGTGCCGCTCAAGCTGGGCGAGCTGGCTGCTCGTATTGAGCTGAGCCTGGCCCGTGCGCCATTGGTGATCGGTGCGCCAGAGCAAGCCATCAAGCAAGTTGCCTGGTGTACCGGCGCAGCACAGGGCTTTTTGCAGGATGCGATCGATGCCGGTGCCGATGTCTTGATCAGTGGTGAGATTACGGAGCATACGGTGCATCTGGCGCGCGAAATGGGCGTCGCCTACATTGCCGCCGGCCATCACGCCACCGAGCGCTATGGTGTGCGGGCCTTGGGCCAACATTTGGCCAGCCAATTTGGCGTGCAAGCGATGTTTGCTGATTTGGATAATCCGGTGTAGACAGGCTATTTATTAGGAGTATATTTAATTATTAACCGCTATAGTGCTTATTTACTGGGTTAAATTTTATACATATACCCAGTATATATTTTGCATATTGATTGCATCAAGTTTCCTTTTGGCACGACGACTCGCCGCTGACGTTGCCCTCATTCGCGTCAATTGCGTGCTGCCTGCTGAGCTTCGAGGTTGCAAATTGACTGGTAATGCCATCACCCAGCAAGTTGTGCGGTTTCATGGTCAGCCTGGGCGTAAAGTGCCTGCTGCCTTTACAATAGCGTTTTGAAAAAGTGAGTGTTGCTGTCATGAACGCACCTGTCTTGCCACAAGCCGCCCGGCTCAATGAAATCCCTGCTGCGGGTTCTGCCAAAGGACGCCTGCGCGAAATTCCCTATAACTACACCTCCTTCTCCGACCGCGAAATTGTCATGCGTCTGTTGGGCGAGCCAGCCTGGCAGCTGCTTGACGAATTGCGCGGTGAACGCAAAACCGGTCGTTCGGCGCGCATGCTGTATGAAGTGCTGGGTGATATTTGGGTGGTCAGACGCAATCCTTATTTACAGGATGATCTACTCGATAATCCCAAACGTCGCGCTGCGCTGATTGAAGCCTTGCATCATCGCTTAAATGAAGTCGAGCGTCGCCGTAAAGTGACCGATATGCAGGACGCAGGCGACAGGCAGGCCATCAATCGTAGCCATAATGTCGAGTTGTTGCTTAAAGCCGCCCGTAAGGCGATCGACGATTTCAAGCGTGAATTTGCCGCCGCTTACGATTTACGCAAACAGGTCGACAAAGTGCTGGGCAAACATACCAAGCCTGACAATATCAAGTTTGATGGTCTGTCACGTGTGTCTCATGTGACCGACGCAACCGATTGGCGCGTTGAGTACCCGTTTGTGGTGTTGACCCCCGATACCGAAGAGGAAATTGCGGGCTTGGTGAAGGGCTGCATTGAACTCGGTCTGACCATCATCCCACGTGGTGGTGGCACGGGTTATACCGGCGGTGCGATTCCGCTCACGCCCTTGTCTGCCGTGATCAATACCGAAAAGCTCGAACAGTTGGGTGAAGTGGAAATGGTGACCTTGCCGGGCGTGGATCGACCCTATGCCACCGTATATTCTGGTGCGGGGGTGGTCACCAAGCGAGTGTCTGATGCCGCTGAAAAAGCGGGTTTTGTGTTTGCGGTCGATCCGACTTCGGCCGAAGCTTCCTGCATTGGCGGCAATATCGCCATGAATGCGGGCGGTAAAAAAGCGGTTTTGTGGGGCACCGCGCTGGATAACCTGGCCAGCTGGAGAATGGTTGATCCCAATGGCGATTGGCTCGATATTACGCGTCTTGATCATAACCTCGGTAAGATTCATGATGTTGAACTGGCGCGCTTTAAATTGGAATGGACGCATCCGGGCGAAAAGCAGCCCTTCAAAACCGAACCTTTGGATATTCCAGGCCGCGTGTTTCGCAAAGAAGGCCTCGGCAAGGATGTCACCGACAAATTCTTGGCGGGTTTGCCGGGTGTGCAAAAAGAAGGTTGCGATGGCCTGATTACCAGCGCGCGCTGGATATTGCACAAAATGCCCAAACACGCGCGCACCGTTTGCCTGGAATTTTTTGGTCAGGCGCGTGATGCCATTCCATCGATTGTTGAAATCAAGGACTATCTGGATGCCGAAACTCGTAAGGGTGGTGCGGTATTGGCCGGACTGGAGCATCTGGACGAGCGCTATTTGCGTGCCGTGGGTTACAGCACCAAGTCCAAGCGTGGCGTGTTGCCCAAGATGGTCTTGATTGGTGATATTGTCGGCGAAGATGACAACGCCGTAGCACGTGCCGCGTCTGAAGTGGTGCGCATGGCCAACACGCGCGTTGGTGAAGGTTTTACCGCGGTGTCTCCTGAAGCCCGTAAAAAATTCTGGCTGGATCGTTCCCGTACTGCGGCGATTGCGCGTCATACCAATGCCTTCAAGGTCAATGAAGATGTGGTGATCCCGCTCAATCGCATGGGCGAATATACCGACGGGATTGAGCGCATCAATATAGAACTGTCCACCAAAAACAAGCTGCAATTGCTGGCTGAGCTCGATCGCTTCTTCTCGGCGGGTAATCTGCCGCTGGGTAAAAATGAAGATGCTGAAGAAGTGCCTTCTTTCGAGCTGCTTGAAGATCGTCAAAATCAGGCGCTGACTTTGCTCGAAGCGGTGCATCGGCGCTGGAGCTATGTGCTCAACAATCTGGACCAGCCTTTGGCCGAAGTACAGGCCGATCTGGTGGCCTTGGGCTATGAACCCTTGCTCAAGGAGTTTGGTCCACGGATCGCCATGAATCCGCGGGTGCGGGTATTTGATCTGGTTCAGGATCGTACCATCCGTATTTCCTGGAAGGCCGAAGTGCGCGCCAAACTGCGTCAGATTTTCAGTGGTGGCGTGTTTGAACCCGTGTTGCTGGAGTGCCAGAAAATTCATAAGCAAGTGCTGCGTGGCCGTGTGTTTGTGGCTTTGCACATGCATGCCGGTGATGGCAATGTGCATACCAATATTCCCGTCAACTCCGACCATTACGAGATGTTGCAGGATGCGCATAAGGCCGTCGCGCGTATCATGGAATTGGCACGTTCCCTGGACGGTGTGATTTCTGGCGAACACGGTATTGGTATCACCAAGCTGGAGTTTTTGACCGAGGACGAGATTGCCGACTTCCGTACCTACAAGCAAAAAGTCGATCCGGATGGCCGTTTCAACAAAGGCAAGTTGCTTGAAGGTGCTGATCTGCGCAATGCCTACACGCCAAGCTTTGGTTTGATGGGACATGAATCGTTGATCATGCAGCAAAGTGATATTGGTGCGATTGCCACCAGTGTCAAGGATTGCCTGCGTTGCGGCAAATGCAAACCGGTGTGTGCTACGCATGTGCCGCGTGCCAATCTGCTCTATAGCCCACGCAACAAGATTCTGGCGACCTCCTTACTGGTCGAGGCATTTCTCTATGAAGAACAGACCCGTCGGGGCGTCTCCATCAAGCATTGGGAAGAGTTTGAAGATGTGGCAGACCACTGCACAGTCTGCCATAAATGCCTGACGCCTTGTCCGGTCGATATTGATTTTGGTGACGTGTCCATGAATATGCGCAATCTCCTGCGCAAAATGGGCAAGAAGTCATTCAATCCAGGTACGGCTGCTGCCATGTTCTTTTTGAATGCGACTGATCCAGCCACCATTAATGCGACCCGCAAAGTCATGACTGGTCTTGCCTACAAGGCGCAGCGCCTGGGTAATGATGTGCTGAAGGCGTTCGCCAAAAAGCAGACCAAGGCGCCACCAGCAACGCATGGCAAGCCCGCCATCAAAGAGCAGGTGATTCACTTCATCAACAAAAAATTGCCTGGCAATCTGCCCAAGAAAACCGCGCGGGCTCTGCTTGACATTGAAGATGATAAGTTCATCCCAGTGATTCGTGACCCACGCAAAACCACGGCGGATACTGAGGCGGTTTTCTACTTTCCGGGTTGTGGTTCCGAGCGCCTGTTTTCACAAGTTGGTTTGGCGACTCAGGCGATGCTGTGGGAGGTTGGTGTACAGACTGTCTTGCCACCTGGATATTTATGTTGCGGTTATCCGCAACGTGGTGCCGGTCAATATGACAAGGCCGAGAAGATGATGACCAATAATCGGGTGCTCTTCCACCGGGTTGCCAATACGCTCAATTATCTGGATATCAAGACCGTGGTGGTGAGTTGTGGTACCTGCTATGACCAGTTGCAAAGCTATGAGTTTGACAAGATCTTCCCGGGCTGTCGGATCATCGATATCCATGAGTTTCTGCTTGAAAAAGGTGTCAAGCTGGAAGGTGTGACGGGAACCCGTTATATGTATCACGATCCTTGCCACACACCGATGAAGTTGCAGGACCCACTCAAAACGGTGAATGCACTGATCACGACGCATGACAATGTGAAGATTGAAAAAAATGATCGTTGTTGTGGTGATGCCGGTACATTGATGGCTTCTCGCCCCGATGTTTCCACTCAAATCCGTTTCCGTAAAGAAGAGGAAATGATCAAAGGCGCGGCCAAGTTACGCACTGACGGCTTTACCGGTGAAGTCAAGATCCTGACCAGTTGCCCTGCCTGCCTGGGGGGGGTGTCTCGATATGATGAGGACGCTGGCACCAAGGCTGACTATGTCGTGATTGAAATGGCCAAGCATTTGATTGGTGAGACCTGGTTGCAGGATTATGTCGCCAAGGCCAATGATGGTGGTATCGAGCGGATTCTGGTCTAGTCATGGCAGATCAGGCAGTTTGTCCTTTATGTGATGAGCTCGGCGGTATCGTTCTTTGGCACGATGACCGCCTGCGGATTGTGCGGGTGCAGGACACGCATTTTCCGGCGTTCTATCGCATTATCTGGCAGCACCATGTGGCCGAGATGACCGAGCTGAACGAGGCTGATCGTGCCTATCTGATGGATATGGTTTATCGGATTGAGCAGCTACTGCGCGATCATCTACAGCCCACCAAAATCAATCTTGCCAGCCTGGGTAATGTGGTGCCACATTTGCATTGGCATGTGATTGCCCGTTTTGATTGGGATACCCATTTTCCCAATCCTGTCTGGGGTGAGCGTCTACGCGATGCGACACCTTACAAAGATAACTTGTTACAAAATCCCATCAGTCTCATCGACCAGAAAATTGCAGCATTCTCTCAGCATTAATCTGAAAAAATGATTTTTGTGATTTAGGTCGCATTCCTCATGTCAGCCGCTTGGGGAAATTTCTCGTTTGTAGGGAAAGTTCCTATGTGGCGTAACAGAAAATCTGCCATTGTTAACGCTAGAACCAGAACAAGCGGCAAACTTCAAGCCTTTTGTTGCGATTGGTTGCAAAGTTTCTTGGTTTAATCCGACATAGTCAGTCAAGATAACCATCTAAGCGCCGACTAGGCAAATGCCTATGGAATTGAGGAAATGTCCAATAACAAGTTGAACCAGCAAGCAGGCAAGCAGATAGATCACCCACTGTGTCAGGATCGGGTGGTGGGGCTGTGCTCGTTCAAATTGCGGACACTTAGCATGGCCGTATGTGGTCTGTTTGGCCTGCATACAGGTGTTGATGCGCATACCTTTCCGACCAATCCAACGGTCATTTCCGGCAGTGCCACAATCACTGTCGGCGGTGCAGGCAATCATGTCCAGACCATTACCAATAGTCCCAATACCATTATTCAATGGGGCAGTTTTTCGATCGGTGCTTCCGAAACAACCCATTTTCAGCAGCAGTCTGCACAAAGCTCGGTTCTGAATCGGGTCAATGCCGGTGCTTCTGCTTCACAAATTCTTGGACATCTGACTTCCAATGGTCAGGTATTTCTTGTCAATCCCAATGGTGTGGTGATTGGTAATGGCGCGATCATTGATACGGCAGTTTTTTATGCGAGCACATTAAAGCTGAATGATGATGATTTTAAAAATGGTTTGCTTAAGTTTGATGGCACCACCGGGACCGTTGGCTCAATCCAAATCAATGGTACGGTGCGCAGCACCAATGGTGATGTCTATCTGATAGCCAAGAGCATTACCAATAATGGTTCATTGACTGTTGAAAAAGGGAATGCTGTTTTAGCCGCTGGTGATAAGGTCACTATTCTTGGGCGTGGTCTGGACAATATCAGTTTCGAATTGCAGTCGACCAATAATAGTGTGGTCAACTTAGGACATCTGGAAGCCAATGCGGTTGGCTTGTTTGCCAGTCAATTAAGGCATTCTGGGGATATACGAGCCAATGCAGTGACAACAGCAGCAGGGCAGGTTGTCTTGTTGGCCAAGAATAATCTTGAAACCACATCTGCAAGTAGTATTACTGCCGCTGCAGCTTCCAATGGCAATGGCGGCACAATTCGACTTCATTCAGACTGGGATGCGCAAGTGGGTGGTAAGCTGACTGCGCGTTCTGGGGATGCCGGTGGTCAGGGCGGTACCATTGAAACTTCGGTTTATGATCATATTGTGATCGATAATATACAGGTTGATGCCAGCTCCAGCAACGCTCAACATGGCACCTGGTTGATTGGTGCCAGCCATCTTGATATTTTGGGTTGTGCCAATGCAGCGATTGCCTGTGTCAGCAGTAATGCCAGCTCGGTCACGGAGAGCAGTCTTGAAAGTGCGCTGGCCAATATTCATATTCAGACAGATGAATTCGTCAAGGCATTCAGCCTGAGTGGTTTTACCGGCAATGGATTGACATTGCAGAATCACATGGGTTTGAATATTGAAACTTCAAATATCACAACCGGTACTGGCATTGATCTGACAGCGATCCCAACGGTCACTACGCAAGGTGCTGGTATTCGTCTGGCAACGGGTTCTTTGAATGGCGGCACGCAAGCCCAAGGCTTGACTGCCAATATTGCTGCCGGTAATTTGACTGCGACCAAGTTGCAGGCGGCAGACACCGCCAATGTGGCCGTGCAAGGTAACGGTTCAATCAGTATTGCCGATATCAATACAGCCAGCAATCAAATTGCCGATGCAGGCAATGTGGCGTTGACAGCCGCTAATCAGATTATGGTGGGCAATATCAATGCGAGTGTGCAGCCTAATGCGGTTGCGGCTTATGGTCAGGGTGGTCAAGTGGCACTGACTGCCAAGGCAATTCAGATTAATGGCAATATCGATGTATCAGGGACAGCTGCAAAAAGTGCCAATCAGGCCGGTGCAGCGGCGGGCAGTATTATTGTGCTCGCCAATGAAGGGGATTTGACGTTGGCTGCCAATAGTCAGTTGCTGGCTAAAGGTGGTGCAGGCTTTCCAGGTAACAACGGCACTGGCAATACGGTCGGTGGAGCCGGTGGTCTGATTAGTTTGACTGCACCCAGTCTGACGTTGGGCACGACAGCCTTGAATGTTGATGGTGGACAGGGTGGTGCCAACATCGCCACGCCAGGTGCACCAGGACGAATCATTTTGCATGCTACCAATGCGCAGGGTGGTATCCATTTGAATGGCACTACACTGTCATCCAGCAATACGCTAGTGCAGCAACCAAATAGCAATGTGGACTATGCGACCACTCAAAGCGGTATCACATTGCTTGCAGGCGCTGGCGGTATCAATCAGACGGTGGCTTCGGCCATCAGTACACCTAATTTGCAATTTGGTGCCGGAATGGGTGGTCCTTTGGGTAATGTGAGTTTGACTTCGCCTAATAATCACATTGGCAAGATCAATGGCGCGGCCAGCAATACAGGGGCTGCAGTACAGGTGGTTACACAAGGCAAGCTGATCGTCACGACGCCTGGTATTCAAGCGGTTGGCAATGTTAATTTGCAGACGACGGTCAATCCTAATAATCCAACAGTGGCTGATGGGCTGACCATCAATGGCAATGTGACTTCTGGAGCTGGTAACGTCAATCTGCAATCTCAAACAGGGCCAATTAACTGGCAAGGCGGCAATATTACTGGGCAGACAGTGACATTGACTACGGCTGGTAATGTGAATGCGCAACCTGCCGGAAATGGTCAAACGTTAACGGGTAATCAGGTTGCAATCAATGCGCAGGATATTGTGCTGAATGGTGGCAATAATACCGGCGCAAGTGTGACTGTACAGGCACAAGATCAGTTGCAACTCAATGCGGTTAATCTGGTTCAATTGGCGGGCGGCAGTGGTGATGGTGCCAAAGCACAAATCATCGTGACTGCACCCGATGGGACTGGTGTGATCAATGGACAGAATGTCCAGGTGATTGGTGGCAGTGGCAATCAAAGTGGCGCCAGTATTAACTCATCCAACACACTGGATATCAATGCTACCCAGCAAATCAACATTGTGGCTGGTTCTGGTGCCGGTGCGGTGGCAACGGTATTGGCCGCTGCCGAAAACGGACTCAAGCTCAATAGCCAGGTTTGTACGGGTTGTCCTGCACCCGTCGTTACTCCTACGCCAACACCAACACCCGTGCCTGTGCCAACACCAAGTCCTGCACCAGCTCCAGCACCTGTGCCAATCACTTTGCCCGGTAACTTGACGCCGGAGCAAGTGATTGACAGTACCGTGGCGCAACAAACCCAACAAGCAGTTAGTAATACGCAGCCTAAGACCATAGAACCTACCATTATCCAGACTGTCGCTGGATGGGAAAAACGTGATGCGACCAAGTCAACCTCAGAGGTACTGGTCGAAGTCAATGATAAACAGTGTCAGCCCTGATGCGCCGTCGGAGATCATAAAGCAGGTAAACTACTGGCCATGAAAATCCTGCCTCTTATCATCATTACATTATTGGTCAGTCTTTTCAGCTTGATTGACGCACACGCCCAGCAAGTTGCCAATGCGCCAATGCCCATTGGGCAGATCGAATATTCCCGTGGTGTCAGTGTGATTCAGCAACCTGGGCAGCAACCCCGATTTAGCGGGCCCGGCCAAGCCTTATATCAAGGTGATGTGCTGACCACCAGCGACAAGAGTCTGGCGGCAATCAAACTCAATGATGGCACCCGCATGACTTTGCGTCCCGATACACAGGTCATTCTGCAAAACTACGCTTTTGATCAGGAAACCAAAAAGGGTAATTTCCTGTTCGAAATGCTCAAAGGCGGATTACGAACCCTCACTGGCATATTGACCAAAATTGAAGGCAATAGCGGTGAAATCAAAACACCGGTGGCCAGTCTTGGCATTCGTGGCACTGACTTTGATGCCAGATTGTGCGCCGAAGATTGTGCGAAAGAAAATCAACAGATTGCCCATGCTGAATCCAAAAATCGGATATCTGCGAGTGCTCGGGTAGTGCAACTCAAAGGTTTATTGACGGCGATTGGCCTGGATGGTGTGAAGCGTTTCATTGCCGTAGGTGGACCAGCTTATCCTGGCGATTTATTGGAGACGGGTCGCAGTTCTTCCGCGATTCTGGCATTTCGTGATGAGTCACGAATTTCAATTGGTGAACAGACACGTTTAAAAATTGAAGATTTTGTATTCGATATGGCACAGCCGAAAGAAGGGCGTTTCTTTGTCAATTTGGTCAAAGGAGCGTCCCGCATGATGACTGGTTTGATTGGCAAGGCCAATCAGCGCAATGTGGAATTCAGAACGACTACTGCGACCATTGGTATTCGTGGCACGGGTTTTGATGTGACCTGTTATGGCACTTGTGCCGCTGAGCCACGATTGCCCTTGGGTGATGGGATGACGGTTTATACCTGGCAAGGTGAAGTGATTGTGGTGCCAGCGGCTGAAGCACGACGTGGTATGCGTGAAGCTAAAGGGGTGATTCTGCCGGCCGGGCGAGGTGGTAGTTTTCCGGATGAATTTAGCAGCAAGGATCTGCCCGCCAATATTCAGGGTGCGCCAGCAAGTGGTGCGAGTGCTGCCGCAGCGGGCAGTGCAGCAAGTTCTGGATTGACTGCCGGATACTATCAGCCAATGGGTGAATTATTAATGACTGATTTACCACGTCCAGATTCAGTTGCCGTTGATTTTCAGCAAACCTTTGGTTTGACCGAACATGCTTCGGCCGAAACAGGTTTATATGTGGCCGTGCGTGATGGTCACGTTGCACTTGAAACGCCAAGTGGTGCGCATTTGGATTTGGGGCGTGGCGAAACCGGTTTTGTGCGGCCCTTGCCGCAGAGTGCCAGTAGTGATCCCGGCATCCCGGCAAGTGACACCTATCTGCCAGGTGTGAATGGATCAGGTAATGCCGCAAGCAATGATGCGCCCGCCACTTCGGGGGCCGCCGCAAATAATGGCAACCCGGGAAAAGAGGGTGTGACGGCACCTTTGTATAATGGTGCGCCAACTGCTTCAAATCCAGGTGGTCCGGGTGGTAATAATCCCGGTGTGACTGGCACCACCACAACTCCGATTGAAGTGTTGCGGCCGGTCAATGTACCCAACTTTATTGAATATGATGTCATGCCTCTGCCTAGCCAAACCGGTATCAACGCTGGTTCCAATACATTTGATTTGATCCCTCTTCTGGAACGCAACGGCGTCAAACCTGCATTGATATGCAAATAAATTTAGTGCGACCACTGGCCTGGTTGTTTTGTGCGGCGCTGCCAGTATCGGCATGGGCGCAGCAAGGGGTGAATACGGCACCAAGTAAATCTGTGCAGACGCCTGAAAGAAAAGCGGCTACCGAGCTGCACTTTGAAGTGCAACGCTATCTGGTCGAAGGTGACAACCCACTGGGCGAGCCAGTCACCCAGCGCATATTGCAAGACTTTACCGGTCCCGATTTAAGCCTGTCGCGTTTGCAGCAAGCAGCTTCGGCATTGGAGATTGCCTTGCAAAAAGAGGGCTACGGTTTTTATCGTGTGACTGTCCCGCCACAAGCCTTTTCCAGTACCGTCAAATTACAGATGCTGCGTTTTGCCATGGGCAAAATCAACGTCATGGGTGCGCAGCGATTTTCACAAAATAATATTCGCGCGAGTGTTCCCGAGTTACAGGAAGGCAAAACCCCCAACGTTCACAAAGTGGCACGCAGCCTGGCACTGGCCAATGAAAATCCGGCCAAGCGCACGACGCTCACCTTGCGTGAAAGTGAGCAGGCGGATGCCTTTGATGCTGACCTCAAAGTGACTGAGCAAGACCCGCTATCAACCAGCCTGTCTTTATCCAATACGGGTACGCAGGCCACCGGACGGGATCGACTGATGGTGTCATTGCAGCATGCCAATCTGTTTGATCGTGACCATGTGATTTCGGCCAGCTACATTACGTCTCCCAGCCACGCCAGTGATGTCCATCAGTACGGCATGTTTTACCGTGTCCCGTTTTATGAGTGGGGTGGTGCGCTCACCGCCAGTTTTTCACATTCGAGTGTGACTTCGGGTGCTTTGAGTACCGGCCAGACCATTACCGGTGCCGGTAATACGTTTGGTCTGAATTACACGCATTACTTTCAGCCCAACGGCAAGTCACGTTACTTTCTCAGTGTCGGCATCGACGATAAGCTTTATCGTGGTGTGCAGTTCAATGGTGTGGCCTTGGCACCGGATGTACGCTCTCGCCCCTTGACAGTATCGCTGGCCAATCGGGTCGAGCTTGAAAATACCTTGGGCGTTGGGTTGATGAGCAGCAATGTTGATCTGATTGCCAATCTGCCCAGTGGTGAGTCCAATACCGATAGCGCGTATGTCGCAAACCAACAGGGCGCATCACGCAACTGGCAGGCATTGCGCGCCGGTTGGGCAGCGGTATTGCGCACCCGCAGTGATCAGCTCTGGAGCTTCAGGCTGAATGGCCAGTATGCGAGCAAGCCATTGATTGCCGGTGAGCGTTTTGGCGTGGGTGGTGCGTATTCAGTGCGTGGGGTGGATGAACGGGTGCTGCTGGGCGAATCGGGGCTGTTTGGCAGTGTCGAATGGCAAAGCAGTCCAATCGCCACGCAATCCTGGTTGAGTGGCATGGCTGCTACCTTGCCGGGCCTGCGCGGCGTATTGTTTGCGGATGCCGGTACGGTGCAAAGAAAAGAAGCGCTGAGTCTGCCGAGCAACGATCACGTTTTGAGTATTGGCGCTGGCCTGCGTTTGCCCCTGAGTACTTACGGTTCATTTTCGCTGGATGCCGCGCATATTCTGTCCGGCACACAAAGCAATCTCGCTCCAAGCGGTGAAAACCGGATTCACGCCAACCTGCAACTCAAATTTTAAAATCAGGCATACTGAATTCCTGAATTTGACTGAGAGAAGCTCATGGCCGGTTTAACTGCAACCACCCCCACTCCTGTCGCCATCACTTTGCATACCCAGTCGCGGGTACTGGAAGTGGTTTTTGATACTGGCGAAACTTTCCGTTTGGGGTTTGAATTCCTGCGCGTTTACTCACCCTCGGCCGAAGTGCAAGGGCATGGTCCTGGTCAGCAGGTTTTACAAACCGGCAAGGCCGATGTGGTAATTACTGCGCTTGAGCCAGTTGGCAACTATGGCATCAAGCCGAGCTTTTCGGACGGCCACAATACCGGCATCTACACCTGGGATGCCTTGTATCAATACGGTAAAAATCAGCAGACCATGTGGGAAGATTATCTCCATGCCCTGCAAATGGCCGGTGCTGCGCGCACGGCTTAACGAGCTCATTAAGCCGTGCGCGCAGCACGCTGCACTTTGCCTGGTCAATTGTGCTGCTGCACAATTGCGGGATAATGCACCCACGCTAGACCTATTTTCAATTGACGATTTTTACCTGATACATCATGACGCAAACGCATTTTGGTTTTAAGACCGTGGCCGAAGAACAAAAAGCTGGTATGGTTGCCGAGGTTTTTCATTCGGTGGCGGGCAAGTACGACATCATGAACGACCTCATGTCGATGGGCCTGCATCGGGTCTGGAAGCAATTCACCATTGGTCAGGCGCGGGTGCGTCACGGTGATCGGGTACTCGATATTGCCGGTGGTACCGGTGATCTGGCGCGGGCCTTTGCCAAGGCGGCAGGGTGTGGTGAGAAAGGGGGCGGTGAAGTCTGGTTGACGGACATCAACGAATCCATGCTGCGCGAAGGCCGCAATCGTCTACTTGATGACGGCCAGATTTTACCGGTAGCTTTATGTGATGCTGAAAAGATTCCCTTTCCCGACAACTACTTCAATGTTGTCACCGTGGCGTTTGGTCTGCGCAATATGACTCATAAAGATGTCGCCCTGAGCGAAATGCGCCGTGTCCTCAAACCGGGCGGCAAGCTGTTGGTGCTGGAGTTTTCCAAGGTGTGGGAGCCGCTGGCCAAACCCTATGATTTTTATTCTTTCAAACTCCTGCCCTGGCTTGGCCAAAAGGTGGCGGGTGATGCAGAAAGCTATCGTTATCTGGCCGAATCGATTCGCATGCATCCCGATCAGGCCACCCTCAAAGGATTGATGGAACAAGTTGGCCTGGATCACGTCCAAGTCTATAACCTCACCGCAGGGGTAGTAGCCTTACATACTGCTACTAAATACTAGTCTGGTGTATTAAAAAAAGCCTAGTAAATACGCACCTAATAACTATTGTTTTGATATATACACTTAAGGAGTATATGACTAAATCGCATAAATCGGCCACTTCCAAGCAATCGCGCCTGCTTACTTTGATGATGGCTACGGTGGTCAGTTTGTCATTGATCAGCGCCGATGTCTGGGCTGCCCGTATGGGTGGCGGTCGAAGTTTTGGCCGTCAGTCACCCAGCTATAGTCAACGCCAATCGGCACCACCCGAAGCACCAGCTGGCTATCGGTCGGCACCACAACAAAGTGAATTACCGGCCCAGGCAGCACGTCCGCAACCTGGTGCGATGCCAGGACAAGCAGCTGTGCAGACACCGACACCCCAGCGCAATCGCTGGCTCGGCCCTTTGGCGGGCGTAGCGGCTGGTATTGGTTTGGCCTCGCTGTTTTCCCACTTTGGCATGGGTGGTGCAATGGCCGAAGGCATGGGTAGTCTGATGATGCTCTTGCTGCTGGTCGTCGGTGGCATCTTTGTGTTTCGCATGTTGCGCGGTAATACAGTGCGACCTGCGTCACCCACCTTGGCAATGCAACCGGCCGCGGCCAATGTCGAACCACTTTGGCGTGAAGCGGCAGGTGCTGGCAATACTGCTATGGCACAACCTGTTGGCGTGGCCGCGAGCCAAACAGCCTTACCTGCCAACTTTGATGCAGACGCTTTTTTACGTTCGGCCAAGGTGTATTTCATTCGTTTGCAAGCGGCCTGGGATACCAAAAACCTGGCCGATATTCGTGAATACACCACGCCCGAAATGTTTGCTGAAATCAGTATGCAAATCAATGAGCGGGGTAATGCCAGCAACAAGACCGATGTGGTCACTCTCAATGCCCAGTTATTGGGGGTTGAGACCATGCCCAATGAATATCTGGCCAGTGTCGAGTTTGATGGCATGCTGCGCGAAACCGAAGGTGGAGCAGCACAGCCATTCCGTGAACTCTGGCATCTGAGTAAACCAATCAGCGGTAATCAGGGCTGGTTGCTGGCGGGTATTCAGCAAGTTGCCTGAATCAGCTTAACCAAGTGCATCTTTAGGCCGGTGAGTTTCCAAGCAATGGCGGGTGTGTATCAATTTTGTTGACTCGATGCGCACACTCGCCACATTGACATACTGCAAGCTATGCTTTCGCGCTTAAAATGGATGGTTTAAACAGCCAGCTATAGATTGCGGACCGACTGCTTTGACTCGTTTCATTTACGAACCCGAAAAAGTGACCATCATTGGTACCGGCCATGACGAGCCGATGGTACCTTTGCATCGCTTTGATGCGGCAGCACTGCGCGAACATTTTCGCAATCCACCGCGCTGGCAGCCTGAACAATCCGATGAGGCACGCTTGAGTTTGAGCAGCAAAGACTGGAAACCTGCTGCGGTGCTGATCCCCCTTGTGGTCCGCGAGTCGGGCCTGGATGTACTACTCACTATGCGCACCGCACATTTGCATGACCACGCCAGCCAGATCAGTTTTCCCGGTGGCCGCTGGGAGCAGGGTGATGCTGATCTCATTGCCACCGCCTTGCGTGAAGCGGAAGAAGAAACCGGCCTGGCCGATCATTACATCGAAGTACTGGGTGTCCTGCCGGACTATCACACCATTTCCGGTTATCGGGTGGCGCCAGTTGTGGGGTTGGTCAATCCTGCCTTTGAATTGATTCCCGATGCCTTTGAAGTGGAAGAAGTATTTGAAGTCCCGCTGAATTTCTTGATGAACCCGGCCAATCATCAGGTGCGTGCCATTGAGGTGGGGTCCATTCAGCGACGTTTCTATTCCATGCCTTATCCCAAGGCATTAAGTAAAAAATCCGTTGCCGCACCAACCAGCGGCACTACTGACCGTGGTGCCGACGAGTCCTATTTCATTTGGGGCGCGACCGCGGCAATCATTCGCAACCTTTATCATTTTTTGAAGGCGACATGACCTTCTTTTCCATTCTTATTGCATTAGCCATCGAGCAGATCAAATCACTTGGCTCTCATAATCCTGTCTACGAGGCTGTGCGGGTCATGGCAACGGGTGCTGAACGACGCCTCAATGCGGGTGAAATCTTGCATGGTCGAGTCGCCTGGTTTCTGGTGATGATTCCCTTGCTGTTGCTGGCTGCCATCCCTTATTGGATCTTGTTGCGCATCAATCCTGCCTTTGCGTTGTTATGGAATGTGGTGGTGCTTTATTTGACATTGGGCTTTCGTCAGTTCAGTCATCCCTTCACTGAAATTCAATTGGCCTTGTCCAATGGTCAGCTGGATGAAGCGCGCCGACGCCTGTCCGACTGGCTCAATATCGATGCTGCCGATTTTGATACCTCGGAAGTTTGTCGTCGTACCATCGAGGCTGCCTTGCTGGCTTCGCATCGCCACGTATTCGGTGTGTTCTTCTGGTTTCTGTTGCCAATCGGTCCTGCCGGTGCGGTCTTGTATCGTGTGGCCGAATATCTGGCGCGTAGCTGGAATCGTCCTGATCAACCTGAAGAAGCTGCGTTTGGCCATTTTGCCAAGATGGTTTTTGAATGGATTGACTGGTTGCCTGCCAGACTTACTGCGGTAGGATTTGCCATCGTCGGTAACTTTGAAGATGCGCTCTATGCCTGGCGTAATTTTGCATCCGACTGGGGTAATCGCACTGCCGGGATTATTCTTGCCGCTGCCAGTGGCGCGCTGGGTGTGCATTTGCAGCCGATGGCCAAAAAGAATGAAGGGGCTTCACCATTGGTACCCGAGGCAGCAGCCCTGCAGAAGCAGGAAGATGTTTATTCCGAAACCGGTATTTTCTTTGGCAGCACACCACGCAGTCTGACCGACTTCGATCCTGGTGCCGAGCCACCGGGCGACGCGCCTACGACGAAAACTCTACAATCTGCAGTAGGTTTGGTCTGGCGTGCTGTGGTGTTATGGATGCTGATGCTGTTCATGATTACGGTTGCTGTCTGGCTAAGCTAGGTGCCACGTGATGTGGGCGATCGACAGCTTATGAAGGAATCAACATGACAATCAAGATTGGTGACACTCTGCCGCAAGGCACCCTGTTTGAATATATTGAAGTAGAAGGTGAAGGCTGCTCAATTGGCCCGAATGCCTTTCAGATTGGTGATCTGGTCAAAGGCAAAACGATTGCCATTTTTGGCTTGCCTGGTGCCTTCACACCAGGCTGTTCGGCGACTCATTTGCCGGGTTATGTGCAACTGGCTGAACAATTTAAAGCCAAGGGCGTGGATGAAATCTGGTGTCTTGCGGTCAATGATGCGTTTGTGATGGGTGCCTGGGGGCGGGATCAACATACCGCAGGCAAAGTACGCATGATGGCCGATGGTTCGGCACAATATACTGCTGCACTGGGTCTGGAATTTGACCTGATTGCCAAGGGTCTGGGCGTTCGCTCACAGCGTTATTCTATGCTTGTTAAAGATGGCGTCGTGACTCAGTTCAATCTTGAAGAAGGTGGCAAGATTGAAAAAAGTACTGCCGAGATTTTGTTGAGTCAAGTCTGATTCTACAGTGCTAATGGGCCTGGCCAATCAGTTGCCTGGCCCATGTTGAATATTTAAATGTCGTGCGTAATGCTCGGCTAAATAACCCTCCCCGCGCTCCAGCACAAAATATCTGAATGCCTCTGCTGCAGGTGATAACAGCTTGGACATCGTATGCACACAATTCCAGGCACGAATCACGGGTGTGCCTTCCACATCCAAAATCGCAATCAATTTGTTATCAAGCTCCAACTCCAGAGTATGTAAAGACAAAAAGCTGATTCCCAGTCCCGCCATCACGGCTTGCTTAATGGTTTCATTGCTCGACATTTCCATCACGATTTTGGGTTCAATATGCGCTTCCGACATAAACTTTTCCATGGCCAAACGTGTGCCTGAACCTAGTTCTCTGCCTATAAATCCATAAGCGCGCAAGGCCTCAACTGTAATGGTGCCTTGGCGGGTCAGTGGATGATCAACGGGTGCAACAAATACATGCGGATGCGCGGCAAAGGGCTCGGTGCGAGTAATCAGCTCTTTGGGCGGGCGTCCCATGATGGCAATATCAAGCTCGTTGTTTTGCAGCATATTGACGAGCTGTTCACGGTTACCAACCACCAGCTTGATTTCAATCCCCTCATGTTCATGGCGAAACTCTCCCAGTAAGCGCGGAATAAAGTATTTGGCGGTACTCACCATGCCGATAGTCAACGAGCCAACCTTGAGCTGCTGAAGCCGTGCAGCGGTGTCTTCAGCATCTTTGAGCGTCGCCAATATTTTGCGGGCATAAACCAGCATGTACTCACCTACTGTAGTGAGTGCGACCTGGCGGCCATTGCGATCAAACAGTGGCAAGCCGACATGGCCTTCCAACTCCTTGATCTGCATGGTGATCGCAGGTGGCGTCAGATGCAGTGTTTGCGCTGCTTTGTTAAAGCTTAAATGCCTGGCGACCTCTGAAAAAACGCGTAACTGACGGAAAGTGGCATTCTTCATTAAGCTATTCCTTAACTAAAACTCAATAATAATTGAATTTACCTTATTTTGAATAAATCATAAAGTTTCACCCATGGAATGCACCGTTAAAAAAGAGGAGCCAAAATGAGTGAAGCAACAAGCCAGATCACCGATGCCAAAAAGCGTTACAGCGCCGGCGTCTTGAAATACAAACAGATGGGCTATTGGATGCCCGATTACGTACCGAAAGAGACCGATACCATCTGTCTGTTTCGCATCACGCCACAAGAAGGTGTTGACCCTGAAGAGGCTGCAGCAGCCGTTGCCGGGGAATCTTCCACTGCCACCTGGACCGTGGTATGGACCGATCGTCTGACTGCCTGTGACAGTTACCGTGCCAAAGCTTTTAAGGTATTGCCAGTACCAAATAATCCTGGTCAGTACTTTGCCTACGTGGCCTACGATCTGATTCTGTTTGAAGAAGGTTCTATTTCAAACATGACCGCTTCGCTGATTGGCAACGTATTCAGTTTCAAGCCATTAAAAGCGGCACGTCTTGAAGATATCAGGATTCCGGTGGCTTATATCAAAACTTTCAAGGGTCCACCAACGGGTTTAGTGGTAGAGCGCGAGCGCCTCGACAAGTTTGGCCGTCCATTACTGGGTGCCACCACCAAGCCTAAACTCGGGTTATCCGGTCGTAACTATGGCCGTGTCATTTATGAAGGCCTCAAAGGTGGTTTGGACTTCATGAAGGATGATGAAAATATCAACTCACAGCCCTTCATGCACTGGCGTGATCGTTTCCTCTATGTGATGGATGGTGTCAACAAGGCACAGGCAGTAACCGGTGAGGTTAAAGGTTCCTACCTGAACGTGACTGGCGCGACGATGGAAGACATTTACGAGCGTGCCGAGTTTGCCAAAGAGTTGGGTTCGGTCGTCATCATGCTGGACCTGGTGATTGGCTGGTCGGCAATTCAGAGCATGGCTAACTGGGCTCGCAAGAATGACATGATCGTGCATATGCACCGCGCTGGTCATGGCACTTATACGCGGCAGAAGAATCATGGCGTGAGTTTTCGAGTGATTGCCAAGTGGTTGCGTCTGGCGGGTGTTGATCATCTGCATACCGGCACAGCCGTAGGCAAGCTGGAGGGTGATCCCATGACAGTACAAGGCTATTACAACGTCTGTCGCGACAGCTACACCAAAACTGATCTGCCTCGTGGTTTGTATTTTGATCAGGACTGGGCCGACACCAAGAAGGTCATGCCGGTCGCTTCTGGTGGTATTCATGCCGGTCAGATGCATCAGTTGTTAGATCTGTTTGGTGATGATGTGATTCTGCAGTTTGGCGGTGGCACGATTGGGCATCCGCAAGGCATTCAGGCAGGTGCCGTGGCCAACCGGGTGGCGTTGGAATCGATGGTCAAGGCGCGTAACGAAGGTAAAGATATTCTCAATGAAGGTCCAGAGATTCTCAAGAAAGCAGCACAAACCTGTGGCCCATTGAAAGCGGCACTCGATACCTGGGGCGAGATCAGCTTCAATTATCAGTCTACCGATTCGAGTGACTATGCCGTCACACCTTCGGCCGCCATGTAATTCATTGATAGACGAAAAAAGACAAGGAGCACGCATCATGATGAGTAACCCAACCGGCAAGCTGACACAAGGTCAGTTCAGCTTTCTGCCTGATTTAACCGATGAAGAAATCACGCTGCAAATTGAATACGGCCTGAAAAAGGGCTATGCATGGAGTGTGGAATATACCGATGACCCGCATCCACGCAATACTTATTGGGAAATGTTTGGCATGCCTATGTTTGATCTGCAGGATGCCGCGGGTGTCTTGATGGAATTGAATACCTGCCGAAAGACTTTTCCCAACTTATATATCCGTCTGATGGCTTTTGATGCCACGCGCAATGTGGAATCGATTGTGATGAGCTTCATTGTCAACCGTCCCAAAGAAGAACCAGGCTTCATGCTGGAACGACAGGAAGTCAATGGCCGATCCATGCGCTACACCACGCGTGGTTATGCCGCCGATGAACCTGAAAATCAGCGTTATTGATTAACTGAAGTATTTATTTCATTGACCAGATAGTGACACCATGAGCCATTCACTTTATCGTATTCCGGGCTATAACATGACTGCTGACAATGCGGTTGGCGCAATGCCGCATGTCAGTTCCGAGAGCGAAGAGCAACCGGCCATGGCGCAGACGGTCAATGAAATTTTGAATCAGTCGCAGGTCAGGGAGGTGCTGGATGAACTTGATCGTGACTTGATTGGTTTGCAACCCGTCAAGATGCGTATTCGTGATATTGCGGCCTTGCTGGTCATTGACAAGCTGCGCATGAATCAAGGTTTATTAAGCCAGAATCCGAGCCTGCATATGTGTTTTACCGGTAATCCCGGTACCGGTAAAACGACCGTGGCGAGTCGTATGGCCGAGATTTTGTTTCGGCTTGGTTATATTCGGAAAGGTCATCTGGTTTCGGTGACACGGGATGATCTGGTTGGTCAATACATTGGACACACCGCACCAAAAACCAAAGAAGTCCTGAAAAAAGCGATGGGTGGTGTGCTCTTTATTGATGAGGCCTACTACCTGTATCGACCAGAAAATGAAAGAGATTACGGGCAGGAAGCCATTGAAATTTTATTGCAGGTGATGGAAAACCAGCGCGATGATTTAGTCGTGATACTGGCCGGATATAAGGATCGAATGGATACCTTTTTTCAATCCAATCCCGGTATGTCCTCACGGATAGCCCATCATCTCGACTTTCCTGATTTTTCGGTCGATGAGCTTTGTCAGATTTCCAGCAAGATGCTGGCGACATTGAATTATCAATTTGGCGAAGGTGCGCTGGTTGCCTTTGAGCAGTATTTGCAGCGACGCATCGAACAACCGCATTTTGCCAACGCTCGCAGTGTGCGCAACGCCCTTGATCGTGCCCGGTTACGACAGGCAAGTCGGTTGTTTCTTAATCCTGATCAACCCCTCGGTCGTGATGATCTGATGACCATTCAGGTACAGGATATTTTAGGTAGTCGGTTGTTTCAAGATCCGCGGACCGAGCGAGAGGGATAGATCATGCAAAACTATCCAATCAAGGCTTTGATATTTGATGTCGATGGCACGCTCGCCGATACTGAGTCCTATCACCTGCAAGCATTTAATCAGGCCTTTGCCGAAGTTGGTATGGATTGGGTGTGGGATGTGCCTGGCTATACCAAGTTGCTGGAAGTATCTGGTGGCAAAGAGCGCTTGTTGCATTACTGGCGCAGTGTGATGCCCGAGATTCGTGATCTCAACGGTCAGGCCATCAACGATGCAATCAACCAGATCCATGAAATCAAAACGGCTATTTATACAAGCCTGCTCAATCATGGCAAAGTGGTATTGCGCCCGGGTGTCATGGCCTTGATTGAAGAGGCTTTGCGTGCTGGTATCAAGTTGTCGATTGCAACCACCACCACGCCAGCCAATATCAATGCACTCATGAAGCAAAACCTGGGTAATGACTGGCGCAGAGATTTCTCTGTGGTGGGTGATGCACATACCTCGCCCAATAAAAAGCCTGATCCACAGGTTTATCTCTATGTACTCAAGATGCTCAGACTTGATCCTGATGAGTGTATCGCTTTTGAAGATTCTGGCAATGGTTTGTCCGCGGCTCATCAGGCTGGACTCAGAGTAGTGGTGACACCTACCGAGTTTACCCGTCACCATGATTTTTCCAAGGCGATGACCGTGCAGGAAGATTTGACAACGATCAACCTTGATTTGTTGACAACGTATCCGGTAGATAAAAAGCTGCATCTAAAACGTGCAACACCAAATCAGACATCTTGAAATTGATTTTCAAAAGAGGTATTAGCATGACCACCAACACGATCAAGATTGCGCCTTCCATTCTCTCGGCTGATTTCTCTCGGTTGGGTGAAGAGGTACGTGCAGTCGAAGCTGCTGGCGCAGACTGGTTGCATGTGGATGTGATGGATAACCACTTTGTTCCCAATCTGACGATTGGGCCCATGGTGTGTGAGGCGATTCGTCCGCATGTGGCAATTCCCATTGATGTGCACTTGATGGTACAGCCAGTGGATGCGCTGATTCCCATGTTCGCCAAGGCGGGTGCCAATCTGATCACCTTCCATCCAGAGGCTTCCAGTCATGTTGACCGGACATTACAACTGATTCGTGATCATGGCTGCAAGGCGGGTGTGGTGTTGAATCCTGCGACCCCTTTGAGCTGGCTGGATCACATCATGGACAAGCTGGATCTGATTTTGCTGATGAGCGTCAACCCCGGTTTTGGTGGGCAGAAATTCATTCATGCGATGCTGCCAAAAATCCATCAGACTCGGCAACGGATCGATCAGCATATTGCTGCCGGTGGTCAGCCAATTCATCTGGAAATTGATGGTGGCGTGAAGACCGACAATATTGCCGCTATCGTGCAGGCCGGTGCCGATACGCTAGTAGCGGGCAGTGCCGTGTTTGGTGCACCTGATCCCGAGGGCGGTTATCACAGCATCATCCAAACGTTAAGGCAGGCAGCGACACGCTGCTGATGCTAAAAAATAATAAAAAACAAAATATTTACTTTAAGGGAGACCAACCATGCCGTTATCTAAACGATCCACGCTGACTCAATATCTGATTGAGGAACGGCGCCGCTATCCGGATGCTCGGGGTGATTTCAATGCCTTGATTCTGGATGTTGCCCTGGCCTGTAAGGCAATTGCTCGTGCTGTCGCGTTTGGCGAATTGGGTGGCGTGTTGGGTAATCAGGTTGCCGAAGGTGGGGCTTCGATCAATGTGCAGGGTGAAACTCAGAAAAAACTGGATGTGCTGAGTAACGACTATTTCATCAAGATGAATGAATGGGGTGGTCATTTGGCGGGTATGGCTTCTGAAGAAATGGAGCAGCCGCGACAAATCCCGGGCCAGTTTCCACGAGGTAAATACTTGCTGGTGTTTGATCCATTGGATGGCTCCAGCAATATTGACGTCAATGTGTCGGTTGGCAGTATTTTTTCAATCCTGCGTGCACCCGAAGAGGTCGTCAAGGATGGTCGAGATGTCCTGGAGTCCGATTTTTTACAGCCCGGTACCAAACAGGTTGCAGCCGGCTACGCGCTATATGGTCCAACCACCATGTTGATCTTGACAGTGGGTAACGGCGTGGTTGGTTTTACGCTCGACCCCAATCTGGGCGAATTCATGCTCACACATCCCGATTTACGCGTGCCGGTGGATACCCAGGAATTTGCCATCAATGCTTCCAACAGCCGCTTCTGGGAAACACCGATTCGTCGGTATGTGGATGAATGCATGGCAGGCAAGACGGGCTGTCGGGGTAAAGATTTCAATATGCGCTGGATTGCCAGCATGGTTGCCGAAGCCCATCGTATTCTCATGCGTGGCGGAGTTTTCATGTATCCGCGTGATACCAAGGATGCGACCAAACCAGGTCGATTGCGCTTGCTGTATGAAGCCAACCCGATCGGTTTCATCATGGAGCAGGCAGGTGGTCGTGCCAGTACCGGGCGTGTGCCGATGCTGAGCGTGGAACCGACGTCCCTGCATCAACGAATCGGCCTGGTTTTTGGCTCAAAAAATGAAGTGGAACGCATTGAGCGTTATCACGCCGAGCCAGCCAGCAAAGAACCCGCCAATCCACTGTTTGCCGTGCGCAGTCTATTCAGAGACTAATAGCACGCTTTAACAGCAAAGCATAAAAGAATTTAAACGATAGAGGTGACATCATGTCAGAACGACATCCCATTATTGCCATCACTGGATCATCCGGTGCAGGCACCACATCAGTAACGCATACTTTTGCCAATATTTTTCGACGTGAAAACGTTAATGCGGCTTTTATAGAGGGTGACAGTTTTCACCGCTATGATCGCAAGGAAATGAAAGTCCGTGCAGCCGAAGCAGAAGCCGCAGGCAACAATAATTTCAGTCATTTTGGTCCGGAAAACAATCTGTTTGCCGAACTTGAAGAATTGTTTCGCAGCTATGGCAAAAACGGCACTGGCCAACGCAGAAAATATTTGCATGACGCTGAAGAAGCCAAGCCTTACAAGCAGGAGCCAGGCACGTTCATTCCTTGGGAGTCCGTTCCGGAGGATACCGATTTGCTGTTCTATGAAGGTTTGCATGGCGCGGTTGTGACACCCGATGTCAATGTGGCGCAGTATCCGGATCTGCTGATTGGCGTGGTGCCAGTCATCAACCTGGAATGGATTCAGAAACTGTATCGAGACAAGTCCAAGCGTGGTTATTCAACTGAAGCGGTGACCGACACCATCTTGCGGCGTATGCCTGACTATGTGAATTACATCTGTCCGCAGTTTGCTCGCACTCATGTCAATTTTCAGCGCGTGCCCTGCGTGGATACCTCCAATCCTTTCATCACACGAGAGATTCCTACCGCTGATGAAAGTTTTGTGGTGATTCGCTTCTCCAACCCAAAAGGTATCGATTTTCAATATTTGCTCAATATGGTTCACGACTCTTTCATGTCCCGTGCCAACACGATTGTGGTACCAGGCGGCAAGATGGAACTGGCCATGCAGCTGATTTTTACGCCTTTTGTCTGGCGCATGATGGAACGCCGCAAAAATGCCAACGGTGCGATTTAAGGAGCGCAATCATGCAGACCAATCAAACAAACTTGACCACCAACATGGCCAATGCCATCCGCATGCTGGCCGTCGATGCGGTAGAAAAAGCCAAATCCGGCCACCCTGGTGCGCCGATGGGGATGGCAGATATTGCCGAGGTGCTCTGGAACCGGCATCTGCGTCACAACCCCGGCAATCCACAATGGGTCAATCGTGATCGTTTTGTGCTTTCCAATGGTCATGGTTCGATGTTGTTGTACGCCTTATTGCATTTGACAGGCTATGACTTATCCATCGACGACCTCAAGCAGTTTCGGCAGTTGCACAGCAAAACCCCGGGTCATCCGGAAGTGGACATCACGCCTGGCGTTGAAACCACAACCGGCCCATTGGGGCAGGGGATAGCCAATGCGGTGGGAATGGCATTGGCTGAAAAATTGTTGGCAGCCGAATTTAATCGTACTGTCGGTGATCAGTCCTTGTCAGTGGTCGATCATCTGACTTATGTTTTCCTGGGTGACGGTTGCATGATGGAAGGCATCAGTCATGAGGTCTGTTCACTGGCGGGTACCTTGCGACTCTCCAAATTGATTGCCTTTTATGATGATAATGGCATTTCCATTGATGGTCATGTGGAAGGCTGGTTTACCGATGACACTGCCAAGCGCTTCGAGGCTTATGGCTGGTTGGTAGTCAAGGATGTGGATGGTCATGATCCGAGTGCGATTGATGCGGCCATCGTGCGGGCCAAGGCACAGGCAGCTAGCGATGATGGCAAACCCACATTGATTATCTGCAAGACCATCATTGGTCAAGGCTCGCCCAATAAGGCCGGCACTCATGATGTGCATGGTGCGGCACTGGGTGCCAATGAAATTGCCGCGACGCGCGCTGCCTTGAACTGGCAAGCCGAGCCCTTTGTGATTCCTGCTGATATTGCCAAGGCCTGGGATGCCCGTGAGCGTGGCGTTGCCACCGAGCAAACCTGGAGTAGCTTGTTTGCGCAATATCAGGCCGCCTTTCCCAATGAGGCGAAAGAACTATTGCGCCGTTTGGGTGGCGAATTACCGGTGCAGTTGCAGGCAGGGCTGGATGCCATGTTGCAGACCCTGGCCACCAAAAAAGATCCGATTGCCACACGCAAAGCCAGCCAGATCAGTCTGGATGCCCTGGCACCATTGCTGCCCGAACTGTTTGGTGGCAGTGCCGATCTGACTGGTTCCAATCTCACCAACTTCAAGGGTTGTGTGCTTGCCAAGCGTGATAGCTGGGGCAATCATCTGTCTTATGGCGTGCGTGAGTTTGGCATGGCGGCTATCATGAATGGCATGGCCCTGCATGGTGGCTATATTCCCTATGGCGGTACTTTCCTGACCTTCTCCGACTATAGTCGTAATGCCATTCGTATGGCAGCACTCATGAAGCAACGCGTGATTCACGTCTTTACCCACGACAGCATTGGTCTGGGTGAAGATGGTCCGACGCATCAGAGTGTGGAACATATTCCGAGCCTGCGCATTATTCCCGGTCTGGATGTCTGGCGACCTGCTGATCTGATGGAAACCGCCGTCGCCTGGCAATATGCGCTGACACGTTATGACGGCCCCAGTGCGTTGGCACTATCAAGGCAAAATCTGCCCCAGTTGAGCGGCCTCGATGTGGTCGAGCAAATCCGTAAAGGTGGTTATATCCTGGCCGAATCAGCTGATCCGGTGGCAGTCATTGTGGCAACCGGTTCTGAGTTGGTGCTGGCAATGGAAGCACATCAACGTTTGGCAGAGGCGGGTGTGCCGACACGCGTGGTGTCCATGCCTTGTACCAACCTGTTTGATCGTCAGACCGACGCCTATCAAAAACTGATTTTGCCACTGACCTTGCCAATTGTGGCGGTAGAAGCGGCGCATCCCGACTTTTGGCGCAAGTATGTGGGGCGTACTGGCATGGTGATTGGCATGGCCAGTTTTGGCGAGTCGGCACCGGCGGGTGATCTGTATCAGCACTTCAAGATTACCACTGACAAGGTGATGGAGGCCGTGCAAACTCTGGCGCATCGTGCTGCGTATAAACACGAGCCATTGGGTGCCGAGCAAATCACGGCGATGCATTGAGGAGCCATCATGAATCGCTCTTATGATTTGATCATGTTTGATCTGGATGGCACCCTGATCGAAACGGCACCAGAGATTGCCGATGCCGTCAATGACACTCTGCGCCGTTTTGATTTGCCACCGGTCACTCAGGATCAGGTAGACCGATGGATTGGCTACGGTACGCTGGAGTTGCTGATTCAGGCGCTGGCCTTTGCCAATCTGACGTCAGTGTCCGTGGTGCGCTCCAGCAATACCTTGCCGCTGATCGCCAGCGAGTTTAATAAATATTATGAGCGGCGTTGTGGCACACGCAGCAAACCTTATCCCTTCGTCATGATGACCTTGGCGCAGTTGCGTGCCCAAGGCGTGAAGATGGCCGTGATCACCAACAAGGAAGCCCGATTTACGCAGACGGTACTCAAGGTGCACAACATGCACAGCCTGTTTGATCGGGTCATCAGTGGTGATTCCTTGCCGAGTAAAAAGCCTGATCCAGAAGGCATTTTCAAATGCCTGCATCAGTTTGAGGTGACCAAATCACGTGCCTTGTTTGTGGGTGATTCGGTGATTGATGTGGCCACTGCCCGCAATGCCGGTGTGGCCGTGTGGGCGCTGGATTATGGCTACAACATGGGTGAGCCGATTGAAAATGCCCGGCCAGACCGGGTCTTGCAGGATATGCAGCCCTTATTTCAACAGGAGAAAGTATGAGCATCAAGGTAGGGATCAACGGCTTTGGCCGGATTGGTCGGATGGCATTTCGTGCCGCGCTGGAAAATTTTAAAGAAATTGATATCGTTGCCATCAATGATTTGCTGGAACCGGATTATCTGGCTTATATGCTCAAGTACGATTCGGTCCATGGTCGCTGTCATGCTGATATTGCTGTCGACGGCAACACACTGATTGTCAATGGTAAAAAAATCCGGCTGACTGCCATAAAGGATCCGGCTGAATTACGCTGGCATGAAGTGGGTGCTGATGTGGTGATTGAATCCACCGGCCTCTTCTTGACCAAGGACACAGCGGATAAACATCTTGCTGCTGGCGCAGGTAAAGTCATCCTGTCGGCACCTTCCAAAGACGACACACCAATGTTTGTATATGGTGTCAATCACGCCAGTTATGCGGGGCAGACGATTGTCTCCAATGCTTCTTGCACTACCAACTGTCTGGCACCGATTGCCAAGGTATTGAATGATCGTTTTGGCATCAAGCGCGGCTTGATGACGACGGTGCATGCGGCCACCGCCACACAAAAGACGGTGGATGGACCTTCCAATAAAGACTGGCGCGGTGGTCGTGGCATTCTGGAAAACATCATTCCATCATCAACCGGTGCAGCCAAGGCGGTCGGTGTGGTGATTCCGGAATTGAACAAAAAGCTGACCGGCATGGCGTTTCGTGTGCCCACTTCCGATGTGTCGGTCGTTGATCTGACGGTTGAGTTAAATACCGAGACTTCCTATCAGGCCATTTGTGATGCCATGAAAGCGGCTTCACAAAATGAAATGAAGGGCGTGCTCGGCTACACCGAAGACAAAGTCGTGGCCACCGATTTCAGAGGCGAAACCTGTACCTCGGTGTTTGATGCAGAAGCAGGCATTGCTCTGGATGCCACGTTTGTCAAAGTGGTCGCCTGGTATGACAACGAGTGGGGCTACTCCAACAAGCTGCTGGAGATGGTGCAAGTCATTGCGCGGCATGGCAAGTGATAGCAAAACATAGCAAATAAGCATTTTTCAGAAAATTAAAATTTAAAGGAGAATTTCATGGCCCTCGTATCCTTGCGTCAGGTGCTCGATCACGCGGCCGAATTTGGCTATGGCGTACCAGCATTCAATGTCAATAATCTGGAACAGATTCACGCCATCATGGAGGCAGCTCAGGAGACTGACAGCCCGGTGATTCTGCAAGCTTCTGCCGGTGCACGCAAATATGCCGGTGAAGCCTATCTGCGGCATATGGTGCTGGCCGCGGTGGAGGCGCATCCGGACATTCCGGTGGTGCTGCATCAGGATCATGGCGCCACACCGGCAGTATGTCAGCAGTCCATCCGCTCCGGTTTTACCAGCGTGATGATGGATGGCTCACTGCGTGAAGATGCCAAAACGCCGGCCAGCTACGACTACAACGTGGCAGTCACCAAACAGGTTTGTGACATGGCCCATGCGGTCGGCGTGTCTGTCGAAGGCGAGCTGGGTTGTCTGGGTTCCCTGGAAACCGGTATGGCCGGTGAAGAAGATGGTGTGGGTGCGGAAGGTGTACTCACGCATGACATGATGTTGACTGATCCCATGCAGGCCAGGGACTTTGTCGAGCGCACCGGTGTGGATGCACTGGCGATTGCCATTGGTACCAGCCACGGCGCCTACAAATTCACTCAGCAACCGACGGGTGAGATTTTGGCGATTGATCTGATCGCCAAAATCCATGCACAGATTCCCAATACGCATCTGGTTATGCATGGTTCCAGTAGTGTGCCGCAAGAATGGCTCGACATCATTCGTCAATACGGCGGCAAGATCAAAGAGACTTATGGCGTGCCGGTGGAAGAGATTCAGCGTGGTATTCAAAACGGTGTGCGCAAGGTCAATATTGATACCGATATTCGCCTTGCCATGACCGGTGCGATGCGGAAGGAAATGGCGCAACGTCCTGATGAGTTTGATCCACGCAAAATGTTGATCGCAGCCAAAAAAGCGGCGCGCAGTATTTGCAAGGATCGTTTCATTGCCTTTGGCTGCGCCGGGCAGGGTGCCAAGATCAAGCCGCGTTCGCTGGAGTCTTACGCGCTGGCCTAAATAAGTGCGGGCGCAATTGGCAAAGTCGGGGAGGGAGGAGCATGACCTTGCAATTTCCACGGTTACTCATTTGCCAGTTTGATGGTTGGAAACATATCCGTCGACGCTTGCGTCGGATGAGCAAACTGACTTGCTGGATTATTCGGCGAGTTGGGTTGCAATGGTTTTGTCGATGGCAGCAAAGCCAGCCGGACCGCTTTGGATAATCTGTCCGTTTTGTCATGACGTCTCCAAGCATGCTCTATTTCACTACTCTGACCTCATACTATATGGGGGTATGAAGTTAAATGGACTGCTTTGGTGCGTATTTAAAAGGGCTATTTTTTTACTCTCCTGAAGTATTTTCTCCAAGTACTCAGGAGATTTTTTTGAAAAATATCGCTCACCACTCTTGAAATACCCAAATCCACCCATATAATTAGCACTCGTTGGCTGTGAGTGCTAACAGTTTTTCGTAGGCAGGCCGCTCAAAACCAATTAGATCCTGCCGATCTCATCCGATATATTATTTAAGGAGTTTGTATGAGTCTTCGCCCATTGCATGATCGTGTGATCGTCAAACGTTTGGACAGTGAAACCAAAACTGCATCCGGTATCGTTTTGCCAGACAATGCAGCCGAAAAACCAGATCAAGGTGAAATCCTGGCCGTTGGCACAGGTAAATTGCTTGACGATGGCAAAGTACGTCCTTTGGAAGTCAAGGTTGGTGATCGCGTTCTGTTTGGCAAATATTCTGGCCAAAGCGTCAAGGTTAACGGCGATGAAGTGCTGGTTCTGCGTGAAGATGACATCTTCGCCATCGTTCAGTAATTTCTGACCCCCTGTAATTCATTCCCGTATTAGGAGATTCAACATGGCAGCAAAACAAGTTATTTTTGGTGATGACGCACGCGCCAAGATTGTTAACGGCGTTAACATTCTGGCCAATGCAGTGAAAGTGACCCTGGGCCCTAAAGGCCGTAACGTGGTGCTCGAGCGCAGCTACGGTGCCCCAACCGTGACGAAAGACGGTGTGTCCGTTGCCAAAGAAATCGAACTGAAAGACAAGCTCGAAAACATGGGCGCCCAACTGGTTAAAGAAGTGGCTTCCCGTACTTCTGATAACGCCGGTGACGGTACAACAACAGCGACTGTATTGGCTCAAGCGATTGTTCGCGAAGGCTTCAAATACGTAGCAGCAGGTTTCAACCCAACTGATCTGAAACGCGGCATCGACAAAGCAGTGATCGCTGTGGTTGAAGAAGTTCGCAAACTGGCCAAGCCAACCACCACCAGCAAAGAAATCGCCCAAGTAGGCTCCATCTCTGCCAACTCCGATACCGATATCGGTCAGATCATTGCTGATGCAATGGACAAAGTTGGTAAAGAAGGCGTGATCACTGTTGAAGACGGCAAATCACTGAACAACGAACTCGACGTCGTTGAAGGCATGCAGTTTGACCGCGGTTACCTGTCCCCCTACTTCATCAACAATCCTGAAAAACAGGTTGTGTTGCTGGAAAACCCATTCATCTTGTTGTTTGACAAAAAAGTCTCCAACATTCGTGACCTGCTGCCAATCCTGGAACAAGTTGCCAAATCTGGCCGTCCTTTGCTGATCATCGCTGAAGACGTCGAAGGCGAAGCACTGGCAACCCTGGTTGTCAACAACATCCGTGGCATCCTGAAAGTTGCTGCTGTTAAGGCACCTGGTTTTGGTGATCGTCGTAAAGCCATGCTCGAAGACATCGCGATTCTGACTGGTGGTCAAGTGATCGCTGAAGAAGTCGGCCTGTCACTGGAAAAAGCCACGCTGACCGAACTGGGTCAAGCCAAACGTATCGAAATTGGCAAAGAAAACACCATCGTGATTGATGGCGCTGGCGATGCCAAGAGCATTGAAGCCCGTGTTAAACAAATCCGTGCCCAAATCGAAGAAGCATCTTCCGACTACGATCGTGAAAAACTGCAAGAGCGCGTTGCTAAACTGGCTGGCGGTGTTGCTGTGATTCGCGTTGGTGCTGCGACCGAAGTTGAAATGAAAGAGAAAAAAGCCCGCGTTGAAGATGCACTGCATGCTACTCGTGCAGCTGTTGAAGAAGGCGTGGTTCCTGGTGGTGGTGTTGCCCTGCTGCGCGCTCGTGCTGCTGTGACAGCTCTCAAAGGTGACAATCCTGATCAAGATGCTGGCATCAAGATCGTATTGCGCGCCATTGAAGAGCCACTGCGTCAGATCGTTGCCAACGCTGGTGACGAGCCATCTGTCGTGATCAACAAAGTGCTCGAAGGCAAAGGCAACTATGGTTACAACGCTGCCAACGGTACTTACGGTGACCTAGTAGAACTCGGTGTTCTCGATCCAGCTAAAGTAACTCGTTCAGCCTTGCAAAACGCTGCATCAGTTGCCGGCCTGATCCTGACAACCGATGCACTGGTTGCTGAAATGCCAGAAGACAAACCAGCTGGCGGTATGCCAGGTGGGATGGACGGTATGGGCGGCATGGGCGGTATGGGCATGTAATTTGGCCCTGAGTTCAGTTACTCATGAAAAAGCCCTGCATCTGCAGGGCTTTTTTTATAGCTTAACTAGTTGAAAGCACGAGTGAAAGATTAATTAAAAATTGCCAGATATTTGAAAGCGTCAAGTATTCGCTGATCACAACATCAGCGGCTTATCCGGTAACTCATTGGTCGTGTTGATGTTGCGCGGTAAACGTTCGGTGAGTAACGCGTTGAGTTCCTTCAATACTTGCAATGACGGTTCAATGTAGTGACCTTGACGAAAACCTTGGGTCATCTGCTGACAGAGGTGATGCCAAACCGAGGCCTGGACGAGTTGGTGCACGCCGCGGTCGGCCAGGATTTCCACTTGATGATCGGCCAGATTCACATAAATCAGAATACCCAGATTGGCTTCGGTGTCCCATACCCGTAAATGTGCAAACAGATACTGCGCACGTTGGCGCGGTGTCATGCCTGACCAGATGGCTTCCTGATCCAAGGCATGTTCCACCACAAAGCGCACCTGGGCACCATGTTGTTGCTCGCCCGTGGTAATCAAATTTTCAATATCACGCAAGCCCTGGGGTGGAAAGGCCTGGTGGGCTGAACGACGCCAGCACAAGAGATGATGCAGACTGCGTAGCAGACGGTTGTGATCGCGCATTACCAGTCTCCCGAGGCGCCACCGCCATCAAAGCCACCGCCACCACCCGAAAAGCCACCGCCACCGGATGATCCTCCGCCACCCCAGCCACCACCGCCGCGTCCCCAACTACCTGCGGCATTACCGAGGATGATGGCTGGTAAACTGGATCGGCCATACGCGGCAGAACTGCCACGGCGCATCATGGAAAAAAAGATGAAGGCAAAAAAGATCAGTGGAATGACCCAGCTATAGTCGTCTTCCTGCTGGGCTTTTTTAACGGGTGCGGGCAAGGCCTCCTTGTCGAGCACTTGCATGATGGCAGTGACGCCAGCGGTGAGGCCACCATAAAAATCATTTTGCTTGAAGTGTGGTGCAATGACGTCAGCCAAAATGCGTTTGGACTGCACATCGGTCATGACGCCTTGCACGCCTCGGCCGGCTTCAATGCGCAAGCGGCGCAGTTCTTTGGGATTGTCACGCGCCACAATCAAAATCACACCATCATCCACGCCTTTGCGGCCAAGCTTCCAGGCATCGGCCACACGGATACTGTAAGCATCAATGACTTCGGGCGCGGTAGTGGACATGAGCAGCACAGCAATTTGGCTGCCAGTGCGGGTTTCATAATCCTGTAGCACCTGATTGAGTGACTGCTGCTGACTCTCGTTGAGTATGTCGATCTGGTCAATGACATGGCCAGATAAAGGCGGTATGGCAACATCAGCCCGAGCTGCGCTGCAGAGCAGCAACAGGGTGGTGAAGAGGGCAAGCAGGCTATGTCGGAGCATGTTTCTCAATCAGGGTGAGGTTGCCTGGTTAGCATCAATATTTAAAATTTCACGGCAGGTGCAGTGCTGATGCCTTTTTCATTTTCCACAGTGAAGTTGGGTTTGACTTCGTAGTGAAAAATCATCGCAGTAATATTATTGGGGAAGCTGCGGGTCAGCACGTTGTAACTTTCCACGGCCTTGATATAACGCTGACGTGCCACGGTAATGCGGTTTTCGGTGCCCTCCAGTTGTGATTGCAAATCACGAAAGCTGGCATCGGCTTTTAAGTCGGGATAGTTTTCTGATACTGCCATCAAGCGTGACAGCGCGCTCGACAGTTCGCCTTGCAATTGTTGAAACTGCTTGAGCGCTCCCGGGTTGTTTAGCACTTCGGGCGTGATCTGAAAGCTGGTGGCTGCTGCACGCGCCTTGGTGACGGCTTCGAGCGTGTCTTTTTCATGGCTGGCATAACCTTTGACGGTGTTGACCAGGTTAGGAATCAGATCGGCACGACGTTGGTACTGGTTGACCACTTCAGCCCAGGCTGCCTTGACCGATTCGTCTTCTTCCTGGAAGCGGTTATAGCCGCAACCTGACAAGGTCAGCGTCAGCAAAATCAGGGTAAAAAATTTGATGAATGGTGACATGGGTTTTTCCTCCGTTGAATCAGTAAACCATTTTCAGGTGACACTGGATATTACCAATTATCCATAGATGGGGATGAATATGGCGCAAGCCAAGTGGTGAATTGCTGATTGCCGATAAAATAGTGTTTCTTCAACGAAACGATCATCATGACTTTTATAGAAAAACTGCACGCCAGAGAAAGCGTGGCCAATTCGGTATTGTGTGTTGGGCTTGATCCGGATATCAAACGCTTGCCTGAACCATGCCGCCATGCTGATATCCACCGTGCCTTTACCGATTTTTGTTGTGCCATTGTGGATGCCACCGCGTCCTATGCGAGTTGCTTCAAACCCCAGATTGCCTATTTTGCTGCGCAACGCGCCGAAGCGGCTCTCGAAGCCATCATTACCTATATCAAACAACGCTATGCCGATATTCCAGTGATATTGGATGCCAAGCGGGGTGATATCGGCTCCACTGCCCAGCAATATGCCATTGAAGCTTTTGAGCGTTATGGTGCCGATGCGGTGACAGTCAATCCCTATATGGGTTTTGATTCGATCGAGCCTTACCTTCAATACCCCGATAAAGGTGTGATCGTACTTTGTCGCACGTCCAATCCAGGTGGGTCGGATTTGCAGTTTTTGCCAATAGCGGGCAAGTCGCGCCAGGTGTTTGAACTGGTTGCCGAACTGGCCGCCACGCAATGGAATAAAACCGGCCAGATGGCCCTGGTGGTTGGTGCTACCTTTCCACAAGAGCTGGCTCGGGTACGAGCGCTGATTGGTGACATGCCCTTGTTGATACCCGGTGTCGGTGCGCAAGGCGGTGATGTGGCCGCTACGGTACAAGCTGCGCAGACCGCGAGTGGACGGGGTATGATGATCAATTCATCGCGGGCAATTTTATATGCGTCTGCTGGGGCTGATTTTGCTCAGGCTGCCGCTCAAGAAGCGCAACGCACTCGTGATCTGATCAATCAATTCAGGCATAGCCGGTAAGTATTCATGGAACATACTCACGACCTCAGCAATTGGCAACATGGCCATCGTTTTGATGAAGGCAATGCGGCCGCCGAAAAAAGTACCCGGCGCGTGGTCTGGCTGACTGGCATCATGATGGTGGTGGAAATTGCCGTGGGCTGGTACACCCACTCCATGGCACTGTTGGCCGATGGCTGGCATATGAGCTCGCACATGCTGGCCTTGGCGCTGACTTTGAGTGCGTACGTGCTGGCGCGGCGCTGGGCGCGTGACGAGCGTTTTGCCCGCTTGTTTTCCATGGGCACCTGGAAGATTGAAGTGCTGGCCACCTTTGCCAGCGCGATGATCCTGGCGGGCGTGGCCTTGCTGATGATTTATGAATCCATCTGGCGCATCGTCAGTCCCTTGCCGATTGATTTTAATGACGCCATCATCGTGGCGGTGATTGGCCTGCTGGTGAATCTGGTGTCAGCCAAATGGCTGCATCATGGTCATGACCATGCGCCTAAACCCCGGTTACCCCATGTGCATGCAGAGCACGAGCATCATGCTCAGGTTGGACACAATCACGCGGTATCAGCGCACGACCATCATGATCATGGCCATGATCATGCGCACCATGCCGGGCATGCGCATGGACAAGATCACGCGGGTCATCACGATGCCAGTCATAGCCATGATCATGCCGATCTGAATTTGCGGGCGGCTTATTTGCATGTGGTGGCGGATGCTGCCACGTCGGTGCTGGCGATTGCGGCCTTGCTGGCGGGCAAATATTTTGGCTGGAACTGGCTGGATTCGGCGGTTGGTGTGTTGGGCGCGTTGATGATTGGCCGCTGGTCCTGGGGTCTGATGCTGGAGTCAGGCCGGATATTGCTGGACGCTGAAATGGACCATCCCCTGGTTGAAGAAATTCGCGCGATTCTGGCTGAAGAAGGTTCGGCCGAATTGGTTGACTTGCATGTCTGGCGTGTGGGTAAACAGCGTTTTGCGGCTGTGTTGAGTCTGGTGTCCGATCACCCGGCACCGCCGGAATACTATAAAAAACGGCTCGCCAGCATTCGACAACTGGTACATCTGTCGGTGGAAATCAATCCCTGCTGCGCGGCCGCTACCTTTGCGCCAATTCATTCATAAGCAAAGCCATTTTTTTATACACCCCATTGTATAAATCAGGCCTCCCGGAAGCCTTTATTGACGCACTTGAGCGGTTAATAAATTAAGTAAATATTGGTTTTCTGGGGAGTATGTGCTTTTTGAGGGCGATTGCGGGATGACAGGGTGGTTTGCTTATCAGGATGAGCAAACCCCAAATGGTCTTAAAACTGTGCTGGTTTATCGATTTTCTGTGTCGTCGATAAAAGTCAGCAGCTCGCGCAACGCATGTTCAATGGTTTGCTGGCGCACGGCATCACGTTCACCTTTGAAGCGCCGGATTTCCGTTTTACTGGTGTGATGTACTGCCCAGCCAAAACATACCGTGCCAACGGGTTTTTCTTCTGTGCCACCACCGGGCCCGGCAATACCCGTGACCGATAAAGCGATTTGTGCCCGGCTATGGCGCAAGGCACCTTCTGCCATAGCACGGGCGGTTTGCTCGCTCACGGCACCATGTCGTTCGATCAAGGCGGGCGGCACACCGAGCATCTCGGTCTTGGCCATATTGGAGTACGACACAAAACCACGATCGAACCAGGCCGAGGAGCCAGAAACATCAGTGATGGCCGAGGCAATGCCGCCGCCGGTGCAGGATTCGGCAGTCGTCAGGTAAAGCCTGACTTCGCGCAGGCGATTGCCCACTTTGATTGCTAATTGAAACGTGGTTGAATTCATATAAATTGCCAGACAGCGATTACCAGTAAAGTCAAAAATGCCGCCATGATGTCATCGATCATCACACCCAAACCCCCTTTGACGCGTCGTTCAATATAGCGCACCGGACCGGGTTTAAGCATGTCAAAAAAGCGAAAAAGAAACACCGCCAACATTTGACCAGTGGTATCTGTTGGCATCACGACCACCAATACCAGCCAAATGGCGATGATTTCATCCCACACCATGCTGCCATGATCGGCGACACCTAAATCCCGGCCAGTTTTTTCGCAGGCCCAAATGCCAACCAGAAAACCCAGGAGGATCACCACGCCCCATTGCAGCGCAGTCAGGTAGCGGCTCAAATAAACAAAGCTATACCATCCAAAGAGTGTGCCAACGGTGCCGGGCATGATCGGTGACAATCCACTACCAAGCCCGAGCGCCAGTGTGTGTGCGGGGTGTGACAATAAAAACGGGCCATCGGGCCGAATTGGCGGGGGGAGAGCGTCACTCATTCGTTGCTACGAAAATGATCAAATGCCATGCCATCGGTCACAATTGGTTCGCCTTCAGCGTTTTCAAGCAGCAAGTCGTTGCCTTGATGTAAGGTGCCGATGCGACTGAGTGGCAAATGGAGCTGGCGACCCAGGGCAAAAATAGCCTCGCGTTGTTCCGGGGAGGCGGTAAAACAGAGTTCGTATTCATCGCCACCATAAAGTGCGCAATGGATTTGTCGCTCGCGGGGTTGCTGACGCAGTTCTTCCGACAAGGGTAGGGCGTCTACATTGAGTGTTGCACCAAGTCCTGAGCGTTTGAGAATGTGACCCAGATCACCCATCAGGCCATCCGATATATCAATTGCTGCGTGCGCCAGCGGCAATAAGGCGCGCCCCAGGGCGATGCGCGGTTCCGGCCATTCCATTTTGCGGCGAGCGTGCTCGAAATCGCCCACCGATAAATGCCAGTCCTGCCAAAACATGCCCAGCGCCAGACGTGCATCACCCAGCGTGCCCGATACCCAGACATCGTCGCCATCTTGAGCGGCATCACGGCGCAGGGCCTGCCCGGTTGGCAGCGTGCCAATGACGGTGATGGAGATGGTCGTCAAAGGACTTTTGGTGGTGTCGCCGCCAATCAGTTCGCAATCAAACCGATCAGCCAATGTCAGCATGGCGTTGGAAAAATGCGACAGCCAGATCGGATCGGATTCCGGAATGCCCATCGCCAGGGTAAAGCTATGCGGGGTGGCACCCATGGCAGCCAGATCGGACAAATTAACCGCCAGACATTTATGCCCGAGGGCGGCAGGATCAACATTGGGGAAAAAATGTCGGCCTTCCACCAGCATGTCGGTTGAAATTGCCAATTGAGTGTTGGGTGGTACGCTCAGTAGTGCGCAGTCATCCCCAATTCCTAAGTCTGCACGGTGGGGGGGACGGGTAAAAAATTGGGCAATCAGATCAAATTCGGAGAGTGGCGTGGACATAAGAAGGTCAGACAGAAGAGTCGTTGTATTGTAATGAGCGCCCGTCAGCTTGTGTAATTATTAAGCGCGGCTCATAATGAGAGCCTGTTTTACTGCCATGGAAAACCCGCAAATTATAAGGCGGGTGACAAATATGACCCAACCGATTGACTCCAAACTGCGTGCAGCAGCGCTCGAATACCACGAATTCCCCACCCCCGGCAAAATCTCCGTTACCGCAACCAAACAGCTGGTCAACCAGCGTGATCTGGCACTGGCCTATTCGCCAGGGGTAGCGGCTGCCTGCGAGGAAATTGTTGCCGATCCCTCCAACGCATTTCGTTATACCTCGCGTGGCAATCTGGTCGCGGTAATTACCAACGGTACGGCGGTGCTGGGATTGGGGGCGATTGGTCCACTGGCCGCCAAGCCAGTGATGGAAGGCAAGGGCGTACTGTTTAAAAAGTTTGCGGGTATTGATGTATTTGATATCGAAATCAACGAGACTGATCCTGACAAACTCTGCGATGTGATCGCGGCACTGGAGCCAACTTTTGGCGGTATCAACCTTGAAGATATCAAGGCGCCGGAATGTTTTTATATCGAGCGTAAACTGCGCGAAAAGATGAAAATTCCGGTGTTTCATGATGATCAACACGGTACGGCGATCATTGTTGGCGCGGCCATTTTGAATGGCCTCAAAGTTGTTGGTAAAGACATCAAGAAGGTCAAACTGGCGGTTTCAGGTGCGGGTGCGGCCGCCTTGGCCTGCCTGGATTTATTGGTTGATTTGGGCTTTCCTCTGGAAAATATCTGGGTGACTGATTTGGCCGGTGTAGTTTACAAAGGTCGCACCGAGTTGATGGATCCTGATAAAGAACGTTTTGCACAGGAAACCACCTTGCGTACCTTGGCGGAAGTCATTGATGGTGCCGATATTTTTCTGGGCCTGTCTGCTGGTGGCGTGCTCAAGCAGGATATGGTCAAAAAGATGGCCGCTAAGCCGATCATCATGGCCTTGGCCAACCCAACACCAGAAATCTTACCCGAACTGGTCAAGGAAGTGCGTGATGACGCCATCATTGCCACTGGTCGTAGTGATTATCCCAATCAGGTCAATAACGTCCTGTGTTTCCCTTATATTTTCCGCGGTGCGCTGGACTCTCGTGCCACAACCATTACCCGCGAAATGGAAATTGCCACGGTGCATGCAATTGCTGATTTGGCGCAAGCTGAGCAAAGTGATGTGGTTGCCATGGCCTATGGTGATGGCAACCTCTCATTTGGCCCAGAATATCTGATTCCCAAACCGTTTGATCCGCGCCTGATCGTGAAAATTGCATCTGCTGTAGCGCGCGCAGCCGAAACGTCGGGGGTGGCAAGTCGGCCGATCAAGGACATGGAAGCCTATATTGATCAGCTGCAGCAGTTTGTTTATCAAAGCGGCACCTTCATGAAGCCGCTGTTCCAGATTGCCAAACGTTGCCCCGATGGACATAAACGGATTGTTTATGCGGAAGGCGAAGAAGAGCGTGTCTTGCGTGCTGTGCAGGTGGTGGTGGATGAAGGTCTGGCGCGACCAATCCTGGTGGCACGTGGCTCACAGATTGATCAGCGGATTGAGCGTTTTGGTCTGCGTTTAAAGCGTGGTGTTGATTACGATCTGGTGGACATTGAGTTTGACGACCGGCATCGGGACTTCTGGACGACATACTGGAAGATGGCTGAGCGCAAGGGTGTGACTGCGCAATTGGCCAAAATCGAAATGCGGCGTCGTCTGACCCTGATTGGTTGCATGATGATCCACAAGGGTTATGCCGATGGCCTGATTTGCGGCACTTTTGGTACTACGGCCATGCATATGACGTACATTGAGCAGGTCATTGGCAAAAAAGCTGGCACCAAGCTGTTTGGTGCGATGACCGGACTGTTCTTGCCCAATCGCCAGGTATTTTTGACTGACACGCATATTAATTGTGATCCGACGGCCGATGAACTGGCCGATATCACGATCATGGCCGCCGATGAAATGCGTTGCATGGGGATCATTCCCAAAGTGGCGTTGTTATCCCATTCCAATTTTGGTACCAGCAATAGCCCTAGCGCTCTCAAAATGCGTGAAACTTTGGCGATTTTGCGTGAGCGTGCACCTGATCTGGAAGTGGATGGTGAAATGCACGGTGATTCGGCACTTGACCCGGCTTATCGCTATAGTGTGATGCCCAATTCGACCTTGAAAGGCGAAGCCAATTTGCTGGTTATGCCTAATATCGAAGCAGCCAATATTGCCTATAACCTCTTGAAAACCTCGGCAGGTAACAATATTGCGATTGGGCCGATTTTGTTGGGAGCCAATTCTCCAGTCAATGTGCTGACGCCGTCGGCAACTGTGCGCCGGATTGTGAATATGACGACACTGACAGTAGTTGAGGCAAATAGTAAGAACAAGCGTTGAAAATTGTTTCTGATTACCCGGGAGGGTGCGAAAAAGTACTGCCTGGGTTGATTCCTGTGTTCTTTCAGGATAATCTTACGGGTTTGTGGTAATAAAACGACTTAACTTGGTCAGTTGTTTTAGCCAGCTATGACCATTTTTATGCGTCGGGAAAACACACTATGCTTTCCGGGAGCACTGAAATGCAACGCTTTTTAAAAATCCGACGGTTTGAACAAGGTCAGCCTGATGTTGCTGCAACCAGTGAGAGCGGCTTGTCTGCTGTGACCATCCGCACCCAAAAGGTCTGCGTCGACCGGCCAGTTGGCTGGACTGCGTATTGGACGATGCTGCTGATGCTGATGGCCAGTTTGTTATTTGGCTTTCAAGTGGCGCAGGCGCGGGGGCATCATTACCAAGCCGATGATTCATGGTTGGGCAGTTCATCTCGACTTCAGACGATTGCTGTTGATGCACTACCCGCCGAGGCACGTCAGACTTTATCGTTGATTAAGCAGGGTGGGCCTTACCCGTTCGAGAAAGATGGCACCGTGTTTGGTAACCGGGAAAAAATCTTGCCCAAAAGGTCGCGTGGTTATTATCATGAGTACACGGTGGTCACGCCCCGTTCGCATGATCGTGGCGCCAGAAGAATCATTGCAGGTGGTGTTCCTGCGACATCTGGCGAGTATTATTACACCGAAGACCATTACACCAGCTTTAAGAAAATCCAGGAATAAGAGGAAGTGATGGATCTGTTCAAAACAGTCAGACCCAATATCGTTCAGTCGATCCGTGCGTTCAGGATTGAGGACTTGCAGGAAGAAGCGGCGCGTTTGCAGCAGCATTTCCTGTTTGCCTTTTTGGCTAATGCCAGCACCAAGGCCGAGGTGATGGAAGAAATTGCCACCTCATTTTCTTTTCCCAAACATTTTGGGAAAAATTACGACGCACTGTACGATTCCCTTACTGACTTGCTCGTCAAGTCAGGTCCGCAGCCTGGTTTTGTGATTGTGCTCGAAGGTGTACCTGCCACTCTCAAATTTGACAAAGAAGCGCGTGAAACTTTATTGGATGTGTTTCGTGATGCTGCCGATTACTGGGCAGAACGAAAAATTACCTTCCGCGTGTTTTATTCTTTTGCCTGATCAATAAAAAAAGCCCGTTTTTGAACGGGCTTTTTTACTCCTACCCTCTATTTTTAGAGGATATTTAAATAAGCACTTAAGCGGTCTATTTAGGCTGGTACTAATTGGGAGTATGCTTATTTGCCCAATAAACCACCGAGCATTGATATCGCGCTTTGCAGATTAATGCCGCCTTCTGGCAGTTGACCATTGGGTGTTAATTTGTCGATCACGCCAGGCAGCAGCTCGGAAAGATGACCGCTGACAGCTTCAGTCGACAAACCTGATTGCTGCGCCAATGAGCTCAATGTGCCGTGACCCAGCACCTGTTGCAATTGTTCGGCAGAAATTGGCAGATTGCTGCCCGTGCCAATCCAGGATTGCACCACATTGCCCAAGCCATTGGATTCAAATTGCTGAACCAGGCCAGCCAAGCCGCCAGCCTGACCACCGCCACCTTGCAACATCGACAATGCAGCCTGCAGCAATTGCGCTTTGGGATCACCCGCAGCGCCCGAACCACCCAGCATGCCACCTACCATATCCAATAATCCCATTGCATTCTCCCATTCAAGTTTAAAAACCACCCCAACGTGCATGTAGTGCCGCAACAATCGCCATGCCCGCTGTTTCTGTGCGCAAAATGCGCGGCCCCAAGGACAGCCCTTGCCAACCAGCAGCAAATGCTGCTGCTTCCTCTGCCTGGGTCAGCCCACCTTCAGGCCCAATCAGCAAGATAACATGCTGCGTGTGACCATTTAGCAAACAATCGTCAATCTTTAATGTCCCACGCGGTGACAGCAGTATGCGCTGTGCGGCCAAGGGTTGAGTCTGCTCGGCAGATTGGGTGGCGCCAGCTAGCCAGTGTGAGTAATTATGGACTGGCAAGATGTTCATGAGTCGATTTCGACCGCATTGTTCACTCGCTGCCTGAACAATAGCGCGCCAATGTGACAGTCGTTTTTCGGCGCGTTCGGCAGACAAGCGCACTACGCATTTTTCCATCTGCAAGGGCTGAAAGTTTGTTACGCCCAATTCAACGGCCTTTTCAATAATCCAGTCCATTTTGTCGCCACCGGCAATGCCTTGTGCGAGTGTCAGCGAGTAGGGTGGTTCCAGCGTAACTGCTTTAAATTCATCAAGGTGAATGGTGGCTGATTTTTTTTGAATATCGATCAGGGTCGAGCGATATTCACCGCCCTGACCATTAAACACGGTAATCACATCACCGGCCGCTAGGCGCAATACCTGAATGTGGCGCACGATATCGATATCCAGCTCAATGGTGCTGGCGGGTGACAAGGGGGCATCAACAAAAAATCGGGGGGGATGACTCATAGATCCTGAAATGAAAAGCGTGTCATTGACTACGCTCGTAATGGGGAGAAATAGCGAAAAGTGGTACTGCTCTGCTAAAATAATAGGCTTTCCTCCATTTTAAGCGTGCTTTGGCACGACGCCGACATGACCACTGCAATTTCGCTCGAGTCACTCCCCATCAAAACTCAAATGGCCCATGCCATCCGCGCCTTGGCGATGGATGCCGTACAAAAAGCCAACTCCGGTCACCCTGGCATGCCAATGGGTATGGCTGAAATTGGTGTGGCCCTGTGGAGTGAACATTTGCGGCATGATCCTGCCCAACCGGGTTGGATGAATCGTGATCGTTTTGTGCTTTCCAATGGTCATGGCTCCATGCTGCTGTATGCGCTTTTGCACTTGACGGGTTACGACTTGCCAATGGAAGAAATTAAAAACTTTCGGCAGTTACATTCCAAAACGGCGGGTCATCCTGAGTATGGCATTACGCCTGGCGTAGAAACGACGACTGGTCCTTTGGGGCAAGGCATTACCAATGCCGTCGGTATGGCGCTGGCAGAAAAGCTCCTCGCCGAAGAATTTAATGAGCCAGAACTGGCAGTTGTGGATCATCATACCTATGTCTTTTTAGGTGATGGCTGTTTGATGGAAGGCATTTCCCACGAAGCCTGTTCACTGGCTGGCACATTGCAGCTCAATAAGCTCATTGCCTTATACGACGACAATAGTATTTCCATCGATGGCAGGGTTGAGCCTTGGTTCTCGGACGACACGCCCAAACGTTTCACCGCTTACGGCTGGAATGTGATTGCGGCAGTCGATGGGCATGATGTGGCTGCAGTATCGGCTGCAATCGCTCAAGCCAAACTCTCCGATAAACCAACGCTGATCTGCTGCAAAACCCTGATTGGTAAAGGTGCGCCAGGTTTGGAAGGTGGCGACAAGGTGCATGGTGCACCACTCGGTGACAAATCGATTGCTGAGACTCGCGCGGCACTGGGCTGGACGCCAGCACCATTTGAAATTCCGCAAAATATCTATGATGCTTTTGATGGTCGCAGCAAAGGTGCGCAAGCCAGCCAGCAATGGCAGTCTTTATTTGATGCCTACTCGGCCAAGTATCCAGCCAAGACAGCTGAACTGACCCGCCGCGTCAAAGGTGAGCTGCCAGCCAACTGGCAACAGGCCGTCAACGATTACGTTGCGCTCTGTATCAGCAAAGCCGAAACCATTGCTACTCGTAAAGCCAGCCAAAATGCGATTGAGGCTTATGCCGCGATCTTGCCAGAATTCTTGGGTGGATCTGCTGATCTGACCGGTTCTAATTTGACCAACTGGAAAGCCTGCAAACCGGTACGTGCCAATAGTTGGGGCAATCACATCAATTATGGCGTGCGTGAATTTGGTATGAGCGCCATCATGAACGGCATTGCTTTGCACGGTGGGTATATTCCCTTTGGCGCGACTTTTCTGACTTTCTCTGATTACAGCCGTAATGCCTTGCGCATGGCTGCGCTGATGAAGTTACGCTCGATTTTTGTGTTTACCCATGACTCGATTGGCCTGGGTGAAGATGGCCCGACTCATCAATCAGTTGAACATGTTTCCTCATTGCGTCTGATTCCTTCCATGGATGTCTGGCGACCCGCCGACACGCTGGAATCTGCCGTCGCCTGGGCTTGTGCAGTGGAGCGTCAGCATGGCCCGAGCACCTTGATTTTTTCACGACAGAATCTGACTTATCAACCCCATGATGACCAATCCCAAAGCCTGATTCGTAAAGGTGGTTATGTATTGGCTGATGCATCCAATGCCAAGTTGGTTCTGATTGCGACGGGTTCTGAAGTCGAGCTGGCCGTGAAGGCGCAACAAGCCTTGGCAGCAGAAGGTATTGCTGCTCGGGTGGTTTCCATGCCCTGTACCAATGTGTTTGACCGCCAGGACGCCGCCTATAAAGCCAGTGTTTTGCCAAAAGGCTTGCCACGTCTGGCCATTGAGGCGGGCGTCAGTGATTTTTGGCGCAAATATGTGGGCTTGGAAGGTGATGTGGTCGGCATCGATACTTTTGGTGAATCGGCTCCGGCAGGTGTTCTTTTCAAATATTTTGGCTTTAGCGTGGAAAATGTCGTTTCAAAAGCCAAGGCACTTGTATAAAAATGTAAGGCTGATTTTTAAGAGGTCAACTCGCAGTAAAAATGGTGCTGCTGCGGTTTGACCGTGACCCAATTTTTTTAATTCGCTCTCAGGAGAAAACATGACAATTCGTGTGGCAATCAATGGCTATGGTCGTATTGGTCGTAACGTGCTGCGTGCACATTATGAAGGTGGCAAGAAACATGATATCGAGATCGTTGCGATCAATGATCTTGGCAACGCCCAGACCAACGCCCATCTGACCCAGTACGATACCGCCCACGGCAAATTCAATGGCACCGTGGCTGTTGAAGGCGAATACCTGATTGTCAATGGTGACAAGATTCTGGTGACGGCTAAACGTAATCCAGCCGAGCTGCCTTGGAAAGATCTGAATGTGGATGTGGTGCTGGAATGTACCGGTCTGTTCACTACCAAAGAAAAAGCCGGTTTGCATTTGCAAGCCGGTGCTAAAAAAGTCGTGATCTCTGCCCCAGGTGGTAAAGATGTCGATGCCACGATCGTGTTTGGCGTGAACGACAACGTTCTGAAAGCCAGCGATACCGTGATTTCCAATGCTTCTTGCACCACCAACTGCCTGGCACCGCTGGTCAAGCCACTGCACGAGAAAATCGGTCTGGTAACTGGTTTGATGACCACGGTTCACGCTTACACCAATGACCAGGTGTTGACTGATGTGTATCACGAAGATCTGCGTCGTGCACGTTCTGCAACACAATCCATGATCCCAACTAAAACTGGTGCAGCTGCGGCGGTTGGTCTGGTATTGCCAGAACTGAATGGCAAGCTGGATGGTTTTGCGATTCGTGTACCAACCATCAATGTGTCGATCGTCGATCTGACATTCATTGCTGCGCGTGAAACCACGGTTGAAGAAGTCAATGCCATCCTCAAGGAAGCCGCAGAAGGCCCACTCAAGGGCATCGCCACTTACAACACCGCACCGCTGGTTTCTGTGGATTTCAACCACAATCCGGCTTCTTCCAACTTTGACGCCACACTGACTAAAGTGTCCGGCACACTGGTGAAAGTAACCAGCTGGTACGACAACGAGTGGGGTTTCTCCAACCGTATGTTGGATACCACTGTTGCGCTGGCTAACGCCAAGTAATCAGCAAGTCTTGATGACCAGCAGTCCGGCTGGTCCTGAAAATGCCCCACAAGTTGGGGCATTTTTTATTGTTGAATAGCGTGATTGAGTGATTTGATTTGCCGTAGATAGATTCAGGTATTCTGATGAACTTGGCCACGTAGGCAAGGTCAATGAGTGGTATCGATTCACCTGAAGGAGACAAGCAATGGCTTTACTTGATAGCAAAAACCAGCAACGACTTGCCAGGCAAAGCATGGGCGGCATCATATACGGTGCTGTGGTGTTTGGATTGATTGGTTGTGTGCAGGCGGGAGCGGGCGGTCTGACGACGGCTGCTTCAACCAAAAATGATGTGCCAACCGCCAACCAGCCCGCCGCCAAAAATGCCAGTTATCGACTGATCATCACTTTTCTTCATCCTGTGACAGCCAATGCGCCCGAACTACTGGCGCAGATGAGTCATTATGCGGCAGCCGAGGTCACTTATATTCGTGCCATTGATGCCACCATGCATGTTTATCAAGTGCAACCCAAACAAGCCGAGCCGGTTGCTACCTTGATTGCACGTCTGCAATCTTTTCAAAATGTAAAGGCGGTAGACGAAGATCGGGTTTTGATGCGCCAATAAGACATTTTTTGATGGGCAAGAAGTGGCAGGTCTGCGACAATGCAAGGTTAAGTATTATTCAAGTTATCGAAAAATGTGTCGTAATTCACAAGACTGGCCTTTATATTCCGGTTCATACATGTCCTTCATCCGCGCATCTCTATCGAGCATTCTGATTGGTTTGACTACTTTGGTGGTAGTGCAGCCTGCAGTTGCTGTTCAGGATGTGGTGTTGCCACGCTTGATTGTGGTGATGGATTCAGCGACAACTGCAACCCAAAATGCCACTGGGCTGCAGATTCAAAATCCTTTGTCGAGCAAGTCTTTAAAAGATATTTCGCAAGTCGCGGGGGTTAATCTTAATTACGGCAAACAGCTATGGACGCAAGGCCATTTGGTTGATTTGCCAGCCAATGCGAGTGCAGCGCAGGTGGCTGATGTGGTAGCTCGAATTAAACAACTGCCAGGTATTAAAGCCGTGACGCAAGATCGATTGGTCAAGCGTGCTGCTGTACCCAACGATCCTTATTATGCAGCGAAGCCAGATTTTACGGGTGATCCGCTGGCATCACAATATATTGCGACCAACGGGCAATGGTGGCTGAAAAAGCCACAAACACTTAATGATGCCGCTGGTGGCAATCTGGGGGCTATCAACGCCGAAGCGGGTTGGGCTATCACGACCGGTAGTAATCATGTGGTGGTGGCGGTGGTAGATACCGGTGTGCGACAACTGCCTGAAATCAGGGATCGGCTGTTGCCTGGATTTGACTTTGTTACTGCCAACCCTTTTCAAAATGATCCCACCTTTTCCAAAGATGGTGATGGCTGGGACGCAGATCCGACTGATCCAGGTGATTATGCGACTCAAAGCGAAATTGACAATACTGCTTTGCCATACGACAGCCAATGTCTGACCAGTAGTTGGCATGGCACCTTTATTACCGGTCAGATTGCTGCAGCAACCAATAACAGCATTGGTGTTGCGGGACTCGACTGGGCAGCCAAGGTGTTACCGGTGCGGGCGCTGGGCAAGTGTGGCTTTGGTAGTTTGTCTGATATTTTGTCGGCCATGCGTTGGGCGGCTGGTCTGGCAGTCAATGGTGTGCCTACCAATAACAATCCTGCCAAGATCATCAATCTTTCTTTAGGCAGTGGTACTTGTACCACTGCTGAACAGCAAGTCGTCAGTGAGTTGGTCAGTCTTGGCGTATCAGTGGTTGTCGCTGCGGGTAATAATTCCAGCGCGCCAGCCGCGCCAGCTGACTGTAAAGGGGTGATCGCAGTGGGTGGCAATTCGCGGGATGGCTCGAAACTGCGTTATAGCAGCTATGGTACCTATACAACCTTGATGGCACCTGGCGGATCAGATGGTAATCCGCTTTATTCAACCGTCAACGCGGGTAAAACCGATCCTGATAGTAATGATGCTGACAGTTATCGCGCCGAAATTGGTACCAGTTTTTCTACACCACTGGTGACGGGTACGATTTCATTGATGTTGGCGGTTAATCCCAATTTGAAGCCAGGACAGATCAAAGCTTTGCTTGAACAATCGGCCCGTCCATTCCCGAACAATTCACAAGTCACGACTAGAACGTGTACAGCGCCTAATACGGATCCTGACACGAGTGGTGACACGAAAACGCCAACAGGTTATTGCCTATGCACCAAGGCACTGTGCGGTGCAGGGATATTGGATGTCGAAACAACCTTGCAAGCCATCACGGGCAATCAACCCCCTGTTTTGGCAACCTTGCCAACCTTGCATGTGAAATCTACCGATACCGTATCTTTCAAAGTAACGGCTGCGGACGCGGAAAATGATACGGTGATTTTGTCGAGTGATGACTTGCCGGCCGGTGCTACTTTTGATGCTGTGAGTGGTCAATTCAACTGGGCCAATCCTGTGGCAGGAACCTACTTCGTCCCCTTCTATGGGGCTGATTTGGGTCGTGAGGCACGCAGCAAAGAAGTGGCCATCATTTACGTGACCGCAGCTACGACAACTACCAACACCACGACGACGAGCACCCCAACGACTACCACCTCGAGTTCATCCGGTGGTGGCGGTGCAATTGGCTGGATTGATCTGCTGTTATTGATCGGTCTGGTGGCTGGTGCAGGGTGTGTGAAAATTCTGATCAATGCCTATACTGGTAAGGGGTATCATTGAATTATTGATCAAGAAGTGTGTTTTTACTGGTTGATAATTTATACACATAGGTAGTACCTAGTCTGATAAACCAGAAGCATAAACCGGCCAGCGCGCCAGTCAAATGTGCAGCCGTCGCAATGGGCATGTTGTGACGCCAGATGATGGGCGTGCTCCAGGCATGTTCCAGCGCTAATTTGATACCGATCCACAGCATGGCGATCACACCGACATCGTTTTCCGACAGCCGCGTTCTTTTATGGACAAAGGGTTGACCAGAACCGAGCAGAGTCAGGGCACCATAAGTTGCCAAGCCATGCAGACTGCCCGACAGGCCAACATACCATTGCACTTCGGGGAAGGCATACGCCAGCATCGGCAATAAGGCGATGCCACATAACATCACGATCAATAATTGCTGCCAGGGACGCACCTGTTTGGCAAACAGCGTCATCAAGAGCGCTGTCATGATCAGGTTGAGTACCGCATGAGCCCAGCTCAAATGAATCCAGGGTGCCGTCATCAATTGCCACCAGGCACCTTGCAGGAATGTGTTGCGACGAAATCTACCCCAATCAGCCAATCCGGGGATGGCTTGATAGGTGATCACCAAGGCCGCAATGCATGACCACGCAAGCACGACAGCCAGCCAGTCAGGTTGACGGTGTGCTGTCATGTTCTGGTTTTTCATCAGTACCCAATACCTGTTGCCACAAGGCAATGACGGCGGTTCGTGGTGCTTCAATCACTGCATTGGCCACCCGTGCCCGATCGGCGCCTTCCAGGCGTACGGCGTGTTGTAATTGCCGATATAAACGATAGGCATCTTGAACCTGTGTTGCCAGGCTCGCATCAATTAGTGTGCACTGTGCCGCCAGACCCAGTAACGCAATATTGCCCAGATTGGCGGTCAGTTCGGTATGTTGTCGGGCATGTGCCAAGACCAGGTATTGGACGATGAATTCAATATCCACCATACCACCCCGATCGTGCTTGAGATCGAACAGTTGGCTCTGATTGGGATGACCATCCATAACCCGCTGGCGCATCTTGACGACTTCGCAAGCCAAGGCAGCGCTGTCACGCTCAGCGCACAAGACGGTATGACGAATTAACTCAAACTGACGGCCAATGCTGGTATCACCAGCACAAAAGCGCGCCCGGGTGAGCGCCTGATGTTCCCATATCCAAGCCGCATTATCGCCCTCACGCAATTGATAACGGCGAAAGGCTTCGAGACTGGTCACCAGCATGCCATTGCGGCCATTGGGGCGCAATGCCGTATCAATTTCAAATAGGCGGCCAGCCGCAGTGTGGCTGGATAACCAGGTGATCAGCCGTTGTGCCAGGCGTAAATAGCGAGTTGGGTCAAAGGTGTCTGGATCAGCACCCGCTGGATCGTAAAGAAAAATCAGATCAAGGTCGGATGCATAACCCAACTCTTTACCGCCGAGTTTGCCGTAAGCAATGATGGCAAAATGCATCGGTTCATCCTTAGGCGCCAATTGTTGCCATAGCGTGTTGATGGTGATTTGCAACATGCTATCGGCCAGTTCGGACAGTAAATCACTCAAGCGCTCAACCGTCAGTGTTTTGGACAAATCTTGCGCCAGAATTCTAAACACCTGGGCATGATGCTCTTCACGCAAAATATCAATTTGCCGTTCCGGGCTATCAGTATTGGCGGCCAGTTTGCGTTGCAAGGTTTGGCAAAACTCACCGATATTGGCACTGGCATATAGAAAGCCGGGTTGCAGTAATTCATCCAGCAATTGCGGATGACTGGTCAGATACTGAGCGGCCCAGCCGGAGGCCTGCAAAATATCCAGTACGCGATCCAGTGCCTGCGGATATTCAGCCAACAAAGCAATGTACGCTTGGCGACGGCCAATGGTTTCCAGCAGTTTTAAAAATCGCAAGAGCAATTGATCCAGCAGCAGATGATGGGCTTCATCAGTGGGATGAGTGGCTTGTGCAACGATCTGATTACTTTGTTGATGCAGACGGATCATCCGCTCAAAGGCCAGACTCAAGAGGCCGTTGTAGCGGAGCTGCAAGGTCTCATTCAATGCCGTATAACGGGTCGAGTTGGCCAGGTTTTTTAACTGTTCCAATACAATTGCAGGATCGGCAAAAACACTGGCATGTGTCGTGATGAGTTGCTCAAGGCTGGCTTGATCATTGAGATCAACTTTGATCTGGGTATCTGCTTGCTCAATGACGGGACCAAGATTGAGCTTGTCAGAAAAGATCGATGCAAAAATATGGGCAACGGCTTGTTGATGTTGTGACAACTGGACTTCAAAATCAGTCACTTTTCGAAAGCCCATGCTCTGGGCAATTTTGAGCAAGTCACCAGAGTCGGTCGGTAGACTATGGGTTTGCGCATCATCCAGATATTGAATACGGTGCTCCAGCTGACGCAGAAAAATATAGGCTTGCGTTAAGGTAGTGACTGTTTCGTGTTCAAGCAGATGGAGTGAAGCCTCCGTCTGCAAAATATCGAGCGTAATGCGTTGTCGTAATTGCGGTTCCTTGCCGCCACGAATCAGTTGAAATACCTGTGCAATAAATTCAATTTCACGAATCCCACCCGGCCCAAGTTTGACGTTACGCTGTCGTTCAGGTCGACCGGCCTGTTTGGTCTCGGCATCGCGCCTGATTTGTCCATGCATGGAACGCAAGGCTGCAATCGCACCAAAATCCAGATAGCGACGATAGATAAATGGATTGATGAGTTCTTCAAACTGAGCAACGACCGACGGCATGGGTAAATAGACTGGCGCGTTGGCACTTGCCAGAGCTGTCGTGATCACCCGTGCTTTCATCCAGGCATAACGTTCCCATTCGCGACCCGAGACAGTCAGATAGTCTTCCAATGCGGCAAAACTGATTGCCAATGGCCCGCTTTTGCCGTGTGGCCGCAGCATCATGTCTACCCGAAAAACAAAGCCGTCTGCGGTCATCTCACTCAACAAGCTGATCACACGTTTACCAAGCCGTACAAAAAACTCGTGATTGGATAAGTTGGTAAAGAGTGATGGTTTGTCTGTTAAAGCGCCAGGGTTGGAAGGGGATGACAGCAATCGTGTTTCACCGTCTTCGGGATAAAGAAAAATGAGATCGATATCTGAAGAGACATTAAGCTCGCAACCTCCCAACTTACCCATGCCAAGCACCATAAAGGATTGAGCCAGACCATCCTCATTACAGGGTATGCCAAAGCGGGTCGCCAGTTGTCCATAGCTCCAATAAGCCGCTAGCTGAATGGTGAGATCGGCAAGCTGACTCATCCCAAGCATGATGGCGTCCAGTGATGTTGAATCTTGCAAATCTTTTTCCATCAAACTGAGCAATACTCGAATCCGCAAGCGTCGGAATGCTGATTTGAGCAAAGATTCGTCAAGTTTGAGAAAATGGGGGGAGTGAATTGTGTCCAGCCCACAAGCCTGAGCCAGGTAGTGCTCCATTGAAGTACGAGAGCAGGCTTGAACGAGCCAGTCAGGTAACTCGGTGATGAGTGTGGGCTCTGCCTGTAAGCGTCGCGCAGCATAACGCGAGAAGATTGGGGCCAGTAATAATTCGGGCTTGGTCGAATTCATGGGAACCGTTTTTTAATGAATTGCTTTTAAGTATAGGTCGCAATGTCTAATTCGTCATTCAAAGTTGCTGCGATTCAAATGGTCAGTGGTACTCAGTTAGCATCCAATCTGGAGTCGGCAGCGCGTCTTGTTGCCCAGGCTGCAGCTAAAGGTGTTCAACTGGTGTTGCTACCCGAATATTTTTGTTTGATGGGACAAGACGATCAGGCTAAGGTGAGGATTCGTGAGCCTCATGACCAAGGTCAGGCCGCCGGTCCCATTCAGCATTTTCTATCGAATGCAGCCAAGCAACACGGTATTTGGTTGGTGGGTGGCACGATACCGCTGGCTGCCAATGATTCCGGCAAGGTACTCAATACTACGCTGGTTTTTAACCCCCAAGGCCAGGAGGTTGGACGTTACGACAAGATCCATCTGTTCGGATTCAAAAAGGGCGAAGAAAGTTATAACGAATCAGAAACCATTGAGCGTGGCAATCAGGTTGGTTTTTTTGATGCGCCAGTAGGTCGTGTTGGTCTGTCAGTTTGTTACGACTTGCGTTTTCCGGAGCTTTATCGGGCCATGAGCAAAGATGGCATTCATCCGGTCTTGATTTTGATGCCTGCCGCCTTCACCTATACAACGGGCAGCGCTCATTGGGAAGTCCTGCTGCGTGCCAGGGCTATTGAGAATCAGTGTTATGTACTGGCTTCAGCACAAGGTGGCAAGCACGAAAATGGCCGTCGTACCTGGGGTCATAGCATGTTGATTGATCCTTGGGGGCAAATCATTGAACAATTGCCCGAAGGCGAAGGCATGGTGATTGGCGATATTGATCTGTCACGCCTGAAGGACATCCGCGAGCAATTGCCAGCATTGGCACATCGGCTGCTTTAAGCATGATGAGTCACTTGCAAACAGTACGTTAATAAAGTGGTGTAATCTGTGTCCTGAACTTATTTTCTGAAGAAAGTCATCATGGTTCCTTCCGAACTTGCTATTAGAAATCTGGCGGTTGCCAAACAATTATTGCTTGAGCCTGCGGGCCTTGATGAAACCCATCTACAGGCAGCACTGGCTGAATTATTTACGCATAAGGTCAATTACGCCGACCTGTATTTTCAGTACACCAAAAACGAAGGCTGGAGTCTCGAAGAGGGTATTGTCAAATCAGGCAGTTTTGGTATCGATCAGGGCGTGGGTGTACGTGCGGTGTCTGGCGAGAAAACGGCGTTTGCCTATTCTGATGAAATCAGTATGGAAGCGTTGATCAAGTCGGCTCGCGCAACTCGTACGATTGCGGCCAAAGGTGCAGGCAAGATCAAGGTTGCGCCGACCCTGCAAACCCAATGGGGTCGTGATTTATATCTGCCCAATGATCCGATTCAATCACTTGATGCGGCTGCCAAAGTGGCTTTACTGGAAAAAGTTGAGCAGATTGCACGTGCCAAAGATCCTCGTATCATTCAGGTGATGGCGGGTTTGGCAGGTGAGTACGACGTGATTCTGGTGGCCCGTTCCGATGGTGTCATGGCGGCCGATGTTCGACCTCTGGTGCGATTGTCGGTCACAGTGATTGCCGAGCAAAACGGCCGTCGTGAGACTGGCACCGGTGGTGGCGGTGGTCGTTACGATTTTGGTTACTTTACCGACGCTTTGATCGAAGAGTATGTGCAACATGCGGTTGATTCAGCGCTGATTAATCTGGAGTCACGTCCTGCGCCTGCGGGCAATATGACCGTGGTTCTAGGCCCAGGCTGGCCAGGGGTACTCTTGCACGAGGCAATCGGCCATGGTCTGGAAGGCGACTTCAACCGTAAAGGTTCGTCAGCATTTGCTGGTCGGATTGGCGAGCGGGTTGCTGCCAAGGGTGTGACCGTGGTGGATGATGGTACGTTGCTCAATCGTCGTGGTTCGCTCAGTATTGATGATGAAGGCAATGCTACCCAGTGCACCACATTGATTGAAGACGGTATCCTCAAGGGTTATATCCAGGATAGCCTGAATGCCCGTTTGATGGGTGTGCCAGTCACTGGCAATGCGCGCCGAGAGTCTTTCGCGCATCTGCCGATGCCGCGGATGACCAATACCTATATGTTGGCGGGTGACAAGGATCCAGCTGAAATTATTGCTTCAGTCAAAAATGGTTTGTATGCCGTGAATTTTGGTGGCGGGCAGGTTGACATTACCAATGGCAAGTTTGTCTTTTCTGCCAGTGAGGCCTACATGATTGAAGATGGCAAAGTGACTTACCCGGTCAAAGGTGCCACCATTGTGGGCAATGGGCCTGACGCCTTGACTCGGGTTGCCATGATTGGCAATGACATGTCGCTGGATACCGGTGTTGGTATTTGCGGTAAGGATGGTCAGAGTGTGCCAGTGGGGGTAGGTCAGCCGACTTTGCGTATTGATGGTATGACCGTGGGCGGTACCGCCTAGCATTACCATGTCTTAACTCTGTCATGAACAACTTCAAGCTGTTAAGTGTCGGATTATTAGGATTGTTATTGTCGGGGTGTGGTGGGGGATTTTCGTTTGTTTATTCGAATATCCCCAATGGTCTTTGTGTCATACGTAATGAACCTGGTATTGTCGTGCGTTTTGTCGATGCCCGTACCCGCCAGTCTTTGGTGGTACAGGCATCTGGATTCGTGACTGACGGTGGGTATCAGGAAAGCTTGCGCTCGGTTCAATATTCCGTATCAGGCGGTTATGCTCAGGAGCTCCAGGCGGCGTATAACCGGCCTGGGATCTACGATGTGCAGGTGATTGTTTCCAGTAATAGTCAGCTGTACACTTTTGCTAATATTCAGGTCTTCAGTCAGCCTTGCAATATTCAGCCAACCTTGATTGAAATCCCAATTTAAAATAGTTTTTTTATAGGCTGATGTTTGTTACTGCATGATCAGCCTACTATTTTCGTGCTCCTGGCATCATGCCTTTCATGCCGCGCATCATCTTGGCCATGCCGCCTTTTTGCATTTTTTTCATCATGGTCTGCATCTGTTCAAACTGGGATAGCATGCGATTAACATCTTGTACTTGTACACCAGCACCTGCAGCAATCCGACGTTTACGCGTGGCTTTGATCAAATCTGGTTTGGCGCGTTCTTCCAGTGTCATTGAATTGATGATGCCTTCCATGCGACGCATCTGTTTTTCAGCCTGATTCATATCAGCTTGTCCTGCCGCGGCCTGAAACTGAGCAGGTAATTTATCCAGCAGCCCGCCCAGACCACCCATTTTTTTCATTTGACCCAGCTGCATCTTGAAGTCATTCAGATCAAAACCTTTGCCGGACTTGAATTTGGTGGCCATTTCTTGTGCAGCATCCAAATCCACACCTTTTTGCGCCTCCTCCACTAAGGAGAGAATGTCGCCCATGCCCAATACGCGGTTGGCCATCCGATCTGGATAAAATATTTCCAGGCCGGTTAATTTTTCGCCCATACCGACAAACTTGATGGGCTTGCCAGTAATGTGACGCACGGACAGAGCGGCACCACCGCGCGCATCACCATCCAGTTTAGTCAGGATGACGCCAGTAAGGGGTAAGGCATCACTGAATGCTTTAGCGGTATTCACCGCATCTTGACCGAGCATGGCATCAACCACAAATAATGTCTCGATCGGTTTCAGGGCGGTATGTAATTCACCAATTTCTTTCATCATGGCGGCATCGATGCCCAGACGGCCAGCAGTATCAACGATCAAGACATCAAAAAAGTGGCGCTTGGCATAATCCAATGCCGCCAAGGCAATATCGACTGGCTTGTCAGTGGGTTGGGATGGGAAAAAATCAGCACCAACCTGTTTGGTGACAGTTTCCAGCTGAGCAATCGCTGCGGGTCGGTAGACGTCGGCAGAAACGGTCAAAACCTTTTTCTTGCTAATCTTCGGGCCCAACAGGGATTGACTACCTTCAACCAATAATTTGGCCAGTTTTCCGACGGTGGTGGTTTTGCCGGCACCCTGCAAACCCGCCATCAAAATAATCGCCGGCGGTTGCGTCGCAAAGTTGAGGAGAGATGCATCAGGGCCGAGATCACCACCCATAATAGCGGTCAATTCTTTATGTACAACGCCCACCAGTGCTTGTCCAGGGGAGAGGCTGGAGATGACCTCTTCACCTAATGCTTTTTCTTTGACTCGGCTGATAAATTCACGAACTACCGGTAATGCTACATCGGCTTCCAGCAACGCCATCCGAACTTCTCGGAGCATTTCCTGGGTGTTGGCTTCAGTCAACCTTGCTTCGCCCTTCATGGTTTTAATGACGTGGGACAGGCGCTTGGATAAATTGTCTAACATGGATGTAGGATCGGGTTGGAGGTAATGAAAAGAATTGGTCGGGGTTGTTGTAAACTTCCCCTATGCTTATTTTACTGTACGCAATGACTGCTTTTGTCTACCTTTTGCTGGCGGGTGTCGCCTTCAGGGGAAATACTGTCCTTGAAAAAAATAGTTCTGCTAAAACTTTGGGACTATTGTTTGCAGTATTACTGCATGGTTTCTTGCTGCATGAAACGATTTTTGTTGTGCGAGACTCGACTATGGTAATGCAGTTTGGTTTTGCGCCAGCCTTATCCACCATGTTTTGGCTGGGTGCTGCAATTTATTTGATTGAGGGACTTTTTTTCTCAATTGAGGGTTTGGCCGCGATTATTTTCCCATTAACGGCGATTGCCGTGGTACTGCCGCTATTCTTTCCTTCTTATCAAAGTGTTACCTATATTCATAACCCGCTATTTAAAGCTCACTTCATTATTGCATTTCTATCATATGGCCTGTTCGCAATTGCGGCCATGCATGCCGTTTTAATGGTGATTGCTGAACAAAGACTGCATCGAGCCATTGTGTCAAATAATGATTCTGTGGGTCTGAATGGTTTTGTATATCGCTTGATCGATCGATTGCCGCCTTTGCTGACATTGGAGCGGCTGCTTTTCAGGATGATTTTTGTGGGTTTTGTTTTACTCAGTTTGACCTTGATAACAGGGCTGGTTTTTTCAGAACAGTTATTTGGTCGAGCTTTTCGATTTGATCATAAAACTGTCTTTGCAATTTTATCTTGGGTGATCTTTGGTTTATTGATCTTGGGCCGACAATTCTATGGCTGGCGAGGGCAGCTAGCTTTACGCTGGACTTTCTCTGGTTTCATTGCTTTGCTACTGGCTTATATCGGTAGCCGATTTGTTCTGGAGGTGATATTACATCGTGTCTAAATTTATTCTTTGGTTGCTCACACTGATTTTGGGCTATATCTGGTGGAAGCATCGTCGTATGGAGTCGGCGCGAGAAGTGAGCAGAAACGATGCAGTCAGTCAGCATGCCGCTCAAGAACTTGAGTCCATGGTGGCGTGTGCTCGTTGTGGTGTTTTTTTCCCATCGTCTGAGGCCTGTCAATCTGGTGAACAAAGTTATTGCTGCCCAGACCATGCAAAACTCGGTGCTCAGCACCAATAAAGGGTTTCCTTAAACAGCTCATGACCAACTCAATTAGAAATATGGGTAATCCTGTTAAGGTGCTGGCAAGTGTTGCCATGCTCTCAAGGCAGGTATTTCCCAAGAGTTTCTGGACTTCGCTGACGGCATTTGCTTCGGCGCGTCTGGTTTTAGCGTTGGTCATGTTTATCAGCCAATTCTTCAAGCAACTGTCATTGACCCAGTTTTTTGAGTCGGTTGAAAAAGATGTCATGCTTGCCAATGGCATCTACTTCTTGTTGGGGGCGATGGCACTTTGCTTGGCATTGTGGTGGCGCCATCGTTTTTACTGGCAGTTGCTAGGACAGATCATCTTGGATTTGGTCATGTTGACGGCATTGCTAACGGTCAGTGGTGGCATGAAAAGTGGCTTTGCCATTCTTTATTTGTTTCCGGTGGCGGGTGCTGCCGTTCTTGGACCTTTAGGTTTTCCAATATTGGCGGCTACGACTGCTACAGTGGCTATGCTCTATCAAGCCATTCTTGCTTATTTTCAACATGAGGCCGAGTCTTCGATTTTGCAGGTTGGTTTGCTTTCGGCCGCGCTATTTGCAACGGCATTGCTCATGCATCGTTTCGCTGTCAGATTGATTGCTCAGGAGCGACTTGCCAATCAACGTGGGTTGGACCTCAAATACCAACTTGAGATTAATCAATTGGTGATTGCTGAAATGCAGGATGGTGTGTTGATTGTTAAACGGGATGGATCCATCATCGCCAGTAATCAGGCCGCCCAGGATATTTTGGATCTTTCTGGGCGAGCCATTGCACCTTATAACCTGTATCGAATTGAGGGATTGGACAAGCTAGGGCAGAAATTTCGGCAATGGCAAAGACGGATGGCAGAAAGTCAGTTTAACTTGGAGCATGAGATTTATTTTGTCTTGGAAGATAGTGTCACCCAATTTGAGGCTGCTCAGAAAATAAGTCAATCTGATCAGGATGCTGAAATGTTCAAATCGCAGAAAAAAAATCGACGGTTACGGGCGCGTTTTGTAGAGCCTCATCAGAGTGATCACGATATTCAACCTGAAGCGCATCAGTCAATCATCTATCTAGAAGACATGGGACGTGTGGAAGAGCAGGCGCAGCAGTTAAAACTTGCTTCTATGGGGAGACTCACAGCCAGTATCGCTCATGAAATCCGTAATCCCTTGGCAGCGATTAGTCATGCCAATGCCTTGTTGGCAGAAGAGTTTGCTGAAGCCGATAATCCGGCGCTCTATCAACGCATGACCCGGATTGTTCAAGAAAATGTACTGCGCCTGAACAGAATTATTGAAGATGTTCTGCAAGTCAGTAAAAAAGTCCGGGTTGATCAGGAGCCTTTGGAGTCTGAGATTGCTGTCAGGGAGATTATCGGGGACTTTTTGCGTGATCGATCGTTGGACGATGCCATGGTACATCTCCAGATTGAAGAGACCGATAACGTCTTGTTCGATCCATTTCATCTGCGACAGGTGGTGATGAATCTGATGGTCAATGCGCAGCGTTATGCCAGTGGCAAGCCCGGCTCCATTGTAGTCAGACTCAATGCTGGTGTGAGAAATCGGTTGGAGCTGACTATCAAAAACGATGGTCCGGAGATTCCGTCTGAGGTAAGGCAGCATCTATTTGAGCCTTTTTTTACAACTGCAGCCAAAGGTACTGGTTTGGGGTTGTATTTGGCCAGAGAACTTTGTATTTCAAACGGTGCTGAAATCTACTATCGCAGTGGTGCATCGATGAATGGGGCGACGCCACGACCTAGAGTGGGCGGCGAGTTTGTTATTAGCTTGAAAAGATGGCAAACCAAGTGGTCTGACACGCTGCCACTGGGGCGTGATTTCCGTTCAGAGCACGCGCTTGATTTACCAACTATTCAACGCGCTGTTCAATACACAGAGCAACCTTCCTCCACAGATAACCGATATAAGAATTAATTGAAGAGAATATGGTGAGTCAAAGCTTTTCCAAATCAATGCCCAGCCAAATAAGCGCTGCCAAGAGCGGTAGATCTTCTGTGCTCGTTATTGATGACGAGGCTGATTTACGTGAATTGCTGGCAATTACGATTATCAAGCTTGGTTTTGATGTCGAGTTGGCGGGAACCGTTGAAGAAGCCAAAACATTGCTGGGTCAACAAACGTTTGATTTGGTTTTGACGGATATGCGTTTACCAGATGGCGATGGTATTGCATTGGTCAAACTGGTCAATGAGCAATATCCCCAAACACCGATTGCCGTCATTACTGCTTTTGGCAGTGCAGAAACTGCGGTCAATGCTTTAAAGGCCGGTGCCTTTGATTATTTATCAAAGCCGGTATCGCTTGATCAATTGCGGATTCTTGTCCAGGCGGCGATCGGTGCTCGACTCGAAACGGGGAAAGGGAGCTCAGGTTTATCGAGTCCCAAACCGGTGACCAATGGACCACGTCTGGCAAGCGGACCGAGTAAATCTGTGACACCAAGAATGGTAGGTGATTCTGCGGCGCTTAATGATGTGCGTAACAGCATTGTCCGGCTGGCCAGAAGTTTGGCACCAGTCGCAATCAATGGTGAGTCGGGTAGTGGCAAAGAGTTGGCGGCTAGGGAGATTCATGCGGCTAGTTCGCGTATGGATAAGCCTTTTGTTGCGGTTAACTGTGGTGCAATTCCAGAGACTCTGATGGAAGCAGAGTTTTTCGGATATAAAAAAGGTGCATTTACTGGGGCGGATACTGAGAGAGAAGGCTTTTTTCAGGCGGCGCATCAAGGAACGCTCATGTTGGATGAGGTGGCCGATTTGCCGCTCCCCATGCAGGTCAAGTTATTGCGTGCAATACAGGAGCGTCGTGTTCGTAAAATTGGTTCTTCGATGGAGGAGTCAGTAGATGTCCGAATTATCAGTGCGACTCACAAGAATCTTGGTCAATTGGTTGCACAAGGTGCTTTCAGGCAGGATCTGTTTTATCGACTGAATGTGATAGAGCTGAAATTGCCATCATTGCGCGAGCGTCGTGAAGATATTGTTTTACTTGCAGAGCAGATACTTGCCAGATTGTCTTGGCAGGCTGATTCTGGTACTGCCAAAACCTTATCTCAAGAAGCAGTATTGGCTTTGCAGAACTATTCATTTCCGGGCAATGTGCGTGAATTAGAAAATATTCTGGAACGTGCAGTAGCGTTTGCAGAAGGGCCTCGAATTGAGGTTGTCGATTTAGGACTGATTGAACCTTTATTGTCTTTGCAGGCCGGGCAGTCACTTGAGAATTCTGCTTTTGAAGTAGTCAAATCTGACACAGTGCAGTTTGATAAGGCACTGCTGCCCGATTTTGCGGCATCTGGTTTGCCGACCCCCTTGCCAGAATATCTGGATTTGCTTGAGCGGCAGGCCATTATGGTTGCCTTGGAGCAAACCCGCTATAACCGCACTGCCGCAGCAAGATTGCTTGGCGTGAGCTTCAGGCAATTACGATATCGGATGCAGCGTTTGGATATTCAGGTGCCAGAATAAATATGTTAAGTATGGCTGACGGCTGGTTGGTTGCCTCATCGGATTTTCCGCAAGGTTTGATCAGCTACGAAACATCACCCAATTTTGAAAGCAGACCGCTGGAAGCGGTGGTTAGCTTATTGGTCATACACGATATCAGTCTACCACCCGGACAGTTTGGTGGTAGGTATGTGCATGATCTGTTTCTGAATCGACTTGATTGCAATGCTGACGATTATTTTGAGCAACTTGAAAATCTTCGCGTATCGGCACATTTTTTCATTGATCGAGCAGGCTCAGTTTGTCAATTTGTGTCATGTGACAATCGTGCCTGGCATGCGGGCAGATCGAGTTTTCAAGGGCGTGAAAACTGTAACGACTTTTCGATTGGTATCGAGTTGGAGGGGACTGATGAGACCCCCTTTTCTGAGGGGCAATATCAGATGCTAGCGCAACTCACGCGTACATTGATGTCGCACTATCCTATTACTGCAGTGGTTGGACACGCTGACATTGCACCTGGACGCAAGACCGATCCTGGTCATTGTTTTGATTGGCAAGCATATCAATCACTCTCCTTGCTTCCGAGCGAGTCTTTGCCATTCCAGAGCTTTAAGGCCTAATTACTTTTTTGTTTGAATCCGGTTAGCTTAAACCTGATGGCTTTTCTATAGTAGTTTCCCGAGTGCATCGGAAACAATTTTTTTACTGAATACTTGGCTAGGTACAGTGATCTCAACTATACTAGCTGTAGTTGTTTTTTCCAGTATAACTACTACATGTAGTGTATAAGCCAGTGGAAAAGTTGTTGATAACTCATGAATAACGGCTGCTATCGGCCGCCATTATTAGGTTTCAAATGCCATGTAATGGCACCAAATTTCTGAAAAATTCCTGTATTCCCGCTTTTTGACAAGCGTTCTGATTAACTCTTTTTTTATCTGGAGTGCGCATGCAAGTTGGTGGCATATCACAAATCCCGCAGCAAACTGGTCTGGGTAACTTATCGACAATGTCCGAGTCTGCTCAAACGATTGATCAGAATGGACCGGTGTCTACGCAATTGAGCGATTACAAGATTATTCGCCGTAATGGTTCTGTGGTGGCTTTTGAGCCGGCCAAAATTTCTATTGCCATGACGAAGGCATTTTTAGCTGTCAACGGTGGGCAAGGTGCTGCATCTGCGCGCATTCGTGAAGTGGTCGAGCAACTCACCCAAGCGGTGGTTCGTGCACTGGTGCGCAGCAGACCATCCGGTGGTACTTTCCATATTGAGGATGTACAGGATCAGGTTGAACTGTCGCTGATGCGTTCAGGCGAACATGACGTGGCGCGCTCCTATGTTTTGTATCGTGAGAAACGTTCTCAAGAGCGAGCCCGCCAACGTGAGACAGTGGCGCAGCAAGAAGAGCATCATGCTATTTCAGTTATCGATGGTGGTATTTCACGCCCCTTGGATATGGCGAAGTTGCGCAGTGTGATTGAAGCCGCTTGTGAAGGTTTGGGCAATGTTGTGCAAGCAGCGCTTATTCTTGATGCAACCATTAGAAATATTTATGATGGTGTGCCCGTTGAGGAGTTGTTCAAGTCGGCAATCTTATCGGCTCGAGCTTTGATTGAAAAAGATCCTGCGTACAGTCAGGTGACTGCGCGGCTTTTATTGCACACCATCCGCAAGGAAGTCCTGGGGGAAGAAGTTCCTCAGGGAGAGATGGACACTCGCTACACAGAATATTTTCCAAAGTTTATTCGTCGTGGCATTGAAGCTGGTTTGCTTGATGAAAAGCTGGGTCAATTTGATCTCAGGAAACTGGCTGCAGCAATGGATGCGAAGCGTGACTTGCAATTTGGTTATCTCGGTCTGCAAACGTTATTTGACCGCTATTTCCTGCATGTCGAGGGAGTTCGCATTGAGTTGCCTCAGGCATTTTTCATGCGGGTGGCGATGGGCTTGGCCTTAGGTGAGATCGAGCGTGAGAAACGTGCGATCGAATTTTATGAAGTTTTGTCCAAGTTCGATTTCATGAGCTCAACACCAACCTTGTTTAATTCTGGTACCCAGCGTTCGCAGTTGTCCTCCTGCTATCTGACGACGGTGTCTGATGACCTGGAAGGTATTTATGAGGCATTAAAAGAAAACGCGCTATTGTCCAAATTTGCCGGTGGATTGGGTAATGACTGGACACCTGTGCGTGCGCTGGGTTCCTATATCAAGGGTACCAATGGCAAATCGCAGGGTGTTGTGCCTTTCCTGAAGGTAGTCAATGACACGGCTGTCGCCGTCAATCAGGGAGGTAAGCGTAAGGGGGCTGTTTGTGCCTATCTGGAAACTTGGCATCTGGATGTCGAGGAGTTTCTCGAGTTGCGTAAAAACACGGGTGACGATCGTCGTCGTACACATGATATGAATACGGCCAACTGGATTCCTGACCTGTTTATGAAGCGGGTCATGGAAAACGGTGAGTGGACATTATTTTCTCCATCCAATGTGCCTGATCTGCATGACAAGTTTGGTAAGGAGTTTGAAACAGCCTATGTTGCCTATGAAGAAAAAGCAGCACGAGGTGAAGTCAAACTGTTTAAAAAGGTGTCTGCACAAGGTATGTGGCGCAAAATGTTGTCCATGTTGTTTGAAACAGGCCATCCCTGGATTACTTTCAAAGACCCCTGCAATATCCGTTCACCACAACAGCATATTGGCGTAGTACATAGCTCAAATTTGTGTACTGAAATTACGCTTAATACCAATGAAAATGAAATCGCGGTATGTAATTTGGGGTCGGTCAACCTAGTCGCACATCTGAAACAAAACGCTCAAGGTGAGTACGAGCTGGATCACGAAAAACTACAAAAGACCATCCGCACGGCAATGCGGATGTTGGACAACGTCATTGATATCAATTATTACGCAGTTGGCAAGGCGCGCAATTCCAATCTGAAACATCGCCCGGTAGGTATGGGCATCATGGGTTTTCAGGATAGTCTGCATGTCTTGCGTATTCCTTATGCATCTGAAACTGCGGTGGCCTTTGCTGACACCTCCATGGAGGCAGTCTGCTACTACGCTTATTGGGCTTCTACTGAGCTAGCTGAGGAGCGTGGCCGTTATGCGACCTACAGAGGCTCACTGTGGGATCAAGGCATCTTGCCTCAAGATACCATTGCCATGCTGCAAGAAGCCCGTGGTGGCTATGTGGAAATTGATATGAGCAGTACCATGAACTGGGATGCATTGCGTGAACGTATTAAGCAATATGGCATGCGTAATTCAAACTGTATTGCGATTGCACCAACGGCGACGATTTCCAATATCATTGGTGTGTCAGCCTGTATTGAGCCAACTTATCAAAACTTGTACGTGAAATCGAACCTGTCCGGTGAATTTACGGTGGTCAATGACTATTTGGTACGCGATTTGAAGGCTCGTGGATTGTGGGATGAAGTGATGGTTTCCGATCTCAAATACTTTGATGGCAGCCTGTCAAAAATTGATCGTATCCCAGCGGACTTGCGTGCAGTCTATGCAACTGCCTTTGAGGTTGATTCTTTGTGGGTCGTTGAAGCAGCGGCACGTCGCCAGAAATGGATTGATCAAGCGCAATCACTCAATATCTACATGGCTGGTGCATCAGGTAAAAAGCTGGATGACACTTATAAACTGGCCTGGTTACGCGGTTTGAAAACAACTTATTATCTACGCACGATGGGCGCTACTCATGCAGAAAAGTCAACCAGTAAAGTCGGTTCACTCAATGCAGTGCCTTCTACTGGAGGTATGGCCACTTCGGCGGCATCAATCACACAAACTGTTGGGGTTGTTGATGAAGAGCCAGCTGGCCCGGCCTGCATGCTTCGACCAGGTGATCCAGGTTTTGATGAGTGCGAAGCTTGTCAGTAATGGTTATAGATGGAGTCACTCTGTGATTGGCTAAAATTTTGGGAGAAATAAATAATGTTAAGTTGGGATGATCAAGTGACACCGAGTCAACCGGTGTCATCAAGAAATGACGCTGTCCGAGCTGGACTAGGTCTGCAAAGCGTAACGGCCAATTTGCAACCTGATCATATTGCGCTGTCTCCGACGATTATGAATGCTGTGAAAACTCGACCATCTACTGATGTCTTTACACAAAAAGCCGCATCAGAGGGGCGGGTTCGAGTTGAAGATAAACGCATCATCAATTGCCGTGCCGATGTGAATCAGTTGGTGCCATTTAAATACAAATGGGCTTGGGAGAAATATCTGGCTGGTTGTGCCAATCATTGGATGCCTCAAGAAATCAACATGAGCCGTGATATCGCTCTGTGGAAGGATCCGAATGGACTGACAGAAGATGAGCGCCGTATCGTAACGCGGAATCTGGGATTCTTTGTGACAGCGGATTCATTGGCTGCAAACAATATTGTTCTGGGGACTTACCGTCACATCACCAATCCTGAGTGCCGTCAGTATCTGTTGCGCCAAGCTTTTGAAGAAGCCATTCATACTCATGCGTATCAATATATTGTCGAGAGCTTGGGGCTTGATGAGGGAGAGATATTCAATGCGTATCATGAGGTCTCCAGCATCCGATCAAAAGATGAATTTTTGATTCCATTCATTGACACGTTGACTGATCCATCATTCCAGACAGGTACACCTGAGAATGATCAAAAACTGTTAAAGAGTCTCATCGTGTTCAGTTGTTTGATGGAAGGCTTATTCTTTTATGTGGGTTTTGCGCAAATTTTGGCACTAGGACGTCAAAATAAGATGACAGGAGCGGCTGAGCAGTATCAATATATATTGCGTGATGAGTCAATGCATTGTAATTTCGGTATTGATGTCGTAAATCAGATCAAGCTTGAGAATCCTCATCTTTGGACAGCGCAATTCAAGGAAGAATTAAAGGTCTTGTTTTTGAAAGCAGTTGAGCTTGAATATCAGTATGCTGAAGATACGATGCCGCGAGGTGTGCTTGGTTTGAATGCGCCAATGTTTAAAGGTTACCTGCGTTATATTGCTAACCGTCGAGCGCAGCAAATAGGACTTGACCCGATGTTCGCAAATGAAGAGAATCCATTCCCATGGATGTCGGAAATGATTGATCTGAAAAAAGAGCGTAATTTCTTTGAGACTCGTGTGATTGAGTATCAAACTGGTGGTGCGCTGAGTTGGGAATAAGTAAAGCCGGAACTTTTTTAGCTCGGGCTTAAGTTGGATTGATCTTTGAAGTTGGCCAGTCACTGATGTAGCAATTTTTTCCAGTGACAAGCAACTTTAAAGATTTGCAGAATTCATCGGCGTAGCTTGATGGGCAAGCTGCTCAGATGAATAAGCCGCAGTTCTTCGACCTTGTCGATGCGGCTTCTAAGTTTGTTGTGTATTCATATTAAGGAGAAACACATGGCAACAGCAAAACCGGCCACTAAGAAAGCGCCTGCCAAAAAGGCAGCCGCCAAAAAAGTCGCCGTAAAAAAAGTCGTTCCAGCGAAAAAAGCTCCGGCAAAAAAAGTAGCCGCCAAAAAAGCACCTGCTAAAAAAGTAGCTGCTAAAAAGGTATCTGCTAAAAAAGTCGTAGCGAAAAAAGTTGTCGCTAAAAAAGCACCTGCTAAAAAAGCGCCAGCTAAAAAAGTCGCTGTGAAAAAACCGGCTGCTAAAAAAGCACCCGCTAAATCCGCTGCTAAAAAAGCCCCAGCTAAAAAGCCTGCGGCAAAAAAAGCACCGGCTAAAAAAGCGGTAAAAGCCAGTACAAGTGCTAAAACCACTTTGAATCCTGGTTCTGCATGGCCATTTCCCACTAGTCGTCCTTAATGGGTAGGCAAAGAGCATTTTCATTGATGCTCTGAATCTGGACGCATGATCTTCATCGTCCGGTAGTTGCTCTAGGGCGCTACGTAAGGCTTGGGAGGCTGTTAAGGCTTTCCAGGCCTTTTTACTTTCTGCGCGCTATTCAGCAAGATCAATCCACTTGGTAAACTCAACTTGAAGAAACCAATTCCAGAAAAGAAGTGTTCACTCACTTTCTATATCCAGCCCAATGCCAAACGTAGTGAGTGGATTGCTGAATATGCGGATGGTTATAAATTAAGAATTGCTGCCCCCGCAATTGAGGGCAAAGCCAATGCAGCATTGGTGGAATTTCTGGCTAACAGTCTTGATCTGAAAAAAAGTCAGATCAAGATAATCGGGGGCGAGCTATCTAAACAAAAGCGGGTGGGATTTGATTTGTCAGATGCAATGTCGTACGAAATGCTGTTGAGCAGAATCAGTCAGAGAATCGCTGACCATTCTTGAGTTCAAGGATGGTCAGGATGAACCAGCCGGATTAATGCGTGACTCGGGTGACACCAGTCCCAGTCAGCAGACGAACGCGATCGCCAGGACGAAATTCTTCGTCAGCTTCTTGCGCAATAGCGCGTAGTTCACCATTATCCAGCTTCACAGTGATTTCAAAGCCGCGCTTCTTGCCATGTTGGTTTTCGAGAGCCTGGCCAGCAACGCCACCGGCAACAGCACCCAACACAGCCGCCACGGCCGCACCTTTGCCGCCGCCTACTGAGCTGCCGCCGATCCCGCCTACTGCCGCACCGGCCAGGGTACCGACACCCGCGTTATTGCCGTTGGCATCAATGGTGATTTCACGAACGGACTCTACGGTTGCCATTCTGACAATTTGTTCGCGTTGTGCCTGGCCACTTGTATACACTGCGCCAGAACTGCTTTGGGTCGCACAGCCCGAAAAACCGATGCTTGCTAGCAACACCAGAATCAGGCCAGCTTGGTTGAGGGAAGGTTTTGTCATCATATCTCTGCTCCTTGATCAGGCTAGACTATAGCCATAGCTTTCTTTGAACTTAACGCAGATACCTTCAAAATCGAATACATGGTTTTGGCCGCCTCGGTGAGCTATTTTGATGGCACCTATCAGATTGGCCAGTCGACCTGTTGTAGCAAGGTCATAACCATTCTCAAGGCCAAATAGCAGTGCTGCTCGATAAGCATCACCACAACCGGTTGGATCAATAATTGATTCGGGTTGAATCACTGCAAGTTCGAGTTTCTCATTGGCCGAATAAATATCGCTGCCAGCCTCACCTTTGGTCACAATCAACACACCAGCCAGATCAGCTAACTGGTGAATGCTTAGGCCGGTTCGATCCAACATCATCTGCGCTTCATAATCATTGACAATAACAAAGCTGGCGAGTTCTGCGAAATGCTTCAATTCTTCACCATTGAACATGGGCAAACCCTGACCCGGATCAAAAATGAAGGGAATGCTGGCCTCGGCAAATTGCTGGGCATGGTCGATCATGCCATCTCTGCCATCGGGGGCAACAATGCCATAGGCTGGACGATGAATAACATCACTCACTCGATTGAGATGGGAGTGCATCATGGCACCAGGATGAAAGGCCGTGATCTGGTTGTTGGCCAAGTCAGTGGTAATCATGGCTTGGGCGGTGAATTCAGCATCAATCTGGCGGATGTATTGATTGCTGATGCCCAATTGAGCAAGTCTTTGCAGATAGCTGCCACTGTCTTGTCCGATTGTGGCCATAATCAGTGGTTCGCCGCCAAGCAACTTGAGTGTGTAAGCAATATTGCCCGCACAACCACCAAACTCTCGACGCATACTTGGGACAAAGAAGGACACATTCAGAATGTGCAACTGATCAGGCAGGATTTGATCCTTGAAGTGACCAGGGAAGGTCATGATCGTATCGTAAGCGACCGATCCGCAAATGAGGCTGGACATGGTTGTAATAGAAAATTAGGGATAGAAAATATACGCGCGGTAACCGACCGCATTTTCAGCGGTTGATTCGAAGACTGTGTTGAGCTTGATTTCAGATGATCCAGCAATACCCAGATGCCGGTTATCCGATTGCTTGGGGGAGCGTTTGTTTTGCATGACACGAATGGTTCCATGCTCAATTTCACTGCTCATGTCGGGCAAGTACTCATTCGGCATCAGAATTTTGCGTAGTACCGGCTGGCCTTGCAAATCCAGCAGGGTCAATTCTAAAACAGGCAATGCCAGCGTGTCATTGGCCCGACTGCGGATCAGGCCTGACAGTGCGTAGTGATGTGGTTGATTGGGTACTGGCGCCAAGTCAGATGACTCTACTGCGAGTTGCTCAATATTTTTGGGGAAATCCAGTTGACAGCCCGCATATTGGCAAAATTGTACCAATGGTACTTCCAGTTCAGGTACGCTCGAAGCAATCTGGTCACGCCAGATGTAGATGGCTTGAAATAAAAGCAGTGTGGTGGCAACAGCGACACCCAAGCCTAGCAGAATTGATAACCACTTGCCGCGTTGACGCGGTACGGCCAGAAAACTTGGCTCGGCCATCGCTTGATAATCTTCTTGAGCCGATTGTGTCAATTGTTCGCGCAGTTTTTGGCTGGCATCGTCGTCATTGAACGAGACAAACATATCGTTAGACGATGCAGAATGTTCAGACACTGCAACTTGGGACGAGATGAATGGCTCAGTGCGAGCATTATCAGCATTGCTATTGTCTTCTGCGGCAGCATGTTTGAGCACGGCTGCAAAAGAAGGAAAGCGATCACTTGATGCAGCACTGAGTGATCTGGATAATTGCGTTTCTGTGGTTATGTCGGTGCTGGCATCAGTCTCATGATGAATGACCGGCAAGGCCAGCTCTTGGGGGTAAGTGAACTGTGCAGAAATGGGTTCTGCCTGACTGACTTCTTCCAGTATGTTTTCGGGTGGTGACCATTCAGCCAGATCATCAGCCGCCAAGGCCAGATCAAGATCATCGCCGAGTGTGCCAGCTGGGTTGGCGGCAGCTTCGAGTGTTGGCTCAGCTTCGAAGATGGGATCAACAAAAGCGGACAGATCTTCTACGGCTTCTTGTTCAGCAGGCAAGACGGTTTCTGTCGTCTCAATAGATTCTTCAGATTCAAGATCAAACAAGGGCTCAGCCAAATCAAGATGCATTTCCGGCTCAGAAAGCACTGGCCGACTTTCATTTTCGGTGGGAATCCGCGGTGCTTCATCCAGGAAAAGCGGGGATGGTGGTGTTTCAGCGTGTGGGTTGGTGATAACGGTATGATCTTCAGCTTGGGTATCGACGACTGGTGTTGCCGCGCTGAATTCAGTAGCAGGCAGACTACTATCTACAAAGCCAGCATCAAAGTCGGCAACGATTTCGGGTGTATCAACATCTACGTCAGCTTGTGTGGTATCGGGTGCAACGACAGGTGAAGCGCCTGACTCATGGCTTGCTGGTGCATGCTCAGTGTCATTGGTGGCAATGCCGTCAGCAGCAGGTGATGTGTCCATTGACCATGCTGTCGTCGAATTCAGGTCATCAGGATGCTGATCGGACGAGCTTGTTTCGGCCGGTTGAGCATGATGTGGTGTGACAAAGATGGGTGGCGCAACCATGCTGGTTGGCACTGATAGCGCGGGTAGAAAGCGGCTTTGACCACCTTCGGTATCGAGCAGGTGATCGGTACCTTTGAATACCTGATTGCAGCGCCCGCAGCGTACCAGACCACCACGTAATTTGAGCTGGTCAGCGACGACACGAAAGACGGTAGAGCAGGACGGGCAGCGGGTTGCAAGCGACATGTTGAGGGTAGGATCGAACGAATTCAGCAGCAACAGACATGGAGTCAATACAACAGAATATAACCGATTCTAACGCTCTCCGGCTAAACAAACCCAACCTTCCTGCATGTCATGAACGGTGAGTTGCATATAAGGCGCATAAGCATCAATGACTTCTTCAGCCTGTCTGGCCAATACGCCCGACAATACCAGCGCGCCGCCTGGCCGTACATGCGCAACCAGCATCGAGGCAAGTAGCTTGAGCGGGTTGGACAGGATGTTGGCAACGACCACATCAAACTGGTTGGACACATTCATCCCAGCCAGTTGATCAGGTAGGCCAAAAGTCAGCTCAACATGATTTTTTTTGGCATTGTCGAGCGCAGCCACAATGGCTTGTGGATCGATATCAATCCCAATGGTTGCTGCACTACCCAGCTTCTTGGCCAAGATGGCCAGAATGCCGGAGCCGCAACCATAGTCCAGCACGCTTTGATCGGTTTGCAGATGAGCATCCAGCCACTGCATGCAAAGTCGCGTCGTGGGGTGGCTACCGGTGCCAAAGGCCAGGCCTGGATCAAGTTCAAGGATTACCTCGGCTTGTTCGGGGGCGGCATGCCAGGAGGGGACAACCCAAATCCGGGGGGTGATTTCAATCGGATCAAACTGGGATTGTGTCAAACGCACCCAGTCCTGATCAGCGACGTCGCGTAACTCAAACGTCGGTACCGCCAGGTCAGCCACTTGCGCGGCATGTTCAACCAACTCTTGTGCATCCAGCTTGCCATCCATCAAGGCGATGATGCGCGAGCGCTCCCAGGCGCTGCGCTCGATTGGCATACCAGGTTCGCCAAACAGGGGTGTTTCGTCATCGGTGCCAGCTGATTCATCTTCAACCGAGACGGACAGGGCACCCGCTGCCATCAAGGCGTCCGACAAAGCCTCGGCCTCGGCCAATGGTGCAGCGATGACAATTTCCTTGAACATAGGGTACTCGGTAGGAGTGTTATTAAAAACTATTGCTTTAAGTGCGAATAATATAGGGGGTTGAAAATTACCCCCTATTAGTATTATTTGATTTTTATTTGGCTTTCAATTCGGCCGCTAAAGTCTGTTCGCGCTGCGCCAATTTGTTTTCCAGATAATGAATGCTGGTGCCACCTTCAATGAAGCGGGCGTCCAGCATCAACTCTCGGTGCAAGGGGATATTGGTCTGGATGCCTTCGACGATCATCTCCGACAAGGCAATGCGCATCCGATTGATAGCTTGCTGGCGATCTGCACCGTAGGTGATCAACTTGCCAACCATGGAGTCATAGTTTGGTGGCACATAGTAGTTGGTGTAAGCATGTGAATCGACGCGTACACCGGGGCCACCAGGCGGATGCCATTGGGTAATACGGCCTGGGGAAGGCGTGAACTTGAACGGGTCTTCGGCGTTGATCCGACACTCCAGCGAATGACCTTTGAAAACGATGTCACGCTGTTTGAATGGCAGACGTTCACCTGCTGCAATACGGATCTGTTGCTGAACAATGTCAATGCCGGTAATCATTTCGGTTACCGGATGTTCAACCTGCACACGCGTGTTCATCTCAATGAAATAAAACTCATTGTTTTCGTATAAAAATTCAAACGTACCGGCACCGCGATAACCCATCTTGCGACAGGCTTCGGCGCAACGCTCACCCACACGCTCAATCAGGCGACGCGGCACATTGGGCGCGGGTGCTTCTTCGATCACCTTTTGGTGACGACGTTGCATTGAGCAATCGCGCTCACCCAGCCACACGGCATTCTTGTGTTCATCAGCCAGCACCTGGATCTCGATATGGCGCGGATTCTCCAGGAACTTCTCCATATACACTTCAGGATTGCCAAACGCAGCAGCAGCTTCAGCCTTGGTGGTATTGACCGCATTCACGAGGGCGGCTTCGGTATGCACAATCCGCATACCGCGACCACCACCACCGCCAGCGGCTTTGATGATCACCGGATAGCCGACTGCGCGGGCAATGCGAACGATTTCCTTGGGGTCATCGGGCAGGGCACCTTCGGAGCCCGGAACGCACGGCACACCGGCCTTGATCATGGCTTGTTTGGCCGATACCTTGTCACCCATCAAGCGGATGGTGTCGGGGCGTGGGCCAATGAAGACAAAACCGGATTGTTCGACACGCTCGGCAAAATCGGCATTTTCAGAAAGAAAACCATAACCGGGGTGAATTGCCTGGGCGTCAGTGACTTCTGCTGCCGAAATGATGGCGGGCATATGCAGATAACTTTGTGCTGATGGCGCTGGGCCAATGCAGACCGATTCATCGGCCAGCTTGACGTACTTGGCTTCACGGTCGGCCTCGGAATGAACGACCACAGTACGAATGCCCAGCTCACGGCAGGCTCGTTGAATGCGCAGTGCAATTTCACCGCGATTGGCAATCAGGACTTTTTCAAACATAGTTTAGTAGCGACCATTCAAACATCCAGTCCAGCAAACATGGTGGCAGCGTTATGAAACAATCCAAAGGATTAAAGCAGGCGACACCAGAGATTACAAGGATGGTCAGTCTGATATCAGACTTGAGCCGGATGTAAAACGAAAACAGGCATGACGCGCAACAGTCATCGCTGTGCGTCAGGATTCACGCCCTCGATTAGCCAATGACAAACAGCGGCTGTCCAAATTCGACAGGCTGGCCGTTTTCCACCAGAATTTCTTTGATCACGCCATCCTTGTCAGCTTCAATTTCGTTGAGTAGCTTCATGGCTTCAATAATACAGACTGGTTCGCCTTCTTTGACGGCCGTACCTACTTGTACAAAAGGGTCCGCACCCGGTGCGGAGGAGCGATAAAATGTGCCGACCATCGGTGATTTGACAACGTGTCCTTGTGGCATGGCAGCCGCGACGGGTGCCGCGTCAGCAGAAGCGGCCGTCGCAACGGGTGCAGCGGCTTGAAGCGGAGCCTGGGGCAGGGCGACTGTCTGAACTGCCTGGACAACCGGTGTGGCCTTGACGATTCTGACTGTGCCTTCAGCTTCAGTGATTTCCAGTTCGGAAATGCCGGATTCGGCAACCAGGTCAATTAAAGTTTTTAGCTTTCTCAAATCCATCAACGTATCCTCATTTTAGGTGACATACCAACGACGAGCTGGTATCAAGTTGCCGACTTGAGCGAGGTCGGCACATTCAAACTAATTCGGTATAGAGTAGGTCGGGCTGGGTACCTGACGATCAGCGTCGGGTACCCGATTAACGGCGCAATCAAAACATGCGAAAGAGTCGGCCAGTGAGAAACCAACGTCATGAACAAAGCACAGCAATGGCTGCGCAATATGTCGAAAAACATCAGAATCTGTCAGGAAACGATTTGTCATCCGTGCGTAGTCGACGGTAAATCCCATCGAGTTATTTAAAGATGGGCGGATTTTGACGCGAATTAGAGTATGTTGTCCAGAAAAATATTGCTGTAACAAAACCATACTTTGAGTTTTCAGGGTTTTACCGGATGAATCAGTGTTAGCCATTCTTTGAGTAATTCACCATGAATTCGACCGATTTTGGCCTTCCGAACCTTGCCAGCCGGATCAATCAGTACGGTATAGGGCAATCCACCGGCGACATTGCCAAAATGACGTGCGAGGTCGGTGCCAAGAATACCACCCAATAAAATTGGATAGCTGACGGAAATTTTTTGATTGAATTGCCGGACGTTATCGGGTGAATCGATGGCAATTCCCAAAAAATCCAGTTGAGGCCCCTTATTGGCCTGATAAATCGACTCCAGTTCTGGCATTTCTTCCACGCAGGGCGCGCACCAGGGCGCCCAAAAATTGACCAGTAACCAGCGGCCCTGCCATTGTGCAATCGCCTGTTCCTGTCCATTCACATCATTTAACTTGCTGCCAAAAAATGCTTCAGTGGAGAAAGCGAGCGAATCTTCTGGTGATTGGGTGGTATTTCCCTGTTTTAACAGACCTAAATAGACGCCAAGGCCCATTGCCAGCAAACCGGCTGCAATCAGAGTTGCAATGGCGATACGTTTTTGCATACGTCCTCCAAGACGGGTAAAAGACGGTAATTAAATGAAAATGGGGTCAAAAGACCCCATTTTCTTGAAAACCGCATGAAATATTATTTTTGGCTGTTTATGCGTAGGCGGCCAAGGCTTTTTTCATACGTTTCATGGCTTGCACTTCAATTTGGCGAATCCGTTCTGCCGAAACACCAAATTCATCCGCCAGATCATGCAAGGTGGCACTACCTACGCTGCCATCATCACTTTCATGCAGCCAGCGTGCTTCAATAATGCGACGACTACGCTCATCCAGTGTGGATAAGGCACTTTCCAGGCCTTCGCCCTGGAGTTTGTCAAATTGACGGTTTTCCAGCACGCGAGTCGGTTCGTGACTGGCATCGGTCAGATAGGCGATGGGGGCAAACTGCTCTTCACCATCCTCGGTTTGACCTTCCAGTGCAATGTCACCACCTGACAAACGGGTTTCCATTTCGATGACTTCTTCACGCTTGACGTTGAGTGCTTTGGCGACTTCGTCAATTTCAGTTGGCGAGAAAGTGGCCAGGCCTTGTTTCAGCGAACGCAGATTAAAAAACAGCTTGCGTTGTGCCTTGGTGGTCGCCACTTTGACCAGACGCCAGTTTTTCAGGATGTATTCGTGGATTTCAGCTTTGATCCAATGCATCGCATACGACACCAGGCGTACGCCTTGGTTTGGGTCAAAGCGTTTGACGGCTTTCATCAGGCCGACGTTGCCTTCCTGAATCAGATCGGCGTGCGGCAAGCCATAGCCTAAATAACCGCGAGCGATGGATACCACCAGGCGCAGATGGGATAACACGAGTTTACCGGCTGCGTCCAGATCACCATTGTCACGATGTAAGTGGGCGTACTCGTTTTCCTCTTCCGCGCTCAAGAGTGGGACTCGATTTACTGCTGAAATATAGGCGTCAATATTGCCAATACTGCCGCTCAACAGCTGGGACAGGGCTTTCCCGCCCAATCCGACTGGAGCCAGAGGGTTGGAAGTGGCAAGTGTCAAGGCTGAAGATGTCATGCAAAGTTCCTTTCGAAAAACTGCGAGTTCCAGATCTGTTCTGATTCTAGCACTCTCATGTATTGAGTGCTAATTTTGAGTGATGGAGTGTGAAATAGTTCAGTTTGGGCTTAGCTCAGGCTCGGCGTTGAGCGATGTGTCTCAAAATATGATGTTTAGGTGTTCTGGTTTGCAAATAGTTACAGCTTGGGTGAAAAATTTAATTTCATTTATTCCACTAAACCTTCAAGATGTGCGCTTCTGTCAGGAGTAGATCATGGATGCCTTGAGCCCTTTGCCCGTTTTGTTATGCGTGATGATGGCATTTTTGACCAGCCTCTTTCTTGCACGTAACTACCAGCCCAAGCCGGGCCGATTTGCCACGCTGGACGGTTTGCGTGGTTATTTGGCGTTGATGGTGTTTTTGCATCACGCCACCTTTTGGTATTTTTGGTTACGCACCAATGAGTGGGCGCCGCCACCTTCTCATTTGTACACCCATCTTGGTCATGATTGTGTGGCACTGTTTTTCATGATCACCGGCTTTCTGTTTTGGACCAAGCTGATTGAAAGCAAGGAAAAACCCATTCAATGGAGTCAGCTTTTCATTTCACGCATGTTGCGCCTGATGCCACTCTACTTTTTCATGGTAGTTGTGATGATGCTGGTCGTGCTTGATCTAAGTCATTTCAGTTTGCATGAGGGGCCATTGGCTATCTTGAAGGAAATTGCGGGTTGGCTGGGTTTTACAATGTGGGATCGTCCTGATGTCGATGGTGTTGAACATACCTGGATGATTATTTCCGGTGTGCAATGGTCATTGCGTTACGAGTGGTACTTTTATTTGTGCTTGCCATTATTTGGTATTTTATTTGGCCGTGTTGCACCGTTTCCCTTCTTGTTGCTGGGTTGTGGTCTGTCGTATCTGATTTTGGATACCCAGCTCATGATCAAGCCCGTATTCATTCATCTTTGCCCCTTTGCCGGTGGCATGCTGGCAGCGCATCTGGTGCGTTTCAAGGCGTTTAAAAAATGGGCCCAACATTCTGTGGCAACGGTGCTGGCGTTGGCCTGCCTTGCATTTGAGGTCTACCACTTTGATACAGCCTACAACGCCAAGGCATTGCTGTTTTTGAGCACCACCTTTATTTTGATTGCCTGCGGTAACGACTTGTTTGGCCTGTTGTCACATCGACTGGCTTATTTTTTAGGAGAGCGTGGTTACAGCCTGTATCTGCTGCATGGCTTCCTGCTGTTTTTTCTGTTTCGATTTGTGCTGGGCTACGAGACAGCGGCCAAACTGGGTTCAACCACGCACTGGTTAATACTGGTGGGTTTGCTGACGCCGGTGCTGGTACTGGCGAGTGACTGGACTTACCGTCATATTGAATTGCCCGGTATGCGGTTGGTGCCGAAATGGAGCGGGCGATTGGCGGCGTTATCTGCGCGACTGCAACCACGCAAGGTGATTTAAATATACTATAATGGGGTATAAAAAATATCCCATTATTCTATGCACTTGAAAAGTGCTATTTCTATCTATACTCCGTCTAAATAGGTAAATTGGCCTATTCAATAATTTCCCACTGAATGGGCTTGTGGACCTGCCTTGCGATCATTGCAATCAGTCCGGCAGCCAGTGCACCTGACACCGCAGCGGCCAGCAACCAACCGCTATGGCTGAGCAAACCATTGATGGAAAATAGCGAGTCAAACGGGCAGGCCATACCAAAACTGCTGCATGCTGATTGAGCTTGCGCCGATAATTGTCGGCCTAAAATATCATTCAGGGCGCTGGCAAAAAGGCTGGTCAACAATCCCACGCAACCGCCTAACAGGAGTGCTGGCGCAATGATGATGGTATCGGATTCGCTGGGAAAGTCACGACGCCATACGCTGATGGCGATCAACGTCAGCGTGGTGAATAAGGCCAGTGATACGGCCGTGGCGGCAACACCGGTGGCAATCAGGCCGGTGCGCATCCACTTCATCACATATTGATGAGCGCGCACGGTATGTTCAGCCAGACTTGGATCAATCCGATAATCCTCAATGCTGGACAAGGATTCGGTAATGATTTTGGCAACTTGCGGCAAACGCGCAATATCGCCGCTATCCAGACCAATGAATTCAATCGTATAACTATCGGGCAGGGGATTATTGGGTAGCGCTTTTAGGGCATCACCAAAACCCAGCTCGGTGAGTTGTGCTTGGGCGGCTGATGCCGGGATGAAGCTCACAATCGCGCGCGGGCTGACTGTGGGTGTCAGTACGGTGTTGGGGATTTGGCCGTTTTCATCCGGTGCAGCAACGCGTTGCACAATCTGCAAGTCAGGCAGTGTCTGTACCAGGGCTTGTTGCAGGGCCGCCTTGGATTGTGCGACATCTTCTTCTTTGAGATCGCGTTTTAAAAACAGCGCCATCTGGGGGGCGGGAAAAATGGTATCGGTGACATGATCAATCAATTTTTCAGCACGCCATAACAGCAAGGGCAAGGCCATGACTGTCGACAGGGCAACCATCGTCAGACTCAATAGCAGCCAGTGTTTGCGCCAGATAACGCCAGTCAGGCGAACAGCATCAGAAAATTCTTGATTAAGGGAAGTCATAAGATATTGGTTTATTATTTTCAGTTAGTCTGTTGAGGTGAGGTTGAACCATCACTCGCCTAACAGCGCATCGACAAATTCTTTGGCATCAAACGATTGCAGATCGTCCAGTTGTTCACCCACGCCAATGAAGTAAACCGGAATGGGCCGTTGCCGGGCAATCGCTGCCAATATGCCGCCTTTGGCCGTGCCATCCAGCTTGGTCACAATCAGGCCGGTCAGGCCGAGCGCATCATCAAATGCCTTGACTTGCGCCAGGCCATTTTGGCCCGTGTTGGCATCCAGTACCAGCAAGACTTCATGCGGAGCACTGGCATCAGCCTTGGCAATCACGCGCTTGATTTTGCGTAATTCTTCCATCAGATGCAATTGGGTTGGCAGGCGGCCTGCCGTGTCGGCCATGACGACATTGACGCCACGTGCCCTGGCGGCGGCAATCGCATCAAAAATCACAGCGGCTGGATCGGCACCATCCTGTGAAATCACCTGAACCGAATTACGTTCACCCCAAACAGCTAACTGCTCGCGTGCTGCGGCCCGAAAGGTATCGCCTGCAGCCAGAATAACTGACTGACCATGTGCCTGCAAATGCTGGGCAAGCTTGCCAATGCTGGTGGTTTTGCCCGCGCCATTGACACCGGCAATCATCATCACCAGTGGTTCAAAACGGCCCAACTCCAGTGATTTTTCCAATGGCTTGATCAGTCCGTAAAGCAGCTCGTACAAGGCAGTTTTGACTTGGCTGGCTTCAGTGAGCTTGTCGGTCTTGACCTTTTTTTTCAGTTCATCAAGCAGATATTGCGTGGCCTCGACACCAGCGTCACTCATCAGGAGCGCGGTTTCCAGTTCTTCGTAAAGATCATCGTCAATCTTGGCACCAACAAATAGCAGACTCAGGTTGTTGCTGGTTTTGGCAAGACCTTGTTTGAGGCGTTTCAACCAGGAAGTCTTTTCAACAGGCGCTGTTATTGCTACCGGCGATAAGATTGTCGATGGGGCCACAATATTCGCTGGCGGCAGGACAGTGTTGTCGGGCGCAGGCGTGACAATGGGTGCGGAGGGTTTAATCTCGGGAAGCGTGACAGGCTGAACGGAGGGCGCAGCGGGAGCAGGAGTTTTCTTTTTCCAGAAACTAAACATGAATCAGGGTGGTCAGATAGGCGGGCATGAAAAAAACAGGCTATTTAATTTTTAGTCTGTGTATTTAGTCTGTGTGATTTGGCGATTTTACCAGTCGTAGCGTGACGCGACCAAGGTGATTGCAGCTCTTTTGTGATTGCAAGCCAGGATTGCCAACAGCAAGTCCTCTTCATCGTTGCATTGCTGCGTTGCGCCTACAATGGTGCATCGTTGTGATATGTTGATTAAACCGTCTATTGAATGGTCTTTTATGTTAACTGCAGCATTTGCAAGATTTCCGGTTTCAAATCGTTTAAACAAGGTCAATCGCCATGGTTTGACTTTGCTGTTGGCGGGCGCACTGGGGGCCAGCGTTGGCCATGCGCAAGCTTCGGATACCTATGAAAAGATACTCGCCAATGGCATGAAAATCATCGTCAAGGAAGATCATCGTGCGCCGACCGTGGCGCATATGGTCTGGTATCGGGTGGGTTCGATGGACGAAAAAAATGGCACCACGGGCGTCGCCCATGCCCTTGAGCACATGATGTTCAAGGGCACTGACAAACTGGCACCGGGTGAATTTTCCAAACGTGTGGCAGCACTTGGCGGACGTGAGAATGCCTTTACCAACAAGGATTACACGGCTTATTTTCAGCAGGTGCATCAGTCACGTTTGCCCGATGTGATGCAGCTTGAAGCTGATCGGATGAAACATTTAAAAATGTCCGAGGCCGAGTTTGCCAAGGAAATCAAGGTCATCATGGAAGAGCGGCGCTTGCGTACCGACGACAAGGCGACGTCGGTGGTCTACGAAGAATTCAATGCCAACGCCTTTATTGCGTCACCGTATCGACGTCCGGTGATTGGCTGGATGAATGATCTGGAAAACATGACGGCCAAAGATGCCGCTGATTGGTATCACACCTGGTACGCACCCAATAATGCTGTGATGGTCGTGACGGGGGATGTGCAAGCCAAAGAGGTGTTTATGCTGGCCGAGAAATTTTATGGCGCGTACAAGACGCAACCCTTGCCCGTGCGCAAGCCGCAAATCGAGCCTGAGCAGAAGGGCGAGCGCCGCATTGAGGTCAAGGCACCGGCCGAAAATCCTTATGTGCTGATGGGCTACCAAGTGCCGCGTTTGCAAGATGTTGATAAAGATGACGATGTCTTTGCGCTGGAAATTTTATCTGCCGTGCTCGATGGTTATGACAATGCGCGGATCAATCGCAATATTGTGCGTGATGGCAAAATTGCCACCGATGCCGGCGTTGGTTACGACTATATGGGCCGCGGCCCTGCGCTGTTTTTGCTGGAGGGATCACCCGCCGAAGGCAAGACCACGGCTGATCTTGAAAAAGCTTTGCTGGATGAGATTAAGCGGGTAGCCAGCGACGGCGTGAGCGAAGCCGAGTTGAAGCGCGTCAAGGCGCAATTGCTGGCCTCGCAAATTTACAAGCGTGATTCCATTTTTGGCCAGGCCATGGAAATTGGTGCGGCCGAAATGAGCGGCTATTCCTGGCGTCAATTGGATCAGATTCTGGCGCGACTCAAAGCCGTCACGCCAGAGCAGGTACAGGCCGTAGCGGGTAAATACTTCAAGGATGACACGCTGACTGTCGCCACCTTGCTGCCACAACCGATCACCAATCTACCCAAACGACCTGCCGTGGAAGGACTTCGGCATTGATCTTGAAACAGGGTACTCCTATGGTGTACCTGCTTATTTTTGATCATATTGTTTGCTTAGGTGCATAAATATTGATTCTCCCAAGGTCTATTTTTTACTGGTAATGAGTATGCGAAATCTTCCCAATTTGCTATCGTTTGTTTCAGGCTCTGCGAGCCTGGTTTTGCTGCGTAATCTGGCCATCGTCGCGTTGTTTGGTGTGAGCAGTTTGCCTGCCAAAGCCGCTTTGCCGATTCAACAATGGCAAGCCCGTTCCGGTGCCAAAGTATTGTTTGTTGAAAGCCATGCAATTCCGATGCTCGATCTCAATATTGATTTTGATGCTGGCAGTCGTTACGACCCACCCGGTAAAAACGGTTTGGCCTCGTTTACCGAAAATATGTTGGGACGCGGTGTGCTGCAACCGGGCAGTGCCGATCAGTTGCAATATGATGAAGCCCAGCTGGCCGACCAATGGGCTGATACGGGTGCGCAGCAGGCGGGGGCAGCCAGTCTCGATCGTACCAGTATCACCTTGCGTACACTTACCAGTGCACCGGAAAAACAAAGTGCCGTCAGTTTGCTGACAGGGCTGATCAGTCGTCCAGCTTTTTCTGAAGCCATTTTTCAGCGCGAGTTGCAGCGTTCCATCCGCAGTCTGAAAGAGTCGGAAAGCAAACCCGAAACCATTGCCCAGCGTGCCTTCAGCCGCGCTGTGTATGGTAATCATCCTTATGGTGCGATCCTCACGCAAGAGACGCTGGCTGCGCTGCAGCTTGCTGATGCGCGCGCTTTTTATCAGGCGCATTATGTGGCTAACAAGGCAGTCGTTACATTGATCGGTGATATTTCACGCCAAGAAGCCGAGCAGATTGCCGAACAATTGACCACTGACTTACCCAAGCCCAATCAAGATGTTCAAAATTCAAATATCATCAATGCTGTTCCTAAAGTAGCCAGTCTGACCGAGGCCAGCGAGCAGCGGATTGCGCATCCATCTTCACAGGCACATGTATTGATAGGTCAGCCCGGTATGGCGCGTGGCAATCCCGATTACTTTCCTTTGCTGGTCGGTAATTACATTTTGGGTGGTGGCGGTTTTGTTTCCCGCTTGACGCAAGAGGTGCGCGAAAAACGCGGTCTTAGCTATAGCGTGTACAGTTATTTTTCACCACTGGCTGAGCCCGGCCCGTTTACGGTTGGCTTGCAAACTCGCAAGGATCAGGCTGATCAGGCTTTGCAGGTGGTGCGCCAAACTCTCAATGAATTTATTGTCAAGGGCCCTACCGAAGCCGAACTCAAGGCTGCCAAACAAAATCTGGTGGGTGGTTTTGCCTTGCGCATTGATAACAATCGCAAGCTGCTCGACAACCTTTCTGCGATTGGCTATTACGGTTTGCCGTTGGATTATCTGGATACCTGGACCAACAAGGTTGAGGCGGTAAAGATTGCTGATATTCGTGCTGCCTTTCAACGCACCTTGGACCCTGCCAAGATGGCCACGGTGATTGTGGGCACACCGGTACCATGAGTAGCCCTTTACGCAGTAAGCTTACAGGCAAGGCGCAGCCACGGGCTGGGCAAAGTCGATCCACTGACAAGCCCACTGCACCAGCTAACGCAAAAACCGTCAAGCGAGTAAGTAGCGCGCCCCATCAAGTGCGCATCGTTGGCGGTCAATGGAAACGCACCTTGATTCGGGTGATTGATGCTGAGGGACTGCGTCCCACACCTGATCGGGTGCGTGAAACTCTATTCAATTGGCTGGGCCAAGACTTATCTGGCTGGCAATGTCTGGATCTGTTTGCTGGTTCAGGTGCGCTCGGTTTTGAAGCAGCTTCGCGTGGTGCGCAGGAAGTGATTTTGGTGGAAAACCACAAGACGGCTTTTGCACAACTACAAGCCCTGCAAGAAAAATTGCAGGCACAGCAAGTCCGTTTGATCGCCGGTGATGCATTGGGCTATTTGCAAACTGCGCAGCGCCGCGCCAGCCAGTTTGATTTGATTTTTCTTGACCCACCCTTTCATGCCGATTGGTTGCCCCGTGTTTTGCCGCAAATTACCGCGTGTCTCAAACCCAAAGGGTTGTTGTATGTTGAATCTGAGGCCGTGGTTAACGGCCAGGAGCCTTGGTGTCAGGCTTATCAGATTGTTCGACAGGGCAAGGCGGGTATGGCCCACTTTGCTTTGCTGACACATCAACCCACCACGATCGCAGAGGGGGCTGCCTCTGCGCCGTGAATTAAGGCGATAATACCGATATTGACAAGCTGGAGTCGCGTTATGACGATTGCCATATATCCTGGAACCTTTGATCCCTTGACTCGTGGCCATGAAGACTTGGTGCGTCGTGCATCGGGATTGTTTACCGAGCTGGTGGTGGGTGTTGCCAGTTCACGCAACAAGCAGCCGGTCTTTACCACGGAAGAGCGCTTGCAGATTGCTCGTGAAGTGCTGGGTGGTTATCCCAACGTGAAAGTGGAGTCTTTCTCGGGTTTGCTCAAGGATTTTGTACGGCATCATAATGCCCGTGTCATCGTGCGCGGTTTGCGGGCGATGTCAGACTTTGAATATGAATTTCAGATGGCTGGCATGAACCGCTATTTATTACCTGATGTGGAAACGCTGTTTTTAACCCCATCGGATCAGTATCAATTCATTTCCGGTACCATGGTCAGAGAAATAGCGCAGTTGGGTGGCGAAGTCAGTAAGTTTGTTGTGCCCTCAGTCGAAAAATGGCTGTTGCAAAAGCTTTCGCCGTCTATCAACAAGATTAACGGTTCTGATGTTTAAACGGGTTTGATGATTACCGATGACGTGGCCCGGGGTTTCGCAAAGGACACTTTGCGCCGGGTTGCGGTCTGCGCGCCTGCTGGCGGGTAGGCTCAGGCATCGGTTTGTGGTGTAAATAAACTATGGCTTTGATGATTACCGATGACTGCATCAACTGTGATGTTTGTCAGCCTGAATGTCCCAACGAGGCGATCTCGATGGGCGTGGATTTCTATGAGATTGATCCTCATAAATGTACCGAATGTGTCGGGCATTTTGATGAGCCCCAGTGTGTGCAGATTTGTCCGGTAGAGTGTATTCCCATCAATCCTGGCTGGCAGGAAACTCGTGAGCAATTGCAAACTAAATACGTGATGTTAATTAGTCAGGCAAAAGCTGTAGCGCAAGATCAATCTGTTACGCTTGCACCGACGCCAGAAAATAATCAGCAAGCTTCAAACTGAAGTTTCTCACGAGCGCGTTCAACTCTTTGCTGGTTAGACTCAATACTTTTTGGCTTGCTGTACCGTAAGTTCGTTTCAGCTTGTTCGAGTTGAGATCTTAACTTGGCACACAGCAATTCATGTCTTTCAGAAATCGCACCTTGCCGAGCATTTTGCTTGAGGTGTAAGGACGCATCTTTCTCGTGTTTGAGTCGATCGCGCTCCATATTCCTGAGCAATGATTTTTCTCGCTCAGATTGATTGCCGATGTCCGTTGTGCGACTAGTTTCTGGTGTTGTAGCTGGGGCGATATAAGGCAGGCTTTTTTCGCTATTGGCGCAAGGGCTATCACTGTAACGTATGGCTGTTTCTGCCTGGCATTTATACATTGCCAAGCAGTGTACTGGGTACAAGAAACTGATTGCTAGTAACAAGAAGATGCCTATAAGGCATGATTTGTGGGTTTTGCCAATCATCAAGCAGTCTCCTTATGGTTTTTTTGCCTGCGTGTGCAACTTCATCATTGCGGCTTCCATTTTACCTTCCACCATCAAACTCATTTGTTCCATGCATCTTTCAATACTTTGATCAATGAGTTCCTGTTCGGCTTTTTGCGGTGCCTTGAGGACAAAGTTACTGACTTCAGATTTCTCTCCTGGATGTCCAATCCCGATCCGTAAACGCCAATAATCGGGTGTGCCAAGATGAGCCGAAATATCTTTCAAGCCATTGTGCCCACCACTGCCGCCACCTTTTTTTAGTTTGATCTGTCCAGGCAGAATATCAAGCTCATCATGGATGACCAATATTTCATTGGGTAATATTTTGTAGAAGTGGGCGAGTGCCAGCACTGCTTGACCGGAGCGGTTCATGAAAGTGCTGGGTTCAAGTAACCAGACATCTTGCCCGTGAAATTGCACGCGACTTGTCTGACCATGGAAGCGACTTTCCTGACGCAGGCTGCCCCCTTGCTTGCGAGCGATTTCGTCCACTAGCCAACAGCCGGCATTGTGGCGTGTAGCGCTATATTCTGGTCCGGGATTGCCTAATCCAACAATCAGTTTGATCATGGTTAATTCACTTTGATCCAAAGAAAAAAGCCCGCAATGTGCGGGCTTTATCAAACAGTGAAACTAGCTTAGGAAGCTGCTCCCTCTGTGGCACCACCAACTGGTACCTTGGTTGTAACGACCGCAGGATCGTCTGTACCATGATAAACAGCGCTAACGCCTTCAGGGAATTTGAGATCGCTGATGTGCACGGAAGCGCCGCCTTCGAGTGAGGACAGATCCACTTCAATGTACTCTGGCAGTTTGCCTGGCAGGCAGCTAACGTCGATTTCAGTCATCACATGGCTGATCACTGCAGCAGACAGTTTGACTGCTGGAGACAGTTCGGCATTGGTAAAGTGCAGCGGTACTTTGACGTGAATTTTGGTAGAAGCGTCAACACGTTGAAAATCAACGTGCAAAACCAGTTGTTTGAATGGGTGATGTTGCACATCACGCAGCAAGACCTGTTCAGTCTTGTCACCGATTTCCAGATTCAGAATGGAAGAGTGAAAGACTTCTTTTTTCAAGGCGTGGAACAGTGCGTTGTGATCCAGTTCAATGGCAACAGGTTTGGCTTCGCCACCATAGACGATACCGGGAACCTTGCCAGCGATACGCAGGCGGCGGCTCGCACCCGTGCCCTGCAGTTCGCGTGGGAATGCTACTACTTTCATAATCAACTCCAAAATAAAAGGCCGTCCGCGACCAGGCGACCTTGGTTAAAGACTGAAAAATTTCAGCCCTGAAACTATTTGCTGACTATCTACTGTTAGTCAGCAAATAGTGATAAAACAGATTCACCGCGAGAAATCCGGCTGAATGTCTCAGCCAACAGCGCCGAGCAGGTCAGCTGACGGATTTTTTTGCTGCCACGGCTGTCTTCACGCAAAGGAATTGTATCGGTCACAACCAGTTCATCGAGTGCCGATGCATTGATACGCTCAACGGCACCACCTGAAAGTACTGGATGGGTACAGTAGGCGTAAACCTGTTTGGCACCACGTTCTTTCAGTACCTGGGCGGCTTTGCAAAGTGTACCGGCGGTATCGACCATGTCGTCCATGATGACACAGTTACGGCCATCCACTTCACCAATGATGTTCATGACTTCAGATACATTGGCTTTAGGACGACGCTTGTCAATAATGGCCAGATCGGTATCCAATTTTTTGGCCAAGGCACGGGCGCGCACCACGCCGCCGACATCAGGAGAAACAACCAATAGATCATCCAGATTTTTGGCAACCAGATCGGTCAACAAAACTTGTGAACCGTAAATATTGTCAACGGGAATATCGAAGAAGCCCTGAATCTGATCTGCATGCAGATCCATCGTTAATACACGATCCACACCAACCGATTGCAGCATATTGGCAACCACTTTGGCAGAGATGGCAACACGTGCAGAGCGTGGACGCCGATCTTGACGGGCATAACCAAAATAGGGAATGGCAGCGGTAATCCGGCCAGCTGATGCTCTTTTGAGCGCATCAACCATGATCATCAGTTCCATCAGATTGTCATTGGTCGGTGCACAGGTTGGTTGCAGCACAAAAATATCTTTGCTGCGCACGTTTTCCTGAATCTCAACACTGACTTCGCCATCTGAGAAGCGGCCAATGACTGATTTACCGAGTGGAATGTTAAGGTGTTTCACGACTTGTTCAGCTAATGCTGGATTAGCATTGCCGGTGAAAACCATAATATTGTCTGGAGAAAGAGCTGGGAGCATGTGGGTACACCGTTGCTAGTAGGACAGGTGCAATCGTGAATGACGATTGAGCAAGCCTGAGTTGTCTGTCATGGCTACTGACGGTAAAAATGTTGGCTGAGGAGGAAGGATTCGAACCTTCGCATGCCGGAATCAAAATCCGGTGCCTTAACCAGCTTGGCGACTCCCCAATACCTAACTACTCATCCACCCAATCCAGCAACGGGTGAACATTTAAACCTTTTGCAAACATCAGTTTGCCATCATTTGGCAAATTAGCCGGAGTACAGATTGTATCCAGAGCACCAGACCGAAAGGAGGAATAAACACACGCTCCTGATCCTGTCATACGCGCTATACCAACTTTTCCTGTAATGGCCGATGCCCAATTTTCAAGCCATTTGATGCTAGTAGCAACTTCTGGAAAAAAATGTTCAGCAACAGGCTGTAAATCATTCCTTCCGAACTCTGCACCAGACCGAACCGTGGCAAGAAAGTCCGACATTTTGACGCGTTCTGTGTTTCGTGTCAATTCTTGCGCGTTAAAAATTATCGGTGTTGGTATGTTTACCGCTGGAAAAAGCACCGCATAGTCATTCATAGGTAGATCTACACCCTGCAATTGTTCACCGATACCTTCCACGAAAGCATTTTTGGCAAACAGGAAAAAAGGTACATCGGCACCCAATTGTATGCCTAGATCCATTAACTGCTGGCGATTCAGACCGGTATTCCATAAGCGATTTAATACAATCAGGGTGGTTGCAGCGTTGGAACTGCCACCACCCAAACCGCCACCCATTGGGATTTTCTTCTCGATACGAATATCGGCACCCATATTGGTTTTGGTTTTTTGCTGTAATAGTTTTGCTGCGCGAATGATCAAGTCCTGTTCGGCAGGTATGTCATCATTGCCACCGACACGTTGGATTAATCCATCATTTCTTTTTTCAAAGTAAAGCAAATCGCACAGATCAATTAATCTGAAAACAGATTGCAAAAGGTGATAGCCATCAGCTCGTCTGCCAGTGACATGTAAAAATAGATTGAGTTTTGCGGGAGCAGGGCAACAGTAAGCAGCTTGCATGAGGTTGGTGTCAAGTCGGCAGGGAGTCTATTTTAAAGGCAATGGGTCAACGAGTAGGATGAGTTGTGGTAAGTCGGTCAATTGATTGCGAATGTCGAGGCGTTTGGGTTGGCAACTACCTGTTCCAGTCTGGCAGCTGCTGATTTGCATGACCCAGTTATCCTTGTTGATCTTGTCCTGCAGATTTAATGTGGATTTTTGTTGATAGGCTTGAATCAGTTGATCAAGAAAATAATCGATGGGTATCTGATTGTTGGACGATAGATTGAAGGTTTGTCTCAACAAGTCAGCCATATCGATGGCCTGGTGATCAACTTGATTGGGAATATGTAAAATGGCCCGATGATTGTCTTGCGTGATTTCAGCCAGTGTTTGTCCCAGGGGTGAACCTAGCTCCAGTTTTTGTAAATGGCTGGATTGCAGATAGGTAAACTGTCCATGGGTGCCAGTTTCTGTACCGTTTTCTTCATAGCGCAATGAAAAACGGCCGCTTAGAGAAAAAGCAGTATTTTCCAACGCTCCGTTTGAACGTAAAGGCACACTTTGGCATCCACCCAAAAAAGTGGTCAAAGCAAGGGTGACCACAAAAATGAAATCAGATAATTTCAAGAAATTACAATCCGGTTTTGTATTTGCCTAAAACAGCTCGTAATGTTTCATTTTTAGGGTCAGTTTTGAGTACTTCTTTCCAGTATTTTTGAGCCTCATTGCGTTGCCCTGATTCCCATAAGACTTCGCCTAGATGAGCACCAATTTCGACGTCTTGTTTAAGTTCATAAGCTTGTCGTAAATAAGTCAGTGATTTATCCAGATTGCCCATTCGATAATAAACCCAGCCCAACGAGTCAATGATGAAGGCATCATCCGGAGCAAGTGATACGGCCTTTTGCACCAATTCCAGTGCTTCTGGCAGGCGTAGTTTGCGATCGGCCAGCGAATAGCCAAGTGCGTTATAGGCATGCTGATTTTGTGGGCGAATTTCGATCAGCTTGCGTAACGCGCCTTCCATCACATCCAGCTTATCGAGTTTTTCGGCTGCCATGGCATAGTCATAAAGCAACTCGGGCTGATTGGGTGTCTTGTTCAACGCATCACTGAGTACATTGAATGCTTCTTGCGGTTTACCTGCGTCACGCAAGATCTGAGCTTCAGTCAGACTGATTTGATAACGGTCGGCTGGTGCAACAAGGCTGCTTGCAGCAAGTTTTGCTAAAACTTCACGACTTTCCTGCAATTTACCAATCTTGCCCAACAACGTGGCGCGCTTGATTTCAGATTGAGCGCTACGATCTGATTCATCAAGTTTGTTGATCCAATCCAAAGCAGCTGTCAGATTGCCACGATCTTCTGCAATCTGGGATAGTAGTTGGTAAGAACGGGCTAAATCTGAACCATGAAAGATCTCTGTATCTTCGCCCGAGTTATCCTTTTGTCTGGCCGCATTCTTTGTGCGGTCTACATAAGTGGTCAGATATTTTTCGGCCTGATCTGGCTGACTGGCTTCCAAACTTAAAGAAGCCAACGACAACAATAGTTTGGGGAAGGTTGTGGTTGACTTTTCCAGCTTGTCCATTTCTTGGCGGACTGCTGAACTCTGCTTCTGCTCAATCAGCAAGCGAGTCAATGTGACGCGTGCATCAATGGCTTTGGGGTTTCTACTCAAGAAGTCACGAATCAGTTTGATGGTTTTATCGGGTTCAGTTTGCTGAATCAGCTGCACATGTGTCAGTAATGCCAGTTCAGAATCCGGATTGATCTTGAGCGCAGTCTGAGTTTCTTGTTGAGCTTTGGCATCATCATGAAATTGTGTCGCAGTGCGTGCCAAAATCAGGTGAGGTTCATAACGATTGGTATCCTGGGCGGCCAGTTTTTCCATGATGCCAGTGACGGCGTCTTTATCCTGGCTGCGTGTCAGCAGTCGCTGCAATTGCACTAGGTTGGCAATGCGTTGGTCACTAGAGTATTGCGCATAGTGTTCCTGGCTGATAGCTGACAGATCATTAAGTTTACCGGTGGCAACCAGCATGGCTTGTAAAGACTGGAAGGCCTCTTCAGATTTTGGACTTAGCAATAACCAAGTTCTGGCAGCGGCAATAGCATCGTCAGCGTAACGATTGCCCCAAGCAATTTCTGTGGCCCGCTTGGCAAAACGCGGGTCATGCGTCTGGTTGGCCATGGACATCAGAGTACCGTAGGCGGGGCCAATCTGACCGCGCTGCGCAGCAATTTCCGACGACAAGGTCTGAAAAAAAATCTGATCAGTCAAAACTGCGTTGGGAATATTTTCTTCGCTGACTGGGGGCGTAATATTGGACTCAGCGTCAACCTGTGGTGCGACGAGCAGTCCGCAAAAAGTGCCCAAAAGGGTGACAATTAGCTTAAATTTGAAGTTGAGGGTCTGCAAATGTGGTTCCATACTCAATTAGTGACCGAAAATCGGTAAGCATCTGAACGGCAACAAGCGTGCAAAGTATTCTATGCTTGTAGTCAGACTTCAACACAGAACTATTTGTTCAATTAACTCGTATATTCAGTATTTATGCCGGAATTACCTGAAGTAGAAGTGACGCGTCGGGGTATTGAGCCTCATGTGTCTGGTCAAAAGATTTTGGCTGTCTTGGTGCATCAACCCTGTTTGCGCTGGCCTATTCCTGCCAATTTACCCGATAAATTGCTCGGTCGCACGGTGTTTCGCGTGGCGCGAAGGGGTAAATATCTGCTGTTTGATTGTGGCACTGGATGGTTAATCATTCATTTGGGAATGTCTGGCACGTTACGTCGGGTTGAGACTTCGTCGATACGTCAATTGCATGATCATTTTGAAATTGTATTTTCAAAATATTGTCTTAGACTGAACGATCCGCGGCGTTTTGGGGCGGTTTTATGGCATGACAACGAAGCGGGAGATGTTCTACAGCATCCTTTATTAAAAAAGCTGGGGGTTGAGCCGCTGGATTATGAAGATGATCTCGGCAAATTAATGTATCAGGCTAGTCGTGGTCGCACGCTTAGTATTAAACAGATGTTGTTGGCAGGCGAAGTGGTTGTTGGAGTGGGAAATATTTACGCTTCTGAGAGTTTATTTGGCGCGGCTATTAAACCAACAACCCAAGCGGGCAAAATTTCCTTGGTTCGCTATCAGAAACTGGCAGAATCGATTCGCAGTGTATTGTTTGCCGCAGTAGAAAAGGGTGGCAGTACTTTAAGAGATTTTTACTCTAGCGATGGTGTGCCAGGATATTTTCAGCTTGAAGCGCAAGTTTATGGGCGTCAAGGACAAGCCTGTCGAGTTTGTGGCGCAGAAATTAAGCTCATTAAGCAGGGACAGCGTGCGACTTATTACTGTGCGGTATGTCAGTCACGCTAACTAGGGTAAACCAGTAATACCAGGGTAAACCAGTAAGGCAATTGGGATTTGGTGATTTAAATTAAATTTGCCTCCGCTTTTTGTTTGATACATACAAAAGTATGTGCTACTTTTGTGTGCACTGCGGTATTTATAAAAAACTGTTAAATAGAAGTTGGCGCAAAATGAGCAAACTGGTTGAAAAGTTGAATGAATATGGCGCCTGGCGGACGCATTTGTCGCGGGAGCTGATGCATTTCGGCGTTTGGCTGGATGACAATGAATTGCTCGAGGCCCATATTGATCAGCGTATTGAGCGAATGCTGAGTCATCTGGCTGATGACAAGCTGTCACTGGCGTTTGTTGCTGAGTATTCTCGCGGTAAATCCGAGCTGATCAACGCGATCTTTTTTGGCAATTTTAAAGGCCGTGTACTGCCTTCGTCGGCAGGCCGCACGACCATGTGTCCAACCGAATTGCGCTATGACTCGATTGCTGCAACCGGTATCAAGCTGCTGCCCATTGAAACTCGCAAGCAGGCGGGTACGATTTCCGATTTAAAACATGATGATGAGTTGTGGACATTTGTGCCCTTTGATCCTGAATCACAGGAGTCAATGGCCAGTGCGTTCAAACATGTGATCGCTACCAAAATGGTGCCCTGGCGCGAAGCTGTTGATCTCGGGCTGGCTGAAGAACCCGAATCACGGGATTTGGTGCGTGGTCTGGAAGATACCGAAGTTGAAATTTCTCGCTGGCGTCATGCGGTTGTTAATTTTCCGCACCCTTTATTGATGCAGGGTCTGGTGATTCTGGACACACCTGGCTTGAATGCCATTGGTAGTGAGCCAGAATTGACGCTCAATTTGATTCCTAATGCCCATGCGGTTTTGTTTGTGCTGGCTGCCGATGCCGGTGTGACCAAGTCGGATATCGAGGTTTGGCAGGAGCATATTCATCAGAATGGGGCTGGTGCGCGTCTGGTGGTGCTCAATAAAATTGATGGCTTGTGGGATCCGCTCAAGTCGGATGCCGAAATCAATGCCGAAATTGATCGACAGGTCAAAACCAGCGCCGAATTGCTGCATGTTCAACCTGATATGGTGTTTCCGGTATCAGCGCAAAAAGCTTTGGTGGCAAAAGTTAAAAACGACGAAGACCTGCTGGAAAAAAGTCGGATTCGAGTACTTGAAAGTACCCTTGCTGATCGGCTGATTCCTTCCAAATGCGATATTGTGCGCGATCAACTGGCCTCTGAAATCATGGAGGTCGTCAAGGAGTTGTCGGGCAATCTGAGTCGCAAAAAGCGCGGTATCAATGAGCAACTCTTTGAAATGCGGGGCTTGCGTGGCAAGAATCAGAATGTGGTCAAGCACATGATGGAGCGCGTGAACATCGAAAAAGAAGAGTTTGAACGAGCTGTCGAAAAATTGCAGGCAGTGCGCAACGTGTTCAAAAAGCTGTCGGATCAGATGGTCGATACACTTTGTTTGAAATCGTTATTGCGTGAGGTGACTGACACTCGTAAACAGATGGATGCCAGCCATTTTTCGACGCAGCTCCTGACCCATATGGATCAGTTTTTTGTGTTGATGCGTAATCTGCTGGATCAGGCCGGTATTAAATCCAAAGAAATCGATGAAATGATGGGGGCGATGTATCGCCGTTTTGCGGCCGATCATGGTCTGTCATTCACTTCGCCAATGACTTTTACGCTGGATCCTTATTACGAAGAAGTGCGTCGGCTTGAGAAGGCTTATCGGCGTCGATTTGATGCCATCACGTTGGTAACAACCAATAAAGCCATGGTAATTCGCAAATTTTTTGAGTCTGTTGCGAGTCGTATGCGTGATATTTTTGATCGGGCTCGTAATGATGCCGAAACCTGGCTCAAGGCGATCATGACGCCCCTGGAAAATCAGGTACGTGATCATAAGGTGCAACTGAAGCGTCGGATTGAATCGATTACCCGTATTCTGGATGCGACTGGCTCACTGGAAGGCAGCATCAAACAGCTGGAAGGCATTTTTCAGGAGTTTGAACAACGTGGTCAGCAACTGGCAGATTATCACGGCAGAATAGCCACAGTACTTTCCAATAGCGGCGGAGCGGGTAACCAGCTGGCAGCCTGATAGTGGCGGCGCAGATGTTTGGCGCCCGTCCTATAATTCGGGGATGAACCAGTCATCCCATGTCACCACGTCAAACTTACTACCCACTGTTACTTTCGCGACGCCACACGAATTTGCCGAGCGTCTGATCGCTTGGCAGAAACAGTTTGGCCGTCACTTTCTGCCTTGGCAAAACACCCGCGACGCTTACCGTATCTGGCTCTCTGAGATCATGTTGCAGCAGACTCAGGTGGCCACGGTAATTCCTTATTACGCCCGTTTTCTTGACCGTTTTCCCGATGTGCAGACCTTGGCAGCTGCCCATGCCGATGAGGTACTGGCTTTGTGGGCCGGGCTGGGTTATTACACCCGAGCGCGCAATCTGCATGCCTGTGCCAAGGCGGTGGTTGAGCGTCATGGCGGAATTTTTCCAGTTGAGCAGTCTGCTTTGGCAGACTTGCCCGGGATTGGCCGTTCAACTGCCGCAGCGATTACCGCTTTTGCCAATGGCACCCGTGCGGCCATTCTGGATGGCAATGTGAAGCGTGTATTGACGCGGGTATTTGGAATCAGTGGTTTTCCTGGCGAAAAGAAAATCGAAAATCAGTTATGGGCTTTGGCCGAAAGTCTATTGCCCCAAGCTGATGTGGCGGGTTACACCCAAAGCCTGATGGATATGGGGGCCACGGTCTGCACTCGCAGTCGGCCGCTTTGTCATGCATGCCCTGTGGCTGCGCAATGCGCTGCGTTACAGCTCGATATGGTGGGTAACCTGCCGACCCGTAAACCGCGCAAGGCAGTACCCGTCAGGCAGGCGGTGTTGTGGATGTTGACGCATGAAGGGCAAATCTTGTTGGAACGGCGTCCACCTGCGGGTATTTGGGGTGGTTTGTGGAGTTTGCCAGAAAATGCTTTGGCTGAAGATTTTACGGTAGCGGATATTTCAAGCGAGCTGCATGAGTCGAGTGAGTTTGACACGCTGGTCATGCAGCGTTTTAGTGATTTGGGCAAAGTCGAGCAGCTCACTGTTTTGCCTGCTCTGACCCATGTATTTACGCATTTTCGCTTGGAAATTACGCCGGTCTGGCTGACGTTCAGACCACTTTTTCAAACTTTGGTGTTGAGCGATGCCGCTGCAGATTCGTCGCGCTGGTGGCCGATTAGTGAACTGGACGAGGTCGGTGTACCAACGCCTGTTAGAAAGCTGTTTGAGTTATTGAAAACTCGTCTGGTGTTGTCATAAAATGACCATAAGCTCATTTTTTACGGAGTATATGGGTAAATAGTGGTCTTTAAGTGCTAATTTATTGATTCATATTTTTTACTCTATGAGAGTATATTTTCTGGGAAAAACTGTTTACGGGCATGATCACAGCCACGCAATAAGGCAATACCTGCCAGCAAACCGAGTGCAGCAATCCATAATCCAGCCGAAAAATTACCTTGTCGGGTTGCGAGCATCCCGGCGATATAGGGGCCGATAGTCTGTCCCAGACCATGAATGGCGCTCATCGCCGCCACCGAATAGGCGGCCAGATGCGCACGAGCCGGTGGCAGTAACTGGCACGCCAGCGTATTGCCCAGCGCCACAATGCCCATGAAGGTGCCACCCAGCAGCAAACCGCTGCCATAAAGGGCGATGGCCGAGCTTGAGAAGACTGGCAACATCACGCCTGCCGCCTGTACCGCATAGGCAATCCCCAGAGTACGCAACAGACCCCAGCGATAACTCAGCTTCATCCACAATACATTGGACACAATGGCGGCCAGGCCAAATACCAGCCAACTGGCGGTGGCATCGTTGGCCAGCGCCGGAGTGCTTTTGGCGATGAGGGGCAAAAAGGTGGCACTGACGATATAACCCAGTCCAGCAAAAAAATAGGCGGCCAGCAGCCAGATCAGCGCATACCAGGCGGTGCGCGGCACGCGGGTAGTTTGATTGCCGAGGTGGGCGCTGCTTGAATGGACGTTATTGGCATGTTGCTGATGGCCTTGATTCAGCCGACTGGCCAGTAAAACCAGCAAGGACGGCAGAATCAACAGCGCGATCAGTGCACCATGAACCAGCCAGTAACTGGCCCAGTTGGCCTGCTGCGATTCCAGCACAATCACACATAAGCTGGACAACACAATGCCGCAGCCCACGCCGCCATAGTGAATGCCGATTAATTGATGCTTGCCCGACTCATGCGTGGCGCGAATTACCATCGCAGACGCAGCATTCATCAACAACGCACCACTCACACCCGCCAATGCGCGAGACAGCAACATGCCCAGACCAAACTGATTGGGTAGTGCCATGGTCAGCGTAAAAACGAGTGCCATGATCCAGCCGAACCACAACAATGTGCCAGGCGATACAGCCCGTTTTTGCCAGGCAAACCAAATGGGCAGTAGCGAGCCCAACACATAGCTGCTCAGATTGGCCGTGGCCAGATAACCGGCCTGCAATGGTGATAAACCCAACTGAATTTTCATGCTGGGCAAAATGGCGGTATAGGCAAAACGCGTCATGCCCAGGCCGATGGCAATGCTGGCGGCACCACCAATCGCAATCCAGTAGGGGCTGGTGAAAAGACGCGACGCAGGTTTGATGTCAGCGGGTGATGCCTTGGTTTGGGGAGGCGAATGGCGCATAAGTCAGCTTGCCAGAAAAGAGCCTGAAAGTCGGCCCAGAGAAACGCTGGAAGTACTGCATTTTGTTATTTTTATAGGAGTATCATTTAAAATACTCGTGCTAGGTACGTTTTTATTGATCTTTTAAATTTACTGTGGGTGAGTATTTATCTACTCACAATCTGGTGCTGAACCAGATAATCCAGAATCACAGCCAGCCGCGCATCAGCATCCAGCAACTCCATCAGCTTTTGTTTGGCCTTGTTGGGGATCGGCAAAATTTCACTCAGACGGTTGCCAACCCAGCTTGCGTCATCAAACTGATAGGGCTCCCAAAACGGATTTTGCGCGGTCTGCCCGTGCTCGTCGGGGGCAGTTGGTTCATTGTGTTTGGGAAATTGATCCGTAATCCGTTTGAGCAGTTGCACGCACGGCAAGTGCGGCAGGTTAATCGGGGTTGTCGTTTCAATTTCCAGCAATTCGACTTCGGCACGCAACAAACCGGACGGATCAGCCTGGCTGGTCAAAATGGTGAAACGCTGTGTGCCACGTACCTTGATTTGCAAAATGCCCGGTTCGGTCATGTCAAAATCGGCAATCTCGGCCAGCGTGCCGGTCGGTTCGGGCACAGCGGGTGTTTTGTCATGCGCGACTTCAGTGCCTGAGCGAATCAGATTGACGCCAAAGGGCATCCCTTTTTGCATGCATTCACGCACCATGTCGACATAGCGAGTCTCAAACACCCGTAACGGCAATAGTCCACCTGGAAACAAAACCGTATTGAGTGGAAAGATGGGGATATGCATGACTGTGGCAAAGTCCGGGGTAGCAGAAAACAAGGTCGACCTTTTTATTTTTTAGCCAGGATCTGTGGCAATTCGCGATGCCGCACCAGCGTGTGCTGCTTGGTTTTGAAATGGGCAGCCAACGATTCAGCAATAAATACTGAACGATGCTGACCACCGGTGCAGCCAATGGCAATGGTCAGATAACTACGACCATCCGTACTGTAATTGGGCAGCCAGTGTTCCAGAAACTGTTTGATATCGGCCAGCATTTTTGGGCCTTCTTCCGTGGCCAACAGATAGTCGATTACCGGTTTGTCACGGCCAGTCAACGGCCGCAGATTGATATCGTAATACGGGTTGGGCAGGGCGCGCACATCAAATACCAGGTCGGCATCGGTGGGCAAGCCATGCTTGAAGGCAAATGACTGAAACAACATGGTGACGCCGGTATGGCTGTCATCCAGAAACTCGGAAATCCAGGCACGCAGTGTACTGGCGCGCAGATCACTGGTGTCAATCTGATGGCCCAGCCACTCCAGCGGGCTCATCAGGGCACGTTCATAATCAATGCATTCCGGCAGCGTTGCTTCGCCCTGCATGCCAATGATGGTGTCCTGCGGATTGTATTGGTTACCCGTGACCAGATGCGATAAAGGATGACGGCGGCGAGTTTCTGAATAGCGTTGTACCAGCGTGGCGTTATTGGCTTTGAGAAACAGCACGCGCACTTCATGGCCTTCAGCCTTGAGTTTTTTGACAATCTCGGGCAATTGCACAATTGTCTGGCCGGTGCGGGCATCCACTGCTGCGGCAATGCGTTTATAACCTTCCATGACCAAGGAGCTGACCAGGCCTTCCAGCAGCCTGACGGGCAGGTTGTCGACAGTGTAATAGCCAGCATCTTCCATGACGTTTAACGCCACAGATTTGCCAGAGCCAGAAATGCCGGTAACGATAATGATGCGCATAGGAATTCAGAAGCAGAGTTGACTGATAGTAACAAATTTGCGCTGCTAAATAGATGAAGAATTTAGATCGGGAACTGACGGGATACCATACATATGGATGTTTGTTTGCTTACGATGATTGAGTCATCATGCGCCTGTTTGCCAAAAGAAAAAAGCAGCCTGGTGGCTGCTTTTTTGTCAGTGCATCGTTGGTCAGTCCAACGACTGAGCAGTATTAATTACTCAAGCACTCGGACATGAATTTTTTGCGATCATCGCCTTTGAGCGCTTTTTCTTTGGCGTCTTTATTGCAGGTTTTCATTTTGTCTTGTTGCGTTACTTTTTTGGCAGACAGGCATTCGGACATGAATTTTTTGCGATCATCGCCTTTGAGTGCTTTTTCTTTAGCATCTTTATTGCAAGTGCCCATTTTGCTTTGCTGGGCAGTCATTTCCTTGGCTTCTTCGGCCATGGCGGTAGCGGCAAAAGCAGTCAGGCCAATTACACAGGAACACAACACAGCTGACAAGGATTTGATCATAGTGCTCTCCAAAATTTGAATGAAATTGTTTAAGGGATGACTTAAAAGGTCAGTTGACCTCATAAGATTTAAGCATAAAGCCTATGATTTGAATATCTTTTTTACGGTTACATGGTTAACCAAAGATAGCAGGTGATTCGTTCGGCTTAAATGCGTTTGGCTTTAATTCGAGATCAGTATTCTTCAGAACTGGAGTCACGGATTGCGGCATGCTGGCGCTCCATGAATTCGGCCATGGAATCAATGCCACGCAATTGCAGCACGGTGTTGCGTACCGCAGCCTCAACCAGTACCGCCAGGTTGCGCCCAGCCGCTACCGGTAAAATCACTTTACGCATGGGTACGCCAAGCACTTCTTCGGTTTGAGAGTCGAGCGGCAGGCGTTCGTAGTCGTTGAAAGATGATCCGCGCACCAGTTGAATAATCAGTCGCAGACGCATTTTGCGGCGTACCGCCGTTTCACCAAAGATGGCCTTGATATCCAGTAGACCGATCCCGCGCACTTCCAGCATATTGAGCAGTAAAGGCGGGCAGCGTCCTTCCACAATATTGGGTGCAATCCGAGAAAAATCGACTGCATCATCGGCGACCAGACCGTTGCCACGGCTGATCAGTTCGAGTCCCAGCTCGCTTTTGCCCAGACCGGATTCACCGGTAATCAATACACCCAAACCCAAAATATCCATGAATACGCCATGCCGGGTAATGCGTGCAGCCATGGTTTTGGATAGATAGATCCGCAACGAATCAATCACGGTGGCAGCGGGCAGTGAGGTGGACAGCAGGGCGATATGGTTGGCTTCGCAGTGTTGGCACAGCTTTTCGGGGGCGGTAAGGCCTTCGGCCACAATAAACGCGGGAGAAATCAGCTGGTCAGCTTCACGACGCATTTCTTCTGAGCGGCGCTCGGCGCGATTGATCAGATAAGTCAGCTCCTGATGGCCAATAACCTGTATGCGGCCTGGGTGGATTAAGTTGAGGTGACCAACCAAATCGGCACTGGCAGCGGCATTGTGAATGGCTTCCTGGGTAAAGGTGCGTGCCATCCCGGCTTTGCCAGCGGTGAGCGTCAAGCGCAACGCTTCCTTATGGGCATTGAATATGGTTTCAACCGTAATGTTATTTGCGTCCAAGAGACCTTAAAAGAGTCGAGTGAGTTTAGGCTACCGAGCGCATGGCTTGCCATTCGGTCAGTTTACGATGCACGACAGCACTATCAGTTTCGGTAGAGAGTGTTTCGCGCAAAATAGGGTCTGAGAGCATTTGCGCAACTTCAGAAAGAATTTCAAGGTGCTGCTGTGTGGCGTGTTCCGGTACCAGTAAAAGAATCAGCAGAAAAACCGGTTTAGCATCCGGTGATTCAAATGGGATTGGCTCAGCCAGGCGCATAAATGCTGCAATGGGTTGTTTCAATCCCTTGACGCGACCATGAGGAATCGCAACTCCTTGTCCAAGACCCGTTGATCCAAGTCGTTCACGGGCAAATAAATTGTCTGTGACAACATTGCGTGCAACCCCATGGTTATTTTCAAACAGCAGTCCAGCCTGTTCAAAAACCCGCTTTTTACTGGTCACGCTCAGATCCAGTACAACATTACTGGCGGGCAATAATTTGGACAATAAATTCATACAGCCTCAAACGCAGCAATCGCTTGAAAAAAATGACATTGTAAATTCAATTGATGCAGACATTGAATGAAAGAATAAGACGATCAATCACATTACATGAAAGTGACACGATTATTTGCTAGCCGGATTGTTGCATTGCAATTGCTGGTATGCAATCAGAATATTGCAACAAAAACGCCCGCAGACCGTTCGGCACTGCAGGCGTTTATTTAACTGACTAGATCGGTACTTATTGCATGATCTGGCGCTTCATGGCTTCGGCCTGATGCGCTTGCAGTTTTTCTTTGTGTTTGCAAACTTGTCGATCCAGTTTGTCGACCAATGCATCGATGGCTGCATACATGTCTTCATCACAGCTTTCCACAAAGATATCTTTACCACTGACATGCAAATTGATTTCCGCTTTTTGTCTTCGCTCTTTTTCCTTTTGTTTTTCCACAGATAGCAGGACGTTGACGCCGATCAGTTGATCAAAATGTCGCGTGACGCGTGACAGTTTGGTTTCAACATAGCCCCGAATTGCTGGAGTAACTTCAACGTGATGTCCACTGATGGTGAGATTCATATAACTCTCCTTGCTGGTTAACACTGTTGGAAAAAACACCTGCTTACATCTTATGAGCAAGACGAATTGGGTTGTTGTCCTGAGTCAAAAGGATGTTACAGGCTCTTACGAAGGTTGACTGCAGGGATGCGCAGGGCTTCACGGTATTTCGCTACAGTACGGCGAGCCACCACTATGCCTTGTTCTCCGAGCATGTCGGCAATTTTGCTATCGGATAAAGGATTCTTGGTGTCTTCTGCTCCTATCAATTGTTTGATTAATGCACGGATGGCGGTCGATGAGGCTGAGCCGCCGGCTTCGGTAGCGACATGACTGCCAAAAAAGTATTTGAGCTCGAATGTGCCAAATGGCGTGAGCATATATTTTTGGGTCGTGACGCGTGAAATGGTGGATTCGTGCAGGCCCAATGTGTCGGCGATTTCGCGTAATACCAGTGGGCGCATGGCTACGGCACCATGGGTGAAAAAATTACGTTGACGATCAATGATGGCCTGGGAAACCCGCAGAATGGTGTCAAAGCGCTGTTGAACGTTTTTGATGAGCCATTTAGCTTCTTGCAGTTGACCATGCAGATTTTGTGCGCCGGAATTTTCGGCAGCTCCCACCGCGCCAGTACCTTCCGGCTTACTGACTGGCATACCTGCTGCACGTGCCTCAGCACGCGACTCGGCCCGATTGGCACGCAGGATCTTGGCGTACATCTCGTTGACTCGTAATCGTGGCATGACGTCTGAGTTCAAAATCGCTGTCCAACCTTGTTTGGTTTTTCGGGCAATCACATCGGGAACAATGTAATCCGCTTCCCGTTTACCGAATGATGCACCAGGAAACGGATTTAGGGAACGAATTAAATCATGAGCTTGTTTCAAATCGTTATCGGTCGTGCTGAGCAATTTCTTTAATTTGGCGTAATCACGCGCGGCGAGTAGCTCTAGGTGTTTGGTGCAAATTGCCTCTGCAAGTTCCCGAATCCGACCTGGCAGGGTTTTGTTGAGCTGTAATAACAGACATTCTGACGGCGTTCGAGCGCCAATCCCGATCGGATCAAAACTTTGCAGCATTTTGAGTGCGGCTGACAATTCTTCGGGTTCGACTTCCAGTTCTTCAGGAATGATCTCGGCAATTTCTTCCAGCGGTTGGGTCAAATAACCATCTTCATCCAGTGCTTCGATGATCATGGTGATCAGGCCGCGATCGCGCATGGAGAGTTGCGTGAGAATCAATTGCTGCATCAGGTGTTCGCGCAGGCTGGGTGAGGCTTCGCACAATTGCTGTTGCGGTGCATCGTCGTCTTCATTGTTGGTACTGCGGCGCGCGTAGTCGTCAAAAGTCCAGTCCTGGCCTTCGCCAAAGTCGGCTTCACCACCACCGGCTTCGCCGCCGCCATCCGCACCGGCCTCCGCAACGGGCGCATCGGTGGAGGGTGGGGAAGAGGGCATGGTATTTTCTTGGGCGGCGTGATCATAGTTGATCGAGCCATCGGCCGAAACTCTTAATGGACTGGCAAGCAGATCGTCGGCTCGTTCCAGCATCGGATTGTCAGCTAATACCTGTTCAATTTCCTGGTTGAGTTCCAATGTGGAAAGCTGCAGCAGTCGGATAGACTGCTGTAACTGCGGTGTCAACGCGAGATGCTGTGATAATTTGAACTGTAGGGTTTGTTTCATTGCGTGCAGAGCTATTTGCGGTTTGTGGCCGGTCATGCCTTATTACATTTCCGGTCGCGACAACGGTAAACCGTTTTTTTTATAGAAAGTCAAGCGGTATCAAAGCCTCTGACACACTTCTTGCTTATCCCTTATTGTCAACAAGAGTAAACCTGTTGAGGCGCTGCGGCAAGGGGCAGATGAAGATTGGTTGCAGGTTTTTCACTACATGCGGAAATTCTCACCTAAGTAGACTTTTCTGACGTTGTCATTGGCGATAATTTCGTCAGGTTTGCCCGAGGCGAGGACGGTTCCTTCGTTGATGATGTAGGCGTGATCACAGATGCCGAGCGTTTCGCGTACATTGTGATCGGTAATCAAAACGCCGATCTGGCGCTCCTTCAAAAAACGCACAATACGCTGAATTTCAATCACCGCAATTGGATCAACCCCGGCAAAAGGTTCATCCAGCAAAATGAACCGTGGTTGACTGGCCAGTGCCCGGGCAATTTCAACCCGGCGTCGTTCACCACCGGATAGAGCGGTGGCTGGACTTTTGCGAATATGGGCGATTTGCAATTCATCAATCAGGGTATTGAGGCGTTCCTGAATTTCTTTGCTGTTTAAGGCTTTGCCAGTTTCGGGATTTTCTTGCAGTTCTAGCACCGCCTGAATATTTTCTTCCACGGATAACTTGCGAAATACCGATGCTTCCTGGGGTAGATACGACAAGCCCAGGCGTGCCCGTTCGTGGATAGGTTGATTGGCGATGCTGTGCTCATCCAGGGTGATATCCCCCTCGTCAAGCCGAACCAGGCCCACGATCATGTAAAACGAGGTGGTTTTACCAGCGCCGTTCGGTCCGAGCAGACCGACCACTTCACCACTTTTGACATCGAGTGAGACGTCTTTGACGACACAACGTTTACCGTAAGTCTTTTGCAGGTGGCGGACAGAAAGGGTGCTGGTTTGCATGAATACTCGTGAGGTGTATTAAAAAAGCCTATTTATTTACGCACTTAAGAAGATTGTTTCATTGAAAATAGGTGGGAGTATGATGTTTTTTTGGCTTTTATTTAGAAGTCCAGACCAGCACGGTCGGCGTCAGCAAAAAGCTGCCGACTCATTCACGGCCGGTCTTGCCGATGCCTGATGCCGGTTTTAACGGATCATTTTGAGCTTCGGCCACACCATCGCCGGTCGGCGGCGTTTTGGGTTGAATCACGGCTTTGACGCGTCCACTCGGGTTGGTCGCGCTGGCATTGCCGGAGCCGCCTTCCACGCCAAAAAACTCGGTGCGACTGTCATAGCTAATGATGCGACCACGCACTTCGTCGGTGATTTTTTCTTTTTCCAGGCGTTTCATGTAGGCGCGCGTGATGAATTTGACATTGTCGGCTTTGCCGTCATATTCAATGCGCTCACCAAAACCTTCAATAAACTGATCGACACCTTCCCGCTTTTGCCGAAAACTGGCCAGTTCACCAGTTTTAGCGGTTGCCACGGCATATTGATAGCCTTCTGGATCCTGGTGCACCTCAACCCGGTTGGCGCGAATCACCATGGAGCCTTTGATCAGTAGCACATTGCCGGTAAAGATGTTGATCTGCTTGAGGTCGTCATAGTCCAGCTTGTCGGACTCGACATTCAAAGGCTTGTTCTTGTCAGCACGTTCCGCCATGACTGGCTGACAAGCCAGTAGTGACAAGGTGGTGGCGCAAAGCAGGGTAAAGGCGCGTAGCGTACTCAAGGTGGGCAATCTCATATTCTAATTTGGGGGCGCAAGCGACTGGTCAAGGCGTATAGGTCGATTGATCGGTCGACTGATTAACAATCTGACCACGCACTGTGCCATTCAATTTTACTTCGCGCGTGACATTGTTGAGGTAAAAACTATTGCCCTGCAAATGGGTCATGCCACGCGTCATGACGGTTTTTTGGTCCGATTCGATAATGTCATCATCTGGCTTGAGCAGCATATAGCGGGAGGCTAGCTGCATTTCGGGGACTTGCCTGGCAACTTGCGAGGCGCGGCTGATCAAGGCATTGTCATAGAGCCGAATTTCGCTGCCGTCAGTGTTAATCATCGCCCGCAGGGCACTGGTAGTGACCAGTGGCTGCGCAATCGGGTGAGCCGATTTTTGTTCCTGATAAGTCAGACTGACATGCAGCGGGTTGATGATTTCGGTGTTGTCGACATCGGGGAAATGGGACATCTGCCGGCCTGCCAGCACCGCCTTGAGATAGCCAAATTGATTGACACTGATGATCTTGAAGTCTTCGACAAAATAATCCGGATCATGGCGCAGCGGCTTGGCCGCGGTGGGCAAGATTTGTGGTGTCTGCCCTTGCAGCAGCCATAATGTCCAGCCAGCAATGGCCAGCAGGATGAAGGCGGGTAGAAAGGTCTGCAGACGTGACAGCATGGTCAAATTAAAAACCGGTTTGCAGATAAGGTGTCAGCAAGGTGGTGTACATGCCGCGTGCCTTGAGCAGATAGTCGCACAGTTCACGCACGGCCCCTTCGCCGGCGGGGCGTTTGGATACCCAGTCAGCGCGGGACACCACGTCTTCATGCGCACTGATTGGTGCAGCCCGAAAAGCCACCGCCATCATCACGGGCAAATCAACAATGTCATCACCCATATAGCCCATCTTTTCACGACCAATCCCGCTTTGCACCATCAACTCGCTCAGGGCTTTGCGCTTGTCACTGACCGCCTGATATAAAAAGTCGAAACCAAGTTCCTGCGCACGGCGTTCCACCATTTTGGATTTGCGGCCGGTAATGATGGCCAGTTTGACACCGCTTTCGCGCAGCATTTTCAAACCATGACCATCCAGCGTATTGAAAGTTTTAAGGGCTTCACCCTGCTCGGTGTAATAAATCCGGCCATCGGTCAGGACACCATCCACATCAAAAGCCATCAATTCAATATTTCTTGCTTTATTACTCATACTATTTTTGCCGCAAAAAGGTCGTGCATATTGAGTGCGCCGACAAGGTGATGTTGTTCATCGGTGACGAGCAACTGGGTAATCCTGCGTGTTTCCATGAGCGTCACCGCATCGACTGCCATGCGGTCAGGCTGGATAGTAACCGGATTGGCGGTCATCACCTCAGCCAGCGATAGACCAGAAAAATCCAGGGTTCGTTCCAACATGCGGCGTAAATCGCCATCCGTAAAAATGCCAACCACTTGCTGCTGGGCATTCACAATAGCGGTCATACCCAGGCGTTTGCGCGTCATTTCGAGCAATGCGGCTGATAACGTGGCGGTGTCCGATACTTGTGGAATCTGTTCGCCGGTGCGCATCACATCACGCACATAGGTCAGCAGCCGTCGTCCGAGCGCACCGCCCGGATGCGAGCGGGCAAAGTCCTGTGCTGAAAATCCACGGGCATTCAGTAATGCCACCGCCAGCGCATCGCCCATCGCCAAATGCGCCGTAGTACTGGCGGTAGGGGCCAGATTGAGCGGACAGGCTTCTTGCTGGGCACCGGCAAAAATATGAACGTCCGCATGACGCGCCATTTCTGAATCATGATTGCCAGTCATGCTGATGACTTTGGAGCCCTGTCGTTTGAGCACCGGCAAAATGGTGAGCAGTTCCTGCGCCTGTCCCGAGTTGGACAGCATGATCACCACGTCTTGTGGCGCAATCATACCCAGGTCACCATGCACCGCTTCGGCAGCATGCACAAAAAAAGCGGGGGTGCCCGTTGAAGCCAGCGTAGCCGCAATCTTGCGGGCAATATGGCCTGATTTGCCAATGCCTGCGACAATCACATGTCCCTGACATTGCAAAATGAGTTCGACAGCCTTTAAAAAAGCGTTGGCATAAGCTGGTTCTTTCAGCAGGTCGACCATCCATTGCAGGGCTTGCGCTTCAATCTCCAGAGTGCGACATGCATCTTCCAGGATTGAATTTGGACGCTCAGTGGCCGACAGTGGCGGTTCTGTGTTAGAAACGAATTCGGATGCCGATGTAGAAGTAGTCATCCGAAAAGTATAGCAAACCCTAATATATCTGCCCGTAATGGTTTCAACTCTTGAATTAACTCTGTTGCTGCTGCTGGTCGCCGTGATCGGCGTAGTGGTATTTCGCAGCTTGCATCTGCCGCCCATGCTGGGGTATCTGACAGTCGGTATTGTGATTGGCCCGCACGCCCTGAACTGGGTGCACGAATCTGACAGCACGCAACATCTCGCCGAGTTCGGTGTGGTGTTTCTGATGTTTTCCATCGGCCTTGAATTTTCTCTACCCAAGTTGCGATCCATGCGTGACCTGGTTTTTGGGTTGGGACTCTCGCAGGTGTTTTTGACCATTGCCAGCACCGTCATGGCAGGTTTTGTGGTCAATTATTTTTACCCGCTCAATTGGCAGGCCAGTGTGGCACTGGGCGGTGCGCTGGCGATGTCATCCACCGCGATTGTCAGCAAGATGCTGGCTGAACGTCTGGAGCTGGAATCGCAGCATGGGCGGCGCATCATGGGCATTTTGCTGTTTCAGGATTTGGCCGTGGTGCCTTTGCTGATTCTGGTGCCAGCCCTGCATGAAAAACCAGAAAGCCTGTTCATGGCTTTGCTGCTGGCTGGGGTCAAGGCAACGGGTGTATTGATTGTGCTGTTATATGTAGGCCAGAAAGTGATGCGCCGCTGGTTTCATATTGTGACTGCGCGGCGCTCGCAAGAGCTGTTCATGCTCAACCTCTTATTGATCACTCTGGGTCTGGCCTGGCTGACCGACATGGCGGGCCTGTCGCTCGCATTGGGTGCCTTTGTGGCCGGCATGCTGATCGCCGAAACGGAGTACCGGCATCAGGTGGAAGAAGACATCAAGCCGTTTCGTGATGTCTTGCTGGGATTATTTTTTATCACCATTGGTATGTTGCTCAATTTGCGGGTGGTTGCTGCACATGCTGTTTTGGTACTGCTCTTGTTGCTTGGGCCGGTGTTGCTCAAGTTTGGCATGATTGCCTTGCTGGCACGTTTGTTTGGCGCTGGCCCGGGGATTGCCATTCGTACCGGTCTGGGGCTGGCGCAAGCCGGTGAATTTGGTTTTGTGTTGTTGAACCAGGCGGGGGGCTTGCAACTGATTGAGCCAGAGTTTGTGCAGATCGTGCTGGCATCCATGTTGTTGTCGATGTTGCTCGCGCCTTTTCTGATCATGTACAGTGAACGTATTGCGCTGCGTTTTTCTTCACAGGAATGGTTGATGCAGTCACTCAATCTGACCCAAATTGCCAGTCGCAGCAATATCAATCAGACCACTGGCGAAACCGGTCATGTGGTGATCTGCGGCTTTGGCCGTTGTGGGCAAAACCTGGCGCGCGTGCTGGAGCAGGAGGCCATTCCCTATATGGCTCTCGATCTGGACCCCGATCGGGTGCATGAAGCAGCGGCAGCCGGTGATTCGGTGGTCTATGGCGATGCCGCACGCAAAGAATCATTGGTCGCTGCCGGGATTCATCGTGCCGCTGCCTTGGTAATTACCTATGCCAATGTACAGTCGGCGCTCAAGATATTGCATCATGTACAACAACTGGCGCCCACCTTGCCAGTCATCGTGCGGACGCTGGATGACAGTGATCTGGCGCGCCTGCAAGCGGCCGGTGCAACCGAAGTGGTGCCCGAAATTGTTGAAGGCAGTCTGATGCTGGCTTCGCATGCTCTCGTGTTACTGGGCGTGCCAATGCGCCGTGTGGTGCGTCGTGTGCAAGAGGCGCGTGATGCGCGTTACTCGCTCTTGCGGGGTTATTTTCATGGTGCCGATGATTCTGGCGAGGGAATTGATTCCGAACATGTGCGGCTGCATTCGGTCATGCTCACACCGGGTTCAGCCTGCATTGGCAAAACATTGGGCACTTTGGGGCTGGAGTTGATGGGGGTTGAAGTCAATGCGATTCGTCGCCGTGATATTCGTGCGGTTGATCCGCAACCCGAAACGGTGCTGCAGCAAAATGATATTGTGGTCTTGCGCGGTGTGCCCGAGGCGCTGGCGCTGGCTGAAGAGCGCTTGCTGGAAAAGTAGCGCTTCAGTTTGTCGGGCAAGGCTGGCAGCAGCTCAATCAACTCAAGCAGCTGAATCCAGCGGCGGTTTTGCTGCGTACTTATCATATGCTGTGCACTCAGCTTTATATTGAGCTGTGTATTCAGTTGCATATTTGGCAACGCTACACCAATGTTTCGAGCTTACTTACATGTCCAATACGATCAGTACGGTTGATGCCAATTCCTCTCGTGTACGTTTACGCACACCCTGGCTGATTGGTTTTGCTGTCGTACTTTCCATACTCGTTTTGTTAAGTGCCTGTGCACCACTCACGCTGATCAATGGATTCGATAGTGGCCGCGGCTATATTGTGCAAAACAATTTTGCTTATGGTGCCGATCCGCGCCAACGACTGGATGTTTATCTGCCCGCCAGCAACGAGAGCAATGATCACGGATCGCTGCTTCATCCACTCGTGGTGTTTTTTTATGGAGGTTCCTGGAATCGGGGTGATCGGGCCGATTACCGTTTTGTTGGCAGAGCCCTGGCACGGCGTGGCATGGTGGTGGTGGTGGCCGATTATCGACTCTACCCGCAAGTACGTTACCCCGATTTTTTGCAGGACAGCGCTCAGGCGGTGGCCTGGGCGCTCCAACATGCGTCGCAATGGCAGGCTGATCCAACGCATTTGTTTTTGATGGGACATAGCGCAGGCGCTTATAACGCAGCCATGCTGGCGCTGGATGACCATTGGTTGACGGAGCAAGGTGTCGCCAAAGGGACAGTCAAAGGCTGGATCGGACTGGCCGGTCCCTACGACTTTTTACCGATTGAAAATCCCGACGCCAAACCGGTGTTCAACCATCCCAATTACCCATCGGGTTCGCAACCGATTGACTTTGTTTGCGCTAATTCTCCGCCAGCCTATTTGGCCGCTGCCACAAAAGACACCTTGGTCAATCCACAGCGTAATACCCTGCAGATGGCCGATAAATTAACCAAAGCCGGTGTGCCCGTGAAAGTGGAATTATTTGACAAGGTCAGTCATGCGAGTCTGATCGCTACGCTTTATGGCCCGCTGAGTTGGTTGGCACCAGTGGCAGAGCAGATTGTTGCATTTGTCACTGGTAAAGATCGGCAGGCATTGGCTGCTGACTAAATATTGAATGATTCAATATGGTTGTGTGTTCATCGGCGATATTTGAATCAGTCAGATCAAGCCAGTTTTTGCTAATAAAAAGCCGTCTTAAAGACGGCTTTTTGGCTAGATGACCTGGTTGATCAATGTTGATGCTGACCGCGTGCAATCGCCATTTTGTCGAGTTGTGCCATGACTTGCATGCTTTGTTCTTCCATGGCCCGAACGCCTTGCAAGATACCATCCGGATGACCATTGGCATGGGCTTTGACAGCCGAGATGGCTTGCTCATGAAACTGACGATGGGGTGTTTCCAGCTCGCGAAAGCCACCCAGATGGGAGCAATGCGCTTTACCCTCGCCCTGATAATACCATTTGCCCAGGCGGCAATTATGATGGTCAGCAAAGTTGGCGACAGTCTTGTTATTCAAGCCAAACAACACGCGATACACCTCAAACTTGTAGATCAGGTGATCCATTTTGGCCAGTTCAACAAAGCTCTTCAATGCCGTCGGTGCCATGGAGTTTTCCATTTCCACTGACAGGCCTTGCAAGGCACCGACGGATTCTGCTGCTGCCTGACCGTCCGTTGAAAATTCGCGGGAGCGTTCGGCAAATTGGGTCATCTGGTTGCGACTGGCGGTACTTTGTTCACGGATCTGGCCAATCAGTTGTTCCACATCATTGGTGGCGGTGCTGGTGCGTTCGGCCAGTTTGCGTACTTCGTCGGCGACCACCGCAAAGCCACGACCTTGCTCACCGGCGCGGGCTGCTTCAATGGCGGCGTTCAAGGCCAGCAGATTGGTTTGTTCGGCAATTTCACGAATCAATTGCACAATGCCCCCGATCTTTTGTGCGCTGGCATCCAGGGCACCCACCTGATCGGAAGTGGAAATGGATTTCTCAGCCAGTTCAACCAGATTGCTGGCAATCGTGGTCACCGTACCAAAGCTGGAGTCGGCGTAGGTCTTGGCGGTTTGCACGCGACTGTGCTCAGCTTCAATGGTGGTAGACAGATTGGCCAGGCCGCCCTGGACTTCAGCGAGTGACGTACCAAAGCGATCCAGATTGGCAATCACGCCAACCTGGGTTTGCAATTGAGTCTGCAACTGCGCCACTTCATCACGGGAGCGTGTCAAGTCGCGTTCCAGATCGCTGATGCGACGATCCTTTTCCGCTGTATCGGGCACAAAGGTGTTGAACGATACTGGTTCATTTTTAGGTTTTCTAAAGGACAGCATGTGATCTCCGTGGGTTGACTGGTTTGAGCATTTGAATGAAATTCTAGTCAGACCCGCAGTTAACTAAGCTTCAATAAAGTGGCAAAAGCCAGTGCAATTCAGCTCTTGGGTTGTTGTCGAACGATTTTTATACTGAGGGGGTGTAATTTTAATTGACCCATATTTACGCACTGAATGAGTCAATAATTGAATATACCCCCAATTTTTTAATGATTTTTGGTGGTTTTAATGGTTTGAAAAAACGTATCCGTTGAATTGCTGCAACACTTGGCGTGGCAAAATGGTCTTACCAAAGCTCATGGAATACGCCAATGCCTTAATATCGTCACCTGTTTATTGTTTATTTCCGCATGCCGCTTTTTTCATGCCGTTTCTCCTCATCACGCTGCCTCAGCGAATCATTTTGTTTCAGTGGTTCTGTGTCAGTTTAGGCTGCAACGCCCAATGCGTCGGCCGATTTGCTTGAGTCTGATGAAACAGCAACCTCAACCACTGATCATCCCATTCAGCCGCACGTGAATTCTCAGCCCCACTATGCACGCAGCGGTTCCAGCCAATTCAGGCTGATCCGCCGTGCCTTGTTTTTGGGTGGTTTTGCCACTTTCAGCCAACTCTATTTTGTGCAGGCGCTCTTGCCTTTGCTGGCGCAATCGTTTGCCATCACGCCTGCGCAAAGTAGCTGGGCAGTGTCGGCTTCCACACTCAGCATGGCAGCAGGCATGCTGCTCAATGGTTTATTTGCCGATCGTTTTGATCGCAAGCGCTGGATGGTGACATCGTTACTGACCTCATCCATCCTCACGCTGGCCTCGGCGCTGGCACCCAACTTTGCGATACTGGTTTTCATCAGCGCGCTCAAGGGTGTGGCCTTGTCAGGGCTGTCCGCGGTAGCCATGTCGTATATGAGTGAAGAAATCGAGCCATCCCAGTTTGGCCGTTCCATGGGCTTGTATATCACCGGCAATATTTTGGGCGGCTTGTCGGGGCGGGTTACGGCATCGTTATTGGCGGATCATTTTTCCTGGCAGATTGCGGCTGCGCTGATTGGCTTGATCAGCCTGCTCATGGGGCTGGAGTTTTATCGCAGTCTGCCACGCTCACGCAATTTCATACCACGCGCCATGCAATTGTCCGACATGCTCGACAATGCCCGCTTGCATCTGAGCGATGGCCGCATGATCGGCCTGTTCATGTTTACTTTTTTGATGATGGGCAGTTTTGTCAGCGTTTACAACTACCTGGGCTTTCGTCTGATCAGCGCGCCATTCAACTTGCCGCATGCCGCAGTGGGCGCGATTTTCATGGTTTATGTGATGGGTATGGTGGGCTCGTTTGGTGCGGGCATCGCCATGGAAAAGCTGGGGCGCGAGTGGCTGCTCTGGCGTTTGACGGCAATGGCTTTGCTGGGCCTGTTGCTGACACTCCTGCCTTATGTCGCCGCCATCGTGGCTGGACTGATTGTCTTTACTGCGACGTTTTTTGCTGCACATACCATTGCTAGCAGCTGGGTCAGCCAGCGCGCCAAAGTCGGCAAGGCCACCGCCACATCGTTGTATTTGTTTGCCTACTATGTCGGTTCCAGTCTGATCGGCTCGTCATCGGGCATGGTCATGCATGCCGCTGGCTGGCATGGCTTGGTGGCGATGCTGGCTTGCGCCATGAGTATCAGTCTGGCGATCAGTGTGTGGTTACCGAAAAAAGTTTGAATTTTTTGAACCACCAAGACACCAAGCGCGCCAAGGAAAATTCAATGCTTTTCGCCACGAAGATACAAAGGACTCAAAGAAAAGCTTTATCTGAGTAGCAAAGTTTTATCTACGAAGTCTGGGGACAGCGTATTACTCTGTCCCCGTGCCAAAACAGCGCAGTTTTAATCGGGTTCAACTTCGTGCTATTTGTGGTGAAGAGCATTTGACTTCCCTTGATGCACTTGATGTCTTGGCGGTTCCAATTAATCGTCTTAAAGCTTTTCTTCGGGTCTTTTGTGTCTTTGTGGTGAATGCTTTTGACCTTTAAGGTTTTCCGTAGTGTCTTGGCGGTCCAAAAAAATCAAATTTTCAATTCGCTACCAGGCTCGCTGCAATATTCACCGTAAAACCCAAAATGCTGGCGTTGAATAAAAATGACAAAATCTCCTGCGCTAATACCAGTTTGCGAAAATGAGGTGTACGCAGGCAAATATCAGCAGTTTGCGAAGCCACGGCAATCGTGAAGGAAAAATATAAAAAATCCCAGTAGTCAGGATTAATTGCACCCTCCGGAAAACTCAAAGGACGCTGGTCTTTGGGGGCGTTATAAAACAGGTGGGCGTAATGCACCGCAAAGAGCGTGGGGATCAGCGCCCAGGAGCCAAATACCGTCAGGCCCGTCAGCACCAGCCGCGTGGCACGCAGGGTATGGCTGGCATCATGAGCGGCGGCAGAGAGTTCCATCACCACCGCCACCAGGCTCATCACTGCACCAATGCATACTACGGTTAATACCACTGCAGCACTTTCGTCCTGCAACTGCGACAGTCGGCTGACGCGTTGATGATTGGCACGCCAGCTCATCGCCAGAATCATGATGATGTAGGCATAAATCGCCACATCCCAACCCAGCAGCGTGCGCGCTACGGCCTTGCCTTCCAGCGGCCAGAGCAACCCCACCAAAATTCCCAACAAACCAGCCAGCAACATGCGCATGCGGTAGGCAATAAACCGTCGCAAACGGCTATGTGGTGGCGGATTGCTGACGGCGTGCTCAGGCTTTTCCGTGCTCGATTGGGAATTGGTTTGATTTTGCATACTGGTGTGGTGTATTTATCAACCCCTATATATTACCCACTTAATCAGTTAATTATTGAATATACACCCTTATTTTCTGCTTTTCAAAAGCGTCGCCAGATATTTGCCAGTAAAGCTGGCGGGTGCTGCTGCGACGGCTTCCGGAGTGCCTTGGGCGATGATTTGGCCACCACCGCCACCGCCTTCGGGGCCCAGATCAATCAGCCAGTCGGCGGTTTTGATGACATCCAGATTGTGCTCGATGATGACCAGTGTATTGCCCTGATCGCGCAGGCGATGAATCACTCTGAGCAGCAGTTCAATATCCTGAAAATGCAGGCCAGTGGTCGGCTCATCCAGAATGTAGAGCGTGCGGCCGGTATCACGTTTGGATAGTTCGAGTGACAGCTTGACGCGCTGCGCTTCACCGCCGGATAGCGTGGTCGCACTTTGGCCCAGGCGGATATAACCCAGACCCACATCGAGCAGGGTTTGCAGTTTGCGGGCAACCACGGGCACCACCTTGAAAAATTCAAAGGCGCCTTCGACTGTCATCTCCAGCACTTCATGAATGTTCTTGCCCTTGTAGAGCACTTCCAGAGTTTCGCGGTTATAGCGTTTGCCGTGACAGACATCGCAGGGTACATACACATCGGGCAGAAAATGCATTTCCACCTTGATCACGCCATCGCCTTGGCAGGTTTCGCAGCGACCACCCTTGACGTTAAATGAAAAACGTCCCGGCCCATAGCCGCGTTCACGCGCTTGCGGCACATCGGCAAACAGTTCGCGGATGGGCGTAAAGAGGCCGGTATAGGTAGCCGGGTTGGAGCGTGGCGTGCGACCAATCGGGCTTTGGTCAACCGCAATCACTTTATCAAAATGTTCCAGGCCACTAATGGTTTGATACGGCGCGGGCTCGGTCTGCGAACCATACAGGTGATGTGCTACGGCGTGATAGAGCGTGTCATTGATCAGGGTGGATTTGCCCGAGCCGGACACACCCGTCACACAGGTGAGCAAGCCGACTGGCAAGTCCAGTGTCACGTCTTTCAGATTGTTGCCGCTGGCGCCTTCAATGCGAATTCGTTTATCCGTCGGGGCATGGCGTTGGGCTGGAATCGCAATCGATTTTTTGCCGGACAGATATTGGCCGGTTAATGAATTTTTACTTTTTTCAATTTGTGCCGGTGTGCCTTCGGCAATTACCGCGCCGCCATGCACGCCCGCACCCAGGCCCATATCGACCACATAATCACTGGCGCGGATCATGTCTTCATCATGCTCTACCACCAGTACGCTATTGCCCAGATCACGCAAGTGCTTGAGGGTGTCAATCAGCCGATCATTGTCGCGTTGATGCAGGCCGATGGAAGGTTCATCGAGCACATACATCACACCAGTCAGGCCCGAGCCAATTTGGGAGGCCAGCCGGATCCGTTGTGCTTCACCGCCCGAGAGGGTGTCGGCGCTGCGATCCAGCGACAGATAATTGAGCCCGACGTTATTTAAAAAATTCAGTCGTGCCGCAATTTCCTTGATGATCTTGTCGGCAATATCCGCCTTGTTACCTTTGAGTTTGAGACTGTCAAAATAATCGCGCGCTGCATCCAAAGGCATGGCCGAAACTTCAAAAATTGCGCGTGCCGATTTTTTATCGCCGACCTTCACATGCCGTGCTTCACGACGCAACCGCGTGCCTTCGCAATGCGGACAAGGCTTGGTGTTGATGTACTTGGACAACTCTTCGCGCATCGCCATCGAGTCGGTCTCTTTATAGCGGCGCTCCAGATTTTTCAGTACGCCCTCAAAGGTATGCTCCTTCACCACTGGCTTGCCGCGCTCATTGGCATAGGTGAAAGGAATCACCTGCTTGCCCGAACCATTAAGAATGATTTCACGGGTGGCTTCCGGCAACTCATTAAATGGCGCATCAATATCAAATTCAAAAAACGCGGCCAGATTTTGCAAGAGCTGAAAGTAAAACTGATTGCGTCGATCCCAGCCCTTGATTGCGCCCGATGCTAGACTCAGGTTGGGAAAAGCCACCACGCGGCGCGCATCAAAAAATTGAATTTGCCCCAGGCCATCGCAGGTTGGGCAGGCACCCATCGGGTTGTTAAATGAAAACAGCCGTGGCTCTAGCTCCTGCAAGGAATAGCTGCACACCGGGCAAGAAAACTTGCTGGAAAAAATATGTTCCTGGGTGCTATCCATTTCGAGGGCAATGGCGCGGCCATCGGCTAGCCGCAGCGCGGTCTCAAAACTCTCGGCCAGACGTTGCTTCATGTCGGCTTTCACTTTCAGCCGATCCACCACCACATCAATGGTGTGTTTTTCTGTTTTTTTCAACTTGGGCAAGGCATCGGCTTCGTAAATCTTACTGTCGCTGCTATCACCCTTGATGTTTTCGGAGCGGATCCGAAAGCGCACAAAACCCTGTGCCTGCATCGCCGCAAACAGGTCCACATGTTCGCCCTTACGGTTGGCCACTACGGGTGCCAGAATCATCAGTTTGGTGTCTTCGGGCAGTTCCAGTGCTGCATCGACCATCTGGCTGACACTTTGTGCGGCCAATGGCAAATGATGGTCGGGGCAGTAGGGCGTACCAACCCGCGCAAACAACAGGCGCAGGTAATCATGAATTTCGGTGACGGTGCCCACGGTGGAGCGCGGGTTATGTGAGGTGGCTTTTTGCTCGATGGAAATTGCCGGTGACAGACCTTCAATCAGATCCACATCGGGCTTTTCCATCATCTGCAAAAACTGTCGCGCATAGGCCGACAGGCTTTCCACATAACGCCGCTGGCCTTCGGCATAGAGCGTATCAAACGCCAGCGACGACTTGCCCGAACCCGACAAGCCAGTAATCACCACCAGCTTGTCACGCGGTAAATCCAGGTTGATGTTTTTTAAATTGTGGGTGCGGGCACCACGAATACGAATCAGGTCGCGTAAAGAAGTCATACATCCATTCAAAGTCTGAAACTGTTAAAACTTTAGTGTTCAATCAAATAAGGTTTTTACTGCCAAGACGCCAAGCGCGCCAAGGAAAATCAAAGTCTTTTCACCGCGAAGACATAAAGAGCACGAAGTTGAATCCGATTAAAACTGGGCTGTTTTGGCACGGGGACAGAGTAATACGCTGTCCTCAGACTTCGTAGATAAACTTTGCTGCTCAGATAAAACTCTTTTTGAGTCCTTTGTGTCTTTGTGGTCAATGCTTTTGATCTTCAAGGTTTTCCTTGGCGCACTGGGCATCCTGGTGGTAAGTACCTTTGACTTTCAAGCCATCTTTGCCGTTTTCTGGCGGTCAATCAATTCCTCGCCATCCCTCAGATCCCGGCATTCAACCTGCTACTATAACGGTTTTGGAAAACTCGGCATGGGCCGGGTTTTTGTCCGTCTTTTGCGTTGTCCTCATGTCTGCTTCCACCACCCCACACATCACCGACGTTGCCTCGCCCGACCGCATGACGTCTGACGAAATTCGCGCCAGTACTTCGCTGGCTTCTATTTTTGCCTTGCGCATGCTCGGCCTGTTTTTGATTCTGCCGGTCTTTGCAATTCATGCACGGGGCTTGCCAGGTGGCGACAACACCACCCTGGTTGGTCTGGCCATCGGCATTTATGGGCTCACCCAGGCTTGTTTGCAAATACCTTTTGGGGTTGCGTCCGACAAGTTTGGTCGCAAACCCGTCATTATTGTCGGACTGATTTTATTTGCTCTGGGTTCATTCATTGCCGCCTATGCGACCGATCTGCACCAGATCATCATTGGCCGCTCGATTCAGGGCGCGGGTGCCATTTCGGCGGCCGTCACCGCCTTTATTGCCGATGCCACCCGCGAGGAACACCGCACCAAGGCGATGGCCATGGTGGGCGGCTCGATTGGGCTCACATTTGCTGGCTCGATGGTGGCCTCGCCGTTGTTGTACCCCATCATCGGTATGAAAGGCTTGTTTGAGATGACTGGCATTTTGTCGATTCTGGCCATTGGCGTGGTGCTGTGGATCGTGCCAGCGGCCAAACAGGTGCACGCCAGCGCTCTGGGCGACAAAATCCCGTTTATGGACGTGTTGATGAATCCCGAGCTGTTGCGCCTCAATTTTGGTATTTTTGTCCTGCATCTGGTGCAAATGGCGATGTTTGTGGTGGTGCCCGTGGCCATTGTCGATGCCGTTGGCCTGCCCGTGAATGAGCACTGGAAAGTCTATCTGCCGGTGGTGATTGTGTCGTTTGTACTGATGGTGCCGCCGATTATTGTGGCCGAGAAAAAAGGCAAGATGAAACAAATCTTTTTGACGTCTATTGCCATCATGGCACTAGTGCAACTGGGCATGATGATCTGGCTCTACCAAAGCACCTTGCTGGTGGCTTTGCTGCTCGGCTTTTTCATCGCCTTCAATGTACTCGAAGCCACGTTGCCGTCCATGGTGTCACGCGTGGCACCCCCTGCAGCCAAGGGCATGGCACTCGGCATCTACAACACGACTCAGGCGTTTGGCCTGTTTGCGGGCGGTGCCGTCGGTGGCTGGCTCTCCAAAACCTACGATTACCACGCGGTCTTTGCCATGGGCGTGGCGCTGGTGGTCGCGTGGTTTATCATTGCCAAACCCATGAAAAACTTACCGGTACGCCAGAAAAAACAGGCGGCCCCTGTCAGCCAGCAAGCCAGCGCCTGACAGACAACTGCATACCGCATCAATACTAGGAGAATAATGAATGGCATCGGTTAACAAAGTCATCCTCGTTGGCAATCTCGGCCGTGATCCCGAAACCCGCTATCTGCCTGATGGTGGCGCGATTACCAACATCAGCATCGCCACGACGGATAAATACAAAAACAAACAAGGCGAAATGGTCGAAACCACCGAATGGCATCGCATTGCCTTCTTTGGCAAGCTGGCCGAAATTGCCGGCGAATACCTCAAAAAAGGTAGTCAGGTTTATGTGGAAGGCAAACTGCGCACCCGTAAATGGCAAGACAAGGATGGCGCAGACAAATATTCCACCGAAATCGTCGCCGACGCCATGCAAATGTTGGGTGGCCGTGGCGGTGCCGGTGGTGGCGCTGCCATGGACGAAGGCGGCGGTAACTATGCCCCGCGTGAATCATCCGGCGGCGGCCGTAGTGCTGGTGGCTACGGTGGCGGCAACGCCCGCAGCAGCAGTGGCGCAGCCCGTACGCCTGCACCAACCCCTAAAGGTGGTTTTGATGATATGGATGACGATATTCCGTTCTAACTTAATCAAACTTTATTCGTAGTGTTAAAGCCCTTGATTTCAAGGGCTTTTGTTTTTTGGGTAATGACAAAAACTTGCTTCCCATTTGATCCGCTTCGACAAACTTTCCAACACCTGCGCTGTACCTCAGCAATGACGGCAGGTATACTGTTTTCTTATACAGTAATTTTCGACTTGAATCTGACTCGAATGAAGAGACCCATTACCCAATGGGGCGGTTTGCGTGGATAAAGTTGGTGTTGCTGGTAGCCACTTCTCGGTGGTGAGGTTGTTGACTGTACAAAATATATACTGGATGGATGTATAAAAATTAAGCCAATATACAAGCACTGAAGAGTAGTTATTTTTATATATACTCCTTATTTTTAGTCATTTTTGGCCGATCTTGGCCGGTTTTTAAGCGGATAGGTTGCGCGATGATTGGACGGTTGCACGGTACCTTGCTGGAAAAAAATCCGCCGCAAATATTGGTAGATTGCGGTGGTGTGGGTTATGAGGTGGATGTGCCGATGAGCACGTTTTACAACCTGCCGCCGGTGGGTGAAAAGGTCACGTTATTGACACAGCAGATTGTGCGTGAAGATGCGCATTTGCTGTACGGGTTTGGCAGCGCCGAAGAGCGTTTGACGTTTCGGCAATTGCTTAAGGTGAATGGGATTGGCGCGCGCACCGCGCTATCCATTTTGTCGGGCATGAGTGTGGCTGATCTGGCGCAGGCAGTCACCTTGCAGGAAGCGGCGCGATTGACGCGAGTGCCCGGTATCGGCAAAAAAACCGCAGAGCGTTTGCTGCTGGAACTCAAGGGCAAGCTCGGTGCTGATCTGGGCGATAACGCCGGTGCGGTGACGGTGCATGATGCGGCCAACGATATTCTTAATGCGTTGCTGGCGCTGGGTTATTCGGACAAGGAAGCTGCGCTGGCGGTCAAGCCGCTGCCCAAGGATGTCGGAGTGTCCGAGGGTATCAAGCTGGCGTTGAAGGGCTTGTCCAAGGGATGAGTTTTTTTAACCGTCAAAACGCCAAGTGCGCCAAGGAAAGTCTTGAAGATCAAAAGCATTGACCACAAAGACACAAAGTACACCAAGAAAAACCTTGTCTGAGCAGCGCTGTTGAAACACGGGGACAGAGTAATACTCTGTCCCCAGACTTCGTAGATAAAACCTTGCTGCTCAGACAAAACGATTCTTAGCCTTTATTTGCTACACTGCCTGCATGATTGAAACAGACAAATTTTCCAGTGCCGAGCGCATTGTGACGGCCACGCAGACATCGCTGCATGAAGAGGCGTTTGAGCGCGCCTTGCGCCCCAAGCAGCTGGACGATTACGTCGGGCAGGAAAAGGTGCGGGGCCAGCTGGAAATTTTTATTCAGGCGGCGCGCAAGCGGCAGGAAGCACTCGACCATGTTTTATTGTTTGGGCCGCCTGGTTTGGGCAAGACTACGCTGGCGCATATTATTGCGCGCGAGATGGGCGTCAACCTGCGCCAGACCAGTGGTCCGGTGCTGGAACGGCCTGGTGATCTGGCCGCCTTGCTGACCAATCTGGAAGCCAATGATGTGCTGTTCATCGACGAGATTCATCGGCTCAGCCCGGTGGTCGAGGAAATTCTTTACCCGGCCCTGGAAGATTATCAAATCGACATCATGATCGGTGAAGGCCCGGCGGCGCGTTCGGTCAAGCTTGATCTGCAACCGTTTACGCTGGTCGGTGCCACCACGCGCGCGGGCATGCTGACCAATCCGTTACGGGATCGCTTTGGCATTGTGGGGCGGCTCGAGTTTTACAACACCAGCGAACTCACCAAAATCGTCACCCGCTCAGCCAGCCTGCTCAATGCGCCGCTGGATGAATACGGTGCGGCCGAAGTGGCCAAACGTTCCCGTGGCACACCACGGATTGCCAACCGCTTGTTGCGCCGGGTGCGCGACTATGCCGAAGTCAAAGGACAGGGCGTGATCACCAAGCCAATGGCCGATGCGGCGTTGGCCATGCTCGATGTCGACCCGATTGGTCTGGACCTGATGGATCGCAAACTGCTCGAAGCCATCTTGCATAAATTTGGCGGTGGCCCGGTGGGCGTGGATAACCTTGCCGCTGCGATTGGTGAAGAGCGCGACACGATTGAAGATGTGCTCGAACCGTATCTGATTCAACAGGGTTATCTGCAGCGCACGCCACGTGGGCGGATGGCGACGATGGCGGCGTATCAGCATTTTGGTTTGCAGGCGCCGAGCAATTTTCAGGGGATTCCGGGCAATCCCGATCTGCTTTAAAACGGATGATGGCGTCATTGCGTACTTGCCAGAAATTTTCGCTGAGTTGATGATGAGTTTTTTCAATGAATTTTCAACCAATCGTCGATGAACATACCGAGTGAACACCTGCTTGCACCTATTTGATTAAACAGACTTGACATGGCGTATACACCCGAACACAGTCCGCTTGGCAAGGCCGTGGCCTATGCCAGTCACTATGATCCCACGCTGATCTTTACCATTTCACGTGCGCAAACCCGTCAGATCTTGCAGATTGATCAGTCTGCCTTGCCTTTTACGGGCGTGGATATCTGGAATGGTTATGAACTCTCCTGGCTTAATGCCCGGGGCAAACCACAGGTCGCGCTGGCGCAGTTTGTGATCCCTTGCGAGTCGCCCAATATTGTCGAGTCCAAATCCTTCAAGCTCTACCTCAATTCATTCAACCAAAGCCGCTTTGAAAGCGCCAATGCTGTGCTGGCATTGCTTGAGCAGGATTTATCCAAGGGCTTTGGTGCGTCAGTGAGCATCATCCTCACGCCAGCGAGCCAGTTTCATCAGGTGCCATCCGGCGAGTTGATCGGCACGGTGATTGATGAGCTGGATATTGACATCGATACCTACACGCCGGATGCCAACCTATTGCAACTGGCCGCTGGCAATCGCGCAGTGAGTGAAGTATTGGTCTCGCATCTGCTCAAATCCAATTGTCCGGTAACCAGTCAGCCCGATTGGGCGACACTGCAAATCAGCTACACCGGAGCGGCAATCGATCATGCCAGTCTCTTGCGTTATGTGGTCAGCTTTCGCAATCACAACGAGTTTCATGAGCAATGTGTGGAGCGCATCTTTACCGATCTATTGCGTCAACTCCAACCTACCGAGCTGACGGTGTATGCCCGTTACACCCGCCGTGGTGGTCTGGATATCAATCCCATGCGCACAACCCAGGTCGGTTTTGCCTTGCCATTCAATGGCAAGAGTGCACGGCAGTAAGTGCATGCTGTCTGACGAGTTTTCAGTGTATTTATTTTCAGCTAATTTATTTGCAGCATATTTATATTTAACTAACTCATGAATCTGCTCTTTGCCATTTTGATCGTCTTGAGCATCCTGCTCGGTCTTTGGCTGGATGCGCTGGGGCCGGTCTGGTCACCCTTGCTGGTGAGTGCCGAAGTCACGGCATTGCTGGTGGTGATCAGTTGGCGCAGTAGCTGGCAGGTGCGTAGCAGTTTCATCCTTTGTTTGATCATCGCCACGCTGGGCGAGATGATGCTGTCACTGGGTTTTGGCTGGTATGACTATCGGCTGCATGACATTCCCTGGTTTGTGCCGCCGGGTCATGTGCTGCTTTATGCTTTGGGGGATTGGTTATCCACCCGTTTGCCCGAACGGGGCTTGCGCATGGTCTTGCCGGTGGCAGTGCTGACGACGGCCTTGTTGTGGTGGCAAGGAATGGATCAGCTCAGTGTATTTTTGATGGTGATGTATCTGGCCTGTGTGCGCTGGGGGCCCAACCCACGGCTGTATCACACCATGTTTGTGCTGGCGCTCTTGCTGGAATTGTGGGGCACGTCCCTGGGCAATTGGGCCTGGCGCTCAATTGTGCCGGGTGTGCACTGGAGCACGCTCAACCCGCCGTTTGCTGCGGGAGCAGGTTATTGCGTGCTCGACTGGCTGGTCGGATGGCTGATGACGCGTGAATCGTTGATTCGTTTGGCAAAAGCCCGCTTCGGGTCACGCGGTAATTTACTTGATTAGACGGCTTCAATAAGCCATTGGATTGGGCAAGTTGTTTGATAGTCAAAATGACTAAAGAACTAGTCCGTCAAGGGTGGCGGATTTTTTCTGATCTCTGCAAAGTCGCAACCCTTGATGGTATTGGGCACTAAAATCGTGGCTGAACGTGGCGTACTTTTAGCCAGCAACAGTTTGCCATTACCGGCCGCCGGCACAATCCCGCCGAGTTGATCCGGTGTGACATTGAGTGCCGGGTAATAGTCTATCCCCGCACCCACCAGATATTCAGCGTTGTCCCGGTCATCCATGCCATTGGGGTCATTCAGTTCCAGACCGAAATCCACTGATGCAAATATCGCCCGCACATCACTCCCATCAATGGCCACTTTGCTGCCAAAACCATGTGCCCACTCTGGAAATTGCAGCAAGACCGACAGATGATCGGGTGCGGTGATCAGTGAGCTGGGTGCAATCAGCTGTTCCTGCGCCGGATCAAGCACTGCTTCGGTATAGGGCAGATTGGTGGCGTCCAGCAATTGCCAGGTGCGCGTGCTTTCCGACAAAACATACAGTCGCAGGCGGTTGATCCAGACGCGGCTATTGGTGGCCGTATTATGCTGGCCTTCCATGATGATGAACCAGCCGATCGTGGCATTCCACCAACCCGGAAACTGTTGACCATAACCGCCGAGTTGATCGGCAAATGGTTGCACCGCGCTGATGATACTGTGATTCAGCCATGCGTTGGTCAGCGTGCTTTGTGGCAAGGCTTCGTTGGCACTGGCTGTTGTCATGTTGGCGATGACGGCGTCGATGGGCAGGCTGGCTTCAACGACCGGAGGGACGGGCACAATAACCGGCTGTGTAGCAGGTTGTGCAACGGGCGTTGAAATAACGGGCTGTTCCGCCACGTTCATATCGCTACCACCGCCACAGCCAAGCAGGCAGCAAGCCAAACTGCCAATGACCAATTCTTGTAAAAAATAATGCCGTAGCATGATGCATCCTTCAGTTAAGGAGACATTATCAGTCGTCTGTGACAGGATGATTTAAGTCAAAAGTGAACAAGCGTAAACCAGGGAATTAACTGGTCTGATTGAAAAAGCATTTATCGAAGTATCAATTGCAGCATTTATCAAAGCATCAACCAGACCAGTTGAGGTCAGTTGCCGGAAGCGGATGGGCACAGATTTTTTCTCGGTAATGGGAGAAAAGTAATGGCAGAAAAATAAGGTGGTGGTTGATTGGCCGAATTGCTGGAAAGCAAAAAAAAGCGAGTAGTCTGAACCGGTCAACAAACGGCTATTTAAAATTCAAGGTGCAGAATTTTTGATTCGATCCAGTGCAACAGCGTGCATGCCACTTTGCAAGGGTGCGAGACAGACACAATTGCGGCCACTTTGTTTGGCTTCGTAAAGGGCCTTGTCAGCAGCGGCGATGAGATCCTGTTCAGGCTGGCCAATAATGGGCGTCATATGGGCCAGTCCGATGCTGATAGTCAAATAGCCCAGTCTCGGATTCTGGATCTTTAAATTTTCAATGGTGCGGCGGACAGATTCGGCAATCTGTCGTGAGGTATGAAGTGGTGTATCAGCCAATAGAATCACAAATTCTTCGCCACCCAAACGGGCTGCAATATCGCTGCTACGCTTGGCAAACTGGCCCAGTTCATTACTGACGGCGATCAGGCATTGATCACCTTGCAAATGACCAAGGTTGTCGTTGTAATTTTTAAAGTGATCAATATCAATCATCATCAGGGCGATGGGCAATTGATGTCGAGTGGCGCGTTGCCATTCGGTACGCAGGAATTGATCAAAGCGACGACGGTTGGCCAGTCCTGTGAGCGGATCAAGCAGCGATAGCCGCTCCAGTTTTTCCAGTTCCATTTTTTGTGCAGTGACATTCTGATGGGTAATCAGAAACAGGTCATTGGCAGTGCCAGTCAAAGGCACGACGCGCATCTTGAACCATTGATTTTGTTCTTGATGCATGCAGGGATAGAGCATCTCAAAACTGGGCGTCATATGTTTGATGGTATTGCTGATGCCCGAGATGGCCAACATGCCGTACTGGTCGCCATTTTCGGCTGCGGCATGGCAAACCTGCAGGTAGTTTTGCTGCAACCAGTCATAGTCTCTGGGCATGCCATTGCACTGACCTATTTCAACCCAGGTCTGGTTCACGTAAACCAGCTGTCCCATGCTATCTATCACGGCGATTTGAGTATCCAGCGCATTTAATAAGGTTTCGGGAGCAATGCTCACGATTTGAGACGGCATGCATATCCTCCAGCCAGACAGTGTTCTTGTAATACCTGGGATTCTGTTTGCTTATTGCATGACCAGAACGATGGGCTGACAAATGCATAAATCGTGGTCAAGCAGCAAGAGATGGTTTTATCGCCTTGCTAATTTACATCAATTGAATTTAAAAGTAGCGTAAAGCGACAAACGTATTGAATATAACCGAAAATTTGATTTATGAAAAAACTGTTACAACTACTCTTTTAACCGAGCGGTTCAAGCAGGGCTGCCAGATCACTTTCACTGAATTTTTCCAGTGCATTGGCATCTTCAGAAAGAATGCCTGCCGCCAAAGCGGCTTTTTTGTCTTGCAGGCTGAGAATTTTTTCTTCGATCGAGCCAGCCACCACCAGCTTGTAAACAAACACCGATTGGGTTTGGCCAATCCGGTGCGCCCGGTCGGTTGCCTGGTTTTCGACAGCAGGGTTCCACCACGGGTCGTAATGAATCACGGTATCGGCGGTGGTCAGGTTCAAACCTACACCACCGGCTTTCAGGCTGATCAAAAAGATGGGAACGGCACCTGCCTGAAAACGGTTGATTGGTTCTTCACGGTTTTTGGTGTCACCGGTCAGCATCACATAGCCCAAACGCGCGGTTTTGAGTTCGGCTTCAATGAGCGCCAGCATGGAAGTGAATTGTGAGAATACCAAGACGCGCCGCCCTTCGTGTACCAGTTCGGGCAGCATATCCATCAACAGATCGAGTTTGGCGCGTTCTTTGACACGCTTGGCTGATTCGAGCTTGAGCAGGCGTGGGTCGCAGCAGACTTGCCGTAGTTTGAGCAGCGCATCCAGAATCACAATCTGGCTGCGGGTAAAACCACGATTGGCAATTTCATCGCGGACGCGCTGATCCATTGCGGCGCGTACGGTTTCATACAAGTCGCGCTGGGTGCCTTCCAGTTCAACCGTGCGAATGATGGTGGTCTTGGGAGGGAGTTCTTGCGCCACGTCTTCTTTGCGACGGCGCAGAATGAAGGGCTTGATGCGTGCTGCGAGGACTTCGCGGCGCAGGCTGTCACCCTGTTTTTCAATCGGGGTGCGCCATTGGCGGGCAAAGCTTTTGGCATCGCCCAAAAAGCCCGGCAATAAAAAGTCGAACTGCGCCCAGAGTTCACCCAGATGATTTTCCAGCGGTGTACCGGTCAAGCACAGACGATGCTGTGCCTTGATTTTGCGCACAATCGCAGCGGCTTTACTGGCCGCATTTTTGACGGTCTGTGCTTCATCCAGGATCAGCGAATGAAATTCATATTGTGCGAGCTCGGCCTCATCACGCCAGAGCAGCGGATAGGTGGTGAGAATCACATCATGCTGGCCAATCAGCGCAAAATTTTCACGGCGCTCCTTGCCATGCAAGGCCAGCACGCGCAAGTCCGGCGCAAACCGCTGGGCTTCGGACTTCCAGTTAAAAATCAAAGAAGTCGGCAAAACCACCAAAGCAGGTTGGGTCAGCCGACCGGCTTCTTTTTCCAGCAGCAAATGCGCGAGCGCCTGCGCCGTTTTACCCAAACCCATATCATCGGCCAAAATACCGGCGAGCTTGTGTTCGCGCAGATATTGCAACCAGGCCAGGCCATGCAACTGGTAGTCACGCAAAGCCATCTTGAAGCCTTTGGGCGGTTCAACACTTTCCACACCGCTGCCACCGCGCAGGGTTTCAGCCAACTGGGTGATGGATTCGGCAGAGCGGAACTGCCAGCGATCGCGACCAAACACTTCGGTGATCCGTGCCGCGTCCAGCTTGGTGGCGCGCAACAGACGCCGCTCCATCATGTCGGCCGGATCCAGATAGATATGGTCAAACAGATCAATCAGGGTACGGGCGATTGGCTTGAGGCGACCGGCGTTGGCGCGAATCAGCGCCGTGACATTGCCGGTGTTGTCGTCGATCAGGCTCAGATAGACTTCTTCCTTGTCATTGATCTGCGCCAGTTTATGGGCGTCGAGCCAGCGGCCATCCCGTGAAAATAATTCAGCCAGCAACGGCGGTAGCGCCATGCGTTGGCCGCCAACAATGATGCCCAGATCGAGGTCGAGCCAACCGCCTTCGTTTTCGGTAAGGTCGGCTTCCCAGTGGTCGACTTCCACAATCTGATGCCGAAAGCCGGTCAGGTGTTCGACTTCCCAGCCCAGCTCCTGCAGGCGCGGAATGACATCGGCGACAAATTGGGTCCAGTGGCTTTCCTGCTCCAGTGCCCACCAGGGCATGGGCACAGCTTGGCCGCGGGCAGCATTGAGTTTGTTGTCGGGAATCGCTTTCAAACCGTAGCGAGGCAGCGCCAGCAGGGCTTTCTTTTCGGCTTCGGGCTGGCGCACGATGCGCACTGTGCGACCTTGCACATCGTTGACAAAGACCGATTCATCGCCCGCCGCAATATCAAATTCACCATAACGAAAACAGGGTGCTGCCACATCCAGCAGGGTCGGCTGAAAAGTGTAGGGATAGCCGCGGTAGTAATATAAAACGGCCTTGACGGTGCCCAGTTTGAGTATGGGTTGCAGCGGTGCTTCAATGACCGGAATCTGCTGCGCACCTTGTGGTGAGGGCAGTTCGGGTGCGGCTTGCGCCAGCGTGGCGGCCACCACGGCAATATCGGCTTCACCGAGTGGTGGCAAATCCAAGAGACGCAGTGCCTTGCCAGCCTCAAATGGTAACTCGATCTGGCCAATGGTTTTGGCTTGCAGATCGACATACCAGGGCGGGGTGACGGGAATCACGTCCGCCGCTGGTTCAGTCTGCAGGACGGCAATGGATTGGCCCCCTTCATTTTTGCACCAGCTTAACTGGCCTGAACGTTTGTCACCGCGTTCAAGGTGGATCAGTTCCTGATCGGCAAATAGCAGACGACCGGTGTTGAGCATGCGATTGAGTACGTCGGCGGCGTTTTTGCCGCGCAATGCAAAACCACTGCCGTAGTATGAGCGGTCGCGCTCGGCCCACAGCAGACGCATGATGGCGACGTCTTCTTCGTCAATAAACTTATAGGGTTGCTTTAATGCTGATTCGACATTGAGCCAGGGTTTGAAGTGGTGTTCATCCAGACTGCCCAGTTGGGTTGGCCCCTTGAAAAACTCGACCTGATATTGCCGGGTGCGCGGATGCTGCAGCACATAAAAAATGGCTTCACTTTTTTTACTGCTGGGTTTGCTGTACTTTTGCGCGATCAGCTGGCTTTGCTGCAAAAAAGTGGCGGTCCAGGCCAGGACATCGGGATTGACGCCGTCTTGCGTATCGGGCAGTTGAGCGGCACGCAACATGGTGGCCGCGGCGTGTTTGCAATAACGACCCACCTGGCAGGTGCAAAAAGTGGCAAAGCGCCATTGGTCTTCAAAGTCGCGCGAAAACTTGATCGTGACTTCATAAGGCCGCCCTTGCGAGCCTTGCACATTGGCGCTCATGACGTCGTTTTGAATCTGGATCTCACTGATCGCCGTGAGATAGCTTTCCGCACGCGTCAGCGTTGCCTTGCTGAACACCTGCTGTAGGTCATTCAGGGAATAATAGTCGCCTGCCTTCATGCTGCCCATACAAAATGCTGATACTCATTGGGAGTAAAAGAAAGAATATACCATCTTAGGTGCGTATTGATTAGGCCTTTGAGAATACACAGAGGGACTATCGCAGATTGACAACAGAGAGGATGAGACAGATTTCAGACCAGCCGGCCGCGTTTGACACGTAAGCCGCGTTTGGCCAGTTGCGGTGCCAAGCCACTGATGGTGGCGCGTCCGGCACCACCATGAGCGTGGCAGATAGCCACGCCGAGCGCATCGGCGGCATCGGGGGAAGGGCGGCCCGGCAAGCTGAGCAGCCGCATCACCATTTCCTGCACCTGTTCTTTATTGGCTTTGCCGTAACCGACGACCGCCTGTTTTAACTGCAAGGCGGTGTACTCGGCCACCGGCAAATGCGCCAACACCAGCGCGCTGATGGCAGCACCACGCGCCTGCCCCAGCAAGAGCGTGGACTGGGGGTTCACATTCACAAAGACTTTTTCAATCACCGATTGCTCGGGGTGATAGGTGGCAATCACTTCAGCAATCCCGTCCAGAATGGTCTTGAGACGGGTAGGCAGGTCGGCATCGGGCGTCTTGATGGTACCGCTGGCTACATAGAGCAGCTGGTTGCCATGCTGCTCTATGACGCCAAAGCCGGTGATGCGCAGGCCGGGGTCGATGCCGAGGATTCTCAATGGATCAACGAGACGCGGTGTGGCTCAGATGAAATACCAGTCATGCCGATCAATGACGGAAATGACGGACACCCGTCAGTACCATCACCACATCGCGCTCGTTGGCCGCATCAATGACTTCCTGATCGCGCATCGAACCACCTGGATGAATCACGCATGAAGCACCCGCATCTACCACCACATCCAGACCATCACGGAAGGGGAAGAAGGCGTCCGATGCCACTGCGGTGTCCTTGAGTGACAGGCCAGCATGATTGGCCTTGATGCTGGCGATGCGTGCCGAGTCAATCCGGCTCATCTGGCCGGCGCCGACACCCATGGTCATGCCATTGGCGCAAAACACAATCGCGTTGGACTTGACGAATTTGGCGACGCGCCAGGCAAACATCAGATCTTGCAATTGTTGGGGGGTGGGCTGGCGCTTGCTGACAATCTTGATATCTTCTGGCAGCAGATTATGCGCATCGGTGGATTGCACCAATAAACCGCCCCCTACGCGTTTGAAGTCAAAACGATTGACCTGATGGGCCAGCGCAATTTCAAGCAGTCGCACATTTTGTTTGGTCTTAAAAATTTCCAGAGCGTCATGCGTGAATGAAGGGGCGATGACGACTTCCACAAATTGTTTGGCGATGGCTTCGGCGGCTTTGCCATCCAGCTCACGGTTAAAGGCGATGATGCCGCCAAAGGCCGAGGTGGGATCAGTTTTGAATGCCTTGCTATAGGCTTCCAGGGCGTCGTTGCCAATCGCCACACCGCAAGGGTTGGCGTGCTTGATGATGACGCAGGCGGGTTCGTAAAAAGTCTTCACGCATTCCCAGGCGGCATCGGCATCGGCAATATTGTTGTATGACAGCTCTTTACCTTGCAACTGGTTATAGTTGGCCAATGAGCCAGGTACCGGATTGATATCACGATAAAAGGCAGCACTTTGATGCGGGTTTTCGCCGTAGCGCATTTCCTGCACTTTATTGAAATGCAGATTCAGGGTGTTGGGATAATCAGAACGCGTTGCATGGGCTTTGTCAGCACCGAGACTGCTGAAGTAATTGGTAATTGAACCATCGTATTGCGCGGTATGGGCAAACACTTTTAAAGCCAGCGCAAAGCGCGTGTCATAAGGCAGATCACCACCGCTCTTGAGTTGTGCCAGTACCGGTGCGTAATCGCTTGGATCACACAGGACGATCACATCTTTATGATTTTTTGCTGAAGAGCGCAACATGGCAGGGCCGCCAATATCAATATTTTCAATCGCATCTTCCAGTGAGCATTCGGCCTTGGCGACAGTCTGCTGAAATGGATAGAGATTGACCACCACCATATCAATGGTTGGAATACCGTGCGTTGCCAATGCGTCCTGATGTTCAGGAAAGTCACGACGCGCCAGAATGCCGCCATGTACCTTGGGATGCAGGGTCTTCACACGACCATCCAGCATTTCAGGAAAGCCGGTGTAGTCTGCTACCTCGGTCACAGTCAGACCATGACTGGCCAGCAGCTTGGCCGTACCGCCGGTAGACAGAATTTTTACGCCCATCGCAGCCAGTGCCTGGGCCAGTTCGAGTACGCCGGTTTTGTCTGAAACCGAAATCAGTGCTTGTTTGATCATGGTGGATGTCAAGTGAGAGTGCCGTCAGAACGTGGCGGTTATAGATTGAAAAATAGGTTGAAAAATAAGTCGAAGAGAAATAATTGAACGGATGTTTAAAACTGATCAGCAGTCAATGGCCAGGATTGATGCAGCGCCATGTCACTTGACTGCTTTGTGATGATGGTTGGCAAGCTGATCACAACAAGCCATGAATCTGCAATTTCTTGCGCAAGGTATTGCGATTGATGCCCAGCAAGCCGGCGGCTACCGACTGGTTTTGATGGGCGCGTTCCATCACGCTTTCCAGTAACGGTCGCTCTACAGTTTGCATCACCATATCGTAGATGCTATGAGGTTGCTCTTCACCCAGATCGACAAAATAATCTTCCAGGCTGGCTTTAATACAATCTTCAATCTTTTGTTTGCTCATGCTGCGATTAACTCTTCTTGTTGTGTATGGTTATAAAGTAGATGCTCTCCAAACTGTTCCTGCTCATCAAAAAACGCCAGTACGGCAGCCAGTTGTGACTGACAGTCGTCCAGCGTATTCATGTGATGGCGAAACAGATTGGCCCCTGGCAATCCTCGCGTGTACCAGGCAATGTGTTTGCGTGCGGTTCGCACACCGGTCACTGCCCCATAAAATTCATGATGCTCCAATAAATGTTCATGCATGATCTGGCGGATTTCAGCTACGCGCGGTGGCGCAAGTTCTTTGCCCGTCGCCAGATAGTGACTAATTTCTCTAAACAGCCAGGGACGCCCTTGTGCCGCCCGCCCGATCATGAGCGCGTCGGCACCAGTGTAGGCCAGTACGTGTGATGCCTTTTGCGGTGAATCAATATCACCATTGGCAACAATCGGCATGTTCACGCTTTGTTTGACGGCGCGAATGGTGTCATATTCTGCCTCGCCATGATAGAGATCGGAGCGGGTACGACCATGCACAGTCAGCATGGCAACGCCTGCATCCTGTGCAATTCTGGCAATGCGTAAGGCATTGCGATTGTCGTGATTCCAGCCGGTGCGGATCTTGAGTGTGACCGGTACTGCGGGACTCACTGCAGCAATCACACTATCCAGAATCCTCGCTACCAAATCTTCGTGCTGCAAGAGTGCCGAACCGGCCGCGACATTGCAGACCTTCTTGGCAGGGCAACCCATATTGATGTCGATAATCTGTGCACCATGCGCCACATTATGACGTGCTGCATCGGCCATCATCTGTGGGTCAGCGCCAGCAATCTGCACGGCAATGGGGGCAAATTCACCAATATGATTGGCACGCCGCTGGGTTTTGACGCTGCCCCACAGGAGCGCATTGGAGGCCACCATTTCTGAGACGGCATAAGCTGCTCCGAGCCGTTTGCACAATTGGCGAAACGGCCGGTCTGTTACGCCAGCCATTGGCGCAACAAACAGATTATTGCTCAGCAAATAGGGACCAATCTTCATGGTGAACGGTAAGGCTTTTAGAGAATACGATCCCATTGAAGGCAGGCTTCAACAGGGTCATCATCTCGGAAATGGGCTTAGCGGAATTGCTAAAGGGAGAAGCATTGTATACCCAAAAAATGCTTAAAACTTGGGCAGGGAAGATAACTTTACAATTATCTTTTTCCGTACAACATTTGCCTTGCCAAAAGTCCTTGCAGGGGGGGTAACAAGTCCAGTGCCGCCAGGCCCAAACCACGTGCCAGCGCCATGCCTGGCAGTTGCAGGGCAAATAATCGGGGCAATAAATCTGTCGTACCAACGGTCAACCAACGGTCTTTCTGACGCTGCCGGGCAAAAGCTGACAGGGCTTGTTTGACATTTGCCGCTGACAGGTTTTCTAAAGGTTCACCCGCCGTTTTCTGATGGATGAAATTCAATGACATCGCTTGCAAAGTTTCCGCCAACACAAAGGCATCACGCAAGCCCAAATTCAAACCTTGGCCTGCTACCGGGTGCAAGGTTTGCGCCGCATTGCCAATTGTCACTACATGATCATTGACCAGCTGGCGTTGTGCATTCAAGCCTAATGCAAAGCAACCTGCCAGGCCAATGTGCGTAAACTGACCTAGTCGATGACCAAAGGCTTGCTGCAACTCTTCCAGTAAACCGGATTCGTGGCCTTCGCGCAGGCTTTGGCTACGTGCTTCACATAAGTCATGTTTGTCACACCAGACCAGGGCATAGCCATCGGCTTGCGGCAGCAGGGCAATCGGTCCTTTGCTGGTAAAGCGCTCATAAGCCCAATTGGCTTGAAAGCGAGTCACCTTGACTGTGCCAACCAGTGCACTTTGCTCATAATCGCGGCGTACCGGTTTATGACTTTGCTCGGTAAAGAGACCGCCTTCGGCCTGCACAATGATGTCTGCTGCCAGGCTGCTACCATCGGCCAGTTGTACGGTATGCGCATTCACACCAGCCACCTTATTGCCAAACTGGCGTACAACACTGGCAGGTAATGCGGCGAGCAAGTCTTGTACGACCGCACCATAGGGCACCACATAGCCCAAGGCGGCCAAGCCATAACGATCATGATGCAATAGTGTGCGCCCAATGCCACCTGCCTGCGATACATGAATATGCTCAATCGCTGTAGCATGCTGAGTAATCTGCTGTCCCCACGCCTGTGCTCGCTCCAATGTCAGCCGACTGCCATGTGCCAAGGCCAGGGTACGTGCGTCTTGCTGCGCTTGTGCGGGATCACGCGCGTCAATCAACACAATCCGCAGGGAGGTGCTGCGCGCCAAAAGATTGGCCAAGGCCAGACCAACCGGGCCAGCACCAATGATGGCAAGGTGAAAGCGAGTTGCTGTCATTGCTGCGTCTGGCTTTTACGCATCAAAATTTCAATGTCGGCGACGGTTTTTGGCACACCACTGGTGAGGATGTCGCACTCGCCATGGGTGATGACCACATCATCCTCAATGCGAATGCCGATATGCCAATATTTTTCAGGCACGCCTTCAGCAGGGCGCACATAAATGCCGGGTTCAACAGTGAGCGCCATACCAGCTTGCAAAGGGCGCCAGGGTTTGTCGGTGGTGGTGGCATGCACATCGCGGTATTCGCCGACATCATGGACATCCATGCCAATCCAGTGGCCGGTGCGATGCATGTAGAACTGTCGATAGCTGTCTTTTTCAATCACATCATCGAGCGTACCCACTTTATCCTTATCGAGCAGGCCGGTATCCAACATGCCTTGTGCCAGAATTTTGACCGCTGCTTCATGTGGTTCATTCCAGTGATAACCAATTCGCGCCTTATCGAGTGCGGCCGCTTGTGCGGCTAGTACCAGTTCGTAGAGTGCTTGTTGCGGTGCGCTGAACTTGCCATTGACCGGGAAGGTGCGGGTAATGTCAGAGGCGTAACCATCAAGCTCGCAGGCCGCATCAATCAGGCAGAGATCACCGTCTTTCATTTCGGTATTACCAGCGCGGTAATGCAACACACAGGCGTTGGCACCAGTGGCCACAATCGAGCCATAAGCCGGTGCCTGGGCACCTTGTTTGCGAAACTCATAAAGCAGTTCGGCTTCCAGATGGTATTCGCGCAGACCCACATGGGAGGCCTGCATGGCACGGATATGCGCCTGTGCCGAGATACCCGCAGCGCGACGCATGATGTCAACTTCATGGGCATCCTTGAAGAGGCGCATTTCATCAAGCAGTGCATGCACATCATAAGCGGCCGCTGGTGCGGTCACGCCAGCGCGATTTTGCGCACGTACTGCTCCCAGCCATTGGCGTACCTGACTGTCGAGTTGAGTCTGATCGCCGAGTGCGTAATAGAGTGCTGGTTGATTGGCAAGCAGCTTGGGTAGTTCGGTATGGATGGTGTCGCTCGCAAAAGCCTGGTCAAAACCAAATGCTTCACGCGCGGCTTCGGGGCCATACCGATAGCCGTCCCAGATCTCGCGTTCTTCATTTTTGGCGCGACAAAACAAGATGGTCTGGGGCGCGGCACCGGCCACAATCACCAGCGTTGCTTCAGGTTCGGTAAAGCCACTCAAATAATAAAAATAACTGTCGTGTCGATAGGGATAGTCAGCATCACGATTGCGCATCACTTCCGGTGCGGTTGGGATGATGGCCACACCGCCACCACGGGCATTCATAAGCTCGATCAATTTGGCGCGCCGCGCAGCATACGATTGCATGAGAGTTCCTTCTTAATACCGTTACTCAATTTTTTACCAAAAAACTTTCACTGCCAAGACGCCAAACGCGTCAAGGAAAGCGCCAAGGAAAATCAAATGCTTTTCACCACAAAGACACAAAGAGCACTAAGCAAAAACTTGCATAAGCAGTGCTGTTCAAGCATGGGGACAGCGCATTATTATTTGTTCCTACTCTGTCCCCAGATTGATGTAGTGGACATTCGACAGATTTCAAACTTTTCTTGGTGTTTCTTGTGGCAAAACGACGCTGTTCAAACTAGGTTTTTCTTCGCGTCTTCTGTGTCTTTGTGGTAACTGCTTTTGACCTTTACTTTCTTTGACGCACTTGGCGGTTCAGTCATCCATTTCATTCAATGCCCGCAGTCTTTGCGGGGTTCCGACATCGGTCCACTCGCCTTCATACAAAGTACCGCCGATTTGTTCTTGTTGCATGGCCGAACGCAACAAGGGTGCCAGCTTAGCAGCTTGTCTGGCGGGGGTATGGGCAAACAATGCCGGGTGATACAGGCCGATGCCCGAAAAAGTGTATTGCGGCGTTCCTTCACTCAATACCCGTTCAGCGTGCAAGGCAAAGTCCCCATTGGGGTGATGGTCTGGATTGTGCACTAGCCAAAGCCAGGCCAATAAATCTGACTGGTTCATCACAGCAGCTTGCTGGCTGGCCAATGAAAAATTAAAGCCAGGACAGAACACATCACCATTCACCACCAGAAATGGCGCATCACCCAGTAAGGGCAGGGCAGTTGCAATGCCACCGGCGGTTTCCAGGGCATTTATTTCAGGGGAATAATGAATCCGGGCACCGAATTGTGAGCCATTGCCCAGACGACTTTCGATCTGTTGTCCCAGATGGGCGTGGTTGATGACCAGTTCGGTCACGCCTGCGGCAATCAGCGCCTCAATATGCCAGACGATCAGGGCTTTACCGCGCACAGTCAACAGCGGTTTGGGGCAAGTGTCAGTGAGTGGTCGCATGCGTTCGCCGCGACCGGCGGCCAGAATCATGGCTTTCATGAGGGATGCTGATTAAGTCTTGAAAATCCTATTGTAGCCGCGCCGCGTACTTGGTTGACGTGGTGCCCTGTTGCCACAGAATCAGAAGGTATAGCCAGACTTGACGGCAATGCCTTCCAGCTCATCAAACAAGCGTAACAGCGGTTTTAGCGCGATATAGCGATTCGACACATGACGCACATAGGCCACAAAGCGCGGGGTGTCACTCAGATAATGGGGTTTGCCATCGCGATAGTTGATGCGCGCAAAAATGCCCAATACCTTGAGATGGCGCTGCAGCCCCATCCACTCACAATCGCGGTAAAACTCGGCAAAGTCGTCAGAAACGGGCAGGCCGGCCTTTTTGGCGCGTTCCCAATAACGGATGGTCCAGTCAAGCACCTCTTCCTCTTCCCAGGAAATGAAGGCATCCTTGAATAAGGAAGCCACGTCATAGGTGATGGGGCCATACACCGCATCCTGAAAGTCCAGCACGCCCGGATTGGGGGTGGAAATCATCAGATTGCGCGGCATGTAGTCGCGATGCACATACACTTTGGGCTGTGCCAGATTGGATGACAGGATCAGCTTGAACATCGTGTCCAGGGTGCGTTGCTGGTCGGTCGTCAGCACATGTTTGAGGTGTTTTTGCACATACCAGGCGGGAAACAGATCCAGCTCGCGCTGCAGCAGGGTTTCATTGTACTCAGGTAATACGCCGGGTTTGGAGGCCAGTTGCCATTTGATCAGCGCGTCGATCGCATCCACAAACAGCGCATGCGCTTCACGGGGTTTGTCGGGCGACATCACATTTAAATAAGTGTGGCTGCCTAGATCGGTGAGCAGCAAAAAGCCCTGGTTGAGGTCTTGTTCCAGAATGCGTGGTACATGCAGGCCAGCTTGATGCATTAGACCGGCAATCTTTACAAAGGGATGACAGTCTTCCTGGGGTGGTGGCGCGTCCATTACCACCAGCGTGCGCTGCAAGGGATTGCCGGTGGTGATGCGGAAATACCGGCGAAAGCTGGCATCTGCCGAAGCCGGTGCCAGACTGGCGAGTTGCAGTTCATGTTGGGCGGGCAGACTGGCGAGCCAGGTATTGAGCAGTGCAAGTCGGTCAGATGGGCTGGCTGGCGTTGGGCTGGTTGGGCTCATGAGTGGATGGTTTTAGGCTGGTCGCTCGGTTGATGGGAAATGCAAGTCTCGAAGTCTTAAAAGGGGACTTGCTCTTATAATGGCAAGCTTTGCGTTTATCAGTGTGTCCAAAGTGTCAATTGACTACTTGGCGCATTTTACTTTTGTTGCAAACCGAATTGCATTTATTCTGACATTCATTCTGATACGACATGCCGTTGTCTGCTGATTTTTTACCTTTTTCCACTTTTGCCTTGCGCCCGATGATCGTGGCGTTGCTGGCGTTGAATGGGGTAACAGGGTTGGCTCAGACCGGCACAGTGGCAGAGCCTGCCGTTACCTCCATGACGCCCATGTCTGCCCCTGTGACCGCAGAGGTAGCCGGCAGTGGTTTGAAGATGGATAGCACTCTCTTTGATACGCCCGCCAATAATGGTGCCAAGACTACCTACCTGAGTGCGGACAAGATCACCGGTCATGTGGATGACAATGCCGTGCTGGAAGGCAATGCCGAGTTGCGCCAGGAAGGCACCGTGGTCAAGGGTGACAAGCTCATCTATACCGTGGTCAAAGATACCGTGGATGCCGAGGGTAATGTGCGTATCCTGAAAAATGGTAACCGTTTTTCAGGGCCGGACGCGCGTTTGAAGATTGATGCCAATCAGGGTTACCTGAATTCGGCGGACTATTTTTTTTCGGCCAATGGCGGTCATGGCAAGGCCAGCAAGATTGAGCTGATGGGTGACGATCTGGCCAAGGTACGGCGCTCTACGTACACCACCTGTACGGCAGGCAATGCAGACTGGTATCTCAAGTCCGACACCATGGACCTGGATTTTGGCCGTGAGACAGCGACCTCGCACGCCACCACTGTGTACTTTCAGGGTGTGCCGATTTTTTATGCACCTTATATGCAGTTTCCGCTGACCGATGAACGTCGCTCCGGCTGGCTGCCACCCACGTTGACGACCAACTCCAAGAGCGGGATCGGCCTGACGGTGCCGTATTACGTCAATATTGCGCCCAATCGTGATCTGACCATCTATCCGCAACTGGTGACACGTCGTGGCCTGATGCTGGGTGCCGAGTTCCGTTATCTGGAGCCCAGTTACGAGGGCAAGGTGCGGGTTGATTATCTGCCCAATGACAATATCACTGGCCAGAAGCGCTATTCATTTGCGGCAGTGCAATCCACCCGTTTGCCTTATGGTCTGCTCGGTTCCTGGAATATCAATGGCGTGTCCGATACCAATTATGCGGGTGACTTTTCGCGCACCCTGACGGCCAGTGCGCAAAAGATTCTGACGCGTGAAGGCATGGTGTCATACGGTTCAAATTACTGGTCGGCGTTTGCGCGAGTCACCAAGTTTCAGACCCTGCAGGATCCGGCCGCGCCCATCACGCCACCGTACGAGCGTTTGCCGCAGTTCAACTTCAAATATCTGCAACAGGATCAAGGTGGTTTTGATCTGGCCACCGAAGCCGATTTCACCCGCTTTTCCAATCCGTTACGCAATCTGGTGCGTGGTGACCGCGCGGTGATCAATCCTTCGATCAGCTATCCAACCCTTGCCCCAGGCTATTTCTTGACGCCCAAGCTGGCCTATCATGCGACCAGTTATCAGCTCGATAATCCGGCCGCTGGCACACCCAGCAATTTTCAGCGCAGCATGCCGATTGCCAGTCTGGACAGTGGTTTGATTTTTGAGCGTGACAGCAGTTATGGTGGCGAGGCCGCCACGCAAACGCTGGAGCCGCGCCTGTATTATGTGTATGTACCCTATCGGGATCAGAGCAAGCTGCCGGTGTTTGATTCGGCCTTGGCCGACTTCAACTTCTCGCAGATTTTTTCGGAAAACCAGTTTGTCGGACAGGACCGGATTGCCGATGCCAACCAGGTGACAGCCGCCCTGAGTACCCGCTATATCGATAACGCCAGCGGTATTGAAAAACTGCGTTTATCGATTGCCGAACGTTTTTACTTTACGCCGCAACGGGTCTCGCTCAATAACACCGTCAACACCGATAACAAATCGGATTTGCTGTTGTCCGCTGCGGGCACGATTGCGCCAACGTTAATTGCCGATAGCACCGTGCAATACAACAATAGTATTGGACGGGTGATTCGTTCGTATTCGGGCGTGCATTGGCAGCCAGGGCCCAAGCAGGTGCTCAATTTCAACTATCGCTATACGCGGGATTCGATCGAGCAGGTCGAAACTTCTTTCCAGTGGCCATTGTCACAGCATTGGTATGGCGTTGGTCGGGTCAACTACTCGCTGCGTGATACCCAGGTGGTCGAATCGATTGCCGGGCTGGAGTATGATGGTTCGTGCTGGGTCGGGCGACTTGTGTTACAACGCTACCGCACCACCACGCAAGATGCGGTGACGGCCGTGTTTTGGCAGCTTGAGCTTTCCGGTCTGTCGCGCATCGGCTCCAATCCGATCAATGTACTGCGTCGTCAGATTCCCGGTTATTCCCTTATCAATGAAAAAACAGACACCCCATCAAGGTTCCAGGATTATGAATAAAAACCCGATTTCCAAGGAGTATATGTATAAATATACCTGCTTAGGTGCAATTATATTGGGCTGTTTTTTATACACCGGATCAGTATCTGCTCAGGGTGCCAAGCCGGACGGCAAGCTCAGCAGCAAGTTATCCGACGCCAGTGTGGCCCGTTCCACGCAGCCGCAAAGTCTGGATGCGATTGTGGCCGTGGTCAATAATGATGTGATCACACAAAACGAACTCAATGATCGCATTGTCGCGGTCGAAAAACAGCTCAAACGTAATAACACGCCTTTGCCGAGCCGTGAGGAAATGCGCGGGCAGGTGCTGGAGCGCATGATTGTCGATCGTGCCCAGATGCAACTGGCCAAGGAAAACGGTATCCGTATTGATGATGTGCAGCTGGATCGTGCGATTGCGCGGATTGCCGAGCAAAACAAAATGAATACGCAAAGCTTTCGCGATGCGATTGAAAAAGAAGGCGTGAGTTTTGCCCGTTTTCGTGAAGACATCCGCGATGAGATTACGCTGGCGCGCCTGCGTGAGCGTGAAGTTGACAGTCGTGTGCAGGTCAGTGATGGTGAAGTCGACAACTTTTTAGCCGAGCAGGGCGTGGCAGCGAAAGAAGGCGCAGAAGAATACAAGCTCGCGCAAATTCTGGTGCGCATTCCCGAAGGTGCCACGCCGGAAATGATTGAAAAGCAGCGTTTGCGTGCCGAACAGGCCATGCGTGAAATTCGTTCGGGTGGTGATTTTGCCAAGGCTTCGGCGACCTATTCCGATGCGCCTGAAGCACTCAAGGGTGGTGAGCTCGATTACCGGCCGCTGGATCGTTTGCCACAATTATTTGTGGAGGCGATTCAACCACTCAAGCCTGGTCAGGTTGCCAAGATTGTGAAAAGTCCAGTGGGCTTTCATATTATCAAGTTGATTGATAAACGTACTGGTACCGCCGAGGCACAGGCTGCGCTGGATGATGTGACTACTACCCATGCACGTCATATCCTGATCAAGGTGAATCAGCTCACTACCGAGAGCGAAGCACGGCGTCGTCTGGTTGAAATCAAGGAGCGTCTGGATAACAAGGCAGCCAAGTTTGAAGATCTGGCCAAGCAGGTTTCACAGGATGGTTCGGCCACCAAAGGTGGTGATCTGGGCTGGTTGCATCCTGGTGAGACGGTACCCGAGTTTGAGCACGCCATGGATGCGCTGAGCGAAGGCCAGATCAGTGAACCGATCCAAAGCCAGTTTGGCTTTCACCTGATTCAGGTGCTGGAGCGCAAGAAAGAAGCGGTCAGCAACGAGCGGCAGCGCATCATGGCACGTCAGGCCATTCGTGAACGCAAGCTGGGTGATGAATATCAGGAATGGTTGCGTCAGCTGCGTGATCGCGCTTATGTGGAAATCAAGGAGCCAGAAGGCAAATCCTGATCATTTGATTTCTAATCATAGACGACATCGCCCGCTATTGCGGGCGATGTCGTTTTGGATGATTGATCAGCCAATATTTAAAATTTAATGGGCACCGCCAGTATCCACTGGCTTGGCCTGTTTAACCGGCCGCGCCAGCCAGACAACGGCAATCAGCAAAATGAAAATCCAGGCTGATATGCGAAACACATCATTGGCGCTCAGCATGAATGCCTGCTGGTCAATGATGCGATTGAGTTGTGCCAGACTTTGTTCAGGCGATAAACCGCTTGCCGCCATATTGGCCAAAGCCTGCGTGGCATTATTGTTGCCATTGTTGATGGACTCGACCAGTTGAGCATGATGCAGGGTGGCACGATCATCCCAGATGGTGGTGGCGATGGAGGTGCCAAAAGCGCCCGCGGTAATCCGGGCAAAATTGGAGAGCCCCGAAGCAGAGGGAATCTTTTCTGGCGCAATGCCCGACAGCGTCAGCGAGACCAATGGTATGAAAAAGAATGCCATGGCGACACCTTGTATCACCGTGGGGATCATCAACGTCGACAAATCGGCCTGGGTGTTGAAGTGTGAGCGCATCCACAACACAATGCCAAAGAAAATAAAGGCAACGCTGGCGAGCAGACGTGGATCGCTCGTGCCGACTTTCTTGCCGACAATGGGTGATAACACAATGGCCAGCAGACCAACCGGTGCCAGCACAATACCAGCCAGGGTGGCGGTATAGCCCATGTATTGTTGCAGCCACAGCGGTAACAGCACCACATTGCCAAAGAAGGTGCCATAGCCGAGCGACAGCGCCAACGTGCCAGTCCAGAAGTTGCGACGCTTGAACAAGGTCAGATCAACAATCGGATGTTTTTCAGTCAGTTCCCAGACGATGAAAAACGCAAAACCAATGAATGCCGTCACGCCGAGTATCACAATCTGGCTGGAGTTAAACCAGTCCAGCTCCTTGCCTTTGTCGAGCATGATCTGCAGGGCACCGACCCACAAGACCAAGAGGCTTAAGCCAATTCCATCAATGGGCAATTTACGGCTGGCCGACTCGCGTACCCGATAGATATTCCAGGTGACTGCGGCGGCACCGAGTCCAATCGGGATGTTGATATAAAAAATCCAGGGCCACGACATATTGTCGGTAATCCAGCCGCCTAACAATGGCCCCATCACAGGTGCCACCAGCGTGGTCATCGACCACATGGCGAGCGCCATCCCGGCCTTTTCCTTGGGATAGCTTTGCAGGAGCAGGGTTTGTGACAGGGGGATCATCGGCCCGGCTACCAGCCCTTGCAAAACGCGCAGGGCAATGAGTACACCGATATTGGGCGCGAGTCCGCATAACCAGGAGGCCAGCACAAATAACAGGACGCTGCTGGTAAACAGTTTGACCATACCAAAGCGTTGCGTCATCCAACCCGTCAGCGGTACGGCAATCGCATTGGCCACCGCAAAGCTGGTGATCACCCAGGTGCCTTGATTGGGGCTGACGCCAAAGTCACCGGCAATCGCCGGGATGGACACATTGGCAATCGACGAGTCCAGCACATTCATGAAGGTGGCTAGTGACAGCGCAATGGTGCCCATGACCAGCTGTGAGCCTTGCAAGGGCGGTGGAGCCGCCGGTCTGCCAGCGGCGGCTGGTGCGACGTTGGCTGGGGTATCGACCGGCTTGGGATTGACGTTGTCGCCGGTTGAATCAGAGGTGAGCGTGGCCATATTGACTAGGAGCGATGATTGAGGGCAACCGGCACCAAAGACTTGTCGGCCACTGGGTCATGCAGGCTCTGATTGGATGGCAGGGCGGTTTTGCGGCCCAGATTATTGTTGATGATTTGCTTGACCGCATCATCGGCATCATGGCTCAGCTTATCAAACACCGTGGTCTCTACAGCGGCATGTTCACGCGGTGCGTCAGCGAGTGACTTGCCGGACTGATCATGCACATCCACCGTCACCAGCATGGACAGGCCAACGCGCAAAGGGTGATCCTTGAGTTGTTGCGAATCCAGCGCAATTCGTACTGGTACTCTTTGCACGACCTTGATCCAGTTACCCGTGGCATTTTGTGCGGGCAGTAATGAAAAGGCTGAACCGGTTCCCGCGCCAAGGCCAATCAATTTACCCTGGTAGTCAATTTTTTTGCCGTACATATCGGCATTGAGAGTGACAGCCTGACCAATGCGCATTTCCCGCAATTGAGATTCCTTGAAGTTGGCATCCACCCATACCTGATCAAGTGGAATCAAGGCCATCAAGGGCACACCGGCGGTGATTCGCTGACCTAGCTGCACACTGCGCTTGGCCACATAGCCGGTGACGGGTGCCACGATCTCATTGCGGTTGAGTGCCAGATAGGCTTCCCGTACTTTGGCAGCCGCGCGTTGTACATTGGGATGGTTCTCGACATCGGTGCCATCGGTCAAGACGCGATTGCTGGCAAGTTGTTCTTTGGCACTCGTCAAGGCGGCCTGAGCGGCGGTATAGGCAGCACGGGCATCGGTCAGTGTGGTATTGGCGTGCTGCATTTCTTCATTGGATACGGCACCGCTGGCAATCAATGGTTGACGCCGTTTGACATCGTCTTCAGCGCGCTGCACGGTACTTTTTGCCTTGCTGATTTCGGCTTCACGCAGGGCAATATTGGCAGACAAGGTGCCGTTGTTGGTGTAGGTCGTGCGTACCTCACGCACGGTTTGTGCGAGCTGTGCTTCGGCCTGTTCGAGCGCGACTTTGGCATCGGCCTGATCCAGCCTGACCAAGGGTTGGCCAGCTTGTACAAAGTCGGTGTCATCGGCCTGAATATTCAATACGGTGCCAGCGACTTGCGAGGTGATTTGCACCACATTGCCCTGCACATAAGCGTCATCGGTATCAATCAAGTAGCGGCTGACTAGTGCCCAATGTGCTGCCCAGGCTGCGCCAGCGAGGAGAAACAGGATGGTCAGGCCAATCAGCCAGCGTTGACGCTTGCGCTGGTCAGGGCTAATCGAAGGGTGAGTAGTGGTGCTTTGATTATTGTTGGGTTCCATGATGATTTCCTGCTGAATATTCAATGGGAATTTGCAATGCCGACAAGTGCGGCTGTCGGTGCTTCGTTAAAACCGCCACCCAGGGCGTGAATCAGGCGGATTCTGGTATCGAGCAGACGGGCTTGCAGATCGGTTTGGTTGCGTTGCTGTGCCAGCACATTGGTCTGGGCGCTCAGTACAGTCAGGTAAGTACTCAGGCCAGCACGAAAACGTTGCTGTGCAAGGTCATAGGCTTGTTCGGCAGCCTGGCTTGCCAATTGTTGCTGCTGATTTTGTATGGCCAGCGATTGCAAGGAGCCAAGCTGGTCGGCCACATCATGGATCGCCTCGTTTAAGGTCATGTTGTAGCTTTCAATCGCAGCGTCCACATCGGCAGTGCGGCCACGCAGGCCAGCCCGTAATCGACCTGCATCAAAAATGGGCAAGTGCAGGGCAGCACCGGCACCATACTCGCGGCTACCTGCTTCAATCCAGTCAGGAAAGCCAAGACTGTTGAGGCCGACAAAGGCCTTCAGATTGATATTGGGATAAAACGCTGCTTTGGCTTCGGCAATTCCTTGTGTGGCTGCCTCAACGCGCCAGCGTGCCGCACTGATGTCGGCGCGACGGCCTAACAGATCAGCCGGAATGGTTGTGTTGCTATTTGTGGCAAGGGGTTTGGCCAATCTGGGTGAGAGGGTTGCTGTACTTTGTGGTCCATCTCCCAACAAGGCGGCCAAGGCATTGCGGGTGAGTGAAATCTGTTCATCCAGGGCGGCGATGTCACGTTCAATTTCGGGCACACTGCCTTCGGCCTGACGTCGTTCAACATTGGTATCCAGACCTGCTTTAACCCGACTCACCACCAGCTCGCGTATTGCCTGACGCTGTTGTAGCGAAGCCTGGGCAATGGTTTTTTGTTCGAACAGGCGTGCCAATGCAAAGTAGCTGCGTGCCACGTTGCTTGCCAGCAACTCGCGGGCTGCCTGCGCATCAGCCTTGGCTGCTCTGACATTGCCGATGGCTGCATTCAACGCTGCCTGGTTGCGACCAAAATAATCAAATTCCCAACTAGCGCCTAGACTGGCATTATTGAGTGTATAGACGTTACCACCCAACGGTGGTGGGTAAATACCATGTTCGCTGAAGCGTTGTCGTTCTGTACTGAGATCACCACTGACTTGCAGTCCCAAACTGCTTTGCGCCAAACCAGCCGCGGCACCGGCTTTGCTGATCCGGGTTTCAGCCAGTTTGAGGTTGGGGTTACCGCTCAGTGCCTTGTCAATCAGTTGCGTGAGTATTGGGTCGTCAAATTGTTGCCACCAGTCTTGCGCTGGCCAGTCGGTGCCATCTTGCTGGCTGGCACCAAGCTGCTGCGGTGTTTGTAATTGAGCAACCGGTGCAATGCCGCTGTAACTGGCGCAGCCTGCAAGTAGCAGGGTCAGGCCGATGGCTGGAAGCAATGAATGTGGGCGTGAGCGAGTTTTCATGATGATTGGGATCGAGTGATCTGAGGATTATTCCTGGCTGCCTGATGCACGCAGGGTTTGTACATTGGCCAGCATCCGCCGTAACAGGGCTTTTAAATCATTGACTTCGGTTTTGCTGAAGCCTTCCAGCACATTGTTGAGTACGTCAGAGACTACGTAAGGGACTATCTCGGCAGCTTTTTCGCCATCTTCGGTCAGTTCGAGATTGACGATGCGACGATCTTCGGATGAGCGGGTACGCTTGACCAGACCCTTGGCTTCAATCCGATCCAGCATGCGGGTGATGGCGCCGGTATCCGCGCAAGAAACGCGCGCCAGCTCGGCTGCCGTTTTACAGTTACGTTGACGAATCATGAGCAAGGGTTTCCACTGCGCATTGGTCAGATCGTGCGTGATCATGTGCTCATCCACCAGACTGCCCATACCGTCGATGACTTGTCGCATCAGAAACGCGATGCTTTCATCGACCTGATAGGTTTTGCCATCGTAAAAACGTGTTGTCGATTTTTTGTTTGCCATGATTTTTGAAAATTAGCTGCCTATGCAGTAATGTAGCTGCTATTGCAATTACTGTCAAGGCAGTAAATTTTTTGTCATTTTACAAACCGTTTAAAACGGATCGCCATGGTTGGCGATATAGTTGGTATCACCATGGTGATGGTTAATGAAAAATGGCCATGAATAGATCATGACCATGATGTTGATGGGTTAGGCAATACATTTTTGCTGAATGGGGCGGGTGTCATTACCTTGTCGTTGTCCTATCATGGCGCCAATATGGCCCAGACTAAAGAAGGTAATCACTCAATCTCATCCGGTCAGGTAGCTTGTGACGGCGGTTGTTATTGCGGTTGTCACTGAAGTTGCTACCTATACACAGCTGTCAAATTTTATCGATTTGATCTTTGACTTTTTCTTTGGCATCGCCATAGGCTGCCTGTGATTTTCCGGCGGCCTGCTCAGCTTTGCCTTTGATTTCAGTAGACTTGTTGCCAGTTACCTTACCAACAGCTTCGGTAACTTTACCTTTGACTGCTTCAACACGACCCTTGACTTGATCCTTGTTCATGGTTTGCTCCTGTGAGTGATGCCAGATGGCCTGTACCAAGGTAACAAATAGGGTGCTGGATCACTGTCATGCTGTGCCGGTTTTGTTATAGGATTTTGACTACAGTGGCGAGGTGATCCGCTTATATGGCCATTATGTTGTCAGTTAGCGGGCTTTTGTGCCGCGGCCAGCTCGGCATCACGCGCCTTGATGCGTGCCACAGCGGGGCGAGCGTTAAAGCGTTCCAGGTAGGCACTGATCGGTGCGCTCTTGGGCACCACACCAAATCCGGTCGTCCAGTTGAGCGCCATGCCCCACAGCACATCGGCGGCAGTAAATCGTTCACCCAACAGATAAGGGCCTTGACTGAGTTGAGCATCCAGCAGATTGAGTATCTCTTCGTAAGTGCCATAAGGCGATTTGGAGGGTGCTGCGGGCTCGCGCTTGAAGGCGTGGTCGATGATGGCAGGTTCAAAGCTGGCACCATACAACACCATCCAGCGCAAATAAGGGCCACGCAAGGGGTCACCGATTGCTGGCGTCAAGCCTGCTGCGGGATACAGATCGGCAAGATAAAGATAAACCGCGGGTTGCTCTGTCACCAGCGCCCCATTGTGCACAATGGCCGGCACTTTACCGAGCGGGTTGATAGCCAGATAGTCTGGCTGGCGATTGCTCTGGGTGTTTAGGTTGAGCAGATGCAGCGCATAGCTGGCCCCTAACTCTTCGAGTAACAGCAGCACGCCTGTCGAGCGACTATTGGGGGCATGATAGAAAGTCAGTTGCGACATGGCGATTCCTTAAAAAATGATTTCGTCCAGCACCAAAAACGTGGTGACATGCCAAACAATGAATGGCAGAAATACCTTGTGTCATGTCTTGTATTGGGTTTGCACTGGATTGTAGTTGAATGGTTTGGCTATTCAATGACGAGGCGGTGCTGGAATTAATTGATTCATATACTCTATACCAGTAAAAAAATTGATATAGTATTCAAGCACTATATAAGCTTATTTATTCATATACTCCTTTAAAAAATCAAAAATACAATGTGCTCATGGTGATCGTGGCAAATGCTGGCGGACTCAGCCGAAACTGAAAAAACCGGCAGATTGAGCCATTGCGATGTAATGAGCGCCTACAATCCGACAATAAGATAAGTAACACGTCGCACAAACGCCATTGGATAGTTGGCAAGAAGAGATTGGCCAACCTCATTGAATGCGGGTGCTGCAATTGGATTGCTAATTTCGATTGCCAATCTGCGTACCTGGCCGGATTGCCCAATGTATTTTTCACCTTGTTTAATTTTCAATATTGAAATCATGACGATTGCCCTCATTGCTGCGCTGAAAGAAGAACTTGATGCGGTGCTTACCGCCCTGCATGCCAATGCGCATATCGAAGAGCATGGTGGACGTCGCTTTTATGTCGGCAGTTTGCATGGTGAGCCTTGTGTGGCGGTGCTGTCTGGTATTGGTAAGGTGGCAGCGGCTTCCACCGTGACGGCGCTGATTCATGTCTATGCGCCGTCACGCATCATCTTTACTGGCGTGGCGGGTGGTCTGGCCGACGGTTTGCGGGTGGGCGATGTGGTGATTGCCAGTGAGCTGATTCAGCATGATATGAATGCCGAGCCTTTGTTTCCACGCTTTGAGGTGCCGATGACCGGCAAGCAATGGTTTGCCACCGATGAGCAACTCGCCAAAGAACTCGATGCCAGTGCGCAGCAATTTGTTGATGTGCGCTTGCCGGGTATCATCAATTTGGTCACGCGTGAACAGTTTGGCCTGCATCATCCACAAGTGCATTGGGGAGCGATTGCCAGCGGTGACCAATTCATTGCCAGCCATCTGGCCCGCCTGGAATTGCAGCAGGTGCTGCCCAGTGTGCTGTGTGTTGAAATGGAAGGGGCGGCGGTAGCGCAAGTGTGTGCCGCCTATCAGGTGCCGTTTGCAGTGATGCGCACGATTTCCGATAGCGCCGATGATGATGCGGTGATTGATTTTCCGCGTTTTATTGATGAGGTGGCCAGTGTGTATTCCGCCGGCATCTTGCGTGAATGGGTTCTCAATGCACGGGTAGACGCTGGCAAGCAGGAAAATGAGTGATGCCAGCAGTTTCGCATAGCAAGATCATCATATAAAAAAACCGGACAATCGTCCGGTTTTTTTATGAGCTTGAAGTGCTGTTCGTCATGATCAGATTTTAATCTTTGGTCATGGCCGCACCCCAACGTGCCGATAGCAAACCAAACACGGCGCCAACAATCAAAGAGATAGAAATAATTACCAGCGAATTTTTCAAGCTTGGGGAAAGCAGTACTTCCAGTTTTAAAACATCGGGTGTCTGCAATAAGTATGCAAACGATGCCGCAAAGCCAAACACGGTAGCCGGAATCGTCGCCAGGGCCGGGATGTTGGCACCAAGTACCACCACAATGATCCCCACACCAACCGCAATCGCTGCCCAGAGTGGCAAACCGAGTTGTGCCGCGAGTGGCACGGATAAGATGACAACCGCCACCAACCAGGCCACAAAGGCACCAAAGATGCCGCAGATCACCACTTTTTGCAGTGCGTCGCCATTACCGCCCAGCGCAAAGAAAGCGCCCCATGCGACAAACGCTGCCCAAATGAGAAACACGCCACTTAAAGGGCCCAAGGCCAGAAAGGTGGCCAAAGCACCTAATACCGAGATGCTGATTGCGAGTGCATTTAAAGTTTTCAACATGATCTCCTGTGATTAAATTATTTTTTGAGTCAATTGCGCCTGCTAGAGCAATGCCAATCCAACACTTGGCGGATAGCGCAAGACGGGATCATGAAGACGGGACGGATAAGCCCATTCTGATAACACAAACGGCGTGTTCTGTTTCAGGACACTCCTATCGATTGCATCGCTCTGAATGAAAGTGGGGCAAGATGCATGCCGAATATTTCATTTTTCAATATCGCGGTGCAGCACAGAGAAGGATATTTGAAACTTAAATTCTTAATCATTTACATGAAGAAACGACCAAGCCACCCTTATTTGGTCAGCCTAAGAATGACCGGGTGTTGAGTCTGGCATATGCTGACATGCGGAAGATTGCAGGTTTAGGGATGAATTCGGACGAGTGCCTTGCAAAAAAACAATCTACCTATAAGTAGATTTGCAGGGGGCAACTGTTGCAAAAGATGAAAGATGTACGCTTGTCTAATACCGCTTAAGTCTGGTTGGCCCAGCTTCCCATGGGTTCGAGAAAAGGTGATAGCTCTGCTTCACTCCAACGTAAGGGCAATACTCTTTTGACTAGCTGTGTGCTCGTGACGTGCAGGCGAAGCAATCGTTGTGCGCCTTCATATTGCTTCACTTCTGCACCTTCCCAGATGATCTCGGCACGTGCTGCAATATAAAGCAAATCACCTTCCGAAAAATCAATCAATAACAATCCTGCCTTGGGTTGAATCAGCAGATTACCCAAAGTGTTGAAGTAATTGTTGCCGGCGTAATCGGGCACCGTCAAGGTACTGGCATCATCCACCCGTACAAACCCGGGCTTGCCACCGCGGTGCGATACATCCACACCGTGCGGGCAACTGCTGGCGCTGGCAACGGTGTCGTTAAAGCTGCTGGCGATATAAAAGGTATCCGTAGCGCGAATCATCTGCTGCAAAGCACTGTCCAGTTTGCTGCTTTCAATGCTGCGCACACGGGCCTGATCAAACACACTGGTTTCAATCAGCGTAGGAACCCGTGCCTGAATATATTTGGGGCAGTTGCCAAAGCTGCGTTGTACGGCTACCGTAAATCCTGTGTCATCGATAAAACTGACCATGCCATTTAAACGATTCCGACGTCGGGTCGGCGGCTCAATGCCTAACAGGCCAATTGCGGCACCCACATGCAAATTGGCAAGCAGCGGATCATACTGGTTGGGCAGAGCATTGATGCGCAAATGTTGTTCGTCCAGCGCATTGGCAAAGCCAGCCGGGTTGGTGAGGATAGAGGCCCAGGGTTGGCCATCGCTATCCTGTGTCCCGACAATTAAAAAAGGCAGTTGCCGAAGAAAAGCCTGATGTTGCTCCGGCATCTGATTGCGAATGATGCGTCTACCCAAATCTTCAATTTTGTCGCGCAGGCCCAGGCGGTATTGAATACTCTGTTCGCCTGCATGAAAAGGCGATTCTTCGTATGACCAGCCGGGTATCGACGACATGACGACCTCAATCGAGCAATTTTAAAAATTCAATTTAATGTGGCTCACCACAAAAGCAAACACTGACGCCGGTACTCAGTTTGATGAATGCATGGTCAGCTGGTTTGCGATTGTGGTGAGTGCGTATTGCTAAGCCGGTTTACGCAGCCAGACAGATTTTTGTGCCGGGCATGGCAATAAATCCTGGCAGTGCTTCAACACGTTTGAGCCAGTTGCGGATGTTGCTGTATTTCTCCAAAGACACATCACCTTCTGGTGCGTGAGCAATGTAGCTATAGCAAGCAATATCGGCAATCGTACGATGATCGGTCGCCAGGAAGTTGCGATTGGCCAGATAACCATCGAGTTGATCGAAGAATTGATAAGCACTGGCTTTGGCCACGGCATGATCAAAGTTCATGCCAAACACGGTATGCAGGCGCGCGCTGCACGGGCCGCGAAATACCTCACCCGAGGCCATCGATAAAAAGCGCTGTACCATTGCAGCACCAACTGGGTCGCTCGGGAGCCAGCTTTCATCGCCATATTTTTTGGCCAGATAGACCAGGATTGCGGTAGAGTCGAACACAATCGTGCCATTGTCGTCCAGTACCGGCACTTGACCCATAGGATTCATAGCCAGGAAAGGCGGCTTTTTGTGCTCACCACCCAGCAAGTCAACTGGAATCAATTCGTAAGGCAGATTGAGCAGCGAAGCCATGAGACGTGCGCGGTGGGCATGACCTGATTTTTCAAAATCATAAAATTTGAGTGACTGGCTGGGTTTTGCGGATGACATGTGAACTCCTCTTCAAGTCGTTGAATTATTGATTTGAGAATATCTTGAACCGAACGATCGGTTCAGAATCATCGCTTAAAAAAAACTGCCCGTCAAGCAGCTTGAATAGTTGAAATATAAAAAACTGGGCCTGCGGACTGCGTTGATGAGAAGTGGTCAGCATTGCCTTTATTCAGGCCGCAGCATTTGCTCTGGAAATTCCTTGATCAATCTGAGAAAGGGTTCTTTGGAACCAATCGTGCGCGAAATCACCAGGGCACCCTGAATACCGATCAGCGCATTTTCACCGCGACGTTTGGCTTCGCGGGCTGAAATGCCGCTTTCCTTGGCAATATCAGTGTAAATCTGGATCAAGCCCTGGGTGCGTAGCGCCAGTTCATCCTGAAACAGTTTTCCTGCTGAACCAATGCTGAAAATATTGAGCAGACAAGAACGTGCGCCGTCGTCATAAAAAGCTGCCAATCCTTTGGCGCATGCCTGCAAGCGTTTGAGCGGCGTTTGCTGGGTAGCACGCAGTGGCGCTAGCACCAGTTCATCAAAACATTGCAGCACCCATTCCAAAGCGGCCTTCGCCATGTCCTCCTTGCCATTGGGAAAATGATGGTAAAGACTGGATCGACCCAGCCCGGTGGCTTCCGACAAGAGCGCCAGACTGGCGCCTTCATAACCATGTTGGCGAAAGGTCGCCACAATGCGGGTCAGGATTTCTTCTCGGGTCAAGGCAACGGCAGACATGATGGTAATGACAGTAAAGCTTATCAATTCAAGATGACGGCACTGTATCACTTTTCAGCTCGGTGCGGCACTGACGGGGTTTAAACACATTGCAGCACAGTATGAAAATGCATACGGATGCTTTCTCAGAAGCATACAATGGTTATCTGAAATCTGAATCATCATCATGACTTTGCCATTGACTACTTCGCTCACAAAAATCCAGCAACAGGGTTTTGATTTTGTTGACGCTTATGCCATGCGTCAGCAACTCCTGCAGCTTGATGCTCAGGCGCTGGATGACTGGCCGGCTTTTTCGGCGAGCTGGTACAACATGCCTGAAGACAGTTATATGGCGGATGGTGGCCGCTATCGGCGCCGCCGTTACGCTACGCTGCGTGCAGAAGTGCAGAGCTTGCAGGCTGAATTGCAACCTCATCAACCTCATTATCAATCATTGATTTACAATCGATTAAACGGTGGCGTAGCGCGTTATTTTGTGCCGATTGAATCAACCATCATGCAAGGTGCCAGCATGCGCGCGCTGATTGGCTATGGCTTGCGACTGTTTCGTCAGTTGGTGTCACCAGCGGCGGTACATATCGAAGTGCATCAATTTCGTATTGATGCCAATAGCCTTGGCGAAGGCAAACCTACCCCGGAAGGAATGCATCGGGATGGTGTGGATCTGGTGTTGGTGACACTGATTGATCGAGTCAATGTGCAAAGTGGCACGACTACCATTCATGATTTAAGTGGCAGACAACTCGCCAGTTTCACGCTGACACAAGCCCTTGATACCGCACTGGTCGATGATCGACAGGCGATGCATGGTGTTACCCCCATCATTCCCATTGAGCCGGGCCAGGCCGCCTTTCGCGATGTGCTGGTGGTGACATACAGAACCATCAGCACCATTACCCAAGCATAAAACGACGACTCAGTATATTACGCAGTCAAATGCGGGCAATTTGACCGTAGCGAAGAGGCAATTCACTGCTGACGCGCAGACCATATTTTCCTACACTGTTGATCAATCAAGAGGAGGATGACATGAATAAAAAATTATTGACATCGGTATTGGGTATGACATTATCGGCGGTGCTATTGATTGCGCATGGCACATCATCAGCTCGTGACCTGGAAAAAATCCGCAGTGCCGGCACTTTGCGTGTCGGGGTATACAAAGACTTTCCTCCCTATGCGGACAATGGCGAGGGGATTGATGTGGATATCGCCAAGGCACTGGCCGAACGTTTAAACCTAAAGCCCGATGTATTTAGTTACGACGCCGACGATAATATGGACAATGATTTACGTACCATTGTCTGGAAGGGTTCGGCGCTGGCAATCGCACCACCGCCTGCCGATGTGATGATGCATGTGCCGGTTGATTCGGTGCTGATGTCACGTAATCCACAGGTCAAGATATTTGCACCCTATCATCGGGAAACCATGGCTGCGGTTCGCAATACCGAACTGCTACCTAAGCTGGATGCGATTACCGATGTGGGCAATCAAACGATTGGTGCCGAGGGTGACTCCATCATGTCGATGGCCTTGCTGTCCTCCAATGCGGGCCGCTTGCGTAATCAGGTCGTGCATTTTCGCTCGCCAGATGAAGCCCAGAAGGCCTTGGAGGAGGGCAGGATTGCTGGCTATTTTGGTATGCGCAGCCAGGTTGAACCGATCCTGGTGGCAACCGGTAAAAAATTCATCATGACTGTGCCACCACCCCTGGCAGGCTTGCCACTGGCGGGCTGGCAGCTGGGTCTGGCCGTGCCAGCCAATCAGTCTGAGTTACAGGCCTTATTGCAAAAAGCCATGAGCGATATGAGCAGTGACGGCACACTCGACCGTATTTTCAAGCAGCATGCGGTGACCCGGATTTCACCGCAATAAGCGCACAGCAATAGCCACTCGGCCAGTTGTCTCACTGGCCGCTCATTTTCAAAGTTGAACGCATCACGAGCGACCTGCTTGGTGTCTTCGCTCGTCTTTTGTTGCTTATACGATATAAAAATCGAGGAGAAATCATGCATCATCATTCACTCAAAAGGCTGTTGCTCAGCTTGGCCATCTTGGCGGGCAGTTGCACGGCGCTGGCAGACTCGGTGACAGAGCGGATTGCACACGTTGCCAACACGGAATGGCCGAGCTTTGGGCGCGGCTATGATAATCAGCGTTTTTCACCTTTGCAGCAGATCAATGCGGGCAATGTTGAAAAAATCAAGCCGGTCTGGACTTATCAGAGCGGTGTCAAGGCCACTTATCAGGCTACGCCGATTGTGGTCAATGGCGTGATGTATGTTTCGCTGCCGTTTAATCATGTGGTGGCGCTGGATGCCAAAACCGGTAAACAGCTCTGGCGCTACGAGCATCAGCGTCGCAAAGATCGGAAGCTTTGTTGCGGCCCTTCCAATCGCGGAGTGGCAGTGGGTTATGGCAAGGTCTTTATTGGCACAGTTGATGCGCGCCTGATCGCACTGGATGAAAAAACGGGTGAAAAGATCTGGGATATTGATGTGATTGAGGGTGTCAAAACAGCCACGGAAAATATTCAGAATCTCAATAAAAATGAAGAGTTGAGTAAAGCCAGCTCAATCGGCTCAACTGGTGTTGGGATTGGCATGGCACCCGTGCTGTACGAAGGCAAGGTGCTGATCGGTATTACTGGGGTGGCTTTTGGCCTGCATCTTGACCCTAATCAGGATAAGCCTTTGGCGGTGGTCGGTATGGCGGGTAACTATGGTTTGACCGGCTTTCTGGCAGCCTATGAGGTAGAGTCTGGCAAGCGCGCCTGGAAATTTGATACCGTTCCCCCCAGGGGCTGGGAAGGTGCCTATACAGCCACCACCGCCGATGGTGTGGCCTTGCCGCGGGATATTAAAAATGAACGTGCCATGGCCGCAAAATATCCCGATGCCTGGCGCTATGGTGGTGGTGCAGCCTGGTCGACGCCCTCGATTGATCCCAAACTCGGTTTGCTTTACTTTGGCACTGGCAATCCGGCACCATCGATGGAAGATACCTCTCGTCCGGGTGACAATCTCTATACCTCTTCGCTGGTGGCGCTGGATATCAAAACCGGCCAACTGCGCTGGCATTACCAACAAGTGCCGCATGATCTGTGGGGCTACGATGTGGCGAGTACTGCCGTGCTACTTGATTTTGAACGTGACGGCAAAAAAATTCCGGCAGTGGCCCAAGCCAGCAAGCTGGGCTGGGTGTATATCCACGATCGTGCCACCGGTGAGTTGTTGCTCAAGTCAGAAGCCTTTGTGCCACAAAAGAATCTGTTTCAACGCGCTACGCCAGGAGGCACCAGAATTAATCCGGGCGTGATTGGCGGGGTCAACTGGTCGCCCATGTCGGTCGATCAGCGCCATGCCATGGCCTATCTGGCTGCAAGCCATTGGCCAGTAATTTATACCGCGCATGAAACCCCTGCCAGTGGTGATCAGCCCGCTCTGCATTACACCAGCATGGAGCCGGCCATGGATGAACCTCGCTGGGGCGTGCTGGTCGGCATGAATCTCGCCACCGGCCATATGGCCTGGCAATACAAGACCAAGGAGCCCTTGATTGGTGGCGTGCTGGCAACCGCAGGCAATCTGGTCTTCATGGGGGAGGGGGATGGCACTTTAAATGCCATCAATGCGACTGATGGTAAACCGCTCTGGCAATACCAGTTTGCCGCAGGGGTGAATGCACCGCCGATCAGCTATGAAATTGATGGTGTTCAATATGTGGCGGTGGTGGCTGGTGGCAATCATTTGTATGGCTACCCGCAAGGTGATCAGCTCACGGTCTTTGCCTTGAAGTAGCCGGTCCCAACTTGATATTGAAATTTCAAATAATCAACAACGCATCGGCCTGCCCATTAATTGGCCGGTCGATTGCCGCCCTTGACCATTTCAAAGCGAAATAAACGGCATTCAATGGCGCCATTAAACAAGGGTGTGCGCATGGATTCCTTGAGGCGTAATGCCTTGGGAACCTGCAAGTCAGCAGTAAACAGATAAACCTGCCAACCGGCAAACTGGCCTTTGAGGGTGCTGGAAAATTCGGCATAAAAGCCCGGCTGCTCGGTAGATTCGGCAGCGCGTGCGGCTTCAATGGCTTCCGGTTTGAGTCCCCAGACTTCATCATCATCGGCCAAAATATCCTTGGCGGAACGACGGCCGCGGTGCTGGGCATCTGCTGCACCACCACCCGTGCCACCGCGCAGGGCAATCCGTTCGTCATAGGGTGGGTTGCTGAGCATAATGCCACTTTGGCCTTCGGCCAGCGCTTGTGGGGGTTTGACAAAGCGCGCATCGACCTGCTTGAAGGGCAGCGCAATCTGAATATGCGCGTCGCGGGCATTCTCTCGTGCCATGGTCAGCATATCGCCAGAAATATCACTGCCATAAATACCCAGATCGGCAGATTGGGGTTGATGTAATTGATCCACTGCCACGGCTTTCATGGTTTGCCAGTCGGTGAGTGGCACGCCTTGCAGTTTTTCAAATCCAAATTTTCGATTGACGCCAGGGGCAATGCCCAGGGCACTTTGCGCGGCTTCGATGATGATCGTGCCGCTACCGCAAAATGGGTCGTAGAGAACTTGGCCGGGTGACCATTTGGCCAGCCGCAGCAAGCCTGCGGCAAGGTTTTCCCGCAATGGCGCATCGCCAGTGGCTTTACGCCAGCCACGTTTAAACAGGGCTTCCCCTGATGTGTCCAGATAGATGGTGGCATGCGTGGCATCTAAAAAACCTTGTACGCGCACATCGGGAAACTGGGTGTCCACCGATGGACGGGCGCCGGTTTTATCGCGCAGCCGGTCACACACGGCATCTTTGATTTTTAAGGTGATGAACTCAATACTGCGCAAGGGCGATTTGATCGCCGTGACATCAACCCGCAGGGTATGGCGGGCGGTAAACCAGTTTTCCCAGCGCTGTTGCAACACCAGATCAAAAATATCGGATTCTTTGGTATAGCGGCCATGCGCAATTCGCAGCAACGCGCGGCTGGCAATCCGGCTATGTAAATTGATGGCAAAGGCGGTGATCCAGTTGCCAGAAACATGCACGCCACCAGGTACACTTTGGTGGACGTTGATCGTAAAACGAGCGGCCAGCTCTTTGAGCTCTTCGCTCAATGCGCCTTCCAGCCCACGCGGGCAGGTACAAAAAAAGGAAAGTGCGCCAGCAGTGGAATTGCTGGTGGCGGCGCTCATGGAACGGGGTACGGCAGATGACATTGGCAAGCCCTGAAATGGCAATACGCAGTAGTTTTGAGTGGTACTGGTATGGGGTATATAGTTAATTAACTAGCTTAAGTGCGTATTTATTAGTCCTTTTTAAATACACTACTAGACTATATTTTACCCGAGGGCATGCCACCGGTGTTGTGCAACGTGATTGGCTGTGCGCTGACGGTGCTTGCGCACCGGTCGATGCTCTGGATCAAGCTGAAGGCTGAACAGAAACTGAGCTGAATCAGGAATAGGAAAACAGTCCGACGCGATTGCCTTCGCTATCAATAATTTGTGCATGCAAGCCTTTACCGCTTGGCAATGGGGTAGCCGCTTTGATGATCAAACCACCGGCGTCATCGACGCGGCTCAGTACGGTTTGCAGATTGGGCAGGGCTTTCAGATAAACCACGGTGCCGGTTTCACTGGGTACGGCCTTGGCACCGGATAACACGCAGCCAGAAATCTGACCGTCTTTAAACGGAAAGACACCCAGCAGATTGCCATCCATATTTTGATGAATCAGCGTCACGCCCAGCAGGGTTTCATAAAACTCGACCGCACGATCAAAGTCGGTGGCAGGAATTTCAAACCAGCTGATGATATGGTCAGGGTGCTGGGTCATGGAGTCTCCATCGTAATAGTGTATTGATTAAAAAGGTTTGACGACAACTAAGATGACTACGGCAAATAACAGCAAAACTGGAGCTTCGTTAAACCAGCGATAGAAGACATGGCTCCGTTTGTTCTCATTTTTTTCAAATTTGCGCAGCATCGCACCGCATGCATGGTGATAGCCGATCAGCAGAACCACCAGCGCCAGCTTGGCATGCAGCCAGCCATTACCCGGTGCACGGCCAATCCCGTAATACAGCCAGAGCACCATGCCCAGAGCAATCGCCAGCCCGGAAAGCGGTGACATGAATCGGTAAAGCTTGCGTGCCATGATGAGCAGGCGCTGTCTGGCAGCAGGTTCGGTTTCCATCGCCAAGTTAACAAAGATGCGCGGCAGATAAAACAGTCCGGCAAACCAGGAGGTGACCATGACAATATGAAAGGCTTTGATCCAGAGCATCAGCGTATCGTGTAAAAAAATGAATGAAGGCTTAATATCAGCCATTCTACTTGGATAACCATGAGGAGCAAGCCATGAGTAATGCAATCAAACCTGTCACCTATCAGGCCAGTATCCCTGTGCTTCAGCAATTGCTGACGGCGCTGTCGCAAACCATTGACAAGACGGTTGCCCATTGCGAAGCGCATAAGATTGATCCCCAGGCCTTGCTGCAGGCGCGTCTGTATCCCAATATGTTCAATCTGTGCAAACAGATTCAGGTGACGTGTGATTTTGCCAAAAATATTCCGGCACGCTGCACCGCGACCGACCCAGTCAAGTTTGAGGATACAGAAACCACTTTTCCCGAACTGCAGCAGCGTATTGCGCGGGTGGTGGCCTTGCTTGAAAGTATTGACCCCAGCACCTTTGCAGGCATGGAAAACCGTTCATTGACCGTGCCATTGGGGCCAGAGCGCAGCATGAGCTTTGCGACCGCCAATGATTATCTGTTCAGGTTTGCGCTGCCTAACTTTTTCTTTCATGCCACCACCGCCTATGACATCCTGCGTCACAACGGTGTGCCGTTGGTCAAGCCCGATTATCTGGGTGAGCCAGTTTAAGTGTTGTTGGAAACCGGCAGTCAGACCGGTTTATTCAATATTCAAATTTGGCAGCCAGTGTGATTTGGGATCCGCCTCGCTGATATCCTTGTAGGTGACCGGCCGCTCACGTTTGGCGGGCGGCACGGCGCCAGGCGTGATGAAGGGGTCCATGTCTACATCAAACACCTTGCCGCTGATGCCCTTCTCAGTCCATTCCAGTTTGTAGTATTCACCGTTGAATGGGTTGATATGCAAGTCCTTTGGCCCGGTCTTCATGAACATCAGCGCGTATTCCAGCGCCACCAGATTATCGGGCGTAATCACCTGTTCCATCTTTTGGACTGGAAACCAGCAGAGTCGCTGCTTTTCGCCCGACAGACAACGGAATGGACGCATTGCCAAAAAGTATTCGCCCAGCTTGGGATCAATCTCAATCTTGAAAGGTGTTTTGCCATTGACGGCTTTGTCAAAGGCAATCGTGCCAATCACTTCGCGTTCGCCCTGGGTATTGCTGAGCACAATTTTTTTGGTGCCTGTCATCGGCATTTGTGCCTGGCTGGTCAGACTAGTACCCAGCCCGATTGCCATCATGAGCAAACCAGTCAAGACCTTGCGCCATGGGTATTGGATGCGTTGAGAAAATGCTGCTTTTGCGCTCGCCATGATACGTCTCCAAGTAGTGTGATTGGCCTCATTGCATGGATGAGGCCTTGTCGCTGCTGCTTCCCTCTCGATTATCAACAGACTAGCGCCTTGGTCGCCATTCTCGTTAAAAACTTACTCGTGGTTTTCCCTAGTCCCATCAGGCTGGCAGATTGTGCTTGGCAGGTGTGCCACAGCAATGACAAAAGCGTGCGAATGCGCCTTTGCGTGTGCCACACTGGCCACACTTGTCATGCAGGCCAATGCCGCAATGCGGGCAAAAATCATTGGCGGGATCTTTCAGATCAACGCTACGTTCGCAACCCGGGCACACACCTTTGGAGAGTCTGGTCAAAGCCAGGTCGTAGCTGAGTTCATCACGACGCTGTTCTTCGGGCAACTGCTCGGCCAGTTTTTGCTGAGCCAGATATCGATTCAGTGCCACAATCGCCTGTCGTCCCACTACCACCGTCACAATAATGCCTACGATATAGCGCACATAGCCGCCATAGCTGGGCAGGTAGGGCACCAGTTCGACAAAAAACGCAAACAGCGCAAAACCGATAAAGCCCCAGACAAACGGCCAATAGGTGCTTTGACGTTTTTTCTTGAAGAGCCAGCCGGCAATGCCCAACAAAGGCAGGGTCAGCATCAGTCGATAGCCAAACACGCGCAGCTCCTGCTTGCGCTCTATCTGCCAGAGTTGTTCACGTGCGGCGTCTTCCAGAAGATTGAGTTTGGCTTGTGCCTTTTCTTCGACCTGGCGTGCATCCAGATCAATCTGGCGTTGCTGTTCCATCGCCTCTTGTGCGCTGCGTTCAGCGGCCTTGATGGCGTCCAGTGCTTCGGTCCGTTTGATCAGTTCGGTATCCTGATCCGGCCGACCGGTGGCTTGGCGGGTTGCCAGCCAGTTATCAAAAGTTTCGCGGGCACTTTGATAATTGGTTTGCGCCGTGGTAGCTTTGAGCTCGGCTTGCTCCAGCGCATCACTGGCCTGCTTGACGGTTTTACGCGCCTGATCAATCTCGGCACGCAGTGGCGCAGCGGCCTGCTTATCCAGAAAATCTTCGGTGCTGTATTGATGTTCAACCTGCGGAAGATCTTCAACAATCGTGCTGCCCAGCCCGATCAAAAAACTTGCAAAAATAAAGGCGACTACCCATAGTCCACGACGAAACCATTTTTCGGACAAACGTAAGGACTTGCTCATGAGTGGGTCTCCCTGATTGAATGGCTTGCAGTATATAAAAAAAGGTGGAGGACCAGTGTCACTCCACCTTTTTATTTGGCTTTGGCTATCTGGGCACTAAGCCAACCGTTTATTCTCGTATTTGGCCGCTGCCCAGCACCACATACTTGAGGCTGGTCAGTCCTTCCAGACCAACCGGACCACGGGCGTGCAGCTTGTCGTTGGAAATGCCAATCTCCGCGCCCAGGCCATATTCAAAGCCATCAGCAAAGCGGGTGGAAGCATTGACCATCACACTGGCTGAATCCACTTCGCGCAAAAATCGCAGGGCGCGGCTATAGTCTTCCGTCACGATCGCATCGGTATGTTGCGATGAATAGGTGTTGATATGCTCAATCGCGGCATCCATATCGGCCACCAGCTTCACGGCCAGAATCGGGGCCAGATATTCGGTGCGCCAGTCGGCTTCAGTGGCCTCAACCAAATGGTTAATGCCGGCTTCGGCAAACTTGCTGCGAGCAGCGCTATCAACGCGCAGCTCAACCCCTTTGGCCTGATACATCGCGCCAATCTGGGCAAAAAAGCTGACCGGTACATCTTGTTGAATCAATAAAGTTTCCATGGTGTTGCAAGTGCCATAACGATGCGTCTTGGCATTTTCAACAATTGGCAGCGCCTTGCTCAGGTCGGCCCGATCATCCACATACACATGGCAAATACCATCCAGATGCTTGATCATCGGCACGCGTGATTCTTTAATCAGCCGCTCAATCAGTCCCTTGCCACCACGCGGTACGATCACATCCACATATTGCGGCATGGTGATCAGCTCGCCTACCGCAGCGCGGTCGGTGGTTTGAATGACTTGCACGGCTTCCTCCGGCAAGCCCGCTGTCGCCAGACCTTCCTTGACCAGTTTGGCCAGCGCCTGATTGCAATGAATCGCTTCCGAGCCACCACGCAAAATGGTGGCATTGCCGCTCTTGATGCACAAACCCGCTGCGTCCACCGTCACATTGGGACGCGCTTCGTAAATGATGCCAATCACACCCAGCGGTACGCGCATCTGCCCCACCTGAATGCCAGTAGGACGAAACTTCATATTGCTGATTTCACCAATCGGGTCGGGCAATTTGGCAATCTGCTCCAGGCCTTCAGCCATCGTGGCAATGGCCTTATCGGACAAGGTCAGCCGATCCAGCATGGCTGCGTCCAGACCATTGGCGCGGGCCGCCGCTAGGTCTTGTTCATTGGCTGCACGCAAGGCCGCCGCGTCACGCAGAATCGCTTTGGCAATCTGCAACAAGGCCATGTTTTTGGCCGCAGTCGGGGCCTTCGCCATCGCCCGCGAAGCCTGTCGTGCCTGCTGGCCAACCAGCTGCATATATTCTTTAATATTGATCTGATTCATGTGGGGTCGTTGCGATAAAAGCTTTGCGTACCATCTACGCAAATGAATAAACCATGATTTTACTCTGCTGCCCTATTCTTGGCTTTTTAGATTCGTTCTGATTGGCAGCTACTTATTGGAAACCCGCTTTTTCTTGCTAACCTTGCGAGGTGGTAATCGAGCCTCAGGCGCTCGCGATGTTGGCTTGAGCGCTGCCACAGGCCACATTTTTAGTACGGTTTCAATCACCGTGTCGAGTTGCTCGTACTTGCTACCCGTCTGAGCCATGATGGCAAAGCCACTGGCCATGGTCAAAAACAGGTCGACCAGGTTGTCAATATGGGTGCTTGCAGTGAGTTGCCCTTCAGCTTGAGCTTGCACCAGTCGCTCCTGCAGTTTGGTGCGATTTAATTGCATGACAACCTGGCGCGCATCATTGAGTGCTTGTGATGAGGTGCTGCTACATTCGCCCGCACTTTTCAAAATTAAACAGCCGCCCGGCAATTCGGGATTGGTCTGCATATCCACCACCGAACGTAAGTAAGCACCGACAGCTTGTTTGACATCCGCTTCGGCGTCCAGTTTGGCCAGACAGGTTTTGACATATTGTTCGGCATAACGCGCCAATACCTTCAGATACAGCGCTTCCTTGTCACCATAGGCCGCATACAGGCTCGGCTTGTTCAAACCCATCTCGGCTGTCAACTCGGCCAGAGAGGCACCCTGAAAGCCGTGCTTCCAAAAAACTGCCATGGCCTTATCGAGTGCCGTATCGGTACAAAAGGTGCGCGGCCGTCCGCGAGAGCTATTCATAAAAAATTAAAAAAGAAATCATTGCGATTATTGTACCGCTTGGTATATTATTTACCAAGCGGTACAGAATTCTATTCAAAGCACCGTCTTTTTCTTAATGAATCAATTCTCAGGAGTGACACCATGGCTCGTCTATTAAACAAAACTGCATTAATTACCGGTGGTACAACCGGTATTGGCTTTGCTACTGCCCAACAGTTTTTAAAGGAAGGCGCGCGCGTCGCCATTACCGGACAAGATGCCGGTCGTGTGACGGAAGCCGCAAAGCAATTGGGTGCAGGCGTGATTGCCATCCGTGCCAATGTTTCATCCGCAGAAGACATGCAAGCCGTGGCTACTCGGCTGCAAAGTGAATTTGGTGGATTGGATATCCTGTTTGCCAATGCGGGCATTGCCAAGGTGTCGCCACTGACAGACGTGGATGAGGCTCATATTGATGAGCAATTTGATGTCAATGTCAAAGGGGTCATCTTTACTGTGCAAAAGCTGTTGCCGCTGTTACGCAATCCAGCCAGCATTCTGTTGACCAGCTCGACCGCTGCTCAGCAAGGTATGGCAGGCATGTCAGTGTATTCAGCAAGCAAAGCGGCAGTTCGCTCATTGGCACGCTCACTGTCGGCAGAATTGATTGGCCGTGGAGTACGTGTCAACAGCATCAGCCCAGGCCCGATCGAGACGCCCATCTTTGGCAAGCTTGGTTTACCGAGCGAAGCCGTGGGACAAATGGCTGAGCAGATCAAATCGGGCATACCGGCAGGACGTTTTGGTCAGGCCGATGAAATTGCCAAGCTTGCGGTGTTTTTGGCCAGTGATGAGTCAAGCTACATCGTGGGTGAAGACTTTTTGATTGATGGTGGTTCAGCAACGATTTAAGCGTTTCCTAAATCAAAGTTTTGTATCAGCACGATAAGCAAACAGGTGGTCATGCATCAATGACCACCTGTTTTTATTTATTGAGATGATACGTCAGCGCCATCGCAATACAGTAAGCCAGTTCTTTGTGTGGCACGACCTCATCCGTATCAAACACGATGCTGCGATGACCAACAAAATGAAAGTCGTTGGGAAACAGGGTGCGAAACGTGTCGACCAGATTGGTCTGGCAATGAAAGTACATCGCATATTGCTCAGGCTGTTTGGGCTTCCAGTCAATCCGGATGGTGCTGCCGCTCTTGCTGGCTGAAGTGAGATAAGCGGGTTCTCCCCATTTGAGTGTTTCTTCCAGCTCGCCCACGCCGGTGGTGGCCGCAGCAGTCGCATAAATCAGCTCACGCAAAGCCAATAGCTTGTCGCGCATGAGGGGTGGGTAACTGGCAAACTTGCTGGCAACTTGGGGGTGAGTAATGGGAAGCATGGTTGAATCAGTCAGCGTGATTTTTGTTCTGGCACACACTCTACCGATTTATTGAGGCTTATTATTTGCTCTGAAACAGAGTGCGTAGCATAGCGTGCACAATAAGCGTGTCGATAGTGTGTTTTTCAGTGATAACAAAGAGGGGCGAATATGGATTGGTTTTTACTGGCACTTAAAAAATTTGGTGATTTCTCTGGCCGCTCACGGCGCAGCGAATATTGGTATTTTGTACTTTATTACTTGCTGATCAGTATCGGATTAGGTTTTGTGGATACCTTGCTTGGCTTGAGTAATGAGATAGTACCAATTGGCTTATTGGAAGCCGTCTTTACTTTGGTTATGTTGATACCATCTAGTTCGGTAAGCATCCGACGATTGCATGATATTGGCAAAAGCGGTTGGTGGCTGCTGCTCTCCATGTTGCCGATTGTGGGCACGATCATCCTGATTGTTTTCTTTTTTCAGGATAGTCAGCCAGGAGCGAATGAATATGGGGCTAATCCGAAGGAATAATGAAAATTTAAATAAGCTAATTAAAATAATCAGTGCTATTGCTGAAGCTTATCTCACCGCCCCAGCGCCACCCGTAACCCCAATTCCCGCATGGCATCCCAGGCGCTGGCGGGCAGGTTGGGGACTTTGATGCCTTTGGTGAGGCGATCGATTTGCGCGGCGGTGATGAGGGCGTCTTCCAGTTGATGGCTGGTGAGGCGTTTTAAAGCGGGCTCGATCAGGCGTTCACGCGGGCCCCAGACGCGGTGGTCGCGCAGGAGTTGCATGAGGGGTTTGCCCTGGGCGAGGCCTTGTTTGACTTTATAGAGCGTACGGATTTCTTCGCTCATGGCCCAGAGCACCAGCACTTCGGCTTCACCTTCACCACGCAGGCCGTCGAGCATGCGCATGAGTCGCGCCGGGTCGCCACCGAGCATGGCTTCATTGAGTTTGAAAACATCGTAGCGTGCCACGTCGAGCACGGCGGCTTGCACTTGTGCCATGCTCAGCGGGCCGGTCGGGTAGAGCAGGCCGAGCTTCATGATTTCCTGATGCGCGGCGAGCAGATTGCCTTCCATGCGATCCGCCAAAAATTGCAGGGTTTCGTGATCGGCTTTTTGGTATTGCAGGAGCAGGCGCTGCTTGATCCAGTCGGGCATCTGTTTATGTTCAACCAGATCAATGCGCAGCGTTATGCCGATGCGGCTGAGGGTGGCAAACCATTCGGCTTTTTGGGTGGCGCTATCAAGGCGCGGTAAAAAGATCAGGGTGACGACGTCCAGGTTATGGCGTGCCAACTCGGCATAGTCGAGCAGGGTGCTGGCACCATCTTTACCGGGCTTGCCGGTGGGGATGTGCAGCTCGACAATTTTTTTATCACCAAACAGGGAGAGTGATTGCTGTTCGGCAATCAGCTCGTTCCAGCTAAACCCACGTTCCACCTGGAGCACAATGCGTTCGCTAAAACCCAGTGTGCGTGCGGCTTTGCGGATGGCGTCGGCGCATTCAAGCCGTTGCAGCGGCTCGTCACCATGCAGCACATAAATGGCGGCCAGCTTGTCCTTGCCGTCCTGTGCGGCAGCAGACTTGAGATGGGTGAAGAGCTGATCGGCCCGCAGTTGCATGTGAGAAGGCGGCTTATTGTTCGGCCAGCTTGGCGGCGTTCATGCGGCGCAAGATGTAATCAACCATATCGTGCTGCATGTCTTTGTAGAGGATCACGTCTTCGTTATCCTTGGCCAGCACCACGGTTTCATCGTAGGTCTGAATCCGTTTTTGTTTGAAGGTGGTGGCGGGCAGCCATTCCTGGCCCTTGCCGTTGTGCACGCGAAAGGTGATCTGATAGCGCAGCTCATATTCACGCACCCGACCGGCGGCATTGAGCGTGAGCACCACTTTTTCGCGATACTCGTTAATCAGCTCAAAAATCGCTTCGGCTTCCTTGGGGTCTTCCACCAGTTGGGTGGTGGTGCCATTACGAATATTACGGCGCAGTTCATTACCCAATTGCGAGTTGTCGGGCAGCCCGATATAGAGCGTTTTAAATGGCCAATTGGCCGTGCCCCGCAGCTGAAAACCACAAGCGGCGAGTGTCGCCAGGAGCACCAGCGCCGCACTCAATTTCCACAGTTTTAAAGAAAAAACAGGGGGTATATTCATTTTTACTGTCCTTAAGTGCGTATATATTAGGCTTTAAAATATACTCTATATGAGTATATTTAAGCTTGAATGGCGACCCAGTCAACTGGCACGCTGCTGCAACAGCGCACCGGCAGGCGCGCCACTACACCACAATATTGACCAGCTTGCCCGGCACCACGATGATTTTTTTGATCGTGCCACCGGCCACAAATTTTTGTACATGCTCATCGGCCAAGGCGGCGGCTTCAATCGCCGCTTTGTCGGCGCTGGCGGCTACCGCCAGTTTGCCACGCAATTTACCATTGACCTGTACCACCAGCTCGATGGTGTCTTGCACCAGTGCAGCTTCATCCACTTGCGGCCAAGGCGCGTTGAGAATATCGCCAAACGCCTGGTCGTATCCCAGACCAGTCCAGATGGCATGCGCAATATGCGGTGTGACTGGATACAGTACGCGAATGAACACCGACAGGGTTTCGGCCAGCACGGCGGCACTGGCTGGGCTGTCATCAAGCTTGGCGCTTTCCAGGGTGTTGAGCATTTTCATGCAGGCCGACACCACGGTGTTGTACTGCAGACGCTTGAAGTCAAACTCAGCCTGCTTGAGCGTGTTGTAGATGTCTCGCCGCAAGGCTTTGTGGGCATCGCTTAAGGACACGCTGCTCAAGGCCGGTGCAGTGCCAATCAGGCTGCTGTGCTTGTGGGCAAAGGTCCAGGCACGACGCAAAAAGCGGCTCGCGCCTTCCACACCAGATTCACTCCATTCCAAAGTCTGTTCGGGCGGTGCGGCAAACATGGTAAAGAGGCGGGCGGTATCGGCACCGTATTGGTCGATGATGGCTTGCGGGTCAATGCCATTGTTTTTCGACTTGGACATTTTTTCGGTGCCACCCAGTTGCACCGGCTGGCCATCGCTGCGCAAGGTGGCGCCCACCGGACGACCTTTGTCGTCGTGCTGGACATCCACATCGGCCGGATTGAACCAGGTTTTTTTGCCGCTCGGGTCTTCCCGATAAAACACTTCATTCAAGACCATGCCCTGCGTGAGCAAGTTGCTGAATGGCTCATCAAACTTGAGCAGACCCATATCGCGCATGACCTTGGTCCAGAAGCGTGCATAGAGCAGGTGCAAGACCGCGTGTTCAATCCCGCCAATGTACTGATCCATCGGCATCCAGTAATCATTGCGCGCATCGACCATGGTGCCTGCACCCGGGCTGGTATAGCGCATGTAATACCAGGATGAATCAATAAACGTGTCGAGTGTATCGGTTTCGCGGCGCGCTGGCTTGCCACACTTGGGGCAGGGCACATTCAAAAAGGCGTCGCACTTGTTGAGTGGATTGCCTGAACCATCCGGAATCAGGTCTTCTGGCAACACCACGGGCAAGTCTTGCTCGGGCACGGGTACATCGCCACAGTCATCGCAATGAATGATCGGGATCGGCGTGCCCCAGTAACGCTGGCGCGAAATCCCCCAGTCACGCAGACGGAAGGTGATCTTCTTTTCACCCAGACCTTTGGCCGCGAGGTCGGCGGCAATGGCGTCCACTGCAGCCTGATGACCTAGACCGTCGTACTTACTGGAGTTTATACAAACACCTACATATTTATTACCGTACCATTCTTGCCAATGATTTGCAGTAAAAGAAGTTATCGCTTCGTCTGAACCAGTACCATTACCGCTTCCTGCCCCTGAACCTGTGCCGCCGCCATAACCAGTTCCATCTCCAAAACCATCAGAAGAGCCACGTTCTATCACCTGCTTGATGGCAATCCCATATTTTTTGGCAAAGGCAAAGTCGCGTTCATCATGGGCGGGTACGCCCATCACCGCGCCATCGCCATAACTCATCAGCACATAGTTACCTACCCACACGGCCACCTGCTCGCCAGTCAAGGGATGGGTGACCAGCAAGCCGGTTGGCATGCCTTTCTTTTCCATGGTGGCCATGTCCGCTTCGGCCACACCACCCTGTTGGCATTCTTCAATAAAAGCGGCCAGTTGCGGATTGCTTTGTGCCGCCAGGGTGGCCAGTGGGTGCTCGGCCGCTACCGCGCAAAAGGTCACGCCCATGATGGTATCGGCACGCGTGGTAAACACATACAGCTTGCCGTCGTTGATCAACTCGCCACTGGCGTTGCTGATGGTGTGTGGAAAGGCAAAGCGCACGCCGGTGGATTTGCCAATCCAGTTTTGCTGCATGATCTTCACACGTTCGGGCCAGCCAAGTGGTTGCAGATCTTTCAGCAGTTCTTCGGCATATTGGGTAATGGCCAGGTAATAGCCCGGGATCTCGCGCTTTTCAACCAGCGCACCGGAGCGCCAGCCACGGCCGTCAATCACCTGCTCGTTGGCCAGAACAGTCTGGTCAATCGGATCCCAGTTAACGATCTGGGTTTTTTTATAGGCGACACCTTTTTCCAGCATCTTCAAAAACAGCCACTGATTCCACTTGTAGTAGTCGGACTGGCAGGCCGCAATTTCGCGTGACCAGTCAATCGCCAGGCCCATCGCGCCCATCTGCTTCTTCATGTAGGCGATATTGTCGTAAGTCCAGGCAGCTGGCGGCACCTGATTGGCCATCGCCGCATTTTCGGCCGGCATGCCAAACGCATCCCAACCCATTGGCATCAACACGTTATAGCCATTCATGCGCAAATAGCGATACATCACATCGTTGATGGTGTAGTTGCGCACATGGCCCATATGCAGCTTGCCCGAAGGATAGGGCAGCATCGAACAGGCGTAGTATTTGCCCTTGGGAAAGCGTGTATCATTTTCAACGGCACGGTAGGCATCAATGGCCTGCCAGTGGGATTGCGCCGCCTGTTCAACGGCGGTAGCGTCGTATTTATCTTGCATGGAAGTCATGAGGGAAACGTGTCGGCTAAGTGGAGTCGGGTTGCTGTCAATTGGCGCGGCTCAAATCATCGTTAAGGTTATTGGTCATCCAGTGAGCAATGACACGATCAGATGCGTGAGCTGCGCATCAAGGCGCAAAGCCGCAAATTATAACCGCTGCGGCGGTCTTTACCGAGGGATTGGCGCGCTGTCGACTTTGCGCCGTGCTGCTGGCTTGCTGTCTGCTAAGTTTGCAGTCAATCCTTACTTGCCGGCTGGTTTGGCTGCATCATTATTTTCCGCCACAGGCTGCTGAGTCACCAACGCAATCCGCGCTAAACCGGCTTTTTGCGCCATGCTCATGATTTCGGCGAGGGCTTTGTAGCGCACATTCTGGTCGGCGCGAATCTGCACGTCGGGTGGGCCGGAAGGACCGGTGGCTTTGCCGGCATCAATGAAACGGGTGTTGAGATCTTCAACATTGATGAGCTGGTTGTCGAGAAACAATTTTTCGCTGGCGTCGATGCTGATCGCAATCAACTTGGTGGTATCGGGCGTGGCGCTGGCGGCTACCTTGGGCAAGTCGAGCTTGAGCGAGCGCGTGAGTGCGGGCGCGGCGAGGATGAAGATCACCAGCAGTACCAGCATCACGTCAATCAGCGGCGTCATATTGATCTCGCTCATTGGCTGTGCTGCGCGGGGGTTGTCGAGTCGTCCGAGTGCCATGTCTGCTCCGCTGAGTGCTGACTGAGTTACTTGCTGATTTCTGCCCGAATTAATTTGACTCTGACCCTATTTGTTTTTGATCTTGTGGATCAGAAACACGTGCAGGTCGTGGGCAAAGCCTTCCAGTTCTTCCACTGTGTGGCGGACCAGTTTGCCAAAGATGTTGTAGGCGAGCACAGCGGGAATCGCCACGGCGAGGCCAGCGGCGGTCATGATCAGGGCTTCACCGACCGGGCCGGCGATTTTGTCGATGGCAATCTGGCCTTCACCGGCAATGGAAATGAGCGCGTGGTAAATGCCCCAGACGGTGCCAAACAAACCCACAAAGGGCGCCGTGGAGCCGACTGAAGCCAGAAATACCTGACCGAATTCGAGCTTGCGGGTGCCATTGGCAATCGCGCCGCGCAAGGCACGCACAATCCGTTCGTCGGGAGCGACTTCGGCATTCAGGCTGCCTTTGCTCAAGGCCAGGCTGGCAGCGTTGACGCCCGCGTCGGCGATGGGGGCATACAGGCCTTCGTTATCCTGTAGTTTGACGGCGGCCACGCCATCGGCCAGGGTGGGGGCATTCCAGAAAGCGCCGGGCGCATCACGGTTGATGCCGCGAATTTTTAAAAAGGCGAGCGCCTTGGCAAAAATGAAGCACCAGGACAGGATGGACATGATGAGCAGCAAAATGCCAACGGTGCGCGACACGCCGTCGCCCGATTCCCAAAAATGATTAAAACCCAGCGCGTTGTTCATGGATGACCTGATTTGGTTAAGTAATGATGCAGCAATGGTTCAGCAAAACTATTCGACAAATTGAAAGCGGCGGCCATGCCGGTGGTCGAGCTATCCGCCGCCCGGTTTATTTCAGCCCCAATACGTCCTGCATGTCAAACAGGCCATTGGCGCGACCTTTGAGGTAACGCGCAGCACGCAGGCTGCCGATGGCGTAAGTCACACGGGAGGAGGATTTATGAGTGATTTCAACGCGCTCGCCAGTACCGGCAAAGAGCACTGTGTGGTCGCCCACAATGTCGCCGCCACGTACGGTGGCAAAGCCAATCGTGGAAGGATCACGTTCGCCGGTGATGCCTTCGCGGCCATACACGGCGCAATCCTTGAGATTACGACCCAGTGTGTCGGCAATCACTTCGCCCATTTTGAGGGCCGTGCCGGAGGGCGCATCCACCTTGTGGCGATGGTGCGCCTCGATGATTTCAATATCGTAGCCCGTCGCCATCAGTTTGGCGGCAACTTCGAGCAGCTTTAAAGTGACATTCACGCCCACGCTCATATTGGGCGCCATCATGATGGCGATTTTTTTGCTGGCCAGCGCAATATCCACTTTTTCTTCGGGACTAAAGCCGGTGGTGCCGATGATCAGCTTGGTGCCGGTTTTTTCGGCTGCGGCAAGATGTTTGAGGGTGCCTTCGGGACGGGTAAAGTCGATTAAAAACTCGGCTTTGGCGAGCGTGACTTCAATATCGGCAGAAATCAGCACGCCGGTGTTTTTGCCCAGAAAGGCACCAGCATCCTGGCCGATGGCCGGGCTGTCGGGTAAATCCAGTGCGCCGGTCAGTTCGGCGTCGTGCGTGTCGAGAACGGTTTCAATCAGAATCCGTCCCATGCGCCCGGAGGCGCCAGCGATGGCAAATTTCATGGATTGGCCTTGTTGTAGCGAGGTGATGACAAATTTAATGGGTAAAGCAAGTTAAGCGTTGACGTGGCACGATTGGCCACATCAAGAGCCAAACAGATTGCCCCAGATGGAAGTGCGTGCCTTGGGGCGCGAAGCGTCGATGCGCTCGACAAACTCGGCTTCGGTCGGCAGGTCCTCGGTGGCGGTGTAGCGCGCCAGCCGGTCGCCTTCAAAGAACAGGGCCAGATTATGCTGCTCGATCTGACCTTTGTTTTTGCCCGAGCCGGTACGGTAGGCAAACACATAATCCCAGCGATCGGCGTGGAACATGTCGGTCACCAGCGGTGTGCCCAGGACAAACCGGACCTGGTCGCGTGACATGCCGGTTTTGAGCTGGCTGGCCATTTCGCGGGAAATGAAGTTGCCCTGGATAATGTCAATCCGGTATGGTGTGACCGAATTGGCGATATAGCCCGTCCCCTGATTGAAGTAGGAGCAGCCGCTCAAAGTGAGCGCCGACAGGACGATGATCAGGCAGCCTGCAAGCAGGACAAAAGTGCGAGAAAATAATTTAGAAGGAATATTCATCATTTGGGTGTGTGCCCCAAGTAAAATCGAAAAATTGCAAGTGTAAACGACCTGATGCATCTTGTCGGCATCAGGCTGGTCTGTCTTTCTATGGAATCGGTCAATGAGCAATCCCAATGAACTGAAAAGTATCGGTCTTAAAGCCACTTTACCGCGCTTGAAAGTGCTGGAAATCTTCCAGAACAGTAGCGTGCGCCATATGTCAGCCGAAGACGTGTATCGCATTTTGCTGGGCGAAAACCTCGACATCGGCCTGGCCACAGTCTATCGCGTCCTGACCCAATTTGAGCAGGCGGGCTTGTTGAGTCGCAACCATTTTGAAACCGGCAAGGCGGTTTTTGAGCTTAATGAAGGCTCTCATCACGACCATCTGGTCTGTTTGCAATGTGGTCGGGTGGAAGAGTTTTATGCACCTGAGATTGAGCGCCTGCAGGTGCAGATTGCCAAGGATCGGGGCTTTTCCATTCAGGAGCATGCCCTGTCACTGTATGGTAACTGTCTCAAAGAAAACTGCGAATATAAAAGCAAGCTGTAAATAATCCTAATTTTATAATTTACAGGGAGTATGGTTTATTTTGTATTGCTTCAGTGCTATAAATAAGGTCTTTAAAAAATACAGGGGGACGGTATATGGGCAAGCGGATTGCGCTGGTAGCGCTTGTGCTGGTGTCAGTGCTGGTGGGGGGCTGGTTCTATAAAAATCAGCATCCGGCACGCCTCGAAACTGCTGATGTCGCCCAATCTGAACCCTTTGACTTTGTGGGTTGTCAGGCACGGTTGCTGGATGAGTCCCCGGCGCTGGCCATCAGTTTTACCCAGCCAATTGATCGCAGCCAAAACTTTGACAAGCTGATTACCGTCAGCGATGTCGGCGCCAGTCAGACCGATGATTCCGGCCAGCCGGTCAAGGTGGAAGGCGATTCACCTAAAAAAATCCTGCAAGGCAGCTGGGCCGTCGGCACCAATCCGCGCACGATTTATTTCCCTTACATCCTGCCTGAGCGTGCTTACCAGATTGAAATCAAGACGGATCTGCGCGCCAAAGATGGCAGCAAGTTGTCCGATACCCACACTTGCGATGTGGCCAGCGAAGCCATGGCACCTTCGTTCTTTTTTGCCAGCAAGGGCGTGGTATTGCCCGCCAAACAGAATGGTGGCTTGCCGATTGTCACCGTTAATACGCCCGAAGTGGATATTCAATTCCTGAAAGTGGAAGCCAGCCAATTACCCGCATTTTTGGCACGCGCGGCGGGTAATCGTCCCAAGGCCAAAAAGAATGCCGATGAAGACAACACTGATGATGCCGAGGGGGGTGGCGAAGGTGAGGGCTATGATGATTACTACAGCAATCGCAACCTTAAAGGCCAGATATCGGGCTATGAGCTGGACAATCTGCGCGAAATGGCCAAGAGTGTCTATCTGGGCCGCTTTAATACCGACGACAAAAAAAATCGCCGTCATGTGACCTTCATCCCGGTGGAAGACATCAAGGAATTGCAGGAGCCTGGCGTCTATGTGGCGGTGATGAACCAGCCCGGCAAATTTGCAGCGGATTATCAGGTCAGCTATTTTTATGTTAGCGATATTGGCCTGCATGCGCGTCGCTTTGCCAATCAGATTGATGCCTTTGCGACTTCACTCAAGAGCGGCAAGGCGCTCAGTGGCATTGATTTTGAATTGCTCGACGACAACGCCAAGGTGCTCAGCCGTGCTAAAAGTGATGGCGAAGGTCACGCCGTGTTTGCGGGTGCCAATGACAACGTCAGCGTGATTACCGCGCGTCACGGTAACGAGCTGTCGGTGATTGCGGTGCAGGACCCAGCGCTGGATTTGTCCGAGTTTGATATTGGCGGTTATCTGCCCAGCAATAACAAGCTGTTTGTCTATTCGGGGCGCGACCTGTATCGTCCTGGCGAAAAGTTTGACATTTCAGTGATTGCCCGTGATGCCGATGGCAAACCCCTCGCTGCCAGCGGCACACCCAACGCCGTGCCTTTGACTGCCGTCATCAAGCGCCCGGATGGTCGCACTGTGCAAACGGTGCTGCTCAAGCCCAAGGGCAATATGACGGGCTACTATCAACATACACTGGCTTTGCCTGCCGATGCGCAGACAGGCTCGTGGGCGCTGGAGGTGCGGGTTGATCCTGCTGCCAAGCAACCTGATAGCGTGTGGAAATTTTCGGTGGAAGAGTTTTTGCCTGAACGCATGAAAATGGATTTGCAAGCAAGCGCCGACAGCTTGAAGGGCTATGAAGGCCTGACCATTGCGGTGAAGGGTGATTATCTGTTTGGGGCGCCTGCAGCAGGCAATCGTCTGCTGGGTAGTGTGTTCAGCGAACGTGACCGCAATCCCGTCGCCAAGACCTGGCCGGGTTTTATTTTTGGTGATGTGGCCGACGATAATCAGCGTAACCGTCAGGATCTGGAAGAAACCGCGCTCAATGACGAAGGCAAGGCTGAGGTCACGGTGCCCGTTGCGTTTGATGGTCGTCATTCGCCAATGAAGTTGCGTACCAGTTTCAGCTTGCTGGAGTCGGGTGGTCGTCCGGTGGTGCGCTCGATCGAGCGGAGCTGGTGGCCAGCACCACAATTGATTGGTGTGCGCCCCCTGTTTGATAACGACACCAGCCGTGAAAACAATCTGGCCGAGTTTGAACTGATTCGTGTGGATATTCAGGGCAAGCTTGCTCCATTAAACGGTGCACAGTTACGGTTGTTCAATGAAGATCGTCGCTATTACTGGCGCTATGACGATCAGCGTGGCTGGCATTCGGGCTATACCGATGCCGATGAACTGATCGAGTCACGCATTCTCAAACTGGATAATCGTGTCAAGGTGGCCTTGCCGGTGAAGTATGGCCGTTACCGGCTGGATGTGACCGATCCCGAAACCAATCAGACCACGCGTTACCGTTTTTACGCTGGCTGGGGATCACGCGATGCCGAGGACGTCGGCAATCGTCCTGATCGCGTCCAGCTCAAGCTCGAACACGCACCTTACAAGGCGGGTGATCGTGCCCGTTTGACGATCACACCACCGCATGATGGTGAAGCACTCATCACGGTCGAGGGTGACAGGGTGCTGTACACCAAGCGCACCGATGTGAAGACAGCCGGCTCGACCGTGGATATTTATGTGGATGAAAAATGGAACCGTCATGATCTGTATATTTCGGTCGCGGTGTTTCGTCCGGGCAGTGCGGGTGATCGAGTCACGCCAGCCCGTGCCTTGGGTCTGATCCATTTGCCATTGGCACGCGATGATCGCAAACTCAAGGTGGTACTCAGCGCACCCGCCAAGGTGGAGCCGGAAAAACGCACGACTGTGAAGATCAAGGTGGATGGACTGGTCAATGATAAAAACAGTGCCTATGTCACGCTCTCGGCAGTCGATGTTGGGATTTTAAATATCACGAAGTTTGCCACGCCGGACCCACTGGACTTCTTCTTTGGCAAGCATCGGTATGGTGCCGATGTGATGGACATCTACGGCAAGCTGATCGAAAAAATGGACGGCACCCGCGGCAAGCTCAAGTGGGGTGGTGATGCCGGCATGCGCGACAGCAAGAGCATGCCGAAAAAGGTCAAGCTGGTGGATCTGTTTAGTGGCCCGGTCGCACTCAACGCCAATGGTGAAGCCGAGATTCCACTCGACATTCCCGACTTTAACGGCACATTGCGTTTGATGGCCGTTGCGCAAACCGCTGATCATTATGGCAACGCCGAAGCCGAGATGGTGGTTGCCGCCCCGATTGTGGCCGAGCTGAATTTGCCGCGCTTTATTTCGCCCGGCGATCAGGCCACCATCGCGCTGGATGTCACCAACTTGAGTGGCGCCACACAAGATATCAAGATTGATCTGTCGGCGAGTGGTTTGGCCAAAATTACCGAAGGCAGCAAGACCGTGAACCTGAAGGACAAACAGCGCAGCATCCTGCACTTTGGTATTGAAGCTACCGATGCCTATGGTCTGGCACCGCTCAAGCTGGGGATCTCGGCAGGCAAAATCAATATCCAGCGCGAAGCCTGGTTGCAGGTACAGCCGATCACCCCGCCAGAACGTGATATCAAACGCGTGCGGATTGAACCGAACGGTAGCTTCAAACTGGACCCGGCCTTGCTCGAACGTTTTTATGCCGGTTCGGCCAATGCCAGCATCAGCCTTTCCAACAAGCCACCACTTAATGTCCGCAACATCGTCAAGGGCTTGCTGGATTATCCTTATGGTTGCCTGGAACAGACCACCAGCGCGGCTTATCCGCATGTGTTCATTGATGAAGCCGGTGCCAAGGCGGTTGGTCTGGAACCGCGCACCTGGGAGCAGCGCGCCAGCTTTATTGAAGGTGCAATTAACCGGATTGCCGGTTATCAGCAGCCCCGTGGCGGCTTTACCCTGTGGGGGAATAGTGGCAATGTCAGTACCTATGAAGTCTGGATGACTGCTTATGTGATGGGCTTTTTGATGGATGCCAAGGACGCTGGATTCAATGTTCCCGATAGCATCACCAAGCGTGCCGGTGAGGCGATGCTGACGCAATTGCAGCAGGCACCCAACCAGTTTGGCACCTTGCCCGCCACGCTCAAAATCGATGGCAATGGCAACTATGATTATCGCGACTACGAACTGATCCGCAATCAGCATCAGCGCTTTGCCGAATCGGCACACATTGCCTACGTGTTGGCACGCCAGCAACAGGCGCCACTGTCCACTTTGCGCACCTTGTTTGATACCTATCGCGATCGTGCCAAGTCACCCTTGCCATTGATTCATCTGGGCATTGCCCTGCAGTTGATGGGTGATGAAGCGCGTGCCAAAACTGCCATTGATGAAGCGATGAACAAACCTTATGGCATCAATCGCAACAACTATTACTGGGGCGAATGGCTGGGTGATTATGGTTCGCAGGTGCGTGACCTGTCCTTGAGCTATGCCTTGCTGGTCAAGCACAAGATCAATCATCCCAAACGCGAAGTCATGCTCTTTAATGTGGCCGAAGTGATGGGCAATCGCGGTTACTACTCCACGCAAGAGCGGTTGGCCTTGTTCCTCGCTGCGCGTGCTGCCGGTGGCGACATCAAAAGTGGCGAGTGGACTGCCACCATCAACAGCAAAGACAAGGTCGATGGCATGAGCAGCAAAGGTACCGAGCTGCGCAGCTTGACTGCCGAGGCGGTGAAACAGGGTGTGGAAATTCATAGCAAGCATGGTGAGCCACTCTTTGTTGAAGTGGATATGCAGGGTTATCCAAGCAAGGCGCCGGCACCGCGCAATGACATCATCAATGTGGGGCGTGACTGGTTTGAAACCAGCGGTGATGCATATGCAGGTCGTCCCCTCAAGGTCGGTGATATGCTGATTGTGCGGGTGCGTGCCGAATCCAAACAGACCATTAACGATGGCATGATTGTGGATCGGATTCCGGCAGGTTTTGAAGTTGAAAATTTAAATATTTCTCAAGGTCCGCAGTCAAGCGAGTTTGTGATTGGTGGTGTTAACGTGGCCAGCGCGCTTTCCGATGCCCGTATCAAGCATGTGGAATATCGGGATGATCGCTACGTTGTGGCAGCAACTTTAGGCCAGCGTCTGGAAGTGTTCTATCAGGTGCGTGTGGTTACGCCAGGCAAATTTGTCGTGCCACCGACGTATGCCGAAGACATGTACCGTCCTGAGATTCGTGGTATTGGCGCGGGTAACACGACCATTGTCATTACCGATCGTAACGCCAAAAATGTGAGCAAACCAGCCGATAAAGCGGCTGACAAGGCTACCGATAAACCTGCTGAAAAAGCCGTAGATAAAGTTGCAACCAAGGCAGAAGCCAAGGTGCAATAACAACGGTGCAGCCATTCTTGATCATCGGGTGCACAAGATTCAGACAATCATTGCCTGAATCTTGTGCAAGCTTTGCGCGTTCGTCAGCCTGATGTCTATCCCTTCATTGTCTATCCAACTTCAGCGGCGCCTGATAATCTTGCCAACATGGTTGCAGCAATATCCATTCAAACGCTGGCATAAGTTGCTTGGTTGGTTTTTGTAAAGGCAAAAAAGCCATTCTGCAGTATCCTCAATATTGAGGTACACAAATTGTCAGGCTCGGTTTTATCGTACTGAGATTGGCTTGCTTCAAGCTTCAATCAATAAGCAATTTTATTTGGATTTGAAAATCTGAGTTTGGATATCTGACCAATATTTACTTGGGGTGATAAAGATTGGTGAAATGACTGAAACGGTCACGGCATGATGGCGTTTGAACTGGTTGAAGAGGCAAATCTGAAAGCCTGTCTGGAGCAAGAGTTTTCAACTGGAATTCACCAATGATCGTATGTCTTTTATCCTGTTTTTATTTTAAGAAGGATGGATCGTTTTCTTAAAATGAATATTATTTACTGTGAATGATGGCTGAATAATAAGTAATTTGGTTTGCCCAATTGAAAGTAATTTAAGATGGATTATATTTTACTTTTAATAAAAAAAGTAAAATATAATTGAATATATCTTACTTTGTTAGCCTTTATATAGGGCAGTTAACATGACTATTTATCTTGAGAAATTCACGGCCGGTCATTACAAAAAAGGTTATGAATACCGTTATTTCATGCCGACAACGATTAATGATGAATGGGTCTGGCAAACATCGCTCATCAATACTTTATTGGAAAAGGCTGCGGTCAGACTGGGTGAACTTAATTCTTATGCACGGCTTGTGCCTAATATCGATTTGTTCATTCAATTACATGTCACCAAAGAGGCGGTAGTTTCCAGTCGTATCGAGGGCACTCAAACCAATATGCAGCAGGCTATTTTGCCTGCCGCGGATATTGCTCCTGAATCCCGGAATGACTGGCAAGAAGTACAAAACTACATCCAGGCTCTGAATCAAGCGATTATCGCGCTGGAAACATTGCCCCTGTCGACTCGCTTGCTGAAAGAAACGCACGCTGTTTTGCTGGATAGTGTGCGAGGAGAGCACAAGTTGCCTGGGGAATTTCGTACTAGTCAAAACTGGATTGGTGGCAATAGCCTGGCGGATGCCACATTCATTCCTCCGCATCATCCTGTGGTCAATGATTTGATGGGTGATCTCGAAAAATTTCTGCACAACCGTGATATTCAAGTGCCTGCGTTGGTACGAATTGCCATTGCGCATTACCAGTTCGAAACCATTCATCCATTTTTGGATGGTAATGGACGGATCGGCCGTTTGCTGATCACTTTGTATCTGGTAAGTGAGGGTTTACTGGAAAAGCCTTTGCTGTACCTTTCCAGTTATTTTGAAAAAAACAAAAGCCTGTATTACGATAACCTGATGGTGGTGCGCAACAAGAGCGATATGCTGCAATGGCTTAAATACTTTCTGGTCGGCATTGAACAAACGGCCAGTTTGGCAGTTAAAACACTGTCTAAAATTCTGGAATTGAAAGCCCGGATAGAGTCCAATTTGCCCAGCTATTTTGGGCGACGCAGTATTAGTGCACAAGGCTTGCTCAATGCCTTGTTTCAGCACCCTGCCGTAACGGTTGAAGATGTCCAGACATATTGTGGGCTCAGCTATAAAGCTGCTAATGATCTGGTTGCCACCATGTGTCGGCACGAGATATTGCAAGAAATTACCGGGCAAAGTCGTAATCGGGTATTTATGTTCAGTGCCTATCTGGCGGTATTTAATGAAAAATAGGATCCTGATTGAACGATTGTTATTGGGTCTTTTTTCAATTCCCATATTGATTGGTTGTGATTCAAATACCAATAAGCCGACTTTTGGAATCACCTATTGCTTGCAATATGACGAATCGCGTGAGGGCCGCCAATGTATTAATAAAAAGAAATTGAAAATACCGTCTGCCTATTCGTTTGGACCGAGCCCTAATGGTTCTATTATTTATTTGGCTGGGGTCTACCCCAGCTTGAAGCCTTGGGATCTGGCCACAAAGGAAGAGCGTGGCGAAGAGGACTCCAATCAAATAGAAATCGATATACGTGGACTGGATCGTCGTCATGCCAAGGACATTGCCTTTTTAATACATTTAGACATCCTGGGTCTATCACATCAACCAAACCCACTATATGGTCTGGATTATTACAAGGGACAACAACAATTAAGAGGCAAAGGGATTCACTGGAAATTCTGGGAGGAGCCGGGACCGGATTTGTGGTTTTGGAATGAAATGTTTATTGCCGAATATCAAAAAAATGATCTTTATATGGACTGTACCCTTGGTAGTGAAGAAAGAGATAGCTTACTCACCGGTTGCACTACCTGGACATTCACACCATGGTCACTGGGTGTGAATTATCACTTTCGCCGGAAATATGCGCCGCAATGGCAAGAGATGAACCAGAAAGTTCTCGCACTCATTGAGTCATTTGTAGTTCAGGAGTGAACGATTCCTGCTTTGTCATGCCGCTTTTCCACAATATATTTGTATGTTGCGATCAAATAATTACCGTATTGTCTTAATCGCTTTCATTGCGATGTTTCTGAGCGTGCTGCTCATTGCCGTGCTCGACCGCACCTTTCCCCTGCATTTACCCAGGCCCGATGGTGGCATGGTGGTACTGGCCGAAGATGGTTCACCACTGCGCACTTATCCCAGCCGTGATGGCATCTGGCGGCAACCGGTGACACCGGAACAGGTATCACCGCTGTATTTGCAGGCCTTGCTCAATTATGAAGACCGCTGGTTTTACTGGCATCCGGGTGTCAATCCGGTGGCTTTGTTGCGTGCCGCCTGGCAATGGGTGCGCTATGGACATATTGTCTCGGGTGGTTCAACGCTGACCATGCAGGTGGCACGACGGCTGGATTGGACCACTGGCGCAGAGAATGCTGATGATGCGAAAGGGAGTGCACAGGCGCGCCGTTCTGCCCGTTCCCTGACGACCAAGTTGCGGCAGATTGCGCGTGCCCTGCAATTGGAGTGGCATTTGTCCAAGCGTGAAATTCTGATCCTGTATGTAAACCATGCGCCAATGGGCGGTATTGTGGAAGGGGTGGAAATGGCGAGCCGCGCCTATCTGGGCAAGTCGGCGCAGCAGTTGAGCCATGCCGATGTGGCCTTGCTGGCGTGTCTGCCGCAAGCACCGTCACGCCTGCGACCGGACCGTGCGCCACGTTTGGCGCAAGCCGCCCGCGACAAGGTGCTGGCACGCATGGTGACGCTCGGTGTGTGGGACGCTGCCACCGTGGCCGATGCACGGATCGAACGGGTGATTGCCCAGCCAATCCGCTCGCACTGGCTGGCACCGCTGGCTGCCGAGCGCTTACGGCAAACCTTGCGGGACAGTCTGCGCAAGACGGTACGTAAAGCTGCACCGCAAAATCTGCCAAAGCCGCGACCAGCTCAGCTTGATAAGACGAGCACTGCTCCGCCATTGCAGGCCAATATGAACGAACCTGCCGAGCAGCCAGTCAAGCAGCCTGTCGCAAACCTATTACCTGTAATTTCTGGAACGACCTCTGCTGCCACGGTTGCGACCACCTCAGTGGTGACCTCCAATACGGCGGCAGCCACAGCAACGGCAATGACGGAGCCTGTCATGTCATCATCGTTCCCCACGACGGCGCATCGCATCGTCGGTGGTGTCATCACCTTGCCCTCGACCTTGCATGCCGATATGCAAAGCGCGCTGGAACAATTGCTGGTGGATCGGCTGCAAAGTCTGCCACCGCATATTTCGATGGCGGCCTTGATCATGGATAACGAGAGTCTGGCGATTCGGGCTTATGCTGGCTCGGCTGATTTTTCTGATAACACCCGCTTTGCGCATGTGGACATGGTGCGCGGGGTGCGCTCGCCCGGTTCCACGCTCAAACCGTTTTTGTATGCGATGGCGCTCGATGAAGGGCTGATTCATTCGGAAAGCCTGCTCATGGATGTGCCGCAATCTTTTGCGGGTTATGCACCGGGTAATTTTCAGGCCAATTTTTCGGGGCCGGTGAGCGTCAGTGAAGCCTTGCAGCGCTCGCTCAATGTTCCTGCCGTTGATATGCTCGATCAGCTCGGGCCGATGCGCTTTGCGGCGCATTTGCGGGCGGGTGGTTTGCATCTGCGCTTGCCCAAGGGCAGCACACCCAATTTGAGTTTGATTTTAGGTGGTGCCGGTACCACGCTCGAAGAGCTGGTGGGCAGTTATCGGGCGCTGGCTTATGGTGGGGTGGCGGGCACGCCGCGCCTATCGCCTTCGGCACCCAAAATCGAAACCCGGCTGATGAGTGAAGGTGCTGCATTCATCATTCGCGATATTTTAGAGACCGGTGGTCGCCCCGATGCGCCATTTCAGGAAGGTCTGCATAAAGTCGCCTGGAAAACCGGCACCAGTTTTGGCTTCAGGGATGCCTGGGCGATTGGTGTGACCGATAACTACACTCTGGGCGTGTGGGTGGGTCGACCGGATGGCACACCCAATCCCGGGTTTTTTGGTGCCAATACGGCCGCACCTTTGCTGAAAGATTTGCTGGCGATTTTGCCGGTGGCCAATGGTCAGCATCATCAACAGCCGGCCAGCGTGCAGGCCGCCACCATTTGCTGGCCATTGGGCTTGCGGATTGAACAGACCACGTCAGAACATTGTCAGGCACGGCGCAGTGCCTGGCTGTTGCATGATACTGCGCCACCGACGCGACCCGACCGGCTGCGCGCAGGCAATGTGCTGGAAACCATCTGGCTGAATCCGGCAACTGGTTTGCGGGTGACGCCGCGTTGCATGACGGACAGAATAAAAACAGTGGTAACGCCAGGCAATGCCAGCGTGGTCAGTTTGGCCAAAGATCATTCAGCCAAAGACCGATTGATGAATGGCAACCTGTCAAATGCCAGCGTAGCAAACAGCAACATGAAAAACGACCCCGCAGCGACGACCGGCTTGCAGCAGCTCATTCTGGCACATTGGCCGATGCAGCTTGAGCCCTGGCTGGAACCAGCGCAGCTCAAGGCCAGTCGTGGGCCTGACTGGCAGGTGGGTTGTGCGCCTGATCAGCCCGGGCAGAGCTTGCGGATTGAAGGCGTTGATAGCAATAGTCTGATTCAACCCGCGCCTGGGCAAACCCGCGCTGTGCTCACCGTGCATGCGCTGGGCAGTCAGCAGTCGGTGGTGTGGCTGCTCAATGGGCAGCAGGTAGGCAGCACCGACAAACCGCAGGCGGCATTTAAATTGAGTCTGGAGAAGGATGATCGCTACACGCTGACCGCGCTGGATGAGCAGGGGCGCTATGCGCGGGTGGTGTTTAAGGTGAGTGGCTTGGGGCGTTAGCGTTTACATGCGCGTTTAAAATATACTCTCGTACTGTATTTATTAAAGTCTTTATATTACGCACTATATGGGTTAATTTAAGTGGATACTCCTTGAAAAAGAGATGAGTCGGCTTAAATGATTGCGTAAGGTAATGGCTGCCTAAGGGTGATCGCTACGCAAAATTTCGGTTTGCACGGACTAATTCAGACCGAATGTCGATTTAATGCCGACTCAATCGATTGGAAAGTCAGCTTGATGCCGACTTTTCTTATTTTCAATCCTTGCCCAATTCGTCACCCAGCTCACCGGCACGGTGGTTGGCAGCGTGAATGGCGGCCACAATATGTTCCTTGACCTGCTGGCTTTGCATATGGGTCAGCGCGGCAAAGGTGGTACCACCTTTGGAGGTGACTTTTTCGCGTAGCGTGCTGGCCGGTTCATCCGACATCGCCGCCAGTTTGGCCGCGCCGACAAAAGTACCAATGGCCAGGCTACGCCCAGCGGCTTCACTCAAACCCAGCTCGGCGGCGGCTTGCTGCATGGCTTCGATAAAGTAAAACACATAGGCCGGACCGCTCCCAGAGAGGGCGGTGATGGCGTCAATCTGATTTTCATCTTCTACCCAAACCACTTCACCAACGGCGTTCAACATGGCGGCTGCCCGTTCTTTTTCAGTGGTAGTGACCGCTGGCAAAGCGTACATGCCGGTGATACCCGCACCCACCAGGGCGGGCGTGTTGGGCATGGTGCGAATCAGCTTGTCGTAGCCACCCAGCCAACGCGCAATATCGGCCAGCCGAATGCCAGCAGCCACGCTCACGATCAACTGCTCTCGCACAAAAGGTTGCAGGGTCTGCAAGGCGGCGTGCAATTGCTGCGGCTTGACGGCCAGAACGATCACATCGGCTTTCAGCAACTCATCAGTACATTCGGCCAGTGCCTGCCAGCCACGTGCGGTGTGCTTTTCGCGTTGCGGCAGATAGGGCTCAACAATGGTGACGTGCGTGGTTGGCAGACCTTGTGCCAGCATGCCCTCAATCAGGGCGCTGGCCATATTGCCACCGCCGATAAAGGCGACTTGCAGAGTATCGAGGAGGGAGTCCATCATAGGAATTGTCGTTATAAAAATTGTTTTTTAGTGCAAGCAGGTCTCGCTACTTGCGGTGCCGTTTGCGCCATTATCGCGGAGAACCGGACAAAAATCTGCAGGCAATGATTGGCACCGCCAAGATGCCAAGATTGCTAAGAGAAACAAAACCCTTTCACCACAAAGACACAAAGAAACACAAAGCTCATTAAGAAAACAATGAGATTTAAACCAGTGCTAACGACGGAGTCTGGGGACAGAGTATTACTCTGTCCCCGTGACAAAACAGCGTTGTGCCAACAAGATTTACTTTGAGTCCTTAGTGTCTTTGTGGTGAAAGGATTTTCCTCGGCGTCTTGGCGGTTCCAACCATATAGCCTTTAAACACCGGCCGCATAACTGCGCTCACCAAAGATGGCACTACCCACGCGCACGATGGTGGCACCTTCCATCACAGCGGCTTCCAGATCGGAAGACATTCCCATGGAGAGTGTGTCCAGTGCTGGCTGGCCATGTTTGGCAAGGTGTTCAAGCAAGATGGGATTGGCATTGAGTTGCTGCAACAAAGCGCGCAAGTCGGCAAAGGGCTGGCGTTGTGCTTCCAGGGTTACCGCTGGTTCGGGAATGGCCATCAGGCCGCGTAGTTGCAGATTGGGCAGGGCGGCAACAGCTTGCGCCAAGGCCAGCGCCTCAGTTGGTATCACGCCCGATTTACTGGCTTCCCCGCTGATATTGACCTGTACACAAACCTGCAAAGGTGGCAGATTGGTGGGGCGCTGCGTCGACAGCCGCTCGGCAATCTTGAAGCGATTCACCGTATGCACCCAGTCAAAGTGTTCGGCAATGAGACGGGATTTATTACTTTGAATGGGGCCGATGAAGTGCCACGCCGGAGGGCAGAGCAGGGGCCCCGAGCGGGAGCTCGGGGATGCGACCCCGTAGGCGTGGGAGACGGTTGTGCTGTCGATCGGCACGGCCGTCGCAACGGCTTCCTGTCGCGCCAGCCAGTCACGAATCGCCAGTACCTTGGCTACGCCTTCCTGGACGTAATTTTCGCCAAAAGCGCTTTGCCCGGAGGCGATTGCCGCTTGCACTGCCTCGGCCGGGAAGGTTTTTGATACAGCTAGTAACAGAATAGTGGCAGGGTCACGACCAGCTATTGCGGCTGCCTGTGAAATTCTGCCTAATACGATTTGTAACTTGGTGGTTATATTGCTCAAGATGAAATGATCAGGGAAAAAACCAAAAAAGAGCGTCGCCAGAGCAACCATGCACGATGGTGAATAATCAGCAGGTGCAGTAACAATGAGCGACGACGAATAAGTAACCGGCCTGAATGGCCGTCCCAGCTTTGCCACATAAAGGATCAAGTATAAATGGACATTACCGAACTATTAGCGTTTAGCGTCAAGAACAAGGCATCCGACTTGCACTTGTCGGCTGGTTTGCCACCCATGATTCGGGTCAATGGTGATATTCGTCGTATCAACCTGCCCGCGCTGGGACACAAAGAAGTCCATGCGATGATTTATGACATCATGAACGATGGTCAGCGCAAGGCTTATGAAGATAATCTGGAGTGCGACTTTTCTTTCCCGATTCAGGGTCTGGCGCGGTTTCGGGTCAATGCCTTTGTGCATAACCGTGGCGCTGGTGCTGTATTGCGGACGATTCCTTCCAAAATTCTGTCACTTGAAGATCTGAACTGCCCCAAAGTGTTTGGCGAGCTGGCCATGAAACCACGTGGTCTGGTGCTGGTTACCGGGCCTACTGGTTCGGGTAAATCGACCACCCTGGCGGCGATGGTGAATCACCTCAATGAAAATGAATACAGCCATATTTTGACGATCGAAGATCCAATCGAATTTGTGCATGAATCGAAAAAAAGTCTGATCAACCAGCGTGAAGTGGGTCCGCATACCCTGTCATTCAACAATGCCTTGCGCTCGGCGCTGCGGGAAGATCCGGACGCAATTCTGGTGGGTGAGTTGCGAGACCTGGAGACCATTCGACTGGCGCTGACTGCGGCTGAAACCGGTCACCTGGTATTTGGCACCTTGCATACCAGCTCTGCCGCCAAGACCATCGACCGGATTGTGGACGTGTTTCCTGCGGCTGAAAAAGAAATGGTGCGAGCCATGTTGTCCGAAGCCTTGCAAGCGGTGATTTCACAAACGCTGATTAAAACCAAGGATGGCAATGGCCGGGTGGCGGCGCATGAAATTATGGTCGGTACGCCAGCGATTCGTAACCTGATTCGTGAAAACAAGATTGCCCAGATGTACTCGTCGATTCAAACGGGTTACCAGCTTGGTATGCAGACACTGGATCAGTGCCTGACCGAGCTGGTCAAACGTAGTGTCATATCGGTCGACGAAGCCCGTCAGAAAGCCAAGACACCGGAGAACTTCCCGGGTTAAAGGGGCCGAGCGGTTGAAAAACCAAAGGATTTACCACAAAGACGCAAAGGGCTCAAAGAAAAGCCAAATGAAAGGCGTGCGGTTTGACCACGAGGACGGCGATTCCTGGTCTATTTGATGTTGCTGCCGTATCAAGTAACGAAATTCTGAATGGGTGGTCGCTTTACTTGGTGTACTTTGTGCCTTTGTGGTGAAGATTTTTTGCCCTGTTAATAAACGAAATTCAAATTTTAAAGGTGGTAATGATGGAAAGAGAACAGGCATCGAAATTCATGTATGACCTGCTGCGTTTGATGCTCAGCAAAAAGGGTTCTGACTTGTTCATTACTGCCGATTTTCCACCGGCTTTCAAGATTGATGGCAAGATGACACCGGTTTCCAACCAGCCTTTGTCCTTGCAGCATACGGTCGAGCTGGCACGGGCGATCATGAATGATCGTCAGGCGGCCGAATTTGAAGCGACCAAGGAATGCAACTTTGCCATCAGTCCTACCTCAATTGGCCGGTTTCGGGTCAACGCTTTCATGCAGCAGGGGCGTGTGGGTATGGTGCTGCGAACCATCAATAGCGATATTCCCACTTTTGATGAACTCAAGTTGCCGCCAGTGCTCAAGGACGTGGCGATGACCAAGCGCGGTCTGGTGATCATGGTCGGTGCGACCGGTTCGGGCAAGTCGACCACACTGGCTGCGATGATCGGCTATCGCAATGACAATAGTTATGGCCATATCATCACGATTGAAGATCCGGTCGAATATGTTCATCCGCATAAAAACTGCATCATCACCCAGCGTGAAGTGGGTGTGGATACCGAGAGCTGGGCAGCAGCACTGAAAAACACGCTGCGTCAGGCGCCCGATGTGATCATGATTGGTGAGATTCGTGATCGCGAAACCATGGAACATGCGATTGCCTTTGCCGAAACCGGTCACTTGTGTCTGGCCACCTTGCACGCCAACAGTGCCAACCAGGCGCTGGATCGGATTCTCAACTTTTTCCCGGAAGATCGTCGTCAACAATTGCTGATGGACTTGTCGCTCAACTTGCGCGGCATGATTTCACAACGACTGGTGCCCAAGATGAATACCCGTGGCCGGGCAGCAGCGATTGAGGTGTTATTGAATACACCATTGATTGCCGACCTGATCTTCAAGGGTGAAGTGCATGAAATCAAGGAGTTGATGAAGCGCTCCCGTGAGCTGGGTATGCAGACCTTTGACCAGGCCCTGTTTGATTTGTATGAAGCCGATGAGATTTCCTATGAAGATGCGTTGCGTAACGCCGACTCGGTCAACGATTTGCGTTTGAATATCAAACTCAATAGTGCCAAGTCCAAAGACCGCGATCTGTCTTCCAATATCAAACACCTGGATATTGTTTAAGCAGACGAGTCGTTTTTTGTCAGGCTGTATTTAAACGCAAGTATCAATCAAAAGCGTGTCGCATGAGCGGCACGCTTTTTTGTTGGGGCTGGTTTTTCAATTTGTTTGAAGCAGCCGTAGCAACTGCAGCGCAACGTGGCACAATCTGGCCTTCCAATTAAGGAGCCGCCATGACCACACTCTACGACTTTACCGCCGACTCCCTGCAAGGCCAGCCTGTCAATCTGTCGGATTATCGCGGCAAGATTGTGCTGATCGTCAATGTTGCCAGCAAGTGCATCTTTACCCCGCAATACCGCAGTCTGGAAGGTTTTTTCAATCATTATGAAAACAAGGGCGTGGTGGTATTGGGCTTTCCCTGCAATCAGTTTGGTGAACAGGAACCTGGCAGTGCGGAAGAGATTGCCGAGTTTTGTTCGCTCAAATACGAGGTCACTTTTCCCATGTTTGCCAAGATTGACGTCAAGGGCGAGAACGCTCATCCCTTGTACCAATGGCTGACCAGGGAAAAGCCGGGTATTTTTGGCAGTGAGGCCATCAAATGGAATTTCACCAAGTTTTTGATCAAGCGTGACGGCAGCATTTTTAAACGTTACTCACCCACTACGACGCCGCAAGAAATCAATCAGGATGTCAACGCGCTGCTCGCGCAAGACCAATCCGCTGCGGTGTAATGGGCCGATTGCGTAGTGCAGGAGTGCTTCACTCAACCCGTTAAAGTACACAATGAAGCACTCAATCAATTACTTAATAAGAGCGGATACTCCCGTCAAAACGAGTTTTATTGATTAAAACCATCTGCTCAGGTAAATAAAATAGCCCCTTCCAGAGGGGCTATTTTATACGGGGCGGGGTATCCGTTTTTGCCCAACTCGAACCAAGATGGTCGGGCTGGGCGGCGCGATCGTGTTACCGTACTATGTCAGCTTAACTGGCCGTGACACTGCTTGTACTTTTTACCGCTGCCGCAAGGGCAAGGGTCGTTGCGACCCACCTTGGGCAAGGCGTTCACAATTGGTTGCTGTTTGGCGGGTTCATTATTGAGTTGGGGTGGCGCGAGCAAGTCTTCCGGGGCCACATTTTCATCAAACTCGGCATGTTGAAAGCTGACATTGGCGGGCACGCTATGATCCGCAATCTGTTCTTGCGCGGCTTCGAGTTGCTCGGGTGAGGCAACACGCACGGTCATGATGATCTTGGTGACTTCGGTTTTGACCAGTTCCAGCAATTGACCAAACAGTTCAAAGGCTTCGCGTTTGTATTCTTGCTTGGGGTTCTTTTGGGCATAGCCACGCAAATGAATACCCTGGCGCAGATGATCCAGTGCGGCCAGATGTTCACGCCAATGACCATCCAGACTTTGCAACATGACCGAGCGTTCAAAGCCGGCAAAGCCTTCCTTGCCCACCATGGCGAGCTTGTCTTCGTAGGTTTTATTGGCGTGTTCGAGCAGGGCGTCAAGCAGTTCATCATCGGTGATCTGCTTGTTTTCCTGTGCCAGCGCAGCCAGTGAAATGGTCAGTTGCCAGTCGTCACGCAAGACCTGATCCAGTGCCACCAGATCCCATTGTTCCTCAATGGAGTCAGCCGGTACATAGGTGCGGAACAGGTCGACAAAGACACCCTGGCGCAAGGCAGTAATGGTTTCGCTGATGTCGTCGGCTTCGAGCAGTTCATTGCGCTGCTGGTAAATGACCTTGCGCTGATCATTGGACACATCATCATATTCAAGCAGTTGTTTACGAATATCAAAGTTGCGCGCCTCGACCTTGCGCTGGGCAGATTCAATCGAACGCGTCACCAGACCCGATTCAATTGCTTCGCCTTCCGGCATCTTGAGGCGTTCCATGATGGCACGCACACGGTCGCCCGCAAAAATGCGCAACAGTGGATCATCCAGTGACAGATAAAAACGGGATGAACCCGGATCACCCTGACGACCGGCACGACCACGCAACTGGTTGTCGACGCGGCGGGATTCATGGCGTTCGGTACCCATGATGTGCAGACCACCGGCGACCAATACCTGATCATGCAAAGATTGCCATTCGTCCTGCAGTTTTTTGGCGCGCGCAGCTTTTTCTTCTTCAGGAATCGCTTCATCGGCGTTGATTAGCTCGATCTGTTTTTCCACATTGCCGCCCAGCACAATATCAGTACCACGACCGGCCATATTGGTGGCGATGGTGATCTGTTTGGGGCGACCCGCCTGGGCGATGATTTCCGCTTCACGCGCATGCTGCTTGGCGTTGAGCACATTATGCGGCAGCTTGGCTTTGGTGAGCAGGCCGGAGATCAACTCAGAATTTTCAATCGATGTTGTACCAACCAGCACTGGCTGACCGCGGCTGTAGCAGTCGCTGATATCGGTCAGCATGGCCTGATATTTTTCCTGCGCGGTCTTGTATACCTGGTCTTGCTTGTCGGTCCGTTTGCTGATGCGGTTGGGTGGAATCACCACGGTTTCCAGCGTGTAGATTTGCTGGAATTCAAACGCTTCGGTATCGGCCGTACCGGTCATGCCGGCCAGCTTGTTGTACATCCGGAAATAGTTCTGGAAGGTGATGGAGGCCAGCGTCTGGTTTTCGTTCTGGATCTTCACACCTTCTTTGGCTTCAACCGCCTGATGCAGACCATCAGACCAGCGACGCCCATTCATCAGGCGGCCGGTGAATTCATCGACGATGATGACTTCACCGTTTTGCACCACGTATTGCTGGTCCTTGTGATACAGCGAATGCGCGCGCAAGGCAGCATACAGATGATGCACCAGGGTGATGTTGGCGGGGTCGTACAAAGAGGCGTTTTCAGGCAGGAGGCCCATGTCGGTGAGAATGCGCTCGGCCTTTTCATGACCGGCTTCCGTCAACAAGACCTGATGACCCTTTTCATCGACGGTGTAATCGCCGGGTTTTTCCACGCCCGTGCCATCGGCCTGTTCTTCGCCAATCTGCTGATCCAGCAGCGGTGGCACCGCGTTGATGCGCACATACATTTCGGTATGGTCTTCGGCCTGGCCAGAGATGATCAGCGGCGTGCGGGCTTCGTCAATCAGGATCGAATCCACCTCATCGACAATGGCAAAATTGAGCGGGCGCTGAACACGTTCACGCTGCTCATAGACCATATTGTCACGCAGGTAGTCAAAGCCGTATTCGTTATTGGTACCGTAGGTAATGTCGGCAGCATAAGCGGCCTGTTTAACCGGATGCGCCATGTGCGACAGGTTGATGCCGATCGACAGACCGAGCCATTGATACAGACGGCCCATCCACTCGGCATCGCGCTGGGCGAGGTAATCATTCACCGTCACCACATGCACACCCTTGCCGGTTAAGGCATTGAGGTAGACGGGCAGTGTACCGGTCAGGGTTTTTCCTTCACCGGTGCGCATCTCGGCAATCTTGCCGTCGTGCAAGACCATGCCGCCAATCAGCTGCACATCAAAGTGGCGCATCTTGAAAACCCGTTTACTGGCTTCGCGACAAACGGCAAAGGCTTCGGCAAGCAAGTCGTCGAGGGTTTCACCTTTGGTCAGGCGTTCTTTGAATTCGACTGTTTTGGCTTTAAGCTGTTCGTCAGAAAGTTTTTCCAGGCCAGGTTCCAGCGCGTTGATCGTGTTAACTTTTTTCTGATACTGCTTGAGCAGACGCTGGTTGCGACTACCAAAAACCGAGGTGAGCAAGCCTGAGAGCATGTGTATGGGCCAATAAAAAAGGTGATTCGGCAATTGCCAACCCAGACCTTTGCAAGCAAACGGAGTTCCTCCTGATTGGCTTGCAAGTGGTCAAGGCTAAAAACGGGTTGAGTTTGAGACAGATCGTGCGACAACGCGTGTGACAAATCTGCACCAAAGACAGCCCGCTAAAGTAACCGATGATTTTAACATGGGGATGACAGTCTTTTTTTATCTCTGTGATCCCGTCAGACTGTCTTCTATGGGGGCTAACCGTTAGAATTCAAGAGTCGAAATATTTGCGCTAGCAAATTGTTGGTCTAATTTGTCAAAAGGGTTCGTCATGCCAAGTGTGCACCGTTTGTTTGGAAGTGCCGAAGAAGTTGAAACCGCGTTTTATGAGGCGCTCGCCAAGGGTGATATTCAGGCTCTGATGGATTTGTGGGCAGATGAAGAAGAAGTCGTCTGTATTCATCCCAATGGTGGTCGTCTGGTGGGTTTGACGGCAATTCGCCAGTCATATGAGGAAATCTTCAGTCTGGGTGTTTTGCCAATGACTTTGGGCGAGGTGCGGGTCCTCAACACGCTGACCAATTCAATCCATCATGTGATTGAGTTATTGCATCTGCCGGGCACCGATAAACAGCAGCAGATGAATGCGGCCGTCATGGCCACCAATGTCTATATCAAATATCCGCAAGGCTGGCGCATGGTGCTGCATCATGCCTCGCCATTGGCCGAGTGGCAGACCAGCGGGATCAGCAATGACCGCCCGGATACCTTGCATTGATGGGATTGCGTTTTTGTCAACCTGGTTGCTTGTCATGAAAATTACGCTCACCAATCGGTGGGTGGATCTGTGCATCAAAGCCAGATGAGCGAATTTCACGGTAGCAACTGGTTGGCCAGTGCCCATGCCCAAACCATTTATCCGGCGCTGCTGGGGCGCAGCCGGTTTCCCAGGCCAACGTATCGGCGCGAACGCTGGAGTACGCCCGATGATGATTTTATTGACGTCGACTGGTTGCTCAATAATCAGCATATTGGTCGAGCCAAACCTTTGGTGGTGATGTTTCATGGTCTGGAAGGCAGTTCGCAAAGTCATTATGCACGCGCCTTGATGGGTGCGGTGATTCAGCTCGGCTGGCGCGGTGCCGTGCCACATTTTCGGGGCTGTTCCGGTGAGCCCAATCAGGCACCACGCTTTTACCATTCGGGCGATTCGACCGAAATTGCCTGGATCCTCAAAAAATTTCGGGCTGAACATGCGGGACCGCTCTTTGTGGTAGGTATTTCACTGGGCGGCAATGCGTTGGTGCGTTTTTTGGGCGAAGAAGGTGAGCGCGCCAATTTGGTTGATGCGGCGGCGATTGTCTCTGCACCGCTTGATCTGGCTGCGGGCGGTAAGGCACTCTCGCAGGGTTTTAACATGTTCTACACGCGCATGTTTTTGCGCACCCTCAAGCGCAAGTGCCTGCACAAGCTGCAGCATTTTCCGGATTTGTTTGATCGTCAGATCATGTTGCAAAGCCGAGATTTGTACGAATTTGACAATGTGGTCACCGCACCCTTGCATGGCTATCGCAGCACCGACGATTATTGGCATCGTGCTTCCGGCAAGCATGTGCTCAAGGGCATCACCCAACCGACGCTGATCATCAATGCCCGCAATGATCCTTTTTTGCCCGCACAGGTACTGCCCAGGCAGGCCGATGTGAGTGCCGCAGTGACGTTGGAACAGCCTGAGCAGGGTGGCCATGTGGGGTTTTTATCGGGTAGTTGGCCGGGTTCGATCGACTGGTTGCCAGTACGGGTACTGAAGTTTTTCAAGGCACAGAGGCGTGAGCATGGATGAACAGGTTTTACAGGCTTTACGCAAATGGCCCAATGTGCCAGCCTGTTTTGGCTGGCTGGCGCTGGATGCGCGCGGCCAGTGGCGCATGCGTGATGCCGCCGCGCAAGCAGCAGGGCTGCCCGGTGATGTGATTCGCCATGAAGCACTGAATGGTTTCATCAACCGCAATTACGCGCAGGAATTGGCTGGCCCTTATGCCGGTGCCTGGTTTTTTCAGAATGGCCCGCAAAAAGTCTATGTGGATTTGGCCTATGCGCCGTGGGTCTTGCGCTGGCATGCTGTCAGCGCAACGCCGTTGACTACGCATACCGGCCTGGTGGCGACAGCGCAAGCGGCCTGGCTGGATGAATCGGGTAATTTGTTGCTGCAGACCGAGCATGGCGTGGGCTTGCTGCATGATCTGGATTTGGTGATGCTGGCCGATTATCTGGTGCCGATTGAGGGTGAGAATCAAGCGGCGCCCAAGGTAATGACCAACCTGCCTGCGTGGAGGCTGCATTTGCCTGACCAAACACTCACGGTGCAGACGCTGCAACGCGCCCAGGCCGCTGCACAATTTGGCTGGCTCAATCAGCCGCGTTAAGTTGGGTTTGAATTAACTGATTTGAACCGCCAAGACGCCAAGTGCGCCAAGGAAAAACCCATGCTTTTCACCACGAAGACACAAAGAGCACCAAGAAAAATCTTGTGTGAGTAGTGTCAGTAAAGCCTGCGCAGTCTGGAGACAGCGTATTCCTTTGTCCCCGTGTATCAACAGCACTGCTCAGGCAAAATGATAGGGACGGCTCTTTCTTCGTGTCCTTTGTGTCTTTGTGGCAAGTGCTTTGACCTTCAAGGTTCTTTTTGGCGCGCTTGGCATCTTGGCGGTTTAATGTATTTTTATACTTCCCTATAGTAAAAAAATAGAAGCAATAAATACGCACCTAATGGGTTAATTAATGGTGATGCTCCAGGAGAGTATTGCTGTTTTCAGCAATATTTCGGCGATTATTGCCACGTTCTGCGAGTTCTTCCCGAGCCTTGTTTTGCACTTCTTTGTAGCGCGAATCGATGATCGACATATCGTAAAAGTCGGCATCATTGACGCGTCGCGCATTTTCCAGCAGCTGCACCGCACCCAGGGTTTGCCCTTTGAGCATGGCGCTTTCCGCTGATGCCGCCATTTGCAGCGAACGCTTATGCAGAGCGTCATAACTGGTGGCGAGCAAATCCCATAGCGCACCTTCCTGGCGATAGAGTTGCACCTGATCGCGCAAATACGCCACCGCTTCGGCATGCCGATCGGCTTTTTGCAAAGCCCTGGCGTAATCCAGGCTCAAGGCACGAGATAGCGGAAACTGGCGGCGCGCATTTTCAGCCAGTTTGACAGCGTCATTAGCGCGGTTGTCCTGCATGGCAATTTCAATCCCCAGCTCTTCGAGTACGGGGCTGCTGCGTTTGGCAATTTGCTTGAGCCGATTTTGCAGGTCGGGCAGGGCGGCTTTGGCCACGGCCACCCGGTTGTCGCGCAAATCCAGCAGGGCGATGCCATACCGTACACCGAGTTCGTCATTGGGGCTCAAATTGCTGCGCTTGAGTTGGTTGTCAAAATAATTGCGTGCATCAAGCTGGGTTTGTACCGACACGGTTTGCAGCACGCGAGCTCGTGCCTTGAGCAGAACAAATTCGGGTGAGTCGGTATAAGGTTTGCCACGGGCATTGCGGGCGCGGTTTTGAATGTCGGCAATCCGTTCGGTGGTCAGCGGGTGGGTGCGCAGGTAAACCGGGGCGGCGCTGTCATAAGCTCGCGTGGCATTTTGCAGGCGCGTGAAAAAGCCGGGCATGCCATTGACGTCATAACCGGCATCGCGCAGTAATTGAAACCCAACCCGGTCAGCTTCGCGTTCGGCATCGCGGCTGAAGTTGAGTTGCTTTTGCAGCGCGGCTGCCTGACCGGTCAAAGCGCCACCAATTGCGGCATCCGGATTGGAACGGGCGGCGAGCAGAGCCAGAATCAGTGCCGCAATCGCAATCGGGCTGGTCTGTTTTTGCAGGCCGAGTTGGCGCGCCAAATGGCGTTGCAAGACGTGGCCACATTCGTGAGCCAATACCGAAGCCAGTTCGGATTCAGTTTGTGCCGCCACCAACAGACCCGTGTTGACGCCAATAAAACCGCCGGGCATGGCAAAGGCGTTGATATTGGTATCACGCACACCAAACAGTTCAAAGTCGGACGCACCCAGACCAATATCGCTGACGCGGGCAGCCGATAACAACTGGTAGGCAAAGCCATTGAGGTAGTCAGTGAGTAAACCGTCGTCGATGTAATCCGGGTCTTGCCGGATCTGCTGCATGGCCTGTACACCAATGCGCCGTTCAGCCGCAGGCGACAAGTCTTCACTGGCGGCATCTCCTAAAGTAGGTAGCTCAATATTGTCAGGCCGATTGATAATAACTTCGGACGGACTGCTTTGCGCCAGCAACAGTGGACTATTCCAGCTCAACAACAAACTGACCAGCAGCGGTTTGACCAGTCTGTGGAAGACTGGCTGCTTACCTGATAAGGCCGATGTAGAAAGTGAGTGTGGAGTGCAAAAATGTCTTGGCATGAAGGATGAACTTAAAAAAAGCGGCTCAAAAAACGGTATTGTCAGTAGCAAAAATGGCTTCAGTATGAGAGCACTTTGCAGGATTAACGAAGTAGTGACTGCCTGTTATGATAACCGCCTTGCCGAATAGTTCGGTCGGTGGTTGTTTGAACCCGTTCAATCGCTAATTTGAATTTAGTTTTGAAACCCTTTTGATTGAATAGTTTATGTCGCAATTAACGCATTTTGATTCACAAGGCCAGGCGCAGATGGTCGATATCAGCCAAAAAGTGGCGACTCACCGGATTGCGGTTGCCGTTGGTGAGATTGTCATGCAACCCGCGACACTGGCCTTGATTGTTGCGGGGCAGGCCAAAAAAGGAGATGTGCTGGGCGTGGCACGGATTGCTGCCATCATGGCCAGTAAAAGAACGGCTGATCTGATTCCCCTATGCCATCCCTTGGCTCTGAGCAAGGTTTCGGTCGAGTTTGTGGTGGAAGCCGATAGGCACACAGTGGTTTGCATGGTACAGGCAGAAACCACCGGCCAGACCGGGGTTGAAATGGAAGCACTCACCGCCGTGCAAGTCGGCCTATTGACGATTTACGATATGTGCAAGGCCGTTGATCGGGGCATGGTGATGGGTAATGTCCGCCTGCTGGAAAAGCATGGTGGCAAGAGCGGTAGCTGGACGGCGGGTGCTTGAGTTGCTTAGTCTAAAGCACTCGTGACATTTTGACTCCTCTATCAATCCCGCCTGGATTGGCCGGATAGCTTTCTTAATTCCAGGATTTCAAATCCACAATTTCCAATAAATGGGCATCACGCTTATCGATCAAGGCCGTCATGTAGTAGTTTTTGACTTTGATAATCAGCACACGAATCTGCTCTTCCGGTATGTTGGTTTTGGTCAAGGCTTTTTGCAGCTTGTCCAATTGATCAGGATTTTTTTCACGCACGACTGAAAGATCAAGGCTGTGATCAATGGCTGCCTGTTTGACGTCTGCATAATCTAGGTAATATTTGGGTAGTTGGGGTAAGTCTTTGCCACCGTCCAGAGATGAAAGTGTTAGCTTGTTACGCTCATCCGGGTCGCTTGGTGCAATTGCAGCGACTAATTTGGGGCCAAAGAAGGACAGCTTTTGATATTCAGGTTTGGCTGTTTTGATATCTTCTTCATCTAAATCATTGGCGGCGACGACATCAAAACGGTCGACGTTATAAACAATATACGCCGGGCGACCATCAAAGACGGTGGACATGCCATAGATGAGTGCGGCGATCTGAATCAACCCGATCACGGCGAAATCACTGATTCGTTCACGCAATCCTTTTTTGGGAGAGGCCACAATCAAGGTCAAGAGTGGGCCGAGCGTGACATCAACGCCCAGGACGATCCAGTAAATTTTGGTGACACTCGTCAATTTGGCCAATACGCCTGGATACCAGACCATAAAAACTAAAGCAGCGCTGACGATAGCAATTCCCAGACTGATCAAGAAATGAGCTGTGGCGAAGCGAATGGCAAAACGTAAGCGGTTTTTCATGGTGAGTCAGTAGGTGGTGTAATGAGCAGGATCAGTTGAAAATTTTAGCCTGATTTTTATTAAGATGGAAAGTGCCTGAATGATGCTGTGAATTGATCCAGTTTATTAGCCCATGGCAAAGCAAATTTTGTTAAGCATCAAATAAAAAAGCCGCCCGAAGGCGGCTTTTAAGTTAACCAGCCGGATTAGTAGCGGCAGTTAGCTGGAACCAATTGAGCATTACCAATCGCGTTGATATGGCAACCCCAAACGATTGGGGATGCTGCCTGCATGGCACCTGCAGGCAAACCTGTAGTCGTACTCAGAACACCTGAACCAGGACGAATCAGAACATGTAGTGGGGATGTTGGAGCAGGAATTGCAGTTGTGTAAGTAATGTCAATTTCGCCGTTACCTGCAGCAGGTGTGGCGGCAGTAGCAGCAATGGCGATGGATGCAACATCACGAGTACCACCACCAGCAGCTAAAGCAAATTGGTAGCCATATGAGCCGGCAACAGGCGCGCCAGTACCAGCATAAGCGGCAACAGCGAGGCCGGCAGAGCTGCTCATTGTATCGGCGACAGCTGCTTTAGCAGCAGCAGCCAGATTCAGGCCTTCTGTCACACGGGCACGCAGTGTGTAGTTTTGGTAGGCAGGAATAGCAACAGCGGCCAGGATACCGATAATTGCAACAACGATCATCAATTCAATGAGGGTAAAACCTTTTTGTACTCGTTTCATCTGTATTCTCCAGTTGAGCGGGCCAGACCATCTGTCCCATGCCTTACCTATTGCGAGCAGCGTGCCCGTTTGTGCCAGTCATGCCCAAAGTGGTGATTTGCGTTTGAATTTTGTGACTTTGTTCTCAGGAAAAGCTGATTGAGCCGCTTTTTGACCAAACCAGCTTGGTACGGAATTAAAGAATGAATCCAGATAGGTCGACAGAAGTGGGATAAGCGCTGACAAAATTTAGTCATCGAGTGACAAATATTGTCAGTCATAACTGAAAAGTGGACAAAAAAAAAGCCATCGAATCATTCGATGGCTTAGGGTGATCGTGTGTAGCAGTATTGTTCCGTTCAGATTTCGAACGTTAGCCCGGTTTCAAGTGGCTTGATGAGCAGATCTTTGCGACTCGACTGTGCCATCATGGCATGGATTTCTTCCATGATGATTTCGGCTTCATTGGGCTTGAGATGGGTAATGAAAATTTCAACTTCTCTTTTGAGAGAATCCAGCTCATTGGCTAATAAGCTCGGACATAAGTGTTTACTCTTTTCGGCCAGATCACGTTCACGGTTTGAAAAGGCTGTTTCAATAATGAGGTAACGTAAATCTTGGATGTCGTTGATCCAGGGCCAGAAGGCGGGATTAGTCGTGGTATCGCCGGTAAACGCAAGCGTTGCTTGGGATCCTTTGACAATATAACCAACTGCGGGAACCACATGATTGGCTGGCACTGTGGTGAAGGTTCGGCCATTCAGGGTAAAACGATCACCAACAGCGATCGGAATAAATTGTACACAGGGCGAGGCCGGATCTGGAATGGTGGTGAAGTCAGGCCAGATTGACCAATTGAAAATGTGATCTTTCAGAACATTGATGGTTTGTGGCAAGGCATAGATGCGAATTGGCCGATTGCGTAAACCCAATGTCGAATCAAGAATAAAGGGCAATGATGCAATATGATCGAGATGCGAGTGGGTAAGAAAAATGTGATCAATCTGACACAGTGCTTCCAGTGGTAAATCGGCTGCTGCAGTGCCGGCATCGATCAGGATATCCATATCGACCAGTAAACAAGTGGTGCGCGTACTTGCGCCACCGATCCCGCCGCTACAGCCTAGTACTTTAATTTTCATTTTGCGTCGAAGTAGGTAATACCATTCCAGGATACAGGCGGAGTATGGTTGAATTTCTGTAAGCGGGTTTCAAAAAGGCGATAAAGCCGAGATTCAGGATTACGTTTCAGCAATCGTGTCAGTTCTTGCATGGCTTCTGACCAATGACCATTTCGATAGTGCTCCAATTGTCGATGCCAGATATCGAGTTCTTCCTGGATGTAGTTGTTAACATCTTTCTCGTAGCTGATGGGCTCAAACAGGCGAACTGCAATCTCTTTTCCATGGACACAGACTGTATCAATTTCTCTAAATACAATGCCAGGAACTTTTTGGCGGGTTTGTTCGCCCACTAGAATAGATACGCCATAGTATTTGGAAAGACTTTCGAGTCGTGATGCCAGGTTGACGGCATCACCCACTACGGTATAGGCGCGCCGGATCTTTGATCCCATGTCGCCCACGCTCATAACGCCACTGTTGATACCGATCCCGATCGAAATTTTAGGCAGACCAATTTCACTCATGCGGCGGTTGAATTTTTTAAGCAGCGAGCGCATCGCCAGGGCATTGCGTACGGCATGTTCAGCATGTTGTTCATCGGTAATGGGTGCGCCCCAGAAAGCCATGATGCCATCGCCGACATATTTGTCCAAGGTGCCGCGATGCCGTTGAATCACCATCGTCATTTCGGTCAGGTAGCTATTAATGAATTCGCGTAGGTCTTGTGGGTCGAGTGATTCGGAAATGCTGGTGAAGTTACGTACATCGGCAAACATGACCGTCAATTCTTTGCTACTACCCTGCATGGAGTATGAACGCGGGTCTCTGGCCATCTCTTCAACCAGCTCGGGTGGTACATAGGAACCAAATAGTCGAGCCAACTCACGTTTGGTACGACTTTCGATCAGATAGCCATAGACGATATTGAAAAACAGTAATAAGAACAGCAACACCAAAATAGATGCAAGCGGTAGCGCCATATTGGCGGCTTCATAGAGCCATAAATTAAGGCTGATGGCGCTGGTGACAGCGAGAAAGGTCAACAGTATCGCAGCTACTGCCGACAGGGTTGGCAAGGCAATCGCCAATGGCAAGCCCAGTAGCAAGATGACACCGACTTCATAGCCGATTGAAAAATCAGGTTTGCTCTTGATTTTTCTTTCGAGCATGCCAGATAAGAGACTGGCATGAATTTCCACTCCGGGATATACCTCAGCCACCGGTGTATTTCGTAGGTCCATCAAACCCTGTGCAGTGGTGCCAACCAAAACAATTTTGCCTTTTAATGTTTCGGGGGGAACTCGCTTAGAAAGCACATCGGCGGCAGAGTAGTATGAAAAAGAGCCACCTTGTCGCCCAGGTTTGCCACGATAAGGAATCAATACTTCGGCATGGTTATCAACTGGGATTTGCAGCGTTTGATCTTTGACAGCCAGACGAAATGATTCTATCCCTCGATAAGGTTTACCGGTCCCAATCCATTGGGTGATGGCATCAAGTGATAAAGGTATTGATACCAGATTGGGTTGAAGCGGTGGAGAACCCAGTCCTGCTCTTAGCATCGCCAGGGCAAATGACTCTTGATAACTGGCGGGTTGCCCTTTTTCTGGTCGGTAGGCGGCAATCAGCGGTACTTGTCTGACTTTACCATCGGGATCCACAATAGGGTTGAAAAATCCAGCACCTAAAGAGGCATCGCCTAATTCCTGCAAATTGGCACGATAAGCATCCCATTCAGCAATATGAATGGCGGTATCTTCAAAGATTTGGGAAGGAAGTACCGAGTTGGGCAATCGACCACTACTGTAGATGGTGGACTTGGTTGCTTCTTGGGTAATCGGATCAATTACCGAAGGCAGCAAAATATCGGATTGATAAGTATTGGTCAGATAAAAGCTCAGTACCACCGGGTATTTCTTTAATGCTTCACGAAACTGGGCATCATAGTCAAGTTGTGGCTTGAGACCATTGAGCTTTTCTCTGAAGCCTGGCACATTGACAAACTCTTTTTGTGCCAGCAATTCAAGTGTTGCCAACCCTGAGCTGGTATCTGGTTCACCAAATACCATATCAAAACCGAGTAGTGCAATTTTTTGCTGCTCGAACAGCGTTTCAATCAGATTGGCCAGTTTATTGCGGGACCATGGCCAGCGGCCGTATTCAGAGAGACTTTTTTCGTCGATGTCTAAAATGACGATGTGTGGATCGCGTGATTGCGGCATAAGTGCCACAAGACGGGAGTCATAAATCCATTGCTCCAGCTTTTGAACAACGATCCAGGGCCCATAGCCAGTTGCATGCAAAAGCAGGGAAATGACCAGCGTGATGCCAATCAGATAGCGCGGCCAGTGCCGGTTGAGCAACTGTGTGGCCATTTGGCCGCGCAACCGCTCCCTGCCAGGAGAGCAGCGTAGTTCGCCCCAAAGCTGGCGGATGCGGTTAATCAAACGGATTAAACCTTGTAGGAAAATTCCATCTGCGTGCCAGACAATTCGATGATGTCGTGATCATTCAGTTTGACAGGGTCGGCGCCGATTGGCTGATTGTTGACCACAGGTGTATTGATGCCTTCAACATGCGTGATATAAAAACCTTGCGGTCTTTTGGTAATGACCGCTACCTGTACACCAGGTCGCCCAATGGTGGTCAACGCTTTGTTGAACTCTAATTCCTTGCCAAAGTTTTTGCCATTTAATACCCGAATAATCGCGCGTGGACCATTACTGATTGGCGCGCCAGATACGGTGTTACCAAAAATGGACGGTGCAACAGTCTGGGTATTGGTATTACTGTATGCCAGATGACTGCCAGACCTGAGCATATTGCTACCGGGTTCAATTTTTTGGGTTGCCTGATAGCTGTCATTATTGCCAAGAATCGGCGGCGTTACCTTGAAGCGACCCGAGTTGGTCAATGCTGCGCTGGCGCGGCTGGCACTATCAAAAATACCGGTTTGGGTTCTGGATTCGGCAATATATTTGATTTTATATTTACCAACTTCAATCAGATCATTGTTTTGCAGAAAATGCTTTTTGATCGGTTGCCCATTGACCAAGGTGCCATTGGTACTGTTCATGTCCTCTAAAAAAGCATCGTTCATGATCGTGACGATGGCCGCATGTTCGCCACTGACCACGAGATTATCGATAACCAGATCATTATGAGCGCGTCGACCGATTGTGGTGCGCTCTTTGGTGATGGGTGTTTCCTTGAGGACAATCCCGTCAAGTGAAAGAATCAACTTTCCCATTAATTTACCTAAACTCTTTATATGGTTGGAAAAACAAGGTGTTACGACAGTTTATTGACGGTGATTTCACGTCGATATCACCTGTCCGAGCCTTGTCTCATTGACTTGTGTTTGTTTATAGCCCACTCGGATTATAAACAGCCCCAAAATCGACTGGTTCCCTTAATTGTGGAACTCTAAAATGTAAAAGTTGTTACAGATTGTCGCAGCCTTTTATAAAAAGTGCCAGAGGCGATACCTCGATATTACTTCAGTCGACTCAGCATACGCGCAAAAATGCTACGAGCATCCAGGTTAGGTGTCGTTCTGACCAGTGATGGTGGCGTTTCAATCACGCGGACCAAAATGATGGAAGTATTGTCGTCACCACCAGCGTGTAGTGCTGCCTGCAATAATCGATTGACCATGGTTTGCACCGATGGCGCCGATTCCGAAGGGGGCGGAATCACGCCCGGCTGTTGACCATCCAGCAGCAATTGCGCAATGTTCTCGTCATTGATCATGTCAGTGAGGCCATCAGAGCAAAACAAAAATAAATCACCATTGCGTACGGTATGGTCATGAATTTCAGGCAACACATTGGCCTCGACCCCGAGTGCGCGAGTCACTAAATTTCGGTGCGGCGATTGACGCGCCTGATCTTCGCTCAACAGGCCAATATCAATCTGTTCTTGTAGGAGTGAGTGATCATGAGTCAATTGGGTCAGCCGAAAATCGCGCAGACGGTAGGCACGGCTGTCGCCGATATGGGCGATGGTGATGTAGCCATGCTGAAAGGTACCGACCACCAGTGTGGTGCCCATCCCTGCGTATTTGGTTTCAGATTGGGCTGCCTTGAAAATGGAGAGATTGACTGATTCAATGCCTTTGGTCAGGATTTCATGTAATGAATCACTCGAACTTTGAAAATCATGTTTGTCCAGTTCGGGGGGCAGGGCCTCTAATAGACCTTCAACCGCCATGGAACTGGCAATTTCCCCAGCGTTGTAGCCGCCCATGCCATCTGCCAGCACAAATAGCCCGCTGGCTTCATGATGGCCGATCATGTCCTCATTGCCGCGTCTTACCAGACCGATATCGGTCACGCTGGCAATTTCGAGTTTAAGTTTGTGGGGCATGTTCAGATTGTGTAATCAGGTAAACGATTCATGACTTCACGCAAGGCGAATGCCATTTCCTCACCGTCTTGAAAACGGCGTGAGGGTAATTTGTCCAGACCCTTTTCGATGATGGCAACCAATTCTTCCGGAATGCCTTCAACCGACTTACGAATGTCAGCGGGTGTTTCATTGGCAATTTTAAACATCAGTTGCGTCATGGATTCGGCAATGAACGGCAGTTTACCGGTACAGAGCTGATACAGGCTGACTGTGAGAGAAAACAGATCAGAACGGCCATCGATGCGTTTTCCCGCTAATTGCTCGGGTGACATGTACGACGGTGTGCCTAATACCAGCCCGGTTTTGGTGCGGGTCGAGTCCGTAATGCGGGCGACGCCAAAGTCAGTGACTTTGACGGTATCAGTTGCTGCTTCATACATAATATTGGCCGGTTTGATGTCACGATGCACCACATGTTTGGTATGTGCATAATGTAAGGCCTCAGCCACTCTTGAGCAAATATCTACCACCGTCTTGAGTGGTAACAGTTTGTCAGCGCGGGTGTGAATGGAGAGGCTTTCACCTTGCAGAAATTCCATTGCAATATAGGCCAGGTCTTCTTCTTCGCCTGCATCAAAGATTGTCACAATATAGGGATGGTGCAGTCGACCGACAGTTTCAGCCTCACGGAAAAAGCGTTGTTTGACTTCTTCCAATTCTTCGCCATCAAATTCATTGCCTAAAGCCAGCGTTTTAATGGCCACCCGACGATTCAGTTTGGGATCTTGACCAAGATAAACCACTCCCATGGCGCCTTTGCCAATTTCTTTATCAATTTGATAGCGTCCCAGCATGGGCTTTTGCATGCCAGAATGATTATTAAGCAGTACCTGGGTCTTGGCCAGTGAGTTAACTGATGAAAACACCATGCTTTCTGATAGCTGGCGGGTTCGATCCAGTTTTTCCTTGGCATCCCGAAAGTTGGGGTCGTGATCGGTTAAATAGGCGTAGACGGAATAGGCTTTGTTGAACAATCGCTTGCGCTCAAAATCGCTGGCCAGATTGTAGAGATTTTCCATCAATCGGGGCTCCATCGGGCAAAGCCGAAATTTGTCAAAGGCAATGTCGAGCTGTCCTTGGCTTTGAAATGCCAAACCCAGCAAGCGATTGGATTCGGCAGATTCGGCATCGGACTGTTGCTTGCCTTTTTCGGTCACCAGATAGCGATGGGTAGTGAGCAGCAAATGGCCAACCAGCAAAATGACAACCGGCAGCATCATCGGTAACCAAAGGCCTTGCTGGCTGATCAGAAAGTGATGGGTCACCAACAAGCCCAATGTGAAGACAAAGGTGATAGTGGCTGCGCGAGCGGCTGTGAGTTGCGGCAAGGCCAATGCCAAGTAGGCCAGGGCGGCAACAGCAAGTCCCCATTCAAGCATGATGCCCCATCCTGGTGCGACTAAATTATCGCCTTGCACGAGTGTGGAAATCGAGTGCGCCAGCGACAGTACAGGGGGCATATCCGATGAAATTGGCGTGATCTGGCTGGTCCCGACGCCGGAGGCGGTCGCACCAATCAAGACAGTTTTGCCGGCAAACTTGGATTGGGGAATGGCATCATTGTAAACATCAAAAAATGAATCGACAGAGAACGCTGGTCGACGTGTCCGATCCTGATAAAACCGGGTCAGCATGGACATGGCGCTATCAGTTTGAATCACCTGTTTACCCATGGTGATGCGGTTACCCCAGTCAAGCTTGAGATCACTCAATTTGATATCCATGATTTTCATGGCTGATACCATGGCTAGCGAAGGGTAAAAACGATTTTGATATTCGATGAGGAGTGGCTCCGAGCGCAAGGTGCCGTCTTTATCGGGCAGCGCATTAAGATGACCAATACCCGCAGCAGCCTGGGCCAATGAGCTCAACGGCCACTGTACCGCCGTAGCCTGAAGCACCCAGGTTTTGCCTTTATTGTCATTGAATGAAGCCTGGCGAGCAAAGTCGGGCAGGTCGGTGGTGGTCTGGTTGGGGTAGGCACGCAGATCAAAGACGTTGGGCAAAATGACATTGCCTGCATTGCTGATGCTGGTCACCAGACGACTATCTGCATCGAGTGTTTGTTTGGCTTCTCGAATGATTTCAGCCATTTTTCCTTGTGCCAGTGCAGGATCATTTTGTTCAGCCTGTTGTTGCAACAGGGCGAGTTGTTCGATGTAGTGCAGACCCTGGTCGGCTTGTGGCTCAAAAAAGAAGACCGTTTCAACAATCTGTTTGGCACCGGCTTTGTTGAGCTTGTCGATCAGTTTGGCGTGGACGTCGCGGCTCCACGGCCAGCGACCAATATTGCTGATGCTGCGATCGTCAACGGCAATGACAGCCAGGTCGGAATAAGGTGTTTTGCCAGAGAAGCTGACGGCCAGGTCGTAAGCTTTGCGTTCCAGGCTTTGAATCAGGTCGGTGGTGAAATACACCAGCAAAACCAGCACCATTGCAATAACGGCAAGGAACCGATCGGAGCGATACCAGGTTGAGCTGCCATGAGGTGGGGTTGCGGTGGAGCTAGCGATCTTTTTCACCTTTATTGCGCATGAAGGATTGGCTGTCATCAGCAGCCACTAAGGCTGTCATGCTCAGCAATATCGGCCAATTATATCGTTACAATTCAAGCTGATGCGGGCAAAGTCGACTGAATTGCTCATGGTTTGCCCCAATTTGTTAAAGCGACCGCGTCACGGCGACAACTTTTTTTTGTGACTGGCCAACCAGGTACCCACCACCACAACCAAAATGGCACCGCCAATGCTGACTGTGTAGTCCAGCGAATGGTCAAATTGATGGGCCAAGGCTGGATCTGTCACAATCATTTCTCCCGCTACAAAGCCCAGCAAGGCGGCGCCAGCAGTGATGATGGCAGGAAAACGATCCATGATTTTCAACAGAATACTACTGCCTACGATGATCAGCGGGATTGACAGGCCCAAGCCAATAATCAGCAGCGCATATTGATAGGCTTCGGGTGCGCTGTCGGCTGCACCGGCAACGGCAATGACATTGTCCAGGCTCATGACCAGATCGGCGATCAGAATGGTACGGATTGCCGCAAATACGCTGTCATGCGCATGCAAATCACTATCATTGTCTGCGGGTTGCAGTAACTGAATGCCAATCCAGAGCAGTAACAGTGCGCCGACCACCTTCAGGTAAGGCAGTTGCAACAGTTGTACTGCAAACAAAGTGAGTACTACGCGCAAAACGATAGCGGCCGCACTACCAAAAACGATGGCGTGGCGTTGTTGTTTTGGGGGCAGATTGCGGGCGGCCAAAGCGATGACGACCGCATTGTCGCCAGAGAGCAAAATATTGACCCAAATGATTTTCAACAGGGCAATCCAGAAACCGGGTTCAGTAAACAGGGCTAGCATTTTTACAGCCTAAAGTGGGAGTATGATTAATTTTATACCGCTTAAGTGCTTATTTATTGGTCTATAAATAATACACTGGGTAAGTATATTTTAGGTGTTGAAAAAGCTTTGAGTCAAAATGATAACGGCATCATGGCGAACCATGATGCCGTTATCAAGTGGCTAAACGCCAATGCTGATTACAGCAGGCCTTTGAGCAGCTTGGCCATTTCAGATGGATTGCGTGTGACTGTGAAGCCACATTCTTCCATGATGGCCAATTTGGCATCGGCTGTATCAGCACCACCGGAAATCAGCGCACCAGCATGACCCATGCGTTTGCCGGGAGGTGCAGTCACACCAGCGATAAAGCCAACGATCGGCTTTTTCATATTGGCTTTACACCACATGGCGGCTTCGGCTTCGTCTGGACCGCCAATTTCGCCAATCATGATGACGGCATCCGTGTCAGGATCATCGTTGAACATTTGCATGACATCAATGTGCTTCAAGCCATTGATCGGATCACCGCCAATACCAACGGCGCTGGATTGACCCAAACCGATTTCGGTCAACTGGGCAACCGCTTCATAGGTCAATGTGCCAGAACGTGAAACCACGCCGATCCGACCTTTGCGGTGAATGTGACCGGGCATGATGCCAATCTTGATTTCTTCAGGTGTAATCAGACCAGGGCAGTTAGGACCAAGCAGCAAGGTTTTCTTGCCGCCAGCGGCTTCTTTGGCTTTCATTTTGTTGCGTACTTCGAGCATGTCACGAACAGGAATGCCTTCGGTAATGCAAATGGTCAAGTCGAGATCGGCTTCGACAGCCTCCCAAATGGCGGCAGCAGCGCCAGCTGGTGGTACGTAAATCACGGAAACGGTAGCGCCGGTTTGTGCTTTGGCATCTTTGACGCTGGCGTAAATAGGAATGCCTTCGAAATCCTCGCCAGCTTTTTTAGGATTCACACCTGCGACAAAAGCAGCTTTGCCGTTGGCGTAGTCACGGCAGCCACGGGTGTGAAATTGGCCAGTTTTACCAGTAATACCCTGGGTAATGACTTTGGTATCTTTGTTAATCAGAATCGACATGTTAAATCCTCAATGTGTTGAGCTGGCACCGCGCTGATAGGCAAGCAGCGCCAATCAGAATCATTTGGCAGCAGCGGCAACCACTTTTTCGGCAGCTTCAGCCATCGTATTGGCAGCGATGATGGGCAAACCAGACTCAGCCAGCATTTTCTTGCCGAGTTCTTCGTTGGTGCCTTTCATGCGCACTACCAGTGGCACGGACAGATTGACTGCTTTGCAGGCAGTGATGACGCCCTCAGCAATCGTGTCACAGCGCATGATGCCGCCAAAGATATTGACCAGAATCGCCTGTACGCTCTTGTTTTTGAGCATAATCTTGAAGGCTTCAGTCACTTTTTCGGCAGTAGCGCCACCACCCACATCGAGGAAGTTGGCAGGTTCGCCGCCAAACAGTTTGATGGTATCCATGGTCGCCATGGCCAGACCAGCGCCATTGACCAGACAGCCAATATTGCCGTCCAGGCTGATATAGGCCAGGTCAAATTTTGAGGCTTCGACTTCGGCAGGATCCTCTTCGTCCAGATCGCGATAGGCCACGATTTCTGGATGACGGAACAGCGCGTTCGGGTCGAAGTTGAATTTGGCGTCCAGAGCCTTGATGTTGCCATTGCCTTCCAGGATCAGCGGATTGATCTCGGCCAGGGAAGCATCTGTTTCCATATAGCAGCGATACAGATTTTTGAGGACATCACGGGCTTGTGCCAGTGAGGCTTCGGGCACGCCGATACCGCGCATCAAGGATTCGGCTTGTGCGTCGGTCAGGCCGGTCAGTGGGTCAGCAAATTCTTTGAGGATTTTTTCTGGGGTTGAATGGGCCACTTCTTCAATGTCCATGCCACCTTCACTGGAAGCCATCACGGCGACTTTTTGAGTGGCGCGGTCAGTCAGAACGGCAACATAGTATTCTTTTTTGATGTCTGCGCCGTCTTCAATCAAGAGACGATTCACTTTTTGGCCTTCTGGTCCAGTCTGATGCGTGATCAGCTGCATACCCAGAATGTTCGTGGAATATTCCTTGACCTGTTCCAGGCTTTTGGCCACTTTGACGCCGCCGCCTTTACCACGGCCACCAGCATGAATCTGGGCTTTGACAACCCATACCGGGCCACCCAGTTCGGTGGCAGCTTTGACGGCCTCGTCCACAGTCAGAGCCGGAATGCCACGCGGTACTGGCACATTGAATTTGCGCAGGATTTCCTTACCCTGATACTCGTGAATTTTCATGCACTACTCCCTCGAAAAAGACGTTACATAATGGTGGGATAAAACCTCGGTGTCTGTGTCTCCAACAATCAGCCAGGTAAATGCCTTAACGTGCTCAGTCGGTAATGCCGTGCCTAATTATTTTTAGTAGACAGACAGCGCTAGTTGGGAATATATCCACAAGATGCAAAACAGAATTCTTAGGGCTGGGACAGGTCTATGTGCCTGAGGGTTTTTCTTATGAGAGCGATGGTTTTCCGGTGCTTCTAATGGAATAACTTCCCACTTAACTAGAAAATTTTAGCATATGACTAGTACTTACCCTAGAAATTTTGCAGTGCACTATGATGATGGCGTCACTGAAGTCGTAACAGCTCAACTTTCCTCATGTGCAATCCGGTATTTTAAGACTTGCGAGATGATGTCATGGCTGAATCCACGATTTTGCAGAAAGCGGATTTGCTTGGCACGCTCTTGCGCGGAGCTGGCCGACTCACCAAAGCGTTTTTGCCAGACGGCTTGGGCTCTTGCCATTTCGGATCCTTGTAAAGCCTGTTGTGCCTGACCAAGCAAGTCCGGTCCAATGGCATGTTGCTTCAGTTCGGCGAGGATACGGCTGGTGCCCAGTTTGTTGGCGCGTCGATGAATGAAACTTTCAGCAAAGCGTTGACTATTCAGCCAACCCCTTGTTTCCAGTTCGTCAAGCAAGGCATCAAGCGTATCAGGTTCTTCGGTATGCCTTGCCAATTTGCGCCGTAGCTCAAGCCGACTATGTTCACGCTGCGATAAATAACGCAGTGCACGAGCTTTAAGGCTGGGTACTACCATGGCGTAGCAGGATTGTCAGCGCAGCACGGATGCTTATTCTGCTTCCTTGAGTTCTTCCGGGCTGGGTGCGAAGGTGTTCATTTCAGCAACGCCCATGGCAACCCGTACTTTGTTTTCAATCTCACGCGACAGCTCCGGGTTGGCACGCAAAAATTCGCGAGCATTGTCTTTACCCTGGCCAATTTTTTCACCATTGTAGGCATACCAGGCGCCTGATTTATCCACGACTTTAGCGATTACACCCAGATCAATGACTTCGCCTTCGCGTGAAATGCCTTCGCCGTACAGGATGTCGAAGTCGGCTTGTTTAAAGGGAGGAGAAACTTTATTTTTAACCACTTTGACTTTGGTTTCATTACCAACGACTTCGTCACCGCGCTTGATACTGCCTACCCGGCGAATATCCAAACGTACCGAAGCGTAAAACTTGAGTGCATTGCCGCCTGTCGTTGTTTCAGGTGAGCCAAACATCACGCCAATTTTCATGCGGATCTGGTTAATGAAAATCACCATGCAGTTGGTGCGATTGATGGAACCCGTCAATTTACGCAGTGCCTGACTCATCAGCCGTGCTTGCAGACCGGGGAGGGAGTCGCCCATATCGCCTTCAATTTCGGCTTTTGGTGTGAGCGCGGCGACCGAGTCGATCACGATCAGGTCAATTGAACCGGAGCGCACCAATGCGTCGGTGATTTCCAAGGCTTGCTCGCCTGTATCTGGTTGAGAAATCAGCAGGTCTTGCAGATTGACACCCAGTTTTTGGGCGTATTGCGCGTCCAGTGCATGTTCGGCGTCAATAAAGGCACAGGTACCGCCAAGCTTTTGCATTTCGGCAATGACTTGCAGCGTCAGGGTAGTTTTGCCAGATGATTCTGGACCATAAATTTCCACAACCCGACCGCGTGGCAAGCCGCCAACACCCAATGCAATGTCCAGTCCGAGCGAACCGGTAGAAACCACCTGGATATCTTGAGCGACTTCATTTTCGCCCATGCGCATGACTGAGCCTTTACCAAACTGCTTTTCAATTTGCGCTAATGCGGCGGCTAAAGCCTTGTTTTTCTCGGAACTCATGTTGCTATGTGGGCGGGAGATGTCGTTCATGTGAGATTATCCAGTGATGAGAGAAAATAGTGAAAAAGCGGTATGTCGCTCAATGGATGTAACTGTATAAAAAAACAGTATGTTTTGCAAGCTTCTTTTTTAGAAATTGCACGATACACTATCGGTGTAGAGGAGTTGGGGGGACTAAATGAGAATTTTGCTTGCCGAAGATGACCATATACTGGCCGATGGTTTAACCCGTTCACTCAGGCATGCCGGTTATGCGGTGGATCATGTTAAAACAGGTTCGGATGCGGATCTGGCTTTGTCGGCACATCAGTTTGATCTGTTGATCTTGGATCTGGGCTTGCCGAAGATGTCCGGACTGGAGGTATTGCGGCGCATGAGAACCCGTGGGTCGATGGTGCCAGTGTTGATTTTGACTGCGGCCGATAGTGTGGAGGAGCGCGTCAAGGGTCTTGATCTGGGTGCTGATGACTATATGGCCAAGCCATTTGCCTTGTCGGAGCTGGAAGCGCGGGTACGCGCGCTCACACGTCGTGGTGTGGGTGGTGGTGGTTCGGTGGTCAAACATGGGCCGCTGACTTTTGATCAGGTGGGCCGAATTGCTTATCTGCATGAGCAGATGCTGGATCTGTCTGCGCGTGAACTGGGTTTGCTCGAAGTGTTGCTGCAAAGAACCGGCCGGCTGGTTTCCAAGGAGCAGTTGGTAGACCATTTGTGTGAGTGGGGCGAAGAGGTCAGCAATAACGCGATTGAGGTCTACGTTCATCGTTTACGCAAGAAAATCGAAACTGACGGTGTACGCATTGCGACAGTGCGTGGTTTGGGTTACTGCCTTGAAAAAATTCAACCTCCTGCGGCAACTGGACCGAGTGAAGCCACATCCTGAGTCATCCTGTCCTCTGCAGGTAAAAGGCTGATATGGCCGGACCATCTTCGCCATTGGCGGCTGTCACAGATACAGTCAGCGAGACTGTTCGTAATATGACTGGCAGCGTCGCCAACGACGTTGTCGAGCCAACGCAGCGTTCTTTATTCGGTGAAATTTTGGACTGGATGCTCGCGCCACTGTTATTGTTATGGCCGATGAGTATTGCGGTGACCTACATCATTGCCAAATCGATTGCCAATGCCCGCTTTGATCATGCACTTAATGACAGTGTGACCGTGCTGGCGCAGCAAGTGCGCGAGATCAATGGTCATGTGGTTTTGCAGTTACCGATCCCGGCGCGGGAGATTTTGCGGGCGGATGATACCGACAGCATTTATTACCTGGTACAAGGCTACAAGGGTGAGTTGGTGGGCGGCGATCAGGAAATGCCTGCGCCACCGGAAGAAGACAAGCCGGTCGCAGGATTGGTGCAGTTTCGCAATGAAACGCTGCGTGGTAACGATATTCGGATTGCCTATACCTGGGTTGATCTTAAAAAAATCAAGGGTGCCGCACCCATTAGTCCCAACAATAAACCCGTCCTGGTACAAGTGGGTGAAACACTTGAGAAGCGGGGCCAATTGGCTAATGAAATTATCAAGGGCGTGATCCTGCCACAGTTTGTGATCTTGCCCATTGCAGTGGTGCTGGTATGGTTTGGTCTGTCACGTGGCATCAAGCCCTTGAATGAATTGCAATACCGGATTCGTGCGCGTAAACCGGATGACCTGAGTCCCATTGATTTGCGCGAGGCACCCGAAGAAGTGGCACCACTGGTCGACTCCTTCAATGATCTGCTGCAACGGCTGGAGCAGAACGTGACCACGCAAAAACGGTTTATCGCCGATGCGGCGCACCAGATGAAAACGCCCTTGGCAGGTTTGCGGATGCAGGCCGAATTGGCATTGCGGGAACGTGACATTGGTGAGATTCATCGTAATCTGACGCAACTCTCCAATGGCACCCAGCGCGCCACGCATTTGATTAATCAACTATTGGCCCTCGCCAAGGCAGAAAATCAGGCTGGGTCGATTCAGCAGATGGCACCACTGGATTTGGCTGAAGTAGCGCGTGATGCCATGATGGATGCCGTGCCCTTTGCGATTGATCATCAAATTGACTTGGGATTTGAAGACGCGCCGATGCCGCAGATCATCATGGGTAACGCCATCCTATTGCGCGAGATGATCAAAAACCTGCTGGACAATGCGTTGCGCTACACGCCCATGGGTGGCAAGGTTACATTGAGGTTGCTGGATGAAGTGGGTGATGACACGAGCACCGATGTGATTCATTATTGTCTTTTACAGGTTGAAGATTCGGGTCCAGGCATTCCGGAAGCGGAACGTGAACTCGTGTTCGATCGCTTTTACCGAGTACTGGGTAATAGCGCCGATGGCAGCGGTCTTGGTTTGGCGATTGTCAAAGAAATTACCTCACAACATGACGCGACGATCAGCGTTATCCCTAATCCAAGAATCAATGATCCCAAGCTGCCCGGCACTTTATTTACGGTCAGATTCAAACTAATTCGCACCACTATAAATTTTGATGACATGCTTTAATTTGCATACTAGGTAGTTGTATATGCAAATATGACTACTCTTGGGTGCGTATTTAAAGGTTAAATTTAAATACTCCTTTTGCTTAAGGGTAATTCCGAGGGGGTGGAGTAAGCGCAAAGTAAGTTCTACGTCAGAGCACAGTAAGTTTGCACTCCCAGAATCGCCCCATTCCTATATTCATAGGAACTATTACAAGAGGAGACAACTATGGCCTACGTCATGCCAAACAAGGTATCGACTGCAATGACCGCCGAAGAAAAAAAGGTGATCTTTGCATCGTCGCTCGGTACAGTTTTTGAGTGGTACGATTTCTATCTATACGGTTCACTGGCTGCCATTATCAGTAAGCAGTTCTTTGCTGGTGTGGATCCAAATACTGCTTTCATTTTTGCTTTGCTGGCTTTTGCTGCTGGCTTTATCGTCCGTCCTTTCGGTGCTTTGGTGTTTGGTCGTCTGGGCGACATGATCGGTCGTAAATACACCTTTCTGGTGACTATCTTGATCATGGGTGCTTCCACCTTCATTGTGGGTTGCTTGCCCAACTATGCGTCCATCGGTGTGGCTGCGCCAGTGATTCTGGTTGGCCTGCGCGTCTTGCAAGGTCTGGCTCTGGGTGGTGAATATGGTGGTGCCGCAACTTATGTGGCCGAACATGCACCGCACGGTAAACGTGGTGCTTACACAGCATGGATTCAGACCACCGCTACATTGGGTCTGTTCCTGTCACTGATGGTGATTTTGGGTGCCCGTACTGCGGTTGGTGAAGAAGCTTTTGCTGACTGGGGCTGGCGCATTCCGTTTGTCGTGTCGATCCTGCTCCTGGCTGTCTCGGTTTATATTCGTCTGTCGATGAATGAGTCTCCTGCGTTCAAAAAAATGAAGGCTGAAGGTAAAACATCCAAGGCACCACTGACTGAATCTTTTGGTCAATGGAAAAACCTCAAGATCGTCATTCTGGCTTTGGTTGGCTTGACTGCCGGCCAAGCGGTTGTTTGGTATACCGGTCAGTTCTATGCACTCTTCTTCCTGACACAAACACTGAAAGTCGATGGTGCTACTGCTAACATTCTGATTGCTTTGTCACTGTTGGTGGGTACGCCATTCTTCATCGTGTTTGGCACATTGTCAGACAAGATTGGTCGTAAGCCCATTATCATGGCTGGCTGCCTGATTGCTGCCTTGACTTACTTCCCAATCTTCAAGGCCTTGACACACTATGGCAACCCAGCTCTGGAAGCTGCACAAGCTAAAGCGCCAGTCGTTGTTGTAGCGGATCCTGGCGAATGCTCATTCCAGTTCAACCCGACTGGTACCAAAAAATTCACTTCATCCTGCGATATTGCCAAGGCTAAACTGGCTGCTGCTTCAGTGAACTATTCCAATGAAGTTGCTGCCCCAGGCACACCAGCCATTATCAAGATTGGTGACACAAGCATTGAAAGCTATACTGCAACTGGCTTGGCAGCAGCTGATGCCAAAGCCAAGGCAGATGAGTTTGGTAAAACTTTTGGCGAGGCTATCAAAGCCGCTGGTTATCCTGCCAAAGCTGATCCAACTCAAATCAACAAACCAATGGTTCTGTTGCTACTGACGATCTTGGTACTCTATGTGACCATGGTTTATGGTCCGATCGCTGCCATGCTGGTTGAGATGTTCCCAACTCGCATCCGCTATACTTCCATGTCGCTGCCGTACCATATTGGTAACGGTTGGTTTGGTGGTCTCTTGCCAACCACAGCGTTTGCTCTGGTTGCCTTGAAAGGGGATGTGTATTACGGTTTGTGGTATCCAATCATCATTGCATTAATGACTTTTGTGATCGGAACACTGTTTATCCGTGAAACGAAAGATCGCGATATCTATGCTGATGATTAATCCCTAAACAGATGCTTTCTGTTAACCGGCCACTTGATAAGGGTGGCCGGTTTTTTTATTGTTATCTGAATTTTGAATTTTTAGAATAGGTAGTCTTAAGAATAGACCAATCTGATTCAGCTCAATTTTTTGCGAGATTGTTTTAACGCGGGTAATTGCTCGCGTAAGGTCTTCGCATCGATTGCTGTTGGGCGTGCAGCCAAATAAACTTCAAGATCTTCTACCGCAGGCTTGAAGAAGTCCAGATTGGCATAGGCGAGCCCACGGTCACGTTTTTCTTCTACTGAGTCTGGCAACAAAATCACCAGACGTTGCTGAATGGCCAGCAATCTTTCCCAGCGCCGGCTTTGCAGATAGATGTTTTTTAGATTGCGCAACATTCGCACCAGGATGTCTCGTGATCCGGCTGCACTCAGGTATTGCTGCAGAGGAATGGTGACGTGACTATCCTCCAAATAAGGAATCAGCTTGTCTTCCAGCGCTTCTTTAGACAGTGAGACGCCATTGAAAGGGTCAAGAAAAATTTCTCCCGAATTGACCTTCAGTTTGACCAGAAAATGGCCAGGAAATGATACTCCGCGCAGCGATAGACCAATCTGTTGACCAATGTCCATGTAGATGATCGCAAGAGAAATCGGAATGCCTCGACGGGTTTCCAGAACGCGATTCAGATAGCTGTTATCTGGCTCATGATAGTGATTGATGTTGCCGGCAAAGCCGAGTTCGTCAAAATAAAATTGATTGAGGATGCGCAATCGGTTAACGGCAGGCGCGTCAGCTGGAATGCGTTTTTTTAATTTGCAGGCAAAAGCGTCAATGACATCCAGCTGTTCTTGCAGATCAAGATCTGGATAGGCATCTTGGGCCAGAGAAAGTGCGGCTTCCGTGAGGGGAATGGTGTTGTCATCGGAGACCAGCATCGCAAAGTAATCGATTGGATTCATGAGTTCAACCTTTCTTTGGAGTACAAGGATTCAATTCGCATGATCCGTGCCTAACGATATTGAATGATGAACCGAGTTTCAATTCACCTTACGACGAAAAAAAGATAATTTCAAACCCATCACCATCAAACTCAAAAAATAAATCCCTAGTCCGCCAATGCCGCATGCAAAAAGTAACAAGAGGCGCATCATGGGCGTGCTTTGCAGGGCAATCCAGTCAAATTGGCTAGAACAGATTGACAGCGTGGCGGCCAGCATCAGATTGCCGCCAAGCAACTGCCAGAAAAACAAATGCCAGCCAGCGGAAGGGCGATAGATGCCGCGGGTATAAAGGCCGCGAAACAGCAGGCCGGCATTCAATAATGCCGCAATACTGATCGACAAGGCCAGGCCGGCATGTGCAAAGATTGGGACAAAAAGTAAATTGAGAAGTTGTGTTGTCAGCAGTACGCAAAGCGCAATCTTGACGGGGGTTTTGATATTTTGTCGGGCATAAAAGCCGGGTGCCAGAATCTTGATGAGAATGAGCCCAAGCAAGCCCACGGCATAGGCGGTTAGCGCCAAATGCGTCTGTTCAACATCATTGGCCGAGAACTTTCCGTAATGAAATAGAGCTGTGGTCATGGGTATGCCAAATGTGGCTAGTCCAACTGCAGCTGGTAATGCGAGCAGAAAACTGAGGCGTAATCCCCAGTCCAATAAGCGCGCATATTCTTGGGGTTGCTGATCTGCATGAGCCTTGGTCAGGCTGGGTAAGAGGATGGTACCAAGTGCCACACCCAACATACCGGTCGGAAATTCCATTAAACGATCACCAAAGGTGAGCCATGAGACACTACCGGATTGCAGTCGTGAAGCAATATTGGTGTTGATAATCAAGGACAGTTGTGCAGCGGAAACCGCCAAGACAGCGGGTCCCATTTGTTTGACGATTCTCGATACGCCCGGTGCGGCCAAGGCTGCCAAAACGTTCCAGTGAATTCGCGGCAACATGCCAATATGAGCGAGTGCCGGTATTTGGATGGCAAGTTGAATCATGCCGCCCACCATGACTGCAAAAGCCAAACCATAGATCGGTGTGCTCATGTATGGCGCCACAAAAATGGCACCGAAGATGAATGAGAGATTGAGTAATACCGGGGTGATGGCTGGAATCGCAAATTGGCGCCAGGTATTTAAAATGCCGGAAGCCAGGGCTACCAGTGAAATAAAACCTATGTACGGAAACATCACCCGCGTCATGAATACCGCAGCATCAAAGGCCTGAGGATCTTTACGAAATCCCGTTGCGATAACGGTTACGACAATGCCTGACGATAGTACGCCCAGCAACGACACACCAAACAGAATCCAGACCATTACGGTGGCTACTGAGTCAACCAGTTCCTTGGTTGCGGCTTCGCCTTGGCGGCCGCGGTATTCACCTAAAATGGGCACGAAAGCTTGAGAAAATGCGCCTTCTGCGAACAGTCTTCGCAATAAGTTGGGGATGCGAAATGCGACGTTAAACGCGTCAGTCATCGCGCTGGCGCCAAAAGTGCGGGCGATGAGTGTTTCTCGGATTAACCCGGTAATACGAGACAGTAAGGTAAGGGAAGAAACAGTAAAGAGGGCTTTGAGTAAATTCATACAAGAATTATATGTGCTGGATTCGAGCAAAGTCCCAGTTCTAAGGCGGCGTTTGCATTATTTCATGCCGATATCGTATGGCTTGCTATTTGCCTATTTAGGATATAGAATGATGGGCTTCGAATAATTTTTAGCATTTGACGGGATTGCTCTGACAGACAGGCGATACGTCACCTCCAAGGAAAATCCATGGCCAATACAGTACAAGCCAGAAAACGTGCCCGCCAAGCGGTAAAACAAAATTTGCACAATTCTAGCCTCCATTCTTCATTGCGTACCGCCATCAAAGCGGTGCGCAAAGCAATTGCTGCTGGTGACAAAGCCGTAGCTAACGAAGTTTTCCAAAAATCGGTCAGTATCATTGATCGTATTGCTGATAAAAAAATCGTGCACAAAAATAAGGTGTCACGCGACAAGAGTCGTTTGTCAGCAGCCATCAAGGCACTGTCAGCCTAATTGAGTGTTTTTTCCGGATTGATCCGGGAAGTGCTAGAGCGGTATATCTGTAAAGATGTGCCGCTTTTTGTCGTCTGAGGATGCGTTTTTAAAGCGTGCACTTTTTTGAGGCGTGCTGGACGGTCTGTTATTTCAGTTTTTCGGTGGCGCGTCAGGTAAAGAGCAAATTTCACTGACTTGCAGGCCGTTATCTTTGGCGAAACTGAGTACGAAGCTTAGCGCCATGGGTTCAATATCGCGTAATTTCTCATCGACAATCACCCCCTTTACGCCGCCAACCAAGGTGGGGCGCACGAGTGGCGAGTAACTCAGGTGGTGATGTGGGTCGGCATCTTCTGGTCGAAATTGTGACATCACACCGCAAAGCCGCTCGGCCCAATCGCTGGGGCGAAAGGTTTTGCCATCGGCGGTGATCCCCTGAATAAGAAATTCTTTTCTGGTGGTTGTCATAAAAAAGACGTCCCTGAGTTTATTGGAGTTGGTTCCCCAGGTGCTGCCGGTTCAGTCATGTGACTGCACTTGCACAAATCGGGCAGTGTCCGATTGTAAAACTGTCTTGGCTATTCATAAAGTAAAATAATTTTTTGCAATGTGGTTTGTGCGTTGCAAGATTTTTTTGGGTGTTTCACCGACTGGTCAAAATTGTGAAATCGTTCGCATTAATGGTCTTAATCCCTTAAAATCCAAGGTGATAGTGATGATGGCGGCTGATGGACGGCCGCCATATTGTTTTTATATGCACTTTTTCTGTGCCGGAGTATGAATGTCTGCCGCTCAATTGCCTTTTGAACCACATCTGATGACGACTTACATCAGGCAACTCGTCGCCTTTACGCATGGTGAAGGCGCTTGGTTATGGGATTCGGCGGGGCGACGCTATCTGGATGCCTTGTCCGGTATTGCGGTTAACACTTTGGGGCACAATCATCCAGGGCTAGTGGCAGCTTTGACGGATCAAATCGGCAAGTTGATTCATACCTCCAACTTGTACAGCATGCCAATGCAAGAGCAACTCGCGGCAAAATTGGCGGCCTTGTCGGGCATGGAGCGCGCCTTCTTTTGCAATTCTGGTCTGGAAGCCAATGAAGCGGCTATTAAGCTCGCGCGTCTTTATGGCCACAATAAAGGTATTGCCTTGCCCGAAATTGTGGTTTACGAAAAAGCCTTTCACGGACGCTCATTGGCTACTTTATCTGCAACGGGTAACGTCAAAGTTCAAAAAGGTTTTGAGCCTTTGGTGCCGGGTTTTGTGCGCGTACCGTTTAATGATGCTACTGCAATTGAGCGAGTAGCGAAAACCAATCCCAATGTTGTTGCGGTATTTGTCGAGGCGATTCAGGGTGAGGGTGGCATCAACACGCTACGCACTGATTATTTGCGTGAAGTTCGCAAACTGTGTGATGAACATGGTTGGTTGCTGATGATTGATGAAGTGCAGTGCGGTATGGGACGCACTGGTAAATGGTTTGCCCATCAATGGGCTGGCATTTTGCCCGATGTCATGCCATTGGCCAAAGGCCTGGGTTCGGGCGTGCCGATTGGTGCCATTCTGGCGCGTGGTGTTGCGGCTGAAACCTTCAAGCCCGGTAATCATGGCGGCACATTTGGCGGTAATCAACTGGCTATGCGCGCCGCGCTTGAGACCATTGCTGTGATTGAGCAAGATGGTCTGTTGCAGCATGCAGCGGATCTGGGTGAACACTTTTTCTCGCGTTTCAAGGCAGAGTTGGCTGATGTACCGGGCGTGCTGGAAATTCGTGGTAAAGGCTTGATGATTGGTATTGAGCTGATCAAGCCCTGTGCCGAAATTGTGGCCTTGGCGCGTGAACAGGGGGTTTTGCTCAATGTCACTGCCGATAGTGTGATTCGGCTGTTGCCACCGTTGATCTTCACCCAGACACAAGCTGATTTGCTGATTGACACGCTGGTTCCGATTATTCGACAATTTCTCGGTCAATGAGGAAGGTCAGGCTGCAATCCTGTCTCCGATTTCAATATGACGCTCAAACATTATCTGCAATTCAAGGATCTCAACCTTGATGAATATCGCTATCTGATTGAACGCACGCTACTCATCAAGCGGCGCTTCAAGCAATACGAGACTTATCATCCGCTGCATGATCGCACACTGGCGATGATTTTTGAAAAGCACTCAACCCGTACTCGACTCTCGTTTGAAGCGGGGATGCATCAACTGGGTGGTTCGGCGATTTATCTCAATACCCGTGATACGCAATTGGGGCGTGGCGAGCCGGTAGAAGATGCAGCGCAAGTGATTTCGCGGATGTGCGACATCATCATGATTCGCACTTTTGGTCAGGACATTATTGAGCGTTTTGCCGCGCACTCCAGGGTGCCAGTCATCAATGGCCTGACCAATGAATATCATCCTTGCCAAGTATTTGCCGATATCTTCACGCTGATTGAGCATCGTGGTGATATCACCGGTAAAACAATCGCCTGGATCGGTGATGCCAATAATATGCTCTACACCTGGTTGCAGGCAGGTGCCATTTTTGGGTTCAAGGTGCATGTCTCCACACCGCGTGGTTATCAGGTTGATCATGCGCTGATTTCGGCTCAAGAAAAGGCTGTCATGACCGAATTTGACAAGCCTCTGGATGCCTGTGCAGGTGTTGATCTTATTACGACCGATGTCTGGACCAGCATGGGCTACGAGGCTGAAAACGATGCTCGTCTCAAGGCTTTTGCGGATTGGATGGTATCGGCAGAAATGATGGCAGCGGCCAAACCGGACGCCTTGTTCATGCATTGCCTGCCAGCGCATCGTGGTGAAGAAGTAGCGGCTGAAGTGATGGATGGGCCACAGTCCGTGGTTTGGGATGAAGCGGAAAACCGCTTGCATGTCCAAAAAGCGCTGATGGAATATCTATTGTTGGGCAAACTTTAATTCTTGTTTTGATTGATTGAACTATGAGCGATTTTAAAAAAGTAGTACTGGCTTATTCGGGTGGTCTGGATACTTCGGTGATTCTCAAGTGGTTGCAAGATAATTACTCGGCCGAAGTGGTGACGTTTACTGCTGATATTGGTCAGGGCGAAGAGCTGGAGCCAGCACGTAAAAAAGCGGTTCAGCTGGGTATCAAACCAGAAAATATTTTCATTGATGATTTGCGTGAAGAGTTCGTGCGCGACTTTGTGTTTCCCATGTTTCGCAGTAATGCCATTTATGAAGGCGAATATCTGTTGGGTACCTCGATCGCTCGGCCACTGATTGCCAAGCGTCAGATCGAGATTGCCAACCAGGTTGGTGCTGAAGCGGTTTCTCATGGCGCTACCGGTAAAGGTAATGATCAGGTGCGCTTTGAGTTGGGCTACTACGCCTTGCGCCCTGGCATCAAGGTGATTGCGCCATGGCGCGAGTGGGATCTCTTGTCTCGCGAAAAACTCTTGGCCTACGCCGAAAAGGCCGGCATTCCCATTGATATGAAACACAAGCAGGGTGGCGCGCCTTACTCCATGGATGCCAACTTGCTGCATATCAGTTTTGAAGGCCGTCATCTGGAAAACCCGGCTGCCGAGGCTGAAGAATCCATGTGGCGCTGGACGGTGAGCCCCGAGGCTGCGCCTGATGCCGCTGAGTATCTTGATGTTGAGTTTGAAAAAGGCGACATCGTCGGACTGAATGGCCAGCGCATGTCACCTGCCGAAGTGCTGACCAAGCTCAATGAGCTGGGCGGCAAGCATGGGATTGGCCGCCTTGATCTGGTGGAAAATCGTTATGTTGGCATGAAGTCACGGGGCTGCTATGAAACTCCGGGCGGCACCATCATTCTCAAGGCACACCGAGCCATTGAGTCGATTACCCTGGATCGCGAAGTGGCGCATCTGAAAGATGATCTGATGCCACGCTACGCCAGCCTGATTTATAACGGTTACTGGTGGAGCCCCGAGCGACGTGCATTGCAGGTGCTGATTGATCATACCCAAACCAATGTGAATGGCTGGGTGCGCCTCAAACTCTACAAAGGCAATGTGATTGTGGTGGCGCGTGATTCCAAGGACACGTTATTTGATCAGACCATTGCAACCTTTGACGATGATGGTGGTGCCTACAACCAGGCTGACGCGGGTGGCTTCATCAAACTGAATGCCTTGCGGATGCGCATTGCTGCCAATGCTAAAAACAAGCGTGGCTGATTGGGTGTAAATGCATATTGGGTGGGGGGTATTTTAATGTCGCCCCACAACCTTTATTTTATGCACTTGAGCAGCTTATTGCTCTATGAATAAGCTGGTACTGCCTGGTAGTATCAATAAAAAAGCCACTCAATTGAGTGGCTTTTTTGCTGGTCAATCCAACCGGCTGTCGTGTCCGGTCAGATAAGGTGGCTGGCTTATTTTTTCTTCTTGCTGTTGGCTTGATCTACTTTTTGGGAGGCAGGTGTTGATCCACCTGACACGCCCAATGTACCGCCAGCGCCCAGACCACCTTCAACAGTTTGTGCCTTGTAGTTTTTCACGGCTTTAACAATATTGTTATAGGCATCGGTAAAGGCACCGGCAATTACTTTACCTTCAGCCGTGTTGGTGTAGCCACCTAAACCAGCCGCACCAGAACCACCAAACAGGCCGCCAAAGAGGCTGAAGTCGGTTTTGCTGGCACTACCTTCGGCAATGGCCAGCTGTACGCCAGAGCGGTTGTCGATCATGGTCAGCATGGTCGATGCTTCTTTGAATTTCAGACTGCCAGCCACACCTGCAACGGCACCCAATACACCACCAAAGCTGGCCAGGCCAGCTTTGACGCCGCCAGCATCATTGTTGTTGAAGGTAATGGAGGGTTCCATCGTGTAATCGGCTGCCACCATTTGGCCTTTACCCATATTGCTATTGCCACGTGCTTCACCGGATTCCATCAAAGCACGTTCCATTTGCATATTGGCCATCGCTTTGCCACGCTCGACCACGACAAAGCAGTTGGATTGTTGAATCAACAAACGCAGAATTTTGGTTGTCGATGGCAAACGGTAATCGTGTGTCAGCTGGTAATACCAAGGTTGATTGACGTCTTCTTGCAAAGCCAGGGTGCCCAGAGTTTTATCGCATTTTTCCAACTGTTTGTTTTCTCCGGTCGCCGTTGCACCACCAGCAGAACCTGTAGCAGTGGTTTTTGCACCTTCATCGCCAAGTTTGATTGGCATGGTGGAATTGCAACCAGCCAAGAGGCTGGTCATCAATACGGTAGACAGGACGGATTTGATTTTCATGTGGCCTCCCCAATTGGGTTTATTGATGTCGTGAAAGTTGAATAAATGTAAAGTCGAAAGGATTGTAATGTAGCCAAGTTCCCTGCGGCCTGAAATAATGCTGATTTTTTCACGCTTATTGGATTCTAATCATGACCCAGACTGCCACTGCCCAATTTGATAATGTTTCTGTTGTTAAAAAGGCCAATGTTTATTTTGATGGAAAATGCATTTCCCACACGGTGGTGTTTGCTGACGGCAGCAAAAAAACAGTGGGTGTAATTTTTCCCAGTGCATTGGTTTTTAATACTGGTGCGCCAGAAATCATGGAGTTGAATGGTGGCAAATGCCGAATTCGCATCAAGGGTGAGAGCGACTGGCAAACTTACAAAGGTGGTCAGCAATTTTCTGTGCCGGGCAATAGTAGTTTTGAGATTGAAACCCTGGAACTGCTGGACTACGTTTGTCATTTTGCTTGATCAAGCGGCTGGCGATTGCCAGCCGTAACTTCAGTCAGTCATTCCATCAATAGCTTAAAGAATCTCAGGTTCCGGTGTCAGCAAGACACCAAAGCGATTTTTAACACTGGTCATAATCGCATTGGCCAGTGCCAACACTTCTTCACCGCGTGCATCGCCGCGATTGACCAGCACCAATGCCTGATTGGCATGGACCCCGGCCTGGCCCAGGCTTTGGCCTTTCCAGCCACATCGATCAATCATCCAGGCGGCAGCGAGTTTGACCGTGCCATCTTTTTGTGGGTAATGCACAATGCCCGGATGCAATGTGCCGATTTCCCGGTATTGCTCATAACTGACCACCGGATTTTTAAAAAAACTACCCGCGTTTCCCATCACGGTCGGGTCAGGCAATTTGCGCTGACGAACGGCACAAACCGCATTAAACACATCTTTGGGTGTCGGTTGGCTAATCTTTTGTTCGGTCAATTCTCGTTCGACATCGGCATAGGTGGTTTTGATATTGGGTATTTTAGAGAGCTTGAATGCCACTTCCAGAATCACGTAACGGTCATGGGCCTCACGCTTGAAAATGCTGTCGCGATAACCAAAATGACATTGTTCATGGGTCAGATGCACATAACAGCCGGTGGCCGTATCAAAGGCAATCAGGCAGTCAAAGGTGCTTTCGACTTCAACGCCATAAGCACCAATATTTTGAATTGGCGCGGCCCCCACGGTGCCGGGAATCAAGGCCAGATTTTCCAGACCATACCAGCCACGTTCCAGGCAGGTGCGTACAAAATCATGCCAGACTTCACCGGCGGCGGCGGCCACCAACACATGGGTTTCATCTTCATCGAGTACATTGATACCTTGGTGCGCGATATGCACCACCATGCCTGCAAAGTCACGAGTGAGCACAATATTGCTGCCGCCACCCAGTACCAGATGCGGTTCGCTATTGAATAATGGGTGATAGAAGAGCTGGTCAAACTGGCGCTCATCGACGATCGACACAAAGTACTGGGCCGTGGCATCCAGGCCAAAAGTATTGAAGGGCTTGAGAGAAATATCGCGCTGAATAATCAGTTCATCGGGCGCGTCATGTGGGCTGGAAAATAAAGTCATGCCGCAATTATAAGAAATGCTAGGCATTCTGCTGGCAAATCTGTCTGTGACAGTGGTTTGAGATTGCTGGCATCATCTACAATCCCTTCAGCATTTTATTAGGAGGATCGCATGCCATCATTTGACGTTGTATCTGAAGCCAATATGATTGAAGTGAAAAATGGCCTCGAACAGGCCAACAAGGAAATTTCCACGCGATTTGATTTCAAGGGCTCCGACGCCCGTGTTGAACAAAAAGAACGCGAACTGACCGCCTATGCCGATGATGATTTCAAACTCGGGCAAGTGAAAGAAGTATTGCTCAACAAAATGGCCAAGCGTAATGTTGATGTCCGTTTTCTGGACTACGGCAAGATTGAGAAAATCGGGGGCGACAAGCTCAAACAAGTCATCACCATCAAACATGGTGTGTCGGGTGATCTGGCCAAAAAAATCGTCAAGCTGATTAAAGACAGCAAGTTGAAAGTGCAAGCCAGTATTCAGGGTGATGCGGTGCGCGTCACGGGTGCCAAACGTGACGACTTGCAAGCAGTCATGGCCTTATTGAAAAAAGATGTGAGTGAAGCGCCGCTCGCATTCAATAACTTTCGAGACTAACCTTATGTTGCGGCATTGTTTGGCAGGATTGGTGGGGGCGATTTTCTTGACTTCGTCTGCATGGGCCGCTGATATTGCATTAGTGGGGGTCTTCCCCAACAAGGCGGTGTTGGTAGTCGATGGTGCCAATCCTAAAACCTATGCGATTGGTGAAATGATCGGTAATGCCAAGCTGGTTGCCGTTGCCGACAATACCGCAGTCATTGAGTCTGGCGGCAAGCGTCAAACCCTGCAAGTGGGTAGTGCGGCCATCAAGACCATGGCAGCGAGTCCATCTTCAACTACTGATGATAAGGATGAAGCTGCTGGCGGCAAGCAAAGTGTCACATTGAGTGCTGGCAGTAATGGCCATTTCATGACCCAGGGGCAAATCAATGGTGGTACCGTCACATTTTTGGTGGATACCGGTGCCTCCATGATTTATATGGGCATGGGTGATGCCGTGCGCCTGGGTGTGAACCTGAAAAAAGCGCCAGTGGGTTACAGCATGACTGCCAATGGCCCAGTACGGGTTTATCGTGTCATGTTGGATAGCGTCAAAGTTGGACCGATCAAGCTTTATCAGGTGGAAGCCTCGGTGTCGGAGGCCAGTCAGCCTATCGTGCTATTGGGTATGAGCTTTCTCAATCGGATGGATATGCAGCGTAGTGGTGACGCTATGACGCTGACCAAGCGCTATTGAATTTCACTGGTCATGTTCAAGATGGCAATGATTTTTTCAGAGATCATTGCAAGTGTGCTCAATCGGTTTAGTATTGCTGCTACCGAATTTCTCAATCAGTTTTTCCATGTCCAGTCATGAAACGATCATCAGCGTTTCCGACCTGAATCGTCAGGCGGCACGCTTGCTGGAAAATCATTTTCCCCTGATGTGGATCAGCGGCGAAATCTCCAACTTTACACGCGCGGCGAGTGGTCATTGGTATTTCTCACTCAAAGATAGCGGCGCGCAGGTGCGCGGTGTGATGTTTCGCGGGCGCGCTCAGCATGTTGATTTTCAACCCAAAGAAGGTGACAGGGTGGAAGTGCGCGCCACAGTGACTTTATATGAGGCGCGGGGTGATTATCAACTTAGCGTCGAAGGCATGCGGCGGGCCGGTTTGGGCAATTTGTACGAAGCTTTTCTTAAACTGAAAGCTAAATTGGAAGCTGAGGGATTATTCGAGCCTGAACGTAAACGTCCCATACCGCGTTTTCCGAAGGCGATCGGGATTGTCACCTCCTTACAAGCGGCCGCATTGCGCGATATTTTGACCGCCTTGGCCAGACGCGCACCCCATATTCCTTTGATCATTTATCCAGCGCCGGTGCAAGGTGCCGATGCGGCCGACAAAATCGCCAAGGCAATTCAGATTGCCAATACACGTGCTGAGGTGGACGTGTTGTTGGTGTGTCGTGGTGGTGGCAGTATTGAAGACTTATGGTCGTTTAATGAGGAAGTCGTGGCCCGTGCCTTGGTGGCGAGCCAGATTCCGGTGATTGCCGGGGTGGGGCATGAAACCGACTTCACGATTGCCGATTTTGTGGCCGATTTACGGGCACCTACCCCCACAGCGGCGGCTGAATTGGCCACTCCTGCGCGCGATACCTTACTGGCCGCAGTGCAGCGCGAACAACGGGCTTTGTCATTGTGGATGATGCGCAGCCTGCAACAACGGATGCAGCGATTAGATGCCGCAACGCGACGCCTGCAACCACCGTCGGCGCGCGTGGCTGAACAGCGCCGGCAAATCCTGCAATGGGGGCATCGCCTACAGCAGTTGCAGCGTGCCCGACTGGCTGATGCAGTGCTACGTTGGCAGCGATTGAGTCATCGCTATCAACGCAGCCGGCCCAATCTGGCACCGGTCAGGCAACAGGTTGTGCTGCAGACTAATCAATTACGTCAGCAGATGCAGCGCAATTTGCAAAGGCAGCAGGCGCAATTGTCTGAACTATCGGCCAAACTGGCGTTATTAAATCCGCAAAAAACGCTGGAACGTGGCTATGCTATTGTGCAATTGCCAGATGGTCGCGTGGTGCGTAAACCTGCTGATATTAAAGCGGGCGGCGTGCTGGCGATTCGGCTTGCCAAAGGGCAGGTCAGTATTACCACTGGTGCAATTCAGCCGGAATTGGGCGGCGATCAAAGTAGTTAAATTGTCTTGTCAATCAGCATTGGCTTAATGCCGAGAAAATATAAGGGTCTTCCAAACCAGTCTTTGCGCAGTCGCAGCATCTGCCCTAGAATCGGCAAATACGAAAAATGAATATCTGGTCAGCTTTGCCCCATCAACACACATAATAGGAATCAACATGGCACATACATTACCCGCATTGCCTTATGAACTGGATGCGTTGGCACCGCATATTTCCAAAGAAACACTCGAATTTCACTATGGCAAGCATCATCAGACCTATGTGACCAACCTCAACAACCTGGTGCCAGGTACTGAGTTTGAAACAGCGTCATTGGAAGATATCGTTAAAAAATCATCCGGTGGCATTTTCAACAATGCTGCCCAGGTTTGGAACCACACTTTCTACTGGCATAGCCTGTCACCAAAAGGTGGCAGTGCGCCAACTGGCGCGCTGGCTGATGCCATCAATGCCAAATGGGGTTCTTTTGATGCCTTCAAAGAAGCCTTTACCAAATCGGCCATTGGTAACTTTGGTTCTGGTTGGACCTGGCTCGTGAAAAAAGCCGATGGTTCACTCGACATCGTTAACACCAGCAATGCCGCCACACCTTTGACAGGTGCCGACAAGCCTTTGCTGACTGCCGATGTTTGGGAGCACGCTTATTACATCGACTACCGCAATGCTCGTCCAAAATATCTGGAAGCATTCTGGGCGCTGGTCAACTGGGATTTTGCTGCTAAAAATCTGGCCTGATCATATTTTTTGATCAGCCAAGCCAAACCCCCGCTGGTCGGGGGTTTTTTCATTCATAGTCAACACCTTACACTCTATGTCGGTTCTGATTCAGCGAGTTGATTACCAAAATCCACTGCATGCGCAAGCCCTGATTAGTTTGCTGGAGATGTATGCGCAAGATCCAATGGGCGGGCATGCGCCACTGGCTGAATCGGTCAAACAGACTTTGCCAGCCCAGCTTGCTGCATTTCCTACGGCGATGAGCTGGTTGGCATGGATTGGCGGGGAACCGGTTGGACTGGTCAACGCCTTTCGCGGTTTTTCCACTTTTCGTGGTCGTGAATTACTAAATATTCATGATATCGCCGTACATCCGGCCTATCGCGGGCAGGGGATTGCCAGGCAGCTATTAGCCGCTGTGGAGGTCGCGGCGCGTCAGTTGGATTGCTGCAAATTGACGCTGGAAGTGTTGTCAGGCAACCAGGCCGCGCAACAGTTGTATCGCCATTTTGGTTTTCAGGCGTATCAGTTGGATGACGCTGCAGGCACGGCTTTGTTTTGGCAAAAGACTTTGTAATATTGGGAAAAAGCCGCTCATTGATCATTTTTGATGGAGTATATTTAAATATACGGTGCTAAAGTGCTTATTTAAACATGCTTTAAAAATACACGGAGCCAGTATATTTTTGTTGCTTGCTATCATGACTGGTTTTGTGACTTTGCCTGCAAGATCCGTGACGAATCGTTGTCGCAAAATCAACAAGCCTGCGTTATTGAGCAGTAATTCCATGTGCCAATTTTCATAATTGTTCGATACTATCGATTCTTTCAAGCCTGAATTAGAAACCGCATTCCATGAAGCTACTTCCTGTTGTTTTGTCCGGTGGGTCCGGTACCCGTCTTTGGCCACTTTCTCGTGAGACTTATCCCAAGCAGCTTTTGCCCTTGGTGGGTGAGCAGTCCATGTTGCAGGCAACCGTGGCGCGTCTGAAAGGTATTCAGACCGAGTTGTTGCCACCGTTGATTGTTTGTAACGAAGAATACCGTTTCATTACAGCAGAACAACTGCGCCAGAGCCGTCAGCCGGCACAGCAAATTATCCTGGAGCCAGCGGGCAGAAATACTGCACCGGCGTTGACCCTGGCGGCTTTGTCTGCTGTTATGCAAGATGATCCCGCCATGCTGGTCATGCCTGCGGATCATGTGATTACCGACGAAGCCGCATTTCGTAAAACGATTGAGTCGGCATTACCCATTGTGGCGGATGGCGGGATCGTGACTTTTGGCATTGTGCCGACTCGGCCCGAAACCGGTTACGGCTATATCAAATCGGTTGAGGCTGGTCAGCAGGGTGCACAGTTGGTTGAGCGTTTTGTTGAAAAACCCGATCTCAAAACGGCCGAATCCTATCTGGCCAGCGGCGCTTATTCCTGGAATAGCGGTATTTTCATGATGCGTGCCTCGGTTTGGCTGGCGGCTATCAAGGTTACTCGTCCCGATATTGCCAGCACCTGTGAAAAGGCACACGCTCAGGGCCAGAAAGATGCCGACTTTTACCGTGTCGATAAAGCCACGTTTCTGGCTTGCCCATCAGACTCGATTGATTACGCCGTATTGGAAAAGATTACTCAGACGGATGGCCCCGATATCGACTTGTTTGTCGTGCCCATGATCGCTGGCTGGTCTGATGTTGGTGCCTGGGATGCGCTTTGGGATGTCGCACCCAAAGATGAGAACGGCAATGCCGCACGCGGCGATACGCTGTTGCACGATACCAGGGACAGCCTGGTGTACAGCACGTCCCGATTGGTGGCGACGGTCGGGTTGACCAATATTGTGGTGGTTGAAACACCCGATGCGGTCATGGTGGCAGATAAATCGCGTACACAAGACGTCAAGAAACTGGTCGAAGCACTCAAAGGTTCTGGCCGCGGCGAGGGCAAATTGCATCGCAAGGTTTATCGTCCATGGGGCTATTACGACTCCATCGACAATGGCGAGCGCTTCCAGGTCAAACGTATTGTGGTCAATCCAGGTGCCTGTTTGTCATTGCAGATGCATCATCACCGTGCCGAGCATTGGATTGTTGTGACTGGTACGGCACAAGTGACCTGTGGCGAAAAAGTGCAGTTACTCAGTGAAAACCAGTCGACATACATTCCGCTGGGCGAAAAACATCGTCTGGAAAACCCCGGTAAAGTACCGCTTGAGCTGATTGAAGTGCAGTCCGGTAGTTATCTGGGCGAAGACGATATCGTGCGTTTTCAGGATACTTACGGCCGTCATTAATACGTCCGTTCCAGCTTATCACTGACGCGCTGTTGTTGTTTGCAACGACAGCGCGTTTTTATTTCTACTGATAGGCAGGCAAACCCGCAATCTTGCTGCCTGATTTGATTCCCTTGTTTTTAAACCAACCCAGATTCATTTCCAGCGCGTAACGCATTGGCGCGCGTGCGCAGTGGTTAGTTTCGGTTTGTGGCTGCATATCTTCAATATTCAGGATCGTGCCATCATCATCCAAAAAAGCCACTGATAAAGGGATCAGCGTGTTTTTCATCCACATGCAAGAAGCTTCTTTCTTGTCAAAAACAAACACCATACCTTGGTTGCTGCCCATCGTTTCACGAAACATCAGTCCCTTGGCACGTTGTGCATAGGTTTGAGCAACTTCTGCCTGAATCAAATGGATCCCGACATTTAATTGTTTAGTTGGTAATTCGGTTGGCATGACGGTTTGGGCTTGCGCCGCCAGGCTGAGAGTGAATCCGGTCAATACGGTGCAAATGATTTTTTTGAGCATTGTTCTAGGCCAGTATGCTGGCATCCTTCATAGTTGGGTCATGTTGACATGGGTTGATAGAAGCGGGGTTCGAACGCGTATAAATAAACCGGTTCAGCTGCAGTCATACTTTTGACGACTATTTTAGACCCAGCATGGCTGCGCTGATCGGGCATGATTCGCCTGGATTCAGATTAAGATCAAAAAGATTCAGTATGCCAATTTGGACTCTCACCAGACGTAGCGTCGGAAAGCCGATTTTTGCTGTCATGCGCCGTACCTGACGATTTTTCCCTTCGGTCAGAACCACTGCTAGCCAACTGGTTGGGATGCTGGTTCGTACCCGAATGGGTGGTGTTCGTTGCCATAGTTGCTCTTCAACCTGTTTCGTATCCAGTAGCGTGGCTTGACAAGGTCGGCTTACAAAATCACCCAAATCCACTCCTTTGCATAAAGTTTTCAGCGTATTCGAATCGATTTCACCTTCAACTTGTGCCCAATAGGTTTTGGGCAGTTTTTTCTTGGCAGAACTGACGGCGGTGATGATTTCTGCCATGTCGCTTAAAATCAACAAACCCTCGCTATCAGCGTCCAGACGTCCGGCTGGATAGACATTGGGCTGAGTAATCACATTGGCCAAAGTGGCACGGGTTGAGTGTTCAGAGAATTGACTCATCATCTGAAAGGGTTTGTTGAGAGCGAGGATTGTCATTGCTTTGCTGGCTTATTGTGAAATCTTAATGCATAATATGGAAGGCTAAGTCTTGTGTCTTATATAAGACTTAGCCTTAGGCAACTGTGTGTCAACGACATGAATACTGTTAGTTTCTACAGGAAAATACCCCTGATATTGCTTGGTAGCCGGTTTACAATCAAGCCATATCTGTAGAGCACGACTTACAGTGTCGGACGGCTTGCCTTCATCAACGCTTATCCATGGAGATGGAAATGTATCAACATATCAAGGTGCCTCCTTCAGGCGAGAAAATTACAGTCAATGCTGATTTCTCATTGAATGTTCCAGACAACCCAATTATTCCTTACATTGAAGGTGATGGTACCGGGATGGACATCACACCCGTGATGATCAAGGTTGTCGATGCAGCAGTTGCTAAAGCTTATGCTGGCAAGAAAAAAATTGCTTGGATGGAAATTTATGCAGGCGAAAAATCCACCAAGATTTATGGCCCAGATGTCTGGCTGCCAGAAGAAACGCTGAAAGTACTCAAGGATTACGTGGTTTCCATCAAGGGCCCTCTGACAACACCGGTTGGTGGTGGCATCCGTTCATTGAACGTTGCTTTGCGCCAAGAGCTGGATTTGTATGTCTGTTTGCGTCCAATCCAGTATTTTAAGGGTGTGCCTTCTCCAGTGAAAGAACCTGAAAAAACCAATATGGTGATTTTCCGTGAAAACTCGGAAGACATTTATGCCGGTATCGAATTTGAAGCAGAATCAGATAAGGCAAAAGAACTGATCGCTTTTCTAACCAACAAACTCGGTGTGAAAAAAATTCGTTTCCCCAATACGTCTGGCATTGGTATCAAACCAGTATCACGTGAAGGTACTGAGCGTCTGGTTCGCAAGGCCATTCAATATGCGATCGACAACGACAAACCATCCGTTACGATTGTTCATAAAGGTAATATCATGAAGTTCACCGAAGGTGGCTTCCGTGATTGGGCCTATGCCTTGGCGCAAAAAGAGTTTGGTGCGCAACTGATTGATGGTGGTCCATGGTGCAAATTTGCCAATCCAAAAACTGGTAAGGAAATTATCATCAAGGATTCCATTGCGGATGCTTTCTTGCAGCAAATTCTGTTACGTCCAGCAGAGTACAGTGTCATTGCTACCCTGAATTTGAATGGTGACTATGTGTCTGATGCGCTGGCTGCCCAAGTTGGTGGTATTGGTATTGCACCAGGAGCCAATTTGTCGGATTCCATCGCCATGTTTGAAGCGACTCACGGAACTGCGCCAAAATACGCTGGGAAGGATTACGTTAATCCTGGTTCAGAAATTCTGTCTGCTGAAATGATGTTGCGGCACATGGGTTGGACTGAAGCTGCTGATTTGATCATCAGCTCGATGGAAAAATCGATTTTATCCAAGAAAGTCACTTATGACTTTGCGCGACTGCTGGAAGGGGCGACTCAAGTATCTTGCTCCGGTTTTGGGCAAGTGATGATTGACCACATGTGATTTAAAACCGGACGAAGTGATTCGTCTGGTTCTTATATGATGGATAAACAAAAACCCCGCATTGCGGGGTTTTTGTTTATGAAATACTTGCTCCGATATATAAAACCAGTCTTAAGCGCCGGTGATATTTGATGCCTGTTTGCCTTTAGGACCTTGAGTGATCTCAAAGTTAACCTTCTGGCCTTCTTTCAGGGTTTTGAAACCACCCATCTGAATTGCTGAGAAATGTGCGAAAAGATCTTCGCCACCTTCGTCTGGTGTAATGAAGCCGTATCCTTTGGAGTCATTAAACCATTTAACTGTACCTGTTGCCATAAAACTGTCTTTCTAAAAAAATACAAAAAACGTCAATCAAATCTGACGTAATCCTTAACTCGCATCATGTCAGACAAATAAAATAAAGTCCTTGTACAAGACATGGATACTTGTTGGGCATTGTTTGCTGAACCGCTTTTTTAGTCAAGTGCTTTTTATTAGTGAAAACACGGATGAATCAAAAGTTTTCAAGTTTTTAATAAGGCGATTTCTTTCTTGAAAAATCCACTAATACGCCTTAAATAGGTGTCTAAGGATTCAATTTATCGCATCGTTTAAGCCAATTGCCTGGCTGAATTAATCAGATCTTAGATGTTTTGGCACAGGAAGTGCTTGAAATGAAGTAAAGCGTCACTATCTTGTCCATATGGTATGGCATATGAAAGAGTGGGTAGAACTTCACGCTCTAATCCCATTTTATTGCTTCATATGAGCGAGTATGATGGTATCCAGTTATTATTAACTTTCTGAATTTTTTTGAAACCGCCTATGGCCACCAGCCATGAAAATGATTCCACTCCTGTTCTTGAAGAGCAGGAACTCAAAGTTAAACCACCACCTCTTTTTGAGGTGATGCTGTTGAATGACGACTACACGCCCATGGAGTTTGTCGTGGCGGTCATTCAAGCCTATTTCAGCAAGGATCGTGAGACTGCTACTCAGATCATGCTGCAGGTACACCGTGAAGGCAAAGGTGTTTGTGGTGTTTATCCGAAGGATATCGCCGCAACGAAGGTGGAGTTAGTTACAACGCACGCGCGTCAGTCGGGTCATCCGCTGCAATGCGTAATGGAGGAAGCATGATTGCTCAGGAATTGGAAGTCAGTTTACATATGGCTTTTGTCGAGGCCAGACAGGCTCGGCATGAGTTCATTACGGTCGAGCATTTGCTTCTCGCACTTCTCGATAACCCCTCGGCCGCAGAAGTCATGCGTGCCTGTGCGGTCAATATTGAAGATTTGAGAAAATCTTTACAGCACTACATTGCTGACAATACACCCACGGTACCAGGTACTGGCGAGATTGATACCCAACCCACTTTAGGTTTCCAGCGGGTGATTCAGCGCGCCATCATGCATGTGCAGTCTTCTTCCAATGGTAAAAAAGAAGTGACCGGTGCCAATGTGCTGGTTGCCATCTTTGGTGAGAAAGACTCCCATGCGGTTTACTACTTGCATCAGCAAGGTGTAACGCGTCTGGATGTCGTCAACTATATCTCTCATGGTATTACCAAGACCCAGCAGACCGAGTCGGCCAAAACTGCCGAAGCAGCGACCGAAAGTGATGCCGAAAAGGCCGAAAAAGAAGGTGCGCTGGAGCAATTTACCCAGAATCTGAACCAGATGGCCAAGGACGGCAAAATCGATCCATTGATTGGTCGTGAAGCCGAAGTTGAGCGCGTGATCCAGGTCTTGTGTCGTCGTCGAAAAAACAATCCGTTGCTGGTGGGTGAGGCTGGTGTTGGTAAAACGGCGATTGCCGAAGGTTTGGCATGGCGTATTACTCAAGGTGACGTGCCGGAAATTTTAGCCAATGCAACAGTGTATTCACTCGATATGGGTGCATTACTGGCTGGTACCAAATACCGTGGTGATTTTGAGCAGCGACTGAAAGCCGTTTTGAAGGCGCTCAAAGATCATCAGCATGGCGTTTTGTTTATTGATGAGATTCATACATTGATTGGCGCGGGTTCGGCCTCCGGTGGTACGTTGGATGCGTCCAACCTGCTCAAGCCTGCGTTGTCGAGTGGTCAGCTCAAATGTATTGGTGCGACCACCTTTACTGAGTATCGTGGTGTGTTTGAAAAAGATCACGCGCTGGCTCGTCGTTTCCAAAAGATTGATGTCGCAGAACCGACAGTGGATCAAACCATACAAATCCTACGTGGTTTGAAATCACGTTTTGAAGAACATCATGGGATCAAGTATTCAGCCAGTGCTTTGACAGCCGCCGCTGAGTTGTCAGCCAAGTTCATCAATGATCGTCATTTGCCTGACAAGGCCATTGACGTGATTGACGAAGCCGGTGCTGCTCAGCGCATTTTGCCTAAATCCAAGCAAAAGAAAACCATTGGCAAGAGTGAGATTGAAGACATCATCGCCAAGATTGCGCGAATCCCACCACAGAGTGTTTCTGTGGATGATCGCAGCAAGTTGCAAACGATTGACCGTGATTTGAAAAACGTGGTCTTTGGTCAGGATGCCGCCATTGAAGCGCTTGCTGCGGCAGTCAAAATGGCACGTGCTGGCTTGGGTAAAACTGACAAGCCGATTGGTGCTTTCCTGTTTTCTGGCCCAACCGGTGTTGGCAAGACCGAAGTGGCCAAGCAGCTTGCCTTCATCATGGGGATTGAGCTGTTGCGTTTTGACATGTCGGAATACATGGAGCGTCATGCGGTGTCGCGCCTGATTGGCGCACCTCCCGGTTATGTGGGCTTTGATCAGGGTGGCTTGCTGACTGAAGCCATCACCAAAAAACCGCATTGCGTCTTGTTGCTGGATGAAATTGAAAAAGCGCATCCTGATGTGTTCAATATTCTGCTGCAGGTGATGGATCATGGCACGTTGACTGACAATAATGGCCGTAAAGCGGATTTCCGCAATGTGATCATTATCATGACGACCAATGCGGGTGCAGAAACCATGCAAAAATCGACCATTGGCTTTACCACCCAGCGCGAGCAGGGTGACGAAATGGGCGATATCAAACGCATGTTCACGCCTGAGTTCCGTAACCGTCTGGATGCGATCATTAACTTCCGTTCGCTGGATGAGGAAATCATCTTGCGGGTGGTTGACAAGTTCCTCATGCAGCTTGAAGAACAGTTGCATGAAAAACGTGTGGATGCGATCTTCACCGAAAAACTGCGCTCCTTCCTGGCCAAGAAAGGTTTTGATCCAATGATGGGCGCACGACCCATGTCACGTCTGATTCAAGACATGATTCGCAAGGCATTGGCTGATGAGCTGTTGTTTGGCAAATTGGTCAGTGGCGGTAAGGTCACGGTGGATCTGGATGACAAGGAAGAAATCGTGCTCAGTTTTGCGGAGGGCGAATCTTCCCCACCTTCTCAACCTGAAAAGGAAGAGGCGGACGTTTAATCAGTCTGTTGCAAATACAGGAGTAGATGCGCAAGCTTTTGTCATCTGAATCTGTTAAAAATGGCACTCAGTTGAGTGCCATTTTCTTTTATCAAGGAGCAAACTCATGGCGATGGATGTCATCGATTACGTCATTCACGGTGCAGAAATGCAATATGTTGAGGTTGAGCTCGACCCTGGTGAAGCCATGGTGGGTGAGGCTGGCAGCTTGATGTATATGGAGGCCGGGATTGAGATGGACGCCGTGTTTGGTGATGGTTCGGCCACTCAATCAGGCTTTATGGGCAAGTTGCTCGGTGCAGGCAAACGCTTGCTGACCGGTGAGTCGTTGTTTACGACCATTTATTCCAACCAGGCCACCGTCAAGCGCAAATTGGCATTTGCGGCACCTTATCCAGGCAAAATTATCCCGGTCGATTTGAGCAAAATCGGCGGCACCTTTATCTGTCAGAAGGACGCTTTTTTGTGTGCTGCCCGTGGCGTGCAATTAGGCATTGCCTTTCAACGCAAATTGTCGGCAGGATTTTTTGGTGGTGAAGGTTTCATCATGGAAAAACTGACTGGTGATGGCATGGCCTTTATTCATGCTGGTGGCACCATGCATCAGCGCGTATTGGCACCCGGCGAAAACTTGCGGGTGGATACCGGTTGTCTGGTGGCTTATGAACCGACGGTCACGTTTGATGTGCAATATGTTGGCAAGGTTAAAACGGCCTTGTTTGGTGGTGAAGGACTCTTTCTCGCTTCCTTGACCGGACCAGGCACGGTCATATTGCAGTCTTTGCCATTTTCACGGTTGGCTTCACGGATTTTTGCAGCCGCACCGCAAACGGGTAGTGGTGGTCGTGAAGAAGGCGGGATTTTTAGTAGTCTGCCTGGACTGGCAGCCGGTGGTTTATTGGGTGGTGTACTCAGTGGGGATGATGATTAATGTATGAATTAATGGAGTATCATTAATTTATTGTTGCTCAAGTGCGTATTTATTGGTCTTTAAAAAATACAGTTAGGGGGTATTTTTATTTTGCCAAAGTACATCGCCGTCACCTAAAGCCTGATTGAGATAACGCGCCATCACAAACAACAGGTCAGACAGCCGGTTCAAATAAAGCCGGGCTGGCTCGCTGACCGGTTCCACTTCTGCCAAGGCAACGACCAGTCGCTCGGCGCGGCGGCAGATGGTACGTGCAACATGCGCCAGCGCTGCAGCACGGCAGCCGCCCGGCAAAATGAATTCCTTTAACGCTGGCAATTGTTCATTGAATAAATTGATGGCATCGTCCAATGCAGCAACCTGTGAGTCTTGCAATTTGCGGTAGTCTGGAATCGATAATTCGGCACCCAGATCAAACAGTTCATGCTGTATCTGCACCAAAATGAGCTGCACCGCCACCGGTAAAGCCTCGCAAAGTAGTAGACCCAAATACGAGTTCAGTTCATCAACATCGCCCAATGCTTGGATTCGCAACGCGTCTTTGCGCACTCGTTGGCCATTTCCCAGTCCTGTCGTCCCGTCATCACCGGTACGCGTGACGATTTTTGTTAGCCGATTGCCCATGCATGCCTTTTGATATGAATAGTATTCATTAAAAATCCCGTGAGGCTTTTTAATACAATGTAACATGATCGAATATAACAAAATTTCATCATCGGGGCAGCCTGATAGAGTTGAAGTCTGCTGGTAAATCAAAGCAGATATCAGCGAATACTCACGTTGTTCATTGTTTTGCCTTCCAACTCCAACTATCTTGGTTATTTCAATGAGCCTTTGTCTTCGCTTGATTTCAGTGATTCTGTTCCTGTGCGTGATTCTGGCACAGGCGCATGCCGAGGTGGTGACTAATTCCAATCCCTTGCACCATCCCCATATTTCGCTGAGTCCGGCTGTCATCCCCGGTGGCAATATTGTTCCTGAATTGGTACTCAATGAGGATGATCGGCAATTTTTGGCAGCGCATCCGGTGATTCGAATCGCCGCCAATCGTAGCGGTTATCCACCCCTATTTAGTCCAACAAATGAGCATGCGGAGTTGGCCCAAGGCATTGCCATGGACTATCTTTCATTAATTGCCAAACGCCTCAATGTACAGTTTAAGGTAGGGGTTCAAGACAGCTTTGAGGACTCCCTCAATAGCGTACGCGACCATAATGCTGATATGGTCGTGGCAGCCGCACAGACATCTGCCAGAACCAGCTATCTGACTTTCACTCAGCCCTTCATCCAGGCAGACATGGCCCTCATTGTGCCGCGTGGCCAAACGGTTGCCAGTCCCCAGTCGCAGCTGGAAGACTATGTGGGTAAAACCTTTGCCATCGAAAGCGGATATGCGGCAGGTGATTATCTGCGCGAGCTTTTTCCCAGTATTAAAATCAAAAACTATGACACGACTGAAAAGGCTTTACGCGCAGTAGCAAGTGGTGAAGCCGAAGTGTATGCGGGCCTGTTTGTGACGGCGCATTACCAGATTGAAAAATTCATGATCTCCAATCTGGAGCTGGCCGCGACTTTCAGTTTGCCCAGTAGTCGTCTTGGCTTTGCTGTGCGCAAAGACTGGCCACAACTCGTGAGTTTGATGGATCGTGTCATCAGTTCGATGACTCAGGAAGAACGACAACAAATCGAATCTCAGTGGCAGCCCTATTTTCATTTTTTGCAACAAGCCAATAACAAAATTCGACTGACCGATGAGGAGCAGGCCTATCTTAAAAGCATCGGTAGCTTGACTGTCGGATATGACAATGCTTTTGCGCCATTTAGTGCCATGGCAATCGATCAGAATCCGCAAGGCATGGCATTTGATTATTTAAAGCAAATTGAAAATCGTCTTGGCTTGCCAACCTCAAAACTGATCGGAGATACCTGGTCGCAGGTTTTACAAAAACTGCAACGTGGCGAAGTGCATATCTTGATCGCTGCCGCACGTTCTGCCGAGCGCGAGCATGTCATGAATTTTTCAGGACCTTATTACAGCTCGCCCACGGTAATTGTGACACACCCACGCAGTGCACCGGTCTTTGAGTTGGGTGATCTGGCTGGTAAAAAATTGGCCGTGTTACGTGACCATTTTTATCTGGAAGAAATCAGGCGGCGCTTTCCGGCAATTGAAGTCGTTGAAATGGACGATATGGCGACTTGCATGCAAAGTGTGGTCGATCATCAGACGCAAGCCACCATTGGCAATATGGATGTGGTGGACAATCTGATTCGTCAGAAATATCTGGGCCAGGTGCAAGTGGCCGAGATTGTCCGCTCGGCGCCTAGTGATCTGTACTTTGCTACAGCCAAGGATCATCCCATGCTGGCTCAGATTCTCAATAAGGCTATGGACTCATTCAGTAGTGCAGATCATGCTGCCATGCGACAAAAATGGATGATGGCCACTTATGAGTCGGGTTTGTCATGGCGAAAAGTGGGCAGCGTGATTGTGCCAGTTGTTGTTGGCATGTTGCTGGTCTTGCTGATCAGCTTATTCTGGAATAAACGCTTATCGCGCGAAGTGAAGCGTCGTCAACAGGTGGAACAGATCGTTGTCAATGAACGCGATCTGGCAACTGCCCAGTCAAGTTATCGCGCACAATATATTCGTACCATTTCACATCATGTCAACGCTGCAGTAACGAGTATGCGCGATACCCTGGAGTTGCTTAAACGACATATTGATAATCATCAACCACATGGTGAGCCGGCACGATTGACCGATTCGCTCAGAACATCAGTGCGGGCCTTGCAACAGATGCTGGGCAATGTACTTGATTATTCACGAATTGAGTCGGGCAAAGTCACTTTAAATCTCAAACCTGGCAGCCTGCAAGAACTGTTTTTTGCCTTGGCCGATGAATACGATGTCGTGGCTCGACTCAAAGGTCTGTCATTCAATTTTTCAGTTTCGCCCAATTTGCATGATCGTGTGATGATGGATGCCGTCAGGGTACGGCAACTGCTGACCAATTTATTATCCAACGCAACACATTTTACGCAGACTGGTTTTGTCCGCTTCAGTATTGACCAGCTTGATTCAAATTCTGATGAAGCAGCACTGGCACAGCCAATTGAGGCTTTACAGAAAGCAATGTTGACTCATCAAAAAAACAATGTGATGGCTGCCACTGACAACAGTATGGCACCTTTATCGGCCTATCAATGGTTGCGTATCATGGTGGAGGACAGTGGCCCTGGAATTAGCCAGGCGCAACAGACTGAACTTTTTCATGCCTATAACATTCTAATCAGCAACCGGCAACGTGCGGTACCCATCCAGCCCAAGTTGGATGATGAAGCGGTATTGAGTGCCAATGGCGGTTTGGGTTTACTCATTTGCAAGGAACTCTGTGAATTGATGGGTGCGCAGATGCAATTGTTTTCGCATGCCGATGATGAAGTGTCCAACACCTTGAGTGACACTGCAGCATTGACACCAGACAAGCGCGATGTTCCCATCCAGTCACTGGTGAAAAAACAGGGCACTATTGTGGTGATTATTTTGTGTGTAGGTTTACTGGATCAGGATCATTGATGCGTGATTGCAAACAATGGGCAGGATTGCTCTGGCTATTGAGCCTGTACCTGCCAACCAGTGTTGTTGCCCAGTCGGCGGTTTATCGCTGGCAGGATGCCAATGGTAGGGTACATTATGGCGATCAGCCCACTGTTGATGCGCGAAAAACACAGATGGTTGATGTTGAGTCGCCATACATTGATAATTTCTCGACGCAAACGCCTTCCAGTGCTGGTTCTACGGTGCCCGACTATGTGATTGCCCAAAAAAGACTGGTGCAAACCATGGAGCGAGATCGGCTCATGCAGCAAGGTCGCAGTCATTTTCCGTATTACGTCAGTTCTGGTTATCGTGGTTATACCGGTGCTTATCCCGGCTATACACCAGGCTTGAGTGTGCCAACAGCAGAATATTGCCGCAGCTATGCCGATGCCAGTTGCAATCCAGACAAAATCAGTGGGCCGATTTATGATGGCCCGCCCAGTGTCTATGTGCGTCGTTATGGCTATGGCCGACCAGTACCCGTGCCAACCCAAATCATTCAGCCCGATCGTTATACCCGTTATGCCGAGCCGCGTGTCAGTCTTAAGCCTTGAAGGACTATGGCACCAGGCTCTCGGTATGGTTGGTTCAGCGCTCTAAGGCTTCTCGTACCAGCGGCAGCTGGCGCCGTGAAATAGGGAGTCGATCATCCACGCCACGAATTTTTGTGACCCAGGTAAAGTCGGCATCTTCGCCGTTATTCATCAGTATCTTTTCAATGCCGCTCAAAAAGTACAGGTTGACCAAGGCATTGCGGTGAATGCGGATATAACGTCCAGTCAACTCGTTTTCGAGTGTTGCGAGTGAGGCTTCCAGCAAGTATTCGCGGTCGGCAGTACGCAGCACCACATACTTTTGTTCGGCCTTTAAATAACACACCTCATTGACATCAATCCGTTTGATGGCGCCCTGATCATGCACCACAAAGTGCGTACGCCAGTCGGGTTGATAGCTTGCGCTATTGGACTTGGATTCACTCGGCTCAAGCTGGTTGCCTGGTGCAATGAAGGGGGTTTGTCCAAGCAAAAAAGTGCGTGCTTTCAGCAATGCTTCTTTAAGCCGAGCGGCGCGTACCGGTTTCACCAGATAGTCGATGGCATGGAGTGCAAAAGCATCCAGTGCATATTCATCATAGGCGGTGGTAAAGATAATGGCAGGACGCGCCTGACTATTCGGGTAGCGTTGTTTCAGTTCGGCCGCCAAAGCCAGACCAGTCTGCTCGGGCATATTAATGTCGAGCAGTACCACATTGATAGATAAGCTGGTCAGGCTGGCTAGTGCCGCATTTACATTATTGGCTTCACCACCGATCTGAAGGGGTAAGTCGCTGCATTCATCAGCCACATCAGCCAAGAGCGTCTTCATACGCAGCCGTGCTGGCGCTTCATCGTCAACGATGAGAATGTTTAATGTGAACAGCGGGGTGTGACTCATGATTGCAAAGGCAGGTTAACAGTAACGGTAAAGTGGTCAGGCTGGTCATCCACTAGCAACTGGGCCGTGAAATCATATTGCAAGGCCAGCCTTTCACGAATATTGTCCATGGCCAGTCCATTGCCGGGCTGGCTTTTGACGCCGGGGACGCGAGAATTTTCAATGATGATCTGCAACTGCTCATTGATGCGTGCGATTGAAACATGAATCCAGCCGCCCTGAGCAACCACCTCCACACCATGATGTACCGCGTTTTCCAGCAAAGGTTGCAAGAGCAAGGAAGGGACCAGTATTGGTCCCAGACCCGCGGCAATATCCCACTTGATGCTGAGTCGTTCGCCCAGTCGGGTTCGTTCAATATTCAAATAGCGTTCGCACAAGGTCAGCTCTTCCTGCAAGGGCACTTGCTGGCGGGCATCACGCATCAGTGTGCGCAATAGTTCGGCCAAATCTTCCAGGGTATTTTCTGCTTTTCTGGGTTCACTGCGAATCAGTGCGAGTACCGTGTTTAAACTATTGAAAAAAAAGTGGGGTCGAATGCGTGCCGTGAGTGCTGTCAGGCGTGCTTCGTTCAAGGCAGGTGAAAAGGCTTTGCTGCGCAGTTCAAAGTAATGCAAAAAAATGAAGGTCAATAACGTTGCCGCCAAGCCTGCATAAACGGCGTGCAGCGGATGTTGACTGAGCCCGAGCAGATTGCGCCACCAGCCGAGTGCAATGGCATCGATTCCCCACGTCACTAAAAAAGCCACGGCCATTGCGAGAGCCCATTGCAGGGGTTGGGCAAGTTGGCTGGTAGGCAGGGCAAGGTTCACTTTAATAATGAGATGACGCAGCCCGCATAACAGCAACAGGGTGATGAGTGTGGCAGGTTCCGTCAGCATGGCCGACTGCGCCATGCGCTCGGCCCAGGGCGTCGGATCCTGCAAATCCAGCAGTGCCGGAATCAGCACGCAGGCATTGACCACCAGCAGCACGCGCAACACCACGCCGGCATTGCAGCAGTCGGGCCAGTTTAAAAGCGCTGCAGGAATAGGCGCGTCCTTTATAATTTGGGGCTTCATATAAGAATTGAAATTATGTCCAACCAACTCGATAAAAAAGCCGAAGCCTGGTCGGCCAGGTTTTCGGAACCAGTTTCCGATCTCGTCAAACGGTACACGGCTTCGGTGTTCTTTGACAAGCGCCTTGCCATGTTTGACATCCAAGGATCACTCGCTCATGCCGAAATGTTGGCAGCAACGGGCATTATCAGCCAGTCTGACCACTTTGCCATCCGCAAAGGCATGGCGCAGATTCGCGGTGAAATTGAACGCGGCGAATTTGTCTGGCAGCTCGATCTGGAAGATGTTCACCTCAATATTGAGCGCCGCCTGACGGAATTGGCTGGCGACGCAGGCAAGCGTCTGCACACTGGCCGCTCCCGCAATGATCAGGTTGCCACCGATATTCGCCTGTATTTGCGCAGCGCCGTGGTCGATATCATGGAACAGCTCGAAGACTTGCGTCGTGCGCTTGCCAAACTGGCCTTGGCCAACGCGGCCACGGTGATGCCCGGCTTTACCCATTTGCAGGTTGCCCAGCCAGTCACTTTTGGCCATCATCTGCTGGCCTATGTGGAAATGTTTGGCCGCGATGGCGAGCGTATGCATGATTGCCTGGGGCGCATCAACCGGTTGCCGCTAGGCGCAGCCGCTTTGGCGGGCACCAGTTTTCCGATTGATCGTGAACGCGTGGCGCGCAGCCTGGGGTTTGATGGTGTCTGCCAGAATTCTCTGGATGCCGTGAGTGACCGCGATTTTGCCATCGAGTTTTGTGCCGCTGCCGCGCTCATCATGACCCATATTTCCCGCTTGTCCGAAGAGCTGATCCTGTGGATGAGTCCGCGGGTTGGCTTCATTGATATTGCGGATCGTTTCTGCACCGGCAGCTCCATCATGCCGCAAAAGAAAAATCCCGACGTCCCAGAGCTCGCGCGCGGCAAGACCGGTCGCGTCAATGGACATCTGATGGGTTTGCTCACGCTCATGAAAGGTCAGCCGCTGGCCTACAACAAAGATAATCAGGAAGACAAGGAACCGCTGTTTGACACAGTGGATACCGTGATCGACACGCTGCGCATTTTTGCCGACATGGCCGGTGGTATTACCGTCAAGCCAGAAGCCATGCGCGCCGCCGCTTTGCAGGGTTTTGCGACGGCGACAGATTTGGCTGATTATCTGGTCAAAAAAGGTTTGCCTTTCCGTGATGCCCACGAAGCCGTGGCGCATGCCGTGCGCGCCTGCGAAACCAAAGGCTGTGACTTGAGTGATTTGCCGCTGGCCGATTTGCAGGCATTTTCTCCCTTGATTGAGGAAGATGTGTTTGTCGTGCTGACCTTGGAAGGTTCGCTCAATGCCCGCAATCATCTGGGCGGTACTGCACCCGAGCAGGTGCAAAAACAGGCCGAGCGGATTTTGCGTGAACTGGCACCCCGCCCGCAGGAGTAAGTCTGTCTGCACGACAACAAAACCTATTGACATCAAACGGATAACTGAAACGGATCAGGTAGCCAAAATAGTGTTTCTAGTGCAGGAGTTTAAGCCTGCAATGTGCTTTAAGAATGACTCCACTTAGCTCAAAAATAGGGGGTATATGCAAAATATGTCGTCTTGAGTGCGTTAAATAAGGGTCTGTTTTTTTACTACTAATGAGTATCTATTGATCAAGTACGCTTGATTTTGCTGCCAAATTGGCAATCAATGCCAAGCGTACTTAAATTGAAAGCCTGTCTAGGCTATTGAGTGGAAGTACCCAGTTTTTTACTTTTCAGCTAGACTGTTTTCAATTTGGGCTTGAGCGAGGTCAAATGGCACCCCGTAAAAACCCTTAGCATGAGAAGCGCTATACCGTAATTCTTGCTCTCACCTATAATCGGGCACGCTACGACGTGCCTTGCCAAGTTTGTTGACTATTGAAAATAGACTGCATGAAAACTAAACATTCTGCTGTTTCAACTCCCGCTTCCCATCCATCCAACGCTGGCACAAATGCTGTCAATACGGCCGTCAATGAGGCTGTCAATGCCACTCATTATTCAGCTTCGGCGATTGTTTTGCCGGTGCCTGAACCCCTGGCGCCCGGTTTACCGCTGCCGCATCGCAAAGTTATTCGTTCATGGCTGGCGCCGTTGTCGCGTGGCACGGTGGCGCACTCCATTATTTTGCTCAGTGTGGATTGGCTGATTTTTGCCAGCCTGATTGTGGGTGTAGTGTTGACTAGCGCATGGTGGTTGAAGTTATTGCTCGGTGCCGCGGCAGGCTTCATGATTGGCCGTTTGTTTATTTTGGGGCACGATGCCTGCCATATGAGTTTTACGCCCAACCGCAAACTCAATCAGTGGCTGGGGCGCATTGCTTTCTTGCCTTCGCTCACACCTTATAGCCTGTGGGATGTTGGCCATAACGTGGTGCATCATGGCTATACCAATTTAAAGGGCGTGGATTTTGTCTGGGAACCGCGCTCGGTGGAGGAGTTTGCCGCGCTGCCCGCCTGGCGCCGGACGCTGGAGCGGATCTACCGCAGTGGCTGGGCACCTTGGCTCTATTATCTGGTGGAAATCTGGTGGCTGAAAATGTACTTCCCCAGTAAAGAAAGAATGCCAACCCGCCGCTCTGCCTTCATGTGGGACGGTTTGCTGGTGACGGCAGTGGCCGCGCTGTGGTCGGCTGCTTTGGTGTGGGCTGCGCAGGCGACGGATCAGTCGGCCTGGTTGCTATGGTCGACCGGCTTTTTACTACCCTTCATTTTCTGGAATGGCATGATCGGTTTTGTGGTTTACGTGCACCATACGCATACTAGCGTGGCTTGGTACGATGACAAAAATATCTGGGCCAAAGCGCAGCCGTTTGTCTCCACCACCGTGCATCTGACCTTCAGCAAGGGTGTCGGTGCCTTGCTGCATCACATCATGGAGCATACGGCGCATCATGTGGATATGAGCATTCCCTTGTATCACCTCAAACAGGCGCAGCAATTGTTGGAACACGCCTTGCCTGACCGGATTGTGGTGCAGCGTTTTTCCTGGAAGTGGTATTTTGAAACGGCACAGCGTTGCAAGTTGTATGACTTCAAGGCGCGTTGCTGGCTGGATTTTGCAGGTAAACAGACGGCAGCACCGGTGGTACTGGTGTAATTGCTTGATGGAAGATGATTAAAAAAGGAGCTGCGGCTCCTTTTTTAATGGGCATTTGATGGGGTGTGTTATGCATGCAATCTGCTGACAGATTGGGGATTGGCCGATTTGTCTTAATTTCGTTTTGCGTATTTTTTGTCAATGAGTGGCAGTTGTCGACTTCAACAAGGCTTTACAATCCGGCTGCTCTTGAAAAAAAACTGATCATACCCATCTGCTCTCGGTTATCTCACTTACTTTTTAATTATGTCTGAAGAAAAAATCACTCCCGAATCCGAAATCGCTGCTGAGGCTGCAATACCAGCTGCTGTGTCAAGCGAGCCAAGCCTGGAAGAACAATTAGCCGTTGCACTGGCTAAATCGCAAGAAAACTACGACTCCTATTTGCGTGCTGTGGCTGAAGGTGAAAACATTCGCCGTCGCGCTCAGGAAGACATTGGCAAGGCGCACAAGTTTGCGATTGAAAAATTTGCCGAAGCGCTGGTGCCCGTCAAAGACAGTCTTGAAGCGGCGGCTGCTGATAATTCCGGTGATGTCATCAAAATCAAGGAAGGCGTTGAGTTGACGCTCAAACAGCTGGTCAGCGCCTTTGAAAAAGGCAAGGTCATGGAGATCAATCCAGTTGGTGAAAAGTTTGATCCGCACAAACATCAGGCCATTTCGATGGTACCTGCCGAGCAAGAAGCCAATACGGTGGTGACGGTGCTGCAAAAGGGTTATCTGATTGCGGACCGGGTTTTGCGGCCAGCGTTGGTGACGGTTGCTGCGCCTAAATAATTCCACGCTTTATTTGAGCCAGCCTGTTGATGGATTTATTCACTCAGCTCGGCATGCAGGCGGTCAGCGCCACAACTCTGGATGCTGTGTTGGCCGATAGTGACGAATTGACCGTTGCTTACTGGTGGGGCACCGACTGTTTCAATTGCGAGCAGTTTAAAAAGCAGGCGAGTCAGCAGCTCGAAGCGCTGCTGGCCTTAAAGCTGCGCTGGTTGCAGGCCAATGTGTATGACGATGCTGAATTGGTCAGACGTTTTAGTCTGCATGGCGTGCCCGCCTTTTATTTTTTTCGGGCGGGTAAAAAGCTGGGAAGAGTTACTGGCTGGCAGGGTTTGCCGTATTTTTGCGAAGTGGTGGCGCAGTTACAGCTCGCTGCGACAGTTCCAAAATAGCCAATAAATGGCTTTTCTGTGGAGTATGCTGATTTTATCAGCCCTTAAGTGCTTTAAATATAGGCTTGTAAAAATACATATTGGGAGTATATTTTTGGTGATAATGAATCGGAAAAAGCTTTTTGTAAGGTTGACAGCAGACTGACTGTTAATTCCCCGCTTCATCGAATTGAAATAATTTGCAGATTTTGTCATCAATGCCCCTTGAAAAAACAGGGGTAAGCCAAATCTGCGGTACAGAAGTTTTTTGAACACGCTCTCAGTGATGTTTGCGCAAGCTGCGACAACCTCACTCATCATTAAGGAAACTAGAGGAAATCATGGGAAAAATTATTGGTATTGACTTGGGTACAACCAACTCCTGTGTGGCCATCATGGAAGGCAACACACCCAAGGTCATTGAAAACTCCGAAGGTGCACGTACCACCCCCTCCATTATTGCGTACGCCGAAGACGGTGAAATTCTGGTGGGTGCTTCGGCCAAACGTCAGGCGGTGACCAATCCTAAAAACACACTGTATGCGGTCAAGCGTTTGATCGGTCGTCGTTTTGAAGAAAAAGAAGTCCAAAAAGACATCAACCTGATGCCTTACACCATCATGAAGGCCGATAACGGTGATGCCTGGGTAGGCGTGCGTGACAAAAAACTGGCACCACCGCAAGTGTCTGCCGAGGTCTTGCGCAAAATGAAAAAAACCGCTGAAGACTACCTGGGTGAAGAAGTCACCGAGGCGGTGATTACGGTACCAGCTTACTTCAACGACAGCCAACGTCAGGCGACCAAAGATGCGGGTCGGATTGCCGGTCTGGAAGTCAAACGGATCATCAACGAACCAACTGCGGCGGCTTTGGCCTTTGGTATGGACAAACAAACCAAGGGTGACAGCAAGATTGCTGTGTATGACCTGGGCGGTGGTACGTTTGATATTTCCATCATTGAGATCGCTGATGTCGATGGCGAAATGCAATTTGAAGTGCTTTCCACCAACGGTGACACTTTCCTTGGTGGTGAAGACTTTGACCAACGTATCATTGACTACATCATTGGTGAATTCAAGAAGGAACAGGGCGTTGACCTGTCCAAAGATGTACTGGCATTGCAACGTCTGAAAGATGCGGCCGAAAAAGCAAAAATTGAATTGTCTTCTTCGGCTTCAACCGATATCAATCTGCCCTACATTACGGCTGATGCTTCTGGTCCTAAACACTTGAACCTGAAAATGACCCGTGCCAAGTTGGAGTCACTGGTTGAAGAATTGATCGAGCGCACGATTGCACCTTGCCGCATTGCCATGAAAGATGCTGGTGTCAGCGCTGCTGAAATTTCCGATGTGATCCTGGTCGGTGGTATGACGCGGATGCCTAAAGTACAAGAGAAAGTGAAAGAATTCTTTGGTCGTGAGCCACGTAAAGACGTGAACCCTGATGAAGCCGTGGCAGTGGGTGCTGCAATTCAGGGTGGCGTGCTCAAAGGTGATGTGAAAGACGTCTTGCTGCTGGACGTAACGCCATTGTCATTGGGCATTGAAACCCTGGGTGGCGTGATGACCAAGATGATTCATAAAAACACCACGATACCAACCAAGTTTGCCCAGACCTTTTCTACAGCTGATGACAACCAGTCTGCCGTGACCATCAAAGTCTTCCAGGGTGAGCGTGAAATGGCGGCGGGCAACAAGACGCTGGGTGAATTCAACCTCGAAGGCATTCCGCCCTCACCACGTGGTACGCCACAGATTGAAGTGACTTTTGACATCGATGCCAACGGTATTTTGCACGTGGGTGCCAAAGACAAGGCCACGGGTAAGGAAAACAAAATTACCATCAAGGCCAACTCGGGTCTGTCAGAAGACGAGATCCAGAAAATGGTCAAGGATGCCGAAGCCAATGCCGAGGAAGACAAGAAATTGCTGGAATTGGTATCTGCCCGTAATGCGGCCGATACTGCTGTTCACTCCGTGAAAAAATCACTGGAAGAATATGGTGACAAAATCAGTGGTGACGAAAAGGCCAAGATTGAAGCCGCCATCAAGGAGACTGAGGAAGTATTGAAGTCTTCCGACAAGGTTGAGATTGAAGCCAAGACCGAAGCATTGATGAAAGTGTCGCAGACCCTGGGTGAAAAAATGTATGCTGACATGCAAGCTCAACAAGCTGCTGCCGGTGCTGCAGGTAGTGCCGAGCAAGCTGCTGGCGGCGCTGATCATGCCAAGGACGACGACATTGTTGACGCCGAATTTACCGAGGTCAAGGACAAAAAATAATCCGGGTTGCATGACCCTTCATTAAGCTGTCTGATGGCGCTTTATTGCATATCAGACTTTCCCCTGCCGCTGAGTCGCTCCCGTCATTGCATGATGATTGGAACCTCGGCGGTTGGGCTATCTAAGAGTACAAGGCGTGAGTTACCAGCATGAGCACTAAGCGCGATTATTACGAAACACTGGGTCTGGCCAAGAACGCTACCGATGAGGAAATCAAGAAGGCCTATCGCAAGATGGCCATGAAGTACCATCCGGATCGCAACCCAGACAGTAAAGAAGCCGAAGAAAAATTCAAGGAAGCCAAGGAAGCCTATGAAATGCTTTCCGATACTTCCAAGCGTGAAGCCTATGACCGTTTTGGTCATGCGGGTGTCGACCCCAATATGGGCGGCGGCGGTGGGGCTGGTTTTAACGGTGGTTTTGCGGATGCATTTGGCGATATTTTCGGTGATATTTTCGGTGGTGGCGGTGCTGGTGGGCGTTCACGCAGTAATGTGTATCGTGGTGCCGATCTCAAGTACAACCTCGAAATTACGCTTGATCAAGCCGCGGCGGGTTTTGATACACAGATTCGCGTACCCTCGTGGGATGAGTGTGAAGTCTGTCATGGCTCAGGTGCCAAGCCTGGCACCAAACCCACGACTTGCCCTACCTGTAATGGCAATGGTCAGGTGCGGATGCAACAGGGCTTTTTTTCGATCCAGCAAACCTGTCCAAAATGTCACGGCAGCGGCAAGATTATTCCCGAGCCTTGCAGCAGCTGTGGTGGACAAGGCCGCATCAAGAAAAACAAAACACTGGAAGTCAAGATTCCTGCCGGTATTGATGACGGCATGCGGATTCGTTCTACGGGTAATGGCGAGCCTGGTGTCAATGGTGGTCCTCCCGGCGACCTGTATGTGGAAATCCATATCAAGCAACATGCCGTCTTTGAGCGTGATGGAGATGACCTGCATTGCCAGATGCCAATCAGCTTTATTACAGCCGCCTTGGGTGGTGATATTGAAGTACCCACGCTAAATGGCAAAGCGAGCTTTACTGTGCCCGAAGGGACGCAGTCGGGCAAGACCTTCCGTTTGCGTGGCAAGGGTATCAAGGGGGTGCGTTCAGCTTATGCGGGAGATCTGTATTGCCACGTGGCCGTTGAAACACCCATCAAGCTGACTGACAAGCAAAAGGCACTCTTGCGTGAGTTTGAAGTACTGACCAAGGCTGGTGGTGAGCGTCACAATCCACAGGAAAAAGGCTGGATGGATCGTGTGAAAAGTTTCTTTTCTGAATAAACAAAAGCCTGTTTGCTGTTATTGAAAAGCGGACCTTTTGGAAATCAGTTCTAAATAAGTTTGCAGAAGCCGCAATTTGTTCTCGTATTCAGATTCAAACTGACTGTGTGATTTAATGAAAATTTAAATCACACAGTCATTCATCCAATTACCGCAATACCTTACCGTTTTTACCGACCACGGTCATCTCAACAAACTTGGTGCCGCTACGGTTTTTACCTTCATATTTGAGCACAAATCCACCCAAGTCGTGCGTACCTTCAAGTGCGGCAATATATTTGGCACGTGTGATATCTCTACCCAGCTTTTTGAGTGCATCCACAATCAGTTTGGCATTCACAAAGCCTTCTAATGTGTAGTATGACGGTGCTTCTTCTTTGCCATACTTTTTTAACATGTCCTGATATTCCTTCACTATCGGTACCGACGTACTCCATGGGAATGGCATGACTTGAGAAATGCCAACACCCTGACTATCAGGGCCAATTTCTTTGAAAAGTGCGTCAGCTCCCACAGGTGACAGAACGATGATTTGTGGATAGTGACGTTTGGCATGAATGGCCTTGATTAAATCGGCAGAAGGCTTATGATTGGCGGCAATCACCAAAGCTTGCAGATTAGCTTTTTCCACTTCCGCAGCCGCGGCTTCGATATTGGGGGATTCTGGATCGAGATAGGCGGTCATAGACGGTTTGCGGCCAAGTCGTGTGAGCTCAGTCATCACGCCACTGAAACCGTAGCGACCAAATCCATTGTTGAGATAAATGATCCCCATATTTTTCATGCCCAGTGAATCCAGCTGAGCTGTGATGGCGACAGCTTCATCATGATAGCTGGCACGGGTATTGAAGATGTATGGATTGGCTGGTTCACGAATCGATTCAGCGCCACTGATGACCCCGACCAAGGGCACATGAACTTCACTCAAATAAGGTGCTGTGTTCACGATATTGTTGGTGCCGTAGTAGGACGCCAGAGCAAAAACCTTGTGTTCTTCTACCAGCGCTTTGGTGTTGGCCAAAGTACGCGAGGCTTCATAACCATCATCCAAAGAGACAATCTCTAGCTTGCGGCCATTGATGCCGCCCGCATTGTTGATGTGCTGAAAATAGATATCCATGCCCAGTTTTAACTGCCGCCCATATTCGGCACTATTGCCTGACAATGGATTGGACATGCCAAATTTGATGGTGTCGTCTGTGACACCGGGCTCTGCCATGGTACGAGTACAGATCATTCCTAGGCTGATCAGTAATATGCCTTTCAGGGCATTTCTTCTTAAAGTCATGCAGCGTCTCCTGGCTGACCTGTTTTTCAGGTGATTTTTAATGTTTATTAATTTGAAAATTAATGCTGGATTACAGTCTGGGAATCTAACAGCCGTAGTCAATCAGCAGATAGGAAAGAATTCCTGTCCAAATCGATCACACATTCAGTAACAAAATTTTGATTAATGAATGATGTGATGATTGGGCAAATGACTTAAGGATAGGTATGAATGAACTCTGGAAACAGGTTATTTTTAGTTTCCATGACATAGGCTTTTACAGCCTCTTCAATCGTGCGATGAGCGCCATCCTTGTCGGTCATGAAATTTTTAACAAAGCGTGGTTTTTTTGCTTCGGGTAGCCCAATTCCCAGCATGTCCTGCATGACCAGTACTTGTCCCGAACAATCAACACCAGCGCCAATCCCAATGGTTGGGATGTTTAACAATTGCGTCACTTCTTTGGCCAATTGAGCTGGAATAGCCTCCAGTACTAACATGGTTGCCCCCGCATCTTGCAGGGCCAGCGCGTCAGCTTTGAGTTTTTCAGCCGCTGCTTCAGTTTTTCCTTGCACCTTGAAGCCTCCGAGTTGGTGGACTGATTGTGGCGTCAGGCCAAGATGGGCACATACGGGGATGCTGCGGTCTGTCAAATGTTTGACGGTATCAATCAGCCAGCTACCACCTTCCAGTTTGACCATTTGTGCACCGGCTTGCATCAGCTCAACCGCATTATCAAAAGCCTGATCAATGGAGCCATAAGCACCAAATGGCATATCAGCAATAAGCCAGGCCCGTTTTTTTGCGCGGGCTACGCTGGCTGTGTGATAGGCCATATCGTGGTTACTGACCGGTAAGGTGGTCGTGTGCCCTTGTAATACCATACCAAGCGAATCACCTACCAGCATGCAGTCCACACCGCAATAATCAAACAGGGCGGCAAAGCTGGCGTCATAGCATGTCAATACAGCAATTTTTTCGCCAGACTCGTGCATTTGCAAAAGTTTGGGTAATGTCAGAGGAAGATCGGAAATAGTATGAGTGCTCATAATGATTAGGGCTGCTTATTAAAAAATTCACGACGACCTTTCATGTTTGCCATATGACTCAATAACAGTGAAAAGTCTTCCTGATTATCAATTGGATTAAAGTGGGCTGCATTGACGATGAGTACAGGTGCTGCATCATAGTGATGAAAGAAGCGATCATAAGCTTCATTGAGTTCTTGCAGATAATCAATGCCGATACCGGTCTCGCTGGATATTTGTCGTTTGGCAATTCGACCGGCCAGGATATCGGCAGGCGCCTGAAGCAGGATGACCAAGTCTGGAGTGGGTACAACCGGCTTCATTTCATTCCATAGCGTTTTGTATAGCTTGAACTCACTCACGCTTAACGTCAGCTCGGCAAACAATTGATCTTTTTCCAAAAGATAATCACCTACCAGACTCACTGATTGCTGCTTAAGAGGATGACAGTTTCTGATTTGATCAATGCGCTGCGTCAGGAAAAAAAGTTGCGTTGCCAGCGCATAACGTGCAGGATCTTCATAAAAATGGGATAGAAACGGATTTTGCTCTGGTGCTTCAAACAGGGTTTGTGCATGTAAATGAAGTGCCAGTTTTTTGGCCAGTGAAGTTTTACCAGCCCCTATTGGTCCTTCAATCACAATATGTTGATAGCGAGTGGTCATGGTTATTTGTCTGGTAGATTATTATCAGTCGAGGGCAATTCCAGTACCCGTAATAGCGAAGCCGTATCATCGTAACCCCATCCCTGTTCCATTAGCGTATCAAGCTGTTTTAGCACCGTGCCCAGTGTGGGTAGCGTGACATGCTGATCGGCAATGAGATGATCCACCAAAGCCAGATCTTTATGATGCAAACGGGCTTCAATGCCGGCAACAAAGTCTCTGTTTGCCATCTTGGGACCCATTAGATCCAGCATCTTACTTCCGGCCATACCGGCCGCAATGGCTGGTAGCATTTTTTGTGGGTCGACACCAAATTGCTTGCAAAAATGCATGGCTTCGGCAATACCAGCAATATTGATGACTTGCACGATCTGATTACACGCTTTGGCAATCTGTCCGGCACCATGATCACCAATATGGGTGATTGTCGTACCCAAGCGAGACAATATGGGTCTGCACCGTTCAAGTACTTCGGCCTTGCCACCAACCATAATGGATAGTGTGGCGGATTGTGCTCCTTTTACGCCACCAGAGACAGGCGCATCCAGCATATGAATTTGCCGGTGTCGTAGCTGTTCGGCAATCTGCCGGGTGGCAACAGCAGAAATGGTACTCATATCAATCACTGCTGAGTCAGGCGCGGCGCTATGGATCACACCTTGTGGCCCAAGAATGACGTCCTCGGCATCTTCAGTCGTGGTCACGTTTGTCAAAATGAATTGTGCACCCTGAGCCGCTGCTTGAGGTGAGCCACAAATAGCGATATTCAATTGTTTTAATTTGTCTTTTGTCTGCGGACGCCGAGCAAAAACCTGCAAAGTGAATCCGGCGGCAGATAAATGCTCAATCATCGGAAAACCCATGTTTCCCGCACCAATAAATCCGATACAAGCTGTCATAAGCAATAACCACCCAGGTAAATGGAAGAATTAGGACTGATACACCCCTTAAGTATCGATTCTAAATGTAAAGAATGCGCATAAAATAGGCTTTATTTGTCCCAATTTTTGACGATAAACGATGTTGAGACTGTATTGTTATTTGGTTATGGTTGATTTAATTAACCAAAGTATTTGATTTAAAACGGTTTTTTGTGAAGTAGTACAGCGTCGATTGAGATTGGTTCACGAAAAATAAGGCAAAAATAAAGGGAAGGTACAAAGTGGGTACAACAGTTTCAGTGGATCAGCACATTGAATATCAAAATATGGCGCATACCATTCGGGTTGTGGTGATCGATGATCAGTCCACCGGGCGTCTCATCCTGTCCGAAATTGTACGCAGTGTTGATTCGTCAATCGATGTCATTAGCTTTGCCGACCCATTAGAGGCCCTCGAGCACGCGAGTACTCATGCTTTTGATATGGTGCTCACTGATTACAAAATGCCGACTCTGGATGGCATTGAAACAGTGCGGCGCTTGCGAAAAATGGTGAGTTATGAAGAAGTGCCAATCGTGATTGTGACCATCGTTGGCGATCTGGATATCCGTCGTCAAGCTTTGGAAGCGGGCGCAACCGACTTTTTGACTCGTCCAATTGATCGGATTGAATGCCGTACGCGGATTAAAAACTTGCTGGCCTTGCGTCGGCATCAAATTCTCAATCAGCAAAGAAGACAGTTACTTGAAAACAAGGTCAATGAAGTCACCAAGGAATTGCGTCTTCGTGAAATCGAAACCTTGCTGCGTTTGGCTCGTGCTGCTGAACAACGCGATAAAACCACTGGTCAGCATGTTACCCGCATGGCCAAATATTCTGCCTTACTGGCACAAGCTCATGGCTTGCCGGATGCAATGGTTGAAATGATTGAGATGACTGCGCCTATGCATGATATTGGCAAGGTGGGCATCCCTGACGATATTCTGCTGAGTCCGCGCAAATTGACCGTCGAAGAGTTTGAAGTCATGAAAACGCATACCAGCAAGGGTTATGAGTTGCTCAAAGACAGTGCTTCAACCTATGTCCAAATGGCAGCGCAAATTGCACTTAATCACCACGAAAAATTTGATGGTTCTGGCTATCCTGCCGGGCTGTCCGGTCATGCCATTCCGCTGGTGGCAAGGATTGTTGCCATCGCCGATGTATTTGATGCATTGACTTCGGTACGTCCTTATAAGAAAGCCTGGAGCATTGAAGAAACTTGTGCATATCTAATCAAAGAAAAAGGCCGTCACTTCGATCCCGAACTGGTCGATTTATTCATTGCTCAAAGCGATGCTATTGACGAGATTGGCAAGCTGTTTGCTGATCAAGCTAATTCTTGAAAGGTTAGATGATGTTGTCATGGATCAAGCAGCGTATCGCAAGCCGCCCAGATAGTGAGCTTGAGCAAACTATTTTGAGATTGGTTTTAACCTTTTGCTTTTATGCTTATCTCTTGCCAATGTTTCTTTTCAAAGAAAAGGTTGATATTAGCTATGAAGTATATCTTGCTATGGGGGTATATCTTTTTTCTGCGTGCACTCTTTTTATCTTGTGTTTACTCAGTAGTAAACGTTCTCCATTCAGAAGAGTCTTTGCAAATATTACAGATGTGAGTATTACTAGTTTTTTAATGATCCATGGAGGTTTCACATCTGCAGCAATGTTTTTTATTTATTTGTTTGTCACTATCGGAAATGGGTTTCGTTTCGGGAAGAGATACTTAGATATTAGTTTGGCTTTAAGTCTGGTCGGTTTTTCGATTGTGATTTTTAATACCTCATTTTGGTTTAATCAATTTAATTTGGCTATTGGTGTTGCAATAGGCATTTCAGCAATTAGTATTTATTCTAGAACACTTATTAGTCGACTTTATGACGCAATAAAAAAATCTGAAATAGCCAATGAGGCTAAACGTCGCTTCTTGTCAACTGTCACGCATGAAATGCGAACTCCCTTGAATGCCATTATTGGTATGTCCGACTTACTCAAGGAAACACCGCTTAATTCGGATCAGAAGGAGATGCTTGGCTCCGTCTCTACAGCATCCAATATCATGTTGCGGCTAGTCGAAGATGTGCTGGACTTTTCCAAAATTGAGGCGGGTAAATTAGTTCTTGAGTCTCAAGAATTCGATGTTTATGTCGTAGCAAAAAGTCTTATCAAAATGCTTGAAGGGCAGGCCAAGGCAAAAGGTTTGCGCCTGCATTCCCGCGTTACCTCGGATATTCGGCCAACATTGATTGGCGACGCATTTCATCTCAAACAGGTTCTGATTAATCTTCTAGGAAACGCAATCAAGTTTACCGAGACAGGAGAAATCGTTTTACAGATTGAGTTGTTAGAGAATGGCCTTAGAGGGCAAAGATTGCGCTTCTCTATTGAGGATACCGGAATTGGAATGTCTCAGGACGCATTGAAAAAAATCTTTGAAAGTTTTACTCAGGCAGATGAAAGTACCACGCGCCGATTTGGTGGAACAGGTCTTGGTACGACAATTTCCAAACAGCTCATTGAATTAATGGGTGGATCAATTCATGTGGAGAGTCAATTAGGCAAAGGAAGCCGTTTCTGGTTTGATCTTGATTTTGAATCACCCTCTGTTGACACCATACTGGCGAATGCCAATTTGCCAGAAGGAGTGCATGCCTTATTGCTGGGTTTTCCCGAATATGCATCAATCCAGATACAAAATCAGTTGCTTAGTCTGAAGGTCGCTGCGGAAATGGTGGCAGACATTGATACCACCTTGAACAAATTGGCGTTGGCCAAAACTCAAGGTAGAAATATCGCTACAGTATTTGTCTGGGCAGATAACGATAAAGGCTTGTTACTGGAGGCGGCAACTGCCATTCATCGAGTGTCACCAGCGATGCAGGATTTACCTTTGGTTTTATGTTGTCCGCCAGATTTGGACGTGAACAAGTCGCTGATGCTTTCTGTTGGATATGGCTCCTTGGTTGATTTTCCGGTTGATCGTAGCGCGTTGTACAACATTCTTCATGCACATACGATACTTGATGAATCGGAAAAAGAAACCCAAACGATTCGTGAGTATTATGAGCAGCTAGGCGGGCAGTTTGGCTTGAATATTTTGGTCGCAGAAGATAACTTGATCAATCAAAAAGTGGTGGCGCGCATTCTGGAATTGATTGGTTGCCAGGTTACCTTGGTTGAAGATGGCGAGATGGCTTTGGATGCTGTTGAGCAGGAAACCTTTGACTTGATCATCCTGGATATGAATATGCCAAAGCTTGGTGGTATGGATACGGCCAGAGCCTTGAGAATGATGCAGGTTGGCGGTGCTCAAACACCTTTGGTGATGTTGTCTGCCAATGTTGGCATTGAGGTCATTAACGAAGCCAAACAAGCCGGCATCAATACTTTTTTACCCAAGCCTGTAGAAGGTAGAAAACTGATTGAAGTTTTGGTTGAACTATGTCCTGGTGGTGAGGCTTCGGTGCCGCTTTCACAAATACATACACGAGGCATGAGTGACTCGCGGTTTATCGTGCAGTCCAATACGACCAATCTGGAAAACAAATCAGTCTTGAACTTGAATCAATTAGAAGAGTTGAAAGAAATTTCTGCAAGTAGTCGTTTCTTGTCAGAGTTGATCATCGGGTTCTTGCAGGATAATCAAAATTTACTGGCCCAAATGGATATGGCCTTACTTGAGGGACGTTTTGAAGGCCTGAAGGATCATGCACATGCCATGAAGGGTGCGTCGTCAAATATTGGTGCAGAACAGCTTGTTGAAATATGTTCAGTAATTGGAAAAATGACACACGCTGAACTCGCCCAAGAGGGCGAATCCATCATGCAGGAACTTAGACAGGTTGCGGCTTCTGTGCGATTGTCATTGGCTGACTATTTGAAGTCTAGTCAATTATGAGTTTGTTAAACTGTTTGATGTTGTTCTGCTACATTCGATGAGAGAACATTATTCTCAATCCGTTTACTTTGCGCACGCACAAGTCGATGCATCATTTTTAAATCTTTCTCATCTAAGCGTAACGCAGCATCTACCCATAGTTCGGTAATTTGCATTAATTCTTCTCTAGTAATTGGATTTACTAGATTTCTCGTTTTGTGAATGGCTTGAAGTCCATTTCGTTTTCGATGATTTGTTTTAATGTAGTCATATACATATGCCTCACCCATACCCGTGGGAGCTAGGATGTCAACAATGCCTAATTTATAAAGTTGTTCTGCGTTTAGTATGTCGCCACTAGTAATTAATTTTTCAGTAGCGCTCATCCCAATTTTTCTACTTAATAAGCTATATGCCCCCATTCCTGGAAATAAATTAAAAAGAATTTCCGGTAATCCCATTTTTGTATGTTCTTCCGCGATGATGAGGTCGCTAGACAATACAGTTTCAAAGCCCCCGCCTAATGCATCACCTTGAACTAATGATATAGTTGTTATTGAGTCACAAAAAAAATTTTGAATTTTTGGAAAAAGGTTGTCAATACAAAGTTCTGCATATGCAAAAAGTGCATCTCTATCTCGAAGCTTAATTAACGTGGAGAAGAGTGCTAGATCTCCGCCAAAACTAAATACAGAGGGTTTCTTTGATCCTACTACATAATAATTTATAGGAGTGCGTTCACCTTCATGATAGAAGTGGCCTTCGTTTGCGATGACTTCTGAGTCTACAGATCGAATGTCGTCTAACAAACTAGTGGTAAAACATTGATTATCTTCGGCATTAATGTATGCCCACAATACGCCATACTCAGGATCAAACTCTGTCTCGTATTGTGTTTTTCTTGATTGTTTATTAGAACGAATTTCCGACAAATTCAATACTGCGCTCATGACTTCACTCCCAGGTTAGCTAACAAAACAGATGGCTGCAAACAATATGCCTGTGTGAATTTATAGCCTAGTTTTGTGATTTATTTATCGTGTTATTGAACAATTTTTGTTAACTCAATGCCAGACAATGCATGCAATGAGTTAAGTCAAGAAATGTAGGGTGATACGAGGGAGGCTATGGCTCCTAGAGTTTTCCCTCATTATTGAGTGTTTGTTCAATTAGTTTGCAGGTTAAATTGGAGGTTGGCAGTTTGATAAAGGTATAGACAAAGCTGCACTGGCAGATACCCTGTTTAAGAGCGATAGGTGACACATTTGATTCAAACGGGTGTGGATGATCTTGAATGGTCATAGGCGGGCATGGTTATAAAGGCGGGGTGTGGGGGTGGATGTGGCCTGATCTTGGACAGGGTATTTGATGTTGCTGTATCAATCATTTTGATCAAGGCATAAGACATATCTTTCATACAGTTGTGTCACCATTTTGTGATGATGTGGCATTAATGTTCATGCACCATATATGGTTTTATCCATTGCTTGAGTGGGAAATGCATGTCGATATTGAGGCACTGTCGGCTGCTTGCGGTGCCTTTGCCGTCAAATTCCCTGAAAAGTTGCCCAGCAATGAGTCTCAATATCACCGATGTGCTGCTCTTTCTCAATTCTGACGGGATCCCCACGCTGGTGATCGACGTGATCAAGTATCGCGTGGCCACCGAATGTCGGCTGGCTCGGCTGGAAACCATGATGATTTTCTGACTATGCCAGCCGGATCCTGACCAAACGAAACCCCCACCCCGTGACAACAAGGGCCGCTTTCGTCGTCGCAGGTGACTTTTATAATGTCGCCTGATCAGTAACAAACAGAGGTGGCATGATGGGGGCAACTATTTTTGAAAAATCGGCGGATCGCAAACCTGCCAAGAAACCCCGTAAAGTGAAAAAACTTCACTTTGAAACCTACGTGCCGGCCGATGATGATCCGGTGCATCAATTGCCACCGCGCTGGCAAAAGATCGTCATGGCCTTGCGTTTCTTTCGGGACAATCGGTGACGCAGTCTTATTTGCTGGATACCAATGCCGTGTCCGATATCGCCAAGATGGGTGACATCAAACAAAGAGCCATCGCCATTCGTCTGGCTGATGAAATTGACGCCGGATCGCTTCTCTGTATTTCCAGTGTGACGCTGTTTGAGATGCGGTAACCAGGAGGGCGTCATGAGCCATTGCAACAGGTTCTTCAGGGGTGGTCGCAAATGTGATGGCTCCTGGAATATCAGGGAAGGTAACAGTAAAGCCGTCATTTGCTGACACGAATGTGCTGGTTTGTGCTGTTGTGCGGAACGATCCTGAACAGGGAATTATTGCTGCGGGGATATTGACCGATGCCGAGTTGATTGCTGTTGCACTACCGTGTTTGTGTGAATTTGTGTGGGTACTGCGCCGGGTTTATGGTTTCTTGCTTTCCGATATTGCTGCTGCAATTCATACCTTGCTTGCCGCTGCAAACGTAGAAATGAACAGACCTGCTGTCGAGGCTGGATTGGCGGTTCTTGAGGCAGGGAGAGTTTGCAGATGGCGTTATTGCCTATGAAGGGAGCTGGTTAGGTGCGGAAATCTCCGTTTCCTTTGACAGGAGGGCGGTGATGCTGCTGACTGCGCAAGGACAATCTGCCCGGCTTTTATGGAAAGGTTGTCAAGTGACCTTTTTGCTCCACTGCTGTGTGATTGGCTCAGTGACTCTCAATGGTCTTGCAAGTCCTCATAATTCATAAATTTCGCCCTCATTATTGAGCGCTTGTTCAACCAGTTTGCGGGTCAGGTTGGGGGTTAGCAGTTCGATAAAGGTGTAGACAAAACTGCGCAGGTAACCGCCTTGTTTGAGGGCGATGCGTGACACATTTGATCCAAAAAGATGTCCCAGTGGAACCGAGCGTAAATTGGTGTCGCGGGCTTCGTCAAACGCCACGCCCGCCACGATTCCCAAGCCCATGCCAACTTCCACATAGGTTTTAATCACGTCGGCATCAATGGCTTCCAGAACAATATCGGGCGTAATCTGGCGCAAGGTAAATGCTTCGTCAATTCGTGAGCGTCCGGCAAAGGCGCTGTCATAGGTGATCAACGGGTATTTGCTCAGTTCTTCCAGCGTCATGTTTTTGACGTTAAGAATGGGGTGCTGTTTAGGTGCGACCAGCACATGTTGCCATTGATAGCAGGGCAAGGTGATGAGGTCTTTGCTATTGGCAATGGTTTCAGTGGCAATGGCAATATCTGCCTGATCATGCAGAACCATTTCGGCGATCTGGGTAGGACTACCCTGTAATAGGGTCAGTTTGACCTTGGGATAGCGTCGGGTAAATTCAGCGACGACCTTGGGTAGTGCATAACGTGCATGAGTATGGGTCGTGGCAATGATAAAGGTGCCCTGATCTTGGGCGGCGTATTCTTTACCGACACGTTTGAGGCTTTCCACTTCCTGCAAAATGCGTTCGACTGAGCGCAAAATGACGCGACCAGGCTCGGTCAGATGTTTGATGCGCTTGCCGTGACGGGTAAAAATTTCCACACCGAGTTCTTCTTCCAACTCGATAATGGCTTTTGAAACCCCTGGTTGCGAGGTAAACAGTGCCTTGGCAGCCTCAGTGAGATTGAAGTTTTGCCGGACGGCCTCGCGGACAAAGCGAAACTGGTGAAGATTCATATAACCCCCAACGTATACCCAAATTGTTATTTATTCGTTTAGAGTATAAGGAAAAAACGTTAAAATTGCAGGCTCTATAGAGTTACTTCTTTATTTTATTATTAAGGTTGAGCTGTGTATCATTACGATGATTATGACCGCCAGATCGTGCTGGAGCGGGTTGCGCAATACCGGGACCAGACTGAGCGGTATCTGGCTGGCAAATTGAGCGAAGACGATTTTCGTCCCTTGCGTCTGCAAAATGGTCTTTATATTCAACGCCATGCGCCAATGCTGCGGGTGGCGATTCCTTATGGCTTGCTGTCGGCGACGCAGTTGCGCATGCTGGCGCATATTGCCCACAAATACGATCGTAATTACGCCCATTTCTCGACCCGGCAGAATATTCAGTACAACTGGCCAAGCCTGGAGTCGGTGCCTGATATTTTGGCTGACTTGGCCAGCGTCGAAATGCACGCGATTCAAACCTCGGGTAACTGTATTCGCAATATCACGGCTGATCAGTTTGCCGGTGTGGCACCTGATGAGCTGTTTGACAGCCGTCCTTATGCGGAAATCTTGCGTCAGTGGTCGACTTTCCATCCCGAGTTTGCCCGTCTGCCGCGTAAATTCAAGATTGCGGTGTCGTCTGCGCGCGAAGATCGTGCCGCGGTGGGTATGCATGATATTGGCCTGCATTTCTATAAAAATCCGCAAGGCGAAGTGCGTCTGCGGGTTTTGGCTGGTGGCGGATTGGGGCGTACCCCGATTATTGGCACCATGATTCGCGAAGACTTGCCCTGGCAAGATATGCTGACCTATTGCGAGGCGGTGCTGCGCGTCTATAACCGTTATGGCCGTCGTGACAATATGTACAAGGCGCGTATCAAGATTCTGGTCAAGGCGCTGGGTGGTGAAGCATTTGCCAAGCAGGTTGATGAAGAGTTTGAGTTCATCAAGGATGGCCCATCCAGGTTGATTCAAGAAGAAGTAGATCGGGTCTCGGCGTTTTTTGCGCCACCAGCATATGAAACGCTGCCAGCAGCCAGTGCTGCACTGGCAGCCGCCAAATCGGCTAATTTAGCTTTTGCCAACTGGGTCAAACGGAGTGTTTCTGCACACAAGGTATCCGGTTATGCGAGCGTGACGCTGTCCCTCAAGCCAACCGGTATTGCGCCGGGCGATGCCACATCCGAACAAATGGATGCGGTGGCGGATTGGGCAGATGAATTCAGTTTTGGTGAGTTGCGCGTGTCGCACGAGCAAAACCTGATCTTGGCCGATGTGAAGCAGGATGATCTGCTGGCACTCTGGGAAAAAGCCAGGGTACAAGGTTTGGCAACACCCAATATTGGTTTGATTACCGACATCATCGCCTGCCCTGGTGGTGATTTCTGTTCCTTGGCCAATGCCAAGTCAATTCCAATTGCCAATGCGATTCAGGAGCGTTTTGACAATCTGGATTACCAGCACGATATCGGCGATATCGAGTTGAATATTTCGGGTTGCATCAATTCTTGCGGTCATCATCATATTGGCCATATTGGTATTTTGGGTGTGGATAAGGATGGTTCCGAGTGGTATCAGGTCACGCTGGGTGGTCGGCAGGGTAAAGGCATATCAATCGGTAAGGTGATTGGCCCGTCTTTTTCGGCCGAGCAAATGCCCGATGTGATTGAAAAAATCATTCAGACTTATCTGAGCCGCCGCACGGCCGAAGAACTGTTTATTGATACCGTGGATCGCCTGGGTATCGCCCCATTCAAGGAGGCTGTGTATGCCTGATACGCAATTGATTAAAAACCAGCAGCTGGCACAGGATACTTATCAGCTGATTCGGCTTAAGGAAGGTGAGACGGCTGCTTCCATTCATCTGCCTGAAGGTGCTCTGATTGTGCCGCTGGCCGTGTGGTTTGCGCAGGAAGACTTGCTGCAGGCACGCGTGTCCGAGCATCACTGGCCGATTGGTGTGTGGCTGGCACCGGAAGAAGATCCGGCTGAACTGGCTGAGGAACTGACCAAGCTGGCGCTGATTGCGGTTGATTTCCCGGCTTCAAAAGATGGTCGTGGTTATAGTGCAGCGCGTTTGCTGCGTGAGCGTTATGGCTATAAGGGTGAGTTGCGTGCCATTGGTGACGTTTTGCATGACGAGATTTTCTATATGCAGCGCTGTGGATTTAATAGCTTTGTGATGCGTGCTGATCAGGATATCAATGCTGCAGCCACGGCGTTAAATACCTTTGGTGTCAAGTACCAGGGTGCGTATGATGATCCGGTGCCGCTGTTTCGCAAACGTTTTCCTGCTGCCATCTGATTTTTTACCTTTGAGGAACGTCATGACTCAAACCCACCCAGCCATTGATACTGCGGCACTCAGCAGTACTTTGCAGGCACGTTTGACTGCCATCACTGCTGAATTCAAGGCAGTCAAGTTTGCTACCAGTCTGGCCGCTGAAGACATGGTGCTGACCGATGCGATTTTGCGCGCCAAGTTGCCGATTGCGATTTTCACACTCAATACTGGTCGGCTGCATCAGGAAACTGTGGATATGATTGGCAAGATTGCCGAGCAGTATGGTTATACGGTTGAAGAATTCAAGCCCCAGCCACAGACCATTGAGCTTTATGTCAAGCAGCATGGCTTGAATGCATTTTATGAAAGCGTCGATCTGCGCAAGGAATGCTGCCATATCCGCAAGGTGGAGCCTTTGAATCGTGCGCTTTCCACCGCCGATGCCTGGCTGACCGGTCAGCGGCGTGCACAGTCGATAACCCGTGCCAATTTGCAGGAGCGCGAGGCTGATGCCGATCGTGGTATTGCCAAGTTCAATCCACTGTTTGACTGGAGCACCGACGAAGTCTGGGCCTATCTCAAGGCTTATGAGGTGCCAACCAACCCGCTGCATGCGCGTGGTTATCCCAGTATTGGCTGCGAGCCTTGCACCCGTGCCATCAAACCGGGCGAAGATGAGCGTGCCGGGCGCTGGTGGTGGGAACAGGCCGATAGCAAGGAGTGCGGGCTGCATATTTCGAGTTTGCCAGGGTCGGCCCAGTAATCAGCTGCTTGGTGTTCGTACGGCTGAATGGGGTATTTGCTTCTGTTTGATTTTTTAATGCGGCGGCGCCACATCAAATCAGTGGCTGGACGTTTGACCAGTTCGAGCGCGTTAAAATGCAGGGCGAATGCAGGTCGTCAAGTGCTGTCAAAGGCCGCCAAAAGATCTTAAAAGAGTGATACTGGCTAAGTGTATATTTTTTATTGACCTTGTTAAGTGCGTAAATATTGGGTGTTTTAAAATACCCCTGGGTTGTATCTAATTATCAAGAAACTATCAGGTAACCAAGTGATGAGCAACACAACTTTGGCTGGCGTGAGTCAGTCGCATCTGGATTGGCTGGAAGCCGAGTCCATTTACATTATTCGTGAAGTGGCGGCGGCCACGACCAAGCCGGCGCTGCTGTTTTCTGGCGGCAAGGATTCGGTCGTGCTGTTGCATCTGGCCATCAAGGCATTCAAGCTGGGCAATCGGCCCGTCAAGTTGCCCTTTCCGCTGGTGCATATTGATACTGGCCACAACTTCCCTGAAGTCATTACCTTTCGCGACAAGCGTGTTGCCGAATTGGGCGTGGAGCTGGTGATTGGCCATCTGGAAGATTCCATCAAGCGTGGCACAGTGCGTTTGCGCAAGGAAACCGATTCACGCAATGCAGCGCAATCCGTTACCTTGCTTGAAACCATTGAAGCGCATGGTTTTGATGCCTTGATGGGTGGTGCGCGTCGCGACGAGGAAAAAGCCCGCGCCAAAGAGCGCATCTTTTCTTTCCGCGATGAGTTTGGTCAGTGGAATCCCAAGGCACAGCGTCCAGAGCTTTGGAGCCTGTACAACACCGTATTGCACAAGGGTGAAAACCTGCGTGTGTTCCCCATTTCCAACTGGACCGAGCTGGATATCTGGCAATACATCGCCCGTGAAAACCTCGAACTGCCGCCCATCTATTACGCCCATCAACGCGAAGTGATTCGTCGCAATGGTTTGTTTGTGCCGGTGACACCGCTGACGCCACCCAATGACGGTGAGCAGATCGAAACCCTGTCAGTGCGTTTTCGCACCGTCGGTGATATCAGCTGCACCTGCCCGGTATCAAGTACCGCGGGTAATGTGGCCGAGATCATTGCCGAAACTGCCATCACCGATATTACCGAGCGCGGTGCAACACGGATGGATGACCAGACTTCGGAAGCATCGATGGAAAAGCGCAAGAAGGAAGGGTACTTTTAAAAGCAGTAAAAAAGCTTTCACCACAAAGGCACAAAGCACACAAAGAAAAATCGAGTGTATTGCTCATGTTTCCAATAAATGGATGTCTAGCATACTCATGACAAGAAACATGCTGGTGATATGCCGTCAATCTAATCTGCACAAAGGTACCGTTTTCCCTTGGTGTTCTTTGTGGCTTAGTGGTAAACGAATTTAATTTTTTTCATCAAGGTTTTTAACCATGACTGCAACACCAGAAAATCAGGGTATTTTGCGTTTCATTACTGCCGGTAGTGTGGACGATGGCAAGAGCACATTGATTGGCCGCCTGCTTTATGACAGCAAAGGCATTTTTGCCGACCAGTTGAGCGCGATTTCAAAAAGTCGTTTCAAGCGTACCGCCGGTGACGCCATTGACCTGGCTTTGCTGACCGATGGCCTGGAAGCCGAGCGCGAGCAGGGTATCACGATTGATATTGCCTACCGTTATTTCTCTACACCCAAACGCAAGTTCATCATTGCCGATGCTCCCGGTCACGAGCAATACACACGCAATATGGTCACTGGCGCTTCGACGGCCGATGCCGCCATCATTTTGATTGATGCCACACGGGTCGTCGGTGGTGAACTGCTGGCACAGACCAAGCGCCATAGTGTGATCGCCAAACTCCTGGGGATTGCCAATATCATTGTGGCCGTCAACAAGATGGACCTGGTGGATTTTTCTGAAGCCCATTTCAATATGATTCAAACCGCCTATGCGCGTCTGGCAACGGAACTGGGTTTGCAGAATGTGCATTACATTCCGGTCTCGGCACTCAATGGTGACAATGTGGTGGAAGCGACCGAGTCCATGTCCTGGTACGGTGGTGAACCATTGCTGACCCTGCTGGAAGGTTTGTCAGTGTCGACTCAGCAAGAAGCGGCGCCATTCCGTTTTCCGGTACAGATTGTGGCGCGTCAGGATGGTTCATCCGCGGATGATTTTCGTGGCTATATGGGCCGTGTTGAGTCAGGCAGTGTGGCAGTGGGTGACACGATTACCGTGCAGCCCGCCAGGATCAGTGCCACTGTGGCTGAAATCCTTGGGCCCAATGGCAACCTTGATGTGGCTCATGCTGGCCAGAGCGTGACGATTCGTCTGGGCGAGGATGTGGATGTTTCCCGGGGAGATGTCTTGGCTAAAGGTGAAGTGACCGTCTCCAATAAATTCATTGCCGATCTGTGCTGGTTTGATGAAGATGCCTTGACCATCGGTCGCAAGTATCTGCTCAAGACAGGCACCGCGATCATTCCGGCCAAGGTGCAATCGGTGACGGATGTGCTTGATATTCATACCCTGGCTTTGCACAATACTGCGCAAGAGCAGTCCAGCCGTACCGATGTGAAGATGAACGATATTGCGATTGTGAGTGTACTAGCGCAAAAGCCAATTGTTTGCGAGCCTTATGCAGTCAATCATGCGACCGGCGCTTTTGTGTTGATTGATGAAGTCAGCCATCAGACAGTGGCGGCAGGCATGATCTTGCAGTCCTGATTGTTTAGTGTGATGTTGAAAAGGCAGTCAGAGCAATCTGGCTGCCTTTTTTGTTGGCTTAAATAAAAAAATAATGCTACTTGATATTTAAATTTTAAAGCTGGTGTTATCAGTGATACTGATTGCATTGGTACCGATAGGCCAGTATCTGAACCTGAATTGACAGCGCCGGTGTTACGCATTCAGTAACAGCGGTTGGCTTGATAATAAGTATTCATGCGGGTTTCCGGTCTTTTTCATGTTTTTAATGTAAAACTATGTCGGCATAGATAATTGGCAGCAAAGTGTCCTGTGTTTTAGTCACTTATTTCCTGTTTTTGTGTGATGGGCTGTTTTAGCATCCAACGTCAACCACACCAAGTGGTATCTGTTCAATACTTGAGTGCACAGGAAAAGAGGCGACAATGACAATCTATCGTAAGACTGAAAAAGGTCAGCAGGAAATTACGCTGGGTTCAAAAGGAACATTGGAACGGCGTTATCGTTTTCATCTGATTATGATTGATGGTGTCACAGATGCAGCAGAATTGGCTTTGCGGGCGCCCGGGCATGAAGATCCTGCCGTTGTCTGGGCGACCTTGCTGGAAGCCGGATTCATTGAGATGGTCGCAGGCAGTGGTACCACAGTCACTGCAGCAGGCGATGACAAAACGCAGCCTGTTGCAGTGCCTGTGGCACCACTGCATCCATTGCAGACAGATATGCAAACTGTCGCGTCAACGGTGGTGTCAACTGTGGCGCCAATCATAGTGCCAGCTGTTACGCCAGTGGTGGCATCTGCGGCTGAAGAATCTCAACATGCCAATATGACTCAGGCCGAGATTTCTGAGACAGAGATTGCGGCACTGATTGCTCGTCTCAAGGCGGCCAAGCGTGAGGCTTTGAGTATTGCAGTGCCGCTGTATGGTCCAGATGCCAATGGCTTTTTGGCCAAGGTTTTAAAGGCTGGTTCAGAGGATGATCTTGCTCAGGCAACACGTGATTGTGGTGAACGATTGCAAGTTATGGCAGGTAAAAAAATCAGCAAAAATTTTGTCAGTCAAGTGCTGAAGCATATTGGTCTTGTCGAGTAGATTTTTTTGATGATTAAATTTGAAATAATTTTTCATCAATTTTTTTATAAACAGATGACTGGATTCAAACTGTGGTTTTATGAAACAGCACAACCAGGCCATGACATTCAGCCTGGCCGTTGACAATCGGATTGATCATCTCTTTGATTGAACATGTTTCATGATGGCTGTTGTGGAGTTTTTTGTAACGTTCCACGCCATGCAGAATATGATTTTCCAATAATGTCGGAACAGCGTTGTCGCAAAGTTTGTGCGAGTGGTAGTCTTCAGTGATGTAGACGCTGTTGAGTGGTTTGCCTTGCACAAACAAGCCGTCGCAGGCTAATAAATTTTCGGCACGATGATTGAGATAGGTGATGTTGCCATCGAGGTCCGCAGCAATGACGCCATAATCAATGGAATTGAGCGTGCATTGCAAAAGATCGTGTTCGAATGAAAATCTTTTGACCAGTTGATTTTTTTCGGTGACGTCTTCCAGGAAGGCGACTGATTGATGTGGCTCACCATGTTGATCTAATAACAATATGCCCGATAACAGCACCTCAATGATGCTGCCATCTTTGCGAATAAATTCGTACGGAATCTTGTCGCAATAGCCATTTTCAAAGAAATTTGGCAAAGCAACTTGTTCGGCATAGATACGGGAGGTATCACTTAAAAATGCTTTTGAGGCGCGCCCAATGACTTCAGTTCGGCCAAAGCCCATATTTTTAAGCCAGGCATTGCTAACGTGCATGATGTTGCCTTCGGTATCAATCGAATGCAGCATGGCTGGGGTAGATTCGTACAGTTGTCGATAGCGTCGCTCGCTATTTAGGAGCTGTCGCTCAATTACTTTACGTTCAGTGATGTCACGCGAAATGATGGAAACACCAATGACGTTATCTTTAGGGTTGATCACGGGTGAGAGCGTGGTAGCGACATCGATGCGTCTGCCACTTTTATGGAGACGGACGGTCTCGTAATAAGGAATTGGCTCGCCACCCAAAACCATATCTACCAAAAGCTTTTGCTCGGTATGCAATTCACGTGGCGCAAGAATGCTGGCTGGTTGACCAATGATCTCGTTTGCTTTGTAGCCGAATTGCTGTTCAGCTGCAGTATTCCAGCTGGTGATATATCCCTGCAGATCTTTGCTGAAGATGGCGGCATCAGACGTAGCCACAATCGCCGCCAGATTATTGGCCGTATCTTGGGCCAGCTTCTGTTTGGTGATGTCATGGCCTGACGAAAATATGGCACTGGGCTGGCCCTTTTCGTCGGTAATGATGCGGCTACTCCATTTGACCCAGCGGACCTGACCGTCAGCTTCAATGATTTGTTGTTCGATCAGTTGATGGCCTCTGGATTTTTGTAATTGATGCATCGATGCGATGACGTTATCACGCGATGCTTCGGGCACAAGTTCAGTCACCGATTGATTGACGATCGCATCGACTGATTTGCCTAAAAATCTTCCCAGGGCTGGGTTGGCATAAGTAATTTTTAAATTAAGGTCGGCAATCCAGATCAGGTCAGTGTGCTCTTCAATCAGGCTTCGATAGCGGTTTTCACTTTGCAGCAATTGCCTGGCGATAGTGTGATGAGTACTCTGAAATTCGATGACTTTGATGACCAGATTGCCCAGGTGTTGCAGTTGCTGCCACTGAGCGGTACTGAGTTGCTTGGGTATCTGATCAATCACGCATAGGGTGCCAATGTGGAAACCATCCTTGGTGACCAAGGGGGTGCCCGCGTAAAAAGTGACATAGGGTGCTTGGGTAACCAGTGGATTTTTGCTAAAACGCGGGTCCTGGCGGGCATCGCGTACTTCCAGAGGCTGTTCACTGAGAATGGCGTGCGCGCAAAAGGCCAGATCACGTGGCGTTTCGGTGATGCCGGCCAGACCATGAGTGGATTTGAACCATTGCCGTTCTTTATCGACCAGACTGATCAAGGCAATGGGGGTCTGACAGAGGTTGGCGGCCAGTCTGGTCAGCTCATCAAGAATCGGATCGGGTTGGGTATCGAGCACCGCCAAGGTATGCAATCGTGCCACACGGTCAGTTTCGTTGAACGGTAATTCAGCAGGTATCATGGTTCTAACAAACTTTTATATAAGGACAAAGGGATGAATGATTTCCAATGTCTTGGATTCTAAAAGTTTGGTAATGATTGATGTCTTGGAATAACTTTGGTTTTGTCCGTCAATTCGGGCGATGAGGGTGCGCTGGCTGGATGAGTGAACGACAGGGTGACAAATCAAATTGCCATCATCTGAATTTATACTCTATGGGTGTATAGAAAATTAATCAATGTATATGCACTTAACGGCTCAATATTCCAATATACTCCAGGAAAATTGCTGTTTTTTTGCTTAATTGAGTTGCGCCAGGCAGTAGCTGGTGATGGCATTTAACACCGCATCATCTTCACCCACAGCGGGTGCGCATTGGATGATGATATTGGGGTGCTTGGCGCGAATGGTTTCAATCAGGGCGGGCAGGTCTTTGCGAATATGCCCACCTTGCCCAAAAAATACCGGGATGATGGTGATCTGTGTGCTGCCATTGGCAATCTGTTGGGCAACGGCGTCTGCAAGACTCGGTGTCATCAATTCCAGAAAGGCCAATGAGGCTTGCTGTGGTGCTGGTAGATGGGTCGCCAATTTATCGCGCAAGCGCTCAAAGGGTTCAGCCCAACGTGGATCGCGAGCACCATGACCAAACAGAATGAGGGCTTGCGTCATAGAATTCCCTTGTTGAAATTTTCAATCAATGTATTGTGGTGAGTTTGCCGGGGTCAGGTGCGGTTCAGCCATTTCAGCGCGATGATGGCAATGCCGAGATAAATCAGGCTTGGCGCAATGGCTGCCATGACGGGCATCCAGTGGTTGAGCAGACCAATATGAGCGAACAGATTATTGACCAGGGTAAACGTTACACCCAGCATGATGCCACCAAAGACTTTTAGACTCACTCCGCCAGCACGAGAATGAATATAGGCAAACGGTAGCGCCAGCAAGAGCATGACCAACACCGCAAAGGGATAGATCACCTTTTTCCAGAAGGCAATTTGGTAGCGTGAAGAGTCTTGCTTGTTTTCATTGAGATGACTGACAAAATTGACCAGATCGAGAATCGGCATTTTGTCCGGATCAACAATCATCATCGCACCTAGAATGGTGGGTGACAATTCCGACTGCCAATGCAGTTCGTCCAGATGCTTAACCGTGACCAGCGGTGCTTGCTGGTATTGTGTGGCGGTTTGCGGTGTGATGTCGGACAGACTCTCCTGAGCAAACAAGGTTTCACTGACATCTTGCAAGCGCCATTCATTATTGCTTGTGCCGTTATTGCTGCTGCCGATGTATTGAGCCCGTTCGGCAATCCGCAGGCTGATGAGCCGAAAGTTTTGATCAAACTCATAAATCTTGACCGTGCTTAAAGTGGCATCCGGATTGATTTCCTCCACGTTGATAAAGCGGGTCCGGTTGGGTGGGCTATCCTTGATCCAGGCACCTGAACGAAAGTTGCCAGCGACCGAATTACCCAGGGCATTCAGGCGCAGGCGTTGTGCAAACTGATCAATCGGCGGGCTGACATATTCACCCACCAAATAGGTGATGGCCACCAGCAACAGACCAATCCGCACAACCAGTTTGACCGATTGCCAGACACTCATGCCCGAGGCGCGCAAAATAGTAAATTCAGAATTGGCAGCCAGTTGCGCAAACACGTAGATTGCCCCGATCAGGCCTGCAATCGGCAGCAATTCATATATATGTGCAGGTACGCCCAATAGCACAAAGATGAAGGCTTGCATGAAGCGGTAATTACCTTTGCCGACGCTGCCCAGCTCGTTGACCAAATCAAGAAAAGTAAACAGGGCCAAAAATGCCACCAGCACAAACAGGACTGCTTGCAGAATTTGGTTGGACAAATAGCGATCAACGATTTTGGGGCGCAATAGACCTAACATGCGGCTTGCTTTCTTTTTAGATGATCGCACAATGTGGCAACGGGTTGCCAGTCATACACTCGGCGCAACAGCAAAAACATCGCCAGCATAAAAGCAATGCCGTGCACGGTAAGCATGGCTTCCAGCATGGGTACCTTGCCTTGCGCTACCCAGGCTTGTGCCAGATTGACCAGATTGGAGTACACCACATAGGCGAGCAGCGCAAACAATAAACTATAGGTGCGGCCAGCACGTGGATTGACAAAGCTCATGGGAATGGCCATCAATACCAGATTGAATGCGGTGAGCGGCAGTGATAGACGCCACAGTAATTCGGCCTGATTGAGCAGCGTGGGTTGGGTGATCAGCTCTTGAGTGGATTTGGTGCGGCTTTGCAGGTCGGCCAGATTGGTGGGTTTTTTCTCTTCGAGCAAAATCCCGTATTGATGAAACTCCATCACCCGATAATCCTGATTGCCGGGTTGGCCTTCATAACGCCTGCCGGATTCGAGCACCAGAAATTTATCGCCATTGGGCTGGGTTTCGACAAAGCCTTCTTTGGAGACCATGATGCCCAGTTTTTGCTGTTGAATGGTCGAGACAAAAATATTTTTCACCCGTGAGGCGGCTTCATTAAGGCCTTCGACAAAAAAGATGCGATTGGCACCATTGGACTCACGAAACTGACCGGCTGTGACTTTTGATAAGTCATCGCGCTGTTCAAAACGATCCTTGAATGTGGCGCTTTGCTGATTGGCCCAGGGCCAGCCAAACAAGGTCAAGACACTGATCAGGATCAAAAACGGCAGAGCAAAACGAATGATGGGTTTAATCCACGCGGTCAGGCTTTGTCCGGCGGAAAACCAGACCACCATTTCCGAATCTTTGTAATGACGGGTCAGCACCATGAGCACCGCCACAAAGAGCGTCAGCGTGAGAATCAGTCCAGCATAGGACATGGCAGCAAAACCAATCAGCGACAAGACATCTTGTGGGTCGGCCTTGCCAGCGGCGGCTTGTCCGAGTATGCGGATCAGCATGGTGGTGAGCGTGATGGTAAAGAGCACCAGAAACACGGCACCGGCAGTCTGGGTCAGTTCACGGATTAAGGCGCGTTGAAAAATCATGACATCTCGTAGAAGGTGTCTTGTCATCAAGACAATGAAAGGCGCTAGTGTAACGCGGTCAGTCGATATGCGGCTTACCCAGGGTTATTGGTCATGTGGATTGCGGGCATCGTTGCCGGGTCATCAGACCCGGCAATCGCACAGACTCAATAATTTCATCCCGGCCAAACGATGAAAGGACTATGCCATCGCAGCAAGAATGGTGATAATCCGAGCTGGTCAGTCACGCAATGGGCGCGGTATCATCAGCATCATTACGTGCATTCATCTCATTCGTTGAACAGGAAATATAGTCATGGAATTTAGCATAAAAGCCTTTGATGTGGCTGCAGTGCCAACTGGTAAAACCACGGCAAGAAAAGCCAATCTGGCAACACAATTCAAAACCGATTGCTGGGTCATTGGCCTGTTTGAAGGCAGCGCATTTACGGCGGCTGCAACGCAATGTGATGAAGCAGCTCAAGGTGGTTTATCCAAGATTGCCAAGCTGGGTGATATTACCGGCAAAAAAGGCCAGACGCTGTTGATTCCCGCATTGGCTGGCGTGACTGCACAACGGGTATTATTGGTTGGGTTGGGTAAACAAGATGACTTTAACGCCAAGGCCTATAGCGCAGCTGTCAAAGCAGCGTTGAAAGCCCTAGGTGATACCAAGGCCAGCCAGATCTTGTTCAGTCTGCCTGAAGTATTGATCAGTGATCGTGACACAGCCTGGGCTGTACAAACCACCGTGCAATTGGCGCGGGAGTCGGCCTATCGTTTTATTGCCAACTTTCCTCAGTTCAAAAGTAAAAAAGAGACTGATCCAGCAGGCCCTGCCGAGATCATCCTGAGTGTGGCGCCCGCCGAGCAGGCCGCTGCCAAAATGGCCCTGTTACACGGCGTGGCCTTGGCCAATGGTATGGCCTTGACCAAAGATCTGGGTAATTTGCCAGGCAATATCTGCACACCGACTTATCTGGCCGATACCGCTAAAAAAATGGCGCGCGAGTTCAAGCTCAAGGTGGAGATTCTTGATGAAAAACAGATGCAGGCTTTGAAGATGGGCTCTTTGCTGTCGGTGGGCAAAGGTTCTGCACAAGCATCTAAATTCATCGTATTGCAGTACACCGGTGCCAGTGCCAAAACTGCACCCGTGGTATTGGTGGGCAAGGGGATTACTTTTGATACCGGCGGCATTTCACTCAAACCAGGTGCCGAGATGGACGAGATGAAATACGATATGTGTGGGGCAGCTTCGGTCTTGGGTACGATTCGAGCGGTGGCTGAAATGCAGTTGCCAGTTAATCTGACTGTGGTTGTGCCAGCCGCCGAAAACATGCCATCTGATCGTGCCAGCAAACCCGGTGATATTGTCACCAGCATGTCCGGCCAGACCATTGAAATCTTGAATACCGATGCCGAAGGGCGCCTGGTATTGTGTGATGCGCTGACTTATAGCGAGCGTTTTAAACCTGCGGCCGTGGTGGATGTGGCCACCCTGACAGGTGCCTGCATTATTGCTTTGGGTCATGTCAATTCAGGTCTTTTCACCAAAGATGATGCCTTGGCCGAGGCCTTGAGCAAGGCCGGTAAAACCAGTCTGGATACGGTTTGGCGTATGCCGCTGGATGAAGAATATCAGGAGCAGCTCAAGTCCAACTTTGCGGATATGGCCAATATTGGCGGCCGGGCGGCAGGCAGTGTGACGGCCGCTTGCTTTTTGGCGCGCTTTACCGAAAAATATCGCTGGGCGCATTTGGACATTGCCGGTACGGCCTGGAAGAGCGGTGCAGCCAAAGGCGCAACGGGTCGACCCGTGCCATTATTGGTGGAATTTGTTAAATCTGGTCAATGGCAGTAAGTTGTCGTAAAAGGTTTACAACTTTCCCTCCCTTAACAAGGAAAAAGTTGGCAAAAACAGCATAAAATAGTCGGATGACGCATATCGACTTTTATCGTTTTGTTCCCAGCAAACTGGCTTTTGCGTGCCGCCTGGCGCGCAAGGCCTACGCCAGTCAGGCCAAGACCGGCCAAAAGCTGGTGATCTTGTGTCCCGAGCAACAATTGGATGAAGTTGATCGCGAGCTCTGGCGCTTCTCGGCGCTGGATTTCATTCCCCACAGCAAGGTGGGGACGCCGCAGGCAGCCTTGTCAGCCGTGTTGCTCACGACGGATGCCGCGGCCAGTACCGATACTGATGTGCTGCTTAACCTGACTGATACTGTCCCTGATCACTTTGCCCGCTATCAGCGTTTGCTTGAAATTGTGCCGCAAGACGAAGTGGGCAAAGAGCAGGCGCGTGAGCGTTACCGCTTTTATCGGGAGCGTGGTTATCAGCTGGCAACACACGATGTGGAGCAGGCATGATTCGCTGGCCCATCTTCGGCAAGAGCAAGAAAAAAGATGAGTCCGCGCCGGATAGCATCAGCAACTTTCTGACCGATACCGATTTTCTGCCGACTGAATTTCATTTCAGCAAGGAAGAGCCCTGGGCGACGACAGAGTCGCGCCATGAAGCTTTGTCCATCATTCCTCAGGAGTCAAGCACCGTCAATGGTTATGCGAGCCAGATGAATGGGGCTTCAGTTGAGGATTTGCGTCTGCATGAGCAACATAAAAATGATCAGGTGATACCGGTGCTGACCGAGATGCTGGTATCGGTTGATGAGGCTATGGGCGATGGCATGGATCTGGATTTGGCCGAGCTGGAAGAGGAAATTCCGTTGCTCAATGAGGAAGTCCTCAATCTGGATTCACTGGTCGAAGTGGACTACCACAGTGTACTCACACAGACCGATGCCCTGCTGGCAGAAGCGCTGGAGCATTTTGACGAGCAGATGGCCCAGTCGGCACAATTGGCTGATGATGCTGAAAAGACCACGCTGACCATCAATAGCACCACCGATGATGGCTTTGTCTTTGGTGAAATCACTAACGATGCGCAAACTCGGACAGTTCAAGCCGCCGCTCTGTTATCAGCCGATATGGAGCAGCAGCTCACCACCTTGCTCGACGAAACCATCAACGATGTGGTGACGCAAGTATTGCAGCAACAATTGCGTATTGCCACCATCAATCTGAAGGTGCAGATCCGTGACGAGCTGATGCGTCGTCTGCGGGCTCGCGCCAGTCTCAATCAAACGCCAGCGGTGGCGATCCAGCAAACCGAGGCTGATCCCAACTGGCGCAATCACCACGCCGACTGATCCTGTTTGCTGGCTCAAATCCGATTCAGTCATGTCAGTCGTCGCTTTATGGCAATGATTTCATGTGGTTTTTTATGGGTGAGAAATAGTAATTTTTGTGTTTATATTTTTAAAATGAAAAGTGGTTTTGTTTTTCTTATTTAAACAAAAATGGGTTTTTTTATTTTTTTAATTTAAAAAAATGACATAAAAATGATTACTTGAATCGTTTTATTTTGGTTAGACTTCATGCCTGTCAGAATAGATTTGCCATGGGGAAGAAGATGAAAGTAGCAGTTTTAGGTGCAGGTATTTTAGGTACGGCCAGTGCTTGGTTTTTAAATCAGCGTGGCTGTGAAGTGACCGTCATCGAGCGTCAGCAGGGCGCGGCGCGGGAAACCAGTTTTGCTAATGGCTGCCAGATTTCGGTGTCACATGCCGAACCTTGGGCCAATCCCAATGCACCACTCAAAATTCTCAAATGGCTGGGTCATGAAGATGCACCCTTGCTGTTTCGTTTGCGACCTGACTTGCGTCAATGGTTGTGGGGCATGCAGTTTTTGCGTGAGTGCAGCCCGCAACGCACCCGTCGCAATATCATCCAGATTCTTGCCATTGCTGCGTATAGCCGCAGTACCTTGCAGTCATTGCGTCGCGAGTTGAATATTGAATATGATCTGCTCGAACGCGGTATCCTGCATTTTTATACTGATCAAAAAGAGTTTGATGGTGCCTTGGGCCCAACCGAGCTGATGAAGCGCTATGGTTGCGAACGTGAAATCAAGACAGCCGATGAAATGGTCGCTTTGGAGCCAGCACTGGCTACTGTGCGCAACAAAATTGTGGGTGGCACTTATACACCGTCCGATGAGTCCGGTGATATTCAGCGTTTTACTAGCCAGCTGGCGGATCGTGCTGCCGACAAGGGTGTGCAGTTTAAATATGGTCATACCATCACCCGTTTGTTACGTGATGGTCAGCGCATCAAAGGCGTTGAAGTGATTCAACCGGATGGCAGTTATAGCCTGATCGAAGCGGATGCCTATGTGATGGCGATGGGTAGTTTCAGCCCCGAGTTGCTCAAGCCGATTGGTCTGTCCGCCATGATTTATCCGGCCAAGGGTTATTCGGCTACCTATAATGTGGTCAATCCAGGTACCACACCCACCATCAGCTTGACGGATGATGGCTACAAGCTGGTGTTTTCGCGTTTGGGTAATCGTCTGCGGGTAGCTGGCACTGCCGAGCTCAATGGTTATCAGCGTGATCTCAACCCCACTCGTTGTGCCGCAATCACACGTCGTACCCGGGAGCTGTTTCCCGATGCGTGCGACTATGACAATCCGCTCTACTGGAGTGGCCTGCGTCCAGCCACGCCATCCAATGTGCCTTTGATTGGCCAAAGTAAACTCAGCAATCTTTATCTGAACACCGGCCATGGCACCTTGGGGTGGACGATGGGCGTTGGTTCCGGCAAGGCATTGGCCGATATCGTCACCGGTCGTCAACCTGAAGTGCAGTTTGCATTTTTGGGTAAACCGGAGCCAACCGAAGAAGCGATGTTGCGTCCAGTGCTGGTCTGAAACCAGGATGGCATATCAGCAGGTGTGCCCACTACAAACTGCGCAGATTGTTAAAAAGAGCGTCATCAAGTCAGATCGATTGAATGATGCTCTTTTTATTTAGTGGATACTGCTATAGGGTATTTAAAATTATCATTTACTTACGCACTGTATGAGCTTAAATAAACATGAACTCCCTGAGAGTATAGGATGTTGATTGATTTAATCAGGTGCGTAGTGGGATTTGTTGCGCTATTTTATGGTCTGCGTGATAGCAGTGAAAAGGCGCTCATTGGGCAAATGGGAATAGCACGAGCAGCTTAAGCAAATGGTGGCGTTATCAATGGAATCAGTGCATCCGAACAGATTGCGTGACTAATTCCAGAAAGGCACATGGTAGCAACCTAAGCATACCTGACGAGACAAGAAACCACCCTAGTCGAAGCTGATAGCAAAAGCATTCAGTATTGCCAGTATGATAATGGTCTGCTATCAGAAGCAGACACTTTAGCGAGGACGATAGGTGCGACGTGCAGTATTGGTGGTGGCACGTTCATCTTTGTGACGAAAGCGGATACGGCCTTTAGTCAGATCGTAGGGCGACATTTCAACGGTAACGCGATCACCGGCGAGGATCTTGATGCGGTGCATTTTCATTTTGCCCGAAACGTAGGAAATGATTTCAAAACCATTATCCAACACAACACGGTAGCGGGTATCGGGCAGAACTTCAGAAACAAGGCCTTCCAGTTCAATGAGATCTTCTTTGGCCAATATGTTCTCCGGTTGGCTTGCGAAAGGGAAAAAGGAAAAAAAATGCCCGGTGACCCGGGCCATTTTTTTGTGTTGCTGTGATGAATTACAGCGGTTTGATATTGGAAGCTTGTTTGCCTTTAGGGCCAGTTGCAATATCAAAAGACACTTTTTGATTTTCTTTGAGGGTTTTGAAGCCTGCGTCTTGAATAGCTGAGAAGTGAGCGAAGAGATCTTCACCGCCACCATCTGGGCTGATAAAACCGAAACCTTTGGCATCATTAAACCATTTGACAATACCTGTAGCCATTGATAAATCCTGTAAAAATGTTGAGTAATCAACGCATGTGCGTTGTTTGGGTGCAAGGCTGGAAGAAAAACCAACCGATAGCCAATTTGAAAAAAATGGAGATGCCGGAAAGGCTACTAGAAGACCTGCTCGACAATTGTCTCACACTTTCATTTAAATAAAAGGTTTTATTTTGCCTGGGCTTAAATAAGTGATTTGATTCGATCTTCAAGCCATGGGCAATTAGGCTGAACTGGATTAAACCGTCTAAAATGCGCTCATTATTATTAGCCGACCAATTAAAGTGAAAAAAACTGATCTCGAAAAAAACAAAGGTTTGAAGATTCGCAGCAAGATGAATCTGGCAAGTATTCCGGGCCGTTTTGGTGTGCAATCATCGCAGCCACTCGACAAACGCGAACAACGCAAACGTGATCAGGAGCTGGGTCTGGTGCCTTTTGCCGTCAAACTCAAAAGTGAGCTTGTCAAACAGTTACACGAAGAAGCCGAAGCTCGTCAGATTTCTTTAAGTGAGCTGGTTGGCGAGTTATTGCATGCTGGTATGCAAACCATCAGTGATGTGGACGAGTGAGTCATTACACTCATCGGCCTATTCATTAGGAACCGCCATTTCCTCTAGATTTTTGATTCGAGATCAACGTGATTGAGTTACTGACTTCCCCCGCAGCCTGGATTTCCTTTTTCACCCTGACGGCACTAGAGCTGGTTCTGGGTATCGATAATGTGATTTTCATTTCGATTCTGGTGGATCGTCTGCCTGCTGAGCAACATAATCTGGCGCGTCGCCTTGGCTTGTTTATGGCAATGTTCATGCGCATTGGTTTGTTGCTGGTGTTGTCGTGGATCATTGGGTTGACTGAACCATTTTTTACTGTGCTGGATCGTCCTATCTCGGGTAGAGATCTGATTTTGATTGCGGGTGGCATATTTCTGCTCTACAAAAGCACCAAGGAAGTCCATCATGAGTTTGAGCATGATGAAGAAGAGTTGACCAAAAAAATCAAGCCAGTCAGCTTTACCGGGATCATCCTGCAGATCATGGTGATTGATATTGTTTTTTCACTCGACTCCATCATCACGGCTGTGGGTATGGTGGATCAGGTCGCTGTGATGATTGCTGCCGTGATTGCTTCAGTGGGTTTGATGATGTTGTTTGCCGCCGCAATTGGCCGCTTTGTGTCTGACAACCCAACCATCAAAATGCTGGCTTTATCATTTCTGATTGTCGTCGGTGTGACGCTGGTTGCCGAGGGTATGGGGCATCATGTACCCAAGGGTTATATCTATTTTGCGATGGCTTTTTCTCTGGGTGTTGAAATGCTCAACATCAAATTGCGCAGGAAAAAATCACGTTAGCAATCAATCTTCAATAGTCTTGCTGCGAAGTTAATTGCAAGTCATATGGGGCGACGAAACACCAGCAACTTGGCAATCATCAGTTGCTTGATCTGATGATCCTGATTCAGCGTTTCACTGCGCACCGTCACCATTCCCTGATTGGGTTTGGAGCGTGATGGTGTAATAGCCACGATCTCGCTCTCTACATGCAGGATGTCGTCAGGCCGGGTTGGCTGTGGCCAGCTGATTTCACCACCCGCGCCAATCAGTCCATCAGCCAGCGGCATGCCACTGGTGACTAGCAGGCGCATGGTAATTGCGGCGGTATGCCAGCCACTGGCAGCCAGGCCATCAAAAAAACTGGCTTGGGCCGCAGCCTCATTCAGATGAAACGGTTGCGGATCAAACTGTTCGGCAAAGCTGACGATAGCGGCTTTATCCATTGCATATTCAGCGCTGTGATAGCGCATCCCGACAGATAAATCATCCAGGTAAAGCTTTGGCGTTGTGGTGTCAGTTGATGGCTGGGCCATGATTACTCCTTGCTGGCAATAAAGACAATGAGCGTAGCAGAATTTAAGTTTCCAAGTTCAGCGGATCTTGATTACAAACCAAAAAATTGCCTCATCCGTTTCAGCAGGTCTTGTGCCACAGAGTCATTGGGCATTGCTTGATCACGTGCTTTTTGTGATGCCTCGGTATGTGCTTGGCGCGCAGCCAGCGTTTGCGATAAGCCTTCCAGAATATGAGGTCTTTTCTTGAGCAGCGTTTCAAAGTCGGAGCGATCCAGTCGATAGGTAAGTACATCGCTACCTGCGATGATTGAGGCGCGACGCGGTGCGCCAGTCAGCATGGCGCGCTCACCAAATATATTGGGCGCATCCAGGCTGGCAATCCGATGCCGATGGCTATTGCTAACGGCTAGCGAGTCGTGTTGATCTTCTTCCACATGTACCCGACCACGAACCAGAATGAACAGGGATTGGGCGATGTTGCCTTGTTTGGTGATCAGATCGCCAGGCGCAAATGGTGCAGAATAAAGTTGATCGGCCAGCTCGATTTTTTCATCGGTAGTCAAGGTCTGAAATAGATCAATGGTTTCAATGGCATCCAGTTTGCGACTGTGCTCATCGAGATGACGCACATTTTTATGACGTGCCTGTGAGGTATGGATGATTTCGCTGATTGGGTAGGGCATTTCCATGCCACGCCGCAAGAGGGCGGTAAAAATATGTGCTCGAACTGCCGAATCGGTCTGTTCGTCTTGAGAGAGATCGGTCAGCCAATAGCGCAAGGCATACTGGATCGAGCTGGCCGCAAAATCGGTGCACACCACAAAAGCGGTCGGTTGATCGGCCACATGTGCGATACCCGCATGGGCGAATGCCTGCTCGACTACTTCAATCACCTGCCCGGGTGGATAGTCGTAACCCATATTGAAAAAGATGGCACGACGCCAGCCAATGCGTTGTTCACCGCGCCGCGCCAGCAGGTTCATATGATTCTTCAGCAGTACATTATTGGGAACGAGGATGGTTTCGCCATTGTTGGTGGCAATGGCGACATAACGCCAACGTACACCGACAATGCGCCCCATGATGTTATCAATGCGAATCCAGTCACCCATGCGCAACGCATCATCCATTTGCAGGCTAATCCCTGCCCACAGATTTTGGAAGGTGTCCTGCAACGACAGCGCAATGGCACCAGTAATAATGGCTGATGTGGTGAGCAGACTGGATAAGTCCTCATGTGATAGATAAACCCGCATGACCGCATAGGCCAGCAAGGCACCCACGATGACCATATCATCCAGAATGCGGGGTAGCTTGAGAAAGCTGAGCGAGATGCGAAATAGAAAGGTCACACCAATTCGAATGACTGCCCAGGCGACCAAGCTTAAAGCGGCTTCGCGGGCAATCGGCCCAAGTTTGGGATGCAGCTGTGAGAGATGGACAAAATCAAGTGATAGCAAGGCGATCAGGCCAAGTGCATCAACCAGCAGCATGTTGATGACAAGGCCACGCTGCTCTGGCCGCGAACGCATTAGCCAGACGGCCAGCAATGCAGCAACCATTGCTGCTGTTAATGCTTCGCTAAAACCGGGCTGGCTCAGCATGGTCAAGCACGCACATCAATGATTGAATCTGTCATGACATTACTCCCTTGTGCCAATCATGCCAGCATGGCCTGAACGGCTCACGATCCAGGTCAAACTCTGCTTGTTTTTTTAATCAGATAATGAGCGAGTCCGGGCTGTATCAACCGGGTATTCTGACTTGAACGGTCTCATTGGCTTCATCAAACGCAATCCGCGTGGTGAACTTGGCGCGTTTCATGGGAAAGCGACTCTGAAAGTGTTTGACGTTGCCGCTGCCCGAAATCACGCGTCGCACAAACTGGTAATAGGCTTCCATATCCACCACATGCACGACCAAAAAGTAATCGTACTCGCCTGATACAAAATAGCACTGCAGCACTTCGGGCTCACTATTCATGGTGGCTTCAAAGGCATGCATGGATTCGTCGGATTGATTTTGCAGCGACACTTCCAGAAAGGCGGACAAGCCGTAGCCCAAAGCAAATGGATCTACCATGGCGACATCACTCTGGATAATTTTGCTGTCGCGTAAATCACGAATGCGGCGCAAACAAGTCGGTTGTGATACCTGGGTGGCTTCGGCCAACTCACGGGTGGGAGTCTGATTATCCTGCTGAAGCAGATTGAGCAGCTGGCAGTCGATGCGATCGAGCGTGCGTTCCTTGGTCATGGCTAGACTGAAATGGCAAAAACTGCATTATCTGTCATCTGGCCTGTGGCAAGCGGTAATAAAAAAGGGTGCACGAGGCACCCTTTTTGACTGTTCATTGAACAGATTATTTCAGAGACAATACCCAGTGAACCAGGGTATGGGCTTCTTCTGGTGTGATTGGGTTAGCTGGCATCGCAACTTGACCCCAAACACCGGCGCCACCTTTCAGAACTTTTTCAGCCAGTTTGGCTTCAGCGTCTTTTTGGCCTTCGTATTTTTTGGCAACATCTTTAAATGCTGGGCCGACTACTTTAGCGTCGATAGCGTGGCAAGCCAGGCAGGATTTTTTGCCAGCGAGTTCTTTGGCATCTTCTGCCATGGCAACGGTGGACAGGCCCAGTGAGAGCAATGCAGCCACGATTACTTTTGATTTCATATTATCTCCTGATAATTTGGAAAGAGAATTGATCGTTTTGTGGGAAAGTGCATTTTAGCTGGAAATTTGGCTTGCTAGAATCGACCGTGTTGATTTAGTCACAACCGGAGTGAAATATGCCACTTCTTTGGATTGGGGTATTACTGGTTTTGGGCAAATGGCTTGAAATCGGTCCTGTAGCAGAAATATCCTGGTGGTGGGTTTTGGCCCCATTGGGCGGAGCATTTATCTGGTTTGAAGTATTTGAGGGTTTGTTTGGCCTGGACAAGAAGAAAAAAATGCTTGAAATGGAAGAAATGCGCCGGATTCGGGTAGAGCGAGAATTTAATCTGACCAATGGTAAAGGCAAAGGAAAAGCCAAGATTGGCCGAGTGCGCTAGCCAATTTGGTATCAAAGCCAGACTACCCCTTAAAACCCCGTCCTTGCGACGGGGTTTTTCATTGGTGCAAGGCCCATGCAACAGCCATATTCGCGGTAAACTTGAGAGTCTGAGTGAAGGAGTGACACAGAATCCATGCCTTATCTGCGAATTCGGTCGATCGAGCATCCACAATCCGCTGTGCCTAAGCGTTCACCCAATTTAATGGGCTTGCTGTTGGTTGTCAGTCTGGTACTGGGGGCTTGTACTCAGGCGCCAATTAAAAACAATGCTGGCTGGACTTATCAGCCACCTTCGGATTTACCCATACCAGGTGTGGCAACCACGCCTGTGATGAGTGCATTGGGCAAGAAAATCATGGTTGCTGCGCCACACCCGTTGGCGAGTGATGCGGGTTTTCAGATTCTTAAAGCGGGTGGTACGGCGGTTGATGCCGCCATTGCGGTGCAAATGGTGATGACTGTGGTTGAGCCGCAATCTTCTGGGATTGGCGGCGGTGCTTTCCTTCTGCATGCTGACGGCAGCAAACTGGCTGTCTATGATGGTCGCGAAACCGCACCGGCGGCAGCGACTGAGCGTTTGTTCATGCAGGCCAATAATGAGCCCATGCCCTATTGGGATGGCCTGGTGGGTGGGCGGTCAGTCGGTGTGCCAGGGGTGTTGCGGATGTTGCAGGCCGCGCATCAGGCGCATGGCAAATTACCTTGGGCAAAGTTGTTTCAACCGGCAATTCGCCTGGCCGAAACCGGTTATCCGGTCAGCCCTTTGTTGGCAGCTTATTTGGCAAAAGACGAGTTTCTCAAGCGTGATCCGGATGCTGCCGAGCTTTTTTACGACCAGGATGGCCGTCCTAAAACCGCCGGTTCCTACATTCGCAATCTTGAGTTGGCCAAGGTGCTACGCCTGATTGCCAAAAATGGCGCAGATGTCTTTTATACCGGATCACTGGCCAAGGATATTGTTGATAAAGTCAAAAAGCATCCCACCAACCCGGGTTTGTTGAGTGAATCCGATATGGCTGGCTATGAGGCCATTTTGCGCGAACCAGTTTGTAGCGAATATCGTCAATGGCGGGTCTGCGGTGTCCCGCCGCCGTCATCGGGTGGTTTGGCGGTGGCGCAAATTCTGGGTATTTTGCAGGCCAAATTGAGTGATGCGCAAATGGCCGCCTTAAAGCCACAGCGCACTGAGAATGAAGATGGCACGCTGGGTAAATGGCAGGTCAACGAAGGTGCGATTCACTGGCTGGCTGAAGCGGGGCGCCTGGCGTATGCAGACCGCAATGCTTATGTGGCCGATACTGATTATGTGCCGCTGCCGGGCGGCAGTACGCATTCCCTGCTTGATCCGGCTTATCTGGCACAACGTGCCAGCTTGCTGGGCGAAAAAGACTTGGGGCGCGCCAAGCCAGGCCAGCCCAAAGGGGCGCAGGTTTCGCAAACATCGGTGGTCAATCCCGAGCGCCCGGCGACTGCGCATTTTTCGATTGTGGATGGTTATGGCCATGCAGTGTCGATGACGACGACAATTGAAGACACATTTGGCTCGCGCATCATGGTGCATGGTTTTTTGCTCAATAACGAGCTGACCGATTTTTCTTATACGCCTGATGAAAATGGCCAGCCGGTGGCCAATCGGGTGCAGCCAGGCAAGCGGCCACGCAGTTCCATGGCACCGACTTTGGTATTTGACAAGCTGACGGGTCAACTGGTGCTCAGTGTGGGGTCACCCGGTGGGCCGTTGATCATTAATTATGTGGCCAAAACGCTGGTTGCCGCGCTCGACTGGGGACTCAATATTCAGGAAGCCATCGAGCTGCCGTACTTTGGTTCACGCAATGGTTTTACCGAACTGGAGCATGGCCAGTTTGATGCGACTATTTTGGAGGCACTACAAGTACGCGGACACCACATTGATGAGGTCGAGTGGCGCTCGGGTGTGCAAGGTATCATGCGCACCGAGGTGGATGGCGAGCTGTTTTGGATGGGCGGTGCCGATCCACGTCGCGAAGGCATGGCCAAGGGCGAATAGGGCGTTGTCGACAGGCCGCGCATGCCGTCAATAGATCGAGTCAGAATAAAAACGGGCTATTTTGATACACCCTATGTGTATTTAAATAGCCCTAATTAAAACGCACTTAAGCGGTTAAATAATCAATAAACTCTATCCCAGTATCACTTTTTTGACTGTAAATACGGCAAACTGAAAGGCCTTGTCGTGTTTGAAAAAATGTCTTGGCACCGTGCGCTGAACCTGTACCCTGAAACCCAATCGAGATACGCGGATCGGGATGTGCTTCAGGCGTCGCGCACACAATCCACGTAATAGCGTTTCTGTCCGTCCACTTCCTCAATCACCAGACCATGAATGTCGGTTTCAAACCCGGGGAACTGGGTGTTGAAACTGCGCGCAAACTTGAGGTAATTGACGATGGTCTGATTAAAGCGCTCGCCCGGAATCAGCAGTGGAATACCCGGCGGATAGGGCGTGAGCAAGATGGCGGTGATGCGGCCTTCGAGGTCATCAATTTCCACCCGATCAATTTCACGATGCGCCATCTTGGCAAAGGCGTCCGATGGTTTCATGGCCGGTTGCATATCGGACAGATACATTTCAGTGGTCACCCGGGCAATGTCGCCTGCTTTGTAGGCCTCATGAATTTGCTGACATAACTCGCGCAGCCCCATGCGTTCATAGCGCGCATTCTTGCCATTATTGCCAGCGCAAAACTCGGGCAGGATCCGCCAGAGTGGCGCATTTTTATCATAGTCATCCTTGAACTGCTGCAAGGCAGTCAGCAAGGTATTCCAGCGGCCTTTGGTAATACCAATGGTGAACATGATGAAGAAAGAATACAGGCCCGTCTTTTCGACGATCACGCCATGTTCCGCCAAAAATTTGGTGACAATCGAGGCCGGGATGCCGCTTTCGGCAAATTTGCCCGATACATCCAGACCTGGGTTGATGATGGTGGCCTTGATCGGGTCGAGCATATTAAAGCCATGCGCAAGCGGGCCAAAGCCATGCCACGAGGCATCGGTCTTGAGCATCCAGTCGGCTTGCGTGCCAATCCCTTCTTCGGCAATGTCATCCGGCCCCCAGACCTTGAACCACCAGTCCAGACCAAACTCTTCGTCCACCTTGCGCATGGCACGGCGAAAATCGAGCGCTTCCAGAATACTTTCTTCAACCAGTGCGGTACCGCCGGGTGGCTCCATCATTGCTGCGGCCACATCGCATGAAGCAATAATGGCGTACTGCGGACTGGTCGAGGTATGCATCAGATACGCTTCATTAAAGACGTGACGATCCAGCTTGCGTGACTCTGATTCGCGCACCAATATTTGCGAAGCTTGCGACAGACCAGCCAGCAATTTGTGGGTCGATTGGGTCGAAAAGATCATCGACTCTTTAGGGCGTGGCCGGTCTTTGCCAATCGCATGCATATGCTCGTAAAACTCGTGAAAAGTGGCGTGCGGCAGCCAGGCTTCATCAAAGTGCAAGGTCCCGATCTTGCCATCCAGCAAGGTTTTGAGGGTTTCGACGTTGTACAGCACGCCATCGTAAGTGGATTGGGTAATGGTCAAAATCCGTGGCATCTTGTTGCCACTCTTGGCAACGGCTTCCCGCGCAAAAGGATTGGCTTCAATTTTTTTCTGAATGGTTTCCGGTGTGAATTCTTCCAGCGGAATCGGGCCGATGATGCCTAAATGATTACGGGTTGGCGTGAGGAAAATAGGAATGGCACCCGTCATCATGATCGCATGCAAAATCGACTTATGACAGTTGCGGTCCACCACCACAATGTCACCAGGCCCCACATTGGCATGCCACACCATCTTGTTGGACGTGGAGGTACCGTTGGTCACAAAATAACAATGGTCGGCATTGAAAATACGTGCTGCATTGCGTTCCGATGCGGCCACCGGGCCGGTATGGTCGAGCAATTGGCCGAGTTCTTCCACCGCATTGCAGACATCGGCGCGCAACATGTTTTCACCAAAAAACTGGTGAAACATCTGGCCAATCGGGCTTTTCAAAAACGCCACGCCACCGGAGTGTCCCGGGCAATGCCATGAATAGGAACCATCCTGAGCATAATGCACCAGCGCGCGAAAGAAGGGCGGTGCCAGACCATCCAGATAGGCCTTGGCTTCGCGAATGATATGGCGTGCCACAAATTCGGGCGTATCTTCAAACATATGAATAAAGCCATGCAGCTCGCGCAAAATATCATTGGGAATATGGCGCGAGGTGCGCGTTTCACCATAGATATAAATCGGAATATCGGCATTCTTGTAGCGGATTTCACTCACAAACGCCCGCAATGACTTTAAGGCATGATCAGTTTCTTCGAGTGAGCCAGCGCCAAATTCTTCGTCATCAATTGACAGGATAAACGCCGAAGCACGGCTTTGCTGCTGCGCAAATTGCGACAGATCACCATAACTGGTCACGCCTAGCACTTCCATGCCTTCCGCCTCCATCGCATCGGCCAGCGCGCGAATGCCCAGACCGGAGGTGTTTTCGGAGCGAAAGTCTTCGTCAATAATGACAATCGGAAAGCGAAATTTCATGGTGATGTCTTTCTAAAAATCAGCAATGGATGATGCCCGCAAAGCACATGGCACCCTAGCAAGAACGCGATTGTCGCAGATTTGTGTGATGCTGCGGTGTAGGAGAATCGGCCGTATCGGGAATGCGACGAAAGCGGTCTGGCAAGCCTTGATGCTTTACCAATATCGTGACAACACTTTGGGTAAATCAATCTCAATAGCTGGCATTAGATTCAGCAATTTATTTAACCTGGTGTTGGGTTTCATGGTGCCATTTAAACAACGATTTATTCGGTATGGCGTTTTCTGCGTGTACTCAGCCGTTCTTCGTCGTTCAATCTTTGTGCAATATAAATCAGATGCGTGCTTGCCGCTTTGCGGGCGCGGCTTGCATCCCCATCAATGATGGCATCCAGGATGACGCGATGTTGTCGCATCAACTGTCGGGCTGTTTCCGAGTCGGGTAAAACGTCGGAGATGCTGATATGTACATGCTCATGCAGCAAGGTCATCAGGTTGCCCATCAGGTACGAAAATACTGGGTTGTGGGTGGCATCGGCAATGCCACGATGAAAGGCAACATCGGTTTTAACCTGAATTTTTCGATCATTGGATTGATAGGCCTTATCCATCCTGTCAAAGAGTTTTTGCAGATGTTCTTTGTCGGCCGCATTGGCGCGCTGGGCCGCTAGCGTGGCGGTTTCTGCCTCCAGCATTTTTCTGAATTCCAATAAATCGCCTTGCAGCAAAGGATGGCGCTTGAGTAAATCGGTCCAAGGGTCGGACATGCGCGCGTCAATCTGATCGGTGACATAAGTGCCATCACCGTGACGTCGTACCAGCATGCCTGCCGTTACCAACTGTCCAATGGCTTCGCGCAGGGTCGAGCGTGAAACCCCGAGTTTGTCGGCAAACTCGCGTTCGGGTGGCAAGCGCTCTCCTGGTTTGTAGGTGCGCTCCAGAATGGCTTTTTCCAGTTGTTGAACCAGAGTTTGCTGCAGGTTGCTGGCAATAAGATGTTTCATGGTCTTTGTAAATTATTGGTCTGACCAATATACCATTAAAAATTAAGCGTGTCAGAATTCCGCGCATTGGAGACACCATGAAAAACCCTGATAAATCTTTAGAAAATCATTTGCCCAAGCAAATTTATTTTTTTGCGACTTGTGTGATCGATATGTTCATGCCGCAAGCTGGCATGGATGCTATTACCGTGCTGCAGCAGGCAGGGATTCATGTTGAATTTCCACAGGCGCAATCCTGCTGTGGTCAGCCCGCTTATACCAGCGGTTTTCCCGAGGAAGCCCGCCGGGTTGCTGCGGCGCAGCTTGATTTATTTCCTGAAGATTTTCCCATTGTGGTGCCATCAGGTTCATGTGGCGGCATGATCAAACATCATTGGCCAAAACTGTTTGCCGACGATCCTGCCCAGCTTGCCAAGGCACAGGCGATTGCCGCACGGGTGGTTGAGTTCAGCGAACTTGTGCTGCAGTTTCCTGACACTTTTTGGTCAACTGCAACCCCGCAGATCCAAAAAATTGTGCTGCATACCTCTTGCTCGGCGCGCCGTGAAATGGGCTCATTGACAACGGGCGTTGCGGTATTGCGCAAATTGCCGGGGGTGCAGTTGCAAATGCAGGATCACGAGTCCGAGTGTTGCGGTTTTGGCGGAACCTTTTCTGTGAAGCACCCAGCCGTATCGGCCGCTATGGCTGAAGACAAGCTGGCCGCCATTCGCGCGACAGGCTGCGAGCAGTTTGTATCGGCGGATTGCGGTTGCCTGCTGAATTTGAATCACACGCTCGAAAAGCAAGGGGATAGTTTGCGTGGTGTTCATATTGCAAGCCTGATCAAACAAAGTTTGGCAGTGGGCAAACATGATGAATGATTCCATTCTTAAAGCCAGTCAACAAGCTCGCAAAAATATATTGACCAAGTTGCGTGAGGCACCTGCTACGGCAGTCAAACCGCTTGATCCACTTTTGGGTGTGGCAATCCCAGTGGTCAGCTTTAGCAATGAGCAAGAAAAGATTGAAAATTTCATCACTCAAGCCAAGGCTTGGCATGCCGAGGTGATGGAGACCACCGAAGGACAGTGGTCATTGCAAGTTGCGCAGATCATGCAGCAAGTTGCGGCACCACAGTTGCTGGCGGGCAGAAATACGGCCATTGCGTCAAGATTGGTAGAGCAACTTGGTGCAGATAGATTACGCTGGTTTGATGAGCCGATTGAAGCCTGGAAGCCGAGCCTGTTTAATGAGGTAGCTATCAGCATGACCACTACGATTGGCGCAATTGCGCTGACTGGCACATTGATCTTGTGGCCCGATGAACGCGAACCACGCACCATGTCCCTGGTGCCCCCAGTACATATTGCCTTGCTCTATGCCAGTCAGATTCAAGATACTTTGGCTAGTGCGCAACAGCATTTTGGCTGGGCCCAGCATATGCCAACCAATTTGCTGATGATTAGCGGTCCTTCCAAAACAGCCGATATTCAACAAACGCTGGCATATGGTGCACATGGTCCCAAGCAATTATTGATTGTGTTGGTGCGTGATGATTTGCCAGACACTGCTGCAGGGGTGACATCATGAGTCAGTCAATGCAATTTGTTTCAGCGGCCGACTTCAAGGCACGTAGTCGAGAGGTTGTCAGTAATCCGCATTTACGCAAAAGCTTTCGTGGTGCCATGGATTATTTGATGACACGTCGCGCGGCGCAATTTGAAAGTCCTGAAGTCTTTGCCAGCATGCGCGCTACCGGTGAGGCGATCCGTCAATACAGTCTTGCCCACTTGCCTGATTTGCTAGAACAACTGGAAAGCAGGTTGACCAGTCTGGGCGTGCAAGTGCATTACGCTGAAAATGCCGAGCAGGCGAATCAGATTTTTCTGGCAATCGCACAGCAGCATCAGGCTACCCGCCTGATCAAGGGCAAGTCGATGGTCTCGGAAGAGATCGAGCTCAATCATGAGATGGCCAGACATGGTGTGAATTGTCTGGAGTCCGATATGGGCGAATATATCGTCCAATTGGCGGGTGAGCGCCCCAGTCATATCATCATGCCCGCCATTCACAAAACCAAGCAGGATATCGCCAAACTGTTTGCAGAGCAGATCCCCAATACACCCTATACCGAGGATGTGGATGAATTGATCCGGATCGGTCGCAATATCTTGCGGACCGAATTCATGGAAGCCGATATCGGTGTGTCTGGCGCCAATTTTCTGGTGGCCGAAACCGGGTCGATTGTCCTGGTGGAAAATGAGGGTAATGGCCGCATGTGTACGACGGTGCCGCCGGTTCATATCGCCATTACGGGTATTGAAAAGATTGTGGAACGGCTGGATCACGTGCCGCCGCTGTTTTCATTGCTGACGCGCTCAGCAACTGGGCAGGCGACGACGACTTATCTCAATATCATCACTGGCCCACGGCGTGAGGGCGAAAAAGATGGTCCCAAGGAATTACATCTGATTCTGCTGGATAACGGCCGTACACAAGCTTATCAGCACGAATCCTATCGGGCTTCGCTGCAATGCATTCGCTGTGGTGCCTGCATGAATCACTGCCCGGTCTATACCCGCGTCGGTGGGTTGACTTACGGTACCACTTATCCAGGGCCAATTGGCGCGATCATTTCACCGCATCTGCAAGATTTGAAGGTGACTCAGGATTTGCCCACCGCATCCAGTTTATGTGGGGCTTGCGGTGAAGTTTGTCCTGTTGGCATACCCATTCCCGACATCCTCATGCAATTGCGTGAAGCGGCGCAACATGAAGCGCATGCGGGCGAGTTACCGCTCAAGGGGCAAGGCCAGGCGCGTGGCACTTTGCAGAGTTTGGCCTGGAAGGCCTGGCGCATCATCTATGGCAATACGATGCTGTATCGAAATTTTCTTTGGTTGGCATCACGCTTTAATTTTTTAACCCCCCCAGTACAAGCGGGATGGACACAATCCCGTACCCCACTAAAACCCGCCAAAAACACTTTGCGGGACATGCTCAAAAAGCAGTATCCACATTAGGAGACAACCATGACCTGGCAGCAACTCTACGATCCGTTTGGCAGTATCTTTCTTTCATCGCTATTGGCAGCAGTGCCGGTGGTGGTGATGTTGGTGGCATTGGCATTTTTTCATATCAAGGCGCATTGGGCGGCGCTCTTTGCATTGCTTGCAGCCTTGTTGATTGCCATCACTGGTTTTGGTATGCCAACCCATATGGCGATTGATGCGGCAGAATATGGTGCGCTAAATGGTCTGGTACCAATTGGCTGGATTGTTCTGAATATCATTTTTTTGCATCGACTGACAACCGATAATGGTTCGTTCTCGGTGTTGCAGCAATCTTTAACGCGCATTACCGAAGATCGCCGTCTGCAACTCTTATTGATCGCTTTTTGTTTTGGTGCCTTCTTTGAAGGTGCTGCTGGTTTTGGTACGCCAGTGGCCGTAACCGGCGCAATTTTGATAGGTTTGGGGTTCTCTCCTTTAGCAGCCTCGGGATTGGCCTTGATTGCCAATACAGCGCCAGTGGCTTATGGCGCACTGGGCACGCCGGTGATTACCTTGGCCAAGGTCACCGGTCTGGATGAAATGGCCTTGTCGGCCATGGTGGGACGCCAACTGCCATTTTTCTCGGTGTTGGTGCCTTTCTGGTTGATCTGGGCATTTGCAGGCTGGCGTAAAACCATTGAAATTTGGCCGGCTATTTTGGTTGCGGGGGTGTCATTTGCAATTCCTCAGTTTTTGGTTTCCAACTATCACGGCCCGATGCTGGTGGATGTGATTGCGGCCTTGGTTTCGATGATTTGTTTAGTTGGATTTTTGAAGGTCTGGCAACCTGCACAAGTTTATCGCCTGGCTAAACTGGGCGAACAGGATGACTCTCACGTTGAAGCCACCACAACAAGTGCGGCACCAAGTGGTGTGAATAATGGGCGGCAATTTTCAGTGGCCAAGGCCTGGATGCCGTGGGTCATTCTGACTGTCTTCGTGTTTGTTTGGGGTATGCCGGAATTCAAAAAAGCCATTGATACCCGCCCTGCCATCAGTGCCGAGGGTACCGTTGTGCTGGATGACAAGGGCAAGCCCAAGTCTGAAGCCAATCCGGTGTACGCACCCACTTTCAAATTTGAAGGTATCCACGAAAAGATTATCAAGGTACCGCCCGTTGTACCAAAAGAGAAAAAAGAAGAAGCCGTTTTCAAGTTCAACTGGTTATCTACGACGGGAACCGGTATTTTCCTGGCTGCCATCATCAGTGGTTTATTGATGGGGTATTCACCGATACGCTTGGTGAGCAGCTTTATGAAAACGGTTTGGGTGGTCCGCTTTTCATTAATGACGATTGTTGCCATGCTGGCATTGGGTTATCTGACACGTTACTCCGGATTAGATGCCACGCTGGGTTTGGCTTTTGCCCACACCGGCTGGTTCTACCCCATGTTTGGTACTTTGCTGGGCTGGTTGGGCGTGGCATTGACTGGTTCCGATACGGCCTCCAATGTGCTGTTTGGTGGACTGCAAAGAACTACGGCAGAGCAATTGGGTTTAAGCCCAATCTTGATGGCGGCAGCCAATAGTTCTGGTGGTGTCATGGGTAAGATGGTTGATGCACAATCGATTGTGGTGGCTTCAACGGCAACCCAATGGTTTGGCCATGAAGGCAAGATATTGCGCTATGTGTTTATGCATTCGCTGGTATTGGCCATCATGGTAGGTATTCTGGTGACTTTGCAGGCTTATGTTTGGCCTTTCACCGAGCTGGTCATCAAACAGGTTCAATAGGCGAGTTCTCCAACTGCCCTTCAAGGGAGCTGCGGCTCCCTTTTTTTGTTTCATCATGACGTAACACCGGATTGACTGACGTTTGCTGAGGCTCACTAGAGGGCGTTTCTCTCCCCAAGCCGCATTGTTACTTTTCGGCTTCCAGTAATGTTTTTAGTCTAGCTTCAATCTTCTTCAGGCTTGCCATGAATTCTTCAATCTCGTCATCCGTTAGTACAGAGAAGATCTGACTGTTTCCCTCGGACAAAGCCGAGCGGATGCTCGCCATTTGATCGGTTGCTCTTTCAGACAACGTGAACTGAGCTTTTCGACTATCAGTCGGATCCGATGTCCGAATCAATAGTCCTTCCTTGAGCATCCGCTCCAACATTTGCGCCATAGCTGGCTGGCCAATTTGACCAATTTGGGCCAGTTCTTTCTGTGAGAGCGGCGTAGATCCTCGTAGCGCACCCAGCACAGGTAGATACGCCACGTTAATAGCAAGATCGGCAAGGTGGCGATCGAAGAACCGGGTAAGCAGTCGTGAAAGCAGATTGAGGTGGAAGCCTGGGCTCCCACCGGGTCGCCAGTCGGCAGTGTTGTTAGGCATTTACATTGGTTCCGATATAATTTACATTGGAACCAATATATCTTAAATTGGAGCACTGACACAATGTCTATTTCTATCAAACCGAAAATTGCTATCGTGGGCGGTGGTCCCGCTGGATTGACTGCTGCTGTCATCCTGCATCGAGGCGGGCATCGTGTATGTGTCTATGAGGGCGAGCTATCAACTGCACACCGTGCGCAAGGCGGAACCCTGGATTTGCATGAAGACAAGGGACAGATTGCGCTCAAACGCGCGGGATTGCTTGATGCGTTCCGGGCGATTGCTCGCCACGAGGACCAGGATGAGCGTGATGTTGATTCCATTTCGGGACGAGCTATCGCAGGTACTTCCAGGCCCGATGAACACCTGGATCGGCCTGAAATTGATCGCGGTGTGCTGCGAAACTTGTTGCTTGATGCGTTGCCTGCCGATGTGGTGCGATGGGGTAGTCGATTGACCCATATCGACTCTGGCGGGGCGTGTCAGCATGAGCTGTTCTTTGCGGATGGCTCACGGGTCAAAGCCGATTTGGTCATTGGTGCGGATGGTGCTTGGTCACGCGTCAGGCCGTCCTTGAGCGAAATCCAGCCAATCTATACGGGCATTACATTTTTTGAAGGTTGGATCGAAGCCCCGACCACACAAGAGGCTGCACTGGTTGGCCGGGGATCACTGTTTTCTTTCGGTGGGGCGGAGGCGATCTTTGCACAACGCAACGGACAGGGACGCATCTGCATCTATGCGGCACTTAAACGTCCCAAGGACCGGCTTGAAAACGAGACCGCACATATCGCGGCTAGAGAACTGCTCCAAACCTGCTATCAGAACTGGGCACCTAATCTGCGCCATCTCCTGCATGCCTGTGGTGTCTTTGCCGAGCGACTGATCTATACCTTGCCGGCAGATTTTGGATGGATGCCACGGATGGGCATCACGCTGATTGGCGATGCTGCTCATCTTATGCCGCCAGTCGGACTGGGCGTCAATCTTGCCATGCTCGATGCGGCAGATATTGCTACAGCACTGTGTGGCGAACCCGATTGGCGAAACGCTATTCGCCTCGCTGAAGTTCAGATAAACGATCGTGCGAGAGCGGTGATGCCTGACGCTATAGAAGGCTTTCAGCAATGGTTCTCGTCCCGATCATGAAGATCGAGTTGTGAACCAGTGTTCTCTAGTCTGTCAAGCTATCTTCATATGAGCCGGTCAGGTTGGTCTTGTCATTGACGGCATTATTATTTTTTATCATCCTGAATCGAGAACTGTGGGGCATCAGGTTCAGAATTGCTACTGCCGGATTGACCATCCCCATTCTCGGCAGGGCTTTCAATCTGCAAGGGCACGTCTTCGGTTTTGGCCTTGGTGGCATCATGGCTGACCAGTTTGGGGAAGGCAATGATCAGCGCAACCATGATGACCTGAATCACCACAAACGGTACGGCACCCCAATAAATTTCGGTGGTCTTGACAACTTTAGGCGCTACCGAGCGTAAGTAGAAGAGTGCAAAGCCAAAGGGGGGGTGCATGAAGGATGTTTGCATATTCACGCCCAACAGAACACCAAACCAGATCAGATCAATGCCCAGCTTGTCGGCGACTGGGCCGACCAGTGGTACCAGAATGAAGGCGAGTTCAAAAAAGTCGAGGAAAAAGGCCAGGCAGAAAAACAGAATGTTGACCACAATCAAAAAACCCAGTTGACCACCAGGCAAGGCGGTCAATAAATGTTCAACCCACAGATCACCATTCACACCTCGAAACACCAGGCCAAATACGGTGGAGCCAACCAGGATGAACAAGACAAAGCAGGAAAGTTTGGTGGTGGAATCAAGCGCCTGACGCAGTAAAGACCAGGTTAGGCGGCGTTTGAATAATGCCAATAACAACGCGCCGGCAGCTCCCATGCCGCCACCTTCGGTTGGGGTGGCAATGCCTAGAAAAATAGTACCCAGCACCAGGAAGATCAGGACTAATGGGGGCAACAATGCCACAATGGCACGATTAAACAATGCCATGCCACGCAATGATCTGGCTTCAAGTGGCAGTGCAGGTGCCGCTTCGGGTTTGATCAGTGTCACGAGCAGCACATACACTGCATAAAATCCGGTTAAAACCAGACCGGGCAAAAAAGCACCTTGATACATATCGCCGACGGAGCGGCCTAATTGATCGGCCATGACAATCAGCACTAAGGATGGTGGAATGATTTGTGCCAACGTGCCCGAAGCGGCAATCACACCCGAGGCCAGTTTTTTATCGTAGCCATATTTGAGCATCAGCGGCAGCGAGATCAAGCCCATTGAGATGACTGATGCAGCCACGACACCAGTGGTTGCGGCGAGTAGTGCGCCAACAAAAATCACGGCATAAGCTATGCCGCCGCGAATCGGCCCGAACAGTTGGCCAATCGTGTCGAGCAGGTCTTCGGCCATGCCACTGCGTTCCAGAATCAGTCCCATGAAACTGAAGAAGGGAATGGCCAGCAAAGTGTCATTTTGCATAATGCCAAAAACCCGGTTGGGCAGGGCTTGCATTAACTCTGGTTTGAGTAGACCGACATCAATGCCAATCAATCCAAAAAACAGCCCGTTGGCGGCGAGTGCAAACGCTACGGGATAACCACACAGTAAAAACAGTACCAAGGCGCCAAACATGATGGGCGCCATGTTTTCGGCAATAAAAGGGGCAATGCCAGGCAGAATGGCGGCAAGCATAGTCAGTCCTTGGTGATGTTCAGATCGGCAACCGGAACATTTAATTGATTGGCTTTGGCAATGGCAATGATTTCGTCTTCAGCAGATTGGCTGCCTTTTTCAAATTCGCTGCTATCGATCATGCCGCGTAAAAATGCGACTCGTTTGATGAGTTCTGAACAGGCCTGGATCGTTAACAAGGCAAAGCCTGCGGGGATTAATAGCCGGGCAGGCCAGACGATCAGGCCGCCAGCGTTTTGCGACATCTCCTGCGATTGAATTGATTTCAGTGCGTAGGGAATGGAAAAATCAAGCATCAACAAGCATAGCGGCAATAAAAAGAACAGACTGCCCAAAATGTCGATCCAGGCTTGTACACGTGGTGAAAAGTGGCTGGTAATGACGTCGATACGCACATGTTCATTTTTACGCAGGGTGTAAGCGGCAGCCAGCATAAAGACTCCGGCAAACAGATACCATTGAATTTCAAGCCAGGCATTGGAGCTCATGCTGAAGGTATAACGCATCAAGGCGTTGGTGGTGCAGATGATCACGGCCAGCAATATCAGCCAACCGACTGTTTTGCCGATTGCTTCAGTGAAGGCGTCGATCAGGCGGGCAAATTTGAGCAGGGCATTCATGAAGTCTCCTTGAGCATGCGGTTTTGAGTGTAGAGCAATCGGTACGCTATATCCTTAGGCCTATCCCTTAGTTGCCAGGTAAAGTTGAGTATGACAGCTTAGTATGATGACGCTGAATGGCTTGGGTTGCTGTCATTGAAAGCGTTAGTCAGTCGACTGTAAGGGTGTCTGATTAGGCGCAGATGCCGACCAGGTGTAAAAGTAACAGGCAATAAAAAACCCGCTTGTAGCGGGTTTGTGAGAGCCGGATCAGCTGCGGTGCAGCCTCGACCTTTATTATTTGATTTTTGTTTCTTTGTAGGCAACATGCTTGCGAACAACAGGATCATACTTTTTGATCTCCATTTTTTCAGGCATGGTGCGCTTGTTTTTGGTGGTGGTGTAAAAATGACCAGTACCGGCGGTGGATTCGAGTTTGATCTTGTCGCGCATGGTAGGCTCCTATTAAATGGCTTCGCCGCGAGCACGCAGATCGGACAGAACGGAGTCAATACCGTTTTTGTCGATCAGGCGCAGGCCTGCATTGGTCAAGCGAAGGCGAACCCAGCGGTTTTCGCTTTCGACCCAGAAACGACGATTTTGCAGGTTAGGCAAAAAACGACGTTTGGTTTTGTTATTGGCGTGGGAAACATTGTTGCCAACCATCGGCCCTTTTCCCGTGACCTGACATACGCGTGCCATGGTGGTACTCCTGAATTCTTGGTTTAGTGCCCACGGCAAATAAACCGAGGCAAGAGGTGTTAATCGAAAAGCCCATCATCATAAGGGCAAAGGTGTTTTTGGTCAAGTTGTTTTGCTCGTTTCCTGATGGTAAATGACTCATGCTCCGGCAAATCCGCATGTTTACTTGTGTTCAAGGTGGGTTGATTTATAGCAGACCTGTTTCAGCAAAAGAAAAAATGCTGTCCTGGGTGACGATGAAGTGATCCAGCGTGGCAATGTCGAGCATGGCCAGGGCTTGTTTGAGTGTTTTGGTCAGATGCCGATCTGCCTGACTGGGTTCGGCCACGCCAGACGGATGATTGTGCGCAAATATTACGCTGGCAGCCTGATTTTCCAGGGCACAGCGGGCGATTTCGCGCGGATAAACGCTGGTTTGGGTGAGGGTGCCACGAAAGGCTTCTTCGCTCGTGATCAGGCGGTTTTGTGCATCCAGATACAACACCATGAAAACTTCATAGGGGCGGTTGCCGATCTGCAGGCGCAAAAAATCGCGTACTGCATTGGGCGAGCTAAGCGTAGTGCGGGCTTTGAGTTGTTCTGCCAGGGCGCGCTTGGTCATTTCGAGCACAGCCTGAAATTGGGTGAATTTGGCCGGACCCAGTCCTTTGATCTCGCAGAATTGTTGAGCGCTGGCAGTAAAAATACCATTGAGGTTGCCAAAGTGCAGCAGCATGTCACGCGCCAAATCCACTGCCGATTTGCCACTCACGCCCATGCGTAAAAAAATGGCGAGCAACTCAGCATCGGATAATGCTGCGGCGCCGCGAGTCAGCAGTTTTTCGCGGGGACGTTCATCTTCAGGCCAATCATGAATCGCCAAATTTATACTCCTTGGGACTATTAATTTTGATGCTTATTTAACGCACTTGATGAGCCTATTTTTAAACATACTCCTTAAAATGGCTGTTAATTAGTTGCCATAGATGGTGTTTGGGAAGAGGGTGATTCATGTTTGTGTGCTGTATAGAGGGCCGATTTCTCACGTACAATCAGGGATACAACTGATTCATGAAAGCATTATGACTGTGTCCAACCACGATACGACCACGCCGCTGGTCAGTGCCCATTCCTTTTTGACCCTCCATTACCGTATTGCGCTGGAAGATGGCACCGAGGTGATCAACACTTTTTCAGACAAACCAGCCACGATCCAGATGGGTGCTGGACAGTTGGCACCAACTTTGGAAAGTTGTCTGATTGGTTTGCCAGAAGGCAGCGAGCAAGCCTTTGCCTTGTCGGCAGACGCAGCTTATGGTGCGCGCAACCCAGAACTGATTCAGCGGATTTCGCGGGCGGCATTCAATGCCAATAAATCACCCGATGAAGCGGTGCTGCCAGGTGATCTGGTGCAGTTTCCTACTCCACAAGGCGGCAGTTATGCTGGTGTACTCAAGGAGTTGACGGATGCCTATGCCTTATTTGATTTCAATCATCCACTGGCTGGCAAGGCGATTCAATTTGAAGTCAAACTGATTGGTGTGCTGTAAATGAGTGAGGCTATTGTGACTAATGTTACTGCCACAGCCGAAATTCTTTTGGCACAACCGCGCGGTTTTTGTGCTGGTGTGGATCGCGCCATTGATATTGTTGAGCGTGCGCTTGCCAAGTTTGGCGCACCTATTTATGTACGTCATGAAATTGTTCATAACGCTTATGTGGTGGCCGATCTGCGCCGCAAGGGTGCCATTTTTATTGAGGATCTGCGTGAAGTACCGACGGGCAATACGGTGGTTTTCAGCGCACATGGGGTTTCCAAGGCAGTCCGTGCCGAAGCCGAAGCACTGGGTTTGAAGGTATTTGATGCTACTTGCCCTTTGGTCACCAAGGTTCATATTGAAGTGGCCAAGATGCGTGCTGCGGGTAAAGAGCTCATCATGGTGGGTCATGCTGGTCACCCGGAGGTCGAAGGCACCATGGGCCAAACTGATAGCGGTATTCATTTGGTGGAATCGGTTGCCGACGTTGCCAGATTGCAGGTGGCCAATCCAACCGAGTTGGCCTATGTCACCCAAACCACCTTATCGGTAGATGATGCCGCCGATATTGTTGCTGCGCTGCGTGCCCGTTTTCCGCTGATCAGTGAGCCCAAAAAAGGCGACATCTGCTATGCCACGCAAAATCGTCAGGATGCAGTGAAATTCATGGCACCTCAATGCGATCTGGTGATCGTGGTGGGCAGTCCCAATAGTTCCAATTCCAATCGTCTGCGGGAAGTGGCCGAAAAAAAGGGTACCACCGCCTATATGGTTGATGCGCCGGAACAGATCAAGCCAGAGTGGCTGGTCGGCAAAAAACGGATTGGCCTGACCGCTGGCGCTTCAGCACCCGAAGCACTGGCCTTGCAAATCATTGAACGGCTGCGCGCATTGGGCGCCACCACGGTACGTAAGCTCGATGGCGTTGAAGAACACACTACTTTCCCTTTGCCCAAGGGTTTATAGTCAGTTTGATCGGACTTTAGTCAATTCATTTTCATCAAGGAGAACCTGATATGTCACCACGCTTGACCAAGCTGGCGCTGTTGCTAGCCAGCACTTTTTTGGCCTTGTCGGCATGTAGCAAAAAAGAAGAAGCCGCGCCGGCACCGAGCAGTGCGGCACCTGCCGCGACGACTGAAACAGCACCAACTGTGGTATTGATTGGACATGTGGCACCGCTGACTGGTGGTATCGCCCACTTGGGTAAAGATAATGAAAATGGTGCAAGGCTGGCTGTTGAAGAAATCAACAAAGCCGGTCTGGAAATTGGCGGCAAAAAAATCAAACTGGAACTGGTTGCCGAAGATGATGCTGCCGATCCCAAGCAGGGTACAACCGTTGCCGAAAAACTGGTCGACGAAAAAGTGGTGGCCGTGGTTGGGCATTTGAATTCTGGTGTGTCTATTCCAGCCTCAACGATTTATGCGCGTGCTGGCATCCCACAAATTTCGCCTTCATCGACCAATCCTAACTATACTCTGAAGGCTGACAAAACTGAAAAAGGCATGGTGGCGACTTATCGCACGATTGCTACTGATGCCCAGCAAGGTCCGGCAATTGCCAACTACGCCATCAAGACCATGGGGGCAAAATCCATTGCTGTGATTGATGATGCGACCGAATACGGTAAAGGTCTGGCTGACATTGTTGAAAAGGTTGCCAAGGAAGCTGGCATCAATGTCGTGGCTCATGAAGCAACCACCAATACCGCCAAAGATTTCAAGGCGATTCTGACCAAACTGAAAGCGACTAAACCTGATGTGATCATGTTTGGTGGCATGGATGATGTGGCTGCACCCATGGCCAGACAGATGAAAGAGCTGGGTATGAAAATGCATCTGATGGGTGGTGATGGTGCCTGTACTGACAAATTTATCGAACTGGCTGGTGATGCGTCCGAAGCTTTGATTTGTACCGAAGCAGGTTTGCCATTATCCAAAATGCCCAAAGGCGAAGAATTCCGTGCCCATTACAAAGAGCGCTTCAATAGCGAAGTTCAGGTGTATGGACCATTTGCCTATGATGCGGTTTATGTATTGGTTGATGCCATGAAACGCGCAGGCTCCACCGAGCCAGAAAAAATCATTGCTGCTTTGCCGCAAACCAAAACTGATGGGGTCAGTGGCACAGTCGAGTTTGATGAAAAGGGTGATCTGAAGAATGGCGCGATCACCGTTTATGAAATCAAGGCAGGTAAAAAGGAAGTGGCCGAGATCGTTAAATAAACGTGATCTTTCCTTATGAAAAAAAGCCTCGTCAGAGGCTTTTTTTTCGTCCAGGGGAATCAGATTGGCTTATGATTGTCAGAAGTCAAACTGATCATCAGACGGGGGCATCACATGAATTGCACCACACGGACCGAATATGACTCTTTTGGCGCGATAGAAGTCCCTAGTTCTGCCTTATGGGGCGCTCAGACCCAACGATCTATCCTGCACTTTGCCATTTCCAGTGAAACCCAATCTCCTGAATTGATTCATGCTCTGGCGCTCATCAAGCGCGCCGCCGCGCACGTTAATCACCACCTGGGCAAGTTGACCGAAGATAAGGTGAAAGCCATTATTGCGGCCATAGATGAAATACTGGCCGGTCATCACGCCAGCCAGTTTCCCTTGTCAGTCTGGCAGACTGGCTCGGGAACTCAAACCAATATGAACCTCAATGAGGTCATCGCTAATCGCGCCAGTGAGATTTTGGGGGGAAAGCGTGGTGAAGGACGGTTGGTACATCCCAATGATGACGTCAATATGTCGCAATCGTCCAACGATGTGTTCCCGACCGCAATGCATATTGCTGCCGCTCTTGGTATTACCGATAGTCTGTTGCCAGGTTTGGTAGCTTTGCGACATATGCTGCATGACAAGATGCTGGACTTCAAGGATATAGTCAAAATTGGCCGTACCCATTTGCAAGACGCCACGCCGTTAACGCTGGGGCAGGAGTTCTCAGCCTATGTTCAACAGCTTGATCATGCCATTTATCGTATACGTGCAGCCTTGCCAGAACTCTATGAATTAGCTTTGGGTGGAACTGCTGTGGGAACCGGGCTCAATGCGCCATCAAAGTTTGCTGAAATGGTGGCCAGTGAGCTGGCCGATTTGACCGGATTGCCACTCATCACAGCGCCCAATAAATTTGCGGTCATGGCAGGTGCAGATGCCATGGTTGCTACACATGGCAGTCTTAAATCTCTAGCTGCAAGCCTGATGAAAGTGGCTAACGATATTCGTTGGCTGGCTTCGGGCCCACGTTGTGGTTTGGGTGAGCTTTTGATTCCTGAAAATGAACCGGGCAGTTCAATCATGCCGGGCAAGGTAAACCCCACCCAGTGTGAAGCACTGACGATGATTTGCTGCCAGGTTTTTGGTAACGATGTGGCTATCAATATCGGTGGTGCGAATGGCAACTTTGAGCTCAATGTTTATCGTCCCATGATTGCGCATAATCTGTTGCAGTCGATTCGACTGCTTGCCGATGGTATGAGCAGTTTTAATCAGCATTGTGTGCGTGGTGTCAAAGCCAATTTACCAAGGATTGAACAATTACTGAACGAGTCACTGATGCTGGTCACGGCACTTAATCCACATATTGGCTATGACATGGCAGCCATCATTGCCAAAAAGGCCCATCATGAAGGGACAACCCTTAAGGCTGCTGCATTGGCTTTAGGTTATGTGACAGAAGAAGAGTTTGATACCTGGGTGATACCCGCAGACATGACCGGTAGTCCATTAAAAGATAAATAATTGATCGTGCATTTAGACGCCTATCAGAACATCATATGACAGTTTAATGATCTGTAGGCTCACCAAAATCAAAAATAAAATACGTACCCATTTGGCACCATGGCGTAACGCCAACCAAGTACCGGTGACTGCGCCCAACATATTGGCCAGCGCCATGGGTAGCGCCACGGCAAATAAAACATTGCCGCTGGGTATGAAGTAGCACAGCGCAGCCGCGTTAGTGGCCAAATTGACCAATTTAGCGGTGGCAGACGCATGTAGGAAGTCCATTGCAAAAAAACGAATGAACATGAAAATCAAAAAACTGCCCGTACCAGGGCCAAAAATACCATCATAAAAACCAATGCCACCACCAATGATGATGGCCTTGATTTGTTCAGTGCGGCCGATATTTTGGGGGGCGTGGGTCAGGCCAAAATCTTTTCGGTGTAATGTATAAATCGTGACCATCATCATCAATACCAGGACAATGGGGCGCATGGTTTGACGAGGTATCAATGAAACGGCGCTAGCGCCCAGATAGGACAGCAGAAAGGCACTGAACATGGCAGGCAAAAATATTTGCCAGGACAAGGTGATTTTGTTGAGATAACGTTGAGCCGAAAAACTGGTGCCTACTATGGAGGCAAACTTGTTGGTACCAAGCAATGTGGCAGGTGTTGCTTGTGGGAAAAGATTAAAAAGTGCAGGTACCTGAATCAAACCACCGCCACCTACCGCGGCATCGACCATACCAGCAAAAAAAGCGAACAGGTAAATAAGATAATGAAATTCCATGAAAATAATGATTCGGACATTCAGTGATTTGATTGTCCGTGAAAAAACCAATTAAGACCTGATGTGGCAGGAGAGAAAGGTGAGACAGGTAGCCAGGATACTGATTAAGCTGCCGCTTGTTGCACTTAAACGGTTATCAAGTATGGCACCAATGCCCCAGAGTGCGCCAAACGCACCTGTCGCTGCCAGATAATCCGCTGTTAGGCTCATATCTTCGGCACACCAGAGAAACCAGCCTACGGCAACCAGACTGAGCACAAACAGCACCGTTGCAGACCAGTATTGGTTGATTTGCAGTACGTGGATATCTTCATTGGTTTCGATACCGGGCTCAATATTGGTGAGAGATGTTCTGCTGTCATCTTGAGGCGTATCTTGAGATATGGGTTGCCAGCCTGGCGGCTTGAACAGAATACGGCACTTGTCTATCCAACGGTCGGTTCGTACGATTTGTCGGGTCAGATCGCTATAGACGTGGATGATGGCGTTGAGTGGATCCCAACCACGCAACGCTGGTCGGGTGCCATAAATGCATGGCTCGGTTTCAGGCTCAAAGGTACCAAACATCCGATCCCATAATATCAATATGGCACCATAATTTTTATCAATATAACGATCATTGACAGCGTGATGAACACGATGGTTGGAAGGGGTTGAAAAAATGGTATCAAACCAGCCCAACTTGCCAATATGTTCGGTGTGTATCCAGAATTGGTAAAGCAAAACAATTAATCCAGCAATCCCATAAATTTCCGGCGGAATACCGGCTACCGCAAGTGGCAGGTAAAAAATCCAGCCAAGTAGTGCATAGGCACTTTCCTGACGTAGTGCAGTCGAAAAATTAAAGTGTTTGCTTTGATGGTGCACAACATGAGCCGCCCAGAAGACAGCACTTTTATGGCCTACCCGATGCAGCCAATAATCAAAGAAATCGTAAAGCAATACGGCAAGCAACCAGCCATACCAAGAGTCCCACAAATTTTCGTTATGAATCAGAGCCACATGGGGAAAGATCAAGGTGTATAAGCCAATCTGAAAAAGCTGGGTACAGACTGCAGTGACTTGACTTAATAAACCCTGACTCAGACTACTGATGGTGTCATGAAAGCGATACGTATTATGCTTTTTGATCAAGCCGTAAATAAATTCTATGGCGATCAGTAAGGCAAAAATCGGAATGGCAAAAACAATAATTCGATGCATGACAGAAGCTAAAAAAGTCAGTTTAAGAGTACGTTTGTCTTAATAATCAGTTAAATCATAAGCAACTAATGTTAAAAATATTTAACTGGTAGTGGGTCAAAGAAAGATAATAAACGAGACTTTAACGCAATTTGAAGAAGGACTTCTGTCGCTGGTTGATATGCCGCTCATTGAGGCAATCAAAATCTGACTCTGAAGAGTACTTTACTCAATGTGTATTAAACTTTTCAAGTTGACCACCATAAGACGTGTAATCTGTTTGGCCAATGTTTTAGAAACTATAAAGTGTTCAATGGTCAAAACATTACTTAAGCAATTTATTTGACATCTTTAGCAAGCTAATAGCTAGTGTAAAAGTAATCACACGTGAAAAATATCTTTTGACATCGGAAATAACTGAATTCAGTCAGTAACTCTGGATTTGTTGTTTAGTCGACGACCTTCAGAAACTATCAAAATAAGTTAGTTGTATTTGATCACTTCGAGTTCAGCTTGTTTAGGAATCAATAGAGCCTGGCTATTCTCAACAATCACAAGATCAATGTTTTTACCTCGTCTCTGCCATTGGCCGGTCACTAATAGTGTTTTTGCTACGTTGGGAACAGGACCGACTTTAAAGTTGATAGGACCAACAACAGTATTAAGTTGCGTGTTAGAAATTGCATCCCTAATTGCTTCAGGATTTTTTCCGCCAGCACGTTTTAGGCTATCTATCGCAACTTCAAAAAGTGAATGTTTGAACCCCAAAGTCACCATCCAAGGACGACCAGTTGCAGCCATGTATTCGTCTGCAAGTTGCCGTGAAGTTTGACCTGTTAGGCTTGAATTGAATGGATGACCTGGGCTCCACATCAGCTCTACCGTTAAACCAATTGCTCGATCACCAAACGCGGCTATTGCCGTAGGAAACTCGGTAGCTTTGGCAACTGTGACTATTTTCGGGTGAAAAGATTGTTGCGCAGACTGATTCCAGAAGTTTGTAAAAACTGAAGGAGGTATGACACCTGTAATAATGTCAACACCAGTTTTACGAAACTCAGTGATAAATGATGAGAAGTCGATGTTAGGAATCTGAAAACGCCCTTTGTCAATAATATTGAAGCCTTTAGAGGAAAGTACAGCAGGAAAACCTAGTCGTGCATCACCCCAAGCAATACCATCATCATCGTTTGGCCAAAGCGTACCAATCATTTTGTTTGTGGGAATCTGGGTCCACAAATTAGTAAAAGTAGAAACGATATCTTCTAATCCCCAAAAGTAATGATATGTCCATTTAAATCCTCGTTTCGGATTGCCATGTCGTCCAAAAAAATAAGGCTGCCAGGGCGTGTCATTCGTAATGCAAGGTACGCCATAAAGTTCACATTGGTCTGCAACAGGGTTTGTGGTAACTGGAGTTGACGAAGCTAAGATCAAGTCAACTTTCTCATTCAAAATTAAATCACTTGCAATTGCACCAGCTCTGAATGCATTTGATTGTGAGTCTTTATAAATGATTTCAACCGTATATTTTTTTCCACCAGAAATAATTCCTTTAGTGGTAATCTTTTTTATTTGTTCTAGAGTAAAAGAATCTGGTTCTGCAAAAGCTGATAGTGGGCCTGTTTGTGGACTAATATAGCCAATTTTGAATGAATCTTGACTTAATGATTTTGTCAATGAGTAACCTAGTGAAGGGATAGAAGTAACTGCGGCAGCTATACCTTTTTTAAGAACAGCGCGGCGTGTAGTATTTGTCGGCACTATTTCTGTCTCCCGAGATTAATATTTAAATGATTAATCAAATAAGCTATTTATAAATTTAGTTAGAGTAGGAATTTTTAGATGATGATGAAATGTGGATATTTAATTCTTGCGCGTTCAAAGTCTTCATTGTCAAGTAATAATCTAATGACTATTTTGATGAGAAAATGAGTGGTTTACTCATGGGAGAATGTAAGAGACTTTTCTTTGCAGATATGTTCTGACTTAAATATTTTTATTCCAATTTTTCCAGTGATACGAATTAGAAGATCGCTGGTTGGTTGTACTCTGCATGCCAATACTTGACCCAATATTTCGTCTAATGAACTAATATGCTCACGACTCATCACCTTTTTAGTAACTGATCCATCAAGTATTTGAATTCGACAAACTCCACACCCACCCCTACGACAGCCAATTGGAATTCCTTTTATTCCAAGGCGCTCAATAGCACTTAAGATGGTCTGATCTGAGGCACATTTGAAAGTAAGATTACTGTTCTCTATATTTATCTTGAAATAAATCATGATTAATAACCTTTACTTGTGACTTGCTCCTTTTGTTTGAGTTTGTAACTTTTACAAAGAGTGCTTGTGGCGTTCGCCAATAGCAATGTGTCAACACCTACGGCAACGAATTTGGCTCCAGCCGAAATATATTGCTCATTAAGTTCTTTGTCGGTACAAAGAACTCCACCTGCTTTTCCTTTAGCCTTAACCCGTTGTAATCCATCTAATATTTTATTAACGATACTAGGGTGATAAGACTGTCCTAGTGATCCATAGGATGCAGCAAGATCTGCTGAACCAAAGAAAACTCCATCAACACCCTCAATTTCTAGTATTTCATCAAGCGCTTCAAACCCTTTTACTGTTTCAACTTGAACTAACAAGCACATTTCATCATTTGCATTCGATAAATAATCTTCCACTCTTCCCCAACGAGATACTCGAGCGAGTGCGCTACCTACGCCTCGAATACCATCAGGTGGATAACGCATTGCTTCTACCAAATGTGTAGCTTGATCGGCTGACTCAACCATAGGAATCAGTAAAGTCTGAACACCTGTTTCAAGCAATTGTTTAATTAAAACTGGATTGCCTTCAGGTGGACGTACTATTGGGTGAGATTTGTAAGGTGCAACTGCTTGCAGTTGAGAGAAAATACTACGTAAATCATTAGGGCCGTGTTCTGAGTCAATTAATAACCAGTCAAAATCTGCGCTGGCGCATATTTCTGCGCTCAAATTTTCACCTGCTGCCACCCATAGTCCATATAAGGTTTCCTCTAGCTTGAGGACATCCTTGAAGTTATTCTTATTGATAAGCATATTGTCTCCAGAACCACAACAGCGATTTTTAATAAAAGAAAAATAATTATTATTTAGTACGTGGATTCAGATAATTAATTTTATTTAGATCATAAATGCTAGATTTAGATTTAAAAAAGCCGGATCCAAACTTCTTATTCTTGGAGATATTAAGAAATCAAAGCCTAGAACCGGAGGAGGAACATAGAATCTCTTTATAAATAGGTAAAGAAATTAACTTGAATAAGGTGGAGTGATATGCTTATCTGCCAAGATCTTTTGCTGTTTGACCTGCTATACCCCAGTCCGTATTTGGAACTTCCTGAATCCAAACTCGTACAGCCTCTTTCGGGGCACCTGCGCCCTCTACAATTGCCGCGGTAACTTTCTCAATAACAGCTTTTTTTTGTTCTTCAGTACGACCTTTGATCATGAAGATTTGTGCTAAAGGCATTAATGTCTCCTAGTGAGAGTAAGAATTAGATGAACCGAATACTGGTACTTCCCATTCCATGTACCTTAAGAGTTAAGACGTCTCCTTTGGATACAGAAACAGCTTCAGTGATGCCGCCAGAAAGTACTATTGCCCCAGCAGGAATTTCTTTCCCGCGTTCTGCAAGATGATTGGCTAACATTGCTACAGCAGTAGCAGGATTGCCTAGAACTGCTGCACCAACGCCATAAGCAACAGAAGACCCATTTTTTTCAAGGATTACTCCAAGAGTGCTTAAATCTATTCCTTTTACTGGCGATGCAATTCCTCCAATAACGAAGCGAGTTGCAGAAGTATTGTCTGCAACCACACTCTTTAAATCGAATTTGAAATCTTTGTAACGACTATCAATAACCTCAATACCAGGTAGAACGAATGCTGTGGCATTTAATACATCCGCAATACTGCAGCCTGGCCCAGTTAGTGATTTATTCAAAATAAATGCGATTTCAGGTTCAACTTTTGGGTGAATTAGTTCATTCATTTGAACTTCACCACCATCTTGAACAAGGTAATCATTTGTCATGAAGCCAAATACTGGTGAGCTAACACCCATTTGTTTCATTTTTGCATGAGAGGTAAGTCCAGCTTTTAGTCCAATAATCCTTAGGCCTCTCTCAAGTTTTCTTTTAAGAATTTCATCCTGAACTGCATAAGCATCTTCCCAGTCTAGATCTGGATGTTCGTCAGTGATTTTGACAGTGTCACGAACTTCTAGCTGACATGATTCAAGTCTTTCTGCTAAGTTGGCGATTAGCCCATTACTGAGTTTCATACTAAAATTCCTCGTTCTCGAGCTATAGTCAATGCAGTGTCTTCAATCATATCTTCTTGCCCACCAACCATTCCTCTTCTTCCTAATTCAACAAGAATATCTCTTGCAGGTATTTTGTATTTAAGAGACGCACGTTTTGCAAATAGTAAGAAAGAGCCATATACACCTGCATAGCCCAAAGTTAAAGAGTCGCGGTCTATACGAATTGGAAAGTCCATAATTGGAATAACGAGGTCTTCAGCCACGTCAGTAATTTTTGATACATCAACGCCTGTTTCAACGTCCATTAAACTGCATACTGCAATCAGGACTTCCATGGGTGTATTTCCAGCTCCAGCACCTAATCCTGCCGCGGCGGCATCAATTCGGTTTGCTCCGACCTCAATAGCTGCAATTGAATTTGCTACTCCCATAGCTAAATTATGATGTCCATGAAAACCTAATTCAGTTTCAGGATTAAGCGCATCTCTGACTGCACCAACTCTGCTCTTAACTGTTTCAGGTAATAAGTGGCCTGCAGAATCAGTGACGTAAATGCAATTTGCTCCGTAAGACTCCATCAGTTTTGCTTGTTTTACAAGGCCTTCAGGAGAATTCATATGACTCATCATCAAGAAGCCTACCGTATCCATGTCAAGCTTTCTAGCCATCGTTATGTGCTGTTCAGAAACATCTCCTTCAGTACAGTGAGTGGCGACTCGAATTGTATTAACTCCTAAATCCCTTGCCATTTTTAGGTGATCAACTGTGCCAATACCTGGTAGTAGAAGTGCTGAAACTTTGGCATTTTTCATGCGAGGAATTACTGCACTCAGATATTCCTCATCGGAATGAGCGGGAAAACCATAATTTACCGAAGAGCCACCAAGGCCATCTCCATGTGTTACCTCAATAAGCGGAATTCCAGCCTCATCAAGCCCTGTAGCAATACTAATCATTTGTTCAAGAGTCATTAAGTGACGTTTAGGATGCATTCCGTCTCTTAAGGTCATGTCATGTACAGTAATTTTTTTACCACTAATATTCATTTTTCAATATCCTCAGAGTTCATTAAGCGCCACAACCAACTAATGTCGGATCTTTTGTGATCACTTTAGGCTCAAGTACTAAGCGTCCAGCCAAAATTTCTTCGGCAAACATTTCTGCAGTTCTAGCTCCTGCAGCAGTCATGATGTCGAGATTGCCCGCATACGTTGGAAGAAAATCCCCAAGACCTTGCACTTCTAGAAAGATTGACACACGTTTGCCATCAAATACCGGACCATTTACAAGGCGATAACCTGGCACATATTTTTGAACCTCTTTAATCATAAGATTTATTGATTCTGTGATTTTTTCTCTATCTGGGAAGTCTTCAGTTAGACAATGCACAGTGTCACGCATAATTAATGGTGGCTCAGCCGGATTGATAATGATGATTGCTTTACCTTTTTTGGCACCACCAATTTTTTCAACTGCTTGTGAAGTGGTTCTTGTAAATTCATCAATATTTTTTCTTGTTCCAGGACCTGCTGATTTAGAAGAAACTGTCGCTACAATTTCTCCATATTCAACTTTTTGAACTCTAGAAATAGCTGCGACCATAGGTATCGTAGCTTGACCACCGCATGTGACCATGTTGACGTTCATTTCTCGCTTGCCAACGTGCTCAATAAGGTTTACAGGTGGAACACAGTATGGTCCGATTGCCGCAGGTGTCAGATCGATCATAAGTACACCAAGTGAATTCAGCTTTCGACTATTTTCGGCATGTACGTATGCTGAAGTTGCATCAAATGCAATTTGAATATTGTCTTCCTTTATATGCGGCAATAAACCATCTACTCCGTCAGCTGTTACTTTAAGACCTAGAGTTACGGCACGTTTTAGTCCTTCTGATTCTGGATCAATACCTACCATCCAAACAGGCTCTAGAAATGGACTTCGTTTTAGCTTATAAAGGAGATCAGTTCCAATATTGCCTGGACCGATTAATGCGCATTTAATCTTTTTACTCATAAAAATTTCCGATAAAAATGTGTTAAAAAATCATGTTCTCTTGAAATGTTGGATTAATAACGAATACTTTCTCGAATTCAGAATTGAATCTAAATACAAGTTGTGAGCTTTTAAATAATTTCTGTGGTCAGAATAGAGAATTCATGATTCGTATATGGAAATTTCTATAATTAGGTTACAACAGTAAGGAACCGCTCGTTGAGTTCTCTTGTGTGGTAAAAAATTCCTCTGCCTATTTCATCCCAAGACCAAGTGTAGGGTTTCATATCCGGATAGAAGTTATATCCACCACAAAACGTCTCCAAACGATTACCTGATGGATCAAATGAATAGATTGTTGTACCTCTCGTTATTCCATGACGAATAGGACCTATATCAATTGAAACTCTGTGCAAAGTCATCAGATCTGCAGCACGTAGAACATGCTCCCAGGTATCTAGTAAAAATGATGCATGGTGCAGTGTGTTATTGCGCTCATCTCTAACAAAAGCAATATCGTGTGCTTTATTTGAGCACGTCATCCACACTGCCATGTCTGTAATTCCATCCTCAGCTAGAATTTTTTCTACTAAAGAAAATCCAAGTACATTAATAAATAGGTCCCTACTGCCATCTAAATCTTTTCCATGTATTTGCCAGTGATCTAGTCTTAAGGGCGATATGCCTTTACGGTTCTCAATAATCACATCAGGATTGAGATACCCTAGTCCATCACCGATTTCAGTTTTTTCAGCATACAACTCAAAAATGTGACCAGTAGGTGCTTCGAAGCGAACTCGTTCGCCAGTTTCTAATAATTCACCTGCTGGAATACGCTCTGTCCTAACCCCATATGCATTCAAGTCAGCCTCTAAACGATCTAGAGTAGATCTGTTTAATACTTTAAATCCATAAAAGTCCATGCCTGCTCTATCTGCCTGGCGAATGATGAAGCTGTGGTGATCTCTTTCATCATGGCATTTAAAATAAACACGGCCACTTTTATCTCTCCCGGTTTCTACTAGACCAAATACATTGGTATAAAAATGCACAGATTCCTCTAGGTCAAGTACTCTTAGTTGAGTATGTCCTGGACGTAACACTCCTGTTATTGCCATCTTTGTCTCCTATTAATTGATATTTTTATCAATAATTGTTTTCGTCAATTTATAAAGCGGAAGGTATAAGACCTTCTCTTCATAATCGAGAGTTGTTTGTATACATGTTCGAACTAAATGATAAACACGTCAAATACTGTTGTGATCTTGAATCATACCTATTTGGTATTCTGTGTAGATGCAATTAGGTGTTTCTACTTATGACGTTATGAAAATGACAGGATCTGTAATTTTTATTTATTTTGATAGCTTTGTTGAAAGAAAGCCTGAAGTAGAAGTTCTAGGATGAGGTACTGAATAAAATTGAAAGTAAGCTTTATTAAAACAGCGAGGGGGGAGTTATTTGAAAGGAAAATCACTCAAAATTTAGACTGGTTTTCAATATGAATTGGGAGACTTATTAAAGTTATCACCTTAATAGCTGGCAAGCCAATGAAATTGGCTAAGTTATCTATCAATGCCACAGTCTAACAAGACATTTTTAAATAAATCAAATCGACTAGGAGACTGTATATTTCTACAAGCTTTTGTTTATGTTGGTTCTTGATTATAGAAATTGGTACCGTTGGTTCTATTTGATGGAATTTTCTATTAATTTTCGAAATTCTGCGATATGACTAGTTTTATCGCCTAATCTAACTGTCATTATCAGTGGGGATGTAAGACCTTCTTCTAGTATTGGTCGATAAGCTATATCTGTTCTGTTTAGACGTTGAACAGAATTAGGGACAATAGTAACGCCCATTCCTGCTGCTACAAGCCCAATTGCAGTTTGTAGGCCATTGGTTTCATAAGTTTTTCTTACTTCATATCCCCTTACACTGAATTGGCGAAGTACCTGATCAGCGAAACTGGGCCTAGGTGAAATTGGATAAAGTATGAGTGTTTCTTCTAATATCTCTTTTAAAGAAACGTGATCTTGCTTTGCGAGATGGCTAGGCGATGGAACAGCAACAATCAAGTTTTCTTCCGTAATTACGATATTCTCTAGCCCCTCTCCTGGAACGGCTAAACGGCCAAATCCTACATCAATTCTTCCTGCCTTGAGTGCCTCTGATTGTTCTACAGAGGTTAATTCTGAAAGTGTGATATCGAGGTTGTCGTTTTCGATTGAAAACTGTCTCAGTACTTTTGGCAAGAATCCATAGAGCACGGAAGGGACAAATCCTATTCCCATCCACCGCTTGTTTCCATTGGCAATACGTTGGGTAGCAATTTTGATTTCGCTTAGCCTTGCGAGCATTTGAACTGATTGCTCATAAAAAAATATCCCTGCATTTGTGAGTGTCATCGGCCTGCTTGATCGATCTAATAATTGCACACCAAGCTCTTCTTCAAGTTGTTGAATTTGTCTCGATAAGGGTGGTTGAGCGATATGCAAAATCTCTGCGGCTCTGCTGAAATTGAGTGTGCTAGCTACAGCCTGAAAGTACTTTAATTGTCGAAGTTCCATTTATACCTCATAGGTATGATTGCAGACGAAATCGATATTGGACACAAAGCATCAAGTAGTCGAACAATTGAGGCGTTGATGCGGATAGTCGGATAGTTTGAATCTAGTCTATTTCAACCACGCTTGTCATAGTGTGTAGCAAGACAGCAATTAAACACTAAAAAAACATTGGAGACAAAGATATGACCGTTAATACAACGCGTCGCACCGTACTCAAGACTGGCTTAGTTGCATCGGCTGCTAGTTTGGGAAGTCCGTGGGTCCGTGCGGCAGGTGGTGATACTTTCAAAATAGGTTATGTTAGTCCACAGACTGGGCCATTGGCAGCTTTTGCGGAGCCTGACAAATTCACGCTGGATCAAGTTAAAAAGGCTGTATCAGGCGGAATTATGTCTGGCGGGAAAAAGTATGCCGTAGAAATTATCTATAAGGATTCTCAGTCAAATCCAAATAAAGCCAGCTCTGCGGCTGCAGAACTAATATTGCGTGATAAAGTTGATTTGGTAATTGCCTCTTCGACGCCGGCTACTACAAATCCTGTAGCTGATCAATGCGAGTTGAATGGTATTCCTTGTATAACCAATGATACGCCTTGGCAACCATATTTTTTTGGTCGAAAGGGGGATCCTAAAAAGGGATTTGATTGGACTTATCATTTCTTTTGGGGTTTAGAAGATATTATTGGTTCCTATACAGGGCTTTGGGGGCAATTGGCTACCAGTAAAGTTATCGGTGCTTTATGGCCAAATGATGAAGATGGTAACGCTTGGGGGGATGGGAAACTAGGGTTTCCACCAGTGCTAGCGGCTAAGGGCTTTAAGGTAATTGATCGCGGTCGCTTTCAATCTCCAATCAATGATTTTTCATCTTTCATTTCCGAGTTCAAAAAATCGAATGTAGAAATTATTACAGGAGTAGTGCCGCCTCCTGATTTTGCCAACTTATGGAATCAAGCTGGACAACAGGGATTTCGTCCAAAGATTGTTACCGTTGCAAAAGCGACAGAATTTCCTGCTGCCATTGCAGCATTTGGTGGAAGAGCGGAAGGTCTAACAGTTGAATTAATGTGGAGTCCAGCACATCCGTTTAATTCAAGTTTAACTGGCCAGTCTTCGCGTCAACTTGCTTCAGCATATACAGCTGCAACTGGAAAGCCATGGATAGTTACATTGGGATTTAAGCACTCATTATTCGAAGTAGCCATTGACGCATTAAAAAGAGCGGGAGAAAAAAGTCCCGAGTCAATTCGAGATGCGGTTGCCTCAACAATGCTAAATACCGTCGTTGGAACAATTAATTTCAAAGGTGGGCCAGTTCCAAATGTGGCAAAGACGCCGCTTGTTTCCGGGCAGTGGCAAAAACGAGGTAATGGTCTGGAGCTGGTGGTTGTGGAAAATAGCCTTGCCCCAATGATCCCTCGACAGGCTGAGCTAGAGCCAATTAAATATTCCTGATCATTTAATCCAAGTTCTACAACTAAATTTCTTTTGACTAGTCAGCATAAGCTGACTGGTCTGGACTACTACATCCTAATAACTGGAGACAACATGAAATATAAAATGAGTGTAATTGCTGCTGTAATCATGGCATTAACTAATATTGCAAATGCCACCGAAGGTGGTGGTTCGATTTATCCTGTTGGGGCAGAAAACTTTACATGCTGTGCACTACCTCCCCCAGGAGTTTATGGCATGGTTTGGGGCCAATCTTACTCGGCAAATAAAGTTAAAGGTAATGATGGTCAGGTAGTAACGCCTTCAAATTTTAAAGTAACGGCGAATGCAATTGTTCCACGAGTTGTGTGGATTACTCCAACAAAAATCGGTGATGCATCATTGGGATTTCATGCCATTCTTCCACTTGTTGACCTTGACGTTAAAAATGCACCTCCCGGTTCACAACATAAAAGCGGTATCGGGGATATGACTTTAGGGGCTGTACTTGGTTGGCATCATAGTGCAAATTTACATAGTGTTGTAGCACTGGATGTATTCGCGCCAACAGGTAGTTACAGTAAAAGTGATATTGCCAATATAGGTCGCAATTATTGGGCTATTCAACCAGTGGCTGGATTTAGTTATATTGATCAAAATGGTCTAAATGGCGACATCAAGGCTATGTGGACTTATAACCTAAGAAATAGAGATACTGACTATAAATCTGGTCAAGAACTAATAATTGATTATTCGGTTGGTTGGGGCTTGGGCAATGGATGGACTTTAGGGGTTGGGGGCTATGTGTATCAGCAACTAACTAAGGACTCTCAAAATGGTAGCTCAGTAGAAAACAATAATGGTAAAGCGTTGGCTATTGGACCGTCAGTACGATATGACAGTGGTAAGGGATGGTTTGTTACTGGCAAATACCAAACTGAAACAAGTGTGCGAAATCGAGCAGAAGGTAGTGCCTTTTGGGTTAAAGCAGTATTTCCATTCTAAGCACAGTAGGAGTATCAAATAGTGTTACTCAAGGTTAGCAACGTCTGTAAAAGTTATGGGGCGTTGAAGGTGACCCAGGATGTTTCATTCTCTGTTAACGAGGGTGAAACACTCGGAATTCTTGGACCAAACGGCGCCGGTAAAACGACGCTGTTTAACCTTATTTCTGGTGATGTAAAAGTTGATTCTGGTTCTATTCAATTCGATGGTTTAGATGTTGCAAAGTTGTCACCACATAAGCGATGTCGAGCTGGTATTGGCAGAAGTTATCAGGTTCCGCATCCTTTTGGAAACATGAGTGTGTTCGAGAATTTAGTAACAGCCGCATGCTTTGGAGGTCAATTACCCGAGCATACTGCTTGGGAAACCGCTGCTGAAATTCTTGAGAAGACAGGTCTTATGGCTTATGCGAATAAGCCAGCGGGTGGATTGACTCTTCTGAACCGGAAACGATTAGAGCTCGCTAGAGCCTTATCAACGAGGCCGAAATTGTTATTACTTGATGAAATAGCTGGGGGGTTGACAGAGCATGAAGCATCGGAATTAGTAGATGAATTAAAGAGAATTAAAGCTTCAGGAACAACAATGATATGGATTGAACATGTTGTTCATGCTTTGATGTCAATAGCTGATCGATTATTGGTTATTAACTTTGGTGAAAAACTTGCAGAAGGTAACCCTGTCGAAGTTATGGCAAACCAGGAAGTTAGACGGGTATATATGGGATTGGAAGCATGAGTTCGGTCATTATTGAGACGGAAAATCTCAGGGCGTTCTATGGCGATGCGCAAGCCTTATATGGAGTGGATTTCTTTTTAAATGAAGGTGAAGTTGTTTCAGTCATCGGTGCGAATGGATCTGGAAAAAGCACCTTCATGAAGTCATTAACTGGTCTAGTTAGAGTGGAAAAAGAGTCTGTTCAATTTAATAAAAATGCAATAGGAGGATTATCCCCTGGTGAGATAGTCAAGATGGGCCTAGCTCTTGTACCCGAGGGACGAAGACTATTTCCTAGTTTAACAGTAGAAGAGAATTTGCTTATGGGGGGATTTGCAAAGCGTCCTGGGCCATGGAACCTAGATCGTTTATTCAAAATGTTTCCTATATTGAAAGAGAAAAAAAATCAACCGTCTACATCTTTATCTGGTGGGCAGCAACAGATGGTCGCACTTGGTAGAGCCCTAATGAGTAATCCAAATGTATTGTTGTGCGATGAGATTTCATTAGGACTTGCTCCAGTGGTAATTAAAGAAATATATGACTCATTACCAAGTATAGTTTCTGAGGGTATGAGTATGGTTATTGTTGAGCAAGATGTAATGGTTGCACAAAGAGTCTCTCAAAGAGTTTATTGCTTGCAAGAAGGTAGAGTCTCACTGGAAGGAAAAAGTGATGAATTAACTCGTGAGCAAATTAGTCAAGCTTATTTCGGAATCTGAAAATGATAGAAACAATAATTCAGGGGCTACTACTTGGTGGTTTATTTTGCTTATTTGCTCTAGGCTTGTCGCTCATGTTTGGAGTAATGCGGCTAACAAATATTGCTCAAGGTGATCTCATTGTGTTGGGAGGTTTTTTGATGATAGCCTTGTCCGAAATTTTTAATGGAAATATCTTTATAGTGGCATTGGTAGCTATTCCAGTTTCATTTTTAATTGGATATCTTGTTCAGAAATTTATTCTAAATCGGACTTTAGGTAGGGATCCCTTACCTTCTTTAGTCGTTACTTTCGGTTTATCAATTGTTATTCAAAATGCCTTACAGGAAATATTTTCTGCAGATCCCAGATCACTGGATTCAAACGGTCTGAATACGCAAAGCATTCAAATTGGCGAGCATATGGCAGTTGGTACTTTGCCATTAATTATCTTTATTGTTGCCGTAGTAAGTACATTCGGCATGCAGTTTCTGTTTAATAAAACGTCCCTAGGTAGAGCATTCCGTGCTGTTTCAGACGATAAAGAAACTGCCGAATTAATGGGTCTTAATTCAAAGAAAATTTATTCGATAGCTACAGGGATTGCCTTTTCTCTAATTACATTAGCAGGAATGTTTCAGTGTATGCGAACTACCGTAGCGCCGTCTGATGGTCCGTTACTTCTAATTTTTGCATTTGAATCTGTAATCATTGGTGGGATGGGGTCGTTTTGGGGAACATTTGTTGGCGCAATGGTTTTAGGTATAACGCAACAAATTGGATTTACCTATGATCCGGCATGGGGAATTTGGTTTGGTCATTTAGTATTTCTTTCCGTGTTAATTGTTAAGCCGAGTGGTCTATTTCCGAAAACTAGAGGTTAAAAGTGGATATTAAAGTTAAGCGAAGTACTCGTGCCAGCAATATTAGTCTGAGTATAGGAGTTGCTCTATGCTTATTCGCTGCCTTCATTCCGTATTGGGGGGAGTCTTCATGGATGAGAGAATTTGTTGAAATTTCTTGCTACTTCATTTTTGCAATGATGTGGAATCTATTAGCCGGCTTTGGTGGAATGGTGTCTGTAGGTCAGCAAGCTTTTTTCGGTTTAGGTGGCTATGCCATGTTAAGCATGGGAAATTTTTTAGGTATAAATCCATTTCTAGCTGTTCCATTGGCAGCGCTAGTAGCAGCATTGATTTCTATTCTTGTTTCAAAGGTGGCTTTTCGGTTGCATGGCGGATATTTTTCAATTGGAACTTGGGTTATAGCTGAGGTAATTCGGTTAACTATTGCAAATATCTCAGCTGTTGGCGGAGGTTCTGGCACGAGTCTTACCGCGTTAAAAGGAATTCCAAGGGGTACAAGAGAAAGCATTACATTTTGGGTTGCACTCGGATGTGTTGTTCTAACTATTAGCTTAATTTATTTCTTTTTGAGAAGTAAAGAGGGCCTAGCTCTTCTCGCAATTCGAGATAGTGAAGTTGCAGCGGAAAGTCAGGGGGTTGCGGTAAATAAAATGAAACTTGCAGTATATGTCGTTGCTGCGTTCGGTTGTGGACTTGCTGGGGCGTTATATTTTGCGAGTAACCTACGAATTAGTCCTGATGCAGCATTTGGTGTTAATTGGACGGCATTTGCAATTTTTATAGTAATGATAGGTGGTATTGGAGTGATTGAAGGGCCAATTATTGGATCGCTAATCTTTTGGGCGTTGAATAAATTCTTGAGTGATTATGGAACTTGGTACTTATTAGGGTTAGGTGCTTTAGCAATAGTAATGACATTATTTTTCAGAAGTGGCGTCTGGGGATTTATACATAAAAAATTTGGAATTGATATTTTACCTATTCAAAGAAGATTGCAAATTTGATATGCATGTTTAATTTGAAACTAGATTGAGTAAGTCTTATTTAGCAAATTGTTAAGGATATATGATGGATAGCAATGCCATTGCAATGTATGGAAAAGAGCTTTTTGATGCATGGAAGTCATGTAAAACTGTACCACCTCTTGTACAGAGAGAGCCTGAAATTACAATACAAGATGCATATGGTATTCAACTAAAATTCATTAAACATAGACTCGATCTGGGTGAGAAAATAGTTGGAAAAAAGATCGGTGTTACAAGTAAAGCAGTACAAGATATGTTAGGTGTTTATCAACCAGATTTTGGTCAGTTAACTTCAAACATGATTTTCTATGAAGATGATGTCATAGATATTAGTCACTTAATACAACCAAAAATTGAAGCAGAGCTGGCATTCATATTAAAAGAAGACCTTAAAGGACCAGGTATTACTGCCGCAGATGTAATTAAGGCAACTGATTATGTGGTGCCATGTTTTGAAGTAATTGATTCAAGAATCACTGATTGGAAAATTAAGATTCAAGACACGATTGCAGATAATGCTTCTTGTGGTGTGTTTGTTTTAGGTAATAAAAAGGGCGATCCACGAAGACTTGATATCAGTCTAGCCGGTATGTTACTAGAAAAAAATGGAGAACTAGTTTCAACTGGCGTAGGTGCAGCTGTTCAAGGTTCACCAGCTAATGCAGTTGCATGGTTGGCAAATACATTAGGTCTGCTAGATATTCCTTTTAAAGCTGGTGAGATCATATTGTCTGGATCCCAGTCAATTCTTGTCCCAATTGTTGATGGTGATACGTTTGTTTGCACTGTTGGTGGTCTGGGTAGTTGTACCGCTAAATTTACAAGTAAGAGGAAAATATGAACGTTTCTTTGTCTCGTGAAGATGTAGTTCGACTCACTGAACGGGTGGAGGGTGCCCAGATAAATGGTTACACAATTCCAAACTTAACCAATGAGTACCCAAATATGACTCTGTCAGATGGATACTTGGTACAGAAAGAACTTCGTCAGAGATTAGTGAGTAGCGGCCAACGTCTCGTTGGATGGAAGGCCGGATTAACTTCAAAAGCCAAAATGATTCAGATGGGGATTAACGTACCAATAATCGGCTTTTTAACAGATCGCATGGCAAGCATGGAGGGTTTTCCAATTAGTTTTCAAAAACTTATTCATCCTCGTATTGAATGTGAAATTGCATTTGTGACTAAAAAATTATTAAAGGGCCCTTCGTGTTCTGCTAAAGATGTTATTGAAGCAACTGACTATATTTTGCCATCACTGGAAGTGATAGATTCACGTTACGAAAATTTTAATTTTGATCTTCCTAGTGTAGTTGCTGATAACGGGTCATCCTCATATTTTGTGACTGGTGCTAGAGCAAGGTATCCAAGTGATTTTGATATTCGATCCTTAGGCGTAGTAATGGAAAAAAATGGGGAAATTGTCGCTATGGGGGCTGCTGCATCGGTTCTTGATAATCCTGCAAATGCAGTCGCAATGTTAGTAAATTGTCTTTCGGGGTTCGATGAATTTTTGCCAGCAGGAAGTATTGTTATGAGTGGTGGAATTACTCCTACTATTCCTGTTCGATCAGGGGATAACATAGTCGCTAGATTCCAAGAATTAGGTACTGTCTCTTTACGATTTGTAGAGTAGATACTATTTTTATAACTGAATAGAAATCTATTACTAGAATGACCATCACGAATGTCAATCCCGCGCCTACTGTGACCTTGCAAAATGGCGTTGAAATGCCTCAGCTAGGTCTTGGAACTTGGCCAATGAATAATCATGAAGCCGAAATAACTGTTGAAGCAGCCCTTAATATGGGTTACAGACTGATTGATACTGCAGAAAATTATGAAAATGAACAAGGCGTCGGTGAGGGAATTCGTAAGTCTTCAGTTCCTAGGGAAGAGGTATTTGTAACTACTAAATTCAATAGAAAGTGGCATAGTAGAGAAGGTGCTCGTATAGCCTGTAAAGCTAGTCTGAAAAGGATGGGGCTAGATTATATCGACCTATTGCTAATTCATTGGCCAAATCCTGACCTAAACCAATACTTGGAAGCATATGAAGGCCTTTTGAGATTGTTGGAGAGTGGTTTGGTTCGTGCTATTGGAACATCTAATTTTAAAATTGAGCATTTACAGAGACTATTTGGGTTTGGGTATGTTCCGCATGTCAATCAGATCCAGCTTGACCCATATCATTTGCGTAATGATTTGATTGATATTCATAAATTAAAGGGAATTATTACTGAAACTTGGAGCCCTCTTGGCAGAGCAAATCAGATGCTTGCTGATCCAGTTATACTCAAAATAGCAGAAAATCATCAATGTACTACTGCACAGGTAGTATTGCGATGGCATACTCAATTAGGGTATGTACCGACTCCAAAATCTTCGCATTTAGAGAGAATGGCTCAAAATATTGATATATTCAATATCAATCTATCAGAAGTCGAAATTGATTTGTTAAATGGCTTGGATCGACCAGATCCACACATGTTCGATGCAGATGTTTTCGGGCATTAATTTAACTACATTGACGAATCTTCGCTTAATTGAAAGATAGATAGATCCTAATTTAATAATCATAATAACTTGCCTTTTAATTAAGATACAAAAATATGCTATCTAAAACAAAAGGTGCACATCTCGACAAGGCATCCATCCATGTAGCCTCTACGTCGACTAAGGGTATTCCTAAGCTTATTGATATACAAGATATTGCGGAGCGGTTAAAGTTTGCTCCAGAAGATGGTCGAATTTGGCTTGACGATGAGCGGATGATACTTTTCCATGCCTCTGTTTTTTCATCTTTGAGGCGTGAAATAATTGATACCCTAGGACCTGAAAAAGCACGCGCTTTATTTATGCGAATCGGTTATTCGGCTGGTTCACGAGATGCCACATTGGCAATTTCTATTAGAGGTAGTAGTGATCCCAGTGATGTATTTGCTGTAGGGCCCCAACTACATGCACTTGAGGGATTTGTTGCGGTAGAGCCTGTAAGAATAGATATAGATGTAGAAAGAGGCGTACATTATGTTGAGCAAATTTGGCATGATTCAGCTGAAGCGCTCGCCCACATAGAAGCTGTCGGTTTTTCTTCAGAAGCAGTTTGTTGGATGCAAGTTGGATATGCATCTGGATTCAATAGTGCCTTGTTTGGGAGGCCGATTCTGTTTAAAGAAATCGAGTGCTCTGGTACAGGTGCCGCACATTGTAGAATTATTGGTAAACCCCTAGAAGAGTGGTCTGATTCGGAGGCCGATCTGCAGTTCTTACAACCCGAAGAATTCATCAACACTACGCTCGTTCGCAGAACTATCTCTTTTCGTGGTCCTGATGGTGAGTCAATTCCAATTTCAGATTCTGATTTCATGGTAGGTACGTCTTCAGGATTTTTATCGGCATGCAATAAATTGCAGCAGGTGGCATCTACTAACGCATCGGTTTTACTTTTGGGTGAAACTGGCGTGGGTAAGGAGCGCTTTGCCAATATTCTTCATCGCTTAAGCAAGCGTGCAAACGGGCCATTTATTGCACTTAATTGTGCTGCAATACCAGAAAATTTATTAGAAGCAGAGTTGTTTGGTGTAGAGCGAGGTGCTTATACTGGGGCAGGAGAAACTCGTAAAGGACGATTTGAAAGAGCTGATACAGGGACTTTGTTTCTAGATGAAATTGGTACGCTAAATGAAGCTGCACAAGCAAAATTGTTACGTGCATTACAAGAAAGAGAAATTGAACGTGTGGGTGGTTCTTCAACACGTGAAGTAGACGTCAGAATTGTTGCTGCAACAAATGCTGATTTAATGAGTGCAGTAAGAGAGGGCAGATTTCGATCAGATTTGTTTTATCGTTTAAATGTTTTTCCTATTCAGATTCCACCATTGAGACAGCGTCGTGATGATATTGCCTTACTCATTCATCACTTTGTAGGGAAGTATTCTGTTGCTCATGGAAAATCAGTAACAGGTTTCACACATCGTGCAATTGCCGCACTACTAGCTTATGATTATCCTGGAAATGTTCGAGAGTTAGAGAATATCATCGAACGAGGTATTATTTTGGCTACGAACGAAAAGCCGATTGATTACCATCATTTATTTCAATCTGAAAGTCAACCCGCTGAATCACTGTTAGCAATGGATCGGGGTGGATCAATGAGACCGGCTAACAAATCTGTACTGCATACTCTTCAAGACGAGTCAGCTATAGAAGATATCGCAGAACGTGTTCTTGATGCTGCTTTATCTCTTGAGGTCATAGAATTAGCGACTATGAGAGAAGCAGTTCGAAGAGCAGATGGAAATTTATCCCAAGCTGCTCGTATTTTAGGAATATCTAGAGCTCAACTAGCATATCGTTTGGATAAAAACTCAGATATTCTTAAATAAAGGACTACGATTCTGTAATTGACTTGCATCAGAAGCCGAAATAAACTTTTCTATATAGATATTTCTTTCATATAGACGACCTTTTATTAGTGTTCTAATGCAACTCTCAATCATAGGCGGTGGGCCACATAAATAGGCTTTGTGTCCACGAAAGTCTCCCTTAAATATTTGATAAGCTACATCATTTACAAATCCCTTTGACCCATTCCAGTCATTGGCTGGAGTCTGGTCACTGAGTGACGGGAAATATTGAAAATTCGGAAAAGACTTTTTTAGCTCAATAAATTCATTGTGATAATACAATTCTTCCAAATTTCTGGCTCCATAGACTAATGTGATTGGACGAGTATCGCCATCAGTCTTTAGTAAATCCAGAATCATTGATCGTGGACTCGACAATCCTGAGCCGCCAGCTATAAGAAGAATAGGCTGATGATCTGACTTTCTAATAAAAAATCTACCTAATGGACCAGTTACTGTAATTTCATCACCAATTTGCAACTTGTTGTGAATAAATTCGGTAGCCTGTCCTCCTGGAACAATTCTTATATTTAGCTCGATTAATTTATTCTTACTAGGAGCATTAGCCAAAGAAAAAGCACGCGGACGGTCTAATCCTTGCCAACTTATGTTTACATATTGACCTGCCTGAAAGTCAATAGTGTTATTTTTGATCTCAATGAAAACGGCTTTAATTGTTGGAGTAAGGTTGGTGATTTTTGTAACTATTCCTTTAAAATCTTTTAATGGAATAGATCTGCTGTCAGGGTCTTCATCTATATCTGCCTCAATAATAAGGTCGGACTGAGGTATTGCGCAACATGCTAAGCAACGCCCCTCATCACGTTCAACATCCATTAGTGCAAATGGGGAGGCTTCTCCATGATCAACTTCTCCACTTGTAACTTCAACTTTGCATGTTCCACACAGGCCATGTCCACAAGCATGTGGTATGTACAAACCGCTTCTAAGTGCAGCATCTAATATTGTTTGATCATCCTCGACCGTGAATGAATGGTCTATGGGTTTAACGGTGATTGTGTAACTCATTTTTTTTCCCAATTTAACTTCCTGAGCCAGCAATGCCATTTAAATCTGGGGTGGAGATTCTAACGAAATCTTTATGTTTAATATTTAGTGTAGAAATGCTTTTTGATAAATCAGGGCTAAACTTTGTGTCGGACAAATACCACTGTACCTGTGTCCAATCTATCTTTTTATAGTCTGGATGTTTTGTAAATGCCGAGTTATTTAGTTCAATATCGATCAACTCTTGAAAAGTTACTGTAGGATCAATTAAGAAGGCGATGGGCGCACAAATCATCGTATGGTGATCCCAGCCCACATACAATATCTGTTTCCCATTAAAATTCTCTACCCTATCTTTAATGTTTGGTTTGCTTGCTAGCATATTTGTATTATTCAAATTTGTCTCCTAAATACTAATTTATTAGTAATGGGGTTGTCTTAACAAAACTTATTATCGGCGCAGCTTTAGCGCCGATTAATCTCAAGCAGCTTTGGGTACTTCGTCAGAATGAATTCCCTTCCACTGCTGCCAATTTTTCTCATCTAAAGATCCTTCATAATCCATATTATCTTGACCAGATATGACATGGAAGTACCTCATTACTTCAGCAATTGGATCAAAATCTTTAGCCTCAGTATTTACATCTGGCTCAAAACAATTGCCTTGCATAATTTGATGTGCAGGTAACCAAGCACTTACATACTTATCTGGATTTTCAATAAATATGTCGTAACAACCATCAGAGCAAAAATGATATTTATTATCATCATGTACCGTTTCTCTATGGCTGATCTTGGTTGGGTCAACAGTTTCTGTTGAAATCAGTGGTACTTGACAGCATTGACACAACATAGGCAGATTATTGTTGTAATAGCGCTCGCCCTTCTGACTAAGTTCTTTATAGTGTTCAATACGAGGACGGTAATATTTGTCAAAGGTATCAGGATACTTCTCTGATAGCCATTCCATGTCTTCTTCAGATGGTAACCAAACATGAAACGCTGCTGCACCAGTAAAGTTATAAAAGGAATTCCAAGTCTGGTGTGATAAATGTTCTGCTTCAGCGATGGTTTGTTCCCAATACTTAGGCATACGAAGTCCGTATCTACTCAAGTCTTTAAACAGTGAACCACCATTTTCTACGAAGTAGATTTGCCAAGCTTCTTTCCATGACATTACTTTTTTCGGTAGCATGTAATCAAGCATCATTGATACAAGACCAAGTATTTTGTACCCACGCCAGAACCACTTGTCGAGATAGCGCTGAATAATTTCGACATTACTTGGATCTTGTTCAAGAACAAATTTAATGCATTCAAGGCCAAGTGTCATGTGACGAGCCTCATCCGACTGTGAAGAGAAGCCAAAGGTAACGGTCGCCATATCACCGTTATATGCTGCTCCAGACATAAATGGCATGAAAACTAAATTTGTTAATAGATACTCAAGCGCAAACGAAATAGCGATAATTTGTTCAAATGGGCCAGAAGTCAGGGCATCTTCAAAAAATGACTTTGGCACAGAGAGGTACCATAATCGATCATTCATGACGCGATGATCATGAAGACCGTTAAAGTACTTGTTGTATTGACTAATACTATGAATTTGTGTCTGGACATGACGTAATTCGTCAATAGCTTGCAATTGGCAAGCTATTGCAGCACCGGGTCCTGGGAATTGTCTGCCTAGCATTGCAAATAGGCGGTGGGCATTATATTCGGCTGGTGTTATGCCTGTAAAAAATAGCTTTAGTGTATTTACATATCTAGCATCTGAAATATTTAGTTGGCCATTGTTTTGCTGAAATGCATCTAATACTGCATATAGTTTCCGTTCTTTTTCAGCTTGGTATTTCCAGTAAGAATCCATCGTCAAACGAAATGGATCTTCCCACTTATCCCAATCGTGAATTTTAATGCCATCAAGTTTAAGCTGATCGAAAGCTTTATCCATGGATTGATATGATGTTTCCCAGCCAAGATCTCTGGTCATCAGGGCGTATTTTTCTTTTAAATTCAACTTTTTTAATGCTTGTTTATTTTCAATTGAGTTATTCATCTCGTGTCTCCTATTTAACGGTTCCAATGCAATATCATTTCTTCATCTGTTTCTTCAACGTTGCCTGACAAGGAAATAAGATTTATATTGATTGATTGCAAATCCCATTTATTACCAATAATTTCTTCCACGGTCTTTCGCTTCAAAACTAATCGATTAGGTGCATCTATCTTGACCATTGCTGGTAAGTAATTAACAGTTGCATTTGGATTATCAATTTGTATTGCTTCAATGATAGGTCTAGTGTCTTCATTCATCTGTAAAGCGATGAATACAATGCTTTGATCAATGCTCATTTAATCCCCTTAGTTGGTAATACCCAATTTAATTAGGCGAGTATTTAATTCTGATAGGGAGATTTCTAATCGCTCTCTCGCCAGATTCTCATTACTAATTGATAGAAGTGGATTTATCGCTTCAACTACATTACCAATCCATTTTTTTGACCAGCAGGCTAATAAATTAGTATTAGACACAGACTCAGAAGCCACTCTTTTTATACAAGCATCTACCCATTTCGAGTTATCTGGATACCATGCATGTTGGAACTCAAGAAGCATTGCTAATGAAGAGTCACCAGAATTTGATAAATTATTTTGGTATTGTCTATACATGACGGGATACAGAATTGCATCTTGGATGAGGTTTTGAGCTAAAAATAGTTCAAACCAGTCTTTTTGGACTAACATACTTTCAATTGACCTGCGTAAAGGTTGCCAACTTTCATTGGTTAGCCAGGTATCCTTTGCCCTAGCCAATGAGCTACCTGAATTTCTATCGAGTAATAATCCTATTTTTGATAGATATTGAGCCATCCCAAGTCTATCTGTAGTGTTAAACATTGCACCTTGAGTAATAGGTGTTCCAAAGCCATAGGCGGTGATAAAACAATTATTTAGATTTGCTGCCCATTCCACATGACGCAACGGTAAAAGCGATGATTCAATTTCAGCAATTTTTTCTGATGGGAGTTGATTTAATAAATCATGCTTTTCGATAAATGCAAAGTTGTTTTCTATTGTTTCCTGCAACTTGGCTCTATTCATTACATAAGAGGCGTAATAATATTGCCGTGGATCCTTAAGCTCATCCCAATCTACCATTTTTACTTTTGTTCGCCTTTCGTCATATATTTCGTGCTCAGGATCCCAAATTGGACGGTAATGAAAATTATCGCGTGGCTGTAAATCAAAACTTGCTTCTTGATAACGTGATGCAGGCTTATTTGAACCAAAGCGTCGCGACACCCGATTAAATGTGTGACGAATCGGTTCTACGCTGGCAACTTTAATTTCTACACTCATTGTTAATGTCTCCTTTGATTTATTGTGGTTAGGATGAAATTATTTAACTATCCATAAAGATATTTATATTGTCGTTGTTTGGCTTTTTCAGAATCTTGTTTGCTAATTTCCTCTGTACCAGCTTGATTGGAGAAGGCTTCAAAAGCTGAGCGTGGCAAAATTAGTTCAACAGATAAGTCTGGTTCACCAATAGCAAAATCAAATACAACAAATCCGTCTGAACGAATCTCTTTTACTCGATAAAATCGGCGAGTTGAATCTATGCCCAATTTGAGGGGATAATTGATTTTCATAGCTGTCTCCAAAATTATTCGATTTTCATTAACAATTGCAACGTACGTGCCTGATTTGATAATTTTTCGTTGATTTATATTGAAATATATAAAAATCAATTGGTTAGAAATTTATTTTTGAAATTGATAATGTGATGAGTATTTATTTGATAAAGTTTTATTTCTCATTTAATAAATAAATACTTTTTTCTATTTAAATAGTTCATGAAATTCTTAAATTTATCGTTTATTAGAATAAAAAACTTTAAGGATTAAGGATTTGACAGGCTTAACTATCTGAAATAATTCAAGTGTGTAATTAAATTTATACATACTTAATAATTCATCAATTTTTGTTGAATCTGTATTTTTTAAACATGATCTGTATGTTTAATATATTCATATTGACAAAATGAATATGTATGATGCGAGGTTATTATTGTCTATAGATTTATCTGTAATTCATTTTTTTCGTAAGATAAATAATCTTATAGATTCGTTAAGTAAATTTATACCTAGTTGAAATTCAATCCAGTCGGAAAATAATGACAGAAGTGGAAATTGAAAGTAACGCCATGCCTGGCTGGTTAGTGTTGTTGGGTATTTTGACCGCCGTTGCCCCCTTATCAATCGACATGTATCTGCCCAGCTTTCCACAAGTGCAACAGACTCTGGGAGGATCATCAGGCCATGTCGAATTCACCCTGGCCAGCTTCTTCATCGGCCTGACCCTGGGTCAATTATTTTATGGCCCATTGAGTGATCGCTTCGGCCGCAAGCCACTGCTGTATGTCGGATTTCTCCTCTACACCTTGGCATCAATCGGCTGTGCCATGGCTGACAATATCGCCATGCTGACAACCTGGCGCTTTATTCAAGGTATGGGCGGCTGTGCCGGTATCATTATTCCCAGCGCCATTGTGCGTGATCGCACCTCGGCACGAGAATCAGCCAAGGCATTCTCATTGCTCATGCTGGTCATGGGACTCGCCCCCATTCTCGCGCCACTGCTCGGTGGCGGACTGCTGACATGGTGGGGCTGGCGCTCCATTTTTCTGGTACTGGCCGCTTTTGGCAGCTTGTGTCTGATCGGTATTACCCTGGGTCTCAGCGAAACGCATGACACCACACAGGAACCACCACTCCGATTGATGACCGTATTAGGCAACTACGCCCATCTATGCAGCAACCGCACCTTTCTTGGTTATGCCCTAGGAGGTGGCTTGGCCATGTCAGGGATGTTTGCTTACATTGCCGGATCCCCATTGGTACTGATCAACTTATATGGCATCGCACCGCATCACTACGGTTGGTTTTTTGGCATCAATGCGATTGGTCTGATTGCCTCAAGCCAGTTCAATGCCCGCATGTTGCGCAAATACCCCGCGACCACGCTATTGCGTTGGGCACTGTGGGTGCCGCTGATCGTGGGCATCGGTTTGGCCGTACTGGCATTTTCTGGCTGGATATCGTTACCCTGGTTTGTTCTAGGATTTTTCTGTTTTGTGTCCAGCCTGGGATGGATCATTCCCAATGCCACGGCCTCGGCATTGGCAACGCACGGTCAGATGGCGGGGACAGCGGCGGCTTTGGCGAGTGCACTGCAATTCTTTTTTGCCACTTTGGCGGGGGCACTGGTGGGCTTGCTCCATGATGGTACAGGGCGTCCACTGGCTGGCATGATGGCCCTGTGCGGCATCGGTGCATGGTCGTGTCATCGATGGTTGATCAACCATTCGCGCCATCCACATTGAAGAGTTGATCCGGATTAAGCAGGGCTGACAATTAACCGTTTTAAATTTTATTTTTCCCAAAAGTAAGGTTGCCTTTCCCTACGATGAAGAGACTGAAACATGACGCAGACTGAACTCATTGCCAAACTGATCCAAAGTACCGATTTAAGTAAAAAGCAAATTGATCATTTACTTAAGGTGTTAGGCGTCACGATCCAGCATGCACTTTTAAATGATGATGAGGTGACGTTGCCGGGTGTGGGTAAACTCGGCGCTAAGCGACGAGGTGCGCGAGTTGGGAGAAATCCGGCAACGGGACAGCAAATGGCTATTGCTGCTCGTAAAGTGGCTGTCTTTACGCCCATCAAAGCGCTGAAGGCGGCAATTAATCCCTGAATAGATTCAGTATGAACTGGGGGGCATCAGAAGTCTGATAATACAGATTTTCTTGTTGCAAAAGTAAAAACCCAGTTATAACGACATCTTGAAACACATTGAAGAAACTACAAGTGATTGGGAGGGCGGCAAGCTTGGCCAGGACGCGGGTGCATGCCGTATTCAGACCTCAACGGTAAACACCTGGACGCAGTACTTGGCCTAAAGGCAATCTCAATTCGATTGCCGATCACTTGGATTGATGACTTAAAGGCTTTAAATATTTTCACCATATTGATTACCAACTCATCATCTGCGATTTATTACTGCGATGATTTGTAGAAACCGAAAAAAAACGCTTTAAGAATGAGGTGGTTGAGAAAGCTGTAGAACTTTTGCACGACGGGATCACTGAGACCTGCCCCCAAGTTAAGGCGGCTTAAATACGACCTTCAGACAGCTAAATTTTGCTATTCGGGGATTACACAGAGGTTTTATGAAGCAATGAAGCAAAAAAGCCCGATCTTGTGAATCGGGCTTTTTTGCTTCATTTTATTGGCTCCCCGACCTGGACTCGAACCAGGGACCTGCGGATTAACAGTCCGTCGCTCTACCGACTGAGCTATCAGGGAATGAGAAAGCGATTATAGGCCGGAAATTTGGATTTCGTCAATAGTTGGATGCATTGGATTGCGGTTTTAGAACTCAAATTGAGCCGAAAGTTTGAACAATCGCGATGCTCCCAGGTGAATGTAGGTGTCACCGCCGCTGTCGGCACCAGTATCTTTCCAGTACAACCTGTTGAAAAGATTCTGGATATTGAAACGCAAAGTGGTGCGTCGCTGGCCAGTATTGATTAAATAGCGCAACCCGGCGTTAATGACGTGGTAGCCGGGGACTGAGACGCTTTCATCGCGTGTGGCAGACTTGGCGGCAGAGTAGATCCAGGCACCATTGACGGTGAGGTTTGGTACTTGTGGCAAGTCGTATTCGGCATAAACCGATGATTTGAACTTGGGTACATTGAGTAGTTGTTTGCCATTGTAGGCTGCATTGGCGGTATTTTCCTGAGTGGCCTGGATATAGGCCGCACTTGAAAAAAGGCGCAGGTTGGAAGAAATATTGCCGCTTGCGGAGACTTCAAAACCGTGGTTTTGTGACTCGCCTTGCTGAATGTAATTATTACTATTGCCGTCCAAATAAACCAGTGGGCGACGGATTGAGAATAAGGCGGTGCTGATGGCCAGTTTTTGATTGAGTTGGGTTTTAGCGCCAATCTCATATTGCTTGCTGACGACGGGATCAAATGCTTGTCCGGCATTGTTGGCAGTGCGTGGTGCCACGCCGCCAGACTCAATACCTTCAGAATAGCTCGCATAATAACTTAGTTGGGTGGTTGGCGAATAGATAATGGCAGCCGTTGGTGAATTGATAGAACGACGGTATTGATTGTCCAGTGCGCCGGTGCTGTCATTGTGTGTTTCATCAATCTTGCTATGTTTTAAACCAAGGTGCAGTTTGAAACTGGGCGAGAGCGCCATTACATCATAAAGGGCTAAACCTTTCTGTTCATGCACGATGCGTGTGACGGGTAATCCCGGCGAGCTTGGCGAAGCAGGAAATTGATCAGATGGCTGATAAATATTGCTAAAGCCAACATAGTCAAAAACCGAAGCACCACGACTTTCCTGCTGATCCAGTGTGGAATAGGCAATGGACAAGTCGTGCTTGATAAATCCGGTAGTCAATTTGCCTTGAAGTACGGCCATTCGTTGCAAGCTGGTGCGAGTTTGCCCTGGGCTGCGATAGTCGTAAAGATCATAGTCACCATTGGCACAAAACTGCACTGAATAGCTTGGTCCATTGGAGCAGCCATAGGGAAAGGCGACATTGTCATCAGTGAGGATCTTGTTGCGATTGATGGCCATATAGGCTTGCCAGTCGTCGTTGAGCTGGTAATCAAAGCGTCCGCCGACATTGCTGGTTTCGGTCTGGACTGGTTTGCTCCACGCTTGATTGTTGAGCATGGTGTCGGGTGAAACGCCTCGCGGAACGGTCGTGCCGCCAAGCAGCTGGTAAGCAGGGACGCTTAATTGCGAGAGCTTTTGGTAGTCGAGATCAAGCTGCAACAAAGCTTGCGGTGAGAGCTTCCAGTCAAAGGCTGCTGAAGCAAAACTGCGATTGCCATTGGCACCTTTGACATAAGAGCGCAGGTCTTCCTGGGCCGCATTGAAGCGATAACCAAATTGCCGATCCACACCAAAATGATTGCCAATATCAGCATGAATATAGCTGCTGCCACGCTCGCTCAAGCCAACATCAATGGAACGATATAGATTGGCAGTTGGGCGTTTGGTGACGTAATTGAGTATGCCGCCTGGTGCATTAAAACCGCTTTGCAAAGCTGAAACACCCTTGAGTACTTCAACCCGTTCCTTGTTTTCCAGCGGCATGCTGGATTCGTTGTCGATGGTCAGCCCATTGAGTTTATAGGCGGTCTTGTTATCGAGCGCATAGCCGCGGATTGCAAAGGTCTGGTAGTAACCAACGGGTGCATAGTTTTCTTGCACGCTGGCATCGTTGATCAGGACCTCCGTCACAATGCGTGCGCCTTGATTTTCATACAGCTCACGAGGAATAACGCTGACCGCAGCAGGAGTTTGCAAGATGGCTGGTTCGCCAAAGCCAGCCACGCTGGATTGTTGTGCGGGATAAGCCGAATCGCGTTGGCTTTTGACATTGATTTCGGAGAGTGTCGCCGTATTCTGTTGCGCCAGGGCGGGTAGGGCAACCAACAGACTGCTGATGGCCATCAGGCCGACAGCGGGTTTGCCAGCAAAGGCTGGACTTGATTTTTTATTATTGAAATGGCGAGCCATTGATTACTCCTAAGGGCGCAGCACAGGAGCAATGTCGATGTTGATTCGGGCGAATTCAATTCGATGCTTCCCTGCGCTAGCATTATCTAGATCAGGTTCAAAGGGTATTTCTCACCCGGTGGCAGTGGTTTACTGCCAGCCAGGACCCCCAGCTTGAGCGTTGTCAGAACGGCAACAGACGAATTGTAAGGGAAATGTGAAAAGTGAGTCGCACGGGTTTATTTGTTGCTGACTTATTTACTGCTGAAGTGATCATCGTAATTGAGCACTTCACCAGCCTGTTTTTGCAGCCAGTTGCGTGCGGCCTCATCCGATTTTAGATAGGCATTCCAAAAGGCGATGCTCAGCGCATTGCCTGCTTTGATCACATGTTTGTCGGCACTCATGCTGGCGGGGTTGCGCGCCTGCTTGCTGCGTGTTGTGGTTTCAATGTTTTGGCCACTAAAAATCATGTGGTCGGCATCCTTGAAAACCACCAGATATTTATTGCCGGCAGGCATCATCTCAAAGGGTTTAGTGCGATTGACTGCCGCCGTACCCAGGCCGCCAGGAAGTTCTCCATCCAGGGTACCGGTCATGCTGAAAAACGGGCGTTCAATTTTTGCAAAGGGATTGCCGCCGGTATTGCGAAAAGAGGGGGAAGGCGAAAAAGCAATCGCAGCGCCAATTCGAGCATCTGCTGCGCGATTACCAAACGGCCCCATTTGTTGACCAGCGATTGCCTGGGTGGTAATGGCGCCAAAGGAGTGACCTGCCATGCCAATATGCGCTAGATCAGCATATTGCAAAGGATGGTCACCAGGTGTGGCAACACGTTTGGTGAGGCTATCGAGGATAAACTTGATATCACGGGTGCGTTCAATCAGCTGCATGGGATTGGCGGCTGATTTCATGCTCATGGCGGCATCCAATCCGGGCTTGCCCTGCCAGACGGATTCATCGCTACCCTTGTGTTGAACATGAATCACAATATAGCCGTGACTGGCCCAATGTTCGCCCCATAATTTGCCGCTATTGGTGGAGCCACCCAAGCCGTGCGAGAAGAGGATGACGGGTAATTTGCGCTCACTCTGTGGAATCCGCAATTTAATCGGGACGTCACGATTGCGCGAGGTATCGCGCCAAACCTGATCAATCACGTTGACTGAATAAGTGCCGCTTTGTTCATACACCGAATTGGCTTGAACCGTGGTTGGCAGTAATCCAGCAGCGCAGATGGCGCTGAGTGTTCCAAATAATTTGCGACGTAAAGCAGAAGAAGGAGAGAGAGCGACGCGCATGTGATTAGAGTTATAGGGACTGCAAAACGACGATTGTCCTGTGAGTTAGCAGGAAAGGCAAATTTATTGGACTAAGTGGTGGTTGATAGCCATTGTTGGCTGGTGATTGTTGAAATAAATAGACAGTTTTGACAGTGAAAAGGTGTCTTACAAGCCCCTTTATTGATGCACCTGAGCGATGCCTTGAAAGGGCCGGTGGCTGCGGTTTTTGGCAAAAAGCCCGTGCAGATTGGCGCTTGGCGGCCTGGCGAGGCACATTTTATCGTCCAGGTTTTTCAATTTACATCGACGCGAACCCGCACACTGCTGCTTCCCGCCTGACTGGAGCTGGTGGTCGAGGCGATGCCGCGGCCACTGTAACTGGCTGATTCGTCGACACCACCCAGCTCAATCCATTCGCCCAGGCGGCCACTGACAACCGAATTGGTTTGCATGCCATTGACCTGATTTTGGTTGGTAAAGGCTTCTCGCTGCGTCGAGATTTCCAGCACCACATTGTCGCCATTGACGCGTGGCCGTACATAAAACCCTGTACTGGCCTGTTGGGGGACGACCGTCTCGTTGTAATAGGCACCGCCATTGACGATGGCGACATTGGGCTGGCTGATCAGGCGGGCGCTATGGTTGGCAATATAGGCAACACCACCTTCCATGACCTGTACCTGCTGGGAAACACCCTGATTGCTCGACAGGGTGCGACTATTGCCACGCAGCTCCACCGAGCTGCCCTGTGAGCTGACTACACCGCGGCCTTGCAGGGATTGACGGTCCGACTCAATCGCGCCGCCTTGTTGTACTGAAATCAGCAGGCGTTTTTGTTGTACATCCAGATTGGCAATCACTCGACGTAAATCAGCCAGACTGCTGGGCGTGGTACGCACAAAAAGGGTAAAACCATTGCCCGTGACGGTGCTGCCCGGTGGCAGGAGCTGTGCTGCAATCGGCATGATTTCATTGGCAGGGCGATGTTTTAGCTCAATGATTTCCAGAGTCTGTGCCCAGCAGCATACAGGCAGCAGCAAACTGGCCATGAGCCAGCGGCACGATGTTTGCAAGAAGTTGGTGATGAAATCAAACAAGCTGTGTTTCCGATAAGGTGATGATGCGTGGCTTGGATTTAAGTCGGTATTTACGATAGGATAAAGCATCTTACCTTGGAGGCCAAAGTGACTGCTGCCTTGCTGCTTGCCATCAGTAACGCACATCGGCGTGCCGAGGCTGACTGTGTGCACGATTTATTACGCAGTTGGCGGCATGATCAACATCGGGCCGAAGCGGCCAATGCGCTTTCCCGAGAAATCGTCACCAATTTAAGACGGCATCAGCAGCAACAGGGCGATAGTCTGGTGCAGGCGCTGATGCAAGAGTTTGCCCTGTCCAGTCAGGAGGGCAAAGCCTTGATGAGTTTGGCTGAAGCCCTGTTGCGCATTCCTGATAAGCCCACCCGCGACGCGCTGATTCATGACCAGCTATTGCAGGGCAACTGGATTGAACACGTCGGTCATGCCACTTCCTTGACCATGCAGGCAGCCACCTGGGGGCTGATCATTGGCAGCAAGCTGGTGCAGCTCGGTGGTGAATCCCTGATTCGGCAGGCCGTGGAACATGCCATCAAACTGTTGGGCAAGCAGTTTGTCGCTGGCCAGACCATTGACGATGCCTTGCAGCATGCCAGTCATTGGGAGCAGCAAGGTTTCTCCTATTCTTTTGATATGCTGGGTGAAGCCGCCATGACGGCGCCGGATGCCGATCGTTATACGGCTGCTTATACTGAGGCCATTCATGCCATCGGCCGCAAACATCAAGGTCAGGGTGTGTATCGATCGGCTGGTATCTCCATCAAGCTGTCTGCCCTGCATCCGCGTTACCAGCCCTCGCAGCAAGTACGTGTCATGAGCGAGTTATGGCCCAGGCTTCTGTCCCTGGCTGAATTGGCGCGTGAATATGAAATCGGTTTGCATATCGATGCCGAAGAATCAGAACGCCTGGAATTATCACTATGTCTACTCAAAGCCTTGTGTGAAGCGCCAGGTCTGCAAGGCTGGCAAGGTATTGGCTTTGTTGTACAGGCTTATCAAAAACGCGCGCCCTATGTGATTGACCGGTTGATTGATTTGGCCACTCGTACCGAGCATCGCCTGATGATCCGCCTGGTCAAAGGGGCTTATTGGGATGCCGAGATCAAGCGCACCCAGCAGGAGGGCCAGGTGGATTACCCGGTGTTCACGCGCAAGGCACATACCGATGTCAGCTACCTGGTTTGTGCCCAGAAATTATTGGCAGCACCAAAGCAAATTTACGCCGAGTTTGCGACCCACAATGCACTCACGCTGGCCATGGTCTATCAGATGGCAGAGCAGGCTTTTCCAGATTATCAGTCGGATGGGCAATATGAATTTCAATGCTTGCATGGCATGGGGGAAGCTTTATACAGCCAGGTGGTCGGCAACGCTCATCTCAAACGTCATTGCCGTATTTATGCGCCCGTTGGATCGCATGAGACCTTGTTGGCCTATCTGGTCAGAAGGTTATTGGAAAACGGGGCGAACACTTCGTTTGTCAATCAACTGTCAGATAGCACTTTATCGTTGGATGGTTTGCTGCAAGACCCAATCGAGCTGACCTATGCCAGCCAGGGACATCCGCATCCCGCCATACCTTTGCCGAGTCAACTTTATGGTCAGGCAAGAGTCAATGCAGCTGGTTTTGATTTCTCCAATGCACGTCAATGTGAAGGGTTAAGCCTTCATTTAAAAAATGAATTGATGCGCCTTCAATCTGAAGCAGTTCTGGTCGAAGAGGTCAGTCAATCAACTATTGATGATGCTTTGCGCAAAGGGCAGCATGCTGCAAGTGACTGGCGTCAACAGACAGCGAGCCAACGTGCACAATTGCTGTTGTGTGCTGCAGAGCGATTACAGTCGCGCTGGCAACAGTTTGTTGCCCTATTGGTTTTTGAGGCGCACAAGACCTTGCCCAATGCCGTAGGTGAGGTACGAGAGGCGATTGATTTTTTGCGTTATTACGCCGCTCAAATTCGGCAATGGGATGGTGCTACCCATATCCCTCGCGGGCTGGTGCTGTGCATCAGTCCATGGAATTTTCCATTGAGTATTCTGCTTGGGCAAGTCAGTGCGGCCTTGGCTGCAGGCAATACAGTGCTTGCCAAGCCAGCAGAGCAAACGCCACGGATTGCGCAACAGATCATCGCCTTGCTCCATGAGGTTGGTTTTCCTTCCGATGTCGTACAGTTATTATGCGGCGCTGGTGAGACGGTGGGGGCATGCCTGGTGGCCGATGCGCGAGTGCAGGGGGTACTTTTTACAGGCTCAACCCAGGTGGCTAGTTTGATTCAGCAATCCTTGGCGCAACGATTGGATTGTCGTGGTCAGCCCGTCATGTTGATCGCTGAAACCGGCGGACAGAATGCCATGCTGGTGGATGCCTCGGCCTTGGCCGAGCAGGTTGTGGCTGATGCAATGATGAGTGCGTTTGATAGTGCCGGTCAGCGCTGCTCTTCGGCACGCATTCTGGCTTTGCAGGAGGAGGTGGCTAAGCCAATCATTGATCTGCTCGAAGGTGCAATGGCACAGTTGCAGGTGGGCGATCCTGCACTGCTGGCAACGGATATCGGACCATTAATTGATAGCAGTGCCTGCGACTCGATTCAAGTACACATTGAGCACATGAAAGAAGCCGGTTGCCGGGTAGTTCAGGCAGGTTATTTGGATGAATCTGCCAGCAATTCAGCAAGCCATCTTTTACCAACGTTGATTGAAGTAGATGATTTGAGCCTACTCAAGCAGGAGGTTTTTGGTCCGGTATTGCATGTGCTGCGCTTTGCTCGCAGTACCTTGCCAAAGCTGCTCAGGGATATCAATCGGCTTGACTATGGCCTGACGATGGGCTTGCAGAGTCGCTTGGAAAGCACTTGTCAATTAGTTGAAGCAACGGCACAAGTTGGAAATTTATATATCAACCGAAGCATGACCGGCGCCGTGGTGGGTGTGCAACCTTTTGGCGGTGAAGGTTTATCTGGCACCGGCCCAAAAGCCGGTGGACCCTTGTATCTGTATCGCTTGCTGACGCAACATCCGATGTTGCCATTGAGTGACGGCGAGTTATTGGCAGGGCCAACTGGAGAAAGTAATCGATATCACCTGCATCCACGTAGCAAAATTTTATGTCTTGGGCCGGATTTGGCTGATCTCAATCAGCAGTTGTTGGCGGTCTTGGCGACATGCAATCAAGCCTTCATTCCTGAAGGATTGAAAACCTTATTACGATCCGCTCCCGCACCTGCGGGATTACCAGTCCAGTTTGTTGCCGGTGATGGCTGGCTGGATTTATCAACGATCATTCTGAAAGAAAATCCAGCCGCTATCATGTCGGCGCATCAAGGTGCTGATTTGCTGAAGCTGCAAAAGGTACTGGCAGATATTGCTATTCTGCGCAGTGGTGATTTGTTGGCCCTGGTGACGCCAATGAAACACGCCACGACTCATCCAGATATTGCAAATTCAATCAAACCGCCAAGCCACTATCCGCTCTATCAACTCATGCATGAGCGTGTTGTCACCATTAATACTGCTGCGGCAGGTGGTAACGCGAGCTTGATGACTTTGATTGATCCTGATGTTGGCTAAGTCCCATGACATCTGCCTGACTAAGCAATTCATGACGTGCGCCCATACGATTATGGCGGGCATCCTGGATGGCACTGTGAATCAACTTCAAGCGACGCCCCATGATGATGGGATGGTGTTCCTTAAACAAACCAAGCATGGCCAGATAGGTCAGATAAAACCACTGATTGGCCAAGTGCCGTAATGGATAGTGTTGACGTTTCTGTTCGAGCCAACTTCGATTGCGTACCACATAGTACAGACGACCCAAGTCGACACCTTGCATCAGCCATTGGCGCAGCCGGTAAGTTTGTCGATTCCAGTCGGTTTCCAGATCACTCAACCGGGCTTGAGGCACCAACCAGATTTGCTTACCCAGGTCGGTCATACGTAAGGTGAAATCGATATCATCCTCATAGGTATGCAGCGCAATATTCGGTAAACCGATTCGCTCAATCCAACGACGCGGAAAGAGCAAGCCGCCGTATGGGGCATAGTCTGCCTTGATCGCCTTTTTATCAGCAGTAAACGCGGTAGGCTCGATTTGGATCTGGCTGATTGCTGGAATTGCATGCGGCTTATCTCGGCCGCTGAGTTTTTGTCTGATGCGGTTTTGCAGGCGTCCCAAGCGATCAAAAATATCAAAGCCCAGAAAGCTGTCGGTTTGCCAGCTGGCCGCCTGGGGTGATGACGTATGGCTGGGATCACTTAAATCAGGTCGATCACAAAATGCGGCATGTTGATCTGGATGATCTTGCGCCAGACAGTGGTCGAGCAAATATTGCAGGGCGTGAGCCTGAGGGACAGTATCGTCATCCAGCAACCAGATATAGTCTGACTGATCGCGATAGGCCGCCTCCATGCCAATATGAAAACCGCCAGCTGAACCAGTATTGCTCGCCAGGTTAATGGTGGTGATGGCCTGACCAGGAAAGTGTTGTTCAATCAGATCGTCAATGGCTTGGGAACTGCCATTGTTGACCACGATGATGTGATCAAGATTGTCGTGATGTTGCACCAGCGCTTGTAAAACCTGCTGCAGGTAGTGCCAGCGCTCACCGTAAGTCACGGTGACACAAGTCACGCTGGCAGATTGCGCAGACAAAGTTCGGATTGCGTGAGGGTGTTGCCGTAAGACCATGATGGTCACCTGGTTGCCATGTCAAATCATGGCTTCACCTTACGCTTCTTCAAATTATTTTGCAATGCACAAATTCTTTTGCGTGTGTAAGAATTGGCTTATTCTAAATCAAAGTTATTTAAAAACAGTGGCTTAGAGTTGCTTGCTTTGAAAGGTGTTACATTGATTCATATCGCCGGAGTCCATGCCTTGCTTAAACCAGCGGACTCGCTGCGCAGAAGAGCCATGTGTAAAGGTTTCAGGTACAGCATAACCTTGCGATTGCTTTTGCAGGGTGTCGTCGCCAATGGCGGTGGCTGCATTGAGTGCTTCCTCAATGTCACCCTGTTCAAGAAATTGCTTGGTTTCTTGAGTGTGATTGGCCCATACGCCCGCCAGGCAATCAGCCTGTAATTCCAGGCGAACCGACAAGGCGTTGTATTCGGTTTCGCTGACGCGACGGCGCATGGCGTCTACCTTGCCACTGATACCGAGCAGATTTTGAACATGATGGCCGACTTCATGAGCGATGACATAGGCTTGGGCAAAGTCGCCAGGTGCATGAAAACGTTGTTTCATGAGCTCGTAAAAACGCAGGTCAATATACACTTTTTGATCAGCCGGGCAATAAAAGGGACCTGCTGCTGATTGACCAGTGCCGCAAGCAGTCGGGGTGGAGCCGGTAAACAAAACCAGTTTGGGGTTTTGATACTGCTTGCCCTGGCTTTTGAAAATGGCTTGCCAGGTGTCTTCGGTATCGGCCAAAACCACTGCGACAAATTTGGCCATGGTGTCATGGACTTCAGATGGAGCCTGTTCATAGCGAGCATCGGGAGCACTTTGTACCGCCGCATCACCGCCACCGCCTGCCAGCATATTGAGGACGGATAGGGGATTGACCCCAAATACCAGCGAGGCTACCAGCGCAATGGCAACGGTACCTAAACCAATTGAGCGACCACCACCAAAAGGTAATCCGCCCCCACCGCCGCCGCTATCCATATCACGCCGGTCTTCAATATTGTCACTTTCCCGATCGCCTTCCCATTTCATTATCTTCTCCTGAGCAATGGCATCATCTTAGCAGTGCCAGTCGATATGCTGTCAACCGGTGCTATAAAAAGTTCAGGCACCCGTAGGTGCCTGAGCGGTATCAGCTTAATGACTTGAAGTTTTACCAGTCATAGCGATGGCGGTGTGGCTCGCAATGTTCACGTTCGCCATAACCATCCCGATATTCGGGACGATATTGATAACGATAGCCTTGATCGTTATCGTAGTAGACCGGTTGTGGCTGGCTGTACACAATTTGGGGTGCGGGATAAATAACGCGTGGCGCGGGTTGATAATACACTTGCGGCACCTCGCGATATACCGGACGTTGTTGCGGATAGTAACCACCACGATTCTCATAGCCACCACGACCTTCGTAGCCAGTCCGGCCTTCATAGCCGCCACGGCCACCTTCATAATGGGTGCGAGTGACCGAAGCGCCTACGGCTGCTCCCAATGCACCACCTACCACCGCGCCATCTTGTCCGCCCATATTGCGGCCAATCAGTACACCGGCACCTGCGCCTAGCAATGCGCCAATCAGTTGATCATTGGCCATGGCGGGTACCGTTGCCGCCAAAGCCATCGGTACCAATAAACCCAAGACAATCCGTTTTTTCATTTCTTATCTCCTTCACGCCAGCCGCACAATGCGCTGCGTTAAGCCAATAACGGTGGGGGGAGTGGATGGATGACAAAATAGAGGGCCATTAACAATTAAGTTGTAACCAAGCTCTCTGGATTCAATATTAGGATTTGATATTTGGCACAGGCACCAAAACAAAAGGGCACTTGCGTACCCTTGAGTTTGAAGCTAATGCATGCTTGAGTGGCTTACCAGCCGCGATGATGCCCGTAATGTGGGCGGCCATAGTAATAGCCGGGTGCCGGAACCACATATACCGGTGGTGGCGGGGGTGCCATATACATCGGAGCCGGGTACACAATGCGTGGCGCAGGTTGGTAATAGACCGGCTCAGGCGGCATCACATAAACCGGACGGGGTGGGGGTGGATAGTAACCACCATTGACGTAGCCAGCACTGTAACTGTTGTTGTAACCACCGCCATAATAGGGACGCGTGGCTGAGGCACCGACGGCAGCCCCTAATGCACCACCGACCACTGCGCCATTCGGGCCACCGACATTGCGGCCAATCAATGCACCAGCGCCAGCACCCACAATGGCACCGAGTACTTGGTCATTGGCATGTGCGGTGACACTACCCCACAGGGTCAGCGGGGTCAGCAAGGTAATGAGGATTTTCTTGTTCATGTTGATCTCCAGCAAGCGGCTGCATCAGGCAAGCCATGTTTGTATAACGAAGCTTGCGCCAATTGCGCTGACACTGTGAATCACTGTTACATTTTTTTGGTCCAATGGACTCTCAATGAAGTCAGCAGCATGATTATGGCAGTTTGGTAATTAAATATACTATATGGGTGTATAAAAACAGATCATTTATTAATGCACTGTACAAGGCTATATTTTAATATACACCTCGTGAGTATTCCTATATGGCGCGATTTTTAGCAGGTGGCGGGTTTTTGCTGAAGTAGCGACGAATGCCGTGAATAATCGCTTCGGCGAGTTGATCCTGATAATCCTCGTCGTTGAGTTTGGCTTCTTCGGCGGGGTTGGAAATGAACGCGGTTTCAATCAGGATGCTGGGAATATCGGGTGCCTTGAGCACCGCAAAACTGGCCTGTTCCACGCCCTTGCTGTGCAGGGTATTGAGGTTGCCGATGGAATTGAGTACCGAGCGGCCGATCTTCAGGCTTTCATTGATTTGTGCGGTGGTGGATAAGTCGAGCAATACTTCGGCGACATGGCGATCCTGACCTGATAGATTCACTCCACCAATCAAGTCGGCAGAATTTTCCTTTTTGGCCAGCCAGCGCGCCGATGACGACGACGCACCGCTTTCACTGAGCGCAAATACCGACGAGCCGCGGGCATTGGCATCCACAAACGCGTCGGCATGAATCGAAACAAACAGATCGGCCTGCAACCGTCGTGCTTTTTGTACCCGTGAACCCAAGGGTACAAAGTAATCGGCGTCGCGTGTCAAGGCAACGCGCATATTGGGTTCCAATTCGATTTTTTGCTTAAGTCGACGGGCAATCGAGAGCACCACATTTTTTTCATAACTACCGGCTTTACCCACAGCGCCTGGATCCTCACCGCCGTGGCCAGGGTCAAGCGCAATGGTGATCATGCGCGTGGTGTTGTTGGCATTGCCATCGCGATTGGTCTCGTTGCGATTGCCCGCACTATTGGCGATCTCCTTGTCCAGCTTGTCAATCGACTTGCCTTGCGGCGTATTGAGTGACTTTGGATTACCCTCTTTTTCACGGCGTTCCTGATCTTCCAGAAAACCCAGTAGGGGATCGTTATCCACTTCAGGATAAAGATCAAAGAGTAGCCGGTTACGGTATTGGCCGATCGGTGCTTGTTCAAATACCTGCGGTTTGACATGAGTTTTAAGATCAAACACCAGCCTGACCACACCGGGCTGAAATTGCCCGACCCGTACCTGACGCACATAGGGATCATCGGTACGAATTTTTGATACCAGCTCCTTGAGCGTGGGGCTCAGTTGCAGGCCGGTAATATCCACTACCAGGCGCGGTGGCGAATCGACCAACTGATGGCTATATTGCAAGGCTCCGTCCGATTCCAGCGTGACGCGGGTGTAATCCTTGGCTGGCCAGACACGGACTGCCACAATGCCAGCACCATAACTGATTTCAGGTAGCCCCAGCGTGAGTGCCAAGCCGCCAATGGCTTCGAGTAAATGACGACGTTTTGGGACAAAACCGGCTTGTTTGCGCTGACTAAAGCGCGCCGCACGAAAACAGCTGATAAGTGAGTGTTGAGGTGTCAGTACCTGAGTCGGTTTTTTATGAAAGCGTCCAAACAGGTTTGGCTGCGACAGGTCGGCCGCTTGGCTCCAGCTTGATAAGCGTTGGATCAGTCTTTGGTAGAAGGTGCCTGGAGCGTGTTTAGCCATGATGTCAGCCACGTATTGGTCGTGGCATCAAAATTGGCTGCACAGTAGGCAGAAAGGTGTCGGACATCAGCATTTTCGTCGTTTTCTAGAACTAGCCAGAGGTCGGGCGAAGGTAAGGCGCGCGCCACTTTTTCCGGCCATTCTGCCAAAATGATGGCAGACTCATCAAACAGCTCGCGAAACCCGGCATCCTCCCATTCAGATGCTGAGCCAAACCTATAAAAATCAAAGTGATATAAGTTTAAGCGAGATTTGGCTTGAAGTTCCAGTTCATAGGGCTCCAAAATCGCATAAGTGGGACTTTTGATACGTCCAGACACGCCCAAAGTGCGTAAAAATGCACGTGCAAAGGTGGTTTTGCCTGCGCCCAGATCACCAGAAAGATAGATTCGAATCGGTGCCATGCCCGGTAAAATGGCTGATTGCCAATGCGCAGTCATGGCCAGGGCCAGTTGTTCGGCCAGCCATTGCGTCTGTGCTTCGTTGCGCATGGTGTATTTGACGGAGCAAGGTAATGCAACGTGATCGGCAAAGTGATCGGGCAGAACCGATGGGCCAAACTGAAAAGGCATAGGCGTCATAGAGAAATGGCAAAAGTGTGAAACTGACAAAGCAAGCACCAGATTGTAGGGGGGAACTGCCGCTGGCCGTCAAATCACCCGTGGATTGGTCGATTTTGCGGGGGCATCTGTATGCTTGGGCGGAGGAGTTGGGTTTTGATGACCTACGCGTTCAAGCAGTGGCGCCGCTGGCCGACCATGCGTTCTATGAGCAATGGCTGGCCAAGGGTTATGCCGGTGAGATGGATTATCTGGCGCGGCATGCCGATTTACGCAGCAATCCTGACAAACTGATGCCGGGTGCATTGAGTGTGATTTCTGTGCGGATGAATTATTTGCCTGCTACAACTTTTATCAGTCAAAACGCTCAACATGATCATACCGAGCAGGCGTCGGCTTCATCCGTATCGACGGATTGGCGGCAAAAAGAATGGGGGCGTATGCTGGACCCATCGCAGGCGGTTGTTTCAGTCTATGCCCGGGGGCGCGATTATCACAAGGTACTGCGCCAACGTTTGCAAAAGTTGGCCGACCGGATCAATCATTGGCTGTCAGAGCAGGTGTTTGAAAGTGAACCGCCTTTTCAGGCACGAGCCGTGACGGATTCGGCACCCATCATGGAGGTGGCGCTGGCCGCGCAAGCGCAATTGGGTTGGCGTGGCAAGCATACCTTGCTGTTGACGCGGGAGGCGGGTTCCTTCTTTTTCTTGGGTGAGTTGCTCACCAATCTGCCATTGGCCGAGATACCGCAAGTTAATGAAGCTGCGGCTGCAAGCAATGGCCAGCATTGCGGCAGTTGCCAACGCTGTATCGACATCTGTCCAACCAAAGCCATTGTTGCGCCTTATGAGCTGGATGCACGACGTTGTATTTCGTATCTGACCATTGAGCATGACGGCAGCATTCCTCTGGCGCTGCGCCCTTTGCTGGGCAATCATATTTATGGCTGCGATGATTGCCAGTTGATCTGCCCCTGGAACAAGTTTGCGCAAGTTAGTCCTTTGCCAGACTTTGCGGTGCGCCACGAATTAGATAGCACTGACCTGATAAGGCTGTTTAGCTGGACCGAAGCACAGTTTAAAGAACGCATGGCCGGTAGCCCCATCTTAAGGATTGGGCATCTTCGCTGGTTACGCAATATTGCGGTGGCCCTGGGTAATGCATTGCGCACCTTGCCGGAAAATGATCCACTTGCCATGGCATTGCATGCAGCATTGACGGCCCATGAAAGTCATCCCGATTTGGTGGTGGTCGAGCATGTGCAATGGGCTTTGCAGCAAAGACCGGAGGTTGAATGAAAACGGACATTTTGCTTGAAGCCAGCTTGCAAGAGATTGATCAGTTTGTCAGCCAGTTGTGGCTGGAACATGGTTTATCTAAAAATTCATTAGATGCCTATCGGAGTGATCTGAATCTGTTGGCCGAGTGGCTGGCTGAAAAGAAGACGACACTGTTGCAAGCGCGTCATGACCAGATTGAAGCCTATTTGGCGCATAAACTCTCGCATGTGCCAAAGCCCGGTCGAAAAAAATCTGAATCGCCAGAGGTTGTTGATGCCGTTACCGATGATGTCCCTAAACGCGGCAAGGCGACGTCATCGAATCGACGTACTACCGTTTTCAAACGATTCTATGTGTGGGCCAAGCTGCATAACAAGATTGAGCAAGATCCTTGTGTGCGGCTGGTCAGCGCCAAGCAGCAACGGCAGATTCCTCATGCTCTATCCGAAGCGCAGGTAGAAAGTCTGTTGGCTGCCCCGGATACGAATACGGCACTGGGGATTCGTGATCGAGCCATGCTCGAACTGATGTACGCCAGTGGTTTGCGCGTCTCGGAGCTGGTTGACCTGCGTGCTGTGGAAATCAGTCTTACTGAGCATGCCATGAAAGTCGTTGGCAAGGGCAATAAGGAGCGCTTGTTGCCGTTTGGCGAAATGGCAGGTCAGTGGATCGAGCGTTATCTGCTCGAAGCCAGAACCGAGCTAATGGGGCATCATGCAGAACTGAGTCAAAGCGATACGCTGTTTATTACCCAGCGCGGCGCAGGCATGACACGCCAGGCATTCTGGTACATCATCAAACGCTATGCACGCAAGGCCGATATCCATACGCCTTTGTCGCCGCATGTGTTGCGGCATGCTTTTGCCACCCATTTGCTGAATCATGGTGCCGATCTGCGGGCAGTGCAGATGCTGCTGGGCCATGCCGATATTTCGACCACCCAGATTTATACCCATGTTGCTACCACACGTCTCAAGGCCTTGCATGCTCGTCATCATCCGCGTGCATGACAATGGTAGGCTCAGCCTATAAGTTGGGAACAAACATATAACCCGAGCCACGAATCGTGCGGATATAGGTGGGATTGCCTGGTAGCGGCTCCAGCACTTTACGTAACCGAGAGATCATCACATCAATGGTGCGATCCAGTGGGTCCGATTCCTTGCCGCGATAAAACTGTGATAACTCGTCGCGTGACAAGGCACGATTGGGGTTTTCCGAAAGAATTCGCAGCAGTTCAAATTCACCGGCAGTGAGCATGATGGGGGAACCATCCTTTTCCAGGCAATGCGCCTGAATATTGAGGGTGAAAGGGCCAAAGCGCAGCTTGCCTGCTTCAGCCATTTTAAAATCACCTTGTTTGTCAACCCGCCGCATGATGGCGCGGATTCGTGCTACCAGTTCTCGTGGATCAAATGGCTTGACGATATAGTCGTCGGCACCCAGTTCCAGCCCAATAATGCGATCTTCGCGTTCGCCACGGGCAGTCAGCATCATGATGGGTAAATGTTGTTTTTCTTGCCGCAGGCGTTTGCAGATGGCAAAACCGTCTTCGCCCGGCAGCATCAGATCCAAAATCACCAGATCGAGTGAATGGGCTGCAATCATTTGGTAGGCTTCGGTCGCATTGGCGGCGCCATAGGTTTCAAAACGCTGTGTGGTCAGATATTCGCAAAGAACTTCGCGCAAATCGGGGTCGTCATCGACGACAAGGATGCGAATTGGATTCATGTTTGTAATGACTGGTGGGCGACTTGTTAAACTTATCAGTATAAGCGCCTCATCGTGGCGCCAGGTTGACATATGATAAATCGGTTTTTACCCCAATCCCTCTTTGTTCGTATCGTGCTGATCGTTGTTGGCGGTTTGTTGATCAGTGAAATTATCGGTGGTCTGATCCTGATTAATGAGCTCGATGATCTGATGTTACGCAGTTCACTGCTGCACATCAGCAAAAGGATTGATGATCGGGTGACTTTGCTGGAAAGCGTGCCGCGTGAAAGTCGTCTTGCTCAATTAAGTTATCTCAATCAGGTTGGGTTGAAAACCGAACTGTTTGAAACCGAAACCAAATTGCCGGACGTGACTGATGAACGCGCCGAGTCAGATTTATTTGTGGCGATATTAAGGGCCCGCCTGGGTAATGACCGGCATATCCAGGCGCAAGTGGTCAGCGCCGAATCATCTGAGCGGATGCGTTTGATGTCAACTGCGGTAGTCGGTAATTCGACCAATCTGGAGCATTACAGCGTTGATTATTGGGTGCAGTTGCGTTTGCGGGATGGCGAGATCGTCCGTTTTCATTACGAAGACCCCAGCAATCGTCCGAGTTTTGCTTTGTCTCGTCTGGTGATGGACATGTTTTTGCGCCTGGTGATGGTGATTGTCGTGGCATTGGCGACCACCCGCCTGGCGATGCGGCCGCTGAAACAATTGGCCAATTCTGCCGAGGCTCTGGGGCGTGATTTGCGCCGTGAGCCAATGCCTGAAACAGGATTGCTGGAGGTGCGTTCGACGGCGCGAACATTTAATCAGATGCAAACCCGCTTGATGAATTATCTGGATGACCGAACCCGAATTCTGGCGGCGATTTCGCATGATCTACGCACGCCGCTGACCCGCTTGCGGATTCGACTTGAAATGCTTGAGCCGGGTAATCAGCGCGTCAAGCTGGTCAATGATGTTGATGAGATGCGACAAATGGTGGAAGCAACCTTGGATTTTGTCCGAGGCGTGATTCAGACCGAGTCCGATACGACTTTTGACTTGCTTGTTTTGCTCAACGAGATTCATCAAGGGATGGGCGAAGAGGCCAGTCGCCTGACAGTGGCTGGCGAGCCGACACCCTTTCAGGGTAAACATCTTTCTCTCAAACGTTGTCTGGTCAATTTGATCGAAAATGCCCTGCGTTACGGTGAGAGTGCTGACGTGCGTGTCATTGATCAAGATGAGCAAGTGACGATTGTCATTAGCGACAAGGGGCCTGGTATTGCGGTTGAGGAATTGGATCGGGTATTTGAACCGTTTTACCGGATTGAGGGGTCACGTTCAAAAGCGTCAGGTGGAATTGGTCTGGGTTTGTCGATTGCCCGCGATATTGCTCAGGCACATGGTGGCCAATTGATCTTGAGTAATCGTCGTGAGGGTGGACTGGACGCGATACTGATTTTGCCAAGACATTTGAATGCTCATTAAGTATTCCTTCAGCTGCGCCTGTTAATATGCGGCTCCTGTCATTTTTGACTGAACACCATGCAGATCGACATCATTTTTGCCTTATTGGCCTATTTACTCGGTTCGGTTTCTTTTGCTGTTCTGGTGAGCAAAGTCTATGGCTTGCAAGACCCGCGCACCTTTGGTTCAAAAAATCCTGGCGCTACCAATGTTTTACGGACTGGTCATAAAGCTGCGGCGTTACTGACCCTATTGGGCGATGGTTTCAAAGGGTGGCTGGCCGTGTTTCTGGCCAATTATTTTGGACCACAATTTGGACTTTCTGCTTTAGGGCAGGCAATGGTCGTGTTGGCCGTGTTTTTGGGTCATTGCTTTCCATTGTGGCATCGATTCCAGGGTGGTAAAGGTGTGGCCACAGCGCTGGGCGTCTTGTTGGCCGTTAATGGCTGGCTTGGCTTGGCAACCTTGACGACTTGGCTGGTGGTGGCCTATGCCTTCAAATATTCGTCGCTCGCAGCACTAATGGCAGCTATATTTGCGCCGTTTTACACATTCTTATTATTTGGGATCAAACCAATTGCCTTGGCAGTTGGTATCATGAGCATAGTGTTAATTCTGCGACATCGCAGCAATATCAAAAAGCTTTTTGCGGGAGCAGAAACACGCATCGGTCAGAAGAAAAATGATAAAAAATCTGAAGATAAAAACAGTAGCTCGTAAACCGCCCGGTTCTTGATCCGTTAAAAAAACACAACAAGAGCTCGGCTAGGAATGGTGATGAAAACATTGGAATGGAAAGGTGGTCGACACGCCGTACTGGCTTTGCACGGGCTATTGAGCTGCCCGGTAGAGATGCAGTATGTTGGCCGTATGTTGGCCAAGTCAGGTTATGCAGTCCGGGCGCCGGTCATCAAGGGCTATAGTTTTGCCACTTTAGGTACCACCAAAGTGGCTACGGCAGAGCATTGGCTGGCGGAGGTTGAAAATCATTTCAACGACCTCAAGCGTCACCACGATACTGTCAGTGTGACCGGCCTATGTATTGGTGCGGTATTGGCCATGAAACTGGCGATTCGACGTGGTAGTGATGTGGCGGCACTTGGTTTGCTGGCGCCGGTGCTGGCTTATGATGGTTGGGGTTTACCACGCTCCAAGGTGCTATTGCCTTTGGCAATGCACACACCCTTGCGACATGTCTGGAAATATAAAGAACGTTTCCCCTACGGTTTGAAAAATGAAAATATGCGCCGCTGGATTGAGGCCGAAATGAAGGCCAAAACCAATTCGATTGCGGGCGCAGCCAGTCTTTCGGGTGAGGGCATTTATCAGGCGCACCGTCTGATTGGCAAAGTCAAGCGGCAGTTGCGTGATGTGACTGTGCCCACCCTGATTGTGCATGCCCTGGAAGATGATGTCACCAGTATCAAGAGCGCTAATCTGATCGAATCACGGATCAGTTCATCGATCCAGCGCAAGGTCCTGCTGCATAATAGCTATCATATGGTGACGTTGGATAATGACAAAGATCAGGTGGCATCGGAAACGATTGCTTTCTTTGATCAATATGCCATTCATAAAAACGAAGCTCCCGAGCCTGTCAATAATGTTCTGCCGCTCGGCGGCAAGCCGACACTTGTCCAAGTGGCCTGATTTTGGCAAGATGCCATTGTTTCCCTGTTAACGACTTACTATGACGACCCAATCCATTGATGTTGTGATTCCCATGCTGGCTGAACGGCTGGATGTTGATGCTGCCACGATTACTGCCGATACCGAGCTGGAAACGCTGGGTGCGGATTCGCTGACCGTCATTGAATTGATCTTTGATCTGGAAGACAAGTTTGGTGTCAAACTGGGCGATGAGCGTCCCGAGTTGAAAAAGGTCAGTGATATTGCCGATACCATTGATCGCCTGGTCAGCCAGAAAGCAGGTTGACGGGTCACCGGATGACACTCAATCGCGTTGTCATTACCGGCATGGGTGCCATTGCATCCATTGGCAGTTCGCCAGAAGAAATCTACACGCATGCGCTGGAACAACATTCTGGCGTCGTCTCGATCGCATCTTTTGCGGCGCAATTAAATTTGCAGGCGGTGGCTAAAACCCAGCTTGCCGCGGGCGTGGTGGCGCCGGTACAGTTTGATATCGCTGCGCAATTCTCCCGTTCCGAGTTATCCCTGCTGGATCGTGTAGCGCAACTGGGTGTGTATGCAGCGCGTCAGGCGGTGATGCAATCAGGGCTCAATGTGACGCCTGAATTGCTGGATGAAGCCAGCGTTTATTGGGGCTCTTCAATGGGCGGTGCCAATTCGCTGGAAGCAGGATATATCGATCTGTTTCTGGAGGGTAAAGGCCGGGTTCGACCATTTTCCATCATGACCACCATGAATAATTCCACCGCGGCTCATATTGCCTTGCAATATGGCATGCATGGTTCGGTGCTGACGTATTCGAGTGCGTGCGCGTCTTCAGCGCAGGCGATTGGCGAGGCGTATCGCGCCATTCGCCTGGGTGTGACGGAACGGGCGGTCGTGGGGGGGTCTGAAGCCATGCTTACTACCGGCGTGCTGAAAAGCTGGGAGGCTTTGCGGACCCTGGCGGTTGCCGATCCAAGCGATTGCTCGCGTTCCTGCAAACCATTTTCTGCCAACCGTAGTGGCCTGGTGGTTGGCGAGGCTGGCGCTGCATTGGTGTTGGAATCCCTGGCATCGGCGCAGGCACGCGGTGCGGTGATTCTTGCCGAGCTGGCTGGCTATGGCAGCAGCAATGATGCCACCCATATGACCAAGCCGGACATGGCCGGGCAAGTGCGGGCGATCCATCAGGCTCTATCCTGCGCTGGCTTGAATGCCGCTGATATTGGCTATATCAATGCACATGGCACCGCCACAGCGGCGGGTGATCAGGTTGAATCAGCAGCCATTCGGGCGGCCTTTGGTGCGCATGCCGATCAATTGGCAGTCAGTTCGACCAAGGCCGTGCACGGCCACACGCTGGGGGCTGCCGGGGCGCTGGAAGCGATCATTACCATTCAGGCTCTATGTGAGCGGCAACTACCGCCCACAGCACATCTGGAACAACCTGACCCGGACTGTAATTTGGACTATCTACCCACAGGCGCACGTTCGGCCCCGCAACTGCGCGCGGCACTCTCAAGCTCTTTTGCTTTTGGCGGTGCCAATGCGGTGCTGGTATTTCGGTCTTTCTGATACTCTGGGTCAGTAAAAAAATAGACCTAATAAATACGCACTTATCAAGTCAGTTATAGTATTTACTCCGGGTGAGTATGATGTATTTTGAGGTTTTTTGCGGGTTTTGATGACGTCTGTGATACTGCCTAAAAATCGAGCGGGACCAATTGGGTGGCGCAAAATCAGGTCAAAAAGGTTTGCTGCAGTGCGATATGCACAACTTTATCCACAGAAAGCTGGGATAAGTTCTCAAATCACGACATGATGTAAAACAGGTTTGAAATTGCCAGGTAAGCGGTAGAATGGCAGGCTATGTAGCGGTGCTGGCGAGCGCCATTGGATGATGCCGGATGCACGATGTGGTGCCAAGATATCTGGCTACAATGGCAGGAGCGCAGAACTTAAAAATGCGCATCAGTTGACCAATAATTAGGGGGCAGTTTGTTTTCCATCATTCAAAGTGCGGGCTGGCCGATTTATCCTTTACTGATTGCCTCGGTAATCGCGGTGTCGTTGATCATTGAACGATTTCTTTCTTTACGCCGTGACAAGATCATTCCTTCCCATTTGTTAGCCGAAGTGCTGAGTGTGGTGCGTAACAAGCAGCTTACGGTGGAGGCAGTTGAAAAGCTCGGCCGTAATTCGCCACTCGGTTTTGTCTTGGCCGCAGGCCTGCGTTATCTGGCGCTGACGCCCAGTCCATCACGCGAAGGTGTTAAAGAAGCTTTGGAAGATGCCGGGCATACCGTGGCTGCCAAGCTCGAAAAATATCTCAATGCACTGGGTACCATTGCTTCGATTGCTCCCTTGATGGGTTTGTTTGGCACCGTGATTGGCATGATCGAAATTTTTGGTGCGCAAGGCAGCAGCGCGGCTGTGGTGGCCAATCCGCAGCAGTTGGCGCATGGTATTTCGGTGGCCTTGATCAACACCGCCTTTGGTTTGGCCGTGGCGATTCCCACCTTGATTTTTTATCGTGTCTTGCGCGGCAAGATTGATGTCCTGTTGTTGCAGCTCGAAGACCAGTCACTCAAGTTTCTCGAACAAGGACTGGTATACAAGCCATCCGGTACTGGTGAGCATCGTCCGGGGCTGGATGTATGAACTTTCGTTCCAGTCGTTCCCGCCACCGCACGGCTGGCAATGAAGAACCAGAAATCAATCTGATTCCTTTCATTGATGTATTGCTGGTGATTCTGATTTTCATGATGGTCACCACCACCTATCAAAAATATGCGGAACTGCAGATCAATCTGCCATCCACCAATGCCATCAATGATCCAGCCCAGGCTAAACCAGTTGAAGTGTTGGTGTCGGTGAATGCCGAAGGCAAATACACCATTGATGGTCAACCAGTTAACGCCCGCAATGCAGCTGATCTGAGCACATTGCTGGGTGAGCGAGCACCCAATGGCCAGGTTGATGGTGTGCCGGCGATTCTGATCATTTATGCGGATGGTAATGCAACTCATCAATCCGTCATGAATATTATGGAAGCCGCTCGCAATGTTGGCATTCACCAGCAGACCATCGCTACCCAGACCACGGCACAATAAAGTGTTGCCTAGCCCGGGTTGCCACGTTTGTGTTCCCTGCGGTTGGTCGGGTTGGTAATCAGTCTGACTTTATGATCTCTTTGGCGACGCTCCTGCCGCAACGCTGGCAATCCCGCAACTGGCTGACAGTGCTGCTCTGGCCGCTGTCATGGCTGTTTGGTCTGCTCAGTCTGCTGCGTCGATTTGCCTATGTTTTACATATTTTCCCAAGCAAAAAACTGCCTGTGCCAGTTTTGATTGTCGGTAATTTAACGGTTGGCGGCACCGGCAAAACGCCGATGGTCATTGCTTTGGTCGAGGCATTGGCGCGCGCCGGTTTTCGTCCGGGTGTGGTGGCGCGCGGCTATGGTGGTACACAAGCACGCACCAGCGATAGCACTGAGGTGAAATTCAACAGCCTGGCCAGTGCCGTTGGTGATGAACCCTTACTGATTGCACGACGTACCGCCGTGCCGGTTTGGGTTGGGCGTAATCGGCCAGCTGTCGCCAAAGCATTGCTCAAGGCACAGCCTTTGTGCAACGTGATTATTTCTGATGATGGCTTGCAGCACTATGCCTTGCCACGCAAAATCGAGATCACGATTTTTGATGAACGTCTGGCAGGCAATGGCTGGTTGCTGCCAGCAGGCCCCTTGCGTGAACCCTTATGGCGCAAGCGTGATGCCAATGTGATCAACTTGGGTAGCAGTCAACCCAATGAGGCGCTGCTGCAAAAGGCCACTGAGCTGTTAGCGCCAGCACCCACGGCAATGCGTTTAAGTATGCAGCAAGCCATTTATTTGAAGTCTGGAGAAAAGCAGCCGCTCACCGCACTGACTGGTAAAGCGACTTATGCTTGCGCCGGGATTGGCCATCCAGAACGCTTTTTTCAGATGTTGCAACAGCGTGGCCTGACGCTGACACAAACACAGGCCTTGCCCGATCATTTTGATTTTGCAGGCTTTACCCTGCCTGGTGCCGAGGTGGATCTGATCCTGATGACCGAGAAGGATGCAGTAAAATGCCAAGCTATTGCAGCCATCGCCAATGATGCGCGGGTGGCTTATGTACCAATAGAGGCCCAGCTTGATCCTGCCTTGCTGGCACTTGTTTTGAGGAAGTTAAATGGATAGTCGTTTGCTGGACATTCTGGTTTGCCCGCTGTGCAAAGGGCCGTTGAAATATCACAAACCCGAGCAGGAACTGCTTTGTCCCGCGGACAAACTGGCGTTTCCGATTCGGGATGGCATTCCCGTCATGCTGGTTGATGAGGCCCGTCATCTGGATGGAACGACAGCCGTTGGTCATTCAGCCTGAACGCGGTGCATTGAGAGCGGATTCTTTGATGGCAGATTTTTTAATTGTGATTCCGGCACGCCTGGCTTCATCGCGGTTGCCCAATAAACCGTTGGCCGATATTGCTGGCAAACCAATGATTGTGCGGGTGGCCGAGCAGGCTGCCAAAACAGGTGCATGGATTGTGGTCGCCGCTGATGATCCGTCGATTCATGAGGCGGTTTTGCAGGCTGGCTTCGAGTCGGTGCTGACCCGAGTCGATCATCCTTCCGGTACCGATCGTCTGGCGGAAGTGGTTGAGTTGCTGGGTCTGGCCGATGACACCATCATCGTCAATGTCCAGGGTGATGAGCCGTTGATTGATCCGGCCCTCATTGAGTCGGCCGCGCAGGCTCTGATTGATTATCCTGATTGTGCGATTGCCACGGTGGCGCATCCCATTCTTACCATGGCTGATTTTCTTAATCCCAATATCGTCAAGGTCACCCTGGATGCACAGGGCCGGGCGCTGACCTTTTCGCGTGCGCCGCAACCCTGGCCGCGTGATGCCTTCACGGGCGGTCTGCTGCAACTGGATCCAGACCAGCCCTTGCCGGTTGCTCTTCATGAAATGGCGTTGCGCCATGTGGGGTTGTATGCTTATCGTGCCCGCTTTTTGAAGACTTATCCCAAGCTCTCGGTGGCACCCATTGAAAAGATTGAGGCACTTGAGCAGATGCGCGCGCTTTGGCATGGTTTTGAGATTGCCGTGCATATAAGCCATGCGGCTTCTCAGGCAGGGGTGGATACCGCAGAAGATTTGGCAAGAGTACGCCTCTTTTATGACAATTCAGCTTCATGTAAATAAAATCGGTAGAATTGGCGGTTCTTATAATTAAAGCTTTCTGCCTGATGCATGCAGCGTTGCTCAAAGCGCGCAGCAGGTTGGGCAAGGAGACTCACCAAGCAGTGATCATTCACGCACCCTGACCAGATAAACATTCAATTAAATCTAACTTTGGAGAATCTATGCGTTTAATCTTGTTGGGACCACCCGGTGCAGGCAAGGGTACTCAGGCCACGTTCATTAAAGAAAAGTTTGGTATCCCGCAAATTTCCACCGGCGATATGTTGCGCGCTGCAGTCAAGGCAGGCACGCCCCTGGGTCTGGAAGCCAAAAAAGTGATGGATTCAGGTGGTCTGGTATCCGATGACATCATCATTGGTCTGGTGAAGGATCGTCTCAAAGAAGCTGATTGCGCCAACGGCTATCTGTTTGATGGTTTTCCACGCACCATTCCCCAGGCTGATGCCATGAAGGATGCTGGCGTCAAGATTGATTATGTGCTGGAAATTGATGTACCTTCCGAAGCCATTATCGAGCGGATGAGTGGTCGTCGTGTTCACGTGGCCAGTGGTCGTACTTATCATGTCAAATTCAATCCACCCAAAGTGGCAGGTAAAGATGACGTGACCGGCGAAGACCTGATTCAGCGGGATGATGACCGTGAAGACACCGTCAAAAAACGTCTGGATGTGTATCGTGATCAGACTGCGCCCTTGGTTGATTATTATTCCAAATGGTCGGCAACCGGTGATGCCATCGCTCCGCAATATCGCAAGATTGCAGGTGTTGGTTCAGTCGATGCGATTCGTGACGCCGCTTTTGCTGCATTGAAATAAATCGTGTGCCTGCTGGGTTGATTCATCAACCTGGTAAAACGACAAACCCCGCATCAAGCGGGGTTTGTCGTTTAGGAGCGGAATTTTCTGCTGCTGCAAGTCTTAAGAAGGTACTTTTTAAGGAGTATAGGCTAAATATAGGTGCTCAAGTGCTTATATATTGATTCTTGTTTTTTACTGGTGGATAGTATATCTCCACATTATTGCAGCATGAAGGTTTCGTATTCGAGTGAGTCGAGTTTACTGTTGAGCAGGTAAAAACCGAGCAGCACCACGCAGAGCATGGCAATGGCAAAGCCATAGCCGTAGAAGGCCGGACCAAGGTAGAGGGTGATGGCGGTGAAAATGGTATTGAGTACCACGAACAGGCCAGTGAGAAAAAGCACGATGCGGCGCTTGTCGAGATAGAAGAAAACGTTGACCACGCCCAAAAATACCACCTGCAGACTGGCGCCGATCACATCGATATAGAGCAGCGGCAAATACAGTTCCGAGATGCCCAGCCAGCGCAGCAGGTTATCACCCACCACAAACAGCATGAGTGTGGCGATCGCCTGAATTTTGATGATTTCATAAATGCCTAAACGCACTGTGTCGACCATGGCGTTACGGCTTTTCTCAATGGTCTCCAGTGAGCCCCCTTCGCGCACGGCGGAGTAGAAGGAATCATAAAATTCGACAAAGTCGGTTTCCAGTCGCACCAGAAAAATCGCCATGCCGGGGATGATGGACATATAGGCCAGAAATACCGGCAAGTCATAAATCAGTGAAGCGCGTAACGGCCCGATCACATTTTGGCTGGTAGCCGGAAAGTACCAGAACATGAACTTGTCGATCCACACGCCGAGGTTGTAAAACAGGCCGATCCAGGCCAGACTGGGATAAAACTTGTCTTTGTGGAAAGCTTCGAACGAGATAAAACGGCGCGCCGGATAGTTGCGCAGGATCATGACCATCATGCCCACCAACAGTACGATCTGCCCGGTGATAAAGCCAATTAGCAGGCCTTCCAGATTGAGGTGCCGCAATAGCATCGCGGCCACCACCGAAATGCTGTAGCCCAGAAAATAGAGCAGTACGATTTCCTTGTATTGCTTCATGCCTGACAAAAAGATGGTGGCAATCCAGATATTGCTGATGATGACAAAACCGCCGAGCATCATCAGCCGATACAAAATGCTTTGCTCGGGAAAAAGAAACACGGCCGCCAGTGCACCCAATATGCCAGCCGCCAGGGTGACGGTGAGTGACACCAGATTGAAGTTGGACAGCACAATATCATTGCGTTTTTCAAACAGGCGGTCGGCGGTAAAACGTGTAAAGGCGAGCTGCAGCGTGCCGGTGAGAATCAGCGAAGCGGCAATCAGGTAGGTGACGGAAACCTGAAACTGGGTAATCAAAAACGAGGGGACAACAATCGTGACACTGGCCAGACCGATGATGAGAATTCCCACAATCGATAAAATCCACGGGCCCGAGCTGATGATGCCTGCATAGGCATAAGCCTGCAGCATGCCCAGCAGCGTGTCGCGCTTGAGCAATTTGCGAAGTTCAAAGCCGATGCCTGCCATGAGATTCAGGCCTGATGTCCGGTGATGGGGCAACGCAAAGGTGCAGCATTGCTATTATTGGTGGAGGTAGTCAAGTCGCTATTGTTGGTATCACCATTCTCAGAAAGCGTATTGGTTGGTGCCATGGCCTTTTGATAGAGGTCACGATATTTACCAAACATCATGTCCTGGGTGTAATACTTTTCAACGCGCGCAATTCCCGCTGCCTGAGCTTGGGTCCAGCGCGCCCTGTCGCCCAGCAGATCAACACAGGCTTGTGCCAGTGCTTGTGGATCAGCAATGCGTACCACATCCCCGGCGGCACCGAGCGCCTTGTCTTCGTCGTCAAGGCCAAACATGAGCTGCCGACATGAACCCACGTCGGTAGCCACGGCTGGCACACCAGCGGCAAAACCTTCCAGCAAGACCAGCGGCAAGGCTTCGGAAATGGAGCTCAGGATCACCAGACCGATTTTGGGCATGAGCTCATCAATTTTTTGAAAGCCCAAAAACTTGACGTTATTGGTCAGCCCCAAGCCTTCCACAATCGCATGACATTCACGCGCATAAGCCGGGTCTTCATCTTCGGGGCCAGCAATCCAGCCTTCAGCATCAGGCAGTTGGTTGACCACTGAACGCATGGCACGAATGAAGGTCTTGATGTCCTTGATCGGCACCACCCGCCCAATCAAGCACAGCACGGGAGGTGGATCGGCCGGGCGCTTGTCCCGCAGAGCAGCCAACCTCGGCAGGTTGATGCCATTGGGTATATTGGCCGTGCGTTCAGCAGGAGCGCCATCCTTGACCTGACGCAATCGGTTGACTTCATACAGTGCAATGATGTCATCTGAGGCCGCATAGCACATACGTCCCAGTGACTCGAAGAAGCGAATCCACAAGTCACGAAAATAGGAAAGCTGCGAAGTATCCTTTTCAAATACGCCGCGGTTATCGGCAATCCATTCACTTTGAAACAGATCGATCTTGCGTTCCTTGGTATAGATGCCGTGCTCGGACAGAATCAGTGGTTTTTTGTATTTGGCCTTGAGCATGGCACCCAAGTAACCCGCATAGCCGGTGGAAATCGAGTGAAAGGCTTTGGCTGGAATGAGATTCTGGGTGATTTTGTAAAGTGTCCAGATCGGCGCATGCATGATGCGCACCGTCCAGAAGTAATCGACAAAAGAAGGGTCGGTACAGCGCTCCCGATATTGCTGGGTGATGTAGTCCCAGGATTGGCGACCATATAAAAACTCTTCATTACCCATCAGCCCACCTGGCCCCATTTCCTGCGTGATGGATTGCATGACCTCAAATAGCTCGGTCACATTCGCGCCTTTTTTGTCGCGCAATACATCATGGGTATGTTGCATGCTGGCCAGCGCGCCTTTCTTACCGGTCAGCTTGTGCATGTCGGCAGCCAGGGGTACAGCATGTTTGCTGTGCAGATAATGACATTCCAGGTGCACAAAGTTATCGGGCAGGGCGTACTTCATCTCGCCATAATCACTTTCCTGACTGCCAATGAAGACCGCACCAAAGCGGTATTCGGGAAAGCCACGAATGATCTGATTGACCCAGCTGGACACCCCACCGCTCACATAGGGAAAGGTGCCTTCCAGCAGCAGCATGACATCCACTTCAGTGGCTTTGGGGTGAACCGGTGGGTGACTCATGCGGCTGCCCAATAATTTTGAATGGGTACCAGCGCAGGAGAGTTGGCGTACTGCGCCTGCTCACGCATCAGCTGGCGGACATCGTCAAAACGGCGCTGCCGAAAACGTAATTCGGACAAATAGGGGAGTAACCGTTCGCGCGGAAAACCACGCAGTTCGCAAAAGCCAAGGGCTTCATCTGCGGCCAGCAGATCATTACGGGACAGACCAATCCGGCCCAGCAAAAACCACAAACCGGCATCATCTGGATCTTGTTCCAGTCCCAGTTCGGCATGTTCAAACGCTTCCTGCGCGGCAAAGGTGGCCATATCACCCTGTACCAGGTTTTGATAGATCAGCTCCCAATACAGCTCGGCAATGCGTTTATGCATCTGCTTGGCTTCGCGCCTGTTATGCACGGTTTTCAGTGCTTCCCGCTCGTTCATGATTTTTTGGGTGATCGATTTTTCCTTGCCATCGAGCAGGCCGTAGGCCAGCAGGCGCAGGTCTTCCATCGGGTCGGTCAGCAGCTCACGCAAAATACCACTGGTAGCGCGAGCGGGGGCATCCTGTACCGCCAGCAGGGCTTGCAAACGGTTGTCTACCGGAACAGAGTAATTACTGAGACGAGCGCGTACCTGGCCGCTGCGAAAACCAGTGCCTTCATGATCGCGATGGGTGTTGTACTCGGGCACGGCAATCGATTCGTATTGTTTCAGCCCCGATAACTTGGGCAAGAGTCGGCTGATGACAAAACCTGCCAGCATCATGATGAAACCCGCTATGGGGATAAAGAAGTTGATGGCAAACAAGTACAGGATCAACCAGCGACGTGGTCGATGGTAAGGTTTGGGCATGAAAGGCGAGAGCACCACCGCAAGCAGAATACTGGCAATCCCGTGCAATAAAAAGTAGGCGAGCAGATAGCTGGTTTGATGGCTACGCAAAAACAGTAAGCCCAGCGAAGCCAGTTCGGTGGCAATCGCAACGGGCAATATTTTGAGCAGACTAAACATGGCACAGTGCGACCAGGTTGGCCAAGGTGTGTTGCGGTGATTGCAGGCCCAGCATGACGGTGTGGCTGCCAATGCGGGCTTCCAGAAAACGTTTGCCGGTTTGCATGTGCAAGGCCGATTCAATCCGTGTCAGATAACCTTCCAGACCCGCGCCACCCGCCAGTGGTAGCAGGGTAATGATGGCATTGCGTTCCGGCGTTTGAATTTCCCAGAACACATCGATCTGACGGCGCAGACGCTTGACCTGTTCAAAGAAGTCTAGTGATTCGGTATAGCGCTTGATGTCCAGTGTCGTGCCCAGTTCAAAGACCAGGGCAACAAGAGCGGAGTCCAGTCCTGCCTGTTGTTGAATGCGATGCAGACGCACGATTTCAAGCGCAAATTCCGGTGGGCAATGGGGCACCAGTTCCAGTACCGGACGTGCCGCCTTGGCGGCCAATACGCCATCGGCATAATAGCCACACAGCACGGTAAGCAGTTGCAGAGCTTCAAAGTTGAGCGCAAAAAAAGGCAGCTTCTCAACTGTCAGCATGCCTAGGGTGTCGCCACCACTATCGACCAGCGGCGCGCAGACCAGGTAAGTTTCGACATTGGAGGTGGTGGCATCACGCCGTGCTTGCACATCAGCCTTTTGCAGATGCGAAAGTTCGCCAGTTTGCAAGGCATGGGTGAGCAAACCATTATTTTTTTCGAGTGCATGGGTATCACCGAGTTTGGCTTCGGGATTTTCTTGTACCCGCATATTTTCTACGGAATATAACGAAGCAATTTCCAGCTGAGAGGTTTGTGCCAATAACTGAATGAATTCTTTGGCGCCGGGTAAGGCTGCCGTGGGGTGGGTATCGCCAGGTTTAAAGCGCGCCGCTAATGTGCGCAGGTTGACCAGGGTTTCGCGCAGGGTGGTGGGGCGGGTCAACAAGTCACGTTCCAGCCGTTCGTGTGACAGGCGCAGCAGGAAGTGGTTTTTGGTGAGTGCCGTCAGACGTTCATCCAGATAACCGTTGACGGCCTTGGCGCGTTGCAGTCGCGAGTTCCAGACGTCGGCAAACTGACCACAGATCAGAATCAGGACCAGTCCACCCAAAAAAAACATGCGTGGAAACTCAAGATCGGCGGGCAGCCATTCGAGGCGCAAGCCGGTAAACCAGGCCAGCAGTAATGTCACCACAGACACTGTGCCGGTAACGGAACCATAGCGCAACGCGACTATAGTGGGCATGATCCACATCCAGGGAAAGCCTTCAGTCAACAGGAACGGGTCATCGCGCCGTAACCAGAAGCCTGCCGCCAGTGCGATCAGCGGAAAGCAAATGCTTTCAATCGCGGCCCATAACCATACTGGGCTATTGGTATGCCTGGGTTTACGTGGAAAGAGTAATTTGAATACCCGGCTCGACCAAGAGTCTGGCGACTCCAGTTGCAGACTCATTGGCGTGTGCTGGCCTGTGCAGATTGGGCAACCGGGGCGAGGAGCGAGCGAATCAGCTTTTGTGCCACGGCAGACAGGGCTTCACGGCTCCAGCCGGTTTTGCCGCCGGTGCCGCTCCACACCACCTGTCCGCTTTGCACATCCCACACACGCAAGGTCATGCCAACTGCGGGTTCGCCATCCACGCCAACCTTGTAGCGCCACTCATCTACCGAGCCGGTGACGGCATAAGCAGCATGAATCGACTTGGCCCATTGCAACGCGTTTTCTACTGTTTTGCGTTCGGCTGGTTCAAACAGGGATTCGGTATTGAGGTCGGCAGGATAGTGTTGCAGGGAAACATTGCCGTCAGTGCGCATGACGCTATCAATAATATTTTCCGCACGTAAGCCAGCTTGCGGTGTTTCGGTGTGATTCATCACGGGCAATAGCACCCAGGCTGCTTTAGGCGCAAATGCTGGTGCCTTGCCGATATCCAGCGTGGAACAGGCGCTAATGAGCAAGATACCAGCAAATAAACCGGAAGCCAACAGCCATCTTTTTAATAATGCTTGGGTGCAATGGAATGAAACCAAAATCCTGTCCTTTTACTGATCTTTTACCGATTAAAAATACCAGCGATATTGTGCGCCAAACTCTCTGAATCCATCCGGATTTCCAGGTGTGGCACTGGATTTACTCATGAAGATAGCCAGATGGTCAGTACCAACAATACTGGTCGCTAAACCGGCACGTAAATTGTACCCTTTGCCAGTCACATTGTTGTGGCTAATCCCGGCACTTGCAAAAGGTCGCAATGCGCGGGTGTAATCCTGGTTGAGATTGTCACCACTGCTCAGACTCAAGCCAAATTGTGTATAGCCACGCGGTACAAACAGGTTGGGGCTGATCGTCGTGCTACCGGGCACGATAGGCAACAGCAGATTGCTGACCGAGCCATTGGCATTGAAGCGCGCATAAGTGGCATCTAATCGCGCTGTCAGATCCGGATATTCAAGGCGGGCGCGGCTGCTGGCTTCCAGATTGATGAGTTGTCCGCTACCCAGATATTGACGATCCTGGCTGAAGTAGCGTTGCCAACTGGGTTGGATACTGATGGTTTCGTAGCGCGATACGCGCCACGCTAGATTCATTTCAAACTGATCTTTCATCCCCGTAACGCGCAGATTGCCGCTTTCATTGGCCAGCAGATTGCGACCAAGACTGAAGTTGGCACTCAAGCGATCATCAAGTAAGAGCGCCGGGGTGACCTCATGATCCAGTTTTAAACCACTGTGACTAGCCACCGCCTTGCGTTCAAACAGGGTCAGATGTGTGCGACCCAAAGCGTGTTTCAGACGTGCGGTCAGGCCAACGGTTTGATCGTGACGGGGCAGATTGGTCAGCAAGCTTGGTGCATCACTCGATTGTGTGGTGTCACTGGCAAATACGCCAAGACGAAATTGACCATACCGTAAGCCATAGCCGGGCAGGGTGGCATCAACACGTGTCGTCAACAAATGCAGGGGATATTGGTTGGTCTGCACATGGCTCAGATTGATCTGTTTGGTTTCTTCCGGCGTGGCCAGCAGTGTTTCAACCACGCGACGATGCACATCATCATGCTCGGGTGTCTGGTTCAGTTGGTTAAAGGCCAGCGTTTCGGCCTGTTGATGATTGCCCAGTTTTTTTGCAGCTTCCACCTGATCGGCGGCAGGCAGCCAGTCTTCCAGGGTATCCATGAGGTTTTGCATGGACTGGTGATCTTCTTCGGCCAATGCCAGCGACAACCTTGCCCAACTGGGTTGTGACAGCGATTGTGCGTAATTGGCCAGTAACCATGCATGAGCGGCATCATAGGCCTCATTGGAAAGCAGGTAGGCCAATTTGAGTTCCTTGACCACTGCTGAGACGCGATTGCTTGCAGGATTCAGTTCATCAGTCTGATCAGCTTGCCAAGCCATGCCCGGCAAGACCTTGGCAGGCAGCTTGTGCAGTTGATGGTCAATACTGGCATAGGATGCGGGATTTCTAACATTTCGGCTACGCCCATTGTCACGCCTGACGCTGTCTTGAGCTGCTATTTTTTTAAGCTGTTTGAGCAAGCCCTTCCCCGACAGGGTTTCATCCACAAAGGGATTGTCCAGTGCCAGATCGTTCTTGGAGAAGTCTTGCCATTGATAGCGCTGTTGTTCACGATCCTGATAAACCAGTTGCGTGAGTAATGAACGTGAATCGTCGCCTGGGGCAAATTGCTGTGCCAGGCCAGCCAGACGCAGCGCTTGCTCATGGCGTTGTTCGGGCTTCAGACCTGCTTGCGTTTTGCTGGTGAGCTGCTGATTGCGCAATAGCAAACCACTTTGCCGCCGCCAGCCAGTCCAGACCTGACGGCGTAACTGCCAGGCAGCGTCGCTCATGCCATTGGCATCCAGGCATTCGGCAAAACCCAATTGCCATAAATAATCATGTTGGTTGGACGGTGCCTGTTTGCGGAAGTAAATCAAGGCTTGTGCAGGACGCCCCAACTGCATATGGGCCGCACTAAAAGCTGGCCACAACACACTGTTTTGTTCGGCCGGTTCCCGCAGGTCGATCAACATTTGCTCAATGGCCGGGCGATCATGTTTGGCCAGCAGCAACCAAAGCAAGGCGGCTTGATTGTCGAGGGCATCAGGCTTGATGATCAGCGCGTGTCGATAATCGTTCAGTGCGCCATCCAGCAATCCAATCGATTGCTGATAAAAAGCACGTTGTGCCAGAAAATCTGGATTCTGATTAAGCTGATCCAGCAAAGCTGCGTGTGTCGGTTCGGTGAGGAGTTGCAGCATGCGTGCTATGGCATGCCAGTCATGCAGGCCGAGGTATTGAGCAAAGGCACGCCGATAACTGTTTTCCGAAGGGTGGCGGCGCGCCAGATATTCATTGACCAAAGCACTCTGCTGATCGGCCTGATTGGCACGATAATACTCGGCCAGATTTTGCAGATCAAAATCATTGAACTGTTCCAGTGCCAGCAATTGCTGGTAAGCAAAACCGGTTTCTTTGTCATGATGAGTAAGACCAGCCAGCTCCAGATAAAAATGCCAGTAGGCTTGCTGCTGGGCAAGCGGCAATTGATCCTGTCGATGCAGTGCATTGTTGCGGACGCTGGCCAACACCTGCCAGGCTTCGGCAGGACGATTGTTGATCAGATGGATACGGGCAATTCTGCCGGCGTAATCGAGTTGTTCATCGGGAAATTGCAACAATGCGGTATAGGCGGCAATCGTCATGTCCTGGCGGCCACTGCGCTCAGCCAGGGCGGCGAGCATTTTGAGTATGGATAGCTGTTGCGCACTGAGCGCCTGTTTGCGAATGCCACCCAGATTGATCTGGCTGGATAAAAAAGCAATGGCACTATCAGGCTGTCCCAGTTTTTCATAGAGGCTGACAATATCGTTTAGCAGTGCTGTGTCATGACTGTGCGACCATTTGTGCTGCAGTCCAGCCAGCCAGGCTTCATAGTCAAACATACCGGGGGCGATGCTTAATACCTGAGCCCAGGCCTTTTCATTATTACTGGTCTTGGCGATATGCAGCCATTCCTGCAGGGCGATGTCGGGTCGGGTATTCCATTGCGCCACCAGAGCCAAGCGCTCATGCCAGGCCAACAATTGCGGGACTTGAGCTATGGCCGATTCTGCCACGCGCATGGCATCGTTGAGATTGCGATTGGCCAGAAAGATTTCATAGGCCAAGGTATAGGATGCGTCATTAAAGGGCATACCGATACCATAGGCATCGGGTTTAAGTACCTTGCCTGGTGCGGTATTCGTATTGATATTGGAATCGGTCGTTTCATTCAAGCCTGCTTGATAAGCGGCCAAGACCAGTTGCGGTACATCTTCTTCATAGTCTGGTTTTGTGTCGGCGAGTTGCAACCATTGCAATAACTGCTGCCACCAACTCATGCGCAATAGGCGCTTGGCATATCGTTCGGCCAGATCAAGCTGGTTGGCGGCACGCGCCAATTGCGCCAGATAAGTCAAGGTCTGGTTATCCTCGCTGAGGTTGCCAATCTGTAATTCGGCTTGCTTGAGTGCATCGGTCAGTAAATTGCCTGAACGTAAAATACTCAATGCTTTCAAGAACAGGCTGCGTTGCCGTTCATACGCAGCTGTCTTTTGCCGTGCCTTGAAGTACATCTCGGCAGCGGCTCGATAGTCACCGGTTGAGAGCAGAATGTCGGCCGTCTGAATGAAAAACTCGGCAGAACCATTGGGGTTGGCAATGGCAAGCTGGCGATAGAGTTGTGCCGCCAAGGGCATGTCATTCAGTGCCAAGGCCTTTTTGGCGAGCAGTTCGCGGCGTTCCAGCGTTTGATCCAGTTTGGTCAGTGCGCGCAACTCGATGCGCACTTTTTCCATTGCAGCCAGACGCTCGGGTGAGAGCGCAGGCAAGGCATAGGCTTCCCGCTCGGCCATATCGAGCTGTAACCAACGTACTTCATTTTGCAAGTGTGGATCATGAGTTTGCAGCAGCGGTTGGAGCGCTTCGCGTGCGATGTCGTCATAGCCGAGTTGAATATTCTGTCGGGCTAATACCAGTCGCAAAGCATCTTCGTCGGGTTTGGCAGCCAGCCAGCTATTCAGATAGGCAATGGTCAGTGAGTCGGCCTTTTGCGCTTTGGCCAGTCGTTCTTCCAGGCGTTTTTCTGGAAACACCAAATACAGGGCGAGCGCCATCGCCAGCCCGAAGAGGATGACGATGACCGGCGTGAAGAGCCGTTCCCGTTCACTCTGGGCAGCGTATAGATACCAGCTGGCGCTGCGATTCTTTTGCATAAGTGGTAAAGATGAACTGATCCAGTTGATTGCTCGGGTTCTGCCTGGCCAAAATTTTGTTATTGGCGCTGACCAGACAACGATGGCTATTACCCAGCGTGATGCTGGCCTGATTTAATCCGGAAGGAATATCAAGCTGAAAGCTCATGGCATTGCCTTGGCGTTTGAATTGGCTGATTCGACCGGCTGCCAAGGCAAGGTAAGGCAGGGCTGTTTGAGGTGCGGCGGGCAGGCTCAATACGGCAGTCTTGTCAGTCATATGGGTATAGATAGCGTTGGGTCCAGCAGCATAACCGGCAATGCCCTCACTATTGGCCAAATCGGGCACGCTGGCATTGCCTGGCAGACGCAAGGTGCGAATATCGCCTTGACTCTTGATGTGAATGCGGTGCAGATCGGTATTGTCTTCGGCCAGTTCACGATACATGGTCAGGCTGTCAAAATCGATCACCTTGCGAATGTAGTCAGAGGCGTAAACAGGCAAGACATCTTGTGCCAGCGCATAGCGATAGGCCTTGTCCAAGGCGCCGATGGATGCTGGCTTGCTGGCAGAATAGGTATGGTAATAGATATTGATGGGCTTGAGACGGTAGGGTGTTTCCGTCATGGCAAACGTATCGAGGACTCTTTCAAAACCATAGTAGGGGCCAGTCCATTCATGGGTATAAACGTTTTCATTTTGATTGGCGGCAAAGATTTGCAGTTGACCATTTTTGCGAATGCCTAATGGTGCAATGAATGACCAGGTCGGACGTTGCCGATCGATAAAGGTATCACCACCATTCATATTGAGCAGATGGTTGGCGTAAGTCATGGCGATGGCATCTGCACCTGGCACGCAATTGCCAGTCCAGAGAAAGACTTGAGTCTTTTTCCCGGCAGGCGCCAACTTACTGTCAATGTAATGAGCCGAGCCTTGTATTTCAGTGGCCAGATCAAATTGGTAATTGGGGATGTGCAAGTTATATGAGTCAGCCTCGTTAGTACCGCCCTGTTCCAGTTTGCTCCAGATGAATGGATGGGAAAAAGAGTGGCTGGCAATTTCTACGTTAGGTAATGCAAAGATTTTTCTGGCGATATCTTCCAGAGCCGGAGATAGTTTTGGGTATAGCCCATTGGCGGCAATTTCACCCTGAATGATTGAGACCGTAGAAGGGACGCGATATTTATTTAAAAATTGATTAAGCATTACTTCAGAGGCAAATGGCGTACCGGGAACTTCAGCACGTGAGGCAAAGCCATCACCATCGACATGCACAATCATCAATCGACGACCATTTTCAGTGGTGACATCTGGTGCCGGTAATGCGAGTTCCGGTTGATCGGCTGGCATCAAACTGCGCCGTAAAAACTCTATGGGCTGAATGACCCAGCGGGTCTGATTGATGGCGTTGATCTTGATGAGTGAAAAAGGTGAAAGCGCATAACCACCCCAATCAGTGATGGCGGCTTGGTCAAATTGTTGTCCCAACTCATCTTGAATCTGCAACAGACTGTGTCCCTGACTGTTGAGCTTGATCGGTACGATCATGCCGCGATTCGGTGCGGCAGCAAACTCAAAACTGAGCAATGGATCCTGCTGACTGATGTTGAGTTGCTGGCCTGGTGCTTGATACGTGCTCAGTGAACGCCAGAGTGCCAATCCCAATTGTTTGGCCAGTTTGTTGTCGAGTTCAAATCCAAAATTATTAAAGACGGCGAGACGCAACCCGTCATCCAGTTGACGGCCAAGCCAGTTGGCATAGGTACTTTCACCTCCTTTTGTGTAATTGGCGGCGTCACCAGATGACATCCAGGTGACGATGCCAGCATATCGACCACGCAGCGGATAATTGGGTAAGCCTTGATGGATGTCGATCATGTCAACGCTATAGCCAAGGTAATTGAGTGGCATGACTGCAAAGCGCAATGCATCACTCTCATTCTCGGTTGCGTCCACCGGCTTGTCATAAAGTAGTAGCACTTTTCGCGGCAAGACTTCCACGCTTCCCACGCCCAGCATGTTGATATCACCATTGGTGACCCACGGGATGAAGCCATGCGCCATGATGCGCTTGGCGGTGTCGCGTGCCAGTGCCCGGTTTTTTGGGGCAACGTAATCGATGGCCAGTACTGGCAATTGATATTTGTCCTTGACTTCATTGAGCTTGGCAAGCAGCCATTCGCGATCACTGGCCGGGACTTCCTGATAACGGCGGGTAGCAGGAACCCATTGTTGATAGAGTGATTCTGCCGCCACGGCATACACTTCATTGGCGACATCGGGCAGGATTTCAAAGCCACGATTGAAGATGAGTTTGATGCCGGGATAGCGTTGTCGCAACAAACGTATCACGCGCTTCAGGCCGGCTTCTTGGGCTGTGCGTTCGGCATCGGTTTTGGCAAACAGTTGATAAGAGTCGAGCGTGTCAATAAAGAAGCCGCGATAGCCTTTACTCCAAAGTGGTCCAATCACCCGTTCGGCAAAAAAGGCGGGCCAGTCGGCGGCGGACTGATCAATGGTGTGACTATTCCAGTCTGTGTTGACAGTCTTTAACCAGGTTTGGGGTATGTCTTTTAGGTAGGGGCGACTGGGTTCGATCTCGCCAATGCTGGCATAGGCAAACAGTTCGCTGGTGTTGTTGCTGAGTTCGCGGTAGCGATTGGGGTCAAGTCCTGGGTTGTCGGATTCGACCACCACTACATCAAAGGCTTTGAGTTCATCAAGCGGTGGTTTTTCGCCGTAGTAAAGCGCAATGCTGGGTAGTTTGTGGGCCGCGGCTTGTGCTGTGCTGGCAAGGCAAAACAAACTTAGCGCGATAGTCACGAAAATGCCTGGCAGACGTGACAAAATACGGCCTGCGTAAAACGCTCGGCGGTAGTAAGACAGATCAGCTCGAAAGTGCAGGGCTGACAGCTTGGTACTGCAAGTGGCGTCAATAATTATCAAGGAGCTTTATGCTGGTTCATCCACAGTTTGATGCCGTTGCCGTTTCCCTGGGACCATTAGCAATTCGCTGGTATGGCCTCATGTATGTAGTTGGTTTTATTGCGTTTATTCTACTTGGACGACTACGTGTCAAGCAATCACATATTGCTGCACAAGGCTGGACAATTGAGGAATTAGAGGATTTTTTGTTCTATGGCGTGCTCGGCGTTGTTATCGGGGGACGTCTTGGCTATGTTTTGTTCTACAAACCGAGTCATTTTCTGGCGCATCCAGCCGAAATCATTCAGGTTTGGCAAGGCGGCATGGCGTTTCATGGTGGATTGCTTGGCGTGTTGGCGGCCATGTGGGTGTTCGCTCGCAAACGCGGCAGAACCTTTTTACAGATCGGTGACATGATTGCGCCCTTGGTGCTGGTTGGTTTTGGCATGGTGCGCCTGGGCAACTTCATCAATGGCGAGTTATGGGGGCGACCAGTCATTCCACCTGACAGCTTGCCATGGGCGATGATTTTTCCGCAGGCTGGTGACGGTATCGCGCGGCATCCTTCGCAGCTCTATCAGGCTTTGCTGGAGGGCGTGCTGCTGCTGATCATCATGTGGTGGTATTCGTCCAAACCGCGAGCCGTGTTTGCCAAACCGGGCGCGGTATCGGGGTTGTTTTTGTTGGGCTATGGTCTGCAACGATTTTTGGTGGAATTTACTCGCGAGCCCGATAACTTTTTGGGACTCCTGGCCATGGGTTTGTCGATGGGGCAGTGGCTCTCGGTGCCGATGATCATCGGCGGGATTGGTTTGCTGATCTGGGCCTATGGCAGAAAGCAGGCCTAGATATACACCCTATATGTATTTTTTATAAGCTAATTAAATAGCACTGCATGGGTTAAATATAGATCATACAGGTGGGAAGTATGATTATTTTGACCAATTTCATGATCTTTTCAGGGTATGAAACTGGTTATGTCAAATTGGTAATTTAAGCTTCAGATCAATCATTTTTTTGGATTTTTGAGTTTGTCATGACCCAGCAAAATTCTTCCAGGCACGCTAATGCCAATCTGTTTCAGTTATTCGCCAACCGTTTCCCGCATGACTTGTCGCAACCGGCGCTTGAAACCCACGAAGGCCTGCATTATTCCTGGCATGATCTGCTGGCGGCCTCGGCACGCATCGCGCATTTACTGACCAGCCTCAAGTTGCCTGCTGGTTCACGCGTGGCGGTGCAGGTTGAAAAATCACCCGAAGCGCTGATGCTCTATCTGGCCACCTTACGCGCAGGCTTGGTGTACCTGCCGCTCAACCCCGCGTATCAAAAAGCCGAGATGGCTTACTTTATTGCCAATGCCGAACCGGCCGTGGTGGTGTGCAGCCCGAACCATTTTGGTTGGGTGTCGCGACTGGCTTTCAAAACAGGTACGGCGCACGTGTTTACTTTAGGCGAAGACCGTACTGGCACCTTGCTGGAGCGCGCGGTGCGTTTTGCTGATGAGTTTGTCACGGTCATCAGCCAGCCCGACGATCTGGCAGCCATTCTCTATACCTCGGGTACGACCGGACGCAGCAAGGGTGCAATGTTGACGCATGGTAATCTGGCCGCCAGTGCCAAGGTATTGAATGACTATTGGGCTTGGCGCAACGGCCAGACCGCACAGCATGAGGGCGAGCGCGATGTGCTCTTGCATGCCTTGCCGCTCTTTCATATTCATGGCTTGTTTGTGGCCTGTCATGGCGCGCTCTTGTCGGGCAGCAAAATGATCTTCTTGCCCAAGCTTGATGTGTCCGCCATCTTGCATCACTTACCTCGTTGCACCATGTTGATGGGGGTGCCGACGTACTACACACGACTGCTGGCCGATGCGCGTTTCACACGCGAACTGTGCGCCAATATCCGTTTGTTTGTATCAGGTTCTGCGCCCTTGTTATTGGATACCTTCAAGCAGTTTCAAGTGCGTACCGGCCATACCATTCTGGAGCGCTATGGCATGTCAGAAACGGGCATGCTGACTTCCAATCCCTATGATTCTGCCGAAGGGCCTCGCGTTGGCGGCACCGTCGGTAAAGCTTTACCAGGCGTGAATTTGCGGGTAGTGAATGATCAGGGACAGCCTTGTGCCGTCGATGAAATCGGTCATGTGCAAGTCAAAGGTGCCAATGTGTTTGTGGGTTACTGGCAGATGCCCGAGAAGACGCGTGAAGAGTTTACCGATGATGGTTATTTCAAGACCGGCGATGTAGGCAAACTGGATGCACAAGCTTATTTGAGTATTGTGGGACGCTCCAAGGATTTAATCATTACCGGTGGCTATAACGTCTACCCTAAAGAGATCGAGAGTTATATTGATGATATGCCGGGTGTGCTGGAGTCGGCAGTGATTGGCATTCCACATCCGGATTTTGGTGAGGCAGTGACTGCGGTGGTTGTGCCCAAGCCGGATGGTCAAGTTGATGAGTCTGTCATCATCGCCCAGCTCAAACAATTGATCGCCAACTATAAAGTGCCCAAGCAAGTCATTGTGGTGGATGAGCTGCCGCGCAACGCGATGGGTAAGATACAAAAAAATGTTTTGCGCCAAATGTATTCGCCAACTACAACAGGGCTTCAAACGGCTTGATGGATGACTTGTTGTTAGCGCGTCTGGATCGCCTTGTAGAGCATATAACTGGCGAGCGATAACAACAGTACACCAAATGCTTTTTTGAGTTTTTTAACCGGTAGCCGGTGCGCGGTTTTTGCACCCAATGACGCCGTCATCACACTGGCACTGGCAATGATCAACAAGGCTGGTACATAAAGATAACCCAATGAATAGCCGGGCAATCCAGTTTGGCCCCAGCTACCGCTCACATAACCTATGACGCTGGCTGCGGCAATCGGAAAACCCAGTGCAGCAGAGGTGGCGACTGCATTATGAATGGGGACATTGCACCAGACCATAAACGGTACCGAAATAAAACCACCGCCTGCACCAACCAGACTGGAGATCATGCCAATCAGCGTGCCCGCACCAATCTGTCCGGCAGGGCCCGGTAAGGTTCGGCTCGGTAGTGGTTTTTTATCAATGAACATTTGGATTGCCGAGTAGCTCACAAACACGGCAAACACCATCGAGAGCCAACTGGTCTTTAACAGACTGAAAATTTTCCCGCCCCCCAATAGCCCACCCAGCACAATGCCAGGCGCCAGCATCCAGACGATGTTCCACATGACTTTGCCATGCTTGTGATGGGCGCGGACGCTGGCAATGGAGGTAAACAGAATGGTACCCATTGAGGTGGCAATGGCCATATGCACCAGACTTGTCTCAGGAAATTGTAGATGGCCAAACAGTAATGTCAGAAATGGGACGAGCAGCATACCGCCACCAATCCCCAGCAAGCCTGCACAAAACCCGGTAAACGAACCGAGTAACAATAAACCGCCTATGATGGGTAATGATAATTCGGTCATGAACTAGGTTGGTTTTGCTCAAGCAGCGGGACAAGATATTGCCACTCATCGAGAGTGACAGGTGTAATTGAGAGCCGATTGCCACGTGCAAGCAGGCGCATGCCCTCTAGTGCAGGATGGGTACGTAGTTCAGTCAGTGAGACGTAGCGAGTTTTTTTGATGAACCGTACATCGACCAATAGCCAGCGAGGTGCGTCTGGTTTGGACTTGGCATCAAAGTAAGGACTGCGCACCTCAAATTGAGTGGGATCTGGATAGGCTGTTGAGGCCACTTCGGCAATACCCGCAATGCCCGGTACCGCACAACTGGAATGATAGAAGAGGACTTGATCGCCAATGCGCATGTCGTCACGCATGAAGTTGCGCGCCTGATAATTGCGCACACCAGTCCAGGGCAGGGTTTGTTTGGGCGCTGCAGCCAGGTCATCAATACTGGCTTCATCAGGCTCTGATTTCATCAACCAGTAGGTCATGGTCTTGAAAAAGAAAAACGGTGTTCAAGTATAAACCTGAACACCGTTTGGTATCGAGTCCCGCCTGTGTCGTCAGACCGGCATCCTGAACCTTAACGGCTCAAGGTGGTCGCGGTTAGCAGTATTTCGGGTTCATCTGACTAGAGATGATCACACCCACACCACATATTCCACAACCTATGCTCATATATTGGTTCAAGGAATTTAAGGTCCTCACGAGCACGGCAGGAGATTTCATTATGGACTAATCTTCAGAAAAAGGAAGCTAAAATTTGATTGAAATTCGTGATGAATTCACCACATGCGTGAGTAAATTTTTACTTGCTTTCTCGTGCCAAATATTATTTCAGAGCACTGTCTAATGCGGTATTGACTCGTTGCAAGTTTTCCAGCAAAGTCTGCCGATCTTGCTCAGTGGTTGAGGCCGGCGACAAGTTCATTTGAGTGGCGTCTTCCAATGCACCCAGGCGAATGTTCTCACCGGCAAAATGCAAAGCGGTAAGAACAGCAATGCGCTCAATCGTTTTGACTTTGCTTTTTTCACGCAACTGCTTCATTTGCTCATCAACTGCCGCAATGGCTGCAACCAGTTGTGCTTCGTCTTCATCCGTCACCGCGAATTTATAGGGCTGCCCCATCAGGACAGTTTCAATCGTTTTGCTAGTCATATCAGAATAATCCGTAATTGATGTCAAAGTGTTTAAGTGGACTTAATTAAAGCGGCAGGCGATCAAGCAATCCCTGTACTTTCTCTCTGGCCAGCTCAACTTTGGCTTTTAATTCGGTATTTTCTTCACGTAATTGGCTGGCCTCATTTTTGAGATTGGCGATTTCAGCTTGTAAACCAGCATTTCTAGCCAATAGACCTTCAACTTTAGGCAGCAAACTATTCAATAATTCAACGGGTATGGTAGTCATGATTCAATCAATAAGGTGCGCCGAAACCTCAACTATACCTAACTTTTTATGAGGATCGGCGTTTCGTTACATTCAATTGGTCTGTAAATCGGCTTCTGAGGTAAAGGCATCGGCAAAAAAAGCGTTTTCGGGCAGCATTCTCTGCTGGCCAAAGTCTTTTCTGGCGCTTTCCACCATCACTGGTGCACCGCAGGCATACACTTCGAAAGTGGATAGGTCATTGTAGTCGGTCATGACAGCCTGGTGTACCAAACCGGTACGACCAATCCAGTTATCACTATTGGCAGACTCAGATAAAACCGGGGTGTACTCAAAGCAATCAAGCTCTTGCGACCATTGCGTTGCCAGTTCATGCAGATATAGATCTTTTTTCTGACGTGCACCCCAGTAGAAATGGATTTTGCGAGTACTCTGCTTGAATTGAAGTTGTTCAATCAGTGCTTTGATCGGCGCAAAGCCAGTACCACTGGCAAGCAAAATAATCGGTTTGCTGCTTTCTTCATTAAGAAAAAAGCTGCCAAATGGGCCTTCAAAGCGCAAAATCTCACGTTCTTTCATTTGCTGGAAAACGTGGTCGGTAAAAATACCGCCGGGCAGATGCCGAATGTGCAAAGTCAGAAATTCGGCAAGATGTGGCGCACTTGCCAAGGAGTAAGCACGACGTTTACCGTCTTTTAGAATGATTTCGATATATTGACCTGCCAGGTACTGCAAACGTTCATTAGCCGGTAATTGCAAGGTCAAGATTGCCACATCAGCAGCAGGTTTTTCAATTTTGCTGACGCGTACCGGCATTTTACGGATAGGGATATTGCTGGCACCAACCAGTTCACGGCATTCAATCAGCAAGTCAGATTGCGCATGCGCGCAGCACAAGAGTGCCTTGCCTTTACTGGCTTCTTCACTGGTCAATGCTTTGGCTGAGTGGGTATCATGGGTGACCGTACCTTCGACCACATCTGCCTTGCATGATCCGCAAGCACCATTTTTGCAGCCATAAGGCAAAATGATGCCTTGTCGTAAAGCGGCAGTCAGAACGCTTTCATCTGGTTCCACCGAAAATGTGCGGCCGCTGCTGGCCAATCGTACTGTATGGTTTGAGGAAGTCATAAGAAATTAAAACATGTTCAAAAACAAAAAACTTGGACGAGAACGTCTGTTGATAGTCGGTTGCGGTGATATCGGTATGCGATGTATTACCTTATTAAAAGAGCGTTTTCGGATCTTTGCACTGACCTCGGATAAAAATCGTATGTCCCATTTGCGTCAGCAAGGTGCAACTCCCATTTTGGGCAATCTGGATCATCCTGAAACATTGAACAGAATTCGGCATCTGGCAGACAAGATTTTGCATTTTGCGCCACCGCCAGCCTGTGGCAATGTTGATTCACGAACCCCAGCCTTATTGGCAAAATTAGCTTATCCATCTAGACAACGGAAAATTTTACCCCATTCATTTAAGCAGCAAACTGAAGTCTTCAGGAAAACGCGCGTCATTTATACCAGTACGAGTGGGGTTTATGGTGATTGTCACGGACAATGGGTGGATGAGACGCATCCAGTCAAGCCGATTACGGCTCGAGCAAAACGACGTGTTTCTGCCGAAGGGTTTTTGCGTCAATTTGCCAAAAGAGCATCAGACATACATACAAATCGCTTCATTGCGATTTTGAGAGTTCCCGGGATCTATAGCGAATCTCGTTTGCCCGAAGAGCGATTAAAAAAGGGCCTGCCGATATTGAAAAGTGATGAGGATGTTTTTACCAATCATATCCATTCGGAAGATTTGGCGAAAATAGCCGTTTCGGCCTTATTTCGTGCCAAGCCTGGACGTATTTATCATGCCGTGGATGATAGTGCGATGACGATGGGTGAGTATATGGAAAAAGTTGCTGACCAATTGGGGCTTGCCAGGCCACCGAGAGTACCAATGACGCAAATCAAGACTTTGCTTTCGGAAGTGCAAATGTCATTTCTACGTGAATCACGCCGGTTAAGCAACCGGCGTTTGAAACAAGAATTACGATATCGCCTTATTTTCCCGACAATAGCGGATAGCTGGAAAAAGTCTCAATAATTTGTAGATGATGTTGGTGAATCAAATATGGCGTTCTAGTAGTGCCTCGTATTGGCGCAATACCATATCCCAGGTAAAGTTTTCCTGAAAGCGTTTCATGCTGGATGTAGATAGCGCTTGAGTAAGATTCGGATTGTTAATCAGTTTGGACAACTGTTCATCCAGCTGTTTTTCTGAGTCAAAGTAAAGTGCCTCTTCACCGGCAACCCAGCGATTGAAGCGATTGTCATGAGCAATAATCGGATTGGCACAGCCAAGAGCTTCTAGCAGGGATGGATTGGTGCCACCAACTTGATGGCCATGTATATAAGCCAGGCTATAAAATCTTAATGCTTGAACAATATTGCGATTGTAAATAGCACCAAGGAACTGTACCTCCTTACTCGCTTTACTCACGACGGCCTTATGATAGGCGTTATCTTTGGTGTTGTATTTGCCGAGAACAACAAGATTGACGCCTCTTGGTTTGGCCGAGAACGCCGTCACAATTTCAAGCAGGGAGTTTTCTGGTTCTGGTCGGGCAATAACGGTCAGAAACTTTTTTTCTGATAAACCATATTGGTTAATCAGGTGCAAAGGTGCATTACTAACCAAGGGGGCACCGTATGGAATCATCGTGATTTTTTTATCTGATGTTCGCATGGACAAGTGTTTTTTGATTTCCGGATGATCCGCGATCAAATGGTCACCTAAAAAACAACCCGCCCATTCATTAAAATAGAACCAGGCTTTGGCCGCAGATCCCCACTTGGCTCGATGCCACTCAATACCATCCATATTGATCAGGTTGCGAACACCCTTTACACGTAAGAGAGAACAGAATAAGGCCGTGTTGTAGCCCAGTGTTAGGCACAGATCCTTATATTCTGACGCGTGCATGACTGATTTCCAGTCAAACAGCACGGTACCTTTAGGGCCATCATCTTTAATTGAAATGTTGATTCTAGTGACACCTTTCCAAGTGTCTTGATAGGTGAGTCCCGTACCTTCCTTTTGGCAATAGACGATGACATTCCATCCTCTTTCAACGAGGTAAAGGCACAGATATTCAGCAAATGTTTCAAAGCCGCCATGCTCTGCAGGTACGCCTCGAATCCCAAGGATTCTCAGTGTTTTTTTTGCATTCATGCGGCGACCCCCAGCTCAGAGTAAAGCCGTAATGTGCCATCGATATAGCGTTGACGATTGAAAGTCCCACCAACGAAGGTTCTACAATCATGTCCCATGCTCATCAGTTTTTCATCGGTAAGCTGGTTTACTTTAACTAATAAGTCGGCAAGCGCTTCCTGATTTTTGCTCTCAAACATCCAGCCTGTTTCTCCTTCATTAATCAGCTCAGGAATACCGCCGATTTTGGCGCCAATTACTGTTTTACCCTGAGCATAACTTTCCAGAACGCTCATGGGTGCGTTTTCGTACCATTCTGATGGTAGAACGACGCATCGGGAATTTTGTATCAGATCGATTAAATCCTGACCTGTCTTGTAACCCAGAAATTCGATTTGTTGGGCGTTTTCAGCAGCTTGCGATTTCAGCTGGGTTTCAAGTGGGCCTGTTCCAACAATTTTTAATGGTACCTTCGCTTTAACGGCCGCATTAATCAGAGTGGCAACACCTTTCTCTGGCGCAAGTCGGCCGAAATACAGAAAGTATTTGCCTACAGATTCGGATAATTCAAATTTTGAAATGTCGACATAGTTGGGGATATAAGTAATTTGTTCTTTGGGCCATCCCCATTCGACGAGCTTGTTTCGGAAAAATTGACTTGGCGCCACAATTCTATTGACATTATTTTTATAACTTCCCAGCAGCTTGTGGAGACTGCTTTCCATGGCCACAACTGTACTGGCCAAGAGCGAGTCCTTAATGCATCGATATTTGATGAGATCCAAATAGTTTCCTGATTTGCACTTCTCGCAGATACCATGACTATTTAGCATTTTGTAAGCAGGGCAGGCTAGTTTTAGATCGTGTGCAGTAAGTACAACAGGTATGCTGGCTTTCTTAAGTATTGGCAAAATCGCAGGAGATAGATGATGATAAATGCAGTGCAGGTGTGCAATTGAAGCAGGATATTCGTTGAGCAGGGTACGCAGTTTATTTTGCGCTTCAAAAGAATAGATGACTTTTGATGCCATCTTGATCTTATCTAGAGCCGAGTATGCGTGTCCAAATTCAATTTCATTCACGAAGAATTTTGACCAGCTAGAGTCAAAGTTTTTTGGATGATGCATTGAGAAAAAAGCATTTTTCCACCCTTGGCTTTCCATTAACGTCGCGTGATCAAAATACATAACATCTGAGCCGCCTCGTCTGTAGTGGTAATTATTAATGCTTAGAAGATGGGGCATGGGTTATTGGTGCAACGAAATGGGAATGCGTTTGGAAATCTAACAATCAATCAACATTTAAGGTTGAAAAAGGCAACTCTTGGATATGGCTGAATTATTGGTGGAAATGCCATAAAGCAAAAGCGAATATTTATCATTTGATAATTGTAAAAAACTTTTACCGAGAATCTGTGAATAATTGCAATAAGGTTACCAAATGAATATCTTCATTGGCAGCATACGATTAATGGCATTTCTTTCTTCTGCCAAAAATGGTTTGAATCGATAACAAAGCAATATAAAGATCGTGCTGATGAATAAGCTGGCTAAAATAGTTGACAAGAGTGTGACTGGCTGATGTGTCGCAAAAGATATGATTGATTCGCTTATTGCATAGCTTGCAAGTACCACCCCAAATATTTTTACTAAACCAAGATAAGGAAGTTGGGGAGCTTGACTCATTTTTTTCAACCAGAAAAATACCAAGAAAAACCAAACTAAATCACTTACAACTAGTGCTGTTGAGTAGGCATAGATACCTATCACATTAGAGAAAAGTAATGTGACGAGTAAGATGAGGCCACTAGCTAACTTTGCGAGAAACATCAACAAACCTTGGCTTTTTGCCAAGCCAACGTAGCCGATGACGGCATGTAAGGTTTGGGTAAATATAAATAATAAAAATATACTCAGATGTATGCCACCTGAAGAAAATTTTCCTCCTGATAAGGACATAACAATTTCATCGCCTAATACCAGAGACAAGGCTAAACCACAGCCAATGATCATGGCATTCAGTTTGATGACAATGGAGGTAATGCGATCCAGTTTTTCGTGACCATTCTGGGAAACTGCTGCGGCAACAATCAGAGGCCGAATTAAGCCAACTAGTAGAAATGAAGGTAGGTATCTTTGCATCATCCAGGCCAATGAAGCGCAAAAACCGAATACAGCAGTTGCTTCTGCTCCGAGAACCCGAATGGCCAATAATTTGATGACATCTATACCAGTGATAACACCCAAAACATGGGATCCATATATGGGTAACCCAAATCTGATTTTGGCGTTTCTATCTGGTTCGATTGGGTTGGCATCGCCAAGTGAGCGATAAGTAAGCCCAAGTATCGTGATGGTAACTAGAAGTCCGATAGCATAAGCCACTGCTTCATAAACTACCCAAGTAGTCAGGTTGATATCAACTTGTTTTGTTAAAAGAAAAATCAGAAGGAGCAGTCTCGTCCCTGTTCTGGAAAAAAGCGATATTTGTGCTCTGCCTTGTAGCATCAGAGAGTCGAAAATGGTTTCAATAAATCTGGCAAAGGATTCACTGGCCACGACAATCTGAAAAATAATAAATGTGGTTGCATATTGCGTTATACCTAGCGGCTCAGAAAAAAGATGTGTGATCATCGCAGCAACTAAGGCAATAACACAGACAGTCAAAAGCCTTGCCTTAAAGAGAAACAGTATCAAGCCTTTGAGTTTACCTATTTGATTTTTAGTTTTCCATTCGGGGACGTATCGCTCCGAAATTGGGACTAATCCGAAATTGGATAGAACTACAAATAATTCCAAATAGGCGACAAGACCCACGTAGATGCCATACTCTGATTTACTCAAGGCTCTAACCAGCAATAGTAACCAGCCTACGCCAATTAAAGCGCCAACACCCTTTCCCAGTACGAAGTACTTTAATGATTTTTTGATGGCAGTATTTGAATAAGAATCTTCGCGGTCAGATTCCATCGGTTCTAATTCAGACATAATGAGTCGCAGTGTTTTTCGTTGTATTAGGCTTCATTGCTGACTGCGCCAATAATGTGTGTACCTGCCACACTTAAAGATTCGAGTAGATCATTATGACTATCCAGGTCAGTATGGTTTTTTCTAATAACAACCATGCTGGCGCCTGTAATACTGGCAATAATCTGTGAATCAGAATTATCGTTAGACGATGATGTGTCAATAATAATAATATCAAAAACTTTTCTTGCCTCATCCAACAAGCGACTAAATAGTGTTCTGCTCAATAGCTCTTGAGGATTTGGAGGAATTGGTCCTGCCGGTAGAACTGACAGATAATTGAGTCCTGCAATTTGCACAACTGATTCAGCCCCTGATCTGCCAGACAATACACTAGATAGACCAGTTCGATTTTCGAGATTGAAAAGCCGATGCTGAGACGAATTGCGAAGGTCTGCATCAATCAGTAGTGTTTTTTCTCCTAGCTGTGAAAAAACAATTGCTAAGTTTGCAGCAATAAAGCTTCTACCATCTTGATTATTGGGACTCACTATGGAAATAGTTTTATGACCTGGATGTGGTTTTATCCAGCGTAATAAGAGCTGACTACGCAGTATTCTGAATTTTTCGACGATGACGTGTTGTGGCTGTAATGCAGAAACAAGTGATGGATGAAGTGAAGCGTTATCTTTCGACAATACGGAGTAATCGTATTGTGTAGCCAAGGCGAGATCAATATCTTCCTTATTCAAGATTCCCAGTTGAATTGCCACATCACCAAATCTTTTTTTACTTTTTTCTTGCTCACTCTGAATTCTGGCAATTTGATCTCTGCTGATTTTCCCGTTGTTTAATAAAATTTCACCAATTGAATCTATTTTGGAGAGAGTGACTGATAGCGGTTCAATATTTGATGTGTTTTGTACATGATCAAAAGTGAGCACTTTGATAAGCTCTTCTGCAGATGTTGTTTTGTTGGTTTTAATAGCTTTGGTTTGGTTGTCTATGTGTAAAAATAGTGGCAAGGATGCTAATGACGCAATGTTCAACTTGCTTTGAATATCATTGTCAGTTCGAATTACTTTCTGATTTAGTTCAAGAATGCAAATACCTAAACTGGCGAGAACCAATCCAAGGAAAGAGCCAAGTAACACATTAAGAGAGAGCTTGGGGCTGCTCGCCTCTACAGGGGGAGTGGCTCTCGAAATAATGATTGCATTAGCTTGTTGTGTTTGGGTTTCCATGGTCGATTGGGATAACCTTTGGCTGGCCGCATCGTACGCTTTTTGTGCAATATCAACATCGCGCTGTAATGCGGCATTTTCATCTTTCAACTTGCGCAGATCCAGCATTCTTTTTTTCTGTTGCTCTAATGCTTGCTTGAGTTCTGACTCTTTAAAAGTGTTGGCTTTAGTTGTGCCTGTTAATGAATTAGCTACTTTTTTACCTTCTTGTTGAAGTTTTGCTTTTAACTCATTCAGTTGTGAAAGTGCATTTTGATATTGAGGATGATTAACACCATATTGGTTATTAAGCTCTTTGAGTTTAGCTTCTTGACGAATGACTTCGGCTTGCAATGATTGAATGAGTGGATTTTGTAATACGTCCTGTGAGTCTGTACCAACTTCTGCTTGCCTTGCACGAGAGTTACTGTCGAGTTTTTGTCCTTGGGCCGCGGCAACTTGGGCAGACAATTCGGCTAATCGTGCATTTTCGATATCAATCTTGTCATCGGAGATAACTAATCCATTCAGTTTTTGAAAAGATGACAGCTTGTTTTGTGCCAGCTCCAGTTCGGTACGTAACTTCTCCGTTTTTTGAACAAAAAGTTCCGCATATTTCTTTGCGGGGTCAATTTTTAGTTCAAGATTTGCGTCAATATAACTCTCTGCAAATGCATTGGTGATATCAGCTGCAGATTGCGCTGAATTATCCGTGTATTCAATGACTAGAACGCTTCCTTCTCTTGATGTTTTAACATCAAGTCTTTTTTCTAGCTTTCTTATCAAGAAGTTTTCAATAGTCCCGTTGGTGGGATTTTCTTTTCGCCACTTTTTTTGCCATTCTTCATCTTTTGCCAGATTGAGTTTCTCAATGACTTTGTTGGCAACCCTGTCACTATTAATAATGTCGACCTGCGTCGACATATATCCAGGGCTAAGCTGTGACAAACTTGACTGAGAGTTACTAGGATCTATTAATTTGGTATCAATCAATATTTGCGTATTGGATTTGTATTGCTTGGGTAGGGCAAAAGTGATTCCAACCGCAAGTAACAATACTGTGGCATAAATAACCAGAAATGTTTTCCAGCGATATTTGAAAATCAATAAGAGCGATTCAACCGACACACTTTACTCCTGGAAATCTAATCCAAAACCTCAAGGCATGAAATGCCTAATATTGAGCAAATTATCCAAGACACCTTAGAAAGGTACTGCCAACAAGTTGTCGTGTTGAAAACTAATAAACAGAATTAGCTGGAAATCCGGAATTATTGACACTTACGAATATTGGTATTACTGAGAAGTCAGTTGTTGACGAGTCTAATTATCAACAAGTGCTGAATTGAGCTATATCAAACTATTGATATAAGAAGATTAGTGGTGCCGGGAGAGGGACTTGAACCCTCACGCCTTGCGGCACCGGATTTTGAGTCCGGCGCGTCTACCAATTCCACCATCCCGGCAAAAGAGCTATTATGGCTTAATTGGATTGATTGAGCAATATCTCATTTACTTGGCATTATCATTTGTTAGGCGTAATATCGCTTGCGCATTGCAGCAATTTCAAAGATTGGTTGAGCAGTCCGCGAAATATAGTTTTTTCTGTTCTAATGCTCTAGTTGATAAAGAAATTCACCAAGAATGAATACAAAAAAGCTAAGAGAATGGTTCCTTGGTAAAGAATTAGATCCTTTCAAACTTGAAACCAAGCATTCACTTGCGCTGGTTGCATTTTTGGCTTGGGTTGGATTGGGGGCGGATGGCCTTTCTTCTTCTGCCTATGGCCCAGAGGAGGCTTTTAAAGCCTTGGGGGTGCACACCCATTTTGGCCTTTATCTAGCCATCGCAACTGCGGTGACAGTTTTTATTATTTCCCTAGCTTACAACCAAATCATCACGTTATTTCCCTCGGGCGGCGGCGGATATCGTATAGCTACCTCATTAGTAGGACCGTATGCCGGTCTGGTTTCGGGCGCTGCGCTGATTGTGGACTACGTTCTTACAATTGCCATTTCTGTGGCTAGTGGCGTCGATGCATTATTCAGCTTATTGCCGGTAGGGTTGCAAGGATCCAAACTGGGTGTTGAATGTATTTTGGCGGCTATTCTCATGTGGATGAATTTGAGGGGTGCAAAAGAATCAATAAAGATATTAATACCTATATTTCTTGGCTTTGTTATCACTCATGTTGTACTGATTCTTTATGGTGTATTTGCTCATGCTGACGGTATTCCAGCTCTTTTGCCAGATACTATTGCGGAGACGAAGCAACTGGCAAATGATACCAGTTGGCTTTTTGTCGTCGCATTATTTCTGAAAGCATATTCACTTGGGGGGGGGACATATACTGGTATTGAGGCCGTTTCAAATAATGTACAGTCGCTAGCGGAACCTCGAGTTAAAACTGGCAAGATGACCATGATGTATATGGCAATTAGCCTGGCATTTATGGCGGGCGGAATTATACTGCTTTATCTGTTGTGGAGTGCAAAACCTGTAGAGGGACAAACTTTAAATGCGGTAGTTTTTCGAGATATTGCGAGAGATATGGGTTTTACGGGCACATCACTCGGGATTGTATTGACGGTGGTATTGGCCTTCGAAGCCGGTTTGTTATTGGTGGCGGCAAACACTGGATTTTTGGGGGGGCCATCAGTTTTGGCTAATATGGCTGCAGACTCTTGGATGCCTCATAAATTTCGTTATTTGTCGACACGCCTTGTTACTCAGAATGGTGTTTTATTGATGGGTATCTCTGCGCTGGCTATTTTATATTGGTCAGGTGGGAAAGTTGATTTGTTGGTGGTTTTATATTCGATTAATGTATTTTTGACCTTTAGTTTGTCTTTGTTTGGCTTATGTATTTATTGGTGTAGGCATACCAATGATTCTGGATGGTTAAAGGGCCTATTGTTGTCGGGTCTGGGATTATTAGTGACGATCAGTATTTTATGTGTCACTGTTATTGCTAAGTTTGAGGAGGGTGGTTGGGTTACCTTGCTTATTACAGGGCTGGTTATTGGGTTAAGTGTATTTATTCGCAATCACTATCGAGAAACCAAAGAAAAGATTAAAGCTGTTGATGAGATTTTTGCTAATCAGCCATTTGGTTCATTAAGCGGTCATATCAAGCCAAATTCTGACGACCAAACGGCGGTATTTATTGTTGGCTCTAGTCGAGGTGGGGGATTACATGCTTTGCTCTGGGTGCAAAGAATGTTTCCGAATCATTTTAAGAATTTTATTTTTGTCAATGCGCGAACAGTTGACGCACAAGGATATGGCGGGGAGAACACGCTTGAGCAGATGCGTACCGAGGCAAATTTGTCTCTGAACTATTTTGTGAACTTTTGCCAGAGTCACGGTATGGCTGCGCAGTCTTACGTTGGTTTCGGGACGGATGCCGTCGAGGAAATATTTGAGTTGTGTCGAAAGATACAGGATGACTTTCCGAATGCAATCTTCTTTACTAGCAAATTAATTTTCGAAGCTGATAATTGGTTTATTCGTTTGCTGCATAACCAGGCGGCCTTGGCGATACAAAGGAAGCTTCACTTGTATGGATTGCAAATGGTCATTTTGCCCATGAAGGTTTGAAGATATTGTGCTGTTGAAGGCTAATTACGAAATTGATTGCTGTTCATTAACTAACGAGGGGATTAGATAATGCCGGTTATTGTTATAGCAAACCCCAAGGGTGGTGTCGGCAAAAGTACTATTGCCACTAATTTATCGGGATATTTTGCCAGTCGAGGTCATAACGTTATGATCGGCGATGTTGATAAGCAAGAATCCGCAAAGAAATGGCTAAATTTGCGACCAGAGCAGGCTTGGCCCATTTCTACTTGGAATGTGAATGCTGACTATATTGCCAAGCCTCCTAGAGGAACGACGCATGTTGTTTTAGACACTCCTGCGGGATTGCATGGTTGGCGTTTTAATGATGTTTTGCGCATGGCAAATAAAATAATCGTACCGATACAACCGTCTTTGTTTGATATTTCTGCCACAGCGGCCTTTTTGGAAAGTCTCAAAGATGAGCGTAGTGTGCGTAATCAAGAAGTTCAAGTGGGTCTGGTTGGTATGCGGGTTGACAGTCGAGCACGATCAACGGAGCAGCTTACTAATTTCATTAATTCTTTGAATTTTCCTTTTTTGGGGAATTTGAGAAATACCCAAAATTATGTTCAACTAGCCGCGCATGGATTGACTCTTTGGGATGTTGCGCCTGGAAAAGTCGAGCGGGATCTGCTTCAGTGGCAGAATATTTTGGATTGGGTAGATCAAGAGGATTAGCATACTTGTATGGCCTCTAATCCTGATTGACGGTGTCTAGTGATTATCCATGTTTTCTAAATAACGTTGAGCATCTAATGCGGCCATACAACCTGTTGCAGCACTGGTGATTGCTTGCCTATAGATATGATCCTGCACATCGCCTGCTGCAAAAACCCCCGGAATACTTGTAGCAGTAGCTTGACCACTAAGTCCTCCCTTCGTTACTACATAACCATTTTCCGTGTGTAGTTGCTCGGCAAAAATGTCTGTATTTGGTTTGTGACCAATTGCAATAAACACTCCTGAAAGGGTTAACTCAGTCTTTTTATCGTCAATGATTGAGCTTATTCTGACACCGGTAACACCGCTCTGATCTCCCAATACTTCGTCAAGAACACTATTCCATTTGATTTCTATATTGCCATTGCGACTCTTTTCGATCAATTTGTCGATCAAAATTGCTTCAGCGCGAAATTTGTTCCTGCGATGAATGACGGTGACTTTGCTGGCGATATTGCTGAGATACAAGGCTTCCTCAACGGCTGTATTGCCACCGCCAACAACGCATACTTCTTTACCGCGATAAAAAAAGCCGTCACAAGTGGCGCAGGCTGAAACACCTCTGCCCATAAATGCTTCTTCCGAAGGAATTCCCAGGTATTGGGCGGATGCTCCAGTGGCAATGATTAGTGCATCGCAGGTGTATTCGCCCGAATCGCCAATTAATCTGATCGGTTTTTCAGATAATTTAGATGTGTGAATATGATCAAAAATTATTTCGGTGTTAAAACGTTCTGCGTGCTCTTGAAACCGTGCCATTAATTCAGGACCTTGAACGCCTTTGGCATCAGCAGGCCAATTATCAACTTCAGTGGTGGTCATGAGTTGTCCTCCTTGGGCTAACCCCGTAATGAGAGTCGGCTTAAGGTTGGCGCGCGCAGCATACACTGCTGCGGTATAGCCTGCGGGCCCGGAGCCTAAAATGAGCAATTTACTGTGTTTTGTGAGTGATGACATATTGGAAGTGTTGATGCTTAGGATGGTTACAATTCTACTCTGGATACGTGGTTTGCATCATTTTGTGCCTAATTGTTGAAGTAATCATTACGTTATCCACAGTTACAATTTAGTACCATATAATGCAAAATTGTGAATTGACAATTGATTTTGATCATTGCCCCACTGGGAGGAAAGAAAAAATGGCGGTTATTGATAATAAGGCTTTACTGAAACGTGTTCCATTATTTTCAGTTTTGGAAGACTACCAGTTAGAAATGCTTTCACGTGCCGTCATTAAAAAAACGGTTGCAAGAAATACAACTGTGATAGTTGAGGGTGATCTTACCCAGACTCTTTATATTATTTTATCTGGTCGCTGTAAGGTGCAGCGTTCTGATGAAGAGGGTAAAGAAGTTATTATCACCATTCTTGGTGCCGGTGAGTTTTTTGGGGAAATGGGGCTGATTGATGATGCTCCCAGGTCGGCTTCTGTTATTGCGCTTGATCGTTGTGATTTTCTAACATTAGGCAAACCCGAATTTATGGAATGTATCTCTAAAAGTGCTGATATGGCTACTTTTATGATGAAGGGATTGGTGCGTCGTTTGCGAGAGGCTGATCAAAAAATTGAGTCATTGGCCTTGCTGGATGTCTATGGACGAGTGGCTCGGGTATTACTTGATTTTGCAGAGGACTTTGACGGCGTCAAACTGGTTCGCAACAAATTACCTAAACAAGATATAGCCAAAATGGTGGGGGCTTCTAGAGAAATGGTGAGTCGAGTTATCAAAGGACTTGAAAATGAAGGTTTTATTGAATTTAGAGACGATGGCGTGATTGTTGTTAGAGAAAGTTACGCCCCCGCTATTTAAGGTTATTTTCCTATGGAGGTGTTGCTCAACACCTCCTACCTCGTAAAATAGGAGTCTATTACTTTTGCTTCCTATTTATGACTAGAACTTCTTCCGATGTCTTGTCGGCTAATGCTGCAGCCGAGCAAAGTTTACCTATCTCCAGTGGGCGTGCTCCATTACCTTCGCGTATTCAGAAGTTACTAACTGAGATTCGATGGTTAGTGTTTGCAGCGTTAGCTGCATTCTTATTCGTTTCCTTACTTACTTATAGCAAACAAGATCCCGGCTGGTCTCATTCGGTCGAGGCCGCTCGTATTTTCAATCAGGGTGGGCGTGTTGGTGCTTGGTTTGCTGATCTAATGCTATTGATTTTTGGTATATCTTCTTACTGGTTTTGTGTTTTGGTTGTCGAAAGGGTGGTTCATAACTATCGAAATATGATTGATCAATACAACAGTGCGCTTATCCCGGAGAAAAAAGTACGTCGTTACGGCCGGATTTCTGAGCAAGATGAGACGGATGAGCACATAGATTGGGTTTATTGGCTAGGTTTTGTATCGGTTTTGTTGTCCAGTATGGGTTTGGAAGCACTGAGGTTTTATAGTCTCAATGTTGAATTACCAAAATCACCAGGGGGCGTTTTTGGTGAATTGATAGCAAATGCTTTGTCTGATATGTTGGGTTTTACCAGCGCAACGTTATTTTTATTATTGATATTTATTTCTGGTGTTTCTCTATTTTTTCGATTTTCTTGGTTAGATGCGGCAGAAAAACTTGGTGGTGTCGTTGAGCGACTCTTCGAGTTTGCTCAAACCAAGCGAAATGTTGAAATTGACAAGAAAGTCGGTGTAGAGGCGGTTGTAAAGCGTGTGGAGGTTGTTGAAAAAGAGCGTACTAGAATTACGGTGCATGATCCTGTGCACATTGAGCCTCCTTTGGTTGTAGTCCCTAAGTCTGAGCGCGTTGAAAAGGAGAAGCAAGCTCCTTTGTTTGTCGATATGCCAGATTCTAGTTTGCCACCATTGGCGTTATTGGATACCGCTCCAATCGTACAAGAAACAGTATCAGCCGGTACATTGGAGTTTACTTCTCGTTTAATTGAGAAGAAGTTAAAAGACTTTGGTGTGGAAGTGGTGGTTACTGCAGCTTATCCAGGCCCAGTCGTTACCCGTTACGAAATTGAGCCAGCGACCGGTGTAAAGGGTAGTCAGATTGTTAACTTGGCCAAAGATTTAGCGAGATCGCTTTCTTTGGTATCCATACGTGTTGTTGAAACTATTCCCGGTAAAAACTGTATGGGACTCGAGTTGCCCAATCCGAAAAGACAGGCAGTTCGTTTAACAGAGATTTTAAGTTCGGAAGTTTATAACGCAAACGTTTCTCCATTGACTCTTGCATTGGGTAAAGACATAGCTGGCAGGCCTGTCGTCGCGGATCTTGCAAAAATGCCGCATTGCTTGGTTGCGGGAACAACGGGTTCCGGTAAGTCTGTTGGTATTAACGCGATGATTCTCTCCGTGCTTTACAAGGCTAGTGCTGATCAGGTGAGATTAATACTCATTGATCCCAAAATGCTTGAGATGAGCGTATATGAAGGGATTCCACATTTATTGGCGCCTGTCGTTACCGATATGCGCCAAGCTGCCAATGCTTTGAACTGGGCTGTGGCAGAAATGGAGCGTCGCTATAAACTAATGAGCAAAATGGGGGTTAGAAATTTAGCTGGTTATAACAATAAGATATTGGATGCAGCAAAAAAAGAAGAAAAAATTCCGAATCCATTTTCTCTAACGCCTGAATCACCTGAGCCACTTGAGACACTACCTGTCATTGTCGTGGTGATTGATGAGTTAGCTGATTTGATGATGGTAGTCGGTAAGAAAATCGAGGAGTTGATTGCAAGGATTGCCCAAAAGGCAAGGGCTGCAGGTATTCATTTGGTTTTGGCTACCCAACGGCCTTCCGTTGATGTGATCACGGGTCTGATTAAGGCAAATATTCCTACGAGAATCGCTTTTCAAGTATCGAGCAAGATCGATTCGCGAACGATTCTCGACCAGATGGGAGCGGAGGCGCTCTTGGGGATGGGAGATATGCTTTATATGCCATCCGGATCAGGTTTGCCGCAGCGAGTACATGGAGCCTTTGTTTCTGATGAGGAAGTGCATCGAGTTGTTGAACATTTGAAGAAGCAAGCTGAAATACATGGTGGCCCAAATTATATTGAGGGAATACTGGAGGGAGGATCTACCGATGATGGTGATGGTGCTTCTAGTGTGACGGGCATTGGTGGTGATGCAGAAAGTGACCCAATGTATGATCAAGCAGTTGATATTGTTCTTAAAAATAAAAAAGCATCTATTTCACTCGTACAACGCCACTTGCGTATTGGATATAACCGTGCGGCTCGCTTGTTGGAACAAATGGAAAAATCAGGATTGGTTTCGACAATGTCTACTAGTGGGAATCGGGAAATTATCGCCCCTAATCGAGCCGTCGATGCCTGATCTCTGCAGAGTGGACTTATGCTAATTCGTATTGCGTTATTTTTTATCTTATTATCTGTTCAACATGAGATTGCTTTTGGTAGTGCAATAGAGCAAATTAAACGATTCTCGCTTGAAGTAAAAAGTGCCAAAGGGCAGTTTGTTCAAGTTGTTAAAAAAGGTGAGTCTCAGGCTCGAAGTCAAAAATCCAACGGCAACTTTTTATTTGCCAAACCAGGTCGGTTTATTTGGACTTATGCTCAACCTTATCAGCAAGTTCTAAGCTCTAATGGTGAGAGTTTTTATTTTTTCGATAAAGACTTGAATCAAGTGATTATCAGGAAAATGAGCGAGGCCATGAGCAGTACGCCTATTGCTTTACTTTTTGGTAATGTGAGTCTTGATAAGAACTTCACTTTAAAAGACCTTGAGAGCAAAGACGGAGTGGAGTGGTTAGAGGCTGTTCCCAATAAGAAGGATCAGTCTTTTGAGCGTGTATTGATTGGTTTTAAAGACACGGCGCTCTACGTAATGGAATTATTTGACCCACTCGGGCAGACAACAACAATTACCTTCTCTCATTTGGAATTGAATCCACCAATCAAGCCAGAGATTTTTAATTTTGATATTCCTGCCGGTGTTGATGTATTAAAACAGTAGGGCTGAAATGTCAGATCTATCAATGTACCTTGTGTTCTTTGGTCTGTATAAGGAGCAGTGATGCGTAGCCGTGAGATTTTTGCATGGATGTATTGATTCAACAGATACTCAATGGCTTAGTAGTGGGTTGTGTTTATGCTGTCATCGCGCTTGGCTACACAATGGTATATGGCATCTTAGGTATTATCAATTTCGCGCATGGTGATGTGTTGATGGTTGGTGCGTTGAGTGCGCTGAGTGTTGCCCAATTCATCTATAAATATTTTCCTACTTGTTCACCATCGCTGACTTTTATAATTGCGGTCATTGTTGCTATGCTGGTTTCGGGATGTGTTAGTTTTCTTATTGAACGTTTGGCATATAGACCACTTAGAAATGCACCTAGATTAGCCCCCCTTATTACTGCAATTGGCGTTTCTATACTATTGCAAACTATTGCTATGCTTGTATGGGGACGTAATCCACTATCTTTTCCACAACTTCTATCAGATGAGATATTTCATATTACTGATCAGGTCATGATTACGAAAAAAGAGTTGGTTATTATTGCAACGGCATTCTTAATGATGGGAGGCTTAACCCTGTTAGTGCATAAAACCAGGCTTGGTAGGGCAATGCGAGCTATATCAGAAAGTCCACAAAATGCTTCCTTGATGGGAGTTAATCCCGATTATGTCATCGCCACTACGTTTGTAATCGGCGCGGCTATGGCAGCTGTAGCCGGTACTTTAATGGCCTGTAATTATGGTAGTGCGCACTTTTATATGGGCTTTTTGCCAGGAATTAAGGCTTTTACCGCGGCTGTCTTGGGTGGTATTGGTAGCCTCTTTGGTGCCATGGTTGGTGGCATATTATTGGGCTTAATTGAGGTGTTAGGTGCGGGTTATATCGGTAACTTAACTGGTGGGGTGTTTGGTAGTAATTATCAGGATATCTTTGCTTTTATAGTTTTGATTCTGGTGTTGGTTTTTAGGCCAAGTGGAATTATGGGTGAGCGTGTCGCAGATCGAGCATAAGGTCAGTATGATCTTTAATATCTTTTCTACACCTGCAGCAGGTCGGACATGGGTTTATATAGCCTCGGTGCTGCTTCTTTTTTTTCTTCCTTTTATTGCTGGAGTGGCAGGTAATAGCTGGGTCAGAATAATTGACTTCGCGCTACTCTATATTATCTTGGCTTTGGGTCTCAATATTGTTGTTGGTTTTGCTGGATTACTTGATCTTGGTTACATTGCATTTTATGCCTTAGGTGCTTATTTAATGGCACTTTGTGCCTCACCGCATTTGCCTGCCTATTTTGATTCCTTTGCAAGATTTTTTCCTAATGGAATGCATATTTCCTTTTGGATTGTTTTGCCAATCGGTGCTCTTTTAGCCGCCGGTTTTGGAATGGTGCTCGGTGCGCCAACGTTGAGATTAAAAGGAGATTATTTGGCAATTGTCACCTTAGGGTTTGGTGAGATTATTCGTATTTTTATGAATAATCTTGACCGCCCGTGGAATATTACTAATGGACCGAAAGGCCTCGCGAAAATTGATCCGGTGTTGGTAGCTGGCATACCTTTTAACAAAGATTGGACACTACTTGGTATTGTGTTTCATCCAACATATCTGTACTACTATCTTTTCTTGGTGGTGGCTGTGTGCGTGGTCATCATTTCATATCGGCTCCATGGATCGCGTATTGGCCGCGCATGGATGGCAATACGTGATGATGAGTTGGCGGCTAAGGCCATGGGTATCAATGTGCGTAATATGAAGCTATTGGCTTTTTCTATCGGCGCGTCTTTTGGTGGACTGGCGGGTGTTTTATTCGCATCTTTTCAAGGTTTTGTTAGCCCTGAATCTTTTGGCTTAATGGAATCAATTGCAATACTGGCAATGGTCGTGCTTGGTGGATTGGGTCATATACCAGGGGTTATCTTGGGGGGGGTTATTGTTTCAGGATTGCCAGAACTGCTCAGATATACCGTTACTCCCATTCAGAAAGCGTTATTCGGTCAAGTGTATATTGAGGCAGAAGTATTGAGAATGCTGGCGTATGGTTTGGCCATGATATTGATCATGATTTATCGACCTGCTGGCTTGTGGGCTGCACCAAGTAGAGTTCATCACTAATTTATTCATGAGTATCCTTTTATCAGCCAAAAATGTCAGTAAAAACTTTGGTGGTGTGCGCGCACTATCCGATCTTAGTTTGAATATAAGAAGTGGCAGCATACAAGGTTTGATCGGGCCTAATGGCGCAGGTAAAACAACTTTCTTTAATGTTTTGACTGGTTTGTGTTCTGCGGATAAGGGTTCTTTCTTTCTCTTTGGGGAGCCCTATAAGCCAAGTGATATTCATGAGGTGGTGCGGCTTGGTATTGCGAGGACTTTCCAAAACATTAGGTTATTCGCAAGCATGACGGTTTTAGAGAATGTCTTGGTCGGATTTCATGGCAGGACCAGGGCCGGATTAATTGGTGCCATATTCAGAAGCGAGAGGGCCATGCAAGAGGAGCAATGGATTCTCGAGCAGGGAATGGATTTATTGGCCTATGTTGGTATTGATGAATTTGCCGATAAACTCGCAGTAAGCTTGCCTTATGGCTTTCAGCGACGTCTGGAAATAGCCAGGGCCTTGGCGACTAACCCTAAACTTTTGGCACTAGACGAGCCGGCAGCTGGTATGAACCGGGCCGAGAAAATTGGCCTAGGTGATTTAATTCAGCGATTACGAGATGATGGCAAAACCATTCTCCTGATTGAGCATGATGTCAAATTGGTGACGGCTTTATGTGATGAAATTGTCGTATTGAATTTTGGACAAATTTTGGCACAAGGTACTCCAACGGAGATTACCAGTGACAAAGAAGTTATTGATGCATATTTAGGCTGCGAGGTGTTTTGATGAGCTTGCTAACTTTAAATACTGTATCAGTTAAGTATGGTGCTATAGAGGCCGTCAGAAAGATTAATCTACATGTTGGTGAGCATGAGTTTGTAGCAATTATTGGTGCCAACGGTGCTGGTAAGACTTCTACTCTAAAAACGGTTGCAGGTTTGATTCCTAATAGTGAAGGTGTAATTCAATTTCAAAATAAAAATATCAATTCAACTTCGGCACATACGCGTCAACGTTCCGGTTTGATACTCGTACCTGAGGGGCGTGGTGTATTTCGGCGAATGTCAACGCTTGATAATCTATTAATGGGTGCTTATGTAAGAGGTGATTCGGACGCTATTCAAGCAGATATTGAATCGATGTTTGTATTGTTCCCAAGACTAAAGGAGCGTGCCAAACAGCTGGCTGGAAGTATGTCTGGCGGAGAGCAGCAAATGTTGGCTCTAGCGCGTGCGCTCATGGGTAAACCAAAATTATTATTATTAGACGAGCCAAGTATGGGGTTGTCTCCCATCATGGTGCAAAAGATTTATGAGGTGATTCTGTCAGTGCATCAGATGGGAGTTGCAATTTTGTTAGTGGAACAAAATGCGAATTTGGCCATGAAAATTGCCGGTAGAGTGTATGTTATGGAGTCTGGAGACATGGTGGCAAATGGTGAGCCAGATGAGTTAAAAAATGATGGGGTTATTCATCAAGCATATTTCGGATAAATATATTCACAAAGTGCTTGACGGTTTTAGTAGAAGTGTCCATAATCTCGTTTCTCTGCTGCACATGCAGCGACGCGAAACGAAGCGAAAGCAAGTCAAGCGAGCGATCTTTAAAAATTGAACAGCCGATAAGTGTGGGCGCTTTATGGAAATGCCGGCCACTCGCAAGAGTGGTCAACTAAAGTCAATAAAGTCGCTCACACCAAGTAATGTACAAGGTTTTTAGTAATAAAGACCTGTCAGTATTTTGAGTGAGTAATGAATCTCGCAAGAGATTCACGTAGATTAACCATCTACAAACAGGAATTAAACTGAAGAGTTTGATCCTGGCTCAGATTGAACGCTGGCGGCATGCCTTACACATGCAAGTCGAACGGCAGCACGGGAGCAATCCTGGTGGCGAGTGGCGAACGGGTGAGTAATACATCGGAACGTGCCCAGTAGTGGGGGATAACTACGCGAAAGCGTAGCTAATACCGCATACGCTGTGAGCAGGAAAGCGGGGGATCGCAAGACCTCGCGCTATTGGAGCGGCCGATGTCAGATTAGCTAGTTGGTGGGGTAAAAGCTCACCAAGGCGACGATCTGTAGCTGGTCTGAGAGGACGACCAGCCACACTGGGACTGAGACACGGCCCAGACTCCTACGGGAGGCAGCAGTGGGGAATTTTGGACAATGGGGGCAACCCTGATCCAGCCATGCCGCGTGTGCGAAGAAGGCCTTCGGGTTGTAAAGCACTTTTGGCAGGAACGAAACGGTTTGCGTTAATACCGCGAACTAATGACGGTACCTGCAGAATAAGCACCGGCTAACTACGTGCCAGCAGCCGCGGTAATACGTAGGGTGCAAGCGTTAATCGGAATTACTGGGCGTAAAGCGTGCGCAGGCGGTTATATAAGACCGATGTGAAATCCCCGGGCTCAACCTGGGAACTGCATTGGTGACTGTATAGCTAGAGTGTGTCAGAGGGGGGTAGAATTCCACGTGTAGCAGTGAAATGCGTAGAGATGTGGAGGAATACCGATGGCGAAGGCAGCCCCCTGGGATAACACTGACGCTCATGCACGAAAGCGTGGGGAGCAAACAGGATTAGATACCCTGGTAGTCCACGCCCTAAACGATGTCTACTAGTTGTTGGGGGGGTAACCTCTTAGTAACGCAGCTAACGCGTGAAGTAGACCGCCTGGGGAGTACGGTCGCAAGATTAAAACTCAAAGGAATTGACGGGGACCCGCACAAGCGGTGGATGATGTGGATTAATTCGATGCAACGCGAAAAACCTTACCTACCCTTGACATGCCACTAACGAAGCAGAGATGCATTAGGTGCTCGAAAGAGAAAGTGGACACAGGTGCTGCATGGCTGTCGTCAGCTCGTGTCGTGAGATGTTGGGTTAAGTCCCGCAACGAGCGCAACCCTTGCCAATAGTTGCTACGAAAGGGCACTCTATTGGGACTGCCGGTGACAAACCGGAGGAAGGCGGGGATGACGTCAAGTCCTCATGGCCCTTATGGGTAGGGCTTCACACGTCATACAATGGTCGGTACAGAGGGTTGCCAAGCCGCGAGGTGGAGCCAATCCCAGAAAACCGATCGTAGTCCGGATTGCAGTCTGCAACTCGACTGCATGAAGTCGGAATCGCTAGTAATCGCGGATCAGCATGTCGCGGTGAATACGTTCCCGGGTCTTGTACACACCGCCCGTCACACCATGGGAGTGGGTTTTACCAGAAGTAGTTAGCCTAACCGCAAGGAGGGCGATTACCACGGTAGGATTCATGACTGGGGTGAAGTCGTAACAAGGTAGCCGTATCGGAAGGTGCGGCTGGATCACCTCCTTTCTAGAGTCAGCATGAAAGTAAGGCGTCCACACTTATCGGTTAGTTCAGTGTTACAGCCATGGGTCTGTAGCTCAGTTGGTTAGAGCACCGTCTTGATAAGGCGGGGGTCGTTGGTTCGAGACCAACCAGACCCACCATAGTAAATCAAGCGGTCCCGTGAATGGGTGCGTGAGAAATACGGGGGTTTAGCTCAGCTGGGAGAGCACCTGCTTTGCAAGCAGGGGGTCAACGGTTCGATCCCGTTAACCTCCACCATTTATTTGGTGATGGGAATAGTTGTTAGATGTCAGTGCTTAATGAGTGCTGACATCTGACTGCTGTCAGAAAGGCTGTGCATGTTCTTTAACAATTTGGAGTAGTAGTAAATGTGTGTTAACGATGAGCGAAAGCGACATTGTTGACCACGGGTTGTGATTGTATCAACCTATTCTTTTTAAAGTAGTTCTCAAAGATTTAGAGACTTAACTAAAGGAATACGGCACAACGTGACACTCAAAACTTATGATGGGGTTGTTTCGAAAGAGACGATTTCGTTATAGGGTCAAGCGAATAAGTGCATATGGTGGATGCCTTGGCGATTACAGGCGATGAAGGACGTTGTAGCTTGCGATAAGCTGCGGGGAGTGAGCAAACACACTTTGATCCGCAGATTTCCGAATGGGGAAACCCGGCCCTTTGGGTCATCTCTTCCTGAATACATAGGGAAGTTGAAGCGAACCTGGTGAACTGAAACATCTAAGTAGCCAGAGGAAAAGAAATCAACCGAGATTCCGAAAGTAGTGGCGAGCGAAATTGGAACAGCCTGCAAGATTTAGCATCAGTGTTAGTGGAACGGAATGGAAAGTCCGGCCATAGTGGGTGATAGCCCCGTACGCGAAAACACCGGTGTGGAACTAGGCTTGCGACAAGTAGGGCGGGACACGTGAAATCCTGTCTGAACATGGGGGGACCATCCTCCAAGGCTAAATACTCGTAATCGACCGATAGTGAACCAGTACCGTGAGGGAAAGGCGAAAAGAACCCCGGGAGGGGAGTGAAATAGATCCTGAAACCGTATGCATACAAACAGTCGGAGCCTCGTAAGGGGTGACGGCGTACCTTTTGTATAATGGGTCAGCGACTTACATTCAGTAGCAAGCTTAACCGAATAGGGGAGGCGCAGGGAAACCGAGTCCGAATAGGGCGTTCAGTTGCTGGGTGTAGACCCGAAACCGGATGATCTACTCATGGCCAGGGTGAAGGTGCGGTAACACGCACTGGAGGCCCGAACCCACTAACGTTGAAAAGTTAGGGGATGAGCTGTGGGTAGGGGTGAAAGGCTAAACAAATCCGGAAATAGCTGGTTCTCTCCGAAAACTATTTAGGTAGTGCCTCAAGTATCACCATCGGGGGTAGAGCACTGTTATGGCTAGGGGGTCATCGCGACTTACCAAACCATTGCAAACTCCGAATACCGATGAGTGCGAGCTTGGGAGACAGACGCCGGGTGCTAACGTCCGACGTCAAGAGGGAAACAACCCAGACCGCCAGCTAAGGTCCCTAATATATGCTAAGTGGAAAACGAAGTGGGAAGGCTAAAACAGTCAGGAGGTTGGCTTAGAAGCAGCCATCCTTTAAAGAAAGCGTAATAGCTCACTGATCGAGTCGTCCTGCGCGGAAGATGTAACGGGGCTAAGCATATAACCGAAGCTGCGGATCCTAGATTCATTTCTAGTGATGGTAGGAGAGCGTTCTGTAAGCCTGTGAAGGTGTCTTGTAAAGGATGCTGGAGGTATCAGAAGTGCGAATGCTGACATGAGTAGCGATAAAGGGGGTGAAAAGCCCCCTCGCCGTAAGCCCAAGGTTTCCTACGCAACGTTCATCGGCGTAGGGTGAGTCGGCCCCTAAGGCGAGGCTGAGAAGCGTAGCTGATGGAAAACAGGTTAATATTCCTGTACCGATGTTAAGTGCGATGTGGGGACGGAGAAGGTTAGGTCAGCCGGGTGTTGGATGTCCCGGTTTAAGCGTGTAGGTGTGCTCCTTAGGCAAATCCGGGGGGCTTAACTGAGGCGTGATGACGAGGCGGCTTGCCGCTGAAGTGACTGATACCCTGCTTCCAAGAAAAGCCACTAAGCTTCAGCTTAACACGACCGTACCGCAAACCGACACAGGTGGGCGAGATGAGTATTCTAAGGCGCTTGAGAGAACTCGGGAGAAGGAACTCGGCAAATTGGTACCGTAACTTCGGGATAAGGTACGCCCTTGTAGAGTGAAGATCCTTGCGATCGGAGCTCGAAGGGGTTGCAATAAAATGGTGGCTGCGACTGTTTAATAAAAACACAGCACTCTGCAAACACGAAAGTGGACGTATAGGGTGTGACGCCTGCCCGGTGCCGGAAGATTAAATGATGGGGTGCAAGCTCTTGACTGAAGTCCCGGTAAACGGCGGCCGTAACTATAACGGTCCTAAGGTAGCGAAATTCCTTGTCGGGTAAGTTCCGACCTGCACGAATGGCGTAACGATGGCCACACTGTCTCCTCCCGAGACTCAGCGAAGTTGAAATGTTTGTGATGATGCAATCTACCCGCGGCTAGACGGAAAGACCCCGTGCACCTTTACTGTAGCTTTACATTGGACTTTGAACCGATCTGTGTAGGATAGGTGGGAGGCTTTGAAGTGGGGACGCTAGTTCTCATGGAGCCAACCTTGAAATACCACCCTGGTTTGTTTGAGGTTCTAACCTTGGCCCGTTATCCGGGTTGGGGACAGTGTATGGTAGGCAGTTTGACTGGGGCGGTCTCCTCCCAAAGTGTAACGGAGGAGTTCGAAGGTACGCTTGGTACGGTCGGACATCGTGCCTAAAGTGCAATGGCAAAAGCGTGCTTAACTGCGAGACTGACAAGTCGAGCAGGTGCGAAAGCAGGACATAGTGATCCGGTGGTTCTGTATGGAAGGGCCATCGCTCAACGGATAAAAGGTACGCCGGGGATAACAGGCTGATACCGCCCAAGAGTTCATATCGACGGCGGTGTTTGGCACCTCGATGTCGGCTCATCACATCCTGGGGCTGTAGCCGGTCCCAAGGGTATGGCTGTTCGCCATTTAAAGTGGTACGTGAGCTGGGTTTAAAACGTCGTGAGACAGTTTGGTCCCTATCTGCCGTGGGCGTTGGAAGTTTGAGGGGGCCTGCTCCTAGTACGAGAGGACCGGAGTGGACGAACCTCTGGTGTACCGGTTGTCACGCCAGTGGCATCGCCGGGTAGCTAAGTTCGGAAGAGATAACCGCTGAAAGCATCTAAGCGGGAAACTCGCCTCAAGATGAGACTTCCCGGAGACTCGATCTCCCTAAAGGGTCGTTCAAGACCAGGACGTTGATAGGCTGGGTGTGGAAGCGCAGTAATGCGTTAAGCTAACCAGTACTAATTGCCCGTGAGGCTTGATCCTATAACGAAATTACCACCTCATCAGTTGGTGTCATAGTGTGATACTCACAACCTGTAAAATTTACTACACTCCCAATTGGACTTGCCCGCTAAGCAGCAGTCAACCTTCTTAGCCTGATGACCATAGCGCGTTGGAACCACCCCTTCCCATCCCGAACAGGACCGTGAAACGACGTAGCGCCGATGATAGTGCAGATTCCTGTGTGAAAGTAGGACATCGTCAGGCTTCCTTATTGAAAAGCCCTCACCTCACCGTGAGGGCTTTTTGCATTGGACTTTTGCTGGATGCTGATGAGGGGCTTTGCGCTACGCTGGTGAGGTAGCGCAAGCCTGATTGAAAGGGGGTGGGTTGTTTATTTCCCCCAGCTGTCTTTGAGGGTGACGATGCGGTTGAAAACCGGGCTTCCTGGCTTTGAGTCGATGCGGTCGGCCACAAAGTAGCCGTGTCGTTCAAACTGGTAGCGCGTTTCTGCCACCGCTTGGCTCAGACTCGGTTCCAGGTAGGCTTGGATGATGCGCCTTGAGCCTTCATTGAGATGCGCCAGAAAGTCCTGACCGCCACCATCCGGCTGCGCAACTTTGAATAAACGATCGTATAGCCTTACCTCCGCCTTCATGCTCCCCTTCTCCGATATCCAGTGAATGTTGCCTTTCACTTTGTATAAGTCGGCTCCGGGGGTGCCACTTTTACTGTCAGAAAAATAATCACAGTGGATTGCAGTGATTTTTCCATCAGCATCTTTTTCAGCCCCTTTGCATTCAATGACAAACCCGTAGCGTAAGCGAACTTTATTGCCAGGAAATAGACGGAAATAACCTTTGCTTGGTTGTTCCATGAAATCTTCACGCTCAATCCAGAGTTCCTTGCTGAGAAGGAAGGTACGTTTTCCTAATTCTGGATGATGCGGATGAATTGGTGCATGACATTCTTCTTGTTGATCATCTGGGTAATTGTCGATGATTAATTTGACTGGATCGAGCACTGCGATTGCACGTGGTGCCTTGCTATCAAGATCATCTCGTAAAGAGCCTTCTAGTACGCTCATGTCAATCCAGCTATCTGCTTTGGAAACACCAATACGTTCACAGAATAACTGAATGCTCTCTGGTGTGTAGCCGCGACGGCGGATACCAACAAGTGTTGGCATCCGTGGATCATCCCAGCCATCTACATGTTTTTCAGTCACTAACTGCAGTAATTTTCTTTTACTCGTGATTGCATAGGTCAAATTGAGTCGGGCGAATTCATATTGATGGGGTAAGGGCCTTTTAAAAATACCTGCCTCCGCCAATGCCTCTAGGATCCAGTCATATAGTGGGCGATGATCTTCAAATTCCAAGGTACAAATTGAGTGTGTAATATTTTCCAGTGCATCCGAAACGCAGTGTGCGTAGTCATACATGGGATAAATGCACCAGGCATCGCCAGTTCGGTGATGATGGGCATGACGAATGCGGTATATGGCAGGATCGCGCATATTGATATTGGGTGATGCCATATCAATTTTAGCGCGCAGAATATGTTCACCATCCTTGAATTCGCCACCTTTCATGTGACGGAATAATTCAAGATTTTCTTCAACACTGCGATTCCGAAATTCAGAATTTTTACCTGGCTCAGTTAATGTGCCACGGTTAAGACGCATTTCTTCGGCATTTTGCGAGTCAACGTATGCTTTTCCTTGTTGAATCAATACTTCGGCAAATTGGTAAAGTTTGTCAAAATAGTCTGAAGCATAAAACAGGTTGTCTGCATAACTAAAGCCAAGCCATTTGACTGAGTCGAGGATCGTATCAACATACTCGGTATCTTCTTTGACAGGATTCGTATCATCAAAGCGCATATGGCAGACGCCATCATAATCCCTCGCTAACCCAAAGTTCAGGCAAATACTTTTTGCATGGCCAATGTGTAGATAGCCATTGGGTTCTGGTGGAAATCGAGTAGCAATGACTTCTTTTTGACTGATGCCGCCGCCACGTTGCATGTAAGTACCTTGCGCCAGATCATTCTCAATGATTTGCCGAAGAAAATTTGATGGTGCTTCGATTTCAGTTTTATTGTCGACTGGTTTATTGCTCATGATGATCTTATTGAATGGGATGTTCTGATTTTAACTGAGGCTGGGCGTAAAGCCATTGTAAGGATGAAGCTAATAACGCGACTTATCTGAATCATCACACAAGGAGCGTGAAATGCAATCATGGATTAATACGCTGGCTTATTTGGGGCTGGCTTCAACAACTTTTATCAATATGGCGTTAGCCACAACTTGTCCTGCAGAATTAACTCACGTGAGTCCGCCACATCGTGTTCTGCTGGTTGAGTTATATACCTCGGAAGGATGTAGCAGTTGTCCGCCGGCAGATCACTGGTTATCGGGGTTGAGGAGCATTGACGATAATCCGAATCATTTATTTGAACAAATCGTACCGTTGTCTTTGCATGTGGACTATTGGGATTACATCGGTTGGAAAGACCGTTTTGCATCATCTGTATTTAGTCAGCGGCAACGTACACAAAGCGAGCTTGCCAAAAATCGTGTTGTATATACACCCGAAGTCATGGTGAATGGACGAGAGGCGCGAAGTTGGCGCAGTCTTGATCGTCAGTGGCTGCAATCCAAACGAGCTGAGATGGCTGCGGTACAAATTACCTTATCGGCCAAATCGGACGCCTCTACGATTCCCACAATGCAGTTATCTGCAACTATCCAACCTATTCCTGGTGTTAGCAATTCAACAGACTTGTCTGGCACACAGGCATATCTGGCAGTATTTGAATCGGGTTTGAAGTCGCAGGTGCGTGCCGGCGAAAACGCGGGCTCCGTTTTAAAACACGATTTTGTTGTCAGGCAATGGATTGGTCCCATTAACTTACAACAGGGTCAGGGTGTCGTTCAAGCGGCATTAAATTTATCAGCCGATGCCAAGCGTGAAGAACTTGGCCTGGCTGCTTTTGTTCAACAAAATAATGGTGAAATCCTGCAGGCAACCGCTATGCCATTGTGTTTTTCGCGGTAACTCAGGCGCTAAGTTTCGGCGCCAGGAAGTTCTATTTTGTGGAGTATGGCCAATAAATTAGTGCTTAAGTGCTTATTTACTACTTATTAAAAAATACACACTACCAGTATAATTTTTGGCATGATCAATCATAGTCGCCACTTTTCGTGGATCGATATGTCAATTCATGGGAATAAGCTGAAGCACGGGTCGTTGTTTGTGTTTAAAAACGACCCCTGGAGATTGCGCTGGCTTCTATGTCGTCTTATCGGATACTTGTTTAAAGACTAGACTTGCGCATCAGACATCTAACGAAGCGTTATTGTGAAATCCTATCAATTTAGTAAATTAATTAAATTTGTTTTATTGATAGTGAAGACCTAAAGTAGCGACATCGCAGTTTGATTAATGACTAACCAAGGAGCTTGATATGAAACGCCCAGAAATCAAAACGATGCAAAACCTTGAATCTGCCTTTGCCGGTGAATCCATGGCTCACATCAAGTATCGGTACTTCGCCAAGTTGGCACGCGCTGCTGGTGATGAAGAAACCGCTCGCACATTTGAGGAAACCGCAGATCAGGAAGTCATGCATGCCTTTGGCCATCTTGATTTGTTATATCCAGCCGCTGAAATTACCCCAGCCAAAGCTTTGCAAATTGCGATCGATGGGGAAACTTATGAGTACACCGAAATGTACCCAGGTTTTCGCCAACAAGCTGTCGTAGATGGCGATGCCGCAGCGGTGGCCGAAATCGATGAACAAATTGCTGAATCCAAAGTGCATGCTGCGCAATTTAAAACCACTTTAGAAAAAGCGGCCAAGCGTTTTGCTGCCCTGGCTAAAGTTGAAGAACGGCATGCCAACAACTACAAAAAAGCCCTTGAAAAAACCAAGGTTTAACCTGAGAACTCATACTGAGCTATAAACCCATCATTCTTATAAAGAGGAAAATCATGAAACTTTGGCAATGTGTTGTTTGTGGATTTATTTATGACGAAGCGCAAGGCTTGCCATCAGAAGGTATTGCCGCAGGTACTCGCTGGGAAGATATTCCCGAGAGCTGGGAGTGTCCAGATTGTGGCGTCTCCAAAGCAGATTTTGAGATGGTTCAACTCTAATTGCGTTAATGATTTTTACTGACGGCCTATAGATCTTTGATCTAAAGGCATACTTGAAGACTAATTTATGAATCCAATTATCATAATAGGCAGTGGTTTAGCAGGTTACACCTTGGCACGCAATCTTCGTAAGATTGATGCTGAGGTGCCGCTGCTCATGATTACTCAAGACGATGGGCATTTTTACTCCAAGCCCATGCTCTCAAATGCTTTTGCCCAAAACAAGACAGCAGAGCAATTGGTGACAACCGCCGCAGAAGTGATTTCTGAGCAGTTGAATATGACACTATTGACGCATACTCAAGTCACTGAAGTGGATTGCCAGGCCAAGCTTGTCAAAACTAACAAGGGTGAATTTAGCTATCGACAACTGGTATTGGCGATTGGCGCTGACCCAATTCGCTTGACTTTACAAGGCGATGCTACTGAGGATGTGCTGTCAGTCAATGATCTGCAAGATTATGCAAAATTCAGGAAAGCGCTTGAGGGTGTCAAGCAAGTAGCCATTATTGGTGCGGGTCTCATTGGTTGTGAGTTTGCCAACGACATGGTCAGCCAAGGTATTACACCGATTGTTTTTGATCCAGCAGCCTATCCCATGTCCAGTTTATTGCCGGAATTTGCGGCAAAAGACATGATCGCGCCTTTGCAACAGGCGGGTGTGCAATGGCAGTTTGGTAAAAGCGTAGTGGCAGTTAACAGGGTTGATGATGGCTATCAACTCATGCTCAGTAATGGTGAGCAGGTGGTCGTGGGTTTGGTGTTGTCAGCGATTGGTTTACGCCCACGTACGACATTGGCTAAAACAATGGGACTTGTGGTTAATCGTGGAATTGTGGTGAATGCATTGGCACAAACCAGTGATATTGATATTTATGCCTTAGGTGACTGTGCCGAATATACGCAAGGTGTTTTACCCTATGTCATGCCGATCATGAATGTGGCTAAAGCTTTAGCTGCCACACTGACTGGACAACCGCAACCTTATGACTTTCCGCCTATGCCAGTGAGTGTCAAAACACCCGCATGTCCAGTGGCAGTTCAACCTGTGGCAAAAGATCGCGTTGGGCGATGGGAGTCTTATGCAGCTGAGGAAGGTGAGGGCATTAAGTTGATCTTCAAAGAAAATGACGACCGTATTACTGGTTTTGTGTTGACTGGTAAGCGAGTTGCTGAGCGGATGGCAATGACCAAATTATTAAGCTGAATTTGGTTTGAAATAAGTATAAAAAAAGCACCATAGGGTGCTTTTTTTATTTATCTACTCAAACTGGCCTGCCCGACAGGAATCGAACCTGTGACCCTCAGCTTAGAAGGCTGATGCTCTATCCAACTGAGCTACGGGCAGTGGATGAGGTTTCAATTGACGGCAGGCAAACTGCCAAATTCGTGGTCGGGGTGGAGAGATTCGAACTCCCGACATCCTGGTCCCAAACCAGGCGCGCTACCAGGCTACGCTACACCCCGAAAGAACGAAAGTATAGCAGATGAAAATCCTGTGTGGTTGATTTTTTTGTTCAAAACATCGCATTCAGCTGTCTGGGTTTGAGATAAAAAAGTGTGATCAAGTTGGCAATCCATGATCGTTCAAGATGAACGGTGGAAATTATCAGACAGACGGTTTTATTGGTATGGAGGGATTTTCTATGATGCACCTATCAGAAATCCTGTTATTTCATCGGAAAGATGAGCAATCATGAACATGGTGCAGTTCAATAAACAATACGGCAGCGTTCAGGCACGAAAAAAGCAATCGGGTTTTTCGTTGGTAGAGCTGATGGTCACACTTGTGATTCTGTCGATATTGCTGGCAACCGGATTACCGGCAATGCGCTCTTTTTTGACAAATAATAAGGTTAGCAATATCTCCAATGAGTTTTTATCAGCGATTAACTACGCACGTTCTGAAGCCATCTCCAGAAATGGGCGCGTCATTATTTGTAAATCTGCTGTACCAGTCAACCCTCCGGTCAACTTTGTTCCGTCATGTTCCACAAGCGGTAGTGATTGGGAAAATGGTTGGATTATTTTTCAGGATGTGGCCAGTGGTTCTACATATAACGGCACTTATGACAACGGTACGGATGTTTTATTGAGAGTCAGAAATCCGATTGATGGTAATTACACCATTGGCAGTAATAACAATCGAAGATCTTTTACATTTAATTCAACTGGTCTTGCGAGCGTTGCCAATAGTACAACCATGACAATTGCACCAGTTGAAGGTGGTGCGTCGTCCAGTAGTCGAGCAATTTGTATTGATTCTACCGGGCGAGGAAGAGTCATCGATAACACTGCAAACTGCAATGCAGGTACTGTGACAGAGCGCTAGGAAAAGTGATGAAAAATTTACGACGACAAACTGGTATTACGATGATTGAAGTATTGATTTCAATACTGATATTTTCATTTGGCATGCTTGGACTGGCAGGTTTGCAAACAGCGGCATTACGTTATCAACAAAGTGGTTGGGCGCGTGCAGCAGTGGCACGATTGTCCTCCGAAATTTCTGATCGGGTGCGAGCAAATCTCGATGGAGCACGAAATGGTAGTTATCAATTTACCGGTGCTTATCCTTATCCATCGGCTGCCAATCCTCCTGCAGCCACAATTAATTGTCAGTCCAATATTTGTAATTCTGCACAATTGGCGCAGTACGATTTGAATCAGTGGGTTGCCACTGCAGTACGCGACATGCCTGGCGGATGGAGCAATATTCAAACAGTGACTTATAACAATGGATCACAACAAACAGTCAGAACAATCAGTATCACAATTTATTGGAATGATAAGGAGTCCACTGATACAGCGGCTGTATGTAGTGGTGGATTACCAATCACCAACAGAAACTGCTGCCCTAGTGCAGTGACAGCGGGTGTTCGCTGTTTGAATACTGTATTTATTCCTTGACCTGCGAATGATCATGATTAAAAAAGAACAAGGTTTTACCTTAATTGAGTTGATGGTTGGTATTACCATTAGCATGATTCTCGTCTGTGCGATAACTGCATCTTATATGGGAGCAAGACAATCAAATCGTGTAACCAGTGGTGCTCAGCAATTACAAGAGCAAGGCCGTAGCGTTCTCAATTATTTGGGGCGCTACATCGAGATGGCTGGCTATACTCCGTTTGTAAACGATTCTATTTCAAATATCTTACTAAATCCTTGGGATTCAACTGATGCGACAAATTTTGGTCTGGCGATCCAGGGGTGTGATGGAGGCTTCCAGGGAGCGCTAAGTAGTGACTTCAACTGTCGTATTGACTCGACCAAACCAGATTCGTTGATACTCGCGTTTAGAAGCAATGAGTCACTCGTGGCTGGAAATGACCTGTTAGGTGAGTCACTTGATTGTTTGAGACAAACTGTTAATCCTTTGCCTGGTGGCACAACGAGTTTAGTTATAAACAAATTCTTTCTAGTTCAACGTGTTTATACCGAGAATAGCGTGCCAGTCACTGTTAGCGAACTGTATTGTCGTGGTAATGGAAATACTGTCGCACAACCTATATTTAGTGGTGTTCAGGATCTGCAGATTTTGTATGGGATAGCAGCCACGGGATCCCAAGTTCCACAACAATATTTTCCAGCTAATCTGGTTACCGATTGGAATCAGGTAATTGCATTAAGAGTATGCGTATTAATGCGAACTATTGATTCTTCTATCACTGGTGATGCACGCACTTATCGGGATTGTCAGGGAAATATGGTAACGCCACCAAATACCGATACTTATCTATATCGTAGCTTTAATGGCGTATATGTGTTGCGTAATCGAGTTACGAGTTTCTTGGCAGGGGGTTAATAATGAAAAATCAGTTAAAAACCATGCATAGGAAAGAATTTCAAAGTGGCGTTACGCTTTTTATTACGCTAGTGTTTTTGGCAGTGTTAACTATGATTAGTTTGACAGCCATGCAAGGTTCAACGTTGGGTGAAAAAATAGCCAGTAACGAAATCGATAGAAATCTCGCATTTCAGGCAGCAGAGGCAGGATTGCGAGATGCTGAAAAGGATTTGTTATTTATACGAGCTGATGCCACGGCTTGCACGCAGACGCTTTGTAGACCAGATAGTCGCGTGAATGGGAGTTCAAATATTATATTAACTAATTTTTTGGCTACTTGTCCTAGAGGACTTTGTTCAAATGATCGGTGGCAGATTGCATCTTCATGGAATAGTGCAGTTAGTTACGGTACATATACGGGCGCTACGGCATTGCCCACTGTGGTTCAGCAGCCACGATACTTAATTGAAATATTTTCATTTACATCTGATGGTGGGAAAAGAAATTTTGTATATCGTGTCACTGCTCGTGGCTTTGGTGCAGTCATGTCATCACAAGTTACATTACAAGCAATGTACGTTTTAGAAGTCTAATAAATTTAAATGGGAAAAATATGTCTTCCTTTCCGAACGTTCAACTAGGTAAACAAAGGCTAACGGTTTTGTTTGTGTTGTCTTTATTTATGGTTTGGATAATGAGTGCCATAAATATTGCCTCGGCCCAGACAATTCCCAGACTGCCTCCACATATTGGTAAGAAGCAGGCATCACCGATGATCATGCTGAATATGTCGCGTGATCACCAGCTCTCCTATAAGGCTTATAACGAATATTCAGATTTGGATGGTGATGGCTCTCCAGAAACTTCTTATGCCAATTCGATTGACTATTACGGTTATTTTGATAGTAAGAAATGTTATCTTTACGATGCAGGTGCACAACAATTTAATCCATCAGCATTGACTACCAATCACTACTGTAATAATGCATGGAGTGGCAATTTTTTAAACTGGGTTTCGATGACCCGTATGGATGTAATTCGCAAAATTCTCTATGGTGGCTACCGTTCTACCGACAGTAATACTGATACGGTTTTGGAGCGTGCCTACTTGCCGACTGATGCACACTCTTTTGCAAAATACTACAGCGGTAACGACTTGAGTACCCTGATGCCAGTTGCCGCTAATGTCACTGAGATCAGTATTTGTAATACAACAATGGGTAGTAGTAATGGTAGTAATCGGGCATCACACACCAATACTAATCCCCCCTTAATGAAGGTGGCTATCGGTAATTATGCGCTATGGAATTCTAATGAGAGATGGCAATGCTACTGGAGCGAAGAAAAAGGTGCTTCAAATGGCAATAATCCTGCTGTTTCCGGTATCAATGCTTCAGCCAGCAATCCCAGTAAGGCGCTGAATGCAGTGGTGATTGGTGGCGTGCAGGGTGATTTTGTCGTACGTGTGAAAGTATGTGACCCTGCACTTTTAGGTGGTGAGGATGCCAAGTGCAAGCAATATCCAAATGGAAATAGAAAGCCTACGGGTCTACTGCATAAATATGGTGAAAACGATGAGGCAGAGTTTGGTCTCTTAACAGGTTCTTATCAGAAAAATATTTCAGGCGGCGTGTTAAGAAAGAATGTTGAATCATTTGCCAATGAGGTAAATACGACATCGGATGGCCGTTTTACTGCTGTGCAGGGTATTGTTTATAACCTTGATCGATTACGTATTTATGGATATGACTATTCTGATGGAACCTATATTGGCTTAGATGGTAATTGCACTTATCAATTAACTAGTTTGACCGAGGGGACTTGTGGCAGCTGGGGTAACCCCATTGGTGAAATGTATTTGGAAGTGTTGCGTTACTTCGCCGGTAAATCAGCAAATGCTGCTTTTGATTATGGATCTGGCAGCACTAAAGATGCAACTTTGGGTTTGACTCGACCAACTTGGGTGGATCCGTTTGGTAGAGCTGCTGCTATCCAAAATAAATATGGTGAAAAACAATGTAGACCAATCAATGTGATTAACTTCAATGCCAGTGTTACGTCTTATGATCATGATCAGTGGGGTGGTTATTCTGATTTGAATAGTGCCGGAGCAGTAAATACTTTGGCAGATAATGTGGCAAATAACGAGGGTATCGCTGGTAAACCTGTATTTATTGGTGATAATGGAATTACATATGATGGTTTCTGTACCGCAAAGGCAATTAGCGCTTTCTCATCTCTAAGGGGGATTTGCCCTGACGGCCCTACCTATCGTGGTAGTTATATTATGACGGGTGCTGCCTGGTCAGCCCATACAACGCCGATTAGAACAGATCTAACATTATCCACAGATACCAGCGATCCAAATTTCAAGGTTAAAACCTACGGCGTTTCATTAGCTACCGCTAAACCTAAAGTGGACATTCCTATCCCTGCCTTACCTGGTAAGTATGTTTCTATTCAACCAGCATATCGACTTGATTTACCTGATGGTACGCATGGTGGGGGTACTTTGGTTGATTTTCGAATTGTGAGTCAAAACAAGGCGGTCGGTACTGGTAAGTTTTTGGTGCAATGGGAGGATAGTGAACAAGGTGGTGATTATGATCAGGACGTTTGGGGTTATATTGAATATGCCATTGTTGGTACAACGCTCAATGTCACTACGTATACCGCTGGTGCTGCAACATCAAATCCTCAAGGTTTTGGCTATATTCTTTCGGGGACGGCTGGTGGAGTAGGTGATGGTCCTCATTTCCATTCAGGTATTATCGGATTTAATTATAATGACCCCGCGCCACCGCTTGCTGTGACACCGGTGACCCATATCAATGCAAGTGGTGGTTGCATTAATTGTCAAGTGCAACAGCCACCTACAACAGCAAGCTACAACATTGAAGGTACTGGCAGCAGTACCCTGAAAGATCCACTCTGGTATTCTGCCAAATATGGTGGCTTTACCGATTCAAATGCAGATAACAGACCCAATACTAATTATTCAACAGTTGATTTTTCTAATTCTACTTACGACTATAAGAATGATGCCATTTATGCAGCCGCGAATAAGGAGTGGGATGCAAAAGATGGTAATGGAAATGCTAGTGCAGATGGGATTCCAGATAGTTATTTCTATGCGATAAACCCAGCGCAGTTGGAGAAATCGCTGGAAACAGTATTTATCAGTGCAATTACAAAAAGTTCAAATGCGGCCGCACTGAGCAGTTCAAGGATTGGAGTCGGTTCGTCAGTTATTGATACAGGTTTTAATCCTGATGGTAGTGGGTTAATTTATGCGCGGCCTTTTGTGGTTTCTATTTCAGGAAATATAACAACTGTCGCTATTGATGAGACTGAGAGTGGGGCGTTATGGAAAGGACATGTTCAAATAAAAAATCAAAACTATGATACCGGTAGAACTATCATCTCCAATGATGGTAATAATGTCGGAGTCAAATTTCGATGGAGTGATCTCAATGTTGCGCAGAAGTTGGCACTCAACACCTTAAATGGTGCTACAGATAGCTTGGGTGCTAAACGTCTAGATTGGCTAAGAGGAAATCATGCTGAAGAAAGTGGTGTGTCAACTAGTAATGCAGGTTTTAGAAGAAGAACGAGTACCAATCCTGATTTAGTTGATTGGGTGTTGGGTGATGTAGCCAATTCAACCGGTTGGTTGATGACGCCTCCTGCTGCTACTTATTTTGACTCAGAAGCTCCCGGCTACAGCACATTTAGTTCAACATACAAAAATAGAACTAATGTCGCCTTTGTCGGTGCAAATGATGGTATGTTACATGCGTTAAGTCTAGTAACAGGTAATGAACTATTTGCCTATGTGCCCAATCAGCTTTACTCTAGATTATCTAGCCTGACTGATAAAGGTTACCAGCTTGCCAATTTTGTGGATGGTTCACCCCTGACTGGTGATATGTATGCTTCGTCAGCATGGCATACGATGCTATTTGAACCCTTGGGACGCGGAGGGCAGGGCATTTTTGCTCTGGACGTAACTGATCCATCTACTTACTCTGAGTCCAATGCAAGTACGATGTTCAAATGGGAGTTTACTGATGCTGATGATGTTGATCTAGGATATATCACTGGTCGTCCAGCTAGCTATACGGCGACATCATTGTCTAAACAGATTGGTAAGTTTAATGATGGTAAATACTATGTGATGTTTGGTAATGGTTATTTTAGTGATAAATCAGATAGCCATAGTGGGACTGGCCGCGCAGCTTTGTTTATTCTTGGTGCTGAAAAGAGTGGATCAACTTGGGTACTTGATACTAATTACAAAAAATTGACTGTTGGTGCAAAAGGCGATGGTCCAAGTAATGGGTTAAGTACACCGATTGGTATTGATATAGATAACAATAGTACGATAGATTATATTTATGCTGCGGATTTGAAAGGCAATATTTGGAAATTCGATGTCAGCTCCAGCTCCCCTTCAAGTTGGACAGAGGCCTTATCTGGAGAGCCACTTTATACAGCCAAAGATAGTGCTACCACTACAGGTCAGCCAGTTAGCTCTGCCGTGGTTGCTACACCACATAAACTAGGTGGCTGGATGATTAATTTTGCAACTGGTAAATCGATCACTTCCACTGATTATCCAACTAGTCAAATACAAACTGTATATGGGATTTGGGATAAAGCTGGATCGAAAGACGGTTCGGGGAACTTGATAGTGCAACCGGGCTCACCATTAGCGGCAGGGCGGTCAAGATTGCTGGCTCAGACAACAATTTCAGATAACAATATCTCACGAGAGTTCAGTGTTAATGCTATTGGAAATTGGACCAATTATGATGGTTGGTATTATGATTTGCCTGTTACTGGTGAGGTAGTACTGGATAATCCTGATACACCAGGAGGTGGTGTAGTTAGTTTCTTATCGATTCACCCGCAGGGTGGCGCAACAAGTTGTGGTAATAGGAACCTGAGTGTTTTAATGGACTTTGATATCTTTAGCGGTGCTGCTCAACAGATTGCCTATAAGTTTGAAGGTGCCGCAGGGGGAATGACTACCGGAAGAGTCAGTTCTCAATATTCAGGACAATCAGAAACAGTATCGATTCGAATCGTAAACTTGGATGGCTCCGGTAATCCTCAGGCAGCTATCACCCCAACCTCAAACTCAACCAAGTGTGGTAGTGCTAAGAGAGTGAGTGGTTCATCTAGTTCTGCTCATGGGAGTGCTATCAGCACTAGTTGTCCAACGATTGGCCGACAATATTGGCGTGAAATTATCAATAATTCTAAATAGGAACAGGTATGCTCAATAAAGCAAATAACCAAGGTTTTACTTTGATTGAGTTGATGATTGTCCTCGCGATCATCGGGATCCTTGCTGCCATTGCCTATCCCAGTTATACCGAACAGGTAAATCGTGGCAGAAGGGCTGATGCACAATCGGTGTTATTGCAGGCGAGCCAATTTATGGAAAGATATTTCGTCAATAATAATTCTTACGCTGGTGCGGTCTTGCCAACAGGATTCTTGACTGCCCCGTCTGGTGCACCAGCTGGGGAGCAGAATTATGATATTACAGTCACCATTCCTAATGCCGGTACGAGCTATCAGTTGACTGCAACACCTCGATCCGGTGGTCCAAATGATGGTGATAAGTGTGGTAATTTCATTATTACTAACACAGGCCAGAAATCTGTTTCTACGTCAGCTACAGATTGCTGGGGACGATAGTATTAAATAAAGTTATATCACTATATGAACAGTACACATGCCAGATTAGCTCTGGCATTTTTTTTTGCACTGATCGTACATCTTGCAATATGGATGATATGGTCATCTGAAAATGTCAGCGCTAGTATTGTCACAGCGGTTCCAGCCAGTTATGGACAAATCATATTATCCGAGCAAGGTCTTCAAACAGAGATTGCCCAGAATCTGTCGACAAACTCTGACCAAAGTACTGTTTTGCTACCCCATTTGCTTATGGCTAAAAAAAGTCATGAGAGACTGGTAAATGGGCTGCATTCAAATAGTTATTCATCATCAACTCAATCAGAGGTGGATGCGACTTTAGAAAAACAGGCTTATTTTGAGTTGCCTGATCTAGACCAGGCTGCTGAGCCTGAGAATCAATTATGGATTGATTTGACTGGTGTCGATATGACTAATGATATTCAAATTATTGTTGAGGTTTTTATTTCAGAAACGGGTCACGTTGATAAGGTTATTTTCCCCGAATCAGCCAACGACACAGGTATCGAGAAAATTATTGAACGTGATATCCGCCAAACGCCATTTATCCCGGCCGTTCGGCAGAATATGAAAGTCCCAAGTCACAAGTTCATCGAGTTTGCTTTTGGACCATAATACGTCTTTACTGATTGAAGACCAATCATTGACGACGTTATGAATTCATCTGATTTTGACATTTGGGCAATGCGGCAGGCGCTAACTTTGGCAGAGCATGCGCTTTACAGCAGCTCGCCAAATCCTCGGGTTGGCTGTGTACTGGCCTTAAATAATAAAATTATCGGAGAAGGTTTTACGCAAGAGGCCGGTAGAAATCATGCCGAGGTTGAAGCGGTACTGGATGCTCAGCGGCGTGGTAATTCAGTTGCAGGAGCTACGGCTTATGTGACCTTAGAGCCATGTAGTCATTTTGGGCGAACACCACCTTGTGCTGATATGCTTATTGCAAATGGTATCGCAAGAGTGGTCGTGGCGATGGAGGATCCCAATCCAGTGGTTTCTGGACAAGGGCTTGCCAGATTAATATCTGCTGGCATGGATGTTTCAGTTGGTTTAATGGCTACTGAAGCGACAGAATTGAACCTCGGTTTTGTTAAGCGCATGAAAACTGGATTGCCATGGTTTCGACTTAAAGCTGCGATCAGTCTTGATGGCTTTACTGCGTTACAAAATGGGCAAAGCCAATGGATTACTTCCGAGTCGGCCCGATCAGATGGGCATCATTGGCGCGCACGTGCCTGCGCCATCTTGACGGGTGTTGGAACCATTTTGGCAGATGATCCTTTATTGAATGTGCGTCATGTTGCTACATCTAGGCAACCCCCTCGATTCATTGTTGATAGTCATCTAAGAATTCCGCTTACTTCTCGAATTTTGGCTGAGAAGGGCATCACAATATTTTATTGTTTGGCAGATTCGCACAAAACACAGGTACTTGCAGAAATGGGGGTAGAGGTTTGTCCATTACCTGCTACGGAGTCCAATCAGGTTGATTTGACTGCTTTAAAAGCCGAGTTAGGGCGCCGTGCTTATAATGAAGTACATATTGAGGCTGGTGCAGAGCTGAATGGCGCATTGATTCGTAACAAACTGGTCAACGAGTTATTGATTTATCAGGCTCCTGATTTGTTGGGAGGTGGTAAAAAAATGGCCAATTTGCCTGTGTTAGCAAAACTGGATGACAAGCAGCAGTTGAAATTTAGTGCCATTGAACAAGTGGGGCGAGATCTACGGATTCTTGCTAGATTTGAAAATGATGTGTAGGTAGATATGTTTACTGGAATTATTCAGGCTGTGGGTGAAATAGCCGAGATCAGACCAATTCTGCAAGGTGTTGCGTCAGGGGTTCGCTTGACCGTCAAGACCGGGGGCTTACCTCTACAAGATGTCCAGCTTGGCGATAGTATCGCCATTAATGGAGCCTGTATGACGGTGGTTCAGAAACTTGATGATGCTTTTGTGGTAGACGTTTCGCAGGAAAGTCTGAGTAAGACGACCGGATTGTCTGAGGTCGGCAAGGTGAATCTTGAAAAGGCCATGACGCTTACTGATCGACTTGGTGGACATCTTGTTTCTGGCCATGTTGATGGGCTCGGTGAGGTCGTATATTTTGCACCGTTGGCTGAGTCTTGGGTGCTTCAGATCAAGACACCTTTGGAGCTGGCTCGTTTTTTGGCATACAAAGGCTCCGTGGTGGTAAATGGTGTCAGCTTGACTGTTAATGCGGTTGAAGATTTGTCGGATGGCTGTATGATCAGTATCAATTTGATCCCGCACACGATGACTGCCACTAATTTGGGTCAGTTAACAGCAGGAAGTCGCGTCAATCTTGAAATTGACCTCATTGCACGATATGCAGAGCGGATTCTCAGCCTGCAAAATATCCAAGTCGGTTAAAATCCCATCCCCTTTCTGAGTTTTTTATGGCTATTGCTTCCCCACTAGAAATTATTGCAGACATTCGTGCTGGTCGAATGGTGATCCTGGTTGACGATGAAGATCGTGAAAATGAAGGTGATCTCATTATGGCCGCTGACTTTGTCAATGCTGATGCCATCAACTTCATGGCCAAGGAAGGTCGTGGTTTGATTTGTCTTACACTGACGCGTGAACGTTGCGAGCAATTGCAACTACCTTTGATGGTTGAGCGTAATGGCGCTGCACATGGCACCAATTTCACGCTTTCCATTGAAGCTGCTGATGGTGTGACTACGGGTATTTCTGCGGCCGACCGTGCTCGTACAGTACAGGCTGCCGTTGCTAAACAAGCCAAGCCAAATGATATTGTTCAGCCAGGACACATTTTCCCGCTGATGGCGCAGGAGGGTGGCGTGTTGATGCGTGCCGGACATACTGAAGCAGGTTGCGATCTGGCGCGACTCGCTGGTTTGACGCCTGCTGCTGTCATTTGCGAGATCATGAACGACGATGGCTCCATGGCCCGACTACCTGACCTGATTGAGTTTGCCAAGCGGTTTGATTTGAAAATTGGCACGATTGCTGATCTGATTCAATATCGCAGCGCGACGGAATGTATGGTTGAACGCGTTTGCGAGCGGCGGTTAAAGACTAATGAAGGGGAATTCAATACCATACTTTATCGGGATAAACCGACGGGTGAGGCCCATATTGCCTTGTTCTGTGGCGATATTGAGGCTGATAAACCGGTCATGATCCGTGTCCATGAACCGCTATCCATTATGGATATTTTGGAAGTTGGGCGTGTCACGCATACCTGGACTGTGCCGGCAGCGCTTAAGGAAATTGCGAAAACTCAATATGGTATTGTGGTCCTGCTGAATTGTGGCCAAAGTGCAGAGGATTTGTTTGCTGAATTCAGCGTATCTGATCAATCTCTGGAGCGTGCGGCACGAAAAAGTAAAAACGATCTGCGCAACTATGGCATTGGTGCTCAAATTCTCAAAGATCTGGGAGCCAGAAAAATCCGCGTTCTTGGATCGCCTCGGAAAATACCGAGCATGGCAACCGGTTACGACCTTGAAGTGTTGGAGTACCTCAAATTTGGTCGTTGATGTTCTGTGATCGATGGCTGATTGATCACAACTAATATAGTTTTTAAAAGGATGTATATGGAAACCGGTTATGTAAGTCCTAATATGGCGGCCGAGGGGATGCGTATTGGTATTGTGCAGGCACGCTTTAACGAGGCTGTGGTGGAGGGGCTCAAAGAAGCCTGTATGGATGAGTTGGGCAAGCTAGGTGTCGCGGGTCAGGATATTTTGTTGGTGACTGTGCCAGGCGCGTTAGAAATTCCATTAGCTTTGTCTCAGATGGCCGAATCGGGTCAGTTTGATGCGTTGATTGCCTTAGGTGCAGTGATTCGCGGTGAAACCTATCATTTTGAATTGGTCGCCAATGAAAGCGGTGCAGGAATTTCACGTGTCATCCTTGATTTTGGTATCCCGGTTGCGAACGCTGTGTTGACGACAGAAAATGATGCTCAAGCCGAAGCCAGAATGGTGGTCAAAGGTAAAGAGGCAGCCAAGGTGGCGGTTGAGATGGCTAATCTTGTCGGTATGCTCGATAGTCTGAAAGACGAGGGTTAAGACCTTATGAAAAGTGCCCGCCGCAAGTCCAGAGAACTCGCTTTACAAGGCTTGTATCAATGGCAACTCTCTCAAAATGAGCCTGGTGTGATTGATGCCAATTTACGTAGTACCCCTGGATTTGATAAAGCCGATCTGGCGCTTTACAAACAACTGTTTTATGGGGTGATTGAGCAAGTTGGTGGGTTGAGTATTGGTTTACAACCCTTATTGGATCGTCCAGTAGAGGATTTATCGCCGATTGAAAAGGCGATTTTGTGGTTGGGTACTTATGAGCTGCGTAATATGCTTGATATTCCTTATCGCGTGGTGATTAATGAAGCCGTTGAACTTGCTAAAACTTTTGGCGGTTTGGACGGTTATAAGTATGTCAACGGTGTATTGGATAAATTTGCCCTGGAAGTTCGTCAGGCTGAAATTGAGCACGCCAAAAACAGATAATGAACCCATTCTTAAACAATAAAAAACCGGCTTCAAGCCGGTTTTTTATTGTTATTTCTGTCGTTCATTCAGGCGGCTTTCTTGATGCTAATAGCGTCGTTTTCTATTCGTAGCGACTGAGCTTCATTGGCTTCTCTGGATTTGCTGTCATCTGCCGCATCTGGGTGATTGATCTGATTTTGATTAGGAATCGCCGCCTTGACAGTTGGCAAAGGCAATGGTGGCGCGGTAAAGTTAACCGGTTTGCCACGCGCAACATCACGCAGACGATTGTATTCAGCAATGACTTTAACGCCATAGCCACCGTCACCTTCAGTTGTTGAGCCGACATAACAACGTAGACCGGCTTCCAGCGAGCCGCCACGAGCGATACAGTCCTTGAGAATCTGCACACCTACCCGTAAATTGGCTAAAGGATCCAGTGCAGCTTTGACACCACCAAAGTTCTCAAATTTTTCTTGATGAACTTTTGACATGACTTGCATGATGCCTTGCGCACCCACACCACTTTCAGCAAATGGATTAAAACCCGATTCCACGGCCATCACGCCAAGAATCAAATGGGGATCAATGGATTTTTCTTTCCCAACAAGATAAGCCTCGCTAACCAGTAGATCAGTGGCTTCCTGTGCGAGGTGGAAGCGACGAGCAATATAATTTGAAACCAGGGTTTGTGGTTTGGTTTTTAGTTGGGCATCAATTACATTGTCGGCATTGTTATCAACTTCAGGGGTAAAGTCGTCTTTGGTAGCAGCTTTGCCATCGTTAGTCGATTTGGTAAAGAAGCTAGCTATCATGTGAATTGATCGTGATACCGAGGAGGACATGGTACTGTCATCAGCCTCTTGGGCAAGAATGTCATTGCGATCAATGGATGCGACGCGGTCAAATTCTTCTGCAATGAATTCCAGTCCACTATGAACAGCAGTTTCAATCAGCGTTGGACGTATCCATATAGAAAGAATCACGCAAAGCACACCAATACCAATGATGGTGAGAGTATTATGCAGGCAGGTCATGAGGCCGGATTTGCAGTCTTTGAAAAAGAGCAAAATTGGCGCTTCATGAATCGGTTTAAGATTCATGCTCGTATTCATCTATTTCCCCAAAAAAAGAGCCAACCACTTTTATATATTCTGCGATTTCGGTATGAATCGTCTTTGGGGTAAAAGTCGTTGAACGTGGGTTATTAAGGTTTGACTCGTCGTGTTAGAAGCCAAAAAACATGAAGCAAAAGCGCTTTTCTCGAATTTGAGCGTAGTCTAGGGGGCACAAATCACTTCGTCAATTATATAGACCAGTTTTCTTATACTTATTTTTGTATAAAGAATGTCCGTTTTTTGCCGAACTATTCAGCACTCTGATTGAAGACATACGGGTAATACCCTAATGGGATTTGATTGAGTTCAATAAGTTTCTATTATTTAAAACGATGAAATATAAAGATTTAAGAGATTTTGCCAATCAGCTGGCTCGAATGGGGGAGCTTAAACAGATTGATTTGCCCGTTTCACCCAAGCTGGAAATAACGGAAATTAGTGATCGCGTATTGCGGCAGGCAGGCCCGGCGCTATTATTTAGCAAAGTGAAAGAAAGTGATATGCCGGTGTTGACCAATCTGTTTGGTACAACGCGGCGTGTCGCACTGGGTATGGGCGCCGAATCTTTGGATGACTTGCGCGATGTGGGGCGAGTACTGGCTGCGTTAAAAGAGCCGGAACCGCCCCGAGCTTTGCGTGAAGTTGGCAAACTCTGGCAGATGGCCAAGGCGGTTTGGGATATGGCCCCCAAAGTGCTCAAGGGGGCGTCCTGTCATGAGATTGTTTGGGAAGGCAATGAGGTTGATCTGGCGCGTTTGCCAGTCCAGACCTGCTGGCCAGGAGATGTCGCCCCCTTGATTACCTGGGGTCTGGTCGTGACACGTGGCCCACAAAATGTCGCGCACGCCCGTAAACGTCAAAATCTGGGGATATACCGCCAGCAAGTGATGGCACGCAACAAGGTGATCATGCGCTGGTTGGCGCATCGTGGTGGGGCGCTGGACTTTCGTGAGTTTGCCCTGGCCAATCCGGGTCAGCCCTTTCCTCTGTCAGTCGTGTTGGGTGCCGATCCAGCGACGATCCTGGGCGCGGTGACGCCAGTGCCTGATTCTTTGTCTGAATATCAGTTTGCAGGCTTATTGCGAGGAGCTCGTACTGAGTTGACAGCTTGCATTGGTAATGACTTGCAAGTACCAGCCAGTGCCGAAATTGTGCTGGAAGGCCATATTCAGCCTGATCTGCAGCATTCGAGTGGTTATGAGCATGCGCTGGAAGGGCCGTTTGGTGACCACACCGGTTATTACAATGAACAGGACTGGTTTCCGGTATTTACCATTGATCGCATCACCATGCGCCGTGATCCCATTTATCACTCGACCTATACCGGTAAACCGCCGGATGAACCTGCTATTCTGGGCGTGGCATTAAATGAAGTATTTGTGCCTATCCTGCAAAAGCAGTTTAGTGAAATCACCGATTTTTATCTGCCGCCCGAAGGCTGCAGTTACCGACTGGCCGTGGTGCAGCTGCGCAAGAGTTATGCAGGGCATGCCAAGCGGGTGATGTTTGGAGTGTGGAGCTTTTTGCGGCAATTCATGTATACCAAGTTCATTATTGTGGTGGATGAGGATGTGAACATTCGCGATTGGAAGGAAGTCATTTGGGCGATCACGACGCGAGTTGATCCTTTGCGCGATACGGTGATGGTGGATCAGACACCGATTGATTATCTGGACTTTGCGTCGCCGGTGTCAGGGCTGGGCTCCAAAATGGGCATCGATGCCACCAATAAATGGCCGGGTGAAACGGGTAGAGAGTGGGGACGCCCTATTGAAATGGATATTGGCGTCAAACAGAAAATTGATGCTTTCTGGAATGAGCTGGGCCTGTAACAAAGTCTGACCGATTTTTTAACCTTAGATTAATAAAAACAAGTCAATTGCAAGTGGCTTTATATCAATTTGTTAAGGAGTATGTGAATCAACTGGTTTATATAGTGCGTATTTATTGGTTAATTTAAAATACACCCTGCCAGTATTAATCTGTATGAGTTTCTTCCCAATGGCCGGTGGTTGGTTTGTTGGTGTGATGTGATTGGTTGCTGAAAGTACGCCAACCCCAATAGGCGATAGCACCAAACAGGCCCAGTTTAGCGATGCACCCCAGTTTGCTGCCACTTTTTCGAGCTATCAAGGTAGTAAAAACAATCCGCACCAGGCTGCTCATGATTGGCAATTGCTTCAACACGCTTGAAGCACTGACAAGATGTCGTAGATTCATACCTTTGGTGAGTTGCGCAAGAACAGAGCTGGTCATGCCAAGTTTGCTGGTTCCAGTCTTCAGCATGTTTAAAGATTGAACCAGCTCAATGCGCTCCAATGCAGCTTGAGTTTGTAATAACGCTTTGCGTGCCTGACGATCTTGCGGATTCATCCGCGTGACTCCTCATCGGTTTTGTTAGCCGATGGGGGTTCTATATCTTCTTCAGCAGTGTTTTGTCCCGCCTGTTTTAGCAGGATCATATCTTTTTTCAGTTCGCCTAAAGTCATGGGGAACAAGCCACCTTCATGTTGTGATAATGCTATTGCGCGTTGGCCAAAAAACAGCGCAATGACTAAATAAAACAAGGCTACGCCACCAATGGCAAGCAAGCGATTGGTATCCCACAAGGCCACGATGATGAAGGCCGACAGAAAAAACAATGCCAATAACAAGGCGATGCCACTGATCAAGCCAGCAACCAGCAACCTGGCAAATTGCGACTTATGCTCATCCAGCTCCATGGCCGCCAATTCAAGCCGGGTGGAAAACAAGCCAATCAAATGGCTGATCAGCCCTTTGGCGGAGTCAAAAATGCTGGAAGATCGTGTCATTGGTGCCTAAAAAGTGGGCAGCAGTCGGTGTCAAACCAACCGACTGCAACGAGCGATGAAACGTCATTACTTGCGATTGAGCAACAAACCCAGCACGACGCCCACTCCTGCGGCAATGCCAATCGCCTTCCAAGGATTGTCGTGGACATAATCATCCGTGGCACGCGCTGCGGCCTTGCTTTTGTCAACGACCACATCTTGCAGATCAAGAATCTTGTCTTTGGCCATTTTCAGTTTTTTCAGCGCCGACTCGCGTAGTTCCTGAGCTTTGTCGCCGGTAGCATTGGCAGCTTGGGCCAACAGTTCTTCAGCATCGGCAATCGTATTTTTAAGATCAGACATGGTTTCTCCTGTTAAAAAACTTCTATATATCTAAAAGCTATGAGAGGTGAGCAAAAAAATAGTTCAATCCGGATAAGGGCGGAGGAATAATGAAGATCCGTCCATCTCACAAGGAGCACAATATGACAATCAGACTCGGCGATATCGCGCCAGATTTTGAACAAGATACATCTTTAGGCAAAATCAAGTTTCATGAATGGCTTGGTAACGGCTGGGGCATCCTGTTTTCGCATCCTGCTGACTACACACCTGTTTGTACTACAGAATTGGGTCTGACAGCAAAGCTAAAACCTGAGTTTGACAAACGCAATGTCAAAGCCATTGCATTATCTGTGGATGGTGCTGAGTCTCATCTGGGCTGGATCAAGGATATTGAAAGTACTCAGAAAACTGTCGTGAATTTCCCCATCATTGCCGATGCAGATCGTAAAGTGGCAACGCTCTATGACATGATTCATCCCAATCAGTCCGAGACAGTGACCGTGCGTTCTTTGTTCATTATTGATCCGAACAAAAAAGTCCGACTGATCATCACTTACCCTCTGACAACAGGGCGTAATTTTGATGAGGTATTACGGGTCGTGGACGCGCTGCAATTGTCAGATGGCTATACTGTGGCCACGCCAGGCAACTGGAAAGAGGGCGATGATGTGATTATCCCGCTGTCCGTCAAGGACGAGGCAGTGATCAAACAGAAGTATCCAAAAGGTTATACCGCGTTGACACCTTATTTGCGTGTCACACCGCAACCCAATAAATAAGGCGGTGTTGAAGCAATTGACGCATCTGTGTAGACTCTTTAAAGGCTCGCTAATTTGCGGGCCTTTTGTTGTTCAATCCAGCGGATGTCCTGCGTTAATTTGCCGACATTGCAATAGGCAAAAAAAAGACGCCCGAAGGCGTCTAATCCCTGATCAATCGTTACGAACAGAATTTAGCGGCTCAATCCCAAACCAGAGCGCGTATCATCAAGTGCAGTCAATGCTTTGTCATCAGTAAAAGAAAGATTGATGGTAGAAAGCGCACCAATTGGATCTGTCATCAAAGTTCTGACTGTCATGTCCGGCTTCATCAGCAGGATGGTGGCCATTGCATAGACTGCAAAGAAAGTTTTTTTCATGATTTCCCCAAATCGATAATTCTGTTTCGTTTATCCATAAGCCATAACTGTGCCATGTTGATTTTTTAATTAAAAAACAATAGGTTAGATATTTGTTTGGCAGTGTTGTGGGAACAGTGTGTAAAGTTATCCGGCAAGATTTTATTGCTACGCACAATGATGGTTTGCCCCAGATTTGGATTGTGCGATTAGTAGCGGCTATTTTTTGGCTACACCTGATAGCTACGACTTCTTGGCGGGTGGACAGCCACTGTTGATACGCTTGCTAATACGTGGTGGCAAATGGGAAAGTGACCGGAAAATCGAGCGGATTGTGTGTTGCACAAAAAATGGTTCGGTTGATTGTCAATTTACTTGCCAGAATGTCAATTGATGCGTCTTTGCTGGTGTTTTGGGCTGTAAAAGTATTACACCTTATTCGCTAATCTCGCGGGATATGGTGTAATAGTGCCGTTGAAAGTCCCGTATTTCGGGTAAATTACGGTCTATTAATAAAAGGGAAATACCCATGCAAGCTCAGTCTACAGACCAGTCTCTTACACAAAAAATTGTCATTGGCATTGCAACATTAGCGGGTGGCTGCTTCTGGTGTCTTGATGCTGTATTTGCCGAATTAAAGGGCGTGATTGATGTTGAGTCAGGATACGCCGGTGGCCATGTTGATAACCCGACCTACGCACAGGTGTGTGGTGGACAAACTGGTCATGCTGAAGTGGTGCGGATTGTGTTTGATCAGGATTCCATCAGTTATGAGGATATCTTAAAGATCTTTTTTGTGGTCCATGATGCTACGACCTTGAATCGTCAAGGTGCCGATGTGGGCACGCAGTATCGTTCTGCCATTTTCTATCACTCCCAGGAGCAGAAAGAAACGGCTGAAAAGCTGATCAATGAAATGACCGACTCGCAAGTTTTTGCCAGCCCGATTGTTACCGAAGTGGCACCGCTCAAAAACTACTTTGCGGCTGAAGATTATCATCAGCAGTACTACATTCATCATCCGTACGAAGACTACTGCACTGTTGTCATTGCGCCCAAGCTGGCCAAGTTTCGTGAGAAATTTGCCACTTATCGCAAACCCCGCGTCAACTAAATACCCTTCAATTTCTGGTCAATTTTAAATATATTGGCCAGTATCATTTAAAACATCCAGCTTAAGTACGTATTTATTGATTACTTTAAAATACCCTTGAGGGGTATTTATTAATGATCAATGTACATGACTGCTTGCTTCTGTTCATGTGAATTTTGTTGTTTGATGAATATCAAGTTTGTGCTAAATTTTCAGTAATTACTGAAAATTGAGGAATTCATGAACTTGACGCCGTTGATCCAATCCTTCGTCCTGCATTTTGGCGAAATGGGTAGCCGTTGGGGCATCAATCGTACTGTCGGCCAAATTTACGCTTTATTGTTCGTCACGGAAAAACCACTCAATGCCGATGAAATTGCCGAAGCGCTGGCTTTTTCGCGTTCCAATGTCAGCATGGGTTTAAAAGAATTGGAGTCCTGGAAGCTGGTTCGCTTGCAGCACTTGCCGGGTGACCGGCGCGAATATTTTTCTGCACCTGAGGATGTCTGGGCGATTTTTCGCACGCTTGCCGAAGAGCGTCGGAAACGCGAAGTCGATCCCACCTTGTCCATGTTGCGCGATGCCTTGTTGGAGTCGCCCGCCAATCCTGCGGAACAGCATGCACAAGAACGTATGCGCGAAATGTATGAGCTGATCGAAATGCTCACGCAATGGTTTTCCGATGTGCAGCGGCTGGAACCCGCCACGCTGATTCAACTCATGAAGCTGGGCAACAAAGTGCAGAAGATCTTTGAATTCAAGGATCGTTTTTCTTTGGTCAATAAGGGTGCCGAATCTGCCAGCCTGAAACAGGAGGAGTAAGGTGTACCAATCAACTCAGACGCCAGCGCAAAAACAAGCCCAAACCGAACCAACCTTGCCCACTACATTTAAAGCGAGTCACTCATGGATGCTCTGATGCTTGCCCGTATTCAATTTGCGGCCAATATCACTTTTCATATTCTTTTTCCCAGCATCAGCATTGGCATGTGCTGGGTGCTGCTATTTTTCAAACTGCGTTTCAACAAGACTGGTGACGATAAATGGATGGCCGCCTATCGTTTCTGGGTCAAGATATTTGCCCTGACTTTTGCTCTGGGCGTGGTCAGTGGCATCACCATGAGCTTTCAGTTTGGCACTAATTGGCCTGGTTTCATGAAGACGGTAGGCAATATTGCCGGCCCCCTGCTGGCCTACGAAGTATTAACCGCTTTTTTTCTGGAAGCGACCTTTCTGGGCATCATGCTCTTTGGTTTTAACCGTGTCTCTAACAAGGTGCACACCATGGCGACCATTCTGGTGGCCGGTGGTACCACGCTGTCGGCATTCTGGATTATTGCGCTTAACTCTTGGATGCACACGCCCGCCGGTTTTGTCATGATCAATGGTCAGGCGCATCCAATGGATTGGCTGGCGATCATATTTAATCCTTCATTTCCGTATCGCTTTGTCCATATGTTGCTGGCTTCAGGTTTGACGGTCTCGTTTCTGGTAGCGGGAATTTCTGCTTATCGCTGGTTGCGCAAAGATCGTTCGAATGCCGTACTGGCAGCCTTGCAAACCGGTGTCACCATGGCTGCGCTTCTGATCCCGCTGCAAATCTTGATGGGTGATGCGCATGGACTGAACACGCTGGAACATCAACCCGCCAAGATCGCGGCCATTGAAGGAATCTGGCATACCGAAGAAGGTGCGCCGCTCTTGTTGTTTGGCATACCCAATGCCAAAGAGCAGCGTAACGATTATGCGCTCGGCATTCCCAAGGCGGCCAGCCTGATTTTGCGCCATGATGCCAATGCGACCCTCAAGGGCTTGAACGAGTTTGAGGGTAAGCATCCACCGGTCATGCCCTTGTTTTGGGGATTTCGTGTGATGGTGGGGGTTGGCATGTTGATGCTCGCGAGTTCTTGGTTGGCCTTATGGCAATTGCGCCGCAAGGGTTTGCAAAACTGGATGGCCAGGGCATTGGTTGGTATGACATTTTCGGGTTGGCTGGCCACTGTGGCTGGTTGGATGGTGACTGAAATTGGCCGTCAACCGTACTTGGTTTATGGCGTGTTGACGACTGCAGATGCGGCATCGGATGTGGCTGCACCGCTGATTCAAATGTCACTGACGATGTATTTGCTGCTCTACGCCATGCTGATCAGTGCTTATATCTCGGTGGTGTTTTACCTGGCTCGCAAGGGGCAGGAAGAGAGTCACACCGATCTGGAAAAACAGCCGGATCTGAGCGGCCGTACCCAATTTGGAGTCGTATGATGAATATCCATTTCAATGATTTTCTGCCCGTCATTTTCATGGCCCTGATGGGCTTGGCCATGTTGATCTATGTGGTGCTGGATGGTTTTGATCTGGGCGTGGGCATCTTGCTCAATGGTGTTGACGAAGATCATAAAGACATGATGATTGCGTCCATTGGCCCATTCTGGGATGCCAATGAAACCTGGCTGGTACTGGGTGTGGGCATCTTGCTGGTGGCCTTTCCCATGGCGCATGGTGTGATACTGGGCGCGCTGTATTTGCCAGTGGCACTCATGCTGGTGGGGCTGACCTTGCGTGGTGTGGCATTCGATTTTCGAGTCAAGGCCAAGGCGCATCACAAGCCTTGGTGGGACTTTGCTTTTTTTGCGGGTTCCTTGCTGACGTCCTTTTCACAGGGTGGCATGCTGGGCTATTACATCACCGGTTTTGCCGATGGCTGGCTGCCAATTCTGTTTGCTGTTTTTACCGGCATGTGTCTGGTATCGGGCTATATGCTGCTCGGTGCCTGCTGGTTGATCATCAAGGCCGAAGATGACTTGCAGGACTACGCCTTGTCATGGGCGCGTCGGGCACTCTGGCTGACTGGCCTGGGTGTAGCCGCCTTGTCGGTCGTGACGCCGTTTGTCAGTCAGCGAATCTTTGATAAATGGTTTTCCTTTCCCAATATTTTGCTGCTTGCCCCCATTCCTTTGATCACCGTGGCCTTGTTTGTGGTGGCTGACCGTATTCTGGTGCATCTCAAACGCAATCCCTTGAGTCGTCCCAAATGGCATTGGTTACCTTTTGCCAGCATTGTAGGTATTTTTGTCATGGCCTTTCATGGTCTGGCCTATAGCCTCTTTCCGTACTTGGTGGTGGATCGCATCACCATCTGGCAGGCGGCCAGTGCGCCCGAGTCACTCAAGTTCATGCTGGTGGGTATTGTGATTGTGTTGCCCACCATCCTGGGCTATACCATCTATTCGTACCGTGTGTTTTCGGGCAAGGTCAAGGCGCTCAGCTATTATTGATTGGGTTTGACAGTGGTTTATCGGGGTCTATCATCTGATCAATATATTCATGGATGAATGATTTCAATATATCGTGCTGCTGAGCGCCCATCGCCGGTTGATACATATAGTGGCGTGACCAGGGCAGGGTGCTGGCTGACAGCCCTGCCTTGCCACAAACCACTTGGTACAGAGCAATCTGGTCATGCTCAAAAGCATAAGCGCAACCAGCCAGATACAGACGCCAGATGCGATAACGCTTTTCACCGGCAAGTTGTTTGATCCGCGCGGCGTGCTGTTCAAAATTGTCGGCCCAGATGGCACAGGTGTGCGCATAGTGTCGCCTTAAATTTTCAAGATCAAAACATTCCAGTCCGGCCTGCTGCATGCTGCGCAACACCAGGCTGACGTGCGGCAGCTCGCCATGCGGAAAAACATAGCGTTCAATAAATTCACCGCCACCATAGGGCGTTTCGCCACTGCCAGGATCGGTTGACGTGATGCCGTGATTCATCACCAAACCATCGTCTTTGAGCAGGCCGCCAATTTTGGCAAAGTACTCGGGCAGATGTTGGAGACCGACATGTTCAAACATGCCCACACTGGTAATGCGATCAAACTGTCCTGTCATATCGCGATAGTCGATCAGCCGGAGTTCGATCTGTTTTTCCAGCCCTGCCGCACGTACTCGCTGTGTTGCCAGCTCAAACTGTTTTTCCGACAGCGTAATGCCAACACATTGGGCGTCAAACTGTTGGGCTGCACGCAGAACCAATGCACCCCAGCCACAGCCAATATCCAGCAAGGTCTGGCCGGGCTGCAGGCGAATCTTGGTGAGGATGTGATCAATCTTTTTGATCTGCGCCTGATCCAGTGTTTCATCACCGTTTTCAAAGTAGGCACAGGAGTAGACCATCTGTTCATCGAGCCAGAGCCGATAGAAATCATTGGACACATCGTAGTGATAAGCAATGGCTGCTTTGTCTTCCTGGCGATTATGACGAAAGGTTCGCACCATGCGCCCAAACCGACCTTCTGGCTTAAGGCTTAATCTGGTCAGCTCATAACCAATCCGAATCACATCGGACAGTTTGCCCTCCACATCCAGCTTGCCTTCCACATAGGCTGCACCTAATTTGGCCAGGCTGGGTGAGATTAACGACGCAGCAGCGGCGGGGCTGGTGAGGTGAATGCTGACTTGCGGGTGTTCAAACTCACCAAAGCGGTAGACCAGTTTATTCCACAGTGAGATGACCAATGGCAGATTGGCCTTGTGGCGAATGGAGTTGGCCCATTTTTCAAGTCGAGATTCCCAGAGCATCTGATAGCCTCCCTCAGCATGACAGTCACCGGCTCGCACGATGAGCCGGTGCTCATGATGATAAGACTAACTCAAGGTGCGAGACGTTCCATTTGCCATAGATTTTCTTGATCAAGTACGTAATGCAATCGATCATGCAAGCGCGATGGACGACCTTGCCAGAATTCAAACCGATCCGGTATCAGACGATAGCCACCCCAATGCGGTGGCCGCGGTACATTGCCGCCAAACTCCGTGGTATAGCGATCCAGCTGTTCTTGCAGATGCTCACGGCCGATGATCACTTCGCTTTGATTGGAGGCCCAGGCGCCCAGACGTGATTCCAGTGGGCGAGCCTGAAAATAGGCATCACTTTCAGCCTCGGTGGTTTTGATGACGCGGCCTTCAATGCGCACCTGGCGTTCCAGTTCAATCCAGTGAAATTGCAGACAGGCATAGGGATGAGTGGCCAGTTCGCGACCTTTGCGGCTTTGATAATTGGTAAACCAGGTAATACCGCGGGCCGCATGGTCGGGGCCATCAACGCCTTTGATGAGCACAATCCGTGAAGTGGGGCGACCATCCAATCCAATGGTTGACAGCGTCATGGCGTTGGGTTCGGGTATCTCGGCTTTGAGCGCTTCATTGAGCCAGGCCTGAAACTGATCAAAGGGATTGCTGGCTGCACTGGCTTCCAGCAATTCATCGCGTTGATAGGTTTTGCGCAGATGGGCAAGATGATTCATGATGAGCAATCCGGTGACAGCTAAAGAGCCATTATGCCGCAGTCATACAAGGCCGATTTGATATGCCGCAGTAATCTGCTTGTGACTGAGGATATTGGTCAAACGCCGCTCAGGCGTTGAGATCGTGGCTTGGTTCCTGGGCGAGCAAGGCCAGCCTTTGCAAGGTACGATCGACAATCCCCAGTTGGCGCAGGCTTTGCGCAGTGCGCATGACATATTCAGCCGTACTGCCACAATGGCCATGCGCATGACGCAGTACGTTGCAGATGTGGGAGTCTTCCAGCTTGCCCGCATAACCAGGCTGATCACGGCGCACCACAAAGCCCAGCGCCTTGAGTGGATGATGCGCTGCTTGATGACACTCGCCATGATTGCTGCGTACCGTCAACCAGGTAGGTTGATAGTCACCGGTAATCATTTCACGTTGCCAGAGTTTGAAAAAAGCTTCTTCCACATCCTGAGCCGGAATTCGATAAGCCATGCCATGACAGCTGCCACCGTGATCGAGCGCCAGGACTAAGCCGGGCTGCTCACGGGTGCCGCGATTGATTTGCGACCACAGGCAGAGACGACGATGATAGCCATGCACGGTGGTGCGGCGGCTTTCAGCATAGTGAAATTCAGGCTTCCAGATCAATGAACCATAGGCGAACACCCAACAGTCATCACGTCCATTCCAGTGCTGCAAAGTGCACTCCAGTGAGGCGCGTAGTTGCTGGGAATCGAGACGGCGATCCCCAGCACCTGGCTGACAGGTGTCACAGTGCACCGTTTCCGCTTGGAAAAGGTCCTGATCTTGTGATTGCCGACATTGCGTGGAGCGGTCCATTGGGTTTAGAAAGTGCAAAGGATGTGCCAAGCAATCATCATAGAGACAATATGACATGATGATGACGCAATAATTCACGAAATCGCCGCTTGAGCCGGTTAGAATTGCCAAGCGATAAATTTTTAACAATTATTTGAAGGCTTGGCAGTCACAAGTCTGCAGCAATTTTTTTGTTTAATAAGGAGAATCACTATGTCCGACCAGGATAACGATCAGCGCATTGGCTTATGGATTGTTTTTGGCGTGGTAACCGCCGTTGTGACATCCATCTTGTGGAGCGTTCTGCCTTCCCCGAATCAAGCGCCTGCCGAAAAACCAGCCGTCGCTGCGACCGCAGCACAGGCTGCCAGCCTGGGCACCCTGGCGATGGTTTATGCCGGTGGCAAGTTGACCATTACGGGCGATGTACCCGATGAAAAATCCAAAGAACGGCTGCTCAAACCAGCGCGTTTGTTGTTTGGTGCAGAAAATATTGTTGATCAAGTCACTGTCAAGGAAGGCGTGCCAGGCTTCTGGTGGAAAACCAAGCCACTGGACGTGTTTGCCAAACTCAAAAACCTGGCCAGCTTCAGTCTCGATTTAGGTAATAACGAAATCAAATTGGTTGGTGCAACTGGTACTGATTCCGCCAAAGCCAATATCGAAAACGCTTTGCCAAGTCTGTTTGTGGATGATGCCAAAATCAATAGCGACATCAAGGTGGATAGCTCACTGGGTGGTTTGAATCTGGATGCTTCTGTGTTGCTCAATGAATCCATTGAGTTTGCCAGCGGTGCATTTGCCTTGCCAGAGTCAGCCAAGAAACGTCTGAGCGAAATTGCTGATCTGCTCAAGGAAGATGGTCGCAAGATCAAGATTCTGGGCCATACCGACAATCAGGGTGACGCTGCTTTGAATGCAACTTTGTCCGAAAAGCGGGCTCAGTCAGTGCGTGATTTCCTGGTGAGCAAAGGCGTTGCTGCGGATAACCTGGAAGCCATTGGTTATGGTGCCGACAAACCGGCTGCTGATAATTCAACACCGGAAGGTCGCCAGCGCAATCGTCGTATTGAGTTTGCTCAATAAGTGATGATACTTCGATTGTTCGGTAGCAAACCAACTGGTGTGAGTCTATTTGGTTTGTTTGCCGATTAGGGTGAGCACCATGCTTTATTCACGATACTGACCGGTAGTAAAAAAATACCCCCTCGATTAGTGCACTTAAAAGGGGGTATTTTTTATGATACTGGTCAAAAATTGATATTTTTTATTGAATTTGCTGAGACTGACAAACCGTTGGAACCTGCGTGGCAGGGGCAGCTTTGAGCAACGCAATGATTGCAGTCTGATTCAATTGGCAACATCACTACATTGGACAGGTTTTTCACCTGCCCAATGTGGACAATCAGGGTAAGGGCTGAACCGTCAGGGTACTGACGCGAATTGGCGAGATTTGTGGTGCTACCGGATTACCTCCAGGGTTGCTCCCATTTTGTGGACCATGATTCTCAGGCGTGTGTGACAGTGGCTGATTAGTAAACAGGCTTTGCAGGGGCAGATACGTGATCAAGCTACTGATGCGATCCCCGTTAAACATCACAAAGATGGCCGTCGCTACGATGTAGAAGGTTAAAAAGCGCCGTACTGGCATGTCCGTTCCCAATATTTAATATTTTTTAACAGTTCCATTTTTGCACTTTGTGCGCTGCACTACTATCCCCTGATTAAGGTATTTTGATGCAGTTAGCGTGATTTGCTGGCCTATCCAGTTTGCCTTGTCAATATGACAAATCTGAGAAATTTCGGCATCTTGAGCGGGTTTTTACCGGCATCATGCTTTAATACGACATCATGTGTTGCACGTGCCGCTATTGAGTCGGGGCGGGTAGATAGCTGATCTTGGCTGACGTTTCCAGCTGCGATTGCGTGGCTTTACTGATTTGTGATTGATCTGTTGCGATATGCTTTTTCCTGGTTATATGGTTTGACTATGTCTGATGATACTTTTGATCCCGCGCGGCGCTTTGGTGGCATGGCTCGTTTGTATGGGGCGGCCGGTTTGACGCGCTTTGCCCAGGCTCATGTGCTGGTGGTGGGCATTGGCGGGGTGGGTTCCTGGGTGGCCGAGGCCTTGGCGCGCAGTGGTATTGGACGATTAACGCTGATTGATCTGGACCATGTGGCCGAATCCAATACCAATCGGCAAATCCATGCGCTTGATGGCAATTTTGGTAAGGCCAAGGTGTCGGCCATGGCCGAGCGGATTACTGCCATCAACCCGGCCTGTCAGGTCCGCTTGATTGATGATTTTGTGACACCTGACAATGTCGCCGAGTTGCTGATTGGTCGCTATGATTTTGTGATCGACTGTATTGATCAGGTCAGGGCCAAGGTGGCCTTGCTGGTGTATTGTCGTCAACAGGGTATTGCGGTGGTGACCAGCGGCAGTGCCGGTGGCAAGATCGACGCGAGCCAGATTCGTTTGGATGATCTCAGCAAAACCATTCAGGATCCCTTGCTTGCCAAGGTGCGTCAGCGCCTGCGCAAGGAATATGGTTATGCGCGTGATGGTAAAAAAATGGGGGTGATGGCGGTTTATTCGAGCGAGCCAGTCAAGTATCCGGAGATTTGCGTCGTGGATGAAGCCGTCGTCACTGTTGCCAATCTGGTGGATGGCATGGCGGGTCAATCGACAGGCAATCTGGTGGTCAGTCCGCCGACTGCGCCGGCCAGTGCGGGCACCACCCCTGACCCTGGTGCAGGGCTCAACTGCGCCGGCTTTGGTTCAGCCATGCATGTCACGGCAACGTTTGGATTGTTTGCGGTTTCTTATTGCCTGCAATCACTGGCAGCACCAGCTAAAAAACAATCACATGAAAAAGTGGCGGTATCCGTATCCGCTACTTGAATTTTTAAAGAAACTTTTAAAGAGGCGTTCATCATGACAGCGAGGAATCCTTTCATCATATTGTTGAACCAACGACCACTGACCGCTACGGCTATGCTGGCTGCTGCAAGCTTGTTACTGTCATCCTGCAGCATGTTGCCGAGCTTGCCTGGTAGTAGCAGTGGTGGGGTCGTGACCAGTAGTCAGCCACAGGCCAGTGCGCCTTATCGTACCCAGGTGGCGCAAGCCATTACCAGGGCCAATGCCAGCCAGGTTTATAGTGGTCGCCCACCTAACCCTCTGTATGCGGTAGTGGTGCTGCAATTTGAAGTCAATGGTTCGGGCAGCGTGCAAAATCTCAAAGCCTTGCGGGTGCCAGGTCATGCGCCTGAAACTGGTAAGCTGGCCATGGCCAGTTTGCAAAAAGCCAGTCTGCCTGCGCCACCCGGTGGCCGCAAGGTGCAGATGACCGAGAGCTGGCTGTTTAATGACGATAATCTGTTTCAGCTACGCACTTTGGCTGAACCACAAGCGGCCGAGTAAATTAGCTGAAGAAGTTAGCTGAACAAGCTGGCCAAGTAAGCGCCTTTGACATAACTTAGGGAATCAGAGACAACATGCCTGTCACACTGGATGGACAATTGGTGGTCGCCATATCATCACGTGCCTTGTTTGACTTTGAAGAGGAAAACAAGGTGTTTGAGCAAAGTGATGATGCGCGCTATATGCAGCTGCAACTGGATCGTTTGGATGAACCCGCCAAGCCGGGCGTGGCGTTTGCGCTAGTCAAAAAGCTATTGGCTTTCAATACGCCGGAGCAGCAGCGGGTTGAAATTGTGATCCTGTCACGCAATGATCCGGTCTCCGGTTTGCGGGTGTTTCGTTCCATTGAAAAAAGCGGCATTCACATCGAGCGTGGCGTGTTCACGCGGGGCCGTTCACCGTACCGTTATTTGTCGGCGCTCAATGCCAATCTGTTTTTGTCAGTCAACGAGCCGGATGTGCGTGCCGCGCTCGAAGCCGGCTTTCCCGCCGCGCGGGTCTATCCCGAATCGGCACGCGCCGCGAGTGAACATCCCGATGAGATCCGCATTGCCTTTGATGGTGATGCGGTGCTGTTTGGTGATGAAGCCGAGCGGGTGTTTCAGGCCAAAGGTTTGCCTGCCTTTGTTGAGCATGAATCCATGCATATCCAGCGACCTTTACCCGATGGCCCTTTCAAGCCCTTGCTCAAGGCGCTGCATCAATTGCAAAAGGCGGCCGGTTCCGATGTACCCATGAAGATTCGTACCGCCCTGGTCACCGCCCGCAGCGCGCCCGCGCACGAGCGCGCGATTCGTACCCTCATGGATTGGCAGATTGAAATTGACGAAGCCATGTTTTTAGGCGGCCTCGACAAGGGCACCTTCTTGAGAGAGTTTGAGCCGGACTTCTTTTTTGATGATCAAACCCGTCATTGCGAATCCGCCGCCAGTTATTCACCCACTGGACATGTGGCAGCGGGGATTGCCAATATCATCAAATAATCAATTTTTTGCTCTTTAATGTCAGTGGTACAGCCACACGCAATCAGCTGCAGTTACTACGATCAAACTGCCTTTTTATTGATACTGATGGGTAGTACGTTATTAAATTGGCTTGTTAAGTACATAAATAAACACTCATATTTTATACACTATATGAGTATCTATTTTCGGCATGGCCTTCTAAACAAACAATAAAGCAAACCGATGCGCCGCCGCGCCGGGATCGAGTGTGCTGTACAAGCCACTGACCACTGCCACCATGTCGGCACCTTGCGTGACCAGGGGCGCTGCGTTATCGGGTGTCATGCCACCAATCACCACAATCGGCTGACTGATCTGTGCCTTGGCGCGGCTGATGATGTCGTGCGTGGTGGTGACCGGATATTGCTTGACCAGCGAGGGATAAAAGCCGCCAAAGGCCACATAGTCGGCACCGTGCTGACTGGCGTGCTGTGCGCGTTCCAGTTCGCCATAGCAGGACACACCGAGGATTTTGTTCTTGCCCAGATGCCGCCGCAGTTGCGCCACATCACCATCGTCACCGCCAATATGCAGGCCATCGGCATCGGTGGCTTCAAACAGATCAACATGATCATTGATGATCAGCGGTACTTTGAATTCATGAGCCAGTCGAGTCAGCGCACTGGCTTGTTGCAGGCGCAGAGCAGGGCTGGCGGTCTTGTGCCGGTATTGCAAAATTTTGGCACCCCCTTGCAGGATGCGCCGCGTTTGTTCAATGAGTTGTTCAGTGTTGTCGAGGTTAGGCGTAACAGCATACAGGCCGCGCAGTGTGTGAGTCATAAAAGCCAGTCAAGTAAATCGGAGTGAGTTGGTGAAAACTGATTAAATAAGTTGATTCAGCAAGTTGATTCAATAAGCTTTATTCAGCAAAGTCATCATTAACAAGTTACCGACCAGGAATGGCCTGACCCGGCGCAATGGCATAAGCTGCTTGCAATGTCTGATGGCAATAATCGAGCGCGCTTGCCACTGCGTTTTCCATGTTTTGCCCCTGAGCCAGTTGTGCGGCAATAGCTGCAGCCAGTGTGCAGCCTGTGCCATGAAATTCTCCACTTAATCGTGTGCTGATCCAGGTGTGTTGCTGGCCATCAGCCATATAAAGGCGATTGGTAATGGTCGGCAGGCCCGCATGTTCACCCTTGAGCAGCACATGCGCACAACCCTGTTGCAGGAAATAATGGGCAGCTGCATCTGTTACGGTGGTGTTGTCAAGCAATGGCGTGGCCGCTTGTGGCAAGGCCAGCCGACGTGCTTCCAGCAGGTTGGGGGTGAGCAGGGTGGTGAGCGGATACAAAGTTTGCATGAGTGCGACTGGATCGCTCGCCACCAGGGCATCACCGCCACCACTGGCCAGCACGGTGTCCAGCACCACGGGTAGCGGCGCGTGCGCCTGTGCATTCAATTGCGTAATGATTTGCGCAATCATTTGTGCATTGGCCTGCGTACCAATCACGCCGATTTTGATGGCGGCGATGGGTATGCTGTCGATCAAGGCCTGTGCTTGTTGAAAAATTAAATCTGCTGCTACCGGGTTGATCGATATGACGTAGTTATTGTTCTGCACAGTGAGTGCCGTGGTTACGGTGAGTGCATGGGCACCCTGTGTGGCAATGGCTTGCAGATCAGCCTGCAGGCCAGCCCCACCGCTGGGATCAGAACCCGCAAAGACCAGCACGCAAGGGCGGCGTGGGCGCATGACCGTTGCAGTAGCGGATGATGTGTTACTCATACAAACAAGCCATCGGTGGGCGAGGTCGGTATGCCCGCCAGCCGTTTGGGAATGCGCCCGGCCAGATAGGCACCACGGCCAGCCTGTACCGCCAGCTTCATGGCGTGCGCCATGCGAATAGGATCTTTGGCGCGGGCAATGGCGCTATTCATCAGGACACCATCACATCCCAGTTCCATCGCCATCGCCGCATCGGAAGCTGTACCAAGACCGGCATCGACAATCACTGGCACGTTGATCTGCTCCACAATCAAACGCAGATTCCAGGGATTGACAATGCCCATGCCCGAGCCGATCAAACAGGCCAGCGGCATGATCGCCACACAACCCATCTGTTCCAGCAACTTGGCTTGCACCGGGTCATCACTGCAATACACCATCACGTCAAAGCCATCTTTGACGAGGACTTCAGCGGCCTTGAGCGTTTCGGGCATATTGGGATAAAGCGTTTTGGGGTCGCCCAATACTTCCAGCTTGACCAGTCGATGGCCATCCAGTAATTCCCGCGCCACATTGAGCATATAGATGGCATCCGCCGCGCTATAACAACCGGCTGTATTGGGCAGCCAGGTATAGCGACCTGGTGGCACGACTTCAATCAGCGACAGTTTGTGAGCTTCGGCCAAGATCTGGCGGCGCAAGGCCAGCGTGACAATCTCGGCACCACTGGCTGCTGTGGCGGCCTGCATCTGTTCATAATCGGCATACTTGCCGCTACCCACCAGCAGGCGTGATTGGTACACCTTGCCGGCAATGGTCAGTGCCTGATCTGCCAGATTGGAATTTTCAATATCATGCGAGCCGTCCATCTTAACCTCCACTGATGGCTTGAATCACTTCAACCCGATCGCCCGCCTGCACAAGATGTTGCGCCCACAAGTTCATCGGAATCACCTGGCGATTGACCGCAACGGCTACCTTGCGATGCGCCAGTCCCAATTGCTGCATCAAGGTCATCACGGGCACGCTGCTGCCCAATTCATGGTCGGCACCATTGAGTTCAATTTTCATATTCTCTCTTTCAAAAAGACAATGAAATCTATGAATGAAAAATCACAGCCATGCTTATTGCTGTTGATAAATCTCACTGCCTTTTTTCACAAATTCGATTGACTTGGTGGCCATCCCTTTGGCCAGTGCATCGGCCTCACTGACGCCTTGCTGATTGGCATAGTCGCGCACCTCCTGAGTGATTTTCATGGAGCAGAAATGCGGTCCGCACATGGAGCAAAAGTGGGCTACCTTGGCAGAATCCTTGGGTAAGGTTTCATCATGAAATTCGCGGGCCTTGTCCGGGTCCAGCCCCAGATTGAACTGGTCTTCCCAGCGAAACTCAAAGCGCGCCTTGGATAGGGCGTTGTCGCGTATTTGCGCACCCGGATGACCCTTGGCCAGGTCGGCCGCATGGGCTGCCAGCTTGTAGGTGATGATGCCGTCTTTCACATCATTTTTATTGGGTAAGCCCAGATGCTCCTTGGGCGTGACATAACACAGCATGGCCGTGCCATACCAGCCAATCTGGGCGGCACCAATGGCGCTGGTGATGTGGTCATAGCCCGGTGCAATATCGGTGGTTAATGGGCCGAGTGTATAAAACGGCGCTTCATGACACCAGTCCAGTTGCAGATCCATATTTTCTTTGATCAACTGCATCGGTACATGACCCGGGCCTTCAATCATCACTTGTACATCATGTTGCCAGGCAATCTTGGTCAGCTCACCCAGGGTTTTCAGTTCTGCGAGTTGTGCTTCATCATTGGCATCGTAAATGGAACCAGGACGCAAACCATCACCCAGGCTGAATGACACATCATAGGCTTTCATGATTTGGCAGATGTCTTCAAAATGGGTATACAAAAAGCTTTCCTGATGATGCGCCAGACACCATTTGGCCATGATCGATCCGCCGCGGCTGACAATCCCCGTCATGCGATTGGCCGTCATCGGGATATAACGCAGCAGTACCCCGGCATGGATGGTGAAGTAGTCAACGCCTTGTTCGGCCTGCTCAATTAGCGTGTCCCGAAAGATTTCCCAGGTCAGGTCTTCGGCCTTGCCATTGACCTTTTCCAGCGCCTGATAAATCGGTACGGTACCAATTGGTACAGGAGAGTTGCGGATGATCCATTCACGGGTTTCATGAATGTGTTTGCCGGTGGACAAATCCATCACGGTGTCGCCACCCCAGCGGATTGCCCAGGTCATTTTTTCAACTTCTTCACCAATGGAAGAAGTCACGGCCGAGTTGCCGATATTGGCATTGATCTTGACCAGAAAGTTGCGGCCAATAATCATCGGTTCAGATTCAGGATGATTGATGTTGGCCGGAATAATGGCGCGCCCCGCGGCCACTTCACTGCGCACAAATTCGGGCGTGATCAACTGAGGAATATTGGCACCAAAGGTTTCGCCCCGATGTTGGCGTAGCAACAGATCAGCCATCTTCTGGCCGGTTTTGCCAGTGGCTTGCAGCCTGGCCAGATATTGTTCACGCTGCAGATTTTCGCGAATGGCAATGAACTCCATTTCCGGTGTGATGATGCCTTGACGGGCGTAATGCATCTGCGTCACATTGCGTCCGGCTTGCGCCTTGCGCGGTTGGCGATGCAGATTGAAACGCAGTTCGGCCAGCTTGGGATCATTGAGGCGTTCGATACCGTAGTGCGATGTCGGGCCGCTCAGTTGTTCGGTATCGGTACGTTCAGTGATCCAGCCTTCGCGAATTGGTGCCAGGCCAGAACGGATATCAATCTTAACGGCAGGGTCAGTATAGGGACCACTGGTGTCATACACCGTGACCGGTGGGTTGGGTTCGGCACCAAAGCTGGCAGGTGTGGGTGACTGACTGACCTCACGCATGGGCACACGAATATCAGCACGTGAGCCGGTCACATAGGTTTTGTGCGATTTAGGAAAGGGCGCCAACGCAGCTTCATCAGCTGTGGCCAGTTCGGATAAAAATTGGGGATTGGCGTTCATTGCATTCCTTGCAAATAAAAGCCAGCAAGGAGTCAGTTTGAGATGTTGCGGTCAGTTGGCAGAGAAGTCCAGTGACGGCGTGGGGCAACATCATCAAGCTTCCCTACGCTGGTATGATCCAGATCAGGTTCAAAGGGTTTTTCTCACCCAGCTCATGCCGGGACCCCTAGCTTGGAAATCTCAAGTTCTTGCAACATGCCTGAAAAGATTCAGGACGGTCTGTGCACTTGGCGACTTCTGTGGATGATTGTAAAACACTCTTGCAATAAAAAGCTAATTAGATCTTCTACCAATATGGGTATTGTTCATAGTCAAAAGGTTGAGACAACTGTCTCAACCTTTTGACTATGTTGGTTTGAATTTTCAATCACGACCAATGATTTATTGAAAATTCAATACAGGAAGTTTAATGCATTAAGGACACCATCAAATCCCGGATTTTGTCTTTCCAGGAAGTGGGTGGTGGCACATAACTGTCATCAGGAAATTGCGTCGCGTCTTTCAGTATCTGCTTGGGCTTATTGAGCGCGGGCGTGCCATCGTTAAAGAAAAAACCAAAGCGGCATTCGGCACCCGGCAGGCCTGGATCATATTTGGGCGAATCAGGGTCCGCTGTGCGTGATGGCTCGCAGACGTTGGGCAGGAGGCGATCGCGCAGTTCAAACAGGGTGATGAACTGAATCATGGATTGCTGTTTCTTGAGTTCGGCTAAATGCTTTTTGATGCTTTGACCACAGACATTCATCGATTCGCTGCCATTGCGATTGATATAGGGTAGCTCCTTGTTTTTGCCATAGATCTCGGCGCAGTTGAATTCATTGATATGTACAGGGCGATTGAATTTTTTCAACAACCCCATTGGACCGCCACCCGTTTGCCAATAGGCTGTGGCGGTTTTGTTGGGGTCTTGTTTTTCACCCAGGTTAAACCAGGGATCGGTATTGACGTCACGGGTGTTGACGAAAAGATAGGTGTGATAACCCACCACATCAAAGCTGACTTTTTTATTTAGCATGTAAATCAGAAAACCGCTGATGCCATTGTCGGTGGTACCAAGAATGGTGCGTAAAGGCTTACCGGTTGCTTTTTTGACATCATTCATGGCAGCGGCAATGCCACGCAGGGCTGCTGCCATGGTACGGCCACATTCGGTGTCATACACGTCGGGCGTGAGATAGGGTGCGTTTGCCTGTGGATGACGGATATCCTTATACAGATTGACTTCGTTTTCCATCTCAAAATCGGTTACCCATTCCGCCAAGCCCTCAATCTGCGCCTTGGCATCGTTATAAACATTTTTCTCCACGTCAGCCTGATCGCCCGGGCAGTTGGTGTTGTAATTCAATTTGGGTGTGCCACCCACTGCTGCATCAAGGTTTTGTCCCGTTTTCACGCGATAGGCTAATTCAGTCGAAATAATTGCTGTCGTCGTTATGCCATTACTTTTGAGTGTTTTCACCACATCAATCAAACGCTTGGTTGGGGCACTGGAGCCACGAACAAAATCAGGATCGGTATCATGCAGATTCTGTTTTTTTGAAATATCCAGGCGTAAATGCGTCAAGCCGTTGGTTCTCATCACCCTGACCATTTCCTGCGGATCTTCATCCTGATCATGCCAGCCAATTCCAAAAGTAGTGGCCTGGCTGGCGGCACTGACCAACAGCAGGTTCAAGGCCGTCAGCCAAAGAATGGGACGGAAGCGTGGCGCTTGGGTATGCGAAAGAGGGGTATGTGATGGCTGCATGGGTTCTCCTAAAATCATGTGGCAAGTTTACTCGAGACGCAGGCCACTTAAATCTGCTATTGCGCCAAGCATAAAAAAATGGCTTGTGCCTGGTTGCTGTGATTTGATTGATCAGGATCAGACTGGCCAGTGACAGCTTTTGACAATGCACCGCAATGTCATTGGCTTGTGCGAAGATAAGCGACTTCTCATCGTTACGTTTTATTCATCAAGGCACATTACTCATGTCTCGGCTGTCCTTGCGATTTAACCGCTTTGTCCGACAACACAGTTTTGCGCGACATTTTGCGCGGACGGCGGTATTGAGTGATTTTCCAGATGACCGGCAAGATGCCTTTCTTGCTGCGGCGAGCCTGCCCTCTCTGGTGCAGGCGGCGCAATTAAACGGTCCCGATTTGCTGACCCGGCTGGATAGCCATGCCGATGGCCTGAGTGACAGTGCTGCCAATGCCATTCGCAAACGGGTGGGCAGTAACAGTGTGCGTGAAGAGCGTCCTGTGCCAGGATGGCTGCATTTATGGCATTGCTATCGCAATCCCTTCAACCTGTTGTTGACGGTATTGGCGGCCATCTCCTGGTACACCGGTGATAACAAGGCGACGGTGGTGATTGGCACGATGGTGGTGATCTCTACAGTGGTTCGTTTTGTTCAGGAGTTACGTTCCAGTCAGGCGGTCGATGCGCTCAAGGCGATGGTCAGCAATAATGCCAGTGTTTTGCGCCAGTCTGGGCAGCCTTTGATATTGCCCATACAGCAACTGGTGCCTGGTGATGTGGTGCTGTTGTCAGCGGGTGATATGGTGCCGGCTGATTTGCGGGTGCTGCAAGCCAAAGACCTGTTTATCAATCAGTCCACCATGACGGGTGAATCATTGCCGGTGGAAAAATTTGGCCATGCACTGGCGGCCGATATGGTTCGCCCCGGTGGCGCACTGGAACTCAATAATCTGTGCTTCATGGGCACCAATGTGGTCAGCGGTTCGGCCACTGCCGTGGTGGTGCATACCGGGGAACATACCCTGTTTGGCGCACTGGCTGAAAAAATTGCGGCGCAGCCAGCACCAGACAGTGCGTTTCAGATTGGGGTCAATCAGGTCAGCTGGTTATTGATCCGTTTCATGTTGATCATGACGCCCCTAGTGTTTCTCATCAATGGCTTGACCAAGCATGACTGGCTGGAAGCCTTTCTCTTTGCACTTTCTGTTGCCGTTGGTTTGACGCCCGAGATGTTGCCCATGATTGTGACCACGACCCTGGCCAAGGGCGCGATTTTGCTCTCGCGCAAAAAAGTGATCGTCAAGCGCCTCGATGCCATTCAAAATTTTGGTGCCATGGATGTGCTCTGTACCGACAAGACCGGCACACTCACCCAGGACAAAATTATTCTGGAGCGACATATTGATGCCTGGGGCGCGCCTTCCGAGCAGGTGCTGGGGTTTGCCTACCTCAATAGCTATCATCAGACCGGCCTGAAAAATCTGCTCGATGTCGCGGTACTCAAACATGCCGAAGTGGATCGCATTCTGGAAGGCATGCACCGCTATAGCAAAGTTGACGAGATTCCGTTTGATTTCGTGCGGCGGCGCATGTCGGTCGTGGTCAGTGAGGATAACGATCATCATGAACTGATCTGCAAGGGCGCGCTGGAAGAAGTATTGTCAGTTTGCGCCCAGGTACAGCATGGTACGCAGGCTGAGGCACTCACTGCTGATTACCTGGCCACCATTCATCAGCTTACCGCCCAGCTCAATGGTGATGGTCTGCGTGTAGTGGCGGTGGCGATGAAAGAGCTGCCACGCAGCGAGCGCGCCTATGGTGTGGCCGATGAGGCCGAGTTGACCTTGATGGGTTTTGTGGCATTTTTAGATCCACCCAAAGAAACCACCGCGCCAGCACTGCAGGCGCTCCAGCAACATGGGATCAGCGTCAAAGTACTGACGGGGGACAACGAACTGGTGACGGCCAAGATTTGCAAGGAAGTGGGGCATCCAGTGCAGGGCTTGTTATTAGGGGCTGCCATTGACGCCATGTTGGACCCTGAATTAGGCCAGGCAGTTGAACACAGCACGGTGTTTGCCAAGCTGACGCCGACTCACAAGGAGCGCATTGTGCGCATGCTGCGCAATAATGGTCATGTGGTGGGTTTCATGGGTGATGGCATCAATGATGCCCCCGCTTTGCGTGCTGCTGACATTGGCATTTCGGTTGATTCTGCGGTCGATATTGCCAAGGAGGCCGCTGACATCATCTTGCTGGAAAAAAGTCTGATGGTGCTCAAGGATGGGGTGCTGGAAGGTCGCAAGACGTTTGCCAATATGCTCAAGTACATCCGCATGACGGCCAGCTCCAACTTTGGCAATGTGTTGTCGGTGCTGGTCGCCAGTGTGTTTTTGCCGTTCTTGCCGATGCTGCCCTTGCATCTGCTGGTGCAAAACCTGATGTACGATTTTTCGCAGGTGGCGATTCCCTTTGATGAAGTCGATGCGCCACAGATTGCACAACCGTTGCGCTGGCAACCCCAGGCTATCAGCCGCTTCATGTTTTGCTTTGGGCCGATCAGTTCACTGTTTGATATTTTGACTTTTGCGCTGATGTGGTGGGTCTTTGCGGCCAACACCCTGGCGCAGCAAACGCTGTTTCAGTCGGGTTGGTTTATCGAGGGGCTGATTTCGCAAACCCTCATTGTGCACATGATCCGCACCCCTTTGTTGCCCTTCTTGCAAAGTCGAGCGGCCTGGCCATTAATGTTGACCAGTGCGGCCATCGTCACCGTCGGTATCTTTTTACCGATGGGACCATGGGCACATTACTTCAAGCTGCAAGCTGTGCCGTTGAGTTACTTTCCTTGGCTGGGCTTGATTGTCGCCGCCTACCTGCTACTTGCCCAAACCATCAAGGTCTGGTTTCGGCAGCGTTATGGCTGGCAGTGAAGTGGGGATAGACGATTATCTGGAAAATTCCAAGTGCTGAGGTAAGGCAAATTCTTTTTCACCACAAAGAATATGAAGTGAAACCCACTTAAAACTTCGCTGTTTGGCACTTGACGTCACGAAATCTGTGAACTGCAAGACATCGTGTGCACCAAGGACAATCTTTAAGTCGCCTTGTCTGATAGCGAAGTCTGGGACGGCGTTGGAATAAAGAAAATATGCAGTCCCCAAACCAAAACAGCGTTGTGCTGACAAGGTTTTTCTCTGAATCCTGTGTGTCTTTGCAGTGGCAAAGGTGTTGTTTTTTCTTGGCACCCTTGATGTCTTGGCAGTCAGATTGATTATCAATACTACCCAATAGTAAAAAAATACCCCATCTATTTATGCACTATAGAGGGGGTATTTTTAATGGTACTGTAAGGGAGTACTTATTCTCTGGCAGGTTTTTCAGTAAAGTGCCCCGCTAATCCTTGCCATCTGACATCAGATCGAGCTGTTTAATGGGCTTATTTGAGTGATTTCAGTTTGCCAATATCCAGCGCCGCGAGTTGTTTTTTCAGTGCGTCCATTTCCAGGCCGGTGCTTTCGCCTTCGACGATAAAGCGGTCGGCAAGCAGGGTGGTGAAGCTGGCTTCACCGGAACTTTTATGAAACTCTTCTTTCACAAACTGGCCGTCCACTTTGTGGATCTTTTCGTAGCCATCACTGTTTTCCTTTTCCGATTCCATCATGCCAAAACCGGCAATCATCGCAATCCCTTTGGCACCACCGGTGTCCGTCAGGGTGATCTTCAAGCGCTTGCCCTGGCCATCGTCGTAATGCGCTTCAGCGTTGGAAATAGTGATGCCCATCATGCCGTTTTTCTGGCTTTCAATTTGGGTACGTTTGAAGTCGCCCAGAGTTTCAGGCAGCAATGCCTTCAGTTGTGCGGCATCAACCGGTTCCACACCGCCAGCGCCACCAGCCAGCGCGCCAAGTACGCCAGCAGCGGCTTCCATTTGCTGTTTGGTATCGCCACTTTTTTCAGCGTCGGCCATTTTTTTGCTGGCGGCTTCCATCTTGTCACCCATTTCCTTGAGCTTGGCGAGTTTGTCATCAGCCGAGCCGGTGCCGGTTGAGCTATCAATGGTTTTACCAATACCCGCCACGCCAGGCAGACTCAGGCCCATGGTGGAAATGCTGCCCATTACCGCGCCAAAAATCAGGCTTAAAACAAATGCGCAAATCACAATCACCGCGGTATAGGGCAGGGCTTTTTCGGCTGGCGTTTTCATCAGGACGGGCAGACCCATATAGAGCAAATAAAGTCCGTATAAGCCACCCAAGAGCGCGAGGATGGTACTGCCCGGGAGGATTTGCAGCACGGCAGCAATCCATGCTGGCGTATAAGAATAGGCCGCCAGTTTAAGTGCCTGCTGCTGATTTTGCTGACTGGCAAACGTGGGTGCCAGGGCATTGATCAGCCAGCCAATTAAAAATACCGACAACATCCCGACTACGACATGCAGCAAGGCTGACGAGATACCACCGCTGATGGAGCGATGCGTTCCCAAAAACGGAATAGAAATCCCAATGATGCCAATGCTGATAAAAGCGGCCACCGCGCCAATGCCAACCAGGGGTGCAACATAGCTTTTATAAAGGGTGGCGGTGTCCGTGGTTTCTGCCTCAATGACCGGCCATTCGGTCTTGGGCGTGAGCAGAATGTTTTTGACGCGATCTACCAGATTCATTGTGTTCTCCCTGTTGTTGGTGTCAGTTGGGTGCGACTTGGGCAAGCTTTCATGTTGGCATAGTGGCAGCGGCCATTGTAGCGAGGTTTTATTAAAAATTTCACAGTCTGAAACATTTGTGGTCAGCCCTGTCTGACAGCACAGTCCATGCCCGGACGACAGGCAAAACGATTCTAGTGGCGCAAACTACCATCATGTTCCAGACAAATTGAAAGGAATCACCATGAAAACACTGACTTTCTGGATTATTGGATTGCCACTGGGTTTGTTGGTGACACTTTCATTGATGGCTTGAGTAGCAGATTAATTGAAAAATCAATCAAGCAGCAACGAGCGCTACATTAATCATTACTCGCTCGTGTCAAACATTTCGACATTATCAGATAGCAAGCTACGTCTTAACTATTGACCTAATTGACAGGAGTTCTCATGAATGAAATCAAATCCCCTCAACTTGATGAAGCACTCGATAACGCCGCCGAAACAGCTAGTAAAACGGAAGAGGCATTGCGCAATCAATATCAACGTTTTATCGGCGATGTGGAAGAGCTGCTCGCGCAAGCCGAAAAAACCGGTGGCGAAGGTTTTGAAAAACTCAAGGAAGAGTTTTCAAGCAAGCTCCAATCTGCTAAGGCCACCTTCACAGAAAGTAAAGGTCCTGTGTTGGATCGAATCTACGCCAGCGCCGATAAGGTCAACGACTATGTGCATGCCAACCCCTGGAAAACCGCGGGTATTGCCGCCGCTGTTGGTGTCGTGGTCGGAACCCGATTGATCTTGAATGTGGTCAATACCTTTGCCGACCATGAGTAGGCAGGCAAGTAGACAACATCGCAAACACACTGTATCCGGCCTGGCTTTAGCTAGGTTTTAGCCTGATCGATTTATCCCGCTGTCTCCCACCTTTGCTGGCCCTTTGTGGCCAGCTTTTTTATATGGATATTGCCACTGTCTGAGTGCTTATGCCGGATGCAGCAACCAACCCATATTGGTTGACATTCATCAATATGCGGTCGCATCAACCTATTCATCATCCAACAAAGTTAAACTAGAGCCCATTTCACTTTTTGATTAGCTATCTTGACGAATCGCTCTTCTTCTATTGGTATCATTGGGGCCGGTATTGCCGGACTGGCTTGTGCACAGGCATTGGCCAAGGCCGGATATACCGTAACGTTATTTGATAAAAGCGCTGGTGTGGGTGGACGCATGGCCACCCGCCAGACCGAGCTGGGTGGTTTTGACCACGGTGCCCAAGGTTTCACCGTTCAAACGCCCGAGTTGGCGGCCTGCCTGCGTGAGCTGGGGCAGACTCAGGTTTGGCCGCATGATGCGCAATTGCATCTGGGCCAGCCCGGCATCAACAATATTGTGCAAGCCTTGGCCGATAGTCTGAAAGATCAGATGACGCTGCGGCTTAACCATCGTGTCAAACGCATTGAAGCTGTTGGTCAACGCTGGAGTGTGAAGATCGACATTGCCAGCAGTGATAATGATATGGAGCTCACCGATGGTCTGTTTGACGTCCTGGTAGTGGCCGCGCCCGCCGAGCAAGCGGCTGATTTGCTGATTCTGGTACCCTGGCTCGAAGCCCGGGTACGCAAGGTCAAGTCTTTGCCGGTTTGGGTGTTGATGCTGGCCTTTGCCGATGCCTTGCCGGCTGATGCGGTGGCTCATGTCATGCAGGGCAGGGGCTTGCAATATCCGCCACATCATCGTCTGGGCATGATTGCCCACGAATCCGGTAAACCTGGTCGCCGTGCGGGCGAGCGTTGGGTGGTGCATGCCAATCCGGTCTGGTCGGCCGAAAATCTGGATGAAGCTGATGACCGTGTGCGCGATAAACTGCTGCTCGCTTTTCAGGAAGTCATGCAAACCAATCAACGTCCGGTACATGCCGTGGTACATCGCTGGCTATACGCTTATCCTGCGAATCCCATGATTGAGCCCTATTTGTGGGATGCCGATTATCGGGTGGGCGCCTGCGGAGATTGGCTCATGGCTGGTGATTCCGACCATGCCCGTCACCCGGATCGGCGGATTGAGTCGGCCTGGCAAAGCGGCCTGGCCATGGCCCGAGAGATCCTGGCGCACAAGGGCTGATAAACAGTCTAAATTTATACTGGGTATTAGTATAAATTTAGACTGTTTATTTACGCACCTGAGATGGGGTATTTATAACGATACTCTGCCAAATTGAATGGTTTGACGGCTAATGATGAATGCCCAGTCCGGGCATGATCAACTTGCCACCGGGGATTTTTTCAGCAAAACGAATGGTCTGATCTTCCAGTTTCAGCAGCCAAGGGCGCAGACGCAGTGCCGGTTTTTCAATACACCACCACGAAAAGCCGGCCAGCATGGCAATGATGGGCAAGGAGACCAGCAGGTTCAAATACCAGTGCTGGCCGGTTGGGCCAAGCACCGCCGCAACCGCCTGTTGAACCGGAAAGCCATAAAGAAAAATCCCATAGGAATAGTCACCGCTCGTCAGAAACTGATTTTTCCTGGGTTGCATCAGACCCAGATAAACGGTCAGGTACGTCACTGGAATCGGTGCCAGATAATCACCCAATGGTATGGATAAGCATATCAGGCTGGCAAAGAGGGAAAGCAGGCCAAAACCATGAGTCCAGACAATTTTCTGGCGAAACAGGTACATCGTGATGCCAAATAAAAAGCACAATAACAAGATTGGTCCGGAGACGGTGGAGATGGGTTTGACGCCTTTGATCAGCACATAGTAAATAATGAAAAGAATATTCAAACTGACGACACTGAACAGCATCAGGCGTGGCCTTTGTGCGATACCCAGTAAGGCCAAAATGCTGATGCTGGCGTAACAGGCAAGTTCAAACGGTAACGTCCAGAGTTGCAGATTGACTGAGTTGGGCCAGGGGTTGTGGGCAAAGACACCAGGCAAATAATAATGGATCTCACCAATGAGATTGAGAAAATAACTGCTAAATTGCGGGTCCGAAAAATAATCGGAGAGGTGTAAATCCGTGAACAGTGGGCCTAACAAAAGTGCCCCGATTAACGTGTCGACCGCCAGGGCTGGTAACAGGCGAATAATGCGCAAACCGGCAAACGACACCAGTGTGCGGCAGCGCTCAAAACTGCCCGCAACCAGAAAGCCGCTTAATGCAAAAAACATGGGCAAGATCAGCGCCAACACCGAGCGTGCTGGACTATTCCAAATCAGTTGATTGATCTTTTCACCATAGCAAACATTGATGGTATGACAACACACCACCAATAAGGCCAAGGTGATGCGCATATAGTCAAAACCGGTAGGGCGATTATTGGCCGCAGCTAAACGATCAGCAAGTGTGGTGAACGCGCCGCGCGTGTCCTCCGTCATTGGAAGAGACATTTTGACAACCCCCTGGCTATTTTTTGAGTGGCACTTTGTAAAATGGACCAAAATGCATTTTGCAACCTATCGCAAAATGTGTTCCAACGTCTATTTGATTGGGGTTCAGTCTTGTTGGTCGTCAAAAGTGCCAGGGTTTTCCCGGGCTTTGTCAAAAGCACCGACAACCGGATTTAGTCATCCTTGGGTCAAGGCAAGCCCAATATGATCACCCTGGCGGTGACTGATTCAGTTGGCCAAAGTACGGATGTCATGCCGGTGGCGACCGCAATTTTTTGTTGTCCATGATATTCATAAGTAATGACGCCACCACCAATGGCACCACCAATCTTTTCTCCCCAGCGTTGCTGGCCAGTACGTGCATCAACCGCATAAAAATTGCCACCCATATCGCCAAAAAGAACCAGATCACCGGCAGTACTCGTCACACCACTCAAAATGGGGTAATTGCTTTTCAGACGCCACTGCCAGGCACCGCTATCGGCATCGGTGGCATAGAGCCAGCCGGCCCAATCCTGATGTGGGTCTTGTTTGCCAAAGGTGTGAAAGGGGTTGCGGCTGGCCATTCCTGCCCAGGTTGCCCCGTTTTGGGTGTCTTTGATTTGTGCTGTGTTTTGCATGGTGACGGTTGTGCACCAGTCAATTTCACCCACCATGACCAGATTGGTCTTGGGGTTGTATGAAGGGCCATTCCATTCGGCACCACCCATTGAACCAGGGCAAAAATGGGTACCGGTTTCGGTGGAAAATTCGGCCTCGGCATTTTCAATACGGGTAATCGCGCTGCGATACAGGGGTTGCAGGTTGGCAAGATCAAATCCATATAAATAACCATTCTTGGGAGCGACGGAAAGTATTTTCCTGCCACCTCTGGTTTGAAAAATGGCAGGTGCGTTGGACACATCCCAGTCATGCCAGTCATGTGGTACAAGCTGCAGGTGTTGCAGATATTGGCCGGTCAGCGCATCAAGTATGACCACCGAACCCGAATAAAGATTGTCACCAGCACGGGCACCTTTAACAAAATCGGGTGCAGGATTGCCAGCAGGTATATACAGTCGCCCGGTATCTGGGTCGAGCGAATAGCTTGTCCAGCTGGCACCGCCAGAAATGGGAACATCATTGGCATTGCCCCAGCTTGCTACAGCGTCAGCCTGACTGTCTTGCGAAGGACTGCGGTTGATAGCTTGGTGGTCTTTAGGCACCAGATAAAATTCCCAGATGATTTTGCCGGTGGCAGCATCCAGTGCATACATCCGGCCTTTGACACCTTTAAAATCACCACCCGCATTGCCTATGAATACCCTCCCGTGCCAGGCAATCGGCGCTGCAGAAACCGATTCGCCTTTGCTGGCATCGGCAATCAGCGTGCTCCATAGCTTTTGTCCGGTTTTGCTGTCATAAGCCAATACCTGGCCGTCCTGCGAGCCACGAAATAATCGTCCATCCGCATAGGCAGCCCCCCGATTGACGCCTTGTAACAAGCCAGTCTTAAAGGTTTCATGAGTACGCCAGTTTTCCTGGCAATTGCCTGGATCGAGTGAAAATATATCGCGCTCAGTGGTACCAATTAGCATGCCATCAACCATCAACAGACCAGTCTGAAAAATTGAATATTGGCCAGTGTCATAACTGCACAAGACTTTGAGTGACTGGACAGAATCATTGTTGATTTCTGTCAATGGCGTAAAACGTTCGCCAGTCAAAGAGCGGTTAAAGCTCGGCCAATCGTGGGTTTTTTTACTGGCCACATTCGTATCGTTAGCTTGTTCTGTAGAACCTGAGACTTGAGGTGCGATGATAAAGCCAGGCGCGGTTTCTAGAACCAGTGTGCCAGTGGGGTGCGTCATGTCCATGAATAAACCACGACCCAGGCTGACGATAGGAGCGAGCCTGTAACGCAGGAAAAGCAACGTGACGAGTAAAAGCATTCCGGCAACAAACAATGCCAGGTAGAGCCGCAACTTCTTCTGGTTCATGATAGATGGTATGAAAATAAATCGGCACGGTCATGTGTGATACTGACTATTAAAAGCGTAATTGCCGATCCAAGCAAATTGTTTGTGAGGTCATTTGTACCTTACAAAAGAGTCGATGAGATAGTTTTCTAAATGAAGCGTCTGTTGGTCAATATACTGACTGATCGTTTAACTACAAGAGTAGGTTACTGTGAAGTGTTTAAAGCTTTAGTGATCCTAATTTATCTTCAAACCACTAAAGGTATCAAAACAATATGCCAATGTATCTGGCAATTGAGAACTATTTAACGAGGACAAAAAAATAACTCTGTCATTTTGTGAATTGTTCAACGACTAGCTCAAGCTAGGTTGCTACCATTTGTCGGCTATTGCTTTGAGTCGGGAGCTAATCCGACCTTATCCATTTTCAAGAAGTGCCGATGAAGCCAGTCGACCAACAACATCAATACACGGGGATTCAGGCGTTACGCTTTTTTGCGGCCTTGTTGGTGGTGGCTACCCATGCCAGTGCCATGATTGCTGAGCGCCTTATGCATGGCTCAGTCAAGGATTTTTGGCGCACTGGTTTAGCTGGTGTTGATATTTTCTTTGTCATCAGCGGTTTTGTGATGACCATGTCTGCCCAGCGTTTGCTGGATCGTCCCAATGGCTGGACGATCTTCCTGGAGCGACGCATGATTCGTGTCGTGCCGATGTATTGGATTGCGACGACACTCAAGCTGTTGCTGGTTTTGGCGATGCCTGCGCTGGCCTTACACACGCAACTCACCGCAGAGCGGGTACTTTCCTCGTACTTGTTTTTTCCCAGTCGGAATGCGGATGGCGATATTTTGCCAATCTTGTCAGTGGGCTGGACACTCTCTTTTGAGATGTTGTTCTATCTGGTTTTTGCGGCAGCCATGTTCATACGTTTCTCGCCAGTGCTGATCAGTCTGGTGCTATTTAGCATTCTGACTCTTTGTGGTCTGTTGTTTAAAACGGTCTATTCGCCTGCCGTCTGGATGTTTCTGGATGGCTTGACACTTGAATTTGTGATGGGCATGTTGATCGCTCAGCTATGCCTGAAAAAAATAAGCGTACCTGCCCCGATTGGTTTGCTGGGTATTGTCTTGGCGGCTGCTTTGATGCATTTCTTTACACCACAAGATGCCGCCTTGTCGATGCCGGTACTGGCCTGGCGTTTTGTTTACTGGGGATTGCCAGCCATGCTGTTGGTAGGAAGTATCGCTTTGTTGGAGCCTGCCATTGCGGGTAGAATGCCGAAACTTTTGCTATTACTTGGTGATGCATCCTATTCCTTGTATCTGTTTCATACGATGCTGATACCCGCAATCGGTGTGATTTTCATCAAGCTCGGTTGGCTCAATCCGCAGTTCTTGTTGATGGTGTGTCTGATCGTCAATCCGATTGTCAGTCTGCTTTTTTATCATTATCTGGAATTGCCGCTGACAGAATGGCTCAAGCGCTTACGCGGATCAAAAAAAATTAAAAATGAAGCCACAGCAGCCTGATGGCGATGACTCAACAGATTATCCAACCTAATCGTGCTTAAAGAATTGCTATGTCAATGGCTGCACCAGAACAAAATCAACAACAATATTTGGGAATTCAGGCTTTGCGTTTTGTTGCTGCCTTTTTTGTATTGATCGCACATACAACATTTGGCGTTTCAGAAAGAATTGATCCTGATTACTTTACCTGGCACAACGGTGCCATGGGTGTTTATATGTTTTTCATCATCAGTGGTTTTGTGATGATGGTGTCGTCGCAAAAACTGATGGGGCAGGTAAATGGCTGGAAGATATTTCTCAAGCGTCGCCTGATTCGTATTGTGCCCATGTATTGGTTGGTCACGACCATCAAGTTGTTGGTAGTTCTTTTGATACCGGCAGTTGCCTTGCATTCAAGTTTTGAAATCTGGCACACACTGGCTTCCTATCTTTTTATACCGGCACGCAATGTCGAAGGCTTGATTCGTCCGATTCATGCAGTGGGTTGGACGTTGACTTATGAAATGTTTTTCTATCTCGTGTTTGCCACGATGTTGTTTCTGAGGAGACCCCCACTGCCTTATATGCTGGTTTTCTTTTGTATTCTGGCGTCAATTAATTATATGATCCAGTCCGACGAAGGCTATCCGGCAATTGTGTTGTATAGCAGACCGCTCATCTTGTATTTTCTGATGGGCATGTTGCTTGGACAGCTTTGTCTTAAAGGATTCAGACCACCCGTCTGGCTGAGTGTGACAATGTTAATCATCGGTTTTGTCGTTCTGTTTATGCAACCGCATATTGAAACGGAGCTGATCTGGCCAGATTTTTATCGCTGGGCACCACCTTCGGCGTTCATTGTTTCAGCAGTCGCATTTTTAGAGCCGCAGTTGAAAAAATTTATGAGCAAACCACTTTTGCTATTGGGTGACAGTTCTTATTCTCTGTATCTGTTTCACCCAATCATGGTGCCAGCCATTGCGGTGTTATTGGCAAAATCTGGATTTATTGATCCCAACATTGCTGTGGTACTGATCCTGATATTGATGATCACCGTGTGTTTGGGCATTTATCTGATTCTTGAGAGGCCATTGACTGATTATCTCAAGAATCACCTGCGTTAATCCGACGTATCTAAAGTCGAGTTCCCAAGAATTATCAACAATTCCCAAAGCTTGTCACATCCTTCCGTTTTACCCGAGTCCATAATGCTGGAATGCTAAGCCGGACAGTCATTGTGGAGTAGGCCGTGTCGTTCCGACTCTTTTTACGGATCATTCAAGCGCGTCAGAAAATTGTGTTAGCTGCGGTACTGATTTTTTTGGGTACAGCATTGCTGACAGGGGCCATCATGCCCAAAAAATACACGGCGACAAGTCAACTTGTTGTCAGTGCCAAACTGCCTAAAACCGAAGACAACGCACCACTTCCCGAGCCTTTGCCTGCTGATGTGGTATCCACACAGATGGATTTAATTTATAGCGATGCTGTTTTGCAAGAAGCAATTAGCCAGCTTAAGTTGAATGAAGATCCTCAGTTGCACGCTATGTGGCAAAAAAAATGGCATGGCAAGGGTGATTATGGTCAGTTTGCGATGGATTGGTTACGCAAAGGACTGGTCATGACACAGGTTCAAAAACGTAATATTTTCAAATTGGATTATTCGGCAAGTACGCCTGATGCAGCCATTCAATTCAACAATGCCATCCTGGATAGTTACATCCGGGTGAGTGCCCGGATCAAAGCTCGGCAATATGATCAATATATTGCTTCTTTGCAGGATAGTATCAGGCAGCAAAAGGTGTCTTTGGATGAGGCACGTATGAAGCTGCTGTCTTATGAAAGTGAAAACTTATACATGGTTCATGATGCCAAAGCCCGATTGGCAGCATTGACGCAGAGTCAATCGGTACGTAACCAGCGTTTGGTCAATGAACGGCGCCAGGAAGCGACTGTCTTGAATGAGTTTGAGAACGAAAGAATCGCATTGCGCAGTCGTCAATTGGCACTCAACAAGATATTTCAGGACGAGGCGCCATTACTTGAACTTGATAACAGCCGGATCACGGATTTGATCGGCAGGCTCAATAAGGCGCGTGAGCATCAGCAAGAATTTGACACGATCATTGATATTGATACCGCCTGGTTGCAGCAATTAAATAGTCAGCTTGCACGCGTCGAAGTAGAACAGGCCAGGTTGCATGGTGTTGACAATGTGGCTCAACAACCGGAGTCGAGCGATGAAATCAACGTCAATCCAGCTGTGCAATCTTTGAAAACCGAAGTGATTACCTTGCAGGGAAAATTGCACGAACTGGCTAATCAGTATGGCGAAAATTATCCGCTCTATCAAAAAACAAAACGGCAATTACAAACACAGGAAGTGGCTTTGCAACAGCAAATGAGTCACCTCAAGCAGTCGATGAATACCAGTAGACAAGGTATGGATGATCTTGCCGCACAACTTAAACAGGCTATCACCGCGCATAAAGCCAGGATGCAAGCTTTTCATCAGGTCAGAGATAATTATTCTCGTCTTAATAAAGAATTAAAGGATAGCGAGCGCGATGATGCACTTTTACAGCAACGTTTGTTAAGCGCCAAACTGGAAGGTGCGCCGCAAAGTGGTGACGGTGCTGTTTTGGCGCGTGCGGTAGCACCAATAGAAGCCAAAAATCCTGGCATCTTTTTGATTGGAGTGTTGTCATTGCCCGTTGGTATTTTCTTTGGTCTTTGCCTGGCTTTACTCAATGAATTATTGGAGCGGCGGGTACGGCTTGTCAGCGATATTCAACAGTCGTTAAAAACTAATGTCTTGGCTACTTTGAATAGTTCAAATGGTTTGTTGTCGTCGGCGGGAAAAATCGATAAAGAAATCTTAACCAATGATGATGACGCTCGTGTCGAGCCATCAGCGAGCCAACAAAATAGCACTTATCAGGCAGATTACCGTGATGACCGAATTGGGCAAACTTTATTGGAAGCAGGACGCTTACAGGAAGCCGATCTCAAGCGGGTGATTGACTATCAGGCCACCCACCGGATGCGCTTTGGTGAAGTTGCAATCCTGTTAGGCATCCTCACTCAGCAAGATATCGATTTTGCCCTGTCGCAGCAATATGGGCATACCTGGTTCAGCAAGGCGGACCGCAATCTGAGTCAATTCCTGATCACGGCATTTCATCCGGTCAGCAAGCAAGCCGAGCAGTTTCGAGACTTGCGGAGCCAGGTACAAGTTAGCTGGTTAAAGAGCCAGCCAACTAACAAGGCATTGGCAATACTCAGCGCTGATCGTAATGAGGGACGCAGTTATATTGCGGCCAATCTGGCAATTTCATTTTCGCAATTGGGTAAGCAGACGCTTCTGATTGATGCCGACTTCATCAATCCCTGTCAGCATATTCTTTTTAAACTTGAAAATCTGCGCGGGTTGTCCCAAGTATTGTCCGGCAAGGCTGGGGTAGATGTGGTTGAACAGATTGAGGGATTGCCTTACCTGTCTGTCATGACGGCTGGCAAATTATTTGAAGGCTCATACAATCTTCTCAAAGAAGATCGCTTTGTAAAGCTTTTGCAGGAAGCCAATAAGGTATTTGACATTATCATCATTGATACCATGTCTTCCCGATCTGGCATGGAAGGACAGATTGTGGCCAATTTATGTGGCCAATCCATTTTAATCAGCAAGCAAGACACTAGCTTATTGGTGCAACAAAAGGAACTGGCGCGCAGTCTGCGTGAATCAGGTGCGCAAGTTTTAGGAACGGTCATTAATGAGTACGATCATGCCTAAAACCTTAGCGTCAAATCTGTTGGGAGCCGCTCAGTGATGTCGCTGTTGCCATTTCAACTTTCAAGACTCGGCCTGATCAATCTGACGGCGTTGCTGGTGCTGATTCTTTTAGGTTTGGTAGCCGGTATTGGCGGCATGCCGGTACTGCTGGGTTTATTAGGTATTGGTATATTGATATTGATGCTTTTGCTGCTGCGTTTCAAACCTAATACTGCTGATCTGCTGTTAATGGGCGCATTTGCAGGTTTCTGGATTTTTCCGTTGGTCGGACGATTCATTAAACCTGGTTTGTTTGCCTACTGGCAGTTTTATATGGTTGGGGCATCACTGGTCGGTATTCCGTTCTTTTTGCGATCTTTAAAAGCCCGCAATAATTTCTGGATGTACCTGGCTTTAAGCAGTTTTGCCATTTTTCTTTTATGCGGTCTGATGTCCACCATGTATGGTCATACCACCACGATTCCGGCGGTTGCTTTTCAGTTATTTGCTGATTTCAAGCCTTTCCTGCTGATCGTTTTTGGTTTTGGTGTGCGCTGGGACAAGGTGACCGAAAAGAGTGTTTGGACGATGATCAATACTGTCTGGTTCCTTATGCTGGTTTTTGTTTTATGGGAATGGGCTTCCCCAGCGGCGTATTATGGCCTCTTCACCAAAATTGATTTTTCGGCGGATCCTGCCAACTTTTTTCCTTCACGTGCGGTTGGTTTTTTTGAGCACTCTTCGATGCTGGCATCAGCCAGTGCCAATCTGGCCATTCTTTGTGCGATTCGTATGTTCATGAATCAACAGTTTGATCGAAAGAGTCTATTCTTTCTGATCATGTATTTGCTGATGCTGGTCTGTTCAGTGCAACGCCAAGAGCTGTTAAGTGCTGTCGCTTGTCTTGGTTTGATCCTGATGTTGATCAAGCCTGAGCGCGTCAAGATCAATACCTTGTTGGCGGTATCCGCAATGGTGGTCCTGCTGGGTACTTTCTGGATTGTCTTTTCCGACAATATGACTAAAGAAGCCTCTACCTGGGGTCTGGGTGAGGGCGGTCATGTCGAACATCCCCGCGCCCAGATTTTTGCCGGTAGTGTGTTGCTGGCAAACAAAAACTTTCCATTGGGTTCTGGGTTGGGTACCTATGGTGGCGCAGGTGCTGAAAAATACAATCAGGCCGTCTATGAGGAGTTGGGATTTAAAAACTATTGGTGGTATGGTCGTGAGAATTATCTGATGGATATGTACTGGCCCAACCCGATTGCTGAGGCAGGCTATATCGGCAGTGGCTTTCTCTTGCTGGCCTACTTCTTTCTCTTTGCACATGCCGTGAGCCGGGCGCTGAAAAATAACGGGCCACCCCGCGCTTATTGGTTGGGCGCTGCTTCCAGTATGTTGTATATGCTGCAACTCTCGATGAGTTCGCCGTCATTTCAGGATGCCCGTTTGTTATTTATTCCAGCCTTGTTATATGGTTGGGCCAATGCGAAAGAAAAGGAACAAGCTGATGCAACTTCTTAAAGCTGCTGGCTGTGCTGGCTTGTTGTGGAGCCTGATGCTGCCTGTGCGGGCCAGTGATTGCGTGACAGGTAGTCGTGAGACTGTTGTGCAGATCAATCCTGCTGCGTTGGTGCGTAGTGAGGTGCCACGTGAGCTATTTGGCTTCAATTTGCCTTGGTGGGCATTCCAGGTTGGCCTCACCAAAGATGGCCAGGTCAAGCTTGAGGTGGTTGAGTATCTGCAACCTTTTGCGGGGGCGCTGTATCGTTATCCGGGGGGCACGCCGTCCAACTGGTTTGACTGGAATATGGCGATGAAAGCATCGGCGCAACGCACGCCAATTCTGTTTGATTTCAATATGTATGTGACGCCACAGTTTGGCTTGCCCGAGTTCACGCAGTTTCTTACGCAGGTCAATGGCCGGGCGATCCTCACCATGAATCTGGTCGGGCCGTATCTCAAGCCGCAATCGGCCAATATCATCAGTCAGAATGTGCTTGATATTGCCAACTATCTCAAGACCGGGCCGCTGCATTGCGTGAGCGGCAAGGACTGTCCGATTGCTTATTGGGAGCTGGGTAACGAACTGGACTGGAAGCCGATTTACTGGTCGGCCAAGCAATATCTGGCGCAAAGCAATGCGGTTGTGCAAAACGTGTCCAAGGTCTATCCTGATCTGGATTGGGTGGCCAATGGCAAGACTGCACCCTGGGAAAACAAATTGTCGATGAGCAATGAGTTTGATCCGTTGCTGGCGCAGGGGCAGGTGAGTCAGGTCAAAAAGGTGGCGTTTCATCCTTACTACGATGGCATGTCGATTCCCAAGTCGCTTGACTATCTGGCAGAGCTGAAAAAGGTGTGGTCGGCACGCGGGGCCGATGGCAAGGTGCTGATTACCGAGCATGCGCGCTGGCCCAGTCAGCCCTTGATTGGTAAGTGGGAAGACCGCTGGTACGAAGGCAATAGCCTGGGCGGTGCCTTGTCATCGGCCGATTTTATGCTGGCTATCATTCCCGATCCCATGGTCGAGGCTTCCAACTGGCATGCGCTGGGTGTGGAAGGCCCATGGCAATTGTTTCGCTGGAATCGCCAGCAAAATACCGTTTATCCCAACCCGGTTTACTGGGGTTTGCGTGCACTGCGTGAAGCGCTGCTCGATAAGGTGGTGCAAACTGCTTATGAGGGCAAGGTCGATGGTAGCTATGCGGGTGGTTATGATTTGCGCCTGGTTGCCATGCGCAGTGCCGACCAGAGCCAGCGCAGCCTGTTGGGTGTGAACCGTTCAGCCAAACCTGTAAAGCTGGTACTCAATTGGCAAGATGGTAAATTGGCAACGGACAGCCAATGGCGTGTAGTGACGGGCAAAGGCGAAGAAGATGACAACACCGATGCCGCCCCTCGCAAAGTGACCATGCAAAAAAATAGTCTGGATAAAAAAGATGCCGGCTTTGTCTGCGTGCCACCCAAGTCGATTTTTTCAGTGCTGCAAAAGGTGGCCGGGTAGTGGTGAAGGGTTGATTTAAACCGCCAAGAAAAATATTTAAATTCTATATATTTCTCCGCTAAGACACGAAGAAAACAACTTGTTTGAGCTGTAAAGTTTTATCAACGGAGTCTGGGGACAGAGTAATACTCTGTCCCCGTGTTAAAGCTGCGTAGTTTTATATCTGCTTAACTTCGAGCTCTTGGCAATTGGCAGTTCGAACCAGTCTTTCAAACCCAAACCATTTAAATCGTCGCCTTGCGAAACACCAGGCTGAAGTTATTGGCGGGCATGGGGTTGATTTGTGCGAGGATCAGGCCCGCATCAAAGCCAGCTTGTTCAACGGCTTCCATATCCCGCACGCCATATTCGGAGTTGAGTTCTTTCAGCCATACTTCAAAGGTTGCATTACTGGGCGCGGTTTGTTGGCCATAGCGCTGGTAGGGGCCATAGGTATAGAGCAGGCCGCCTTCGGACAGAATATCGGCGGCATGTTGCATCAGGCCGAGGGTGGCTGCCCAGGGTGAAATGTGGATCATGTTGATGCAAAGTATGGCGCGAATCGGCGGGTTGAGTTTGGGTAATGCCGGCCAGTCGGGCTGCATGACATCCAGTGCCAGCGGGGCGTGCACATTGCCAAGCTGTTGGTGGGCAATCCAGGCGTTAATGGATTCACGCGATGGCGCATCGACGTCACTTGGTTGCCAGGACAAATGCGGCATGGCCTGGGCAAACCAGGTGATGTGCTCGCCCGTGCCACTGGCGATTTCCAGCACCGTGCCCTGGCGCGGCAAAATGGCCTTGAGAATCTCAAGGATGGGTTCGCGGTTGCGTTCAGTGGCTGGCGCAAAACGCCGCAGGTCAGTCATGGGGCAGTCCATTTCTACAAATAAGCTTTTTACCGGGTTTGGTGCAACGGTTGGTGCAGCTTTTGCGCAATAATCGCGGCCGTTTTCAAACTGTCTCAAAGCAATCAATATTTTTCAAATATAGGGTTATTTCAGGGAGTATGAGCTAATATTAATCGCTTTAGTGCGTATATATTGGTCTTTAAAAAATACCTCTATATAGTATATTTTTCGATTCACCTTGAACAATTTCTCGGACAATTCTGACAGACAATCATAGCCACAGGGCTATCCTAGCAAGAAGCAATCCGCTTAAGAGGTATTGTTTTTTCTCTAACCTTCCACATCACTTCAGCATTGGGGCAATCATGGCAAGTATTCTGGCATTGGCAGGCAGTACCCGCAAAGACTCATTCAATCGCAAGCTGATTCATGTCGCCGCACGTCTGGCCGAACAGCAAGGTGCCAAGGTCACACTGATTGAATTGAAAGACTACGACTTGCCGCTCTATCAGGGTGATCTGGAAGTCGACAGTGGCGTGCCCGACGCCGCGATTGCGCTGAAAAAACTGTTTCTGGCGCATCAAGCTGTGTTGATTGCCGCGCCCGAGTACAACGGCTCCATCACTGCCTTGCTCAAAAATACGATTGACTGGGTGTCACGCCCAACCAGCAAACTGGAAGGTGGCAATAATGGTGCCGCGCCTTATCAGGGCAAGGTGGTGGGTTTGATGGCGGCGTCTCCTGGTGCGTTGGGCGGTCTGCGCGGGCTGGTGCATGTGCGGCAGATCTTGACTAACCTGGGCAGCATCGTGCATCCCAGTCAGGTGGCCATCGGTGCGGCAGGGCAGGCGTTTGATGCGGATGGTCAGCTCAAGGATGACAAGCAGCGCCAGATGGTGAATGACCTGGTCAAACAGGTCAACCAGACGGCCGACAAATTGGCTTGAGGGTTTGTTGCAGGCCAGCGTGTTTGTCTACAAGGTGCCAGGCGTATCAAGAAAAACGCTGTCACGGTGTTGAAGCGTCAGAGTGTCGACAGGATTCACTTTGATTTTTTTAAAAGTTCAACCGTTAAATAATTAATCGTATTTCAGTCAAAGCCGGTCGAGCAGGATGCGCTGCGCATGGCGTGTCAGCTGAAAACCCTTGACCGGATCGCCCATGGCGCGCAAGGTATCCAGCAGCCGCACAATTTGTTGTGCGTGTTGCTGCATCATCGTTAACAAGGCATCACTTTCACATTGCAAAGCATCCTGGTCGGGGCTGGGTTGCCGGTTGATCCAGCAATGTCCTTCGGCATGATCTTCCAACCGGTCACCTACGGTCATCAGCGTCAGGCGATATAACTCGGCCTGAATGGCATCGCGCTGCATTTGTTGTTGGCGTAGCAGCATGCTCATCCGCTGAGGGTTGGGCGAGGTTTCGGCTATCGTCAATTCCGCCGGATGGCTTGCAGCGCTGGTTTTGGCCGTGTTGCCAGTATTGCCTTGATCCACGTGCTGTGCCAGATGAGCAAAGGGCAGATTGAGGCTGACTGGCAAGGCGATGCCATTAATCGATTCTGGTGTGGTTGACGCAGCGACAGTCGTTGTTGCCGGATTGGCTGGTTGCGGTTGGATTGTTGAAGACGCCGCCACTGACTCAGCCATCGTCTGGTTCAAAGTGGTGGCGGGCTTGATCAAGCTGGTTTGAGTGGCCAGTGTTGGGCGGGTTAAGCGATGCGGTGGTGCAGGTATTGGAACAGATATGACTGTTGCTGTTTTGGTTGTGCGTGTTTTTTCAAGCGTCGCTGCGGATGACTGACTGGTTTGGGGCACATGCGACAGCCACAAGGTCAGCGTGACCGCCGGTGTTGGCGGGTCGGCTGTGACTTCGTGATGAAGCCACAGCCAGGAATAAAAAAACACACCATGCAGCATGGCTGAAACAAGGATGGAGAATTTCAGGTGCATATCATGGTGTGAGCCAAAAACGGTTGAATGGTGGCCGGTCTGGGTTGTGCAGACCGGCTGGCCGCGGTTACCGGTAAGCCTTGACTACCTGCTTATGACGGTTGCTTCGTCCGGTTTGTCTTCCTTAAAAGTACGTCAATATTTCACCTCACCATGAATCACGCGCGGCGCAGTGCTGACAACGGGTTGCGTGCCCATGGTGCTCGAAGGATCAACCAGACTGCTGGCGGTGGGCAAGGCGACATTGGCAGGCAAGTTCAAACCAGCCGCAGTACAGACGCTTGGATTCTTCTTGGCCAACCGGATCTCGCGTTCCAGCCACTTGACTAGATAGCTGTGACCATTGGCGGTGACCACACCGGCAGTCACATCTTGCGGGATCACAAACTCTGGTACATAACGGTTTTCACCTGAGGAACCGCACTGTACTTCCTGATTGTTCAGCGGGGACACGCATTTGCCGGGAATGCCCCACAGATCACCAAAGCCGCCATACTGCAGCACAATATTCTTGCCAGCGTATTGGCCGTAGACGCTGCCGTTGGGCACGGCGTAATGGACATTGAGTGGTGCATCAAAAGTGACTACATTACCGCTACTGTCCTTGGCTGCAGCAAACTGGTTCCAGCTTTGTGCGCCGGTTTCCCACACATAATAAGTGTCCAGCTCATTGACCTTGCTGTCGCAATAGGTGCCTGAGCCGTTGCTGCACTCAGCGCCAGCCAGGCTGCTAAATAATCGGCCACTGCGCACGCCATACTGGTATTGCGGCTTTTGACTGATGGCTGCAGCATCGGTAAACACCACGGCGGCACTATTGCTGTCTTTCAAGAGTGCGCTGCTGCTGTCGGTGGTGTAGTTGACAATATTGCCTGCGCTGGTGGGATTCCAGTTATTGGCGGTATTGGCCACAAAGGGTGATGGATCGCTGCTGCCGTTGGCAAAAAAGCTGCCCATGCTGGCGGCAGTCGGGCAGTCCTTGATGCAATACAGCGCTGTGGGCATGTCATTGGGATAAACCAGATCCTCAGTCCGATAGATCACATTGATGGCACTGGCGGGTGTTGCACCATTGACACCCGCCAGTGAAATGAATACCTCACCACCGAGTGATTGTGACCAGCCCTGAATTCCGTTCTGCGCAGCCCAGAATGAACGATCCACGGCCTGTTCACTGGGCAGGGCACTGTTCTGGCAACCGTTCTGATTACAGTTCATCACCATGGTGGCCTTGAAGGTGCCCGCTGTATTGTCCCAGTAGAACTCGTATTGGGCATAGCTGGTGGCACCATTGAACAGGCTGCTGGCATCGCCCACAAAGGTCTGGAAGCGAATTTTGTCCATCTCGGCCAGAGTGCGGGTTTGCTTGCTGTATTTGTGCAGCTTGCCTGCAGCCTTGACGATGCTGTAATCGGTTTTCACCGGGCTGCCACCGCCACCGTATTCCACTCGCTGCACGGTCGAGCCATTATTCAACAGACTCATGGCATCGTTGGGCAAGGAGAGGCCAAAGTAACCCAGATAGCCGCGATAAGTTTGACCACCGTTGCTGAATTCAATCGGAAAGCCGGAACTGCGCTCGATCCGCGCGCCAGTGACGGCATCGTACAGACCATAACGCCAGACCGAAAACTGGGTATCCGAATCTGCTGCATCACGGCTGAAACACTGGTCACCACCGCTGTCCTGACGGCGGAAAAAGTCGGCGTTATAAGCAAACAGAAAGTCACTTTGCTGACTGCCCTGACTCAACTGCAAGCGTCCGTTGCCAGCCGCAGTGCTGGATGCATTGAGTTGCAGTGCCGTGGTCATGGCCTGGTTGCCGTTATTGGAAATTTCAAAGTATTGAATGCCGCTGGCCGTGGCATCCAGAAATCCGTTAAAGAAACACGCACCGCTGCCGCCGGGTTTGCCACAATAATCAATTCGAAACTGGCCATAGGGATTGCTGGCCGTTGGTGCTTGCGAGGCATTGATGTTGACGAAGACAGTCATTGCGTGGTTGTCTTCCTCGAAATTGAGCCAGGATTTGACCAGCATCGGATCGTTATTGGAAGCGCGTGTGGCAGTCACCACCGCACTCATGTAGTCGGGTGCATTGCTGCCAGAATTGCCACCGGCATCGCCGCCCTTGTTCTCGCATTTTTTCTTGTCGATCAGTGCGTTGTAATTACCCTGATTGACCAGCGCGTCAGGACGCATTGAACTCATGATGCAGGAAATCATATTGACCGAATTGATGCCTTCCGAGGTGGCATCTTGCACATAACTGCGTTGCGCATCTGTCGCATAGGCCGAATTTTGTGGCGGCGCAGCCAGCACGCTGCTGCTGGACAGCGCCAGCAATGCGGCGGCAAGTGGTGTGAGATGGGTTGAGAAGTGACTGACGCGGATTGAAAATTTTTTCATGAGTTGTCTCCCTGCTTTTTGTTAGTTGGCGTTTTTGGCAGTGACAACCGATACGCTAGTGGGGGTGGCGACCCCTTCAATGGGTGCATTGTTGCTGGTTTGGGTCGTATTGCTTGCAGCACTGCCGCCACCGCCACAACCAGCCAAACTGGCAACACCAAGAATCAGAGAAATACTGGCAATGTTTTGTAATGTTGTTTTCATTTGTTTGTCTCCATGAGATGGGTATCTGTCTATCGGCCAGTTGGTGGCAAATCATGAGAACAAGTTACAAATTGATACAGATTGCTGGCTTGGCCGGACTTGCTTGCCTTACCATCATTTGGGCATGTCAGAGCAGCCAACAGAGCAGATAAGCGCACCAGACAAGAACCGCAAGGGATAAAAAAGGACGAGCCGGTTATAATGGCGCGCTTGAGATTGCTTTACCGTCTGATTGCTAAATCAGGCGTCTCCCCCTTCATGACTCTGACGCGGCCTGCGCCCATCACACCACACATGACCCATCATTTTTCCTGCTTTGCTGGCGCTGCGGCGCTTTCCGAATTTCGTCGTACCCGTTTGCTGAATTCCATTCAGTCCATTGCGCCCGATGTGGCTGCAGTCACGGCGCAGTACGTGCATTTTGTGTTGTCCGATACCGCGCTGGGCGAGTTTGACATCAACAAGCTGGCAGGTCTGCTGCGCTATGGTGAACCATTTCAGGCAACAACGTCCGGTGACAGCACACAGTTACTGGTAATCCCACGTTTTGGCACAATTTCACCCTGGGCCAGCAAAGCCACTGACATTGCGCATAACTGCGGCCTTGCGCATATCCATCGGGTTGAGCGCGGTGTGGAATATACGTTGACCCTCAAGGTCGGCAAGCTGGGTGGTCTGCTCGGCAAGGGCAAGCCATTGAGCGATGCGCAACTGGCCGAGATTGCCAGCCTCTTGCATGACCGTATGACCGAGCTGGTGATTGACTCACGCGAACAAGCCGCCGCTTTGTTTGATGAGCTACCCGCCAAGGCGCTGGAACAGGTCGATATTTTGAGCGGTGGCAAAGCCGCGCTGGTCAAAGCCAATAGCGACATGGGGCTGGCCTTGTCAGACGATGAAATTGATTATCTGGTCGATGCCTTTGCCAGGTTGCAACGCAATCCCACCGATGTTGAGCTGATGATGTTTGCACAGGCCAATAGCGAACATTGTCGTCACAAAATCTTTAATGCCGACTGGACAGTGGATGGCGAGCAGCAGGATAAATCCCTGTTTCAGATGATCAAAAACACCCATCAGCTTGCGCCGCAAGGCACGGTGGTGGCGTATAGCGATAACGCGTCCATTATGGAAGGCGTGGTGTCGGAGCGCTGGTATCCGCGTGGCTTTGCCAATGGCAATGTGTATGGTGCCAGCGAAGAGTTGACCCACACCCTGATGAAGGTCGAAACCCATAATCACCCCACCGCCATTTCGCCTTTCCCGGGTGCATCCACTGGAGCGGGCGGTGAGATTCGCGATGAAGGTGCGACTGGCCGTGGTTCCAAACCCAAGTCCGGCCTGACCGGTTTTACGGTTTCCAATTTGCTTTTGCCCGGTGCAACCCAGCCGTGGGAGTCGGCACAGGATGTGACCCAGCCGTTTGCCGAACGTGCGCCACTGAGTGCCCGGCTAAATGAGCAAAAAAGTTATGGCAAGCCCGACCGGATTGCTTCGCCGCTGCAAATCATGATTGAAGGCCCAATCGGTGGTGCTGCCTTTAATAATGAGTTTGGTCGCTCCAACCTGGGCGGTTATTTCCGCGTGTATGAACAAAACGTGGCAGGCAAGGTACGGGGTTATCACAAGCCCATCATGATTGCCGGTGGACTGGGTTCGATTGCCGACCAGCATACCCATAAGCATGATCTGCCGCCGGGTTCTTTATTGATCCAACTGGGTGGCCCGGGCATGCGCATTGGCATGGGCGGCAGTGCCGCCAGTTCAATGGCCACGGGTGCCAATACGGCTGATCTGGATTTTGATTCGGTACAGCGTGGCAACCCCGAAATGGAACGCCGGGCGCAAGAGGTGATCAACAGTTGCTGGCAGTTGGGCGATAAAAACCCGATTCTGTCGATTCATGATGTCGGCGCGGGTGGTTTGTCCAATGCCTTCCCCGAGATTGTGGATGGTGCCGATCGGGGGGCACGTTTTGACTTGCGCAAAGTACCGCTGGAAGAAAGCGGCATGAGTCCGCGTGAGATCTGGAGCAATGAATCACAAGAGCGTTATGTGCTTGCGATTGCCCCTGATGACTTGCCAATTTTTGAACATATCAGTCAGCGTGAGCGCTGCCCGTTTGCCGTGGTGGGCGTAGCCACTGAAGCGCGCCAACTGCAATTGGTCGATGATCTCAATCACAATCTGCCGGTTGATATGCCCATGCAGGTTTTACTGGGCAAGCCACCCAAAATGCATCGCGATGTGCAACGTCTGCAGGCAGATTTACCGGCCATCGAGTTGACGGGTGTGCCCTTGGCCGAAGCCGCTTTGGCAGTGTTGAAACATCCGACCGTGGCCTCCAAAAACTTTTTGATCACGATTGGCGACCGTACCGTTGGTGGTCTCAATGCGCGTGACCAGATGGTTGGTCCCTGGCAAGTGCCGGTAGCTGATTGTGCCGTGACGATGATGGATTACAAGGGCTATGCCGGTGAAGCCATGACCATGGGCGAGCGGACGCCATTGGCTGTGATCAACGCGCCAGCTTCTGGTCGTATGGCGATTGGTGAAGCGATTACCAATATTGCCGCAGCGCCGATTGCCAATCTCAGCCAGATCAAGTTGTCCGCCAACTGGATGGCAGCATGTGGTCAGCCGGGTGAAGACGCGGCCTTGTTTGATACGGTTAAAACCGTCGGTATGGAACTATGTCCGGCACTGGGTATTAGCATCCCGGTCGGTAAGGACTCCTTGTCCATGCGCACCAAATGGGAAGATGGCGCACAAGCAAAAGAAGTCACTGCACCAGTCTCATTGATCATCTCGGCGTTTGCGCCAGTGCCCGATGTGCGTTTGACCTTGACACCGCAACTGCAAAATCTGGCCCCTGATACCACCTTGATTCTGATTGATCTGGGGCGTGGCAAAAACCGCATGGGTGGTTCCATCCTTGCGCAGGTCACGCAGCAGATTGGCAATGAAGCCCCTGATGTTGATAGCGCCGAAGACCTGAAAGCTTTCTTTGCCGCGATTCAGGAATTGAATCAAGACGGCAAATTGCTGGCCTATCATGACCGTTCCGACGGCGGCCTGTTTGCCACACTGGCTGAAATGGCGTTTGCCGGTCATTTGGGCGTGTCTATCAATGTGGATATTTTGACCATGCTTGACCCGGCTTCTGCTGAATGGGGTGATGCCAAGAACTGGACCGAGCAGGTTGCCGAACGCCGTAATGAGCAAACCCTTAAAGCCCTGTTCAGCGAAGAGCTGGGCGCGGTGGTGCAGGTACGCACCGAAGAGCGCTCACTCGTGATGGATGTACTGCGCAAATACAATCTGGGTGCTTGCAGTCATATCATCGGCAAGACCAATGGCAAGGATCTGATTGAAATTTATCGTGATACCAAGGCCATTTACAGTGTGCCGCGCCGCGAACTGCAACGTGCCTGGCATGAAGTGTCCTGGCGGATCGCGCGCTTGCGTGACAACCCCGCTTGTGCCGATGCCGAATATGATGCTTTGCTGGATGTGGCTGATCCGGGCATGCAGGTCCAGCTCAGTTTTGATCCGAATGACGATATTGCTGCACCGTTTATCAACCAGGGTGCCAAGCCCAAGATGGCAATTTTGCGCGAGCAGGGCGTCAACTCGCATCTGGAAATGGCCTATGCCATGCACAAGGCCGGTTTTGAAGCCTATGATGTTCACATGAGCGATCTGATTGTCGGGCGGGCACGCCTGTCCGACTTTACCGGCTTTGTGGCTTGTGGCGGTTTTTCTTATGGTGATGTGCTGGGTGCAGGTGAAGGTTGGGCTAAGACGATTTTATTTAATCCTCAAATGGCCGAGCAGTTTGCCAGCTTCTTTAACCGTCCCGAAACCCTGGCCCTGGGTGTGTGTAATGGTTGCCAGATGATGGCCGCCTTGGCACCGTTGATTCCGGGTGCCATGGCCTGGCCACGGTTTACCCGCAACAAATCGGAACAGTTTGAAGCGCGTTATTCCCTGGTGGAAGTGCTGGATTCGCCCTCCCTGTTTTTCGCTGGAATGGCCGGCAGTCGCGCGCCGATTGCGGTCGCGCATGGTGAAGGCTTTGCCGACTTCTCGCAACAGGGTGATGCTGCCAGCGTCAAGGCGGCGATGCGCTTTATCAATCATCAGGGTCAGCCGACCGAGCAATATCCATTCAACCCCAATGGCTCGCCCAATGGCCTGACTTCGGTGACGACGCCCGATGGTCGCTTTACCGTGCTGATGCCCCATCCGGAGCGTGTTTTCCGTACTGCGCAGATGAGCTGGTATCCCAATCAACGCAATGCCGATGGCAGCCTCACCAACTGGCAGGAAGCCAGCCCGTGGCTGCGCATGTTCCGCAATGCCCGCAAGGCTGTTGGTTGAACGGTATTGGTTAAATAAGCTAAAGATGATGAACTCTTTGCGTCAACTTTTGTGTCTGTTGCTACTGCTGAGCTTGAGCCTGATGGCACAAGCTCATGGCACGCATCGAGTCCATAAGAAAAGTAGCCAAGTTCAAACCAGCAAGCTTACACCGGAGTTTATCGAGTGGCAAAAGGCACATCGCTTTGATATTGATTTTGATATGGAAATTCATCATCAGTTGACGATGTGTCCAAATACTCGCAAGGCTTTAGGTTTACCGGTGATGGCGGAACGCTATACCAGTCACGCTGTCTGTGCTGCCCGTGAAACCGGCGTGGTTTGTTGCTGTGCCCCATGCCCAGGGATGATCAGCTGGCACGATTATGCCAATGGTGCCGAGGCTTGCGCCGATGAACAGGTGGAAGGTTTTTATGAGCAGGCCTGTGAGACTTACAAGGCATCGAAGTAAGATAAGGGCTTGTTGTTAACTGCCAAGATGCCAAGGAAACTCTTGAAGGTTTCTCTTGGCGTCTTGGTGATTAAATCAAAACTTGACTGCTATTTAGCAGCACTCAATTCTTCAAACGCGGCCAGAGCATTGGCCGAGTACATCAGCGATGGGCCGCCGCCCATATACACTGCCATGCCGAGAGTCTCTTCCACTTCGGCACGGGTCACACCCAGGCGCACCAGCGCCTGCATATGAAAGCCGATGCAGGCATCGCAATGAGCGGCAATCCCTAAAGCCAGTGCAATCAACTCCTTGGTTTTTTTGCTGAGTGCGCCTTCAACACTGGCTGCTTTGGCCAGTTCTTGAAAACCCTTCATGACTTCAGGAATGTCGGTACGCATCACGGCCAGATTTTTGGAAACGGCTTGGGTCAGCGCCAGATAGCTGGTGGTAGTGCTCATGCGACTCCTCAATATTTAAATTTTAATCACGGGTTTTGCAGGTGCTCAGACCAAAGGGCAGATAGGCTGGGCAAAAACGGAACACGCCTGTCAATACCGCAACCACGCCAATATAGCCCCAGGGGCCAATCGTATGGGTGGCGCTGCCAGCAATCAAAGCCAAACCAATGATGACGCGGATGATGCGATCTGTACTGCCAACGTTTGCTTGCATGGTGTACTCCTGATGAAGGTTGATGAATACCAAAGTGCATGACCCTGGTCACACAGGAAGTCACGGTGACATCCACATCAATATACTAACAGATAATATATAAAAAAGTATAATGAATGACTCGATACTTGATCAGCATCAAAGAATCTGTAATGAGAGAAAACTGGTGATTTGAAACGTCAAACAACGCAGGTTTTCTTTAACTGACAGCAGGTCGAGAAAAAGCGAACTATTGTTTTACCATAAAGAGCACGAAGTTAAGCCTGGGAGGCTAACCTTGCGAGGTTAAAGTTGCGAAGTTAGTCTTGCGAAGTTAGTCTTGTTAAGGCAGCGCAGTTTACACACGGGGCAGAGTAGGAATATAAAAAATGCGCTGTCCCCAGACTTCGTCGATAAAATCCTGCTGCCCAGACAAGGCTTTTCTGCGAGTCCTTTGTGCCTTCGTGGTAAAGGGTTTTGATTGTCAATTTTCCTTGGCGTACCTGATGTACTGGACATCCTGGCGGTGAAAGTTTTTGAACTGCAAAAGTTTCTTGATTTTTTGGTGATTCAATCAAACCGGTTCACTTAAACCGCGATCCCCACTTGCAGTGTGGCGGTATAGCCATTGCTGTTGTCACCGGAAACAGTGGCCAATTGCTGAGTGTAGCCATCACTAAAGATGTTGTCTGTCGTCAGACTGATGTTGGCGAGATTGGTGACACTGGCGCTATAGCCGCTGCTGGCATAAACCGTATCGCAGACGGTTTTGGGCAGGGCCAGTTGCGATGTCTTGATTTTATTAGCCGCGCTGGTGGCCTTGGCAAGGCTTGGGTAAATTTCAAAATGAATGTGTGGCCAGCGGCCGGAATAACAGCCGGGAAAGATGGTCGTGAAAGTCACTTTACCGTAACTGTCAGTGACCTGTACGCCGCGCAAATAATTTTCGGTGATGACGCCGCTGGAATAAAGCGAGTACTGACCATATTGGTTGCAATGCCAGAGATAAATGGCATAGCCTTCGAGCGAAGCACAACTGGCATTGATGTTGATGAGCTGCAAGGTGACGGTGAGCGGTATGCCGCTGGCAATATTGCTACCAGCAGCACCAAAGCTGGCTCGGATGTCATTGCGCACAATACCGGAGAGCGCCAGGACATTGACCAGACCGCTGCTATTGCTGTTGGAACCATCGCCTGGATAAGGGCCGGCCGTTTCTTCGGGAATGGTCGAGCAGCTGCCGCTTGAGCTGGTGCTGCTGGAACTGCTACTGGAATTCGAGCTAGTGGCTGCACTCAATGAGGCATCCGAGCTGGTCGATACTGACATGCCGCCGCCACAACCAATCAGTGGCAGTGTGCCCACCGCGCCGCCGACAGATAACCAGCGCAATAATTGGCGACGCTTGGCTTCGCGCTGCAAAATGATATTCAGATCATGAGCCAGTCCCTGGTCATGTGCATGCATGGTTGCTCCTTTGCGATTGGAATGTCGCCAGTCTAGTGTGCCGATGTAAGCCAGGTTTATCGGCTTTGTATCGGCGTTGACATATATCCCGCTGTCGTTTTTAGTGGAGTACAGTGTCTGAAGGTATTGGGGGGTTTTATTTACTCCCTTGCAGTATTTATTTATATGCAATCAATACGCACTTAATGAGTTTAAAAGAGCTTATACACCCAATGAGTATGCTGATTTTGACCAGAAATTACTTCCAGTTTGACCGTTCAAACAACGCTTTCGAAAAACTGGCAAATTAATTTTTTAAAACCGGCATCCAATTTGACACGGCCAGCGTACTGAAATTGAGTCATGTAAAAAGCTGGTTAAATATTTGAGTGAAGAGGACGCTATGCAGCTAACCAATACGGCCATACCGCAAACCGGCCAGTTTGATCTGGTCTCTGATTGGCAGATTGATGCCCCGATTACGGCAGTCTGGGCGGCTTTGCAAAATCCGCTGGATTGGCCGCAATGGTGGCCCTATGTGAAGTTGGTACAGTGTTTGAATCCTGGCTTGACCAAGCCAGGGCGGCCCACCACCGGGCAGGTTTATCTGGTGATTTGGTCAAGCCGATTGCGCTATCAACTCTTGATGGTGGTGACTGTGCAGGAAGTGGTGGTGCCGCAAAAAATTGTGGTGAGCGCAACGGGTGATGTGAGCGGGTGCGGTGAATGGACGTTGCGCGCGACGGCCAATGGCACCGCAGTCAATTACCGTTGGCAAGTGGTCGTGGATAAAACCTGGATGCGCTGGCTCTTGCCGGTGGCGCGTCGGCTCTTTGCCTGGAATCATCGAGCCGTGATGGACGCTGGACAACAAGGCTTGCAGGCTTACCTGAATGGACAGATTGCCCAAGGGTAGATTGGCCTTTCTGAGGCTCTCAGGCTGAATATTGGCAATGGCTATTGATTGTATTTTTATTATTTAAATTTATTTGAATCCAATTTCATCTTTGTCGCGTACAAAGCCAGAATGCATGGAAGCAGAGTCGAAATGACTGGTTTTTACTGGTGCCTGTGAGCAACAGGGGGTGTCTGTTGCAACAAGCTATTTGGACAGCGTTACCGCATTCCATTCTGCAGGGAGGTGCAAATGGTGGTCACATCATCCATCCATAATCAAGGCCCCGGTCTGGCCAAGCGCCGACTCAGGGGGGTGGACGTTTGCAAAGGATGAACAATTGGAAACGAATCGTGCGCTTGAAAGCATGGCAGATCCGTGTGAACGGGTTCCTGCTGCGTCAGGCAGCAATACAGTCGGTCAATGTACTGATAACGGTGAGGGGGCGGGTTCTGCACCCAATTTGGCATTACTGCTGGGACGCATGACTGCCGGTGAAGAAAAGGCCATGAACCTGTTTTATGAAGCGACGCTGGCGCGCAGCTGGGCGATGGTCTTGCGGATTGTCGGCAAGCGCGAGGCTGCTGAAGATGTGCTGGCCGAGGTTTATTTGCAGGTTTGGCGCAAGGCGGGTGATTACGATCACGAGCGTGGTCATCCGATGGCCTGGCTGCTGACGATTTGCCGCAGTCGCGCGATCGATTATTTGCGTCGTCTGGATCAGGCGCAGCCGCGTGATGATATCGAGCTGTTTATGGATCAGCTCGATGAACCGGTGGAAGGCGAACACGATGCTGCCGACCTGGGTGCTGACCCGATGGATTTGCTGGCACAACGTCAACAGGTCATGCAGTTAAGCAAAGCCATGCAAACGCTGGAAAAACCGCAACGATTGGTCTTGGCACTGGCTTACTTCAAAGGCTTGTCCCATGGTGAAATTGCTGAACATACCGCCTTGCCCCTGGGTACGGTGAAGACGCATATCCGGCAGGGTTTGCAGCACATTAAAAAATTTCTGGGTCAGGAGGGTTTAGCATGAGTGACCATCCATCCAATATGATGAACGATAACGCCGACGATTTTGAACTGCTGGATGAGCAGTTTGGTCGTGCATTGCCATCCAATGAGATTGCTGCACGGCTCAAGCAACGCATTCTCGATGGCGTTCGTGCTGATATTCAGCAACAGCCGTTGTGGCACAAGGCGAGCAAGTTGCCGACGGTACGTGCCCATGAGGGCGAGTGGCTGGATTTTCTGCCCAAAATCCAACTCAAGATCCTGCGCAAGGAAAAAGAGACCAGCACCTTTTTACTCAAGGTTGCACCGGGTGGCAAGATACCGGCGCATGATCATCCGCATGATGAAGAGTGTTTTCTGGTTGAAGGCGAAATCTGGTTGGGCGGTGAGTTGATGCAGGCTGGCGATTATCAACTCGCTCCTAAAGGTATGCCCCATGGCGGCGGCTATAGCGAAACAGGTTGTGTCTTGATGATCCGGGCGCAAACTGAAATGTTGAGCCATTATTGAGGCATTCTCTCAAGGCCGTGCAAGGCGGCTTTGGGTGTGTTGACGCTGGTCTTTAACGTTGAGCTTGCGCCTGGCAGTGATTGGCCGCGCAAACAGGTATTGGCTTTTGGATGGCAAGCGCTGTGCAGGCAATATTGGGATTTTTTAAATTCAAAGCCTGGGCAATCAGATCATTTTGTTCAAGGGTTGCTGTTTCGGTTTGATTGGTACTGCTTGCCGCTGTTGAGTAAATTTTAAAGTCCGCTGCTGAAGCGCATGTGTAAGTCGCAAAACTCAAGACCTGGCATTGCGCATCGCTATCGCAGGGTGTATCAACGGCTGCTGCCAGCGCCTGAGTCTTCTTGGTATCGGCTTGTTGCAGCAGGCTATTCACCTGATCTTCTATTGAGTTGCCACCACCACAGGCACTTATGATTGTGGTGCTGAAAGACACGGCACTCAACAGTCTGATGGTCGCCATTCTCTGATATTGCATGCTTTCTCGCCATTTGATCGCTGTGTCATCAATTATAGCCGTCAAGCATGGCTGAACTGTGACGGGCTGAGGGTATCGCGCCGTATCCGCGATAATGGTGCGCGCTGATCAAACAATCCATGGAGAGAATGTGGCAATCCTGAAAAAAATCTGGCCCTATCTGAGCGTCATGGCTGCCATGCTGGTGTTTGTGCTGAGCTGGTTTCTGGGTAGTCCTTTGCCACCTAAAAAACTGGTGTTGACGGCGGGCGTGGAGGGCGGTGCTTATCATGCGGCTGCCTTGCAGTATCAGGCTTTGCTGGCCAGGGATGGTGTCAAGGTCGAGGTGCGCACTTCGGCTGGCGCGATTGAAAATCTGGAGCGCCTGCTCGATGCCAAATCAGAACACATGATCGGCTTTGTCCAGAATGGTCTGCTCAAACAGGCCGATGAAGACGAGGACGAAGACAGTGATAAAGTAGCCGCCGACAAAACCACCCTGCAATCGGTGGGTAGCATGTTTAACGAGCCAGTCTGGATTTTTGTGCGGCGAGCACATTGGCCGCAGCTCAAGTCCGGCATGCTCGAACGTGTGACGGATCTGGCTGGTGCACGGGTTTCGATTGGTTTGCCGCGCAGTGGTACGCGTCAGGTTGCACTGGATTTATTGCGCATCAATGGTCTGGGCAATGGTGCGCAAAAAGGCGGTGTGGCCCGTCAGGAACTGTCGGCCAAAGAGACTGCTGCCGCCCTCAAGGCTGGTGAGATTGATGCGGCCATCATGGTCAGTGGTGTCAAATCGGCCGTGATCCAGGACTTGCTCAGTGCTCCCGGGATCGAGTTGATGAACCTGCGCCTGGCCGATGGCTATTTGCGCCACATGCCGTCCTTGACCAAGCTGGTGTTGCCACAGGGTACGATCAATTTTCAGAAGAATCTGCCGACACAGGATGTCACGCTGCTCTCCACCACGGCCAGTATTGTGATGCGCTCCGACGAACATCCGGCCATTGCCTATCTGCTCTGGAAAGCAGCTCGGCAGATTCATGAGGATGCGGATATTTTGCATCCGGCCAAAGCCTTTCCCACGCTCACCCAACCGCAAGACTTTGTGGTCAATGATGATGTGGCGCGCCTTTATAAAGATGGCAAACCCTTCATCTACCGCTATCTGCCCTATTGGGCGGCCAATCTGCTGGTACGGCTGTTTGTGCTGCTGTTGCCGTTGGCGGCGATCATCTTTACGCTGGCTGACTGGCTGCCACGCCTGCAGGGTATCTATATTCGTCATCGTCTGTTTCGCCATTACCGCGCCATTCGTGACATTGAAAAACGCATCAAGGCAGCGCCTGATCAGGTGACTGCCCAGGCATTACTAGGCGAGCTGGATCAGGTGGAGCAGCAGATCAGCCAGATGCGCATTCCCAATGGCTTTGCTTCTTTGCAGTTTGATGTGCGCGACCATATTGCCTTTGTGCGGGGCCGTCTGCTTGACACGGCAGGCCGACGGCCCGCCAAATATGAAAAGAACTAGTCCGTATGGACTATTTTTGTGCGGAAAATGTTGTAAATTCAAATAAATAGCCTATAAAGCACAGGTTTATCACAATATAGAACATGAGATCACTTGCCTAGAATGAATCCATTGCTGATTCGTTCCAGGTGCCTTGTTTTATGCAGGTTTGAGGCGCATCATCTGATGACACAGAAGGAGGGTGCGATGCCACTCATACTGATGTTGGGTTTGTTAATTTGCTGCTTCAATCCGGTGCTGCACGCCGAAGGCCCACCGCCAGTGCAATTGCGTCAGGTGCAGGAAGGCGCGCACCAGAAAGTGTTGGCGGTCAATCGTGGTCGCATGCCGGTGCTGCTGACGGCTGAACTCAAGACCGAAGACAATCTCAATTCCGATGTCAGCTGGCCGATCCAGCGTGTGCTGCCTGCCGCCAGCCAGCAGGAAATTGCCAGCTTTTCGGCGGTCGATCAACGTCGGCCCTACCGTTTTACCTATCAATATGGCTGGACGCCGGGTGATCCGCACAGTGTGCCCGATGGTTTGGCCTTCTATCGTTTGCCGTTTGAAAATGGCAAAACTTTTCGAGTCAGCCAGGCACCCGGTGGTCCCTTACCAACCCACAAGGATGCCGAATCCGCCAATGCCATCGACATTCCCATGCCAGTTGGCAGCAAGGTACTTGCCGCCCGTGATGGTGTAGTGGTGGACGTAGAGCAGGGCTTTGGTGAGGGCTTGCTGGAGCGTTCATATATCAACGAGGCCAACTATGTGCAAATTTTGCATGATGATGGCACCTGGGCACTCTACGCCCATTTGCTGCGTGGCAGTGTCGCCGTGCAACCCGGCATGCGTGTGGTGGCCGGTACCGTGATTGCCAGTTCGGGCAACAGTGGTTACTCCAGTGAGCCGCATCTGCACTTTGCGGTATTGCGTAATCTCAATGGTCAGGTGGTGTCGATCACACCCCACTTCTGGACGCGGCTATACAAGGACTTTACCGTGCAGCACCAGAGTCTGGTCAATGCCGATTATGGTCGGCCAGAAGTACGGACGGCGGCATTGCGCTAAGGCTTTGTCTGGTTGTTTAACGCTCCTTATATCGAGCTATAAAGGCTGTTTTTGAGGAGTATGTGCATTTTTATAGGGTCTTAAGTGCTTGAATATTGATGCTATTTTTATACACTAGATGAGTATAATGGATTTGCATTTCTGGCTGTCATCCCGGAACGACCGAAACGATCAATGACCGTTTCGGCAGAAAAATTTAACTGCGACTGACCACCAGTGAGGTCAGTCGTCTGACGAGTGGCAAGACAAGCAACAGGATGGGAAAGGCAATCAGCCATGAGATTGCCCATGAAGCTGGCCAGATTGCCAGAAAGTGTGTATTCCAGCCCGTGCTCTTCAACGTACTGATCACCGAGACCAGACAGGTCATCAGAATGGACAGAAAGAAGGACATCACAATACTGGCATAGCGCGCCGGTAACTTGTGGGTAATAAAGGGGGTGGTGGGTTTTGCAGATTTCATTCAAGCTCCGTAAGCCGACCAAACAAGGCGCCTCTTCCAAAAGCAAACATATGGAAGAACACAACCCCGGCAATGGCCGGTGGTAGTTGGCGCGTTGATTGACGTAAACGCTTACGGTGCGCCTGCAATCAGGAGCACGTTGAAATTTTAACTAAAATCTGATCCAAAGGTCAGCGTCATTGATGACGTAGCTTGCTACATCAACAAACTGTATTCAATCACCCGCTATTCATCCGTGCCGCTCGGCGTAAAGCTCCAGCGTGGGCTGAGCAACAGAATCAGGATCGAGGCCACCGCCACTGCGATCGACAGCCACAAGGTCAACGGTGCTTCGGCAACGCGGGCAGGGTAAATCTTCAGCACCGCGCCCAGCCCCACCGTATTGCCGCCCGCCACCAGCACTGCCGCGGCATAGTCATGAAAGCGGCGTGCCTGATTGGCACCCAGCGCCCACTTGGGGTGAGTGTTATAACTGGGCAAGGATTCATGTGCATTATCCAGCTGTTCCAGTGCCGACATGAAACGCCGCAAGTTGGTGATGGCGCACTCGGCCTTGTAGTTTAAAAAAGCCAAACATAGCGACGCCACCGGAAAACCCAACAACAGCCATTCCACCGGCACCGCCTCCTTGCCCTCACTCGGCTTGAGCGCCACCAGTGCCGCCAGCAAACTCACCACCAGCGTCACATACAAAGCCAGCGCCTGCTGCCGCTGCGTAATCCGCGCATTGACTTCCTGACTGGCCGCAATAAAACGGTAGTTAGCGTCGACAAGAGATTTGATAGCCATGCGGGTGCTCGGGTAGATTAGATGGTAAAGGCTGTGCGCCAAAGGAGGGGCGCTTGCGCAGGCAAGCTACCTAGTTGGGTATTTTACCGGAGAGAGGTAGTGATGTTGAATATGCTAAGACTGTGGCTGAGGTAATCGTACTTCGCTATAACGCATATGCGCTAAGTCACCCTGAGATTCGAGCAGACCATTTGCTAGCAGGTGTTTAACCCGTGAGGCATAAAACAAGTCGGGCAAACCTGGCATGCGAATGTTGTCATCGATCATGACCAAGCCAACCAGCATCGCCACCTTTCTCCATGAATCTGTCGCATGGGACAACAAAGCTTTGTCTATCGTTTCAATGAAGTCACTACTAAGTGAGTTGACGAGGTTTTGTTGTTGCGTGGTTAGGGTTGGAGAGTGGGTTGGTTTAGTCACTGATTTACTGATGTAGTAGACGAACAAGTGAAAAGTAAAGATTGATTTATTTTTTTCTAAATAAAACTTTTCTACGTTCCCGGAAATTTATTAACATCAAGTGAAATTTCAATTAATTAATCTTAGTTTCAGGATGATGTCCATGTCTCTAACTCACATTTTTTGTTGTAAGGAATTAATGTATCTTCATTAATTACATAGGTTCTATAACTCTGTTCTTTGGACATCGCAGCTACAATCATTTGGTAATAATTGCCTGAAGTCCCCATAAAATTAATCCGCATCACAACAGAGTTTTCTGCACCAAATTTGTATTGGTCTTTCCATGATGTCCCCAATATATCAACATCACGAAATCGAGCTGTTTTATGGTAGCAGCGCAGAGTTTGCATCGCAAAATCAGCTGCACTACTGTTTAACTGACTAACATTAACTTCTCCCGGAGTAGTGTAGGAGTTGATTGCAGTATTTGTTGCTTGAGGGTTCTTAAATGCGAAGGCGAGAATCAATGAAATTGGATCCAATTTTTTTCCTCTGGTTTAAATGACATGAACTGAAGGGCACATAAAAAAATAACTTAGCAATGTATTGCTAAGTTATGTCGTATTGTCTACATTATTCGCGGTTTCACGTGTTACTTAGTTGGCGTATTAAAAAGACTTTTTTCTTAAACTTTTAAACTAAAAATAATCACAAATATTTGTATGGATTCATCTTCCACTTTTATAGGAACTCCAAAAATGCTTTCTCCCCTCCTGACACCCCCTGTCAGCAGCCCATCCCCCCTCAAAAAACCAATTTCAAGGAGTATGGGCACTTTTAATACCTCTTAAGTGCTTATATATTGGTTCATTTTTAATACACTATAGGGGTATCTATTTCACCTCTATCACTCTGCCGCTTTTTGGCCCCAGCGCCATGTCCACCGCACTGATGGGGTGGGCTGCCGGTGCTACCATGCAGCATTGCCTGTTTTATTGCTGTGAGATTGCATGACTGACCTGAGTGAAGTGAATTCGTCGCTGGATGAATCCAAGTTTGTGACTTTTGCTGATTCGCCTTATCAGCTGTATCAGCCGTTTGCGCCTGCGGGGGATCAGCCGGTGGCGATTGATCAGTTGGTGGAGGGTTTGGCCGATGGTTTGTCGTACCAGACTTTGCTGGGTGTGACGGGTTCGGGCAAGACGTTTACGATGGCCAATGTGATTGCGCGCACCGGCCGGCCGGCGATTATTTTTGCGCCTAACAAGACCTTGGCAGCGCAGTTGTATTCGGAGTTTCGCGAGTTTTTTCCGCGCAATGCGGTTGAGTATTTTGTCAGTTATTACGACTACTACCAGCCCGAGGCGTATGTGCCGCAGCGTGATCTGTTTATTGAAAAGGATTCGTCCATCAATGAGCATATTGAGCAGATGCGTCTGTCGGCGACCAAGAGTTTGATGGAGCGGCGTGATGTGGTGATTGTGGCCACCGTGTCGGCGATTTACGGGATTGGTAATCCCAATGAATATCATCAGATGATTTTGACGCTGCGGGTGCATGACAAGCTGAGCCAGCGCGATGTGATCAGCAAGCTGATTCATATGCAGTACTCGCGCAACGAGCTGGACTTTAGCCGTGGCACGTTTCGCGTGCGCGGTGACACGATCGACATCTTTCCGGCCGAACATGCCGAGCTGGCAGTGCGGGTAGAGCTGTTTGATGATGAGGTGGAAAGCCTGCAACTGTTTGATCCGTTGACAGGGCGTATCAAGCAGAAGATTCCGCGCTTTACGGTGTACCCAGGCTCACATTATGTGACGCCGCGCGAGACGGTGATCAATGCGCTGGAAACCATCAAGGAAGAGCTGCGCGACCGGCTTGAATTTTTTTATAAAGAAAACAAACTGGTCGAGGCACAACGGTTGGAGCAGCGTACCCGCTTTGATCTGGAAATGCTGCAGGAGATTGGCTTTTGCAAGGGCATTGAAAATTACTCGCGCCATTTGTCTGGTGCCAAGGCGGGTGAGCCGCCACCGACGTTGGTGGATTATCTGCCGCAGGATGCGTTGATGTTTCTGGATGAGTCGCATGTGCTGATTGGCCAGCTCAATGGCATGTACAACGGTGACCGGGCGCGTAAACAAAATCTGGTGGACTATGGTTTCAGATTGCCTTCGGCGATGGATAACCGACCATTAAAATTTGAAGAATTTGAAGGCAAGATGCGCCAGGCCATGTTTGTGTCTGCCACGCCAGCCGATTATGAAAAGCAGCATGCCGGGCAGGTGGTGGAGCAGGTGGTGCGACCGACTGGCTTGATTGATCCGGAGATTTTTGTGCGACCGGCCACCTCGCAGGTGGATGATGTGTTGTCTGAAATCAATTTGCGCAGCAAGGTGGGCGAGCGGGTGCTGGTGACCACGCTGACCAAGCGCATGTCGGAGCAGTTGACCGATTATCTGTCGGAGCATGGTGTCAAGGTGCGTTATCTGCACAGCGATATTGATACGGTGGAACGCGCCGAGATCATCCGGGATTTGCGGCTGGGCACCTTTGATGTGCTGGTGGGCATTAACCTCTTGCGTGAAGGATTGGATATTCCAGAAGTGTCACTCGTGGCGATTCTGGATGCCGACAAGGAAGGCTTTTTACGCAACGAGCGCAGCCTGATTCAAACCATTGGCCGCGCTGCGCGTAACTTGCATGGGACTGCCATTTTGTATGCGGACAAGGTGACGGGCTCGATGCAACGTGCCATCGACGAAACCAATCGTCGACGTACCAAGCAATTGGCGCATAACGAGGCCGAAGGCATTACGCCACAAAGTGTCAAGAAGCTGGTACGTGAGCTGATTGATGGCGTGTACAACCCGCAAGAAGCCAAGGCCGAGCTTAAAGCCGCGCAGGACAAGGCGCGCTATGAAGAGATGAGCGAGAAGGAAGCATCCAAAGAAATCAAGCGGCTGGAAAAATTAATGCTTGAACATGCCCGTAACCTGGAATTTGAAAAAGCGGCCCAGGTGCGTGACCAGTTGGCGATGGTCAAGGAGCAATTGTTTGGTGCCAGTGGTGGCAGCAATATTGCCAGCATTGTGGGTAAGCAGCCTTAGTGACTTGATTACAGCGTGGGGCTGCCTGCCTGGCGATGTGGTGTTGCGATGACGGCACTAAGCCAGTGCCGTCATCAATAACGGTAAGCGTTCACTGATCCAGTAACCTGAAATCAACAGACTGATCACACCCACGCTGGCATACACTAGCGAGATGCGGGCACGCAGATTGTGACGCAGGAGCATGAAGGTACCCCAGGCCAATAGCGCCACAGCCAGTTGACCCACTTCCACCCCCAAATTGAATGAGAGCAGGCTGGGCAGAATATTGGGGCTCAGTGCATGCAGCATTTCACGCAGGCCAAAGGCAAAGCCAAAGCCATGCAGCACACCAATGGTCACGGTCATGGGCAAGGTCATCATATTGTTGAGGCGGCGGGTGATGATCAAGAGCGCAGTCAAAAAGATCGAGGCCGCAATCGAGACTTCGATCATCGGCGCAAACCAACTGCCGGTAGGTGCCAGCCCGTAAAAGCCGGCAATCAAAGACAGGGTGTGACCAATGCTGAAGCCGGTCACGCGCAAGGCAATCTGGCGTAACCGGATTGGCCCGGCAATCAGGCACAGGACAAAGAGCATATGATCCCAGCCGGTCCAGATGTGCTGCAGACCGGCCTGCATGAACTGCAGTACGGCTTCGCTTAGTGATGGGTTGATGGTAATGGATTGATCCAGCAGACCATCTTGCGTGAGCGTGATGGTTTTATCGGCATCATGATCCACCAGGAGATTGCGGGTCAGTTGTTCGCCGATATAACCCTGGTTCAGACGGCTGGCAAATTGAAACTGATGAATGGCGCGTGGTGTAGGGTAAAAGAAGGCCGCATCGACCAGCACATAACCGGATTCAATCTGCGCCATATCTTCCGGCAGTGGTTGTGGCTGTACCGCTTGCTGAACTTCTTCCAGCGTGTTGAAGGGCGGCACATGGCCCCGTGGATGCAACACGATGCTGCGAAACTCGGGCTCGATACGTTCACCCGCGACAGAGAGGTCATGACCTTCGTCAATATAGTTGGCAAGCTGATCCAGGTGCTGGCTGGCGTAGATGGGATTGAGATAATGAAACAGCGTTTGATTGGTCATTTCATTGATGATGAAGTAAGGGTAGGGCGCTTCTTTCATCTGTTCCAGCGCGTGTCCCAATACCAGGGGCAGGGACAGGCGGTAGTAGACCATCATGCCATTGTCCCGGTGTTCAAAATGTACCACGCGCAGATTGTAGGCGCTCAACATATGGGCTTGCGCGTTGCGCATGGTGAGTGTCATGGTCAGGGCCATGCTGCCGAGTAAACAAAGCCATACCATCAAAATGGTACTGGTGCGGCGCAATAACAAGCGGATGGGCATGAGGAATGGAATTCTTTGAGTCGTGAGGGGGGCAGTCTGACTGTGCCGGCGGCAAGCGTAAATAAGTAGTGTCGATAAGCCGATAGAAAACGGGGCAGAAACACCAGTCTAAAACGACAAAGACCTGCAGGATCGCCGCAGGTCTTTGTGATCAGCCATGGTGCCGGCGTTTAGCCACAGCTTATTTGGCTGGACTGCGTGGATCCCATAATTTGACCTTGCTGGTTTTTTCGTAAGCACGGCCTTTTGGATAGCTCACGATTTCCATCTGCATGCCCCATGGGGAGATGAAGTACACCCATTGCAAGCCAGTGGCTGGGCCGGTGGTAAAGGTATGTGGTTCAGCCAGGACCTTGACGGATTTATTGGCCTTCAGATAAGCCACAGCCTTGTCCATGTCATCGACATAAAAGGCCAGGTGATGGCCGCCGATATCGCTGTTTTTAGGGGGTGCCTTGACTTGGTCGGGTGATTTGTACTCAAACACTTCCAGGTTGGTGCCATGACCGCAGCGCACCATTTGAAAATCTTTAATTTCTGCACGTGGGTTGACGTTGAGGTTGACTTGCATCCAGTCATCGTCAAACTTGAAGGCGCCAAATTTGAAAAGCGCTTCACAACCGATCACGTCAACAAAAAATTTGACGGCTTCATCCAGATTAGGAACGGTGATACCCAAGTGGTCGGCACCGCGCATGCCAGGCATGCTGCCAGCTTGGGCGGTCAACGGCAGAGTGAGTGCCAGTGCCATGCTGGCAATGATTTTTTTGAATTGCATTGTTGTCTCCTGAATATGATGACGAATCTGAGCACTATTGTGTCGATGAAAAGCCAGATCCTTTATTACTCACAGCAAAAGACAGGCCAAGAAAATGAAGAGCGGGAAGCCGGCGCCATGATGACATGGCATTCTTTCGCAAGGTATTTCATTCAATGAATAAAAGTAAATTTTGCATTACTGCTAATCAAGCCTGAAATAAAGTACAGACGTCCCACGGCTTGATACAACTGTTTCAGTCGTGAATCATGAATTCATGGGAAATGAAACAAACTGTCTTGAATATGGCGACAAGCAGTGATGGAGATTAGGGTTTACATTAGGAATTCATCCTTTTATGTTAGGGATTTCTTCCCGATTTTCTTGGCATACGTTTTGCGGATAGGTAGGTGCGCACTCAGCGTATAAAAAATTATTAATCAAACCAAATCCTATTTGGAGACGAAGATTATGCAGACTATTCAAAAAAGATGGAGTCGTGCGCAGTTAGCCTGTGCAACTACTCTGGCACTGGGTATTTTGGGTTCGGCTACGCCGACCTTCGCGCTGGATGCAAGTCAGGCCAGTGTGGATGATCCAAATAACTGGCCACAATATCACCGTACCTATACTGCCTGGCGTTATAGCCCGTTGAATAAAATCAACAAGGCTAACGTCAAGAATCTGGAGGTGGCATGGATTCATCAGCCTGGTGATCTGACTCATGGTTTGCAAGCGACGCCAATTGTGATTGATGGTGTGCTCTATTACATCGGGCCATATAACCACGTTTATGCAGTTGATGCCGCAACTGGTAAAACCATCTGGCATAACAAGCTTAAACTTGATCCAACATCCAACGATGTGTTCTACGTGGCGGCTAGCCGTGGTGTGACCGTTGGTCGTGGCAAAGTGTTTGTGGGTACGCTGGATGGCCGTTTTGTGGCGCTGGATCAGAAGACTGGCAAGCAGGTTTGGTCAACTCAGTTGACTAACCTGAAAACTGAATTCGGTGCGCTGTTCTCATCACCACCACAACTGGCTGGCGATGTGCTGTTTGGCGGCACAACTGGTGGTGACCAGCCACAACAAGGTAAGATTTTTGCTGTGAATGCAGATACGGGTGAACGTGTCTGGACATTCAACACCATCAAGGATGACCAAGCCTCCTGGCCTGGTGATACGGGTAAGGTTGGCGGCGGTGGTGCCTGGTTGCCAGGTACTTATGATCCAACTACCGACACCATTTACATCGGTACTTCCAACGCCGCACCTGACTACTATGGCGCAGGCCGTGAAGGCGATAACAAGTACACAGCTTCATTGCTGGCCTTGGATCCAAAAACTGGCAAGCTGAAATGGCATCGTCAGGAAGTCAAGCATGATGTATGGGATTTTGACTCACCCTACGAAGCTTTGATGCTGAAAAAAGATGGCAAGGAAATGCTGGTTCACCTGAACAAAGGCGGTTTCGTGTTTGTGATGGACAAGACCAATGGTGATCTGTCTAATGTTTGGCCGCTCGTGGACAACATTAACTGGGTCAAGGGTGTTGATCCTAAAACGGGTGAGCTGATTGGCCGTAATGAGCCAGAACTCGGCAAGCGTAAACTGTTCTGCCCATGGCTGCTTGGTGCACGTAGCTGGAACCACGGTGCTTACAGCCCGCAAACTGGTCTCTGGTATACCAACACTATGGAAGCCTGTAACGAGGTGGAAGCTGGTAAAGAAGACGTATCCAAGATCGGTATGAATGGTCTGTACCTGGGTATTGCTGATCTGAAAACCACTAACCCACCTACAGGTAAAGCCTTGGGTCGTCTGGTGGCTGTTGATCCGCTGACTGGTAAATTCAAGTGGAAGATTGACTATGAGTTGCCAGGTCTGTCCAGTGTGCTGACAACTGGTGGTGGTCTGGTGTTTAACGGTGATATGGAAGGCACCATATTTGCTTATGATGCAGAGAATGGTAAACAACTTTGGAGCTTCAACGGTGGTTCTGGTGTCCGTGGTGGTCCTATCAGCTACATGGCTGGTGGCGAGCAGTACATCGTTGTACCAACTGGTCTGGGTTCGCACGTACCTGGATTTGCAGCATCGGCTTTCCCGAAGATCAAGGATTTGCCTGGTGGTGCCGCGTTGGTTGCATTCAAGTTGAAGAAATAAGTAGTACGTCGGAAATTAGGGGGTAAACCCATAATAAGGCTCCTCGCTTGCTGCGATCGGTTTACCGGTCGCAGTTTTTTTTTGAAGAAGCCATTTAATTTGAGGAAGTGGTTTTATGTTTAAAGCACGTATTAGCATGATTTTGGCAGGCTTGTTTTTGATGAGCTGTGCATCGGCACATTTTGTGAAAAAGGATGCTGAAGACAGCGCTGACAAGGCTCCGGCCGCCACCACATCAACGGCTGAAGCCACGCCTGCTGCGGCTACTGCACCTGTACCTGCCAAAGAAGCAGGGCCTGAAGCTGGCAAAAAACCACCGTTTGATCTGAATGATGAAAAAATAATTAATCTGGGTAAATTGCGTTATACACAGACTTGTGCAGGCTACTGCCATGGTGGCGGTGGGGTGGGTGGCCGTGCCCCTAACTTTCGTGATCGTGATGATCTTGATCCGGAATATGCATACAAGACGATTGTGAATGGACGTCGTGCTTCTGACGTGATGCCGGTATTTGGTAACACCTTTACCAGTACTGAAGTCTGGGAGCTGGTTGCCTATCTGAAGTATCTGGGCCGTCAAAAGGGCACGCCATGAAAAAACTGCTGATTGTTCTCACTCTTCTGGAAGCAACTGGTATTGCCCATGCGGCAACGCTGGATGATATTGTGCAGCGCGGTTCGCTCAATGTTTGTCTTGATCCCGATGGGTTGCCTTACTCATCGGAGTCGGCCAGTTCACCGGGATTTTTAATTGATCTTTCCAAAAAGTTGGCTCAGGATATGGGCGTTCGCTTTAATCCTATCTGGTTGGGTTCGCGCGAAAGATTGTCGCGTACCGAATGTGATGTGGTCCCTAATGCGATTGTTTCTAAAGCCAAGCTGAATGAGCAGAAGGATGATCTTCAGCCAGGTAAAGTCAGTCCAACGCTACTGACGCAGCCTTACTTTCATCAGCAGGTGTTACTGGTGAGCCAGCCCAAAGGCCAGTCTTGGCAAACTTTGGCTGATCTGCAAAAAATATCGGTTGCAGTACCCAGTGCTACCTGGGGGCATATGCAATTGAATACGTATCATGTACCTGTGCTGGTCAGATTTTTGACGGATGAAGCGATTGTCAAGGCTGTGGCTGATGGTGAGGCCGAGGCAGGGATAGTCAGTGCAACGGGTTATTCATGGTACAGCAAGACGTATAGTCAAAAATTTCAGACGCAACGGGATATCATCAAAGAACTGGATCTGGAATTTGATGTCGGAATGACGCTGAGGAAAACGGATGTGGCCATGCTCAATAAGATTGATGGTTTACTTGCGTCTTATCAGATCAGTGGTGTCTTTGCTGAGTTGATGAAACCGTATGGTCTGATCTGGATCAAACCTTCGTTCTGATCGGTGGGAGTAGCAACGCTGCAATGGCGTCTGCAAGATTCTGATTGAATCAACAAATAAAAAAGCCCGGTGTCAAAAAACACCGGGCATGCTTTCTACCAGGAGAACTTAGAAAGTGTGGTTGATACCTACGTTGAGCAGGAATGTCTTGGCATTTTGTTCAGGAATACCTGCAGCAACAATACTGGTTTTGATGGATGCCTGTGATTTTGCATCAACATAAGCACCTTGTACGTACAGGGTAGTCCGTTTGGACAGGAAGTAATCATTACTCAACACGATATTGCGTGTTGCATCATTGCTATTGTTTCTGTCCTTGTTGTCGTAGTAAGCCAATGTAGCGCTGTTACGGTCGTTCCATTTGTAATCAACACCAACACCGATGGCGTTAACGTTGGAATTGGATGCACCGTTGGCGTCGTGGTTTTTGGCATTCAGGAAGTTGGCCTTGAATGTGTAATCACCATAAGCATAGGCAGCGCCCAGACCACTTTGTTTAACTGTTGTTGCACCGGTGGCAACATCTTTCATCGCTTGGTAAGAGAATGACAGTGCAACTGGGCCTTTGTAGGATGCACCCAATGCATAGATGTTGTTTTTGCTGAATGAGCCAGCTACTTCACCAAATGAGTAGGCAACACCAAAGTCAACTGGACCAATCGTATTGCGGTACTGTACGGCGTTTTTCAGAAAAATACCGACGTCGTTGTTGGTGTTGGTACCGTTGATGCCAGCAGTGGCAGCATACATGTTGTAAGCCCATGCATACAGATTGGAGAACTGTTCTTTAAATGCGCGTGGCTCAGTACCGATGTGTGCCAACAGCGCTGGACCGTACTGACGACCCAGGATCAGTTGACCCCATTCGCTGTTGCCCAAGCCAACGTTGGCTTGACGACGGAAGAGAATCGTACCTGATCCAGGTGCATCACCAGTACCGTGCAATGCGCCGGTGTCAGTGTCGAAATGTGATTCAAGGTTAAAGAAAGCTTTGGTGCCGTTGCCCACATCTTCAGTACCCTTGATACCCCAAACGCTTTGACGCAGGCCACTGGTAGCAAACTGTGACAGTGAGCCAGCGCCATTGGCCTTGGACTGGTACAGATAGCCAGCATCAACGATACCAAATAACTGAACGTTGGATTCTGCACTTGCCAGACCAGACATTAATGTAAGGCAGGCTGTGGCAATAATTCTCTTTTTCATTAGTGTGTCTCCTTGGAAGATGAATGCACGCGATATAAAAATTTATTTGTAGTTGTCTACCATTCATTCGTTGCAGCATGGACAAATTGATAGTGTTTCCACAAGCTGGGCATGCGGTAGTGGTAAGGCAATTCATGTGCCAAAAAAGTGAACTATTCACAAAAACCTTGATTCATTCCTGTTTTTCAGGGGGTGATCGGTAAAAAAGTTCAAATTCTTGACTCGACCATGTCTTGGATCATCCTTTAATTAAAAATGGCATGACTTGATGTAGTGGTAATTACTTATGAAATCGCATGTTGTTGAAATATTCAATTTTCAATATTTTCGATCAGACACAAAAAAATGAGACATTCGACTCTGATTGCTGGAACAAGTGTTTCATTGGTCTGAGGCATCATTGATGCAATTGACATGACAATTGCCATTAACGCTTCAGGTGCGCCGCAGCATTTCAATCAAACACAAAATTTCAATTGTTTTTAGCTGAAAACTTCTATTTGAATCTCTCGCTTGCTGCCTTGATAAGGCATATCCCTGATATTAAGAATATTGGTATGGATGTTGCCTAGCTACAGGCAAGACTATCTAATCAATGATCGTCGTATCGAGTTTGTGCCATCCGAGGCATTATTTTTATATTTATATTAAGAAATTTGGAGATAAGGAGCTGCTATGACCCATACATCAGAAAAGCTAATGTGGATGTACAAGACCATGCTTGAGATTCGGGTGTACGAAGAAACCATGACGAAGGTTTATCTAGAGGGAAAGCTCCCACCAAATATTCAAAAGGGTCTGGCTTTTGATATTGGCGCTGGTCCTGTTCCGGGTGAGATGCACTTGGCCGCAGGCCAAGAGCCAGTAGCGGTTGGCGTTTGTGCTCATCTGAGAAAAGATGATGCCGTTGTCGGTGCGCATCGTTCACACCACTTTGCGATTGCCAAAGGTGTTCGTCTTAATGAGATGACTGCCGAGTTGTATGGCAAGGAAGCTGGTTTGAGCAAGGGTAAGGGCGGCCATATGCATATCTTTGATCCGCTGGTCAAGTTTAGTTGCAGCGGCATTGTGGGTGCGAGTTTGCCACCTGCGTGCGGCGCTGCCCTGGCTTATAAGCGTCGTGGTTTGGATAACGTGGCAGTGGCCTTCTTTGGTGAGGGTGCGACTAACCAGGGCGCATTCCATGAGTCACTCAATCTGGCCGCATTGTGGAAGCTGCCAGTCGTGTTCGTCTGTGAAGACAATAAATATGCCATTTCTGTAGAGAAGTCTGATTCGACATCGATTGCCAATAATGCCGATCGTGCTGTGGCTTATGGCATTCCTGGTTTGTTGGTTGAGACCAATGATGCAATCGAGGTCTTTAACGCTGCAGGTGAAGCAATTGCTCGTGCGCGTAGTGGTGCGGGCCCTTCATTGTTGGAAGTGAAAACGGACCGTTATTTTGGTCACTTCCAGGGTGATCCTGAAGTCTATCGTCGTAAGGGTGAGGCTGATACCTTGCGTAAGAATGATCCGATTGATCGACTCGGTACTTATCTGCGTTCGCAAGGTCTGCTTGATGATGCGCGTGATGGTGCAATTCGCAAAGAAGTGCAAGACCTGGTTGATGCTGCCTATGAATTTGGCCGTAGCTCACCCTATCCAAAACCCGAAGCAGCATTGGACCACCTGTTTGCGTAAGCAGGACTAATGACATTGCCTAACTATTATTTATTAGAGACAAAATCATGAGTGAAAAATCAAATCGTAAGCTGACCATGGCACAGGCCATTTCCGAAGCCATTGGTATGGAAATTCAACGGGACCCAGAAGTGTTTGTGATGGGTGAGGATGTCGGCAAGTACGGTGGTATTTTTGGTGCGACCGGTGGTCTTTATGAGAAGTTTGGTAAAGACAAGATCATTGATACACCCATTTCTGAAACGGCATTCATTGGCGCGGCGATTGGTGCTGCGGCTGAAGGTATGCGACCGATTGCCGAGATCATGTTTGTGGATTTCTTTGGGGTCTGCTTTGACATGATCTACAACCACTTGGCTAAAAATACTTATATGTCAGGTGGCGCAGTCAATCTGCCAGTTGTACTGACAACAGGTATTGGTGGTGGTTATAACGATGCTGCTCAACATTCGCAGTGCTTGTATGCCAGTTTTGCGCACGTACCAGGCTTGAAGGTGGTGGTGCCATCCAATGCCTATGATGCCAAGGGTCTGATGATTCAGGCGATTCGTGACAATAACCCGGTCGTGTTCATGTACCACAAAGGCATTATGGGCCTGCCATGGATGTCTTACTTTGAGGGCAGTACGAATGAAGTGCCTGAAGAGTCTTACACCATTCCGTTTGGCAAAGCCAATGTGGTCAAGGCTGGCAAGGACATCACGATTGTGACTTTGAGTCAGATGGTGCAAAAAGCCGTGCTGGCCGCTGTTGAATTGGAAAAAGAAGGCATCAGCGTCGAGATCATCGACTTGCGTACGATCGTGCCGTTAGACAAACAAGCCATTCTTGATTCGGTCAAGAAGACTGGCCGTCTGTTGGTGGTTGATGAGGATTACCTGAGCTTTGGCCTGAGTGGTGAAATCTCCGCCATCATAGCTGAAAACCTCGACACCGTCACATTGAAAGCACCAGTCAAACGCCTGGCTGTACCCGATGTGCCAATCCCATTTAGTCGCCCACTGGAACAGTTTGTGATCCCCCAGGTAGGTTCGATTGTGGCCGAATCCAAAAAATTAATTAACCAACATATTAGAGAAGGAATTGCAGCATGACTGATATTACATTGCCAGATAACGTTTGGGATGATGTTGAGCCGGGTACGGAAGGCCTGCTCGACGAGTGGCTGGTTCAGCCTGGTACCGCAGTGAAAAAAGGTCAATCAGTTGCCATCGTGGTGATTGTGAAAACCAGTGTAGAAGTCGCTGCGCCAGAAGATGGTGTACTGGGTGAAATCGTTATTCAAAAAGACGACACGGTTGCCAAAGGTGCGGTGATTGGAAGGCTGAAAGCAGCATGAGCGAAGCGATGACTGAACCCAATGTCATTCCACTGAAGGGATTGCGGGGCATGATTGCCCGCAATATGTCCCAAGGTTGGGAGGCGCCGCGTGTGTCTATGAGTATTGATATAGACATGACCAAGGCTCAGGCATTGCGCATCAAGCTCAATGAGCAGGAGCAAGGGCGTGTCAAGGTTAGTCTGACACCGATTATCTTGTCAGCACTGGCGCAAGCACTGCGTAATCACCGTGGTCTCAATGCTTTTGTTGAGACTGATCGTGTGGTGCAGCCGGCCAATATCAATATTGGTCTGGCAGTCGCGATTCCCGATGGTTTGAGTGTTCCTGTTATTAAAGATACAGACAAAAAAACCATTGTTGAAATTGCAGTTGAATCAGCGGAACTGGCTGCAGGCGCACGCAACGGCAAATTGCCCATCAAGGCATATCAAGGCGGCACTTTCACAGTCAGCAATCTTGGTATGACCAATATCAGTTGGTTCACACCCATTTTGAACCCGCCACAAGCGGCGATTCTGGGTGTGAGTGCCACGATTGAAAAACCGGTGGTGCTGGATGGCAAGATTGAAGTCCGGCCGATTGCAACCTACACGTTGGTGTTTGATCACCGCGCAGTAGATGGTTTCCCAGCAGCCCAGTTTTTGGGTGATTTCAAGTCATTAATGGAATCCTGTGAGAGCTTGGTATGAGCCACGATGCTTTTGATTATTTTGATTTGATCTCCTGCCATGACGAACAATTGTGGAATCGGGAAATATTGAATCAAGAAGTGATGGAGCCGATCTTTCGACTTTGGCGCTATCACACACCCGGCATTGTGCTTGGGTGCAATCAAAAGCAAATGTGGCAAACAGCAGTTCAGCATGCCAATGGTGGGGCTGATATCTCGCTACGTATGACGGGTGGTGGTGCTGTTTTGGTTGGTCCCTGGATGTTGAGTCTTTCAGTGGCACTTCCTAATCATCATCCGTTTGCCAGTAATGGACTGATGCATAGTTATCGCTGGCTATCGGAACTGACCTTGCTGACATTGCAGTCACTGGGAGTCGAATGTGAAATTGTTTATCCGGAAGATGTGCCGCGGCTGAAAGCGGAACCACTTTTCAGCCAGGCAGATTGGGCTTGTTATGGTGGCATTTCATCATGGGAGATTACATCCAAGGGTAAAAAAATTGTCGGACTTTCTCAGGCAAGAAAAAAAAATGGCGTGTTGTTGGCGATGGGTATTCTGACTGACAAAGTTGACTGGGCAAGTCTGGTAACAAGGCTTGATCAGTCTTCTGGTGCAACAGGCAAACTTGAAATGTGTACGACTTCCTGTTCGGAACAGCTCGGTAGAAAGTTGATGCCGGGTGTACTGGAAATCAATCTGGTGCGAGCGATCCAGGCTGCTTTGGATTTATCGCAACATGCCAGTCCCTTGCTCAAGACCGCATAGAAATACATCAAGATATTTTCATTCATAAATTTACAAGTCCTTAATAGGAGACATCATGAAAAATGAAAAAAATGACATGAATCCAGCAGCTTCGACAACTGGTATGCGTGTCGTTAACAAAGGCGAAACAGTCAGCCGTCGTGGTTTTTTAAAGAGCAGTAGTCTGGCATCAATTGGTGTGACTGTTGTCAGTGGTGCGGCTGTCATTGGTGTTGATACAGAAGCCCTGGCAGCAGGTTTTCCGGTCTTGGGTGAGGCCAAAGGCAAGGTGCTGTTGAAGATGGCGCGGGATATTTTTCCTCATGACAAATTGGACGACAAATATTATCTGCAGGCGATTGAGCCCTATGACGAGAAAGCGAAGAAAGATGCGGCACTCAAGAAAACCTTGTTGGATGGATTGGCTCAATTGAACGACGCTTCCATGAAGCAGTTTAAGAAAAATTATATTGATATCAAAACCGAAGCTGATCGCGTTGCGGTATTGAAGTCTCTGGAAACTTCAGATTTTTTCCAGAAGATTCGTGGCGATATGGTGACCGGTCTCTACAACAACAAGGCAGTGTGGTCACACTTTGGTTATGAAGGCTCGTCTTGGGAAAAAGGCGGCTATGTCAACCGTGGTTTCAACGACCTGGATTGGCTGTAATCGCGCTTTTTTTAGAGTTTATTCTGAATCCCAAAAAAATATACGGAGACTAATATGGCTAATAAATTTGGCTTTGATGAAGAAGTTGTTGTCATCATCGGATCAGGTGCTGGTGGCGGTACATTGAGTAACGAGTTGGCACAACGTGGTGTCAAGGTAGTGGTGTTGGAAGCAGGTAAACACTGGACTCAAGCCGATTTTGAAAATGACGAATGGGCAATGTTCAGCAAGATCTCCTGGTTGGATAAACGAATTTCTGCCGGTGGCTGGCATCACACTAAAACTTATCCGAATTTGCCAGCCTGGATTGTAAAGGGTGTTGGCGGATCGACCATTCACTGGTCTGGCGTGGCTTTGCGTTTTCAGGAACATGACTTTAAAACCAAGACAACCTATGGCGCGGTAGACGGTGCCAACGTACTGGATTGGCCAATTACCCTGACTGATCTGGCACCTTACTATGACAAGGCGGAAATCAAGCTGGGTGTTGCTGGTTCCAAGGCGAGCGGTATGCCTGCCATGCCCGACAGCAATCAATACAAGGTGGTGGCCGCGGGTGCTCGCAAAGTCGGTTACAAAAATATCATTCGTCCAGCGGCATCAAACAGCAAACCTAATGATGGCCGCCCAGCTTGCCAGCAAATTGGCTTCTGTATGCAGGGTTGCAAGATCGGTGCTAAATGGTCTGCCCTCTATACGGAAATTCCCAAAGGAGTTGCTACTGGTAATGTCGATCTGCGTCCAGAAAGCATGGTTCTGAAAATTGAACATGACAAATCTGGTAAAGCCAGTGGTGTATTGTATGTCGACAAAGACGGCAAAACCCAACTGCAAAAAGCACGCATCGTTTGCGTGGCAGGTAACTCGATTGAGTCGCCGCGTTTATTGCTTAACTCTGCTTCCAGCATGTTCCCTAATGGTTTGGCCAACTCCTCTGGACAAGTTGGCAAGAACTATATGAACCATGCTACTGGCGCTGCTGTTGCCATCCATAAAAAGCCAGTCTATATGTATCGTGGCTTTGACATTGGTGCAGTGGTTGCTGATGAGGTGGCATTGAACGAGAAGCGTGGTTTTCATGGTGGCTATTACCTGGAGGGTTTGGCTTTGGGCTTGCCTTATACCGCGGCTTTCATGAAGCCTGGTGGCTGGGGACGTGAAGTCACTTCAGCATTTGATCAGTACGATCATATGACTTGTGTCTGGGTCTGTGGTGAAGATTTGGCTAGAGAGCAAAACAGCATCACCTTGCATCCTACCGAGAAAGATCAATACGGTTTGCCAATTCCTATTGTGACTAAAACCTATCACAAGAACGATGACGCGATTGTGGCACACGGCCAGAAACAATGGCGTGCACTGTCCGAAGCAGTTGGCGCAACCCGTGTGATCGAGATGCCAGCTTATCCTGCCAGCCACAATATGGGGACTAACCGGATGAGTGCCAACGCCAAGGATGGTGTGGTTAACAAGTGGGGTCAGTCACACGATGTTAAAAATCTCTTTATTTCTGACGGTAGCCAGTTCACCTCCAGTTCTGCAGCCAATCCAACCTTGACGATCGTGGCCTTGGCCATTCGTCAGGCTGAATACATTGCAGGAGCCTTAAGTCGTAAAGAAATCTGATTGATTTAAAACTTAATTGAAAGGGATCGAAACCAAAATTTCGATCCCGTTTTTACTTGGAGGTGACAAAAATAAACTGGTTGAATGGATGTTTGTACCGCAGTGAGCGATTTAATACTGATTTGTAATAGCTGGGTTGAAAAAATATAAATCACGACCCAGTTCATATTAATCGCGAGGAAGCAAGACGGAGACGGTAATGAAAAAATTAAAAATGAATAAATGGTGCACCTTGCCTGCGGGTAAGTTGGCTGGATTGTTGGCGATTTCTTTATTCGCTTTATCAACTCACCAACTCAAAGCAGAAGAAGCGGCAGCCGCCCCAGCAGCAGAACCCCCTCTGGGTGTGAATGTGTTGGAAGCCACTTTTAAATGGCGGCCAAATTATGTCAGCGATGACATGTTGATCAATGCTGATAAAGATGCCAATAACTGGCTGCATTACGGTAAGGATTCGCAAGGAACCCGTTTTAGCCAGCTGACTCAGATCAATCAATTAAACGTCAAAAAACTGGTGCCAAAATGGAATTTGTCTTTTGGTGTCAATGATGCTCAGGATAGTGAAGCGGTGGTTGTAAATGGCCGTATTTATGTGACAGCCAGCCAAAACAAAGTGTTTTCACTGGAAGCAACGACTGGCCGGATGCTATGGAAGTATGAGCGTTCATTGCCAGGTGACCTGGGTGGCCGATTATGCTGTGAAGCTGTTAACCGCGGTGTTGCCATTTATAAAGACAAGGTTTATCTGGCTACACTGGATGCCCATGTACTGGCATTGGACAATACAACTGGCAAGGTCGTCTGGGATGTCAAGATGGGCGATTACACTGCCGGTGAGCAGTACACCTCCATGCCATTGATTGCCAAAGGCAAAGTGATTGTCGGTAGTGCCAGTGGTGACGTCGGTGCTAACGTTGGCCGCATCTCGGCACTTGATCCTGATACCGGCAAGGTAATCTGGGAAACCAATACTCGCCCTGTCAGCTCCAGTGACCCGGTCGCTAAATCGTGGGCCAATGACTCCTGGCGTACAGGTGGTGTCGCAGCTTGGTTAACTGGTACCTTTGATCCCAAGTCCAATACCATTTATTGGGGCGCAGGTAACCCAACACCAACCCTTGATCCGCATTCACGCAAGGGTGACAACCTGTACAGTAACTCCACCATGGCGCTGGATGCTGATACGGGTAAGCTGAAATTTTACTTCCAGTACACACCGAATGATGGTTGGGATTACGATGGTAATAATGAAGCGATCCTGATTACTGATGATAAAGGCCGCAAGGTTTGGGTACATGCTGACCGTAATGGTCATCTGTATTCCATTGACCGTAGTAATGGTAAATGTAATTGGGTTGTACCGATTGCTCGAGTTAACTGGGTAACTGGTTTTTCCGATAACTGCCGTCCCATCGTCAATCCTGACAAAGTGCCGGTATACGATAAGATCGTGACTGATATTGCACCGGTTCTGGATGGTGGTAAAGAGTGGCACCCAGCTGCATTCAGCCCACTGACCAAGATGATCTATGTGCCATTCATTGATAGTTCCATGGATGTACAAGCCAAAAAAATGGAATTCAAACGGGGTGAGTGGTTCCTTGGTACTAAAGTGTTGAAAGCCAATCCTTATACTGGTGGTATCAAAGCATTTAATGCGACGACTGGTGAGCTGGCATGGACTCGTCCACAAAGTACACCTGCCACCAGTGGCTTACTGGCGACTGCTGGTGGCTTGGTCTTCTCGGGTGATGCAGAGGGTTATTTTGCTGCGGTCAGAGATGATACGGGTGAAACGATGTGGCGCTTCAATGTCGGTACTGGTATTCATGGTAACCCGACAACATTTACTGCAGAAGGCAAGCAGTATGTCGCAGTGGTTTATGGTCCAGGCGGTGGCAGTATCTGGCCACTGGTCTATGACGAACTGTTCAAGCATCAAAACCGCGGTGGCGGCATGATGGTGTTTGGTTTGGGTGATTAATTAAGCTTGAGGATGATCTGCTAGTAGCGGATCATCCCTGGCATCTCACCATGACTCAACATTTTCATCAAAAACTTTTCTGTTGCTTTGCTGGTTTGCTGATGCTGGTTTGTACACAAATTGCTTCAGCCTATGATCTGGCTAGTCGTTCGCCGCTAAAGGTTTGTGTCATCGAAGAAAACTTTCCGTTTTCTGAAAGACAGCCAAGCGATCATGGTCTGGACGTGGATATGCTTGCAGAATTGGGCAAGGTATTGATGGTGTCGGTTGAGCCTATCTGGATCATGCCGGCAGCACGTGGTGGCATCAACAAAACACTCAAGCAGTCTGTACTAGCAGGACAGTGCGATCTTGCAATGGGTGTGCCGGAACGGGATGGTTCGCTAAATGATTTGCAGGCGCTTGGCCTGATCACTTCGAAACCTTATCTGACCTTGGGTTATCTCATGGTGTCGTTGCGTAAGAGTTCCTGGAATAGCCCTGCCGATTTACGCAAGGCAGGCCACATTGGTGCTGTCTTGTCCACACCGGCAGATCTTTATCTCAAAGCGCAAAACTTGAATCGTTATCCTTATCCAGGTAATCAGGCTTTGCTGCAATCGCTAAAGACGCGAGAATTGGATGTGGCGTTGGTTTGGGCTGCGGCATTGGCATTTGATGATAAGTCACCATTTCCAGATGAGGCCTTATATCAATCGGTACCGTTATCTAATACCGAACTGCAAACCCGATTTGTGATTGCGGCAAATAAACGGGATGAACCACTTTTAGCCAAGGTGAGTCAATTGATTGAAGCCATGGCAACAGATGGTCGTTTAAAACAATTGGTGGAGAAATATCATTTGTCTGTTTTTACAAGTAATTGATGTTTACCACTGAATAGAATCAAAATAGGTGTCAAAAATGCAATTGAACAAGCACAAGAAATTACAACATAAACCCAACCATCTTCTCGGCAAGTTGATTGTTGGCGTGAGTATGGCGCTAACTTGTCTTGGTGTGGCAGATGCCATGTCAGTAGGTGGCGCTGAAGGTGGTGCCGCCAGCTCGGCTAATCCATTGGCGGGTAATCCTACAGCAGCTCGTCAGGGTGAGGAGCTGTTTGGCAGAAACTGCCAGCAGTGCCATAACTCGGCTGGTAAAGGTGGTAAAGGGCCACAGTTGATCAAGGGGGCATGGGGGCCGGGTGGCGCTAATTCCGATGCCTTTATGTTTAAGACGATTTCAGAGGGTCGACCCAATACTCAAATGGGTGGCTGGGGAGGCAGTTTGAAGCCCGAAGAAATCTGGCAGATCGTGACTTATCTTCGTGAGGAAGCGAAACGCGTGAAGCAGAGTGAGAAGGCTGAAGAAGTTGATCCTTTGTCATACTAAGGATCAACATCAATGACTGGGTGTTGTTTGTAAGAGGGTATTAACGCTGCAATAAAAAAGGCCATCATTTGATGGCCTTGTAATCAGAACGAATTAGTTAGTCGATTCAATGACTGATGTCATCCATTGCATTGGGCGCGAGGATTTTGTATTTTTCCATTTTTCGATAAATGGTTGAGCGGCTCATCCCAAGCTCTTTAGCCGCTTTGGAAATATGCCATTTATTTTTCTTCAATACCATGAGCATCTGTTGGTGTTCATCATCCAAACCTGATCCAATACTGCTTGTTGCAAGTGCCATAGGTGTGATGGTATTTGGATGCTTGATCTGCAGACTGATGGCCGGAATCTGATTGGTCGTTGTGGTTAGATGACTCAAGGTGCCGTGAATCTCGGTTGGAATATTTTCAAGCTGAATATTCCCATCATCACTCATTGCCAGGGCGGCACGGATAATATTGATCAGCTGGCGGATATTGCCTGGCCAGTGATAAGCCAACATGACATTTAATGCATCGTCGCTGATGGTGACTTTGGGATGCCCCATATCTCTGGCTTCTTGCAGAAAAATCGTGCGAATCAACGTGGGCATGTCTTCCCGTTTGCGCAATGGTGACAGCTCGATTTTGATACCATTCAAGCGGTAATACAGATCTTCTCTGAAACTGCCCTCAATGACCTTGTCGAGCAGGTTTCTGTGCGTAGCGCAGATGATTTGAACGTCAACCGGAATCGACTTTTCGCTGCCAAGTGGCAGGATTTCTTTTTCAGCCAATACGCGCAACAGACGGGTTTGCAGTTGCAGGGGCATGTCACCGATTTCATCAAGAAATAAAGTACCACCGTGTGCCTGGATGATCTTGCCGCGCATGCCTTTGCTTTTGGCACCGGTAAAAGCACCTTCCTTATAGCCAAACAACTCACTCTCAATCAGGGTTTCCGGAATTGCGGCACAGTTAAGTGCCACAAAAGGTCCAGCAGCGCGATTACTGGCGTGGTGAATGGCGCTGGCAAAAACCTCTTTACCAGTACCGGTCTCACCTTGCAACATGATGGCAATCCCCTTGTTATTGACGCGGCGAATGATGTTGACATTGTTGGTCATCTTCTGGTCTTGGCCAGCAAGTTCTTCTAGCGTCAGATGAGTATGACCAGGATTGATGATGGTTGGTAATCGCCGTGTATAGTTTTCTTGCGTAACCAGAATCGAGTGGGTTGGTTTCTTGACGGTGACGTAGTAACGCTTGCGTGAGTGCAGCGTATAGATGGACTGAATGGGTGCTTCCTGGGCGGCACTCTTGGCAATCAGTTCATCAAAGCGGATGTCAAATAGTTCTTCGATGGTCTTGCCCGCAGTCTGATTATCATTTGAAAGATTTTCATTGCGCATTGACTGATTGATGGCAACAACACGCCCTTGGTCGTCCAGAGCCAGCAAGGCATCGGTCATGACCTCAATGAATTCGCTGCGACTGCTCAAGCGCACGATCCACTTGTCTTCATACTGCTTGAGAAAGTAGGCATTCTCTATCATGCGGGCGGTTGAATTGACCAGCTGCAATAACAAATGCTGACTGCGTTTGTCATCGGGTGAATAGAGCGCTGAGGCATCCAGTACCGCCATCAGATTGCCATGCGAATCAATGATTGGCGCAGCACTGCAAGTCAGTGTTGTGGAGATCGTGCGAAAGTGTTCTTGCTGGTGAACGGTAATGGGTGTTTTTTCAATAATACAGGTGCCGACAGCGCAGGTGCCTTCATCAGCCTCGGCCCAACAAGAGCCAAGATAAAGACCTGATTTACGCAGCTCGCGATCAGTCAGGTCATGACCATGAAAGTCGACTGTAACACCTTGGGTATCGGTTAACAGAACGACATAGCCAGCATCTCTGATTTGATGGAAAAGTTTTTCCAGCCCACCTTTGGCAATTCGCAAGAGCGGTTCGAGGGGCTCCTGGTGATCGCGCAAGCGACCACCAGTCAGGATGCGGGGTGCCGCTTTTCTGCCTGGATCAAGATTGTATTGATCGAGTGAGCGTTTCCAAGAGTTGTGAATTTGAGGATGAATGTCCTGTTGCACTAAACCGTTACGCACACTAGACACGACAACATCCGGGTGAAAATGCAGAGAATCATTCGTCATGACAAACTGTCTCCTTAGGGCCAACCTGAAATGGTTGAATATAGTTTTATTGAACGATCATAGCAAATCGCGAATCCAGGTGCAATTTGTTGATGACGATTATTCAATACTAAACAGGGTAAGCACTGAGCTGGATAGGCGCATTTATTGAAATGTGCAGTATTGCGCGCCTATCAGAATGAGAATTTGATTGCTTTAACTCGTGTAGAGTGCCATTCAGCGTAGCGATGTGGGTAGTAAACTCAGCACCAGTTCATCAATATGCACGCCATTGACTGATGCAAGTAAAGCTTTGGTCATGGGTGGCAGGGGATCTCGCACCGCAGCAATGAGACCGATCTGTCCTTCATGATTTTTATTGGCATAGGCCATCTCGTCTTTGATGGGGTGAATGGTGACTTCACGAATATCAAACAGACCCAGCAGGGAACGTGGCAGAATGGTCGCGGCCATTTTCATGCGTACCATTGAAATCAATGCCAGTAGCGCGTCCGCCTCAGCCACGACCAGCGGCGTGATGCCAGTCGCTTTTAGTCGACGATCAATGATGCGACGGTTGATGGTGGTTTGTGGTAACAGGCATAAGGGCAATTTGTCCAGATCGGCCCATTGGACTGCCGTGCCGGGAAAGGCTGCATCGTCCATATGACGAATCAAAACATGCTGATCAGAAAATAAGGGCATGGTGATGAATTTATCACCTGCCTGACCTTGAGCAATTTCATCCAGATAAGTCAGTCCGGCATCTAATTCTTTATCAGCCAGCCCATGTTCAATTTCGGTGGCATTTTTCAGTTGCACTGAGATTTTTACTTCGGGGTTGTTTTGCAAAAATGGTGCGGTGATCAAGCCCACCATCGGAATCACAGTTGGTACACAGGCGAGTCGTAAGATACCGCGCAGACTGGTCACACCCGAAACATCATCTTTGAGTGAATCGCAGTCGGCCACGATCTTTTGTGCCCAGCTGATGGCGCGCTCGCCCTCGGTGGTGAGTTGTTTGAAGCGTTGTTGGCTGCGTTCAATCAGTGGTGCGCCGAGTTCTTCTTCCAGTTGCCGGATTGCTGCCGACAGGGTTGGCTGAGTGACGCCACAACGTTCTGCCGCCCGGCCAAAATGAGCCTCTTGTGCGAGCGAGATCAAGTATTGCAAGTGCCGAAGATTCATAATAAGAGCCTGTCCGAATTTTTTATGTTTATACCATCATGACTCAAAGCAACGAAATGAACGAGCAGGAAGAGCCTACTTTATATGAAGTTATTGGCGGTGAAATACGGATTCGCGAACTGGTTGATCGGTTTTATGATTTGATGGAACTCGAAGCCGAGTTTGCAGGCATTCGGCAAATGCATCCAACGCCGATTGATGGTTCGCGCGACAAGTTGTTCTGGTTTTTATGTGGCTGGATGGGCGGGCCCGATTATTTTGTTGAGCGTTTTGGGCATCCACGTTTGCGGGCGCGTCACATGCCATTTTCCATCGGCCTTAAAGAGCGCGATCAATGGCTGCGTTGTATGGCCTGGGCCATGAAGGATGTGGGTATTGCAGAACCGATTCAAGTGGCACTCATGCAGTCTTTTTTCCAGACGGCAGACTGGATGCGCAATCGGGAAGGGTAACGATTGTCTAATGCACTAGCAATCACTGAATTAAAATTGGCTCTGACCTTTTAACCACGCCGCATCATCAGCATGACTCAGATTGGCAAGCCGATCCAGCAGGCGTACCGGGTCTTGTTCTACCTTGAGCAGATCACGGTGTGCTGGTTTGAGAAAACCCTGTGCCACCGTGTTGTCGAGAAAGTTCAGGAGCGGATCATAAAAGCCGGCGATATTGAACAGGCCAAGAGGTTTGTTGTGAAAATCAAGTTGTGACCAGGTCCAGGTTTCAAAGAGTTCTTCGAGCGTACCGATACCACCTGGCATGGCAATGAACCCATCAGACAAATCGGCCATCATTTTTTTGCGCTCGTGCATATTGGCCACAATATGCAATTCGGTGAGAGTGTGATGTGCCAGTTCACGATCCACCAGCGCTTGTGGTATCACGCCAATCGCCGTGCCACCAGCCTGCATGACTGCGTCAGCAATGATGCCCATCAAACCCACATGACCGCCCCCAAATACCAGCCGGATATTGCGTTTGACCAAGGTTTGCGCCAATGCTTGTGCGCCTTGACGATAAGCGTCAAGAATGCCGGGGCTGGCACCACAATAGACACAAACTGATTGCAAAACGCGTTGAGGGTCAATGGTGGGTGCCTGTTCAATGGTATGGTGTAGTGAGTGATTCATGGTGTTCATTATTGTATGAATGGGGCCGGAAAGAATTTCTACAGCAATGAGCCGCTTGGTCTTGGCAGCAGATAAAATGAAAGATACACATTCATGATGGCATTACAAGGTCAGAATACACCCTATGAAAGCGCCTAAACTGATTTATCACCCTGGTTTCAATGCATTGGGTTATCGCGTACGCACTTCCAATGCCAATGAGGCCAATCCAGCCACTGCTCGTATTCCGGGTTTGTGGCAACGTTTTTATGAAGACAAGGCACCCGCCATTCTCAAGGCCAATGCCGAGAATGGTCATATTGTGGGTGTTTATAGCAACTATGAAAAAATGTATCAGGGCGCCTATGATGTTTGTGCCGCCGTTCAAATGATGCAGGAACAGGTGTTGCGCCCCGAAATGGAAGTGATTTCGGTGGCTGCCGGTGAATATCTCAAGTTTACCGAGCAGGGCCGTTTGCCTGGTGCCACAATCAAGGCCTGGCAGCGTATCTGGGAATTTTTTGCCAGTAACGATCAGCCATTGGCCGAGTTTTATGAGCGTGCCTACACCGCCGATTTTGAGCGTTATGGCGAGCCTGACAAGGTCAGTGTTTTTGTGGCGGTGAAGCGTCGCATTATTCGATACGACTTGCCTGAGTGATCCGTGTGGATCAGGCGTGGTGTCGATCAAAAGATGACCACCAAGACACCAAGAGACACGAAGGACTCAAAGAGAATCTGGCTGACCCGACTTGCCGACTTGGTTTAATGCGCTTTTTCTTAACACTTCGCCTGATTTGGTAAGCGGCTAGTTTGTTTTTTTATGAAGACGGGTGTTTTCCTTCATGTCTTTCATGTCTTTCATCTCTTTTGGTGATAAATGCCTCTAAATCTTTTTCTGCTGACTTCAGCCATCCTATCACCTGAACAAAACCAAGATGGTTGGCCCGGCGATCAATACCCAGGTCAGCAAACACAAAAACAGGGCAATCAATACTGCTGCGCTACCCAGGTCCTTGGCGCGTTTGGAGAGCCGATGGCGTTCCAGTGAAATGCGATCAATCGCGGCTTCCAGGCTGGAGTTGAGCAGCTCCACAATCAAGACCAGAAAAGTTGTGGCTAGTAACACAGCGCGCTCCAAGCCACTTAACGGCAACCAGAGTGCCAGTGGAATCAGTACCAGACACAGTATCAACTCTTGCCGAAAGGCACTTTCAACCTGAATGGCCAGCCGTAACCCGCTCCATGAATTGTGGAGTGCATACACAATCCGCTTGAAGCCCCCACTACTTTTGAAGGGGCTCTCCACTGCGTCGTCATGATCGTTAATAGCTGGGCGAGATGACAGATTTTTTTTCAAGATGTCGTCAATTGAGTAAGTAAGCAGAAGTGGGTGCCGATGTCGGTGGAGAAATAGCGAGCCATGCCACTCAGGCTGCCATGATGGTTTTTTGTGCTTCGGGCGTAATCGGACGCAAATGGTTGAGAAACTGTTCCGATGCGGCACGCCATGAAAAGCGTTCGGCATGGGCTCGGGCTGTTTCCCGCGAAATATTGAGCGCGTTCAAGCAGGCGATACGCAAATCATCATGCAAGGCCCCCGCAGTGGAGTCGCCAATCACATCAATGGGACCCGTGACTGGATAGGCGGCCACCGGCAGACCACAGGCCATGGCTTCCAGCAGCACCAGGCCAAAGGTATCGGTTTTACTGGGAAAGACAAACACATTGGCGGCGGCATAGACTTTTGCCAGTTCTTGTTGATTGAGCACGCCCAGATAATTGACGTTGGGATATTTGGTGCGCAATTCGTTCAGAGCCGGGCCTTCACCCGCGACCCATTTGGAGCCAGGCAGATCCAGCTTCAAAAAGGCCTCGACATTTTTTTCTACTGCGACTCGCCCTACATACAAAAAGATCGGTGGTTCGGTATCGAGCACATTGGATGGCTGAGGCACAAATATATCCAGATCCACACCGCGCGACCATTGCACGACGTTGGTGAAACCATATTTTTCCAGATCACGTTGTACAACCGGCGTAGGTACCAAGACCGCACGGCCAGCACCATGAAACCAGTGCAAGAACTTGTAGGTGACGGCCAGGGGAATCCCAAAGCGCGGTTGCACATATTCGGGAAAACGGGTGTGATAGGCCGTGGTGAAATTGAGTTCTTTTTTGATGGCATAGGCGCGAGCTGCCATACCCAGCGGACCTTCGGTGGCAATGTGCAGGGCTTCAGGGGCAAACTGGGCAATCCGTTCGCGTACTTTGCGGCCAGGGAAAATCGAGAGACGAATTTCTGGATAAGTGGGACAGGGGATGGTGTTGAATTCGAGCGGTGTGAGCATTTCAACTTCATGGCCCATGGCCTGCAGTTCGCGGCGGGTTGATTTTAAGGTTCGTACCACACCGTTGACCTGCGGTTCCCAGGCATCGCTAACAATCATGATTTTCATGGAGTATCCTTGAAAAATACCCGATTAGGTATGTTTTATTTGGGTGATATTTTTTACTGGTAGGGGTATATTCTTGTTCACGAAGTCGATACCATGACTTCGCTGGGTGTCTGGGCATGGTTTGGACTGCTGTCGACGGCCATGACAGTGGGCGAGCGTTGTTCCCAGCTGATTAAGCGTAATTCACCTTCCTTGGTTTCTACCAGGGCCGAGAGACTTTCCACCCAGTCACCATCGTTGCAATAGGTGATGCCATCCACCTGGCGAATTTCTGGCTTGTGAATATGGCCGCAAACCACGCCATCACAGCCACGCCGTTTGGCTTCTTCGGCCATGGCTTCTTCAAACTGGGTCATGAAGGACACCGCGTTTTTCACCTTGTGCTTCAGATATTGAGAGAGTGACCAGTAAGGAAATCCCAGCTTGTTGCGCAGTCGGTTGAAGTGATGATTGAGTGCCAAAATCAGGGTGTAGAGTGAGTCACCCAGATGCGCCAGCCATTTGGCATGCTGTACGACGCCATCAAACAAATCGCCGTGAGTAATCCAGAGCTTTTTGCCTTGCAGGGTGGTGTGAAAGGCTTCCATGCGCACATCAATTTCACCAAACGAGAGATCCACAAAGTCGCGCACAAACTCATCATGATTGCCGGGAATGTAGACCACATGTGTGCCTTTACGTGCCCGCCGCAGGATTTTTTGTACCACATCGTTATGCGATTGCTGCCAGTACCAGCCCTTTTTGAGCTGCCAGCCATCAATGATGTCGCCCACCAGATACAGATATTCGGCCTGATTGTGTTTGAGAAAATCGAGCAGAAATTCGGCCTTGCAGCCTGGTGTACCCAGATGGGTGTCGGAAATCCAGATGGCGCGATAACGATACTTGTCTTCGTCTTTGGTTTCGGTTGTAACCGGTTTTTTTTTGTCGGGTGCAGTCGATATGACTGTGGTGGCAGACTGGTCAGCCGATTTTTCGAGTAGCGATGATTCCGATAATGCCGCAATGGCCGAAGAATACGGCTGGCGCAATATCGAATTCAAAGCGGTAGGGGTCGCACCACCTGCGAGAGCCATTGGCGCGAACATTCGGTTGCGACTGAAAAAGCGGATCGGATTGAGCAGGTTCATGGGGCGAATTACATAACAGGGCCGTGACAGCTCCATGACAAATTGATGATGATTCAATGACAGTCATCGGGTCTGAAGCAAATATTTGACGGGTTGTCACCGTTGGCGCTACCGCCATGCAACTGGCGACAGCCTGGGGCGCTTCGTCGCAAACCGCCAACAGCAGGGTTGGTTGATGCCAGAATCGCTTCAACTGTTTAGGTGGAGATGAGCATGGGCGCGATTCTGAACGCCACACTGGCGATTCGATTGCATCTGCTGATGGCACTCTCGGCCCTGGTTTTGGGGGCGCTGATGTTATTTTTGAAAAAAGGAACACCCTGGCATAAGAGCATCGGCTATCTTTGGGTCATCATCATGTTGCTTACCGCGCTGTCTTCGTTTGGTATACAGGGCAGTCAGCTGGCTATCGTAGCAGGTTATTCTCCCATTCATTTTTTGTCGATTTTTGTGCTGGTGACGGTGCCGCTGGCAGTTTTCTTGGCAATAAAGGGCAAGATCAACGCGCATCGCAAGGCCATGAAGTACATTTATTTCGGTGGTTTGCTGTTACCGGGGCTATTGACATTGATCCCTGGACGTTTGCTGGGCAATGTCTTTTGGCATGGTCTGGGATTGCTGTAATGTTGCCGATGTGTCGTCAAGGTGCAGCCAAAGTAAGGCTCGCTACAATGCGCTAAAGATCATGAGCATGAGCGCGCATTATTCGGGATGTGTTTGGATTTCATCGAGTTTTGATTTTTTGAAGTGTTTTTTGAATTGAAAGGACATCATCATGCGTCATCGTTCCCATTTTTCCGGCTTGGTGTTGATTGCGCTGGGTAGCCTGTTTTTGCTCTCCAACCTGCAATGGATTCCTGATTTACATGGCATCATGAAAACCTGGTGGCCGCTCTTCTTGATCGCTGCTGGCGTGGCTCATTGGCTGCGTCCACACCGCCACAGAATGTGCTGTGAGCAGCGAGTGAGTCAATCATGATGAAATGGCGTGAAGCGCTGTTGAATAGGCTATTTTGATGGAAGTCGTGCCATGACAATAAACGGTATGCACTATATTTTTACCTGGCGTGATGCCTGCCGTGATGCGTTGGTCACACTGGTTTTTAACACCGTGCTGGCCGTGATTCTGACGCTGGTCTTGCCCATTAATGATGGACTGCGCATCAACCTGGTGTATTCACATTGCATTGGGCTACTCTCGTTTGCTTTGGTGGATTTGGGGCGCTGGCTGATGGCGCGTTTTAGGGTGATCAGCTTTCCGCGCATGGCAGTCTGGTTGATGATCGCCATCCCTTTGGGCTTTTTGGGTGGATGGACAATTGCCGCCTATTTGATGGGCCACGCCAATGGCATGGTGCGCCTGGGCGAGCAGATGTTTTGGGCCGTCAATGCCATCGTAGTGCCGGCCGTGGTCTTGCTGACAGTGATGGCTTTTAAGCGCGAGCGCCATATTGTGCGGGAGGCCGAGCGGCAAATGCGCATCAGTGCGGTCGAGCGTGAGTCGGCACGCGCACAGCTGGCTTTGCTGCAAGCGCAGATCGAGCCACATTTTCTATTCAACACTTTAGCCAATGTGCAGGCTTTGCTGGATGCCGACACCGCCACTGCAGGGCGCATGCTGGGTGCCCTGTCGGACTATTTGCGCAGTAGTTTTCAGGTGAGCCGTTCCGCCAGTACCACCTTGCAGCACGAGTTTGATCTGATCAAGGCGTATCTGGATATCCTCAAAATGCGCATGGGTGCGCGGCTGGAATTCACTTTGGATTTACCTGCCGAATTGGCGGCCACACCACTGGTACCGATGCTGTTGCAGCCTCTGGTTGAAAACGCCATTGAACATGGGTTGGCGCCGTTGCCGCAAGGTGGCTGTCTGACCGTGGGTGCACAGTTACAGGACGGACAGTTGCAACTGCTGGTGACGGATAATGGTCAGGGTCTGAATCCGCAGGCCAAGCCAAAAAATGGTTTGGGGCTGGCCAATGTGCGTGAGCGACTGGCCTTGTCATACAACGGTGCGGCCCAATTGGTTTTGGAGGACCAGCTGCCGCAAGGCACCAGGGCGAGCTTGATCTTGCCCCTTGCTGTGCCTATTGATACACCACTCGCCGATACGATGAATACCTTGCAGGCCATGCGCCAAATGCGCCGCTTTGGTGGTCCGTTTTGTCCGATGGGCAAGACGCAGGAGATGGGAGAACATCGTTCGCATTTTCGGCGGCATCATCAGGGTGGCTGGTGGTGTCAACGCAAATCGGCCAGTCGTGCTGACAATACGTCAGGCAATCCGCCTGACAATCATCAGCAGGAAAATAATCAATCATTCAATATTTAGCCATAGCCGACCATGACAACCCCTATTCAAGCCAAAGCCGTATTGGCGGATGATGAGCCACTCTTGGTCAATGCGCTGGCCAGAGAGCTGGGGCGCTTATGGCCTGAACTGGCAATTGTCGGCCGCGCCGGTAATGGTGATGAAACCCTCCAGCAAATTGCCCAGCAGCAGCCTGATGTGGTGTTTCTGGATATCCACATGCCCGCACCCAGTGGACTGGAAGTTGCGCAGCGGCTGGCGCGTCAGAGTCAGCCACCGCTGGTGGTGTTTGTCACGGCTTATGATGAGTTTGCCTTGGAGGCTTTTGAAATTGCGGCAGCCGACTATCTGACCAAACCAGTCAATGGCGAACGCCTGGCGCGCACTGTCGAGCGCTTGCAAAGCCGTTTGCAAGGGCGTGCACTGTCGGCCAATGCCAATACGGCACAATCGGATGTCGGCTTGCCAACCTCCGAGCTGGCCTTGCTGATGCAAAAGCTTGCGCCTTTGCTGGGACAATCTTTGCCGACCGAGGTGACATTCTCATCGGTTCACGCTGGTCAAGCACAAAACGGGGTTAACGGACAGGGCAGTGTTGCGCCGTTGAAATGGCTCAAGGCGGCCGTAGGTAATTCAGTGCGCTTGATTGCGATTGACGATGTCTTGTATTTTGAAGCGGCCGATAAGTACGTCAATGTGGTCACGGCAGATAACGAGGTGTTGATTCGCACGCCACTCAAGGAGCTGCTGCCGCAACTTGATGCCAATCAATTTTGGCAAATTCACCGCAGCACGGTGATCAATATGGCGCAGGCCGAAGGTGCGGTACGTGATGTACTCGGGCGGCTCACCGTCAAGCTCAAAAATAGCGATAAGTCCCTCAAGGTGTCGCGTGCCTATGCCCATCTGTTTCGGCATATGTGAGTGTGGCAGAACCTTGAACAGTGGGCAAAAGAGATCAGAAAAGATCAACTTTTAAGGAGTATATTGATTTATTAACTACTCAAGTGCGTAAATATTGATACTTAAAATTTACTACTGGGGTGTATCCTTGATGCGTTCCAATTCACGCAAGAGCAGATGACGCACTTCGCTATCGTCGAGCATGGTCAGGTGGCCAATATATTCAAACTCAATCGCCCGGCTGCCCGGCAAAATGGCATTGGGATACGGTGCAATCAGATTGTCGTGGCGACTATACATGCAAACAAATTTAGCGCGTCGACGAGTGCTTTCACTGGCCGCCAGTTCGGCCAGCCAATGGCTTTTCAAGCGCATTTGCTCGAGATTGATCCCACGGCTGAATTGCGCATGATAAGTGCCCTGGTGTGGCGTGGCAATGGTGACTACTTTGGCAATTGGCATATCGCCAAACTGTCGAAAGTAAGCGCGTACGGCCAAGCCGCCCATGCTGTGTGCGATGATCGCTACCGGCTGATTGGGCTGGTCGGCCAGCAATCGTTGCACGGCAATGTTGATGGTGTCGGCATAGTCATCCAGTGATGCCAGTGGTGGCTCCAGTGTGACAGTGCGAGTCAGAAAACCACGGCGTGCCAGCAAGGGTTGCAGTGTCACCCAAATACCGCGGTTACAGGCCATGCCATGAACCAACAGAACAGAGACGGGCTGAACCGGCGCAATCGGTGTCTTTTCAACAAATCTGGATTTGAATGGTACCGCCCACCAGCAGGCTTTACAGCTGCTCCAGGTCTCGCGCGCCAAAATGGGCAGAAGTTGGGTGAGTGGCAGGCTGAGCATCAGATCGGCCTGACTGGCGGCTCTGGCTGAGAGAATGAAATCAAACCATAAAATGCCCAATTGCAAGGTGAGTGGCAGTAATACTACCGGAATGAGTAACATGTGTGGCCATGAGCCACCCCAATACCACCAGACGGCGGCAGCCAGACCGATCAGCACCTGTACCAGCAGACTGATTTGCAACCAGCGCGCCATCATGTCTTGATGACGCTGATGAGGCGCGTTCCACAAAGACGGTCATGCAAAAATTGCCGATTACGATCCTGCCACATGAGCAGTGCATACGCCAACATGCCGACCAACAGGGTCAACAAGGCGTTACCACGGGTCAGACCAAATACGGAAATGATGCCGATAGCGGGCGCAAACCAAAGCCAGCTGAGCAGATAGCGGCCGAAGGCGCGTGGCCAGCTCAAGGGTTGCAGGGTGGTATCGACTAAACGGATTTTCCAGGTTTTCATGGCCAGGGTTTGACCGCCGTGGGTCCAGAACCAGCAAAAATAGAGACCCAGAACAGCAAATAGCCAGAGCTGCAGGCCGCCACGCAAATACAGGGCATGGCGCTGTTGCAGCAGTGTGGAAAACAACCAGCCCGCAATAAACACCACGCCAAACAGCAGCATGGCTTCATACATCATGCACAGAGCGCGACGTTTTAAGGTGGGAACAGCAAAAACGGTCGTACCCGATTCGGCAGGTTGTGGGGAGAGCGGCAGCGTAGGTGATTCAGTGGCAGGCATCAAGACTCAGGCAAAAACTTCGTAAAGGCCTATTTTGCCTGATTCACCACTTTTTGCTTAGGTGACATTACAAACAGTGAAGTCGGTGGTCGGACCGCGATGAAACCAGTTTCGCTGGGTGTTGTTACATAACCAGCCAGAGGCAGCGTATTTACACCACCATTTTCGAGTGCGGCTGGTGTCATCATCATCGGCATGATGACTGCTGGCAGTGTGCGATTGGGCGTGGGAATGGCCGACATGACCGCGCCTTTTTTGCGCATATCCTTTTCGGCAAACTGCTTTTTCTGCGCGTCGGGCAGTTGTTGATACTGTTGCCATTTTTCAGATTTGGCAATGGGCAGCCCTTTGGTGGCCGCATAATTCTCGCGGATCACACTGCGCTGCGCTGGACTGATAGACGACCACTCCATCATGCGCGCCTGCAGGCGTTGCTGTTCTTCCGGCGACAATTGCGCATAGCGTTGGGCAATACCCAGCCATTTGCGCTTGCGCGCCACATCCAATTGCCCCCATTGTTCGGCCAATGGCTGGAGCGCCTCTTTTTGAGTGGAGTTCAGGTCATTCCAATGTGTCGGCGGGGCACCCAATCCCAAAGATGGAATGAGTGGTTCAGCCATGGGCGCAGCTGCCATGCATGCTGCGGGAAGAAGCATGAGCGTGAGCAGGCAGATACGCAGTCTTGGCATTACAGATCCTGTCCAGAAGCTTTGGCCGTACCAGCAGATGGCTGATCAGCCGTATTTAAAAATGAGGTGAAGCCGCGATCCATATAGGCATCAATGGGCAACTCGTCCGACAGGAGGGCAGTGTCAATATCCGCCGCTTCGTCAGCCGCATCCATTTCACCCCAGTCCTGAACGATCAGTAAAGTACAAGCCAGCAATAACACTGGAATCGCAAAACCCAGCTTGCCAAACCAGCCACCTGTTGACGAACCAGATGAGCGACCACTATTGCCAGCCAGTTGTGTTTGCAACAGGTCAACCGTTAAACCGGACGAGCGTTTGCGGCTGATGGCTTCCTGGCGTGCCTTAGCGAGTTTTTGGCTGATGGTGGGCGGCAGCGATGATGCACTGTCATCCAATACCTGGCGAATTTTTTCACCAAGCTGGCGTTCAGTAAATATATCGAATTCGGGTTCCCATGCGGCAGCGGAACGCCGGTTTTCCATTGAAGTCGGGTTCATAAGGTGATTCCTTTAGCTTTGAGTGCGGTAGCCAGTGCCTGTGTGGCGCGCGAGCAATGAGTCTTCACGCTCCCTTCGGAGCAACCCATGGCGGCAGCCGTTTCAGCCACATCCAGTTCCTCCCAATAACGCATGACAAAAGCCTGGCGTTGACGCAAAGGTAATTTTTGTACTTCATTTTCAATGATTTGCAGAGTTTGGTCGCGCTCAACCTGATCGGCACTACTTTCGGCCATGCGTGTGCCATCGGCGGCTTCCAGAATTTCTAGTGGATCCTGGTCATCGCTGTCATCATTATTACCGCCAAACATATTGGAAAACAGCGTTACCCAGGTATTTCTCACCTTTTGACGGCGAAAGAAATCATGAATCGTGTTTTGCAAAATTCGCTGAAACAGCATGGGTAATTCAGCAGGCGGTTTGTCGCCGTAGTTTTCTGCCAGTTTGATCATGGCGTCCTGCACCACATCCAGTGCCGAAGCTTCTTCGCGTACAGCGTACAGGGCCTGCTTAAAGGCGCGGCGCTCTACGGAGGCTAAAAAATCGGACAGTTCTCGGTCTGTGGCCATGAATCGGATTATGTGTATAGAAGCAAAAGGTGTCGAATCCTAACAAAAATCTGCATAAATAGCCCAGAAAAATGCTGAAAATAGAGCTAAGCATACTGAAAAACGCAAATTTCTTGACCGCACCACCCGAAAGCTATATTGTTACGGATTACCCGTTTAAGTCTTAATTATGGTGTTGTCTATCAGTGCACCTGTCATGAAGACGCGCACGCTCGGACCCTCGACACAATCGTGGCAAAGAGCACCCGATCATTTTTCTTCAGAAAATTCGAAAGGTCTGTCGTATGGAAATCAACAGCGCGGAATTCTCGCTTAATCCTTCGTCACAAGTCCCTGCCGAGCTCAATGGCTCGGAAATCCTGGTCAAATGTTTACAGGCAGAGGGCGTCAAACATATTTTCGGTTATCCCGGCGGTGCAGTGCTCTATATTTATGACGCACTCTACAAGCAGGATTCTATTCAGCATATTTTGGTACGTCATGAGCAGGGTGCGATTCACGCAGCTGACGGCTATGCACGTTCCACCGATCAGGTCGGTGTCTGTCTGGTGACTTCCGGGCCTGGCATCACCAATGCGGTAACTGGTATTGCTACAGCTTATCTGGATTCCATTCCGGTCGTGATCATTTCTGGTCAAGTACCAACGCCTGCGATTGGTCTGGATGCTTTCCAGGAAGTCGATGCGGTGGGTATTACCCGTCCAATCGTCAAGCACAACTTCCTGGTCAAGGATGTGCGTGATCTGGCGAGCACCATTAAAAAAGCTTTCTATATTGCCAAAACCGGTCGTCCTGGGCCAGTTCTGGTGGATATTCCCAAGGATGTGTCGATTGCCAAGTGTGCTTTTGACTATCCCAAAACCATTGAAATGCGCTCGTATGCGCCGGTTGGCAAGGGTCATGCTGGTCAGATTCGCAAGGCACTGTCCTTGTTGATGTCGGCAGAGCGGCCGATGATTTATACCGGTGGTGGTGTTATTTTGGCCGATGCATCCAAAGAGTTGAATGCCTTGGTCGATCGCCTGGGCTTTCCATGTACCAATACCTTGATGGGGCTGGGTGGATATCGCGCCAGTAGCGATTTGTTTGTGGGTATGCCAGGCATGCACGGTACTTACGAAGCCAATATGGCGATGCAGAACTGTGATGTGCTGCTGGCTGTAGGCGCGCGTTTTGATGATCGGGTGATTGGTAATCCCAAGCATTTTGGTCAGATCGCGCGCAAGATCATTCATATCGATATTGATCCCTCTTCCATTTCCAAGCGAGTCAAGGTTGATGTACCTATCGTTGGCAATCTGAAGGATGTACTCGTCGAACTGTTGGCGCAGATGGATGCGGCTGGTCATAAGGCCGAGCCAGCGCGTGTCGCCAATTGGTGGTCTCAAATCAATGAATGGCGCAAACGCGATTGCCTTAAATATGATCGCACCTCAGAAGTCATCAAGCCGCAATATGTGGTTGAGAAACTCTGGGAGCTGACCAAGGGCGACGCTTTCATTACCTCTGATGTCGGCCAGCACCAGATGTGGGCTGCGCAGTTCTACCGTTTTGACAAGCCACGTCGTTGGATCAACTCGGGTGGACTGGGCACGATGGGCGTGGGCTTGCCGTATGCGATGGGTGTGAAGATGGCGCATCCAGATTCGGATGTGTTTTGTATCACTGGTGAAGGCAGTATTCAGATGTGTCTGCAAGAATTGTCGACCTGTCTGCAATACAACACCCCGGTCAAGGTGCTGTCACTCAATAACCGCTATTTGGGTATGGTGAGACAGTGGCAACAGATTGAGTACAGTGGTCGTTATTCCAGTTCATATATGGATGCCTTGCCAGACTTTGTCAAATTGGCCGAAGCTTATGGCCACGTGGGGATGCGTATTGAGAAGACTGCTGATGTGGAAGATGCCTTGAAAGAGGCAATTCGACTGAAAGATAAAACAGTCTTTATCGATTTCCAGACTGATCCTACCGAAAACGTCTGGCCAATGGTCAAGGCAGGTAAGGGAATTACGGAAATGCTGCTAGGTTCTGAGGATCTTTGATCGATTGCTTGCCCTGTCTGACTAGTCGGGGCAAGTGATTGGCATGTTGATCGTTGTTCTATCAGACCTTCTCCAATAGTTATTAGAAAACAACACTATGCGACATATCATTTCTGTATTGCTGGAAAACGAGCCCGGCGCGCTCGCAGCAGTAGTAGGACTCTTTGCTGCCCGTGGCTATAACATTGAAACTTTAACAGTTGCTCCGACTGAAGATGCTTCATTGTCACGCATGACGATTGTTACTTCGGGTTCGGAAGACGTCATTGAACAAATCACCAAACATCTGAATCGTCTGGTCGCAGTTGTTAAGGTAGTCGACCTGACCGAGGGTAATCACATTGAACGTGAGTTGATGTTGATCAAGGTGCGTGCCGTTGGTAAAGAGCGTGAGGAAATCAAGCGTACTACGGATATTTTTCGTGGTCGTATTATTGATGTCACCGAAAAAACTTACACGATTGAGCTGACTGGTAACAAGGCCAAGCTGGATGCCTTTATCGAGTCGATTGACCGAACTGCTATTTTGGAAACAGTACGTACTGGCGGTTCTGGCATTGGTCGTGGTGAGCGGATTCTCAAGGTTTAAGCAAATGAATGAGTGGCTTTGCTGAGTGAGCAAAAGTCACGAGGAAGTCTCATTTAATTTTTCATTTCACTCAAGTCAAGATATTCATAAAGAGGAATAACATGAAAGTTTTTTACGATAAAGACGCCGACCTGAGTCTGGTAAAAGGCAAGAACGTCACAATTATTGGTTATGGTTCACAAGGCCATGCGCATGCACAAAACCTGCATGATTCTGGTGTCAAAGTTACTGTCGGTCTGCGTAAAGGCGGTGCTTCCTGGGATAAGGCCGCCAATGCCGGTTTGACAGTCAAGGAAGTGGACGAAGCAGTGAAAGATGCTGACATCGTCATGATTTTGTTGCCAGACGAAAACATTGCTGAAGTCTACAAACAGATTGCACCTAATCTGAAAAAAGGTTCTGCACTGGCATTTGCGCATGGCTTTAATGTTCATTACGGTCAGGTGATTCCCCGTAACGACATTGATGTGATCATGATTGCGCCCAAAGCACCTGGCCATACTGTTCGTGGTACTTACACACAGGGTGGCGGTGTGCCACATCTGATTGCTGTTTATCAAGATAAATCAGGCAGTGCCCGTGATATCGCCTTGTCCTATGCTGCTGCCAATGGTGGTGGTCGTGCCGGTATCATTGAAACCAACTTCCGCGAAGAAACTGAAACCGATTTGTTTGGTGAACAGGCTGTGTTGTGCGGTGGTGCGGTTGAACTGATCAAGGCCGGTTTTGAGACGCTGACAGAAGCTGGTTATGCCCCAGAAATGGCTTATTTTGAGTGCTTGCATGAACTCAAATTGATTGTTGACCTGATTTATGAAGGCGGTATCGCCAACATGAATTATTCAATTTCCAATAACGCCGAGTACGGTGAATATGTGACTGGTCCACGTGTTGTGACTGAGGCTACCAAAGACGCGATGCGCCAATGCCTGAAAGACATTCAGACCGGTGAATATGCCAAGAGCTTCATTTTGGAAAACCGTGCTGGTGCCCCGACGCTGTTGTCACGTCGTCGTTTGACCGCAGAGCATCCAATTGAGCAAGTCGGCGAAAAACTGCGCGCCATGATGCCTTGGATCAAGAAAAACAAACTGGTTGACCAAAGCAAGAACTAAAACTGGTCTTAGGTATTCCAATGCCTACCGTGCCGCTTGCGGGTCTGCTGCAAGCGGCATTTTGTTTTGTCAGATTGGAGATATTTATGCGCCTATTATTTATGCGTCAATTGATAATTGGTTTATTGTTACTGATTTGTCAAACCACGATCCAAGCCAAAGATCAGCTGGTTTCTGATGCGATACCTGCAGGGACTGAGGTTTTACTGACTGCTTCGAGCGAGTTGATATTACCTAACGATGAAGTCGTACTGACCTTTTATTTGGAGCAACAGGAAGCCGATAAGGCCAAGGCGGCCAGTTCAATCAATCAGAAAGTCAAAGACGCTGTGGAGACACTCAAATCATTGGATCGTGAGGCTGAAGTCAAAACGACGACCTATTTCACTTATCCGATTTATGGTGGTAATGATCAGCGCAAGATTGTGGCTTGGCGAATCAGGCAGACAGTTCAGATGATTTCTGCCAAGGTCTTGAAGGCTCCGGAGATGGTGGCCAAAGCCCAGTCAACGCTGGCATTGGAAAGTGTCACTTTCAGATTGGCCGCCGCGACGCGTAAAAGACTGGATGCACAACTATTTAGCAGTGCCTATGCAGATCTTAAAAGCAAGATCGCCTACATCACCCAAGCCATGGGCAAGAGTGAAAAAGATGCGAATGTGATTCGTATGGATCTGAGCAATATGAGAAATCCCATCGACCAGCCGCGTCCAGCTCCCATGCTGATGCGTAGTTCGGCCATAATGGACGCCAAGGAAGTCAGTGAACCAAGTCTGACTCCAGGAGAAACTACGGAAAGCCTGTCATTTATGGCTACAATTCATGTCCGATAACCAAAACAAGCAAGCACGCATGACAACTGCATATCCTCATCCCATTCTGGCCAAAGAAGGCTGGCCTTTCATTGGCATTTCATTTGTCCTGGCACTGCTGGTCAGTTGGTCATGTGGTTTGATGTGGGCCTTGCCATTCTGGATTATTGTTCTTTTTGTTGTGCAGTTTTTTCGTGATCCTGCGCGGCCGATTCCGGCTGAGGCTGGCATTGTTCTATCACCGGCTGATGGCCGTATTGTGGCAATTGAGACCACGCAAGATCCTTATGCAAATCGACCTGCTTTGAAAATCAGTGTCTTTATGAATGTGTTTAATGTGCATTCCAACCGTGCCCCGGTAGATGGTCAGATTCAAACTGTTCAGTATTTTCCCGGCAAATTTGTCAATGCTGATCTGGATAAGGCTTCGTTGGAAAACGAGCGTAATGCCATTGTGATCAAGACACCGGACAATGTGATGGTAACCAGCGTGCAGGTCGCTGGTTTGATTGCGCGCCGGATTCTTTGTTATGTGAAACCGGGTGAACAGCTATCGAGAGGGCAGCGTTATGGTTTTATTCGTTTTGGCTCAAGAGTCGACGTGTATTTGCCAACAGAATCTCGACCAAGAGTGAGTATTGGCGATAAAGTATCCGCTTCGACCACCATTCTGGCTGATTTATAGCATGGCTACTTTCAACCGTCGCAAGTTGCGTAATAACGTCTCCCAGTTTCCTCGACACTCGCGTTTTCCGAGTGGATCTGAGTTGGGCGAGGATAGTCTTCATGGCGCAGATCTTGTTGATGAGCTGGATGACCTGGTCGCACCGGCAAAAAATGGTCGTCGCCCACCTCGTAAAGGTATTTATCTCCTGCCTAATGCCATTACCACGGCGGCGCTCTTTTTTGGTTTTTATGCGGTTGTGCAAGCCATGAATGGTGTTTTTGAAAATGCCGCGATTGGTATTTTTGTGGCCATGGTGTTTGATGGCATGGATGGTCGTGTGGCGCGTATGACCAATACGCAAAGCGCGTTTGGTGAGCAATATGACAGTCTGGCCGATATGGTGTCATTTGGTGTGGCACCAGCTTTGGTGATGTACGAATGGGTACTGAAAGATTTTGGCAAGCTGGGTTGGTTGGCGGCCTTTATTTATTGTGCCGGTGCGGCACTGCGACTGGCCCGTTTTAATACCAATATCGGTGTGGTGGATAAGCGTTTCTTTCAGGGTATGCCGAGCCCGGCGGCGGCTGCCTTGATAGCCGGTTTTGTCTGGTTGGCCATTGATAATAAACTACCGATCCGTGAGGGTGTGATTCCCATTGTGTCGTGGTTTATTACGGTCTATGCCGGTTTGACAATGGTGTCCAATGCACCGTTTTTCAGTGGTAAATCATTAGCCTGGCGCCAGCATGTGCCGTTTTGGGGAATATTGCTGGTCGTGCTGGGTTTTGTTTTGGTGTCTTCTGATCCACCCAAGGTTTTATTTGGATTATTTATTATTTATAGCTTGTCAGGTTATGTGTTGTGGGCATGGCGGACACTGCATTTGCAAAATAAAGAAAAACGGCAGGACAAGAGGCTGGCTGCTGACACACAAACGGCGCACAATGAATCCGGACCTCAGTAACTGAGGGATTTTTTCTTTTGACAAGGAGCCTATGATGGGATTGCTGAGTTTTATTAAAGAAGCTGGTGAAAAATTGTTTGGACATGGCGAAGCGCAGGCCGCTGAGCCAAGTGCGGCAGATGCCGCCAATCAGGCAGCCGGTGCAGCGATTGTTGACTACATTCATAAAATGGGCCTGGATGCCGATGGTTTGGCCGTTACGGTTGATGGTGCCGTGGGTGCGGTTACGGTTGCTGGTTTGGCGGACACACAAGAAATTCGCGAGAAGATTATTTTGTGTTGCGGTAATGTGCATGGTGTGGCATCAGTCGATGATCAGTTGACCGTGAAAGCCCCCACGCAAGAGGCAACTTGGCATACCGTAGAGAAGGGTGACACGCTTTGGGCCGTCGCTGAAAAAGCTTACGGCAAGGGTTCAGAGTACAACCGTATTTTTGAAGCTAACCGTCCCATGCTGAGTCATCCCGATAAAATCTATCCCGGACAGAAATTACGTATTCCTGCGTAATTGATTTTTTGAATAATTCCGCGTGTGGTTCCGGCACGCGGTCATGTAATCAATACCAATCATGGCAGACAAACTCATAATATTTGATACCACTTTGCGTGATGGCGAACAAAGCCCGGGCGCATCAATGACGCGTGATGAAAAGCTGCGCATAGCGCGTCAGCTTGAGCGAATGAAAGTGGATGTGATTGAAGCAGGGTTTGCTGCCAGTTCAAATGGTGATTTTGAGGCGATTCGTACCATTGCCCAACATATCAAAGACTCCACCATATGCAGTCTGTCGCGCGCCAATGATCGTGATATTGCCCGTGCCGCTGAAGCGATTGCGCCAGCGCCACGCAAGCGTATTCATACGTTTATTGCAACATCGCCCTTGCATATGGAAAAAAAACTGCGCATGACACCAGAGCAGGTGTTTGAGCAAGCAAAACTGGCTGTGCGTTATGCCCGTCAGTTTACTGATGATGTCGAATTTTCTCCTGAGGATGGTAGTCGGTCGGAGTTGGATTTTTTGTGTCGCGTGCTTGAAGCCGTGATCGCAGAGGGTGCGACCACAATCAATGTCCCTGATACCGTTGGCTACGCTGTGCCGGAAGGCTATATGAATCTGATTCGTACCTTGCGGGAACGGATTCCTAACTCTGACAAAGCAATCTGGTCTGTGCATTGCCATAATGATTTGGGTATGGCCGTGGCAAACTCGCTGGCGGCGGTGAAGGGCGGCGCACGGCAAATTGAGTGCACCATCAATGGTCTTGGTGAGCGTGCCGGCAATACGGCGCTGGAAGAGATTGTGATGGCGGTACGTACCCGCAAAGATTATTTTGGTGTTGAGGTTGGTATTGATGCCACTCAGATTGTGCCCACTTCCAAACTGGTTTCACAAATTACCGGTTTTGTGGTGCAGCCCAACAAGGCCGTCGTGGGTGCCAATGCGTTTGCGCATGCTTCGGGCATTCATCAGGATGGCGTACTCAAGGCGCGCGATACCTATGAAATCATGCGTGCTGAAGATGTGGGTTGGAGTACTAATAAAATTGTGCTGGGCAAGTTGTCGGGACGTAACGCTTTCAAACAGCGTTTGCAGGAACTGGGTATTTCGCTGGACTCTGAAACCGAAGTCAATGAGGCATTTGCCCGTTTCAAAGAGTTGGCCGATCGCAAGTCTGATATTTATGATGAAGATATTTTGGCGATTGTTTCTGAAGAGCAGCAAGGTGGAGAAAATGAGTATCATCGTTTCGTGTCACTGGTGCAGCATTCCGAAACGGGTGAGCGACCTTTTGCCAAGGTGGTATTCTCGATTGGTGGCAGCGAAGTCAGTTCCGAGGCAAATGGCAATGGTCCAGTTGACGCCTCATTGAACGCGATTGAATCCAAGGTGAAAAGCGGTGCCGAGTTAATTCTCTATTCAGTCAATGCCATCACCACGGGTACCGAAGCGCAGGGTGAAGTGACCGTGCGTCTTTCCAAGGGAGGGCGTATTGTCAATGGGGTGGGCGCCGATCCGGATATTGTTGTCGCCTCAGCCAAAGCCTATCTGGCTGCGTTGAATAAACTGCACGACAAAACTGAGCGGGTCAATCCACAACCATCAGAGTAAATATACTGGTATGGTGTATATTATTGGATCATTAATATACGCACTTGATGGGCTTGAATCAAAGGATACTCCTTTGATAGGCTTCTTTGACCATGATTGGCAAGTGATTTTAATTGCCAATCAATCCTTGCCGCTTGGTATTCACTGGGGTTTATGCGTATAATCGCGTTTCTCGACCAATTGGGGCGAGCGTTTTTTCATCACGACTGGCCGGTTTTAACTGGTTGGCTCGCAAGTAAAGGAAAGTTATGACAGTCTCAAAAACCAATAAAGCGGAAATCGTTGCCGCTCATGCTCGCGGTCAAAATGACACGGGCTCCCCTGAAGTGCAGGTTGCCTTGTTAACTGCACGTATCAACGAACTCACCGGTCATTTCCGTGCCCACATGAAAGATCACCACAGCCGTCGTGGTCTGATCCGTATGGTAAATCGCCGTAAAAGCCTGTTGAGCTATTTGCATTCCAAGGATGCCACCCGTTATAAAGCGCTGATCGAGAAACTCGGCTTGCGTAAATAAGCTGGTTCATTGCAGTCTCAATGCCTGTGTCAGACGAATGCTGATGCAGGCATTTTTATTTGTTGTGTCGAGAATATTTTTGTTGCAAGGGTGAACTGTGGCGCCCGGAAATCCACAGGTAACTTAAAGGAATGCCATGTTTAATAAAGTGACTAAAACTTTCCAGTGGGGCGCTCATAAAGTCGTCATGGAAACTGGTGAGATCGCTCGCCAAGCGAGTGGTGCTGTGCTGGTTGATATGGAAGAAACCGTTGTTCTGGCAACCGTTGTTGCTGCTAAAAAAGCCAAGGCAGGTCAAGATTTCTTCCCGCTGACCGTTGATTACATTGAAAAAACTTACGCGGCTGGCAAAATTCCCGGTGGTTTCTTCAAGCGTGAAGGCAAACCGTCCGAAAAAGAAACACTGACATCTCGTCTGATTGATCGTCCAATTCGTCCATTGTTTCCTGAAGGCTTTTATAACGAAGTGCAAGTGGTTGTGCACGTTCTGTCGGTCAATCCGGAAGTTGATTCTGATATTCCTGCGTTGATTGCTGCTTCAGCGGCCCTCTCCATTGCTGGCATTCCTTTCAATGGCCCAATGGGTGCGGCGCGTGTTGGTTATATCGACGGTCAATATATTTTGAACCCGACCACGATAGAACTCAAAGATTCCAAGATGGATCTGGTTGTGGCTGGTACTGAATCGGCGGTGTTGATGGTTGAGTCCGAGGCCGATCAGTTGTCCGAAGAAATCATGTTGGGTGCCGTGGTATTTGGTCACGAGCAAGCCAAGGTTGCCATTGAAGCGATTCATGAGCTGGTGCGTGATGCGGGTAAGCCGGTATGGGAATGGCAGCCTGCTCCAAAAAATGAACCATTGATTGCGGCTGTTAAAGAGTTGGCCGAAGGCAAGTTGCGTGATGCCTACCAGATTCGTCAAAAGCAGGAGCGTAGTGCCAAGCTCAAGGAAGTTTATTCTGCTGTTAATGCCGCTTTGGCTGAGCAAGCTGCAGCTAAGGGTGACTCTGCGCCAGATGATGTGGATGTGGGTAATCTGATGTTTGAATTGGAAGCGGGCATTGTTCGTAACCAGATTCTTGACGGAGAGCCACGAATTGATGGTCGTGATACCCGTACCGTTCGCCCAATCAGTATTCGTCTTGGTGTACTACCACGTACTCACGGTTCTGCCTTGTTTACGCGTGGTGAAACCCAGGCTTTGGTCGTGGCTACTTTGGGTACGGGGCGTGATGAGCAAATTATCGATTCACTGCAAGGTGAGTATCGTGACCGCTTCATGCTTCATTACAATATGCCTCCTTTTGCAACTGGCGAAACTGGTCGTGTTGGTACACCTAAGCGTCGCGAGATTGGTCATGGTCGTCTTGCCAAGCGCGCTCTGATTGCGGCACTGCCAGCCCCAGAAGACTTTAGCTACAGCGTGCGTGTGGTTTCAGAGATTACCGAATCCAATGGCTCTTCATCAATGGCTTCAGTTTGTGGTGGTTGCTTGGCCATGATGGATGCGGGTGTGCCGATGAAGGCGCATGTGGCTGGTATTGCCATGGGTCTGATCAAGGATGGCAACAAGTTTGCCGTTCTGACAGATATCTTGGGTGATGAAGATCACCTGGGCGATATGGATTTCAAAGTGGCGGGCACTGCAACCGGCGTGACTGCTTTGCAAATGGATATCAAGATTCAAGGTATTACCAAAGAAATTATGCAGGTTGCATTGGCTCAGGCTAATGAGGCACGTTTGCATATTCTTGGAAAAATGCAGGAAGCCATTACGGGTGGCCGTACTGAATTGTCAACCTTTGCACCGCGTCTGATTACGATCAAGATTAATCCAGAAAAAATTCGTGATGTGATTGGTAAGGGTGGGGCGGTGATTCGTGCGCTGACTGAAGAAACGGATACGCAAATCGATATTTCTGACGAAGGCGTCGTCACTATTGCCTGTACCAGTGCTGAAGGTGGTGAGGCTGCCAAGAAGCGTATTGAGGCGCTGACTGCTGAAGTTGAAGTTGGCAGAATTTACGAAGGTACCGTGCTTAAACTATTGGATTTTGGTGCGATTGTGCAAGTGTTGCCAGGTAAAGATGGCTTGTTGCATATCAGCCAGATTGCCAATGAGCGCGTCAATGCAGTTGTTGATTACTTGAAAGAAGGTCAGGTAGTGCGCGTTAAGGTGCTCGAAGCTGATGAAAAAGGCCGTTTACGTTTGTCTATGAAGGCCGCTTCAGGTGACTTGGAGCCAGTTCAACAACAGCAGCAACAGCAATAAACTTTAATTCAGTTAACACGGTATCGCTATGCAAAAAAAACTCGTGGCAGGTAATTGGAAAATGAATGGTGGGCTGGCTAGTAATCAGTCCTTGGTCGAGGCGATTGGTCGTGGTCTTGCCAAACTCAGTCTGAATGGTGTTGATGTGGCTATTTGCCCACCTGCGGCTTATTTGGCGCAGTGTCAGCAATTGGTTGCGGCAACGCCAATCAAATTGGGGTCTCAAGATATCAGTGTTCATGATTCAGGTGCTTACACGGGTGAAATTGCTGCTGCTATGTTGAGCGAATTTACAGTGCGGTATGTGATTGTTGGTCACTCGGAAAGACGTGCTTATCATGGTGAGTCTGATGAATTGGTGGCTGCCAAAGCATTGAAGGCTTTGCAGGCGGGTTTGACGCCAATCGTTTGTGTCGGGGAAACCCTGGCGGAGCGTGAGTCTGATGTCACTGAGCAGGTGATTGCACGTCAACTGAATGCAGTCATGGCAGTACTTGCTGCTGAGCAATTGGCAAAGGTTGTGATTGCCTATGAGCCTGTCTGGGCGATTGGAACCGGTAAATCGGCCACCTCTGCGCAAGCGCAAGCCGTGCATGCATTTATCCGTGCTAAATTGCAAGAACGGATTGCTGAAGCTGCCAAGGCAGTGAAAATTCTTTATGGTGGTAGTGTCAAAGCAAATAATGCGGCCGAGATATTTTCTATGGCTGATATCGACGGTGGTTTGATTGGTGGGGCAGCATTGATTGCAGATGATTTTCTTCAGATTGTAGAAGCAGCTATTGATTGAAGGTGTTGATATGAATTTTGTATTTGGTTTGATTCTGGTTGCGCAAATTGTTTCGGCCTTGTCAATTATTGGCTTGGTACTGTTGCAGCATGGTAAGGGTGCGGATATGGGGGCGGCATTTGGTAGTGGCGCTTCAGGTAGTCTGTTTGGCGCAACAGGTTCGGCAAACTTTTTGAGTAGAACCACTGGCATTCTTGCGGCGGTATTTTTTGCCAGTACTTTGGCGCTTTCCTATCTCTCATCGGTAAAGCCCAAGAGTACGGGTGTGCTTGAGCAGGGTTTAAAACAAACTGCACCTGTAACGGCCCCCGCTACGATTGATGGTCAAGCTGTTCCTGCCGTACCAGCAACACCAGATAAATCATCAGAAATACCGAAATAACCTTGTTGTGTTTGGCTTTTGTGCATTGAATAAAGCACTGAAATCAGGCTACAATCTATAGGTTTTGTATTTCATGCCGACGTGGTGAAATTGGTAGACACGCTATCTTGAGGGGGTAGTGGCGGAAGCTGTGCGAGTTCGAGTCTCGCCGTCGGCACCAACTGCGATTCCATCGCTAATCTGATCGAGGAATTAATCTTTTCTTTCATATCAAACCTATGAGCCTCGAAACATACTTTCCCGTTTTATTATTTATCCTGGTTGGCATCTTGGTGGGTTTTGCGCCGATGGCCCTGGGTTCCATTCTTGGTGCGCATAAGCCCGATGCTGAAAAAAACTCTCCCTATGAGTGTGGCTTTGAAGCATTTGAAGATGCTCGCATGAAGTTTGATGTGCGCTACTACTTGGTGGCGATTCTATTTATCTTGTTTGATTTGGAAATTGCTTTTCTGTTCCCGTGGGCAGTGAGCCTTAAGAAGATCGGTTTGATGGGTTTTTGGGCCATGATGATCTTCTTGGGGATTCTTGTGGTGGGTTTCATCTATGAGTGGATGAAGGGTGCCCTTGATTGGGAATGAGTTCTCCTGATAATTGGATGTGACATGAGTATCGAAGGTGTTCTGAGTCAGGGTTTTGTAACGACTACTGCTGACAAGCTGATTAATTGGACTCGTACAGGCTCTTTGTGGGGCATGACGTTCGGCTTGGCCTGCTGTGCGGTTGAGATGATGCATGCGGGTGCTTCACGTTACGATCTGGATCGTTTTGGGTTTATTTTTCGCCCAAGTCCGCGTCATTCGGATGTGATGATTGTGGCGGGTACGCTGTGCAATAAAATGGCGCCAGCTTTGCGTAAGGTTTACGATCAGATGCCTGAGCCGCGTTGGGTCATTTCAATGGGGTCTTGTGCAAATGGTGGCGGTTACTACCATTATTCCTATTCGGTGGTACGGGGCTGCGATCGAATCGTTCCTGTTGATATTTACGTGCCCGGTTGTCCTCCAACGGCCGAGGCGTTGATGTACGGTATTTTGCAGTTGCAAAATAAGATTCGTAGAACCAATACCATCGCTCGCTAATTTCTGCGGAATTAAATATGGCAACCAAACTTGAAACCCTTCAAAACCTCTTGGCTTCGGCGCTGAGTGGTTTGGGTGTTGTAGTGACTGAGTCCTTGGGTGAGGTGCAGGTCAAGGTGAGTGCGGCAAATTATCTGGCTGCCTGCAATGTGCTGCGTGATCATGCTGATTTGCGTTTTGAGCAGATGATGGATCTGTGTGGCATGGACTATCAGACTTATGGTGATGGCACATGGAATGGTGGTCGGTTTGCGGTAGTCTTGCAGTTGCTGTCGATTTCGTTCAATTGGCGAGTCCGGGTCAAGGTGTTTGCCGATGACGATGCAATGCCGGTTCTACCTTCAATTAATGATGTGTGGAGCTCGGCAAATTGGTTTGAGCGCGAAGCATTTGATTTTTACGGTATCTTGTTTGATGGGCATCCTGATCTGCGACGCATCTTGACTGACTATGGTTTTGTCGGTCATCCATTTAGAAAAGATTTCCCTGTTTCTGGGTATGTTGAAATGCGTTATGACGCAGAGCAGCGTCGCGTTGTTTACCAACCTGTCACGATTGAACCGCGTGAAATTACGCCAAGAATTATTCGTGAATCATCTTATGCCGGGAATCAATAATCATGGCTGAGATTAAAAACTATACGCTTAACTTTGGTCCTCAGCATCCAGCCGCACATGGTGTCTTGCGGCTTGTGCTGGAATTGGATGGCGAGGTAATTCAGCGTTCTGATCCGCATATTGGATTACTGCATCGGGGTACTGAAAAACTGGCTGAAAGCAAAACTTTCATTCAATCAGTGCCCTATATGGATCGCTTGGACTATGTGTCCATGATGTGCAATGAACATGCTTATGTGATGGCAATTGAAAAGTTGCTGGGTGTGGAAGTGCCATTGCGTGCGCAATATATTCGTGTCATGTTTGACGAAATTACTCGTCTGCTCAATCATCTGTTATGGTTGGGCGCGCATGCACTTGATGTGGGTGCCATGGCTGTGTTTTTGTATGCTTTCCGTGAGCGTGAAGATCTCATGGATTGTTACGAGGCTGTGTCTGGTGCCCGTATGCATGCTGCCTATTATCGGCCCGGTGGTGTGTATCGCGATTTGCCTGATGCCATGCCGCAATTCAAGGTTTCTAAACTCAAGAATGAAAAGGCCATGCGTCAACTCAATGAGACTCGTCAGGGCTCCCTGCTCGACTTCATTGAAGATTTCACTAATCGCTTTCCTGCCTATGTCGATGAATATGAAACATTGCTCACAGACAATCGTATCTGGAAGCAGCGTCTGGTTGGGATTGGTGTTGTGAGTCCTGAGCGGGCATTGCAACTGGGATTCAGCGGTGCCATGTTGCGTGGCTCTGGCATTGAATGGGATCTGCGTAAGAAACAGCCATATGAAGTTTACGACTTAATGGATTTTGATATTCCGGTTGGCGTCAATGGCGATTGTTATGATCGTTACCTGGTTCGCGTTGAGGAAATGCGTCAATCTAATCGAATCATTAAGCAGTGCATCGAGTGGCTAAGAAATAATCCGGGCCCGGTCATGACGGATAACCACAAGGTTGCACCACCAAGTCGTGTAGGTATGAAGTCGAATATGGAAGAGTTGATTCACCATTTCAAATTGTTTACCGAGGGCTTCCATGTCCCTGCAGGTGAAGCCTACGCAGCGGTAGAGCATCCAAAAGGTGAGTTTGGTATTTATCTGGTGTCTGATGGGGCAAATAAGCCTTATCGTCTGAAGATTCGTGCCCCAGGTTATGCCCATCTCGCCGCATTGGATGAGATGGCCAAGGGCCATATGATTGCTGATGCGGTCACCATTATTGGTACGCAAGATGTCGTGTTTGGTGAAATTGATCGTTAATGACGATTTACCTTCTGAAGTAGAGTGCTATGTCATTGAGTCCTGAAGCTATCAAGAAAATTGATCGAGAGGTTGCTAAGTTTCCTTCGGATCAAAAGCAGTCTGCGGTTATGGCGGCGCTAGCCATTGCTCAGTCTGAATGTGGCTGGCTGCCGCCAGAAGTGATGAGGGAGGTGGCTGACCACCTCGAAATGCCTGCGATTGCGGTGCATGAGGTAGCCACTTTTTATAATATGTACGATACCAAGCCGGTCGGCAAGCATAAGGTCACTGTCTGTACCAATTTGCCTTGTGCGCTGTCTGGTGGTGAGGCTGCAGCCGAATATCTTAAGCATAAGCTGGGTATTGACTACAATGAAACCACTGAAGATCATCTGTTCACTCTCAAAGAGGGGGAGTGTATGGGGGCGTGTGGAGATGCACCTGTATTGTTGGTCAATAATAAGAGAATGTGTAGCTTCATGAATGGCGAGAAACTCGATTCGTTGATTGATGAGCTGCGTACTGAATCGAAGTGAGTAAATAATGACTTCTCTACATGATCGACACATCAATCCTTTGATCCTCGCGGGATTGGATGGTAGCAACTGGCATCTGGATGATTACGTCAACCGTGGCGGTTACGCAGCACTGAAGAAAATTCTTGATGAAAAGATTTCTCCTGAAACCATCATTGCCGAGCTAAAAGGCTCGGGCTTGCGTGGGCGTGGCGGTGCGGGCTTTCCTACTGGTTTGAAGTGGAGTTTTATGCCGCGCCAGTTTCCCGGTCAAAAGTATTTGGTTTGTAATTCGGATGAAGGTGAGCCCGGTACATTCAAGGATCGGGATATCTTGCGCTACAACCCGCATATCTTGATTGAAGGAATGGCCATTGGTGCCTATGCCATGGGTATTACCCAGGGCTACAACTATATTCATGGCGAGATATGGGATGTTTATGAGCGTTTTGAGGCTGCTTTGGAAGAAGCTCGCGCTGCAGGATTTTTGGGTAGCAATATCCTCGGCACGGATTTCAGTTTTCAGTTGCATGCTTTTCATGGTTATGGCGCTTATATCTGCGGTGAAGAAACTGCGTTGTTAGAGTCTATTGAAGGCAAAAAAGGTCAGCCTCGTTTCAAACCACCTTTCCCTGCTAGCTTTGGTCTCTACGGTAAGCCAACCACAATCAATAATACTGAAACCTTTGCTGCCGTTCCTTGGATCATCATGAACGGTGGTCAACAGTATTTGGAGTTGGGCAAACCGAATAACGGTGGCACCAAGATTTTCTCGATTTCCGGTGATGTAGAGAAGCCGGGTAATTATGAAATTCCAATGGGAACACCATTTGCAAAACTGCTCGAATTAGCGGGTGGTATTCGTGGTGGTAAAAAAATTAAAGCAGTGATTCCCGGTGGCTCTTCTGCACCAGTCGTACGTGGTGATCTCATGATGGATCTCACTATGGACTACGACTCAATTGCAAAAGCTGGTTCCATGCTGGGTTCTGGCGCAGTGATTGTCATGGATGAAAGTCGTTGCATGGTCAAATCGTTGCTGCGTTTGGCGTATTTCTATTTTGAAGAATCATGTGGTCAGTGTACCCCTTGCCGCGAAGGTACCGGTTGGATGTATCGCCTGGTTAATCGCATTGAACATGGCCAAGGCAAGATGGAAGATTTGGATTTGTTGAATTCCATTGCCGATAATATTCAAGGCCGTACCATCTGTGCTTTGGGTGATGCAGCGGCGATGCCGGTACGTGCTTTTGTAAAGAATTACCGTGATGAGTTTGCCTACCATGTAGAGCACAAGCGCTGCCTTGTACCTGCCTATATTTAAGTGCGAACGTTTGACTGACAGATGTGTATTGACAGGTAATCATGATTGAAATCGAAATTGATGGCAAAAAAATAGAGGTTCAGGAAGGTAGCATGATCATGGATGCTGCCCAGCAACTGGGTACCTATGTTCCTCACTTTTGCTATCATAAAAAACTCTCTATTGCAGCTAACTGCCGTATGTGTCTGGTCGAGGTTGAAAAGGCACCGAAACCATTACCTGCCTGTGCGACACCTGTGACTGCTGGTATGGTGGTTAAAACTGCATCACCTAAAGCTGTGACGGCTCAAAAAGGGGTGATGGAGTTTTTGTTGATCAATCATCCATTGGATTGCCCAATCTGTGATCAAGGTGGTGAGTGTCAGTTGCAAGATTTGGCAGTGGGTTATGGTGCATCGAGTTCTCGATACGAAGAAGAAAAGCGAGTTGTTTTCAACAAAAATCTGGGGCCTTTGATTTCAACGGATATGACGCGTTGTATTCATTGCACTCGTTGTGTTCGCTTTGGTCAAGAGATCGCAGGCATTATGGAATTGGGCATGTCTAATCGGGGTGAACATTCCGAGATTATGACGTTTGTCGGTCAGACAGTTGATTCAGAGTTGTCTGGCAATATGATTGACCTTTGTCCTGTTGGTGCACTGACTTCCAAGCCTTTCCGCTATTCTGCTCGTACCTGGGAGCTGGGTAGAAAACGTTCTGTCAGTCCACACGATAGTTTGGGTGCAAACATCGTAGTGCAAACAAAAAACAATAAAGTGATGCGCGTTCTGCCATTTGAGAATGAGTCTATCAATGAATGTTGGTTATCAGATAAAGACCGATTCGCTTATGAAGGCCTAAACAGCGCAGATCGACTTGAACGCCCAATGTTAAAGAAAAATGGCGCATGGGTTGAAGTTGATTGGCAGGAGGCTTTGGAGTTTGTCGCTGCTGGCTTAAAAGAAACCAAAGATAAGTTTGGCGCTGAGCAAGTTGCTGCATTGGTTTCGCCAACAAGTACTGTGGAAGAGTTGTATTTGCTTCAGAAAGTCATGCGCGAGTTTGGTTCTGATCATATTGATTTCCGACTTCATCAGTCTGATTTTACTTTGGTTGCTGACCAAAAGAAAATTCCTTGGCTGGGTATGCCGATTGCCGAAGTATCTAAACTGCAGCGTACCTTGGTTATTGGTAGTAGCTTACGTAAAGACCATCCACTCATTGCCCAAAGATTGCGTCAAGCGGTTAAACGTAATGGCAAGGTGATGACACTAGGCGCAGTCAGTGAAGATTTGTTGATGCCGGTTTTGAGTGCGTTGGTTGTGGCACCATCTCAATGGCTGTTAGAGTTGCAAGGAATTGCTAAGGCAGTAGCTGACTTGAAACAACTGGTTTTGACCGAGTATGCCGCGATAACGATATCAGAGCCAGCCAAGAAAATGGCAGAGGCTTTATTGTCAGGTGAGCGCAAAGCTATTTTCTTTGGCAAACAAGTTGAAGCCCATCCACAGTTTGCTGCAATCATTGCTGTTGCAAACTGGATTGCTGAACAGACTGGCGCCAAGTTAGGCTATTTAACTGAGGCAGGTAATTCCTTGGGCGCATTTGCTGTTAGTGCCTATCCCAAGAATACCCAGGCCAATTATCTCAGTCTGATTCAAGAGCCCAAGCAAGCTTATGTATTGTTTAATGTAGAACCAGGTTCTGATTGTGCACATCCAGCTACCGCTTTAAAAGCACTGAATAAAGCGAGCTTTGTCCTGGCAATCAACAACTTTAAAGGTGATGCTCAGACTTATGCGGATGTCTTGTTACCCTTGGCGGCATTTACAGAGACCTCTGGAACTTATATCAATGCTGAAGGTGTCGCTCAAAGCTTTAATGGCGTTGTGCCGGCATTAGGTGAGGCGCGTCCTGGTTGGAAGATTTTAAGAGTATTAGCAAATTTACTTGGCTTAAATGGTTTTAGCTATGCCTCTTCCGAGGAAGTCAAAAAAGAAGCCTTGCAGTCATATGATTCGACTAAGCTGAATAATCAGCTAATGATGTCATTGCCAGCAGCGAGTGTTCCTTCACAAGCAACATCTGGAAAAGCGGAGCTACTTGGTGTTGTGCCAATCTATTCAACAGATGCTATTGTGCGTAGAGCTAAATCATTGCAGTCAACTGCGGATGGCAAGAAGCCCGCTTTAACAATGTCTTCTACAACTGCCAAACAATTCTCTCTCGAGCAGGGGGCTTATGTTGCTATCACTCAAGGTGATGATTCGATTAAGGTCTTGCTGACTATTGATGATGCGGTAGCTGACAATGTAATTCGTGTTGCATTTGGACGTGAAGCAACTGCAGGTTTGAATGCTCGATTTGGTCTGGTTACTTTGGAGAAATCTGTATGAGTGACTTGATTTCTTTGATTACCACTCAAGGTCAGAGTCTGCTGGGCAGTCTTTGGCCATTAGTTTGGACTTTAATCAAAATTGTTTTGATTGTCGCTCCTTTATTTCTGTGTGTGGCATACCTCACCCTGTGGGAGCGCAAGGTCATTGGTTGGATGCATGTTCGTATTGGTCCAAACCGGGTTGGTCCTCTTGGTTTGCTGCAACCTATTGCGGATGGCATTAAATTATTGCTTAAAGAAATTATTGTTCCTGCGCAGTCCAATAAGGTGCTCTTTATTTTGGCGCCGGTGATGACGATCATGCCCGCTTTAGCAGCTTGGGCGGTTGTTCCTTTTGGCCCGGATACCGTGCTGGCCAATGTCAATGCGGGGCTCTTGTTTGTCATGGCCATTACCTCTCTCGAAGTCTACGGGATCATTATCGCAGGCTGGGCTTCAAATTCTAAATATGCTTTCTTTGGTGCCATGCGTGCATCGGCTCAGATGGTGTCCTATGAAATTGCCATGGGCTTTGTCCTGGTTACAGTATTGATGGTCACAGGTAGTCTGAACATGACAGACATCGTACTTGGACAAGAGAAGGGGATGTTTGTCGATAAAGGGATTAACTTCCTCTCATGGAACTGGTTGCCTTTGTTACCGATGTTTGTCATCTACGTTATTTCAGGTGTCGCCGAAACCAATCGTCATCCTTTTGACGTGGTCGAAGGTGAATCAGAAATTGTTGCTGGGCATATGGTGGAATATTCCGGCATGTCTTTTGCCATCTTTTTCTTGGCTGAATATGCCAATATGATTCTGATCTCTGCGCTTGCTTCAATCATGTTCCTTGGCGGTTGGGCGGCACCTTTTGCAATTTTGGATTTTATCCCTGGCTGGATTTGGCTAGGAGCAAAAACCTGGTTTGTCGTGACATTGTTTGTCTGGTTCCGCGCTACATTTCCGCGCTATCGTTATGATCAGATCATGCGTCTGGGCTGGAAAGTATTTATACCGCTGACGATCATCTGGCTGGTTGTAATTGGTGCCTGGATGCAATGTCCTGAAATATCAATCTGGAAATAATATGGCAACTGCACTTCATTCCATCAAGGATTTCTTTGGCAGCTTGATGCTGAAAGAACTTCTTAAAGGTATGGCTTTAACTGGGCGATATTTGTTTGCTCGCAAACTGACGATTCAGTTTCCTGAAGAAAAAACGCCACAGTCCCCCCGTTTTCGTGGCTTACACGCATTGCGTCGTTATCCTAACGGCGAAGAGCGTTGTATTGCTTGTAAATTATGTGAGGCGGTTTGCCCCGCTATGGCAATAACGATTGAGTCCGATCAACGTGAAGATGGTTCACGTCGTACGACTCGTTATGACATTGATTTGACCAAATGTATTTTCTGTGGTTTTTGTGAAGAAAGCTGTCCAGTTGACTCCATTGTCGAGACTCATGTTCTTGAGTATCACGGTGAAAAACGGGGAGACCTTTACTACACTAAAGAGATGCTCTTGGCAGTCGGCGACCGTTATGAGAATGAAATTGCTAGTGCGCGTCAGCAGGATTCTGCTTACCGTTAATACATGAATCTCTGATTACATGATTAATTCAGTGAGTAGAAAAGATTAACTATTTAGTGTGTCGAGACGGTTTGACGACCTTATGATGAATTTTCAGAATATTCTTTTTTTCGTTTTTGCAGCCATACTTGTCTTGTCTGCAATTAGAGTGATTACGGCTAAAAACCCAGTGCATGCTGCATTGTTTCTGGTACTGGCATTTTTTAATGCATCCTGCCTTTGGATGATGTTGAAGGCCGAGTTTCTGTCAATTTCACTAGTCTTGGTTTATGTCGGTGCCGTGATGGTACTGTTTCTGTTTGTGGTGATGATGCTCGATATCAATCTTGACGAAATGCGTCGTGGCTTCTGGCGGCATGCGATAGTTGGTCTTCCTGTGGGGGGCATCATAGCTGCCGAGATGTCTTATATTTTGTTTCGAGGCTTTGTGGTGAATGAGCCGGCTCTCAATGTGAACCTGCCACCGCAAAATAATACCCAAGCACTGGGTGAGCTACTTTATTCTGACTATATCTATGCAGTAGAGATCGCAGCAGTGATCTTGCTGGTTGCCATTGTCGCAGCCATTGCCTTGACTCTACGTCAACGCAAAGATAGTAAGTTTAATAACCCTTCTGAACAGATTGCTGTCCGTAAGCAAGACAGGATTCGTATTGTCAAAATGCAGGCCGAAAAAGAGATCGCTGCAGACACTGAATCCGTTGATGCTGAAAAGTCAGCAGGTTCGGCCAGCTAAATTACAGTCAGAGGCGACATTGATTCCACTTGCATATTATTTAGTACTCGGCGCAATTCTGTTTGCGATCAGCGTACTCGGTATTTTTCTTAATCGAAAAAATATCATTGTCCTGCTCATGTCGATTGAGCTCATGTTATTAGCGGTCAACATGAACTTTGTGGCATTCTCAAGTTATATGCATGATCTTGCGGGTCAAGTTTTTGTGTTTTTTATCTTGACTGTGGCTGCAGCTGAGTCTGCGATTGGTTTGGCTATCCTCGTGATTCTGTTCCGTAGCATGGAAACGATCAACGTGGATGAATTGGATCGTCTCAAGGGTTAAAACAATATGGCTTTAAATTCCACCCTGTTATCCGTAATTCCCCTGGCCCCCTTATTTGGTGCGGTTTGTGCTGGTCTTTTCGGTAAACTGATTGGCCGTAAAGGGGCTCACACTGTCACTATTTTGGGCGTGGCAGTTGCATTGGTCTTGTCTGTCATGACCTTCATGGATGTACTTCATGGTGAAACATTCAATGGCACCATTTACCAGTGGATGAGTTTAGGTGATCTAAAGCTGGAGGTTGGTTTCCAGATTGATGCGCTGTCAGCCATGATGATGTGCGTCGTGACATTCGTGTCACTGATGGTGCATATCTATACTATTGGGTATATGGAAGAAGATCCTGGCTATCAACGTTTCTTTTCCTATATTTCGTTATTTACTTTTTCAATGTTGATGTTGGTCATGGCTAACAACTTCCTGCAATTGTTCTTTGGTTGGGAGGCGGTTGGTTTGGTGTCCTATCTTTTGATTGGTTTTTGGTTTACCAAACCGACAGCTATTTTTGCCAACATGAAGGCATTTCTGGTCAACCGGGTCGGTGACTTTGGTTTTATCTTGGGTATCGGTTTGATTCTGGCTTATACCGGCACCATGAACTATGGTGAAGTTTTTGCCAAGGCTGAAGAGTTATCTACGCTTACTTTCCCCGGTACTCACTGGATGCTGCTTTCTGTAACTTGCATCTGTCTGTTTATTGGTGCCATGGGTAAGTCGGCACAGTTTCCTTTGCATGTCTGGTTGCCAGACTCAATGGAAGGCCCGACACCAATTTCTGCACTGATTCACGCTGCGACCATGGTCACTGCAGGTATCTTTATGGTCAGCCGTATGTCACCGCTGTTTGAACTGTCTGAGACAGCGCTGTCATTTATTTTGATCATTGGTAGTATCACAGCCTTGTTCATGGGCTTTCTGGGCATTATTCAGAATGACATCAAGCGGGTGGTTGCTTACTCAACCTTGTCACAACTGGGTTATATGACGGTAGCGCTGGGTGCATCAGCCTATCAAGTTGCGGTATTTCACTTAATGACACATGCTTTTTTTAAGGCCTTGTTATTTTTAGGTGCCGGTTCAGTCATTATGGGCATGCATCATGATCAGGATATCCGCAATATGGGGGGTATCTGGAAGTATATGAAGATCACCTGGATCACCTCCTTGGTTGGTTCTTTGGCATTGATTGGTACACCGTTCTTCTCTGGTTTTTATTCCAAAGACAGCATTATTGAAGCAGTGCAGGCAACCCATTTATATGGGGCCGGTTTTGCCCAGTTTGCTGTTTTGGCTGGTGTGTTTGTGACTGCATTCTATTCATTCAGAATGTATTTCCTGGTGTTTCATGGTGAAGAGCGTTTTGGTCATGATGACCACCACGATCATGCACATGATGACGACGATCATGGTCATCATCATGGATTGGGAGTGGGTGAGAAGCCACATGAGTCTCCTTGGGTCGTTACCTTGCCGTTGGTGTTGTTGGCAATTCCTTCAGTCGTGATTGGTGCGGTTGCCATTGAGCCGATGTTGTTTGGTGATTTCTTCAAGAACGTCATTTTTGTTTCAGAACACCATCATGCGATGCATGAACTCAAGGAAGAGTTTCACGGCGCGGTTGCCATGGCTTTGCACTCGGTAACAACACTGCCACTTTGGTTGGCAATTGCTGGTGTGGCTTTGTCTTACTACTGCTACATGATTAATCCAGCAGTACCACGTGTGATCAAGAGCAAGTTTGGTTTGATTTATCAGATTCTTGATAACAAATACTACATGGATAAATTTAATCAGTTGTTCTTTGCGGGCGGTGCGTGTGGTATTGGCAAGTTGCTCTGGAAAGTAGGGGATCAGACTCTGATTGATGGTTTGCTCGTCAATGGTAGTGCCAAACTGATTGGGTTTATTTCCTCTGTCGTGCGCCGCTTCCAGTCAGGCTTTATTTATGATTATGCCTTCTCCATGATTATTGGCGTCGGCCTGCTTCTGACTGCTTTCCTTTTCCTCATCAAGTAAAACAGCGGGTTTTTCCCATATAAATTATGTTCACTGGTCTACCTCTATTAAGCCTTTCAATCTGGTTGCCGGTCTTTTTCGGTCTGCTGGTACTTGCTACCAGTACCAAAAATAACCAGGGTTTTAGCAAGGTACTGGCATTGTTTGGTTCAGTTATCAGCTTTTTGCCAACCGTCGCTATTGTTAGAGATTTTGATGGCAGCTCAGCTGCCATGCAGTTTGTTGAGAAGACCAGCTGGATTGAGCGATTCAATATTAATTACAGCCTGGGTATCGATGGCATTTCCATCTGGTTTGTTTTCCTGACGGCTTTTATTACCATCCTTGTTGTCCTTGCTGCCTGGGAAGTCATTCAGGATCGTGCGGCTCAATACTTGGCGGCCTTTTTAATTCTCTCTGGTTTGATGGTCGGTGTATTTTGTGCGCTTGATGGTGCCTTGTTCTATGTATTCTTCGAGGCCACACTGATACCGATGTATCTGATTATCGGTATCTGGGGTGGTCCAAACCGAGTTTATGCCGCCTTCAAGTTTTTTCTGTACACCTTGTTAGGTTCGTTGTTGACCTTGGTTGCTCTGATTTACTTGTACAACAAATCGGGTGGCAGCTTTGATATCCTGACCTGGCACGCATTGCCATTGCCATTGCTGACTCAGAAAATATTGTTCTTTGCTTTCTTGATGGCTTTTGCAGTCAAAGTGCCAATGTGGCCAGTGCATACCTGGTTGCCCGATGCGCACGTCGAGGCACCAACAGGTGGTTCAGTAGTGTTGGCGGCCATCATGTTGAAGCTGGGTGCTTATGGCTTCTTGCGTTTTTCCTTGCCGATTCTGCCTGATGCCAGTCATGCCTTATCTGGTTTCATGATTACGCTGTCATTGATTGCTGTTGTCTATATTGGCATGGTGGCATTGGTTCAGGCTGACATGAAAAAGCTGGTGGCGTATTCTTCTATTGCTCACATGGGTTTTGTGACACTCGGCTTCTTCGTCTTTAATGATATGGCGACTGAGGGTGCGATTGTTCAGATGATTTCGCATGGCTTTGTCTCTGGTGCCATGTTCCTGTGTATCGGTGTGCTCTATGACCGGGTTCATTCACGACAAATTGCTGACTATGGTGGTGTTGTGAATACCATGCCCAAGTTTGCCACCTTCTTTTTACTGTTTACCATGGCCAATTGCGGCCTGCCGGCAACCAGCGGTTTTGTTGGCGAGTTTATGGTGATCCTTGGCGCTGTCGAATACAACTTCTGGGTGGGTTTACTGTCAGCCACAACCCTGATTTTTGGTGCGGCTTATTCGCTGTGGATGTACAAACGGGTTGCATTTGGTGAGGTTGCCAATGAGCATGTCGCTGAATTGACTGACATCAATGCTCGCGAGTTTCTGATTCTTTTCATATTGGCTGCCATGGTCCTGCTGATGGGTTTATATCCAAAACCCGTAACTGACTTCACACATGCTTCAGTCATTGAACTGCTCAAGCATGTTGCCATCAGCAAGGTTCAATAAGCGGAATTCACCATGTTAAATATTGATCTTAGCCCTGCCTATCCAGAAATTTTCCTGCTGATCGCCACCTCGGTGATCATGATTGTTGACTTGTTTGTGAAATCAGAAGAGCGTCGTCTTACTTATTACTTGAGTCTTGCCACATTGGCTGTCTGTGCTGTGATGAGCTTTTCCCTGATGGGCGATGTCCGTAAGCTGGTTGGTTTTAAAGGCTTGTTTGTCAGTGATCCACTATCCAATTCCTTAAAGCTTTTTTCCTATATTGCTACCGCCATCACACTGACTTATGCTCGTCAGTATGGTATTGAGCGCGCCATCATTTCCAATGGCCGTGGTGGCGAGTTGTATACCTTGTCACTGTTTGCTCTGCTCGGCCAGATGATCATGATTTCGGGCAATAATTTTCTGTCGATTTATCTCGGTCTGGAGCTGCTCTCACTGTCCTTGTATGCACTGGTGGCGTTGCGCCGTGACTCCTTCCAGTCAACTGAGGCCGCGATGAAGTATTTCATCCTGGGCGCACTGGCATCGGGTTTCCTGCTGTATGGCATGTCCATGCTTTATGGTGCAACTGGCACACTCGATGTGCCAGAGGTACTCAATGTGATTCGTTCAGGCACGATCAACAAAACTGTACTGGTGTTTGGTACGGTATTTATCGTGGCTGGACTGGCTTTTAAACTGGGTGCAGCACCGTTCCACATGTGGGTGCCTGACGTTTATCACGGTGCACCGACGCCTGTCACCTTGCTGATTGGTGCAGCACCCAAGCTGGCAGGTTTTGCGATTGCCTTCAGATTACTGGTAGAGGCTTTGCTGCCGCTGGCACTGGATTGGCAGCAGATGTTGGTGATCATGGCGATTCTTTCCATGGCCGTGGGTAATCTGGCTGCGATTGCACAAACCAATCTCAAGCGGATGCTGGCTTACTCCACGATTTCACATATGGGCTTTCTGATTTTGGGGCTGGCGACCGGTGTGGTTTCTGGCAGTACCGCCTCTTCAGTTGATGCCTATAGCGCATCAATGTTTTACGCCGTGACCTATGTATTGACTACATTGGCCAGTTTTGGTCTGATTATTCTTCTGGCTCAAAGCGCCAAAAATAGTGGTTTTGAAGCTGACAAACTGTCTGATCTGAAAGGCTTGAATCGTCGCAGTCCATGGTTTGCCTTCATGATGCTCCTGGTCATGTTCTCGCTGGCTGGTGTGCCGCCCATGATTGGCTTTTATTCCAAATTGATGATTCTGCAATCAGTCATGAATGCAGGTATGGTCTGGCTGGCTATTCTGGCGGTATTCTTCTCGCTGATTGGTACCTTCTATTATCTACGCGTAGTGAAAATGATGTACTTTGATGAGCCAGAGGGTTCGGTCACGATTGAAGCCAAAAGTGATATGCGCTTGGTTCTGAGCTTGAATGGTATGGCTTTGCTGGGTCTGGGTCTGGTGCCAAGTTCCTTGATGACTTTTTGCACACAAGTCATCGCTAAAACCTTGGGCGTCTGATTGACTAAGATCAGGCCTATTAAGACGATGTTTTTTAGGGTGCACTCTTGAGCTATGGCAGTGGGGCATGGCTGGTGATTACACTGGCCGTCGTACTGGCTAACCTGCCATTTTTAACGCCACGGTTTGTTGGTATCTTTGCCTTCAAAACAGCTCAAAAACCATTCTGGGCTCATTTGCTTGAGCTTGGATTGGCTTATCTGGTGACCGGGTTTCTGGGATACCTGATCGAGTCTTCCATTGGCAATGTGTTTGAACAGCATTGGGAGTTTTACTGGGTGAATCTGTTCATTTTCCTGGTGCTGGCTTTCCCAGGCTTTACCTGGCGTTTTCTCTGGAAGCACGTTCACTGAGCCTTTCTCCATCATTAATAGTTCACCTTGCTACCATGTCTGACGAACATCTCATCGAAACCAAGATTGATAGCAAGCTGGCCTATCAAGGGACCTTTCTAAAAATTAATCAGGATCGAGTCCGTTTGCCTGATGGCAATGAAGCGATTCGTGAATACGCTGTACATAGCGGTGCAGTGATGATTCTGCCGGTCTTTGCTGATGGCCGTGTGCTGCTGGAACGACAATATCGTTATCCCATGCAGCGGGTCATGCTGGAATTTCCGGCAGGCAAGCTTGATCCTAATGAAACCACGTTGAACTGTGCCAGGCGCGAGCTGCATGAAGAAACGGGTTATAGCGCGCAAAGTTGGAAATACATTACGCGCATCAATCCTGGGATTTCCTACTCGACCGAATTTATTGAAATTTTCTTGGCAATGGATTTGCACGGTGGTAAGCCACAATTGGATGAAGGCGAATTTCTGGAAACCTTGATCCTGCCCTTTGCCGATTTGCTCGATAAAGTAAAGCTAGGCGAAGTCACCGATGTCAAAACGATTATCGGCACCTTTTGGCTGGAAAAGTTATTGAATGGTGCTTGGTCAAAAGACGTTAAATCTGATTGAAGCAAGCTACTTCAGTCAGCCTTATCGTTTATCGACGATAATAGGTCTTTGCGCACCGTTAAAGACCTATGAAAGTATTCAATCTCACTTGCTCGCATGAACATCGCTTTGAAGGCTGGTTTGCTTCAGAGCATGATTTTTCCAGCCAGATGGAACGTGGATTGGTCAGCTGTCCACTCTGTGATGATCATGCCATTCGCAAACTGCCTACGGCACCTCGACTCAATCTCGGCGGTGGCAAAGAGCCTGCCACGGGTTCTGAGTTGACAGTTGAGTCACAGCCAGCCATGGCCGCTGACGGTCAGGTTGAAAAACTCTCGCAACAAAATATTCAGCAATTTCTACTCGAAGCGGTGCGACATGTGATTGCCAATACTGAAGACGTGGGAGATCAATTTGCCAGCGAAGCAAGACGTATGCATCGCGATGAAACAGAAATCAGAAATATTCGTGGTCAAGTCAGCCATGAAGATCGTGAACAACTGCTTGATGAGGGCATTGAAGTCATGTCTTTGCCGATGCCTGAGCTGCTCAAAAAAGTTACTCACTAAATAATATACTCGATAGGAGTAAAATATTTGGCCTAATAAGTAAGCACTTGAGAAGGCTAAATATCCATATACTCTATTAAATTTGTACTCTTATGACTGTTTTGACAACCAGTGCCGATGATCTGGCCAAACTGCAGGGGGCCACGCAAATGGTCGTTGCCTGTTTGTGTGCAGCCTGGTGTGGTACCTGTATTGTCTATCGGCAAGATTTTGCCCAGATCGCCGAGCGTTATCCGGGATTGTCATTTATTTGGATTGATATCGAGGACGATGCTGCCTTGGTGGATGCGATTGATGTCGACAATTTTCCAACCGTTTTATTAGCTCAGACAGGTGAGCCATTGTTTTTTGGCACGCTCTTGCCACAGGCTTCGGTGCTGACCAGACTCATCGATAATTACCTGCAACAATCAAAGACTGTCCCAAACTCATCAGGCACTTGGCCTGATGGTGTGGTCGAGTTGACTCGCAAACTCTATACAGAAAATATCGTTGATTGATCAAGCCGACTAAGCACTTCGATGTAAGAGCTTAATCAATGGAGTATTGAATTTTTAAATAGCTATCTTTTGGCGAACTGTTTTTTACCAAACAGATTGTCGCGCGACGTTTCATCAATATTGGCGGGGCGATGCACGTCGGCCAATAGGGTGAGCCCTTTTTGCACTGCTGGTCGTGCCGACAATTCGTCAAACCAGCGCTGTACATTTGGATAGTCCACCAGATCCACACCCTGATTGGCATAGCTGCGGGTCCAGGGATAAATCGCGATATCGGCAATCGAATAGCTTTTGCCAGCTATATAGGCGTGCTTGGCAAGCTGTTTATCCATCACACCATAAAGCCGATTTGCCTCATTGGTATAACGGGCAATCGCATAGTCAATTTTTTCTGGCGCGTATTGTCTAAAGTGATGCGCCTGACCAAACATCGGCCCAATACTGCCCATTTGAAACATCAGCCATTCGAGCACCTTGTATTTATCTCGATCGGACTTTGGTAAAAACTTGCCAGTCTTGCCAGCCAGGTAAAGCAAAATCGCGCCAGATTCAAATAAGGAAATGGCTTTCTCATCCGGTCCATCAGAATCCACAATAGCTGGAATTTTATTATTTGGGCTGATTGCCAAAAACGCCGACGTAAACTGGTCGCCACGACCAATATTGATCGCATGTACCTGATAAGGCAGTCCACATTCTTCCAGCATGATATGAACTTTATGGCCATTGGGCGTGGCCCAACTATAAACATCGATCATCGTCATTTCCTGTCATTGAAAAATATGAATAACTACTTGGCTAGATTAAGCGATATTCAAATTTGACGTCGAAATAGGGGATTGCTTAAGAATGCATGCTGGGATTCTCTAAAAAAATGATGGTTGATAGGGAAACTCGGTATTTTTCAATCAAATAAACAGGGGGTAGTATGGTTGTAAGGCTGAAGGCAAGTTGTTGAAATACAATGACTTATTGTTCTATGTCGTTGTGAATTTGCTAAATTCCAAAAATTAGTACAAAAAATCAATAGCTTAAAGTACTTGTTTAATGTTAAGCTTGATGTGTGTAATAGTTTGTATCTATTTACCTTGATCCGCGCCTACGATGACCCCTATTTCCCAGCCAAAGCAGGTACTTTCAGCAAACCGACTTTCCCCGCGTCGAGTATTCCCTAGCCCAGTTTTTTCCATGAGCCGTCTTGGTTTTGTCATGTTTTGCATGACCGAGCTGGGGTTTGCCCAGGCAGCCCAGCTTGGTGAGTTAAACGTGCAATCGGTCGCGGGCATTCCGTTTCGTGCTTCTGTGATGGCCACGCCAAATGGTGTTGAGACGGTTGGTTCCTGCCTGGATGCCACATTAGTGAACGATGGCTCAGTGTTGACGCGTTCTCAATTGAAGCTGGGAATCAGTCATCTTGAACAAGGCACCTTGATCAGTGTCGCCACGCGTGAAGCGATCAATCATGGGCCACTGCAACTCAAGCTGAGCTGGGGTTGTGATGGCACTATTGAAAAACAATATACCGTGAGCTTGGCGGAGCATGCCTTTCATGGTTATGGCAATGCCAGAACGGATACCTTTGAGCAGCCAGCCGTATTATCACCGGTACTGCGTGTTGCCAAACGGCGTTCTGTAGCAAGAGTGGCATCGCCTGCAACGGTACAAAGCGCAGCGTCTGCGCCTGTCAGTGTGCATCCAGGCAGTCTGATTGCCAATGTCTCCTCTGAAGCTGCGGATCAGGCCGCCGAAGCGCAACTACTGGCTCGTTTAGCCAAGATGCAAGCCGAATTGGCTCAGTTGCAGCAAGCCTTGGCAGCAGAGCCGGTCGTGCAAACTGCAAATAATCAAGCGGCGAATCAAACTGCGGGTGGCATGATTGTTCCGCCTGTGACTATGGCCGTCAATGCGCCAGCCAATCCTGCAACGGCCAATCCGGCTGCTGATATGGCAACCGCGCCTGTCAAGCCTGCTGTGGCTGAAGTGATTGCCGCCGCTCAAGTACAACCCGCTACGCAAGTTCTCGCAGGAGCACAGCCCGGTACCGAATCAAGCTGGTTGGATGAGTTGAGTACTTTTGTTGCTGATAACACCTTGTGGTTGTTATCAGGCTTGATTGGTTTGATGGGCACTGGCATAGCTTTCAAACTGTATCGCGCCCATAAAGAGCACAAAGAGCGTCTGGCGCGTATGGCCAAACCAGTTGAAGTACCACAAACCGTGGCTTCAACACGCGCTTTCCGTCGTCTCAAGCACATCATGGGTGAAGAGACTGAGGCTGGCCAGGCGCAATCGCAAGCAGCGGGCAAACTGCAAGCTAATACCAGGTCAGCTGGTCCTGCTACGGTCTTTGTGGACTCCCGTTTGTTCCTCAATGCGGCGGCCCGCATGGATGTGGAAGAAGTATCGGACGCGATCCAGGAGGCTGAATTCTGGGTGGCACTGGGTAATCACAAACGAGTCATCGCGATTCTCAAGCCTCTCATCAAACGCTCCAAAGTCAATTCACCAGTGGGTTGGCTGTATGTGTTCGAGGCTTACAAAGCGTTGGAGCAGGAAGTGAAGTACGAAGCCCTGCGCAAGCAGTTTCATAAGCGTTTCAATGCCTACATTCCAGCCTGGAACGAAGAGTTGCCACCAGACCAGAGTCGCAGCCTCGATCAGTTTGATGTGGTGATTGAAAAAATCACAGCGCGCTGGAATGAGCCAGACATCATCGAATTTTTGGAAGCCATGCTGTTTGATGATCGCGAAGGCAATCGGGTTGGCTTTGACTTGCCCGCTTATCGTGACATCATTTTCTTGATCAGCCTGATTCGTATTCGTCGCGCACAGGATGAATATGATAATTCGGCCTACGACGAATTTGCGGTTGAAGCACTGGAGCGGGTGCAAACTCGGATGATGGAAAAGCAGGATGAAGTCGCTGATGATAAGCAAAAGAAACGTCAACGTATTGATGATATTGAGCTGAAGCTGGATCGCCCCAGCGAGATGAATCTTGATTGATACACTGGGGTAGTAAATTATTTGATCTAATTAATACGCACTTAAGGGGTATAAAAATGAATATACCCCCATTGATTTACTAAAAAGCCGTCTTGAACGGCTTTTTTATCGGGCTTGTGAAAAGGTTGCCGGATTCATTTTCCAACAGCTTCAAATGCGCTGGCTGCGCTGAAGTATCTGTTCGGCGCGACTTAAATTCTTTGCAATCGAGCAATAGCGGCATCGAGCGTGCTATCTTTTTTGGCAAAACAAAAACGTATCATCCCCGATTCGATGGGTGTGCCATAAAAGGCGGATGGCGGGATGGCTGCTACACCAATTTCGGTGGTCAGCCATTCGCAAAACTCGGCTTCTGGCAAAGTGCTGATGGCACGGTAATCCACACATTGAAAATAGGTGCCAGCGCTGGGCGTGAACTGAAAACGCGTGGTGTTGAGTCCGGCAATGAAACGATCACGCTTGGCTTGATAAAACGCCGACAACCGTTGGTATGATGCCGGGTCACGCAGATAGTGGGCCAGACCCAGTTGCATGGGGGTGTTGACGGCAAACACATTGAACTGATGCACTTTTCTGAATTCCAGGCTGAGCGCGGCAGGCGCAGCGACATAACCTATCTTCCAGCCCGTCACGTGAAAGGTTTTGCCAAAGCTGGATACCACAAAACTGCGTTCGGCCAATTGTGGGTAGCGCGCCACGCTTTCGTGACGAGCATCATCAAACACCATATGTTCGTAGACTTCATCGGCGCAAAGCAAAATATCGGTATTGACCAATAAGTCAGACAAGGCTTGCAGATCATTCGCCTGTAAGGTGGTGCCGGTGGGGTTGTGCGGCGTGTTGAGCATGATGAGGCGGGTGCGCGGTGTGATGGCTCTGGCAATATCCTCAATATGCAAGTGGTAACGGAGTTGCCCGCTAGCAGGGTTGACTGCAACTCGCATGGCTACCGGTATCGCCACACCCCCTGCCAGCGCAATGGCCGGACGATAACTGTCATAGGCGGGCTCGATGATGATGACTTCATCACCGGGATGTACGCAGCACAGCACCACAGTGAGCAGCGCCTGTGTGGCACCTGCGGTAACGGTGATATCGGTATCGGCATCATAGTGATGACCATAGAGCATGGCAGTCTTATCGGCAATGGCCTTGCGTAATGGGGCAATCCCTGTCATCGGTGCATATTGGTTGTGGCCTTGCTGCATGGCTTCATGCACGGCATGGATCAATGTCGGGTCACAATCAAAGTCTGGGAAACCTTGGCCTAAATTAACGGCACCATGTTTGGCAGCCAACGCCGACATCACGGTAAAAATGGTGGTGCCGACTGCAGGCAGGCGGGAAGGAAAAGTCATCATACTTGGGGCCGGTAAGGTTGCGTTGGCTTGGTTTGGTGTGGTTTCAGTCCACTTGCGAGGATGGATGCGTGATTTCAGGATTGGTTAACGTGGCCGCATGACGTTCCACCAGAAACCAGTCGCGCGGCGGTAGGACGCTTACACCAAAATCGCGCAGCATACGGCCTTTCATTTTGAGTACGGCCTTGTCCTTGCTAAACAAAAAAAGCTTGTTGAAGTGCGGAGCCGTATCGCGGGCGCATTCCAGAAATTTTTGATCATCTTCATCGCTACAACGGGGCAGGCGGACTTGCGCCAGGCCCGTGGCAAGTTCAAACAGTTGCACATGCTGGTCAAACCAGGTCAGGTGCGGCGTAGCATCGGCAATCTTGAATCGTGTATAGGCCAATACCCGAATCAGCTCGTCGCGACAGGCGGCATTGCTGACCATTTGCATGCGACCAGCTTCGATGGCGGCGCGAATCGGCAGTGCATCGGGATCGGCAAAATGCACAATATCGAGCAGAACATTGCTGTCCAGCAAGAGACCGATGGCAGGTAGATTGGGCATGGTATTTGTATGGTTTGGCAAGTCGGTGTGCGAGTTGTAATAAGGCCGGATTGGAACGTGCAAATGAATTTTGGTCTGCTATCGCTGTCTGCGCAGACCGCACTTTGATTAAGTGAATGACAAGGTTAATTTATTTCATTGCGCTGGCATAGCGTGTTTTAAATACAGTGCTTTAGATACAATGGTCATCGCCTTTGGTTGCCACGCCGATTGCGTACTAATCGCAACGCCGATCACATCGAATCACGTAGCGCCTGTCGTTAGAATGTAGAGAGTGAGTATTGTGTCATGATGATTGTTCTTTCCCCCGCCAAGTCCTTGGATTATGTGACGGCACCGCAAACCCGCAAGCATACCGAACCACAGTTTATCGCAGAGTCAGCGCAATTGATCGAAACGCTGCGACCGTATTCTCCTGTCCAATTGTCCGAGTTGATGCGTTTGTCCGACAAGCTCGCCGCACTCAATGTGGCGCGCTATGCCGAATGGCAACCCACTTTCAGTTTTGACAATGCCAAGCAGGCGGTGCTGGCATTCAATGGTGATGTCTATGAAGGATTGAATGCGACTTCTTTAAAAACACCGGATTTGGAATTTGCCCAAAAACATCTGCGTATTCTGTCCGGTTTGTACGGCTTGTTGCGACCACTTGATTTGATGCAACCGTATCGGCTGGAAATGGGCACGCGCCTGCCCAACATCAAAGGCAAGGATTTATACGGATTCTGGGGGACGCAGATTACCGAGGCACTCAACGTTGACATCGCGCAACGCAAGGCTAGGGCCTTGATCAATCTGGCTTCGGAAGAGTATTTCAAATCGGTCAAGCCGAAACTTTTGCCGGTGCCGGTGATCACACCCGTGTTTGAGGAATATAAAAACGGCAAGTACAAGATCATCAGTTTTTATGCCAAACGGGCGCGTGGTTTGATGGCGCGTTATGCGATACTGAATCGGCTTAAAGATCCCACTGCCTTGCAGGCGTTTGACAGCGAAGGCTATGCCTTTGATGCCAAAGCCTCCAATGATTTTACTTATGTCTTTCGTCGCAAGGAACCTGCATGACCTTATTGATTCTGTTGCATTTGCTGGCTGCCATTGTTTGGGTTGGCGGTATGGTGTTCGCCCATTTCTGTTTGCGACCCGCCTCCATGGAGCTGGCACCGGCCGTACGTATTCCACTCATGATTGCTGCCTTGGGTCGCTTTTTTAATCTGGTGATCGGGGCGATTGTGATTTTGCTGTTCTCGGGTGTTTATCTGCTGATGATGCGTGGTGGCATGGCGCATGTACCCCTTGGGATTCATCTGATGCTCGGCCTGGGCGTGTTGATGATGCTGATTTTTGGCCATATCTATATGGGCGTTTTTCGGCGCGCCAGACAAATGTCCACGACGGCTGACTGGGTTGGTGCGGCAGGCAAACTCAATCAGATCCGTGTGCTGGTTGCCATCAATATGATGCTGGGTGTCGTGGCGATTGCCGCCGTCAAATTGCTGACATGACTGGCTGAGGATTCACACCTCGCACGCGTATTGCGCATCCGCAATACGCGCCCTGCAATGTGCATTGCGCAACGATTAGACACACTGTTTGCCAGTATGTCGGTATCACAGGTATAAATTTGCTTTTACCCATCTCGGAGCTTTCATGACGCTTGCCATCCATAGCCAATTTGATTCGGGATCCATCCAGGTACTCAGTCTGGATGATGCCAATGATATCCAACTGGCCTTGCGTCCTGATAATGCTGCCGATATTTTGCAGTGGTTTCATTTTCGACTGGATGGCGCAGCGCATAGCGCTTGCCGCATGCGTATCGTCAATGTGACCGAGGCCGCATTCCCTGGTGGCTGGGAAGACTATCGTGCGGTTGCTTCTTATGATCGGCAAAACTGGTTTCGGGTGCCCACCCAATTTGATGGTGAGCAGCTCATCATCACACATACGCCCGAGGCCGACGTTGTCTATTACGCCTACTTCGAGCCCTATACTCAGGAACGTCATCTGAGCCTGTTGGGCGAAGCCGTTTGTCATCCGCTGGTGCGCATGGAGTCTCTGGTGTCGACAGTGCAGGGTCGTTCGCTGGATCTGCTCACTTTTGGTAAACCTGCCTTGCACAAGCGCAAGGTCTGGATCATTGCCCGTCAGCATCCGGGTGAATCCATGGCCGAATGGTTTGTGGAAGGACTGGTCAAGCGCCTGCTGGATGAGTTTGATCCGGTTGCCCGTGAATGCCTGGCGCAAGCCGTGTTTTACATCGTACCCAATATGAATCCGGATGGCAGTTATCTGGGTAATCTGCGTACCAACGCCGCTGGTGTCAATTTAAATCGCGCCTGGATGGAACCCTCCATGATTACCAGCCCCGAAGTGTTTGCCGTGCGTGAACACATCAAGACCACCGGTTGCGATCTGTTTCTGGATATTCATGGTGATGAAACCATCCCCTATGTGTTTGCTGCCGGTTGCGAAATGCTGCCCAGCTTCAATCATGAACAAGCCGCTGCCCAATCACGCTTCACCAAAGATTTTGTCTTTGCCTGCCCCGATTTCCAGACCCGTTTCGGCTATGAACCCAGTCGCTACAGTGCTGATGCCTTGACTCTTGCTTCCAAATACATTGGCCATACCTACGGCTGCCTGTCACTGACTCTGGAGTTGCCTTTCAAAGACAACGCCAATGGACCCGATGTGCGTTATGGCTGGAATGGTGCGCGCAGCATGCGCCTGGGCGCAGCTGCTTTGCTGCCGATTCTGCGCTCGCTGTAAGTGTGGTAATGGCTTTGCCAGAGCTTTTTGAGTCTCTTATACTCCCATTAGTAAATATTTTTAATCAATAAATACGCACCTAGTAGTCTGATTTATTGATATACCCCTACTAAAACCGTTGAGTCAGATTGTTTTCTGGACAACCGGTTTGTCGACCATCTGATCAGGATCATGGGCTGTTATGTGCCCGTTTTCTCGCATTATCTGGTGGTGGCTTGTCAATGTCATCCCCGACTGTCGATCAGGTCAGCCAATGCTGACCTAATGAGCCCCCGCTGGCTTGCATGATGAATTTCTTGATTTAGCGACACTGGCAGTGCAGTGAAGTGCATGCTTCAGTGCTCATTCGCAGGCGGTATAAATCGTTATCACCGTTATAAAAATCATTCGTCACCAGGAGTTTCTTATGAAATCAATTATTTCAAATTCTGTATTAAGCAAATGTATGTTGGCAGCTATTACTTCTATGGCATTGGCAACCCCGATATTGAGCCATGCAGAAGGTGATAAGACCGCTTATAAAGCCGCCAAGGAAAAGGCTGAAATGGACTACAAGATGGCTAAGGAGCACTGTGATGGCATGACGGGTAACGCCAAGGATGTCTGCATCAAAGAGGCCAAGGCGCAAGAAAAAATGGCCAAGGCGGATGCCGAAAATAATTACAAGCAGACCAGTTCATCCGCGCGCGATGCCCGTGAAGACAAGGCAGCAGCCCGGGCGAGTGTTGCCAAAGAAAAATGTGATGCCCTGACCGGCAATGCCAAGGATGTCTGCATCAAAGAAGCGAAGGCTGCCGAAGCCAATGCCAAGGCAGATGCGAAAGCCACTGAAAAAATGGATGAGGCCAAACATGATGATATGAAGGCGCATCAGGAGTCTGCTTACAAAGTTGAAAAAGAGAAATGTGATGTGCTTTCGGGTACGGCCAAATCAAGTTGTATTGACAAGGCCAAAACCAAATTCAATATGTAGGCAAAAATAAGTAACCAAGTCATCGTACCTAAGTGATTGCACGACTTAATTGCTTCATATTTTCTGGGTATAGTGAAGCTGTGGTGGTGTAATCCATTCAAGTTGATTGAAAGGAACCGTCATGTTCAAGATGTTTTTGTTGTGGTTATTGGGTGTGCCAGTCATTGCACTGATCGTACTCAAATTATTTGGAATTTTGTGATGTCTTTCCAGTCCTTGTTAAGCGCTATGGCTGTTAGTCTGGGTGTCAGGCAGAAAGTGGCTGATCCCAGAACCTTTGCATCTGATGATCAAGTGCGGCGCTTCGATGAAGAACATGCTTTGCGTCTGGATTCACCCCGGCATATTGCCGGGTTGGATTTAATGACGCACTTTGGTATTCACTTGCTTGATCATACCCATATCAATGCTCACCATCATCATTAAATTGCCACTCAAGCTTGAGTTCGTGTTTCCATTTTTTCTGTGATCGTGCTCAGGCAATCATTTGCTGAACTGATGTGCCAAGGTAAATTCATCGGTACGTGCATCAAAGCGTAGCCCCTTTTTCATTGCCCAGATAGCCAGTTGATGGTGGCTGGGAATCACTGCCACATCATTCATCGCCATGCTGGCAGCTTGCTTGGCCAGTACCTCCCGCTGTTTATCATCGGGATTGGCGAGTGCTTTGGCGATCAACTCATCCAGTTTGGGGTTTTTATATTGACCCCAGTTCCAGGTGCCGTAGCCGGTTTCCGGATTGGGTGAACCCAAAATGGCGCGCAGCGCAAAGTCGCCCGTAAATGACCCCCAGCCCAGCAAAGCCATACTGAATTCCCCCTTGCGTGCCCGGCCAAAGTAGGTGGCCGAAGGCATGGTCTCCACCTTGCAGGCTATGCCGATTTTCGCAAGCATCTGGGCGGTTGCCTGAGCGATCTGATCATCATTCACATAACGATTATTGGGGGCGTGCAGGGTCAGTGCAAAGCCATCGGGGTAACCTGCTTCAGCCAATAATTTTTTGGCACCTTCAGGGTCGTAGGCTTCTGGTGTGGCACCACTATGACCAAAGATATGCGGAGAGACAATATTGGAAGCGGGTAAGGCCAATCCTTCCATTACCCGGGAAACCAGGGCATCGCGCTGAATTGCTTTGGAAAGCGCCAGCCGTACCCGACGATCCTTGAACGGATTTTTTCCCAGGGGTTTGCCTGATTTATCGGTGATGAATGGTGATGCATCGCGATATTGATCCAGTTGCCAAAACAGTGTGCGCCAGCTCACCACTTGCGCCAACTGCAGGTTGGATTGTGCTTTCAGGCGGACAATATCGGGCGTGGAAGGGTTTTCAATCACGTCCACATCACCTGAAAGCAGGGCGGCGGTACGTGCCGCGTCATTAGGCAAAATCCGCAAGATCACTCTGTCCCATTGTGCCAGGCCATTGGGCTCAATGTGTGGCGCGCCACCCCAGTAATTGGGATTACGAATGACGCTGATACTTTGGCCACGGTCAAAGCGTTCAAACTTGAATGGCCCTGTGCCAATCATTGCCTTGCCACTGTTGAAATCTTCACTGGTGGCGTGTTCCACCACTTTTTTGCTGACGATCATGATCGAATTGAGATCGGCTGGCAGCATACCGTAGGGTGCAGCCGTTTTAAAGCGGATGGTCAGCTTGTCCACAATTTGGGTGGCGATGATGGATTTGGTATAGCTGGTAAATGGGCCTGGGCTATTTATCAATGTTGCAGGCCGGGCAATTGAAAAGGCCACATCGTCGGCGCTGAACTCACTGCCATCATGAAATTTTACGCCTGGGCGGAGTTTGAATTCCCAGGTCGTGGCGTCAATGGTTTTCCAGCTCAAGGCCAGCCCTGGAATCAGTCGCGCATTTTTATCGGTATGCGTCAGCGCATCAAAAATATGCCAGCCAAAGGCAATATTGGGGGCGATATTGACAAAATGCGGGTCCATTGAAGTGACATCGGCAGAAAGTCCGATTTTCAGATCCTCGGCCTTGACTGGGTTTAACCAAGCCAGTAATAGCGCCATAAAAAATAGGCTATTCCAAGCAAGTCGTAACCCTTTGCGCCAATAAGATTGCTCTGTAATCACTGAAAACAGCATGCCAACTCCTTTGTGAACTTTGTTTGATTATGAAGTGATTTGCTGGAGTTTTTTGAGAAATGCGCAAATCAATCTTGAGATTATGAGGGTAAACCCTTAACATTGAATAATGTTGCGCCGCAATAAATTTTGATGATGATCAGGAGACTTGCACCATTTGATTGGAGAAAATGATGATGATGTTCCTGCTGCAGCGTCTGTATTTACTCACAGATCGCAAGTTTCAAAAGTTTCGTCGACCTGCCGCAATGGGGTTGGTGTTGTTGTTACTGTCATTGTTGATCAAAGTCCCGCAAGCACAATCATTGGATACAGCGGCATTTGAAATGAGACCGTCAGCCTCGGGCGTCTTAATCAGCGAAGAAGCTGTTGAGGCGACGTTGACGACTGATTTTTCTCAAGCGATGACGGTGCCCGAAGCCACCTCAGTTGCACTGTCCAGCAACAATTTGTGAGTGGGCTGGTTTGCCACCTTGGCGAAGAACCAAGAAACCAGCTCGGTAACGATTTAGATTTAGTTACTTAGCTGAATCGTTCAGCTTCAGCATGGTGCTTTCTATCGGCGCTTCATTAAACCACTGTAACATGGCCAATAGTGCCAGCGTGCCTGGAATCATCAAGGGTAAATAAGCCAGGCCACAGATGAGTGGTGCAATGTAGAAAAAACAGCGTAATGACAAACTATATTGATCACCTGCCTTGATGGCATAGCTTGCACCCAGCTCAGCCAATTGAGCGCGCCGTGCATCATTTTCTGGTGTGGCCATCATATAGCCCAGGTGATTATAAAAACGTACTGCCATACTCGAACAAACAAAAGCAGCAAACAGGACGATAGCGAGCAGCATGAGTAAAATCATGTGGATGATTTCAGTCGTGCTAGGTATTGAAATTTTCAATATTGTTTCCGTTAATCTTGGCGCAACATAGGACAGCGTGCCCATCAGCGTCAAGATGGCAGTCGAGGCAGTGATGCTGGCCGCCATCATGGAATTGCGTAAAGTTTGTACCGCCATGACTTCGTTGCCGGGCTTGGCCATGGTATGTCTGACCCAGTTGGCGCGAATCAGTCCATGAGTATGGCGGGCAATCTGCTGGGGAGCACGTGATCTTTGCTGCTCTGTACGCCATTCATACAAGGCGATCGCTGCCAGGCAGAGGCTGACGACAGTCCAGTCGAGCCAGGCTGACCATTCTGTCGAGATATTCAGCAAAGTCATGTGCTACCTTTTTTATGGTGGGCCATGATTATTTGTAGCAGTTCATAAATCAACATACCGCTCAGCATGGCAATGCTAAAAATCATGGCTGAGTGATTGCCTGCACTCAAGCTGACCAATGCAGGGCCCGGGCAGAAACCTGCGAGTCCCCAGCCAATGCCAAACAGGGCGCTGCCGCCTAATAGGCGCCAATCAAGATGACGGATGCCAGGCAAATGCACAGGTTCTGATAATAAGGTTTGTTGACGCCGCTGCACCCAAAAAAAGGCGGGCATGGCAACGGCAATGGCACCTGCCATTACCATGGCTAATGAAGGATCCCAGACACCGGCCAGATCAAGGAAGGCTTGCACTTTAATGGGGCTGGACATGCCGGACAGGATTAGCCCCAGACCAAAAATCAGCCCGCTAATCAATGCTGACAATATTCGGGTAATCGCCATGAGTGTCAGCCTCCGTGACGTAATAGATAGACTGTGACAAAGCCCGCCGTCATGAAAGTCGCGGTCGCGGCCAGTGATCGGGGCGACAGGCGAGCCAGGCCACATACACCGTGACCGCTTGTGCAGCCCGAACCCAAGCGAGTGCCAATACCAACCAGTAATCCTGCCATGATGAGCAAAGAGGTTGATGTATCCGTCAGAATGAATGGATAAGCTTGAAACAAGGACCACAACCAAGGTGCGCTAAGCAGACCTAGCAGAAAGGTTATGCGCCAGATGGTGTCAGATCGTTCATGACGTAACACTTTGCCAAGTAGCATGCCGGTGATACCGCTGATGCCAGCAATCCGGCCATTGAACAACACGAGTATGGCCGCGGCCAGGCCAATCATCGCACCGCCCAGCAGCGATGAGTATGGGGTAAAAGCAGACCAGTCAATCATCATGATTTCAGCTTTCCTGTGCGGGGCAATAAAGTTGATAGAGGGTTTTAAGCAAGATCATGACATTGGGATCTGCAATGCCATAAAAGATATTTTTGCCGTCACGTCGCGTGGTCACGAGTTCTTCGTTGCGTAGCACGGCGAGTTGCTGTGATAGGGTCGGTTGGTGAATCTCCAGTTCTTCTTCCAGATCGCTGACACAGACTTCTCCACTTGAAATCCGGCAAAGCAGCATCAGGCGATCAGGGTTGGACAGTACCCGCAACACACTGGTGGCCTGTGTAGCACCGGCACGCATGGCAGCAATATCAAGGTGGGTTTTAGTCATTTCATTGATGAGGGATGATAAACAATTTACTAACAAATATTATATAAAAAAATATAATATACTTCAAGTAAGTTGAATATATGGATGAGATTTCAAATGACTAAGCCAATGATTAATGAGACTACCGAGCAGACCACTGAGCAAATGAATAACCTGGCTCAGGTTGACAAGGCAGAATCGACGCTGCAATCCAGGGTGCCGGTACCTCAGATCGAGGCTTTTCTCGATGCTCAGACCATGACCATCAGCTATGTGGTGTTTGACGAAGCCAGTGGTCACGCCGCAATCATTGATCCGGTGCTGGACTTTGATCCAAAGTCAGGGCGCAGCACCACGACTTCGGCAGATTGTATTGTCGATTTTATTGCACGCTTGGATTTGCATGTCGATTGGATATTGGAAACCCACGCGCATGCTGATCATTTGTCTGCGGCGGCTTATCTGCGTGAACGTGTTGGTGGCAAGGTGGCAATCGGGCAGGCGATCAGACAGGTGCAGCAGGTTTTTAAAGACATCTTTCATTTGGGTGATGAGTTTATCCCGCAAGGCACCCAGTTTGATTACCTGTTTGTACCCGATGAAACTTTTGCGATTGGTCAGTTGACAGCCAGGGCGCTGTTTGTACCGGGCCATACACCGGCGGATATGGCCTATCAGATTGCTGATGCGGTGTTTGTTGGCGATACCTTGTTCATGCCTGACGTGGGAACGGCGCGTTGCGATTTTCCAGGTGGCAGTGCCAAGGTGTTGTATCAGTCGATTCAGACCTTATTGAGTTTACCTGCGGCAACACGTTTATTCATGTGTCATGATTACCCGCCAACTGATCGTGCGCCGGTCTGGCAAACGACCGTGGCCGAGCAGCGTGCGCATAATATTCATGTGCATGATGGCGTGACAGCAGCGCAGTTTGTGGCCATGCGCGAAGCACGTGACCAGACTTTGGAAATGCCGGTACTGATATTGCCGGCGATTCAGGTCAATATCCGGGCAGGTAACTGGCCAGCTGCAGAGGACAATGGCAAGGTTTATCTCAAGTTGCCAGTCAATGTGATTTGATAGCAGGACGGTGTGGTTCTGAATGTAGTAATTACGCGTTGATTTTTTGAAGCCGTTTTAGAAGGCAATAAAAAACCCGGCACTGCCGGGTTTTTTATTGAACAGCAAAAGCCAGATTGGATTACTGAACCTTGGCTTTTTCTTTCAGTTCTGCCTGATATTTCTGCAGTTTTTGACCGCGCAGTTGCTCTTCCATCTGAGCACGAACCTCTTCCAGCGGCGGTGCCTTGGCATCACGCACATCTTCCAGTTTGATGATGTGGTAGCCAAATTGGGTTTTTACTGGTGTATCAGTGAATTCACCTTTTTTCAGCGCGATCATTGCGTCAGAGAATGGTTTGACGAAGTTGGCAGGCGAGGCCCAATCAAGGTCACCACCGTTTGGTGCTGAACCTGGATCTTTGGACTGTTTGGCCAGCTCTTCAAATTTGCCACCGGCTTTCAGTTTGGCGATGATGGCTTTGGCATCTTCTTCTTTATCAACCAGGATGTGACGAGCATGGTATTCCTTGTCACCAACCTGTTTTTTGATGGTTTCGTACTGGGCTTTGATTTCAGCATCTGTCACTGGATTTTTCTTGAGGAAATCATCCACCAGAGCGCGAATCACAATGCTTTGACGAGCCAGATCCAGCTGGGTCTTGATTTCGTCTGTATTGGCGATGCCTTTCTTTTCAGCTTCCTGCATGAAGATTTCGCGGTTGATCAACTCTTCGCGAACCATCTGTTGCAGTTCCGGGCCTTCTTTCTGGCCACGTTTGATGGCCTCTTTGGTCATGGCGTCAGCACGCGCTTTAGGAATGGCTTTGCCATTAACGACGGCCACGTTTTGAGCCAATGCCAGGCTGGATGTGGTCAGCACAATACCGGCTATGAGGGAGCTAATGAGGTGAGAAGCTTTAATTGTCATGAAAAAAGTCCAAAGCAAAAAACAAAAGCGGTTGATAAAGAGTTAAATCAAGGGGTTAAATCACAAGGTAATTCAAGTTTGTTGTTCTTCCGGGCTGATTGCCTTGATGGACAGGGCGTGAATTTTCCCGGGAACCCATTTTGCAAGCGCATCATACACCATGCGATGGCGTGCCATCCTGGATGTGCCTGTAAAAGCTGGTGCGACCAGCATCAGGTTGAAGTGGGAGCCTTCGCTCGCACCGGTGTGACCTGCATGCTTGTGACTGTCGTCTTCCAGTTCGAGTACAACCGGGTTAAAGCGTTCAGTCAAGGCCTGTTCAATTTCAGTGGCTAGTGTACTTTTCATGATTCTTCCTCCATGTGTCGCGTCAGATAAAAACCCTGAGCGACCATGAATACAAGCATCATGCCAGTTGCGCCAAACAGTTTGAAGTTGACCCAGATGTCGGTGGGATAGTTGCTGGCCACAAAATAATTGGCCGCAGCCATCACAATGAAAAACAGTCCCCATGCCTGATTGAGCTTGGCCCAGACCGGCATGGGCAATTTGATTTGTGCTGACATCATGGCTTCAATCAGATTCTTTTTTGCCACCACAGGACTCAACAGCAGCACGCCAGCAAAGAGTAGGTAGAGGATGGTCGGTTTCCACTTGATGAACGATTCATCATGAAAAAAGATGGTGGCACCACCAAATACGCTGACCAGAATCAGGCTGATCCATTGCATGGGTTCGATCTTGCGGTTTTTTAACCAGCTGATGGCCATCTGGATGAATGTCGCGGCAATCGTCAGACCCGTTGCCACGTAGATATTGGCGAGCTTGAATGCGACAAAAAAGACAATGACCGGAAATAGGTCGAGAAGAAATTTCATGATGACAAATTAAGATATTTGCAGGATATTATACTAAGGATGGGTATTTTAAAACCCCCTATACATACTTAGCTTAACAAAGCAGAAAATGGATTGATAGGTGGGAGTATCAATCCATCATAAGTAATTCTTAAGTATTCGTGTCGTTATCCCGATCGTTAAAAGTCAGTGAAGCGGAATTGATGCAATAACGCAGTCCGGTGGGTTGTGGGCCGTCTGGAAAAACATGGCCAAGGTGCGCACCACAGTGGTTGCATTGGACTTCTACGCGACGCATGCCATAACTGGTATCGACTTCTTCCTTGATGACGGTGCTGTTGATGGGCTCAAAATAGCTCGGCCAGCCACTACCTGAATCATATTTGGTGGTGGAGTCAAACAAAGGCGTGCCACAGCACACACAGTGGTAGATGCCATTACTTTTGTGGTTCCAGTATTCACCCGTAAAAGCGGGTTCAGTGGCTGAACAACGTGTGACTTGATACTGCTCGGGCGTCAAGTTGGCGCGCCACTGCTCTTCCTGTTCAGGGGTAACTTTGGGATGGCCCATGCTGATCTCCGTACTCATTCGTTATTTGGCGATTATCGCTGATAGAAGCATTCAGAGTGTGACAGTGGGGATTGGTTGCAGAAAATGCTAGTGATTTCTTTTTCTGATGTTTGCATGAAAAATATACTTATTGGGGGTATATTTCAATGGTCAATCAATATGCACTTAAGAGGTTAATAATTACATATACTCCATTTAATTAACAATTAATGCGGCGTATTTAGATGTGCCAGGAGCTGCTCTGCAGCGGCCTGACCACTGCGCACAGCGGATTCCAGCGTGGCCGGGTAGTCAGCCACCATATAATCGCCAGCCAGTAATAGGCCCTGCGCGAGTGAGATGGATGGCAGCGCACGTTGCGGCGTGCAGGCAAAGGTAGCGCGTTTTTCGGCGATGACTTCATGCCAAATGGGCTGCGGCGTCGTTGGCCAGTTAAGCGCTTCACAAAGCTGCCGGTGAATTTGCATGGGCAGGCTGTGGCGGTCCAGGTCAAACTGGTCCGAGGCGCTGATGACGACGGCAAACAAACCCCGATCAGCCGCTTGCCCCGACATCGCAAAGCGGTCGAACACAAATTGGCCAAAGTGCTGGCGTGTCGGTGCGTCGGGCAGAGCGAGGAAGGGTTTTGCAGCCGGAGTCAATCGGGTATCTTGATGAGCATTGCCCAGTGCTTGCGAACGCAGTGCCCGCACATCCTCATAACGTAAATACACTGTGGTGATGGCGTGATAGCGCAGCGCCTGCAACGTTGTTATTGTCGGGTGCTTGATCTGCCATTGTCCCAGTAGCCGCCCGGTTTCCCACGGTGGTGTGGCCAGAATCACGGCGTCAACCACCAGCGTATCTGGCTTGGCTATGGTGGCGTTGGGTGGTAAACCATGATGCCCAGGCTGCAGTTGCAACTGCCATTGCTGACCAACTTGCTGCAGACCGCGCACGGCACAGCCGGTTTGCACCACATCGCCTTGCTCAAGCAAATAGGCTTGCGCGGCATTGGGCAGCAAGCGCGATAAATCGACTTTGGGTAACAGCATGTCACTGTCTTGACGACGGGCGCCCAGACTATCGCGTAATACCGCCAGAAACACGGTAGCCGAGGCCGCCGTGGGGGGCGTGTTGAGCGCCGAAATACAGAGCGGTGCCCAGATGCGTTCTGTTACTCGCTGCGGCTGGCCATGTTGCTGGAGCCATTGCGCCACCGTGAGGGTGTCTGCGCAACGCCAGCCTTGCAGTTGGCTGATGAGTAGCACCTTGCTCATGGCCAGTCGTTCAGCCCAGCTTAAACCTTGAATAGCCAATAAGCCGGCCAGCAAATGCCAGGGCGCTGGTACAGCCAAGGTTGGCGCGGCAAAGTGAAAGCCATCGCTATAACTGAGTTGCACGGGCAGCCGTTGCAATACCGACGAAATATCGATGCCGACCGTTTGCATCAGTTGCAAGGTACTTTGATAAGCACCCAGTAAAATGTGCTGGCCATTGTCGATTATCTGCCCGTCATGTTCGACTCGGCGTGCCCGACCACCCAGTACGGGGGCAGCTTCCAATACCATGATTGCTTGCGCTGCTTGAGTGGCCGTATTGCGCTTGCCCAATTGCTGGCGCAGATGGACTGCCGCAGCCAGTCCGGCCCAGCCGCCACCGACGATGGCAATGGTCATGGCTGTATCAGCCCTTGATATAGGTTGTCCATGCCAGCCAGAGTTTGCGGATTGGCGTCAGGCTGATGCGCTGGTTGAGCACGGCAAACTGCTCATCCTCAATTTCTCGCAGCAGGGTGCGATAAATTTCCGCCATCATCAGACCAGGGCGCTGGGCCCGACGATCTTCCTTGGGCAATAGCACCAGCGCTTCGTCATACGTCGCATGGGCACGTTGTGCCTGAAAACGCATCAGCGCCACAAAGCGCTCGCTCATGCGGGCGTTGAGAATATCGGCGGCTTTGACTTCAAATTGTTGCAGTTCATTGACTGGTAGATAGATCCGGCCTTTGCGGGCATCTTCCCCGACATCGCGAATGATATTGGTGAGCTGAAACGCCAGCCCCAGCTTTTCGGCATATTGCAGAGTGGCTGGGGAAGTGTGGCCGAAAATACCCGCCGCCAAAATACCCACAACACTGGCTACGTGATAGCAATAACGTTGCAGACCGGGGTAATCCAGATAGCGGGTCTGATCGAGATCCATTTCCATGCCATCAATGATTTCATTGAGGCGTGATTCGGTGATATGAAAACGGGCGGCGATGGGTGCCAGCGCCTGCATGACTGGATGACTCGGTTGACCCATAAAGGATTGGGCAACTTCAGTACGCCACCAGGCCAGTTTGATGCGGGCCAGTTGCGGATCAACACATTCATCCACCACATCATCGACTTCGCGGCAAAAAGCATAGAGTGCGGTGATGGCGGCACGTCGTTCGGGCGGCAAAAACAAAAAGCTGTAATAAAAGCTGGAACCACTCTTGGCGGCTTTTTGCTGACAATATTCTTGTGGGGTCATCAGAGTTCAGTCTAAAAAAGCAGGGCTTGCCAGACCAGCTTGAGCCAGTCATGTTTTTGCAGAGTAGGGCGACGTGAAAAAACATCGTAGTCGACCGCTTCAATCTTGCCAATGATGCGCAGTCCACCGGCAATCACCAGGCGTAACTCCCAGCCAATTCTGCCGGGCAGACGCTTGGCCAATGGCGTGCCGGATTCTAGCATTGCCTGTGCACGCTTTAACTCGCTTTGCATGAGTTTGGCAAATTCAGGCGTCACTTTGCCATTGGCCAGCATGTTTTCAGTCACACCATGTTCTTGCATGGCAGTTTGTGGAAAATAAATGCGCGCTTTTTGCCAGTCGATGGCGACATCCTGCCAAAAATTGATCAACTGCAAACCCGTGCAAATGGCATCCGATTGCTGGAGCGCGGTTTCATCCAGCGCGCCATAAAGATGCAGCATCAGACGCCCCACCGGATTGGCCGAGCGGCTGCAGTAATCCAGCAAACTTGGCAGATCAGCGTAGCGCTTGGTTACCACATCTTGTTCAAAGGCGGACAGCAGATCATGAAACAGGTTGGTGGGCAGCTGCCACTGATGAATCACTTTGGCCATTGCCGTAAACAAGGCGGCATACTGGGGCGAGGTGGGGGGCAGCTTCTGTTCAATACGTTGCAGTTCGGCATGATAAATCGCCAGATTGGTCAAGCGTTCATCGTTGGGGACATCACCTTCATCGGCAAAATCATCGGCACTGCGAGCAAAGTGATAAATCACTGCCACGGCGGGCCGCAAACGGGCCGGCAGCAAAAAACTGGCTACCGGAAAATTTTCATAGTGATCGACAGTTTGCAAAGTGCTCATGAATATTGGTCTAGGTTGGTCTGGTCTGAATATGGGCGAGTAGCTAAAGTCAGTATGGCGTGAATTGCAACTGACTACGAAAAATCCACCATACGCGACACGTGAATTGACTGTAGGACAACCATTGAATATATTGCTGACTCACCGGTCATTAATTTTGGGGTTTTCGTGAACACCTTGTCGATACAGCCTTTGGGCAGCATGTCATGCCTTTCCAGCAAGCCTTTGTTTTTGTTCGTATTGTCGCTGGCATTGTTGTCAGCCTGTTCTGAAAAGGTCGAGCAGAAGGAGGTCATACGGGGTGTGAAAGTCATCAAGGTAGTGAATACCAGTCAAGATCAGGTTTTTACTCTGTCGGGGGAAGTCAAACCTCGGATTGAGGCTGGTTTGGGCTTTCGGGTCGCTGGCAAAATTGTAGCAAGGCTGGTTGAAGTCGGGCAGAAAGTTGCGCCAGGCCAAGTGTTGGCACGGCTGGATCCAACCGATTTGCAACTCTCCCAAAATAGTGGCAAAGCACAGTTGGATGCGGCTCAGACAGATTATCAACTGGCTCAGGCCGACTATAAACGCTATCAGGAATTGCGTGACAAGGGCTTTATCAGTAGCGCTGAACTGGAACGTCGGAAAGCCACCCTCGATGCTGCCAAGGCGAAAACCGATCAGGCCCACGCACAATTGAGCGTGTTGGGTAATCAGGCCCAATACAGTGTTCTGAAAGCCGATGCTGCTGGTGTGGTCACCAGCCTGAGCGCCGAAGTTGGTCAGGTAGTCAATGTTGGTCAACCTGTTGTCAATGTGGCGCGTACTGCCGAAAAAGAAGTATTGGTTTCAGTACCGGAAGATCAGCTGGAATTTGTTCGTCACGCCAACCCAATCAAAATCGGTATCTGGGCATTGCCGAATGTCGAAATAACCGGCAAGTTGCGCGAAGTGGCCGCTGCTGCCGATCCATCCACGCGTACCTATGCCAGCCGTATCACCCTGATTAACCCACCGGAAGCTTTGCAATTGGGTATGACGGCAACGATTCGTCTGTCTCTGCCGGATGTCGCTTCCGGCAGTGTGTTGCTACCCACGACGGCGATTTTCTCTGAACAGGGTAAAGACGCAGTCTGGGTGGTCGATGCCAATCAAACTGTCAATCTCAAGCCGGTGATGATGAGTGGCGTACAGGACAACCAGGTATTTGTTCGTGGTGATTTGCCACCGGGTACGCAAGTGGTGACGGCCGGTGTGCATTTGTTGCGGGTCGGCCAAAAGGTCAGGGTGATGGATGATGTGCAGGCTGTGAGTGCCACTGACTCGCAAGCTGCCGCCAGTGCTGAAAAAACCATCAAGCCTTGAGAAGACTGACCATGCGCAGCTTTAACTTATCCGAATGGGCCTTGACCCATCAGTCACTGACCCGCTTTTTTCTGGTCATATGTTTGTTTGCTGGCTTATTTAGTTATAGCAAATTAGGACAGAATGAAGATCCCGAATTTACTTTTCGGGTGATGGTGATCAGCACCAATTGGCCTGGCGCCACCGCACTGGAATTATCCGAGCAGGTTGTCGACAAGATTGAGCGCAAGCTACAGGATACCCCTTTTGTCGACAAGATTCGCAGCTATGCCAAGCCTGGTCAGAGTCTGACCTTTGTGGTTCTGAAGGGTGCCGTGCCGCCCAAGGATGTGCCAGGTATCTGGTATCAGGTTCGCAAAAAAGTCGGTGATATCAAAACCAGTTTGCCAGCCAATTTGCAGGGCCCCTTTTTCAATGATGAATTTGGCGATACATATGGCACGATCTACGCGTTTTCTGCCGACGGATTTAGCTATGCCGAACTCAAGGATTATGTTGATCATGCCCGTCAGGAGTTTTTGCGGGTACCCAATGTGGCCAAGGCCGATTTGTTTGGTGTGCAGGATGAAAAGATATATATCGAGTTATCGCATCAAAAGTTTTCGCAACTTGGGCTAACCATAGCGCAGATTGTGAATGCCATTAATGCACAAAATGGCATGGAAGCAACCGGTGTATTGAATGGCACGGATGAAACCTTTCAGATTCGGATCACTGGTGAGTTCAAATCGGCTGCCGATATTGAGAAAGTCGTACTGCAAGTTGGCAACCAGCGTCTGCATTTGAGTGATGTTGCCAATATTCATCGTGAGTTTGTCGATCCACCCGTCACCAAAATGCGCTTTAACGGTAAAGAAGTCATTGGTTTGGGAATCGTCATGGCTAAAAAAGGCGATGTTATCCAGCTGGGTAAAGCGCTCGAAGCAGCTGCTGCCAGGATTCAGGCACAGTTACCGATTGGTATCGAACTGGAAAAAGTATCTGATCAGCCTAAAACGGTGGATAGTGCTGTCCATGAATTTTTGCATAGTTTGACTGAAGCCGTTGTGATTGTGCTGGCGGTGAGTTTTTTGAGTTTAGGTCTGCATTTCAAACCATTTAGGGTGGATGCACGACCAGGCCTGGTGGTAGCGATGACCATTCCGCTGGTATTGGCCGTGACGTTTTTCTTTATGTGGCTGTTTGATATCGAGTTGCAGAAAATTTCATTGGGTGCCTTGATCATTGCGCTAGGTTTGCTGGTAGATGATGCCATCATTTCGGTGGAAATGATGGTGCGCAAACTGGAAGAGGGCTATGACAAAATCGCGGCGGCTTCGTATGCATACAAGCATACAGCCTGGCCCATGTTGACGGGAACCCTGGTGACGGTTGCAGGTTTTTTACCGATTGGTTTGGCCAAGTCCACCACGGGTGAGTACACCTTTTCCTTATTTGCAGTGGTTGGTCTGGCATTGGTCATTTCCTGGGTCGCAGCAGTTTATTTCACGCCTTATCTGGGTTTTCTCATATTAAAACCGACTCATGAGGGTATGCATCATGAAAGCGATGAGATGTACAACCGCGGCTTCTATCAGCAGTTCCGTCGTTTGGTCACATTGTGTGTGCGTTACCGCAAGACAGTTGTGGCAATCACCTTGCTGGCTTTTGTGTTGGGGATATTTGGTTTTAATTTTATTCAGAAGCAATTTTTCCCATCATCTAATCGTCCCGAGTTGAATGTGGAGCTTTGGTTGCCTGAGGGTAGTAGCTATCAGGCGGTTGAAGCGCAAGCATTGAAATTTGAAAAAGTGTTGCAACAGATGCCGGATGTGGTCAATTATGTGGCCTATGTGGGTGATGGTTCACCACGTTTTTATCTACCGCTGGATCAGCAGGTCAAACAGGCTAATTTGGCGCAATACATCATCCTGACAAAAAATCCTGAAGCGCGTGAGGCAGTAAGCAAACAATTGGCAGAGCGTTTGCCGTTGGAGTTTTCTTCAATACGAGCCCGCATTAATCCATTACAAGCCGGCCCACCGGTTCCTTATCCCGTTGCTTTCAGACTGGTTGGTGATGATCCGGCGGTGTTAAGGAAGTTGGCCGAAGAGGTCAAGGCCATCATGCGTCAAAGCCCTTACACGATGGGGGTGAATGATAACTGGAACGAAATGGTCAAAGGCGTTCACTTTGAGCTTGATCAGGAAAAAGCTCGTATGCTGGGTGTCAATACGCAGGTGTTATCGCAGGCTGCGCAACTGGTTTTATCTGGTGTGACGGTGGGGCAATATCGAGAGGGTAATCGTAGTATTGATATGGTTTTGCGGGCGCCATCCGATGAGCGGACAGTCCTTTCCAAATTGGCCGAAATGAGTATTCCAACGGCAAATGGTCGGGCTGTACCTATCGTGCAGGTTGCTAAACCTGTGATGACTTGGGAGCCTGGTGTCATGTGGCGTCATAACCGGCAGTTTTCGGTGACTGTGCAATCCGATATTGTGGAAGGCATGCAAGGCCCCTATGTGACGGAGCTGCTTGACCCACAGATGAACCAAATCCGTGAAACCTTGCCCTTGGGCTACCATCTGGATGTATCGGGTGCTACTGAAGAAAGCAAGGAAGGTCAGGACTCCATCAATGTGAATATGCCGATCATGCTGGTTGCTGTGTTGACTCTGCTGATGCTGCAGCTACATAGTTTTTCACGCACTATGCTGGTTTTCATCACAGCGCCATTGGGCGTGATTGGTGCGGCCGCAGCCTTGCTGATTTTTCGTGCACCATTTGGCTTTGTGGCAACTTTGGGTGTGATTGCCTTATCAGGCATGATCATGCGTAACTCAGTCATTCTGATTGATCAGATTGAGCAGGATATCAGTCATGGGTCAGCGCCATGGCAAGCCATTATTGATTCAACAATCCGACGCTTAAGACCCATTATGCTGACTGCGGCGGCGGCGGTATTAGCCATGATTCCATTAACCAGAAGCATTTTCTGGGGGCCAATGGCAATTGCCATTATGGGTGGGCTGATTGTTGCCACCTTGCTGACTTTGTTATTTTTGCCAGCACTATATGCTTTATGGTTCAAAGTAAAAGAACCAGGCTCTATATCTTGATTTCACCTTGAGTTAGAATAACGGATTGTGCTTCTTGTGGCGACGCCTGCGATTGCAGTTTGATATTGATGCGGCGCGTCGCTTTTTGCATTTATTTTCAGTTTGAAAGCTAATCCTGCGAGGATGGCGAAATTGGTAGACGCACCAGGTTTAGGTCCTGACGCCCGCAAGGGTGTGGGGGTTCGAGTCCCCCTCCTCGCACCATCTTTTTTCTGCTTTTCGGGTAACTATTATGACTATTGCTGTTGAGACACTGACAAAATTATCGCGTCGCATGACGATTTCTGTTCCCATGGACAGCATTGAAAAAGAAGTCGAAGCCAGACTGAAAAAACTGTCACGGACAGTCAAGATGGCAGGTTTTCGTCCTGGTAAAGTGCCACTCAAAATGGTTGCCCAGCAATATGGCTATCAAGTGCAAAACGAAGTGCTCAACGACAAAGTCGGTCAAGCCTTTAACGAAGCCGCCAGTGAAAACCAGTTGCGTATTGCTGGTATGCCGAAAATGGAACCCAAGGCAGGAGAAGCGCAACCAGAAGGCGCTGTTGAATTTGACGCCGTGTTTGAGATTTATCCTGACGTGCTGATTGGTGACTTCGCCAGTGTTGATGTTGAAAAAGTTGGTGCGACAGTTTCCGATACCGAAGTTGACAAGACCATTGATATTTTGCGTAAGCAACGCGTTCAGTATATTGATGCGGCAGAAGGTGAAACTGCTCAAAGCGAAGATAAGGTTGCTGTTGATTTTGTCGGTAAGCTGGATGATGTGGCCTTTCCAGGCGGTACTGCCAATGATTATGATTTTGTGCTGGGTCAGGGCAGAATGTTGCCCGAATTCGAGGCTGCAGCAACCGGTTTGAAAGTAGGCGAATCCAAGTCTTTCCCATTGTCATTCCCTGAGGATTACCATGGAAAGGATGTAGCTGGAAAAACGGCTACTTTCACTATTACCATGAAAAAAATTGCCAAGCCTCAATTGCCAGAACTGAATGATGAGTTTGCCAAAACGTTGGGTATTGAAGATGGTGATTTGGCAAAAATGCGCGAAGATATCAAAACGAATCTTGAGCGTGAAGTTAAGAAACGTACTCAGTTGCGCACTAAAGAATCCGTCATGGAAGGTTTGATCAAGGTTGCCGAGTTTGATGTGCCTGCAGCCCTGATTGAAGCCGATATAGAGCGTCTTCGTGCGCAAGCTCATTCTGATATGCAGTCCCGTGGTATGGACCCTAAAAATATCAATTTGCCAGCTGAGCTTTTCTCAACGCAGGCCGAGCGGCGTGTTCGTTTGGGTCTGATTCTTGCTGAGCTCGTTAAGCAGCATAATCTTGCAGCCAAACCAGAGCAGCTTAAAGCTGCGGTTGAAGAGTTTGCACAAAGCTACGAAAACCCAATGGAAGTGATTCGCTGGTATTACAGCGATCCAAAGCGTTTGGGCGAGGTAGAGGCACTGGTTCTGGAAGACAATGTTGTTGAATTTGTACTATCCAAAGCAAAAGTGACAGAGAAAGCCCTTGGTTTTGAAGAGCTGATGGGCGCTCAAGGTCAACAATAATCACTTTGGTCGATTTCTTCCATTTCAAAGGTAACGGTATGACATCATTGATTCGTTCGCAATTTGATCATCCTGCAGTAAATCAACCAGGTTCAATCTCTACTTTTGATCCGCAAGGCCTTGGCATGGTGCCGATGGTAATTGAGCAAAGTGGTCGTGGTGAGCGTGCCTACGATATCTATTCACGTCTGCTGCGTGAGCGAGTGATTTTCTTGGTGGGTCCGGTCAATGACATGACTGCCAACTTGGTGGTGGCCCAGTTGCTGTTTCTGGAAAGCGAAAATCCTGACAAGGACATTTCGCTGTATATCAATTCTCCAGGCGGTTCAGTATCTGCTGGTATGGCCATTTATGACACGATGCAGTTCATCAAGCCAGATGTTTCGACGCTTTGTACTGGATTGGCAGCGAGTATGGGGGCATTTTTGTTGGCTGCGGGCACTAAAGGAAAACGATTCTCTTTGCCAAATTCACGCATCATGATCCATCAACCTTTGGGTGGTGCACAAGGTCAGGCTTCTGACATTGAGATTCAGGCACGTGAAATTCTTTATCTGCGTGAAAAGCTCAATTTGATTCTTGCACAAAATACCGGACAGGATGTTGAGAAAATTGCTCGGGATACTGACCGAGATAATTTCATGTCAGCCGATGCTGCTGCTGAATATGGCTTGATTGACAAGGTCTTGAGTAAACGTACCTAGGCGTACTTAAGAAATTGTGTGTTTTTCATCCAGAAACAGCGCCAAATTGGCGCTGTTTCTGTTTTACGGGCATAAAAATTGGTTGTAAATAGTGAAATGCAGACAATAATGACAATATTCAAAAGCATTGCCGGGTTTGGCTCATTTTTTCAGCGGAAACTGCTGTGACATCTGAGTTAAATTAGGCGTAATATGCTACCAAGTTCACTTTTGATAGGGGCGATGTCAAACACATTGCTGGACAATTATGGCGGATAAAAAAGGTTCATCCAGTGAGAAGCTACTCTACTGTTCATTTTGCGGTAAGAGTCAGCACGAAGTAAAGAAACTGATTGCAGGTCCATCGGTTTTTATCTGTGATGAATGCATTGAACTTTGTAATGACATCATAAGAGATGAGACGCAGTCGAGTACTGAAGGACAAGTTGCAGTCAAATCGGATTTGCCTACACCACAAGAGATAGCCGATATTCTTGATCAATACGTGATTGGTCAATCACAGGCTAAAAGAATTCTGTCGGTAGCCGTTTATAACCACTATAAGCGTCTCAAATATCTGGGTAAGAAAGATGATGTGGAGTTGGCCAAGAGTAATATCTTGCTGATTGGACCAACTGGCTCAGGTAAGACTTTGCTCGCACAAACGCTTGCAAGATTGCTCAACGTACCATTTGTTATGGCGGATGCAACCACATTAACTGAAGCTGGTTATGTTGGGGAGGATGTTGAAAACATCATCCAAAAATTACTGCAGAACTGTAATTATGAGGTTGAGAAGGCGCAGCGCGGTATCGTTTATATTGATGAAATCGATAAGATTTCACGCAAGGCGGATAACCCTTCTATTACGCGTGATGTGAGTGGTGAAGGTGTTCAGCAAGCACTGCTGAAATTGGTAGAAGGCACGATGGCTTCAGTGCCACCACAGGGTGGACGCAAACATCCCAATCAAGATTTCATACAGATTGATACCACCAATATTCTCTTTATTTGTGGTGGCGCTTTCGACGGTTTGGAAAAAGTTATTGCTAACCGTTCTGAAAAGGGTGGCATTGGTTTTGGTGCCTCTGTAAAAAGTAAAGAGACCAAAAAAGTGGGTGACGTTCTCAAGGCAGTAGAGCCTGAAGATTTGATCAAATTTGGTTTGATACCCGAATTGGTTGGGCGCTTGCCAGTTATTGCAACTTTGAATGAGTTGAATGAAGAAGCGCTTATTCAGATTTTGGTCGAACCTAAAAATGCTTTGGTCAAACAGTATCAAAAACTCTTCGGTATGGAAGGTGTCGAGCTCGAAATTAGGCAGCCAGCCTTGCTTGCGATAGCAAAAAAAGCGTTAAAGCGCAAGACGGGTGCACGTGGCTTACGTTCGATTATTGAACAGACATTGCTGGATGTCATGTTTGAATTGCCATCTACCCAGCATGTTTCAAAAGTGGTGATAGATGAAAATGCCATTGACGGTGATGGAAAGCCGTTGCTTATTTTTGAGGATGCGGGAAAGACTTCAGCAACAAATAATGCGGCTTGATTAGCCTTGTAAAATTGATGTCGAGATCCAATATATAGCTTGATATTTTCGGCCAATAATTTTTTGATTGGAATTTGACATGACAGATCAATCTCAGGAAAACCTAGAGAACGTGGATTTACCATTGTTGCCACTGCGAGATGTTGTGGTGTTTCCTCATATGGTGATTCCATTATTCGTTGGACGGCCAAAGTCTATCAAGGCCTTGGAAGTTGCGATGGAGTCTGGTAAGCACATCATGTTGGTAGCACAAAAAACAGCTGCTAAAGATGAGCCTTCCAAAGAAGACATATACAACATAGGTTGTATTGCCAGTATCTTACAGATGCTCAAGTTGCCCGATGGTACTGTTAAGGTATTGATTGAGGGAGCACAGCGGGCCGAGATTCAGGTCATTGAAGATCTGACAACACATTTTTCGTGCAGAGTTAAGACGATCGAAGTTGGTGCTGACAATAGTCCTGAAATTGAGGCCTTGCGTCGTGCGATCGTTACCCAGTTTGATCAATACGTCAAGCTCAACAAAAAAATTCCGCCCGAAATTCTGACATCACTGTCAGGTATCGATGAGTCAGGTCGTCTGGCTGACACGATTGCGGCACATCTACCCCTGAAACTTGAGCAAAAGCAGTCCATTCTCGAGATGTCAGACATTGAAAAACGTCTGGAGCATTTGCTCGGTCAACTTGAATCGGAGTTGGATATCCTGCAAGTTGAAAAACGTATTCGCGGACGTGTAAAACGTCAGATGGAAAAAAGTCAGCGTGAATACTATTTGAATGAGCAAGTTAAAGCGATTCAAAAAGAGCTTGGCGAAGGCGAGGAGGGCGCCGATCTTGAAGAGCTACAGAAAAAAATTGTGGCTGCGCACATGCCCAAGGAGGCTAAAACCAAAGCTGATGCTGAGTTCAAGAAGTTAAAGCTGATGTCGCCTATGTCAGCTGAGGCAACAGTCGTTCGCAACTATATTGATACCTTGGTTAATCTTCCGTGGAAGAAGAAGAGCAAGATCAATAACGATCTGACCAATGCGCAAAAAGTATTGGATCAAGATCACCATGGTCTTGATAAGGTCAAAGAACGTATTCTTGAATATCTTGCCGTTCAGCAACGAGTCGAAAAAGTTAAAGCCCCAATTCTTTGCCTGGTAGGCCCTCCTGGCGTGGGTAAGACTTCGTTGGGGCAATCGATTGCTAAAGCCACAAATCGTAAGTTTGTACGTATGGCGTTGGGTGGCATTCGTGATGAAGCCGAAATTCGTGGGCATCGCCGCACCTATATTGGTTCTATGCCAGGCAAGATTTTGCAGAGTCTGAGCAAAGTCGGTGTCAGAAATCCGCTATTCTTGCTGGATGAAGTGGACAAGATGGGTATGGACTTCCGTGGTGATCCTGCCTCGGCCTTGTTAGAGGTCCTGGATCCTGAGCAAAATCATACTTTTGCTGATCATTACATTGAGGTGGATTTCGATTTGTCTGATGTCATGTTTGTGGCGACATCGAACTCACTCAATATTCCACCTGCGTTATTGGATCGGATGGAAGTCATTCGTCTTTCTGGATATACCGAGGAAGAAAAGGTCAATATTGCTGAGAGCTACTTGATTCCTAAACAAATCAAGAATAATGGCTTGAAACTGGAAGAGATATCCATCTCCAATGCTGCTATCCGGGATATTGTTCGTTACTACACCAGAGAAGCCGGTGTGCGCTCATTGGAACGAGATATTTCCAAAATTTGTCGTAAGGTTGTCAAGTTTCTCCTGCTTAAAAAGCAGGATAAGAAGGTCAGTATTACGCCCAAAAATCTGGACAAATATTTAGGTGTGCGTCGTTTTAATTTTGGCGTAGCCGAAAAAGAAAACCAGATAGGTCAGGTGACTGGTCTGGCTTGGACTGAAGTCGGAGGCGACTTACTGACTATTGAAGCTGTTGCAGTTCCTGGCAAAGGCAAGATTACACGTACCGGTAAATTGGGTGATGTGATGCAAGAGTCGATAACGGCTGCGTTGACTGTGGTTCGTAAGCGTTCGCAGAAATTGGGTATTCCTGCCAACTTCCATGAGATCAAGGACATTCATATTCACGTGCCTGAAGGGGCAACGCCGAAAGATGGCCCAAGCGCTGGTATAGCCATGACGACTGCCGTCGTTTCTGTACTCACAGGCATTCCTGTGCGTGCGGATGTTGCTATGACAGGTGAGATTACCCTAAGGGGGGAAGTGCTGCCAATCGGTGGTTTGAAGGAAAAGCTGTTGGCTGCTCATCGGGGGGGCATTAAGTTGGTTTTGATTCCGGAAGAAAATGCCAAAGATCTGACAGAGATTCCTGATGCAGTGAAAAATCAGGTTGAAATCGTGCCGGTTCGTTGGATTGACAAGGTTCTTGAATTGGCTCTTGAACGACAACCGGTGCCGATTGAAGATGAAAAAGATGTGGAAATTGCAGCTGAGCCAACCAAGGAAGTGGGAGATGTTGCAGGCCTAGTCAAACACTAAAGTACCAATTGAGGGAAAGTACTAATGTGACACATAGAAAAATAGCGGCTTACAAGGCAGAAATGTCTTGAAAACCGCTTGACACCTGACTTTGTGGCCTGTCTAATACTGGCTGCAGGTCAACATGGTGTGTTGTCACTGTAAATGCTGATTCTTCTACCTTAAGGGGGCTTTTGTGAATAAAACCGAATTGATTGATCATATTGCTGAGTCTGCCGAGATTTCCAAAGCTGCGGCAGGTCGCGCATTGGATTCCATTATCTCCGCAGTTAAAACAACCTTGAAAAAGGGTAACAGTGTAACTCTGGTTGGTTTTGGTACTTTCTCTGTGACCAAACGTGCAGCTCGTACTGGCCGCAATCCACGTACTGGTGATAGCATTAAAATCAAAGCAGCAAAAGTTCCAAAATTCCGTCCTGGTAAAGCACTAAAAGACGCTCTGAACTAGTTTTTTTTAAAAAAACCTGTTATAGTAGCGTTCTTTCGAGATTGATGTGACAGTCAATCAAGCATGATTTGTTGGGTGCTTAGCTCAGTTGGTAGAGCGGCGCCCTTACAAGGCGTAGGTCGGGAGTTCGAGCCTCTCAGCACCCACCAGCAATGATTGCAGCAGTACAATGGAGTGGTAGTTCAGTTGGTTAGAATACCGGCCTGTCACGCCGGGGGTCGCGGGTTCGAGCCCCGTCCGCTCCGCCAAAATCCCAAGGGCGAACATAGTTCGCCCTTTTTTGTTGGACTGTTTCGATTCTTCATACATTCCTCTCTTTCAAATTCCTATGTTTGATTTCATCCGCACCCATCAGCGCCTCATGCAGCTGTTGCTATTGCTGCTCATCTTTCCATCTTTTGTATTTCTGGGTGTAGAAAGCTATTCACGTTTTATGGGCAAGTCAGATGATGTTGCCGAAGTGGATGGTCAGCGTCTCAGTAAGCAAATGTTTGAGCAAGCTTATCGCGACCAACTAGAGCGTTCCAGGCAGATGATGGGGGCTTCTTTTGATGCGGCTTTCTTTGATAAGCCTGAAGTCAAACAAGCGGTACTGGAAGGTTTGATCAAACAAAATGTAGTGATCGCAGCCGCCAATAAAGCCAACTTGGCAGTTTCAGATAAATATCTGGTCGAAAGCATTCAGACTATTCCTGCAGTTCAAGGCCTCAAGAAACCTGATGGCACCTTTGATCTGGATGCCTTTAAGGCGATGTTGGCCGGACAAGGGCAAACGATTGAGCAGTTTGAAGTCGGTGTTCGACGCGAATTGATTCTGCAACAAGTGTCGTCCACTGTAGGGATGACGGCTTTGCAGGCTAAACAAATTGGCAATGCTTTGGCGCGATTGAATCAGCTTGAGTATGAGACACGTGCTATGCAATTTCCAATGACTGATTATCTGACCAAAGTTTCAGTTGATCAGTCTGCCATAGACAAAGAATATGAGTCAAACAAGATGGCTTATATGACTAAAGAATCGGTCAATGCGCAATATGTTGTTTTGTCATTGGATTCAATTGCAGCCTCTTTGACCGTCAATGAAGAAGCTTTAAAAGAGTATTACGAAAATAATAAAAGTCGTTATCAGGCTGACGAAGAGCGCAGAGCAAGTCATATTTTATTATCAGTAAAGGAAGGTGGCACTGATAAAGATTGGGCTGATGCGAAGGCCAAGGCCGATGCTGTTTTTAGCAAGCTGCAAAAAAATCCTGGTGAGTATGAGGCGTTGGCAAAAAAAGAATCACAAGATACTGGGTCGGCAAGCAAGGGGGGTGATCTGGGTGTCATTATTAAAGGTTCAATCGGCGGTCCTACTTTTGATGAGATGACTTTCAAATTGAATGAGAACCAAATCGGCGAACCTATTAAAACTCAGTTTGGTTATCACATCATCAAAGTGACAAGTATCAAGCCTGCTGCAATCAAAAAGTTTGACGAGGTTCGTCCTAGCATTGAGCGTGAAGTCAAAAAACAGCTCGCTTCACAAAAATATGCCGAAGCTGCTGAAACCTTTTCCAATACCGTCTATGAGCAGAGTGATTCGCTAGAACCGGTTGCTACAAAACTTGGATTGAAGATTGAGTCAACCAGTAATCTACATCGGCAGCCAGATGCATCTACTGCGCTTCCTTATTTGAAAAATGATAAGGTTCTCAAGGCACTCTTTACGGATGAAGTCGCCAAAAACAAACGCAATAGCGAGGCTATTGAAGTAGCACCCAATACCTTGTTGGCAGTACATGTGACTGACTATAGTCCATCGGTTGCCAGACCTTTGTCAGAAGTGACTGTGCAAATTAAACAAAAACTACTTGAGCAGGCAGCCGTTGATGCCGCAGCCAAAGCCGGTACAGTTAAGCTTGAAGAATTGAAGGCGACTGATAATGTAGCTGGTTTTTCCGAAGTCAAGAAGCTGACAAGAGCCAATGCCACCGAATTGGGCAAGCTGGCCAGTGAGCGACTTTTTTCAACCAATGTCGACAAGCTGCCTGCTTATGTAGGGGTAGATGAACCTGGTAAAGGCTATGTCATTTATCGAATTGGCAAAATCAGCTTGCCAGAGAAGCTTGATCCAGCCACTGTAAAATCAGCTGCCAGCACCTACAACCGTGAACAGGCACAAGCTGAAAATGAAGCCTATCTACGCTTGTTGTCGGAGCGAGCCAAAGTACAAAAGCTCCAAGAATTCAAGGCTGAAAAAGCGGCCTCTTGATTTAACGCTGGCTTGAACATTATTTTTGCTTGAGCCAGACGTTATACACATTCTTCATGATGGTTTCCTGAGCTTGTTCGGTCGGATGAATATGATCCTGCTGAAACCAGTCAGGATGGTCGATTACTCCTTCTAGCAAAAAACTTACATAAGCAGCTTTATGACGCTGTGCGGCGGTCTTAAATAACTGAAAAAACTGTTCACTATAAGTCTGCCCATAATTGGGGGGAATCCGCATTCCTATCACCAATACTTTGGCTTTGTTTTGCAGGCTGGTCTGTATCAGTCGATCAAGATTCTGCTCAATGTTTACGATAGAAAAACCGCGTAGCCCATCATTGGCACCTAACTCTAAAATGACCCAGCTTGGTTGATGCTGTTGCAGCAGAGCAGGTAGGCGTGTCAAACCACCTGATGTGGTATCACCGCTGATACTGGCGTTGATAATCTGTGTGCCGGGGCGTGATTGATTCAAGGCTTGCCGCATCTTTTCTACCCAACCAGTGTTGCGTTGTAAACCATATTCAGCTGACAGACTGTCACCCAGTACCAAAATGATATCGGGCTTGGCTGTGACAACGCTTGATAGACTCAATAGCAGTGCACATACTCCGACTCTGACTAAACTGATATATCGTGTGGAACTTTTGCCAACCTTGCTCAGCCTTAAGATGGTATGTTTGGCAAATTGATCAAACAATCTTTTCAGAGTGGTTTTCATGATTGAGGTAATAGGTCTTAATAAAGTGGTGACGGATTCTTCAGGTGATCTGGTCATCTTGAAGAATATATCGTTTAAGGTCGAGCAGGGACAAACTGTGGCGCTGGTTGGTGTTTCTGGTTCAGGTAAATCAACCTTGCTAGGATTACTGGCTGGGCTGGATGTTCCCACCTCTGGCTCAGTCAGTATCAATCAACAGCAACTTTTTGGTATGAACGAAGATGCGCGCGCTTTATTTCGTGCCGAACAGATTGGCTTTGTCTTTCAGTCGTTTCAATTATTACCTCATCTGACTGCTTTGGAAAATGTATTGCTGCCGCTGGAATTAAAGCAGGATTTTGATGATGCCCGTGGGCGAGCAATCCGGATGTTGCAAGAGGTGGGGCTTGGCGAGCGCTTGAATCAATATCCGTCATCACTGTCAGGTGGTGAGCAGCAGCGTGTTGCACTGGCACGCGCCTTTATCTGTCGACCTAAATTATTGTTGGCTGACGAGCCAACTGGCAGCCTGGATCCGGCTACTGGTGCACGTATTATGTCGCTCATGTTGGCGCTCAACCGCCAGTCTGGTGCGACGCTTATCTTGGTGACGCATGATCCTGCGGTGGCCAAGCAATGCCAGCGAGTAATCACAATTCATGCTGGACAAATCGAGCAGGATGTTCTCAATGTCGAGACACAATTGAGAGTTGAGAGAGCCAGCTGATCAAGCTAGCTGGCTTGGGAGGCTCGTTGATAGAGTTTGACCATCTGCGCAGTAGAAGCATCCAGATTATCTGGTTGATCCTGATGGAATGCTTGTTCAATTTCCACCGCCAATACTTTGCCCAGTTCAACACCCCATTGGTCAAAGGAATTCAGATTCCACAACACGCCTTGCACAAACACCTTGTGCTCATAAAGGGCAATCAATGCACCCAAGTGGTAAGGGTCAAGCTGATCCAAAAGTAATGTTGTTGATGGCCGATTACCCGGGAAGCATTTATGCGGTGCCAGCTCAAGTGCCTGTTCTTCAGGCATGCCCTGCATGCGCAACTCTTTCATGACTTCCGCGTGAGTTTTACCAAAAGCCAGTGCCTTGCTTTGTGCAAAACAATTGGCCAGTAATTTCTGATGCGAATCAAGGAGTGGGTAAGAAGGCTTGAGTGCGGCAATGAAGTCAATGGGAATAAGGTGGGTGCCTTGATGCAGGCACTGAAAGTAGGCATGCTGGCCATTGGTGCCAGCCTCACCCCAAATGATGGGTGAAGTGGCCATGCCGACAGGCGTACCGTCAGCCTGAATTTGTTTGCCATTACTTTCCATGTCGAGTTGCTGCAAATAGGCGGCAAAGCGACGCAGGCCATGCGCATAAGGTGCGATATTGAGTGCCTGAGCATTCATGAAGTTGTTATACCAGGCGCCAATCACTGCCAGCAAACAAGGTGCATTGGCCTTGAGTGGTGCTGTCAGAAAATGTTGATCCATCGCATGGGCACCGGCCAGGAACTGCGCAAAATGGTCTTTGCCAATCTGCAGCAACAAAGATAAACCAACTGCTGACCATACCGAATAACGACCACCAACCCAATCCCAAAACGGGAACATATTGTTGGGATCAATCCCAAAATCTGTCACCGCCTGCTGATTGGTGGAAACGGCCACAAAATGCTGTTTCAGCTTATTGGCATCGCCCAGTTCACGCATGGCCCAGTTGCGGGCGATATGCGCATTGGTCATGGTTTCAAGCGTTTTGAATGTCTTGGAGCAAATCACAAACAGCGTTTGCTCAACGGGCAGTAATTGCAGTGTTTCATAGAGATCGGCACCGTCCACGTTGGAAACAAAATGCACTTGCAACTCAGGATGCTGGTAAGCATGTAAGGCCTGCGAAGCCATGGCAGGACCAAGGTCGGAGCCGCCAATGCCAATGTTTACAATATGGGTGATGCGTTTGCCGGTGCTGCCCAGCCATTCGCCATTGCGAACTTTTTCTGCAAAGGCATACATATGTTCCAGTACTGCGCTGACCTCAGGCATGACATTTTTACCATCAACCAGAATTGTGCTGTCAGCCGGAGCGCGCAAGGCGATATGCAGTACACTGCGCTGCTCGGTATGGTTGATCCTGGCGCCAGAAAACATGGCTTGCCGTTTTTCTGCGAGGCCACTCAAGCGCAACCATTCGAGCAGCAGATCAAGGGTCGGCTGATCGAGCAGGTTTTTTGAGTAATCGATATGAATACCGGCGGCTGCCAGTGAAAAGTCGGCCACACGTTGTGTCGCAGTCGCTGAACAAAGCGCAGTTTTCAGGTCAAACTGCTTGAGTTCAAGCGCCTTGGCAGCCAGATTTTTAAAAATGGGTTGCAGCTCAGCAGGTACAGTGGAGTTCAATGACATAACCGTTTTAAGAATGACGAAAAAAAGACATTGGCGCTTAAGCCATTAAAATGCATCGCACAATGATTTTCAGACAACCCTATTATCCTGATGTTTCCTTGAAAGGCCGTGATAAAAAAGCACAGTAAAACTGTTTTAACTCGCTTTTTTACCGGCATTTCACCAAATTTTAAGCATGAATAGCCAAAACACACTTTTTGAACAGCCTGATCAGCAGGGTGAAACCCTGACTTTGGGCGATTACGCCGAACGCGCTTATCTCGATTACGCCATTTCTGTCGTCAAAGGCAGGGCACTGCCTGACGTCTGTGATGGCCAAAAACCGGTGCAGCGCCGTATTTTGTACGCCATGAATGAGATGGGGTTGGGCGATACTGCCAAACCGCGTAAATCTGCTGCTGTGGTGGGTGATGTATTGGGTAAGCTGCATCCCCACGGTGATCAGAGTGTTTATGATGCGCTGGTGCGGATGGCGCAGAATTTTTCGCTGCGCTACCCGCTGATTGACGGGCAAGGCAACTTTGGCTCACGGGATGGCGATGGCGCGGCTGCCATGCGGTATACCGAAGCACGTCTGACGCCCATAGCCAAACTCCTGCTGGACGAAATTGATCAGGGTACGGTCGATTTTCAGCCCAATTACGATGGCTCCACCGAGGAACCCAAGCTCTTGCCCGCACGTTTGCCAATGGTGCTCTTGAATGGCGCCTCTGGCATTGCCGTGGGCTTGGCAACCGAAATTCCGCCCCATAATTTGCGTGAGGTCGCGGCAGCAGCGGTGGCACTCATCAAAACGCCAGAACTAACCGTGGCTGATTTGCTGGCCTATGTGCCGGGTCCTGATTTTCCAGGGGGTGGTCAGATCATCACGCCAGCTAAAGATATTTTGGAAACCTATGAGTCGGGTCGTGGCAGCCTCAAGGTACGCGCGCGTTGGAAAATTGAAGATATGGCGCGTGGTCAGTGGCAGTTGATTGTCACTGAACTGCCGCCCAATTGTTCTTCCCAAAAAGTGCTCGAAGAAATTGAGGAGTTGACCAACCCCAAGATCAAGCTGGGCAAAAAATCGCTCTCGGCTGATCAGTTACAGCTCAAGCAAACCATTTTGGGTCTGCTGGATACCGTGCGTGACGAGTCGGGCAAAGATGCGCCCGTGCGGCTGGTGTTTGAACCCAAGAGTTCACGGATTGATCAGCAGGAATTTATCCACACCTTGTTGGCGCATACCTCACTGGAATCGAGTGCTTCAATCAATCTGGTGATGATTGGTATTGATGGCCGGCCTTGCCAGAAAAATCTCAAAGAAATAATTGCTGAATGGATTGAGTTCCGTCGTGTGACGGTGACGCGCCGGACGCGTCATCGACTCGGCAAAGTGGATGACCGGATTCATATTCTGGAAGGGCGGATGATCGTCTTCTTGCATATTGATGAAGTGATCCGCATTATTCGAGAATCCGATGATCCCAAGCAGGCCTTGATGGCAGCCTTCAATCTGAGTGACCGGCAGGCTGAGGATATTCTGGAAATTCGCTTACGTCAGCTGGCGCGTCTGGAAGGTTTCAAACTGGAGCAGGAGCTGAAGGATTTACGCCTGGAAAAAGCCGGGCTGGAAGAGTTGCTGGCCAATGCCAAGGCCATGCAAAAACTGATTATCAAGGAAATCGAAGCGGATGCCAAGCAGTATGGTTCGCTTGAAAAAGACCCACGTCGTACCTTGATTCAGGAAGAGAAAAAAGCCGTCGTTGAAGTGAAGATCATCGATGAACCGGTGACCGTCATCCTCTCGCAAAAGGGCTGGATACGGGCGCGCCAGGGGCATGGTCATGATGCCGCCCAGTTCACCTTCAAGGCCGGTGATGCCTTGCAGGCAACCTTTGAATGTCGCACTGTCGACACGCTTTTGGCCTTTGGCGCGAGTGAGCAGAACAGCGGCAAAATTTATAGCGTACCGGTCGCCAATTTACCTGGAGCGCGGGGTGATGGCGTGCCTGTCGCAACGCTGATTGATCTGCCATCGGGCGGCAAGATTGGCCATTGTTTTGCGGGTGCGGCTGACCAAGTGCTGCTTTTGGCCAATACTGGTGGCTATGGTTTTGCTGCCAAAGTGAGCGATATGACCAGCCGTATCAAAGCGGGCAAGCAGTTCATCACCATTGAGGCAGGCGAAACCCTGCTCATGCCGCGCGTGATTGGTGAGGCTAAGCGGATTGCCTGCTTCTCGGCCAATGGTCGCTTGCTGGTGTTTGGTATTGATGAGCTTAAAACTCTGGGTGCAGGTGGTCGAGGTGTGATCATGATGGATCTGGAAGCGGGTGAAGTCTTGCAGGATATTTGTCCATTGACGGGCAAGCTGCTGCTGGATGGCATTGGGCGTGGAGCCAAACCACAGCAGGTTGAACTGGGTGGCGTGGGGTTGGAAGCCTATGTGGGCAAGCGTGCTCGCAAGGGCAAGCCGATTGAGTCCAAACTGAAAGAAGTGCGTCTGCAAGCCTTATGAGAAAACTGAGCTTTACCCTGGCCGTAGTGGTGCTGACTGCCTGTGCCGCAGTCAGCCGTTATTACGATCCTGCCAAACCGCATCACACGCGTGAGGGCTTTCAAAATCGTTACCCGCATGATTATCAGGGAGACGGTTTCTGGCGTTGGCAGTGGGACCGGCTGGGCAAGAAGTTACCGCCGCCGGAGCTTGATTTAAGCCCGGTAGCGCCAGACCTGGCCTTGCTGAATAGTCCTGCTGCTGAGATACCAACGGTGCAAGCTGATGAACTGCAAGCAGTACAACACACTGTGTCAGCATCCGCGCCCATTGCGCTCACCTGGATTGGTCATGCCACGGTGTTGTACCAGGTGGCGGGCAAGCGTTTATTGTTTGATCCAATTTTTTCCGAGCGCTCATCACCCGTTTCTTTCATTGGTCCCAGGCGCTGGCAGCCACCGGGTGTTGCACTGGCGCAATTGCCGCATATTGATGCGGTCTTCATTTCTCATAATCATTACGATCATCTTGACTTGCCTTCGGTACAGGCTTTGCAGAAGCAGGCTGGTGGTGGCCCGCAATTTTTTGTGCCACTGGGCTTGGCGAGCTGGTTTGCCGACAATGTGCCAGGCGCGCAAGTCAAGGAAATGGACTGGGATGACCAGACCCAGTTTGATTCGCTCACCATTGGCTTTACCGCAGTTCAACATTGGTCCAGCCGCGAGGTGATTGATCGCAATGAATCGCTCTGGGGTGGTTGGGCGGTGCTACATCCGAGTTTTCGCTTCTGGTTTTCGGGGGATTTGGGTTACTCCAAGGATACCCAGGATATCGGCAACAGGTTTGGCAGTTTTGATCTGGCCGCGATTGCCATTGGCGCCTATGAGCCCGAATGGTTTATGCATGCGCAACACGTCACTCCAGCGCAAGCGGTGCAGGTCATGCAGGACATTCATGCCAGACAGGCAGTGGGCGTCCATTGGGGCACGTTTGCCTTGTCTGACGAACCGCTGGATCAGCCACCCCGTGATTTGGCGGCGGCACTGGCAAAAGCCGGTATGAACAGTGAGCAGTTTTTTGTGCTGCGTCATGGTGAAAGCCGTCGCTTTACACCACAACGTACCGCCACACATGACGCGACTGAATGCGCCAAAACACAGTGTTGAGCGCGATTTCCTGATACATATTTCTCATTGCCACTAAGCTTGATGCAGGTGAAAACCCTGAGCCCTCTTTGTTGATTCAGATCATATTCACGCTAGGCCATCGGCCTACCATGACTGCAGATCAACCAACAACAGGAGAGGCAAGCATGAAAGCTTTACAGGATTTCTTGACCACCGACTATGGCCTGATGAGTCTGGTGGTGATTGCCGTGGCAATTTATATGATGGTTTTTATTTTCCGCTTTGCGATGCGCCATATTCGCGAAGATACCGAGCGTGCCCGTCTGGAGCAGTCTCGTAAAACGACTTCCACTCCCTAAAGAGGAAGAGCTAGTGCCGTAATGGCAAGTTGGGGGTAGATTCGGGTGGTGCCGGATCTGCTTAAAAGGTCGGCAGATACTTCATTTTATGGAGTATCTGCTTTTTTTATAGGTATCAGGTGCGTATTTATTGATTCTTTTTTTATACTGTATTGGAGTATAAATTTTGTGAATTCCTGTCAAACTGGTCAGGCTGATGCGTTAGCATGCAGGCATTGCCATTTTTTTCAGAACTTATGAACATCCCACATCTGTCTATCCACGAGCTATCGCAAAAACTGTTTGGCGAACATTTTGACGAATTGGATGCGCAACGCCAGCTCGTCACCCAGCATCTGGCCGAGCACACCCAGATCTCGCGCAATATAGAAGAGGATTACAACGAACAGCTTACGTTCGGACAACGGTTGGCCGACAAGGTGGCCAGTTTTGGTGGCTCGTGGTCGTTCATCATGTCGTTTGCCGCGGTGCTGGTGGCCTGGGTGGTGCTCAACTCGCTGGTGCTGGCGCGCAGCAATCAGGCGTTTGATCCTTACCCCTACATTCTGCTCAACCTGTTTTTGTCGATGCTGGCATCGGTGCAGGCACCGCTGATCCTCATGTCGCAAAACCGGCAGGCGCAAAAAGACCGGCTTACCGCGCAGCATGATTACGAAGTCAACCTCAAGGCCGAGCTGGAGATCATGGCGCTGCATGAAAAACTGGATCTGCTGCGTGAAAAGCAGTGGCAGGAATTGATCAGCCTGCAGCAGGAGCAATTGCGTCTGTTAAGCAGCATGATGGTGCAACCGGCAGTCGACGTGTCGGCTACAATCCTGGCCGCTTCGCCAGTGCCAGGCAATGGTCCGTCCCATAGTTGATGGCTGCTGTCGTAAACAAAAGGTGACGCCAGCTGCCGAACGTAGCCAAGCGCCGTGTGCAAAAACTTGATACCCTAAGCACTTCGCACCTTGCACAGCACGGGCTTGCGCGCTTTATTCAATGTAGCAGTCCAAGGTGCCTTGGTTTTTGTTTTTGTGGTTCGGTTTTAAAGAGTAATCCGCATGTTTATTGATTCCCACTGTCACATCGATTTTCCCGAACTGGCCGAGCGCAACGCCGCTATTCTCGCCAATATGCAGGCCAATGACGTTTCGCACGCCATGTGCATTTCGGTCAATCTTGAAAATTTTCCGCGGGTGCTGGCCATGGCCGAAGCGCACGACAACATCTTTGCATCGGTGGGTGTGCATCCCGATTATGAAGACGTCACCGAACCCAGCGTGGCGCAACTGGTCGAGCTGGCTAAGCATCCGAAGGTGATTGCGATTGGCGAAACCGGTCTCGACTATTACCGGCTGGGTGATAAAACGGTGGCCGATATGGACTGGCAGCGTGAGCGTTTTCGCGTGCATATTCGGGCCGCGCGTGTGTCGGGCAAGCCACTCATCATCCATACCCGCAATGCATCTGAAGACACACTCAAGATCATGCAGGAAGAGGGCGCTGATCAGATTGGTGGCGTGATGCATTGCTTTACCGAAAGCCTGGCCGTGGCGCAGGCAGCCTTGGCGATGAATTTTTATATTTCCATGTCGGGCATCGTCACCTTCAAAAGTGCCAAAGACCTGCAGGCGGTTGCCAAGGAAATCCCGCTTGACCGATTGCTGATTGAAACCGACGCGCCGTATCTCGCACCAATCCCGCATCGCGGCAAAACCAACGAGCCTGCCTGGGTACGTCATGTTGGTGAATTTTTGGCCGACTTGCGCGGAGAGCCGCTGACAACCTTGGCGCAGGCCACCACCAATAATTTCATCCGGCTGTTTCCTGCCAGCCAGCTTGGCTGATGATATTTAAATTCTAAATAAATTTTCGATAAAAAAATGACAACGATTAAACCGACTTCATTCACCGATGTGAATGAATCATTCAAGATTGAATCATTCAATCCAGCGGTCGTTGTCAAGCCATTCAATATGGCACGACGCGTCCTGTTAAAGGTAGGGATGGCGGCTGGTTTATCAGCCTGTCTCATTGGCTTGCCCGCTTATGCTGCTTCATCGTTTGCACAGTTTTTCAGCGCCGTGGAGTTTAATGACGCGGCCACTGTCGACAAACTCCTGGCTCGCGGCTTTGATCCCAATACCCTCAATGACAAGGGCAATCCAGGTCTCTATTTGGCGATTCGTGCCGAGTCGGCCGCTGTGGTTACGCGTTTGCTCAAAGACCCCAATACCGATATCAATCTCAAAAATGTCATCGGCGAAACCCCGCTCATGATGGCCTGCCTCAAAGGTGATCTGCCACTGGTGCAAGCCATGATCAAGGCCGGTGCGCAAATCAACAAACCCGGCTGGACGCCGTTGCACTATGCCACTGCCAATGGACAATCCGAGGTAGTGCGCTATCTTCTCAAACACGAAGCCGATCCCAACGCACTCTCACCCAATAACACCACACCGTTGATGATGGCTACGCTCTACGGCTTTCGGACTACCGTGCAGGAACTCATTGAAGGCGGTGCCGATGTCGGTCTGGTCAATAGCGATGGCGTCACCGCGCTGTATTTGGCTGAGCAAAAAGAACAGGATAAGATTGCCGAAGATTTGAAGAAGGGTTTGACAAAGCAGGCAGGGCGAGTAAAAAGCCATTGATTGAAATTTAAATATTGAATTATGTGGTTTTTTAGATAATCTGATGCATCCCACTACCATCCTCTACCCCATCTTTGCACTCGCGGGCTGGACTGCCCTGGCCTTGTTGTGGCTTGCTATCACGCGCTTTACCAGTCGCTTGCAGCCTGAAGACTTTATTTGTGGCGAGTCGGACAAAGTGCCAATGCGAGCCTTGATTGCCAATCGCAATTACGTCAATCTGCTGGAGCTGCCGCTGTTGTTTTATGTGGTGTGCCTCATGCTTCATATTGGCAGTAGCCCATCCGACCTGGCCTTCTATTTGGCCTGGGCTTATGTGGGTTTGCGGGTTGTCCATAGTCTGATCTACCTTACGTATAACCACGTCATGCATCGTTTTGCTGCCTTTGCCGTCAGTAATGTTGTGTTGCTCGCATTGTGGATGTGCGCATTCAATTTGCTGTTTTATTAGACGTTTAAAAAGGTTTCGTCATGTCACTGGTTCAAGCCGTTCCTGTTCCTGCTGCTTGCAGTTTGCTGAGTACCTTACCCGTGGTGAATTTTTGTGATGCTTACCAGGCGCGTCTGTCTAACAGTGAAATGACAGTGCAAGATGCCTATATGGCGGTATTTGCCCATGCGCCAGGCTGGGTCGATGGGGTTTGATGCAGTTGCGTGGCAAAGTGGCCAATACCCTGGGTTTACAGCATATGATGAATGATGAACTCACGCAAATCGCTCACTCCGGTCGGCCCGCCAACTTCAGGATAGGGCAGCAGTTGGGTTTGTTTACTGTACGCACCATCACTGTCGATGAAATTGATGACGACAAACACCTCAACTTTCGTATCTCGGTCTATCGAGCTTCGTCGCAAGGCATTGCTACGCTGACGGTTTCCACCGCGGTTCAAATCCATAACATCCTGGGGCAGTTGTATAGGGTGGCCGTCAAACCAGTTCATCGTCTGATTGCCCGCTCGATGCTGCAAAGAGCGGTGGATGCTGGACGATTGGGAACAGTCTTATTAAATAGTGGTTGGGGGTATTTAAAACAACCCAATAAATACGCACCTAATACCCCATAAAACAACCAGTACTCCATATGGGTATGCTTTAAGTAGTCTCTTTCTAGCCATTTAACCCCTCTCATCCCACATTCCACCCCGTTGTTTGCCAATAATCTGCTTTGCCATAGGTGGCTTTGAGCATGTCGATGAAGAGTCGCAGGCGTAAGGGCAGGTGTTGGCGTTGGGCGAAGATGGCGTAGATACCGTTTTCGGGGGCGGCGTAGTTGGCGAGGACTTCGACGAGTTGGCCGTTGGCGAGTTCGCTGCCGACTTCCCACATGGAGCGCCAGGCAATGCCGCCACCGGCGAGGCACCAGGCGTGCAGCACAGCACCGTCGCTGCAGTCCATGCGGCCGCCAAGTTTGAGGGTGAGGGTGTCGCGGCTGCCGGGTTCGCGGGTAAAGACCCAACCGCGCTGGGCGTTGCTTTGGCCAGCAAAGGCCAGGCAGTGATGTTGTTCCAGATCTTGCGGAATCTGTGGCACGCCATGTTGGGCGAGATAGAGCGGGGCGGCCACACAGACACGGCGGTTTTCGGCAAGTTTGAGGGAAACCAGTGACGAATCGGGCAGGTCGCCAATCCGCACGGCACAGTCATAGCCTTCATTGACGAGGTCAACCAGCCGGTCGGACAAGTCGAGCGAGAGACTCACTTCGGGGTGTTTGGCCAAAAAGTCGGGTACCAGCGGGGCGACGTGCACCCGTCCAAAACCGGCCGGAGCGGTAATGCGCAAATGACCACTGGCGCGAATGCTGCCAGCGGCCACGGCGGTTTCGGCGTTGTGCAGGTCGGTCAAAATCCGCTGGCAATCCTCCAGAAAGGCGCTGCCTTCAAAGGTCAGGCTGATTTTGCGGGTAGTGCGAATCAATAATTTCACGCCCAGCCGAGCTTCCAGGGCATCGAGGCGGCGGCCAATGATGGCGGGCGCGACACCTTCGGCCACGGCGGCGGCCGATAAACTGCTGCGCGCCACCACGGCGACAAAGGTTTCGATCTGTTTGAAATGATCCATCGTTGCGTTCCACTATCAATAAGGAATAAGTTGTCGCAGAGTAGGGCTGTATTATGTGCATAAAAGTAAAAAATAAAAGTCGAAATAGCCACTTTTTTTGACATCAATGCGTAGGTAAAATAGCGGTTCAGTTGCTAGGAAATGTGCAGGAAGTACGCTAATAGTTTGTTGCTCATCAGCTTCACCATCCCTGTTCGGATCGATCATCCAACACTTCGCCCCGGCATCATCAATGCCATCACCATGGCTGCGGATGGCAACACACCAACCTAAACACGCGTATCCTTGCGTGATTTGCTGCCGCCCAGGGTGGCTGGCACTGGTTGGCGCGGCGTGCGCCTGGCTTTACAGTTGATTTCACGATTGCTATTCACCCATGAAGGAGTGCATCACCATGTTGACATTACCCGCAGGTATGGAGATTAATGCCCCGGTTTCCCCGGAATTTGCCGAGATTCTGACCCCTGACGCATTGGCACTGGTTGCCAAGCTGTCCCGCGCCTTTGAAGGCCGTCGCCAGGAATTGCTGGCTGCTCGCGTTGAACGCACCAAGCGTCTGGACGCTGGTGAATTGCCCGATTTTTTGCCAGCCACCAAAAACATTCGCGAAGGCGACTGGAAAATTGCCCCGATTCCTGAAGCACTGAAGTGCCGTCGTGTTGAAATCACTGGCCCAGTTGAGGCCAAAATGGTGATCAACGCCTTCAACTCCGGCGCTGACAGCTATATGACCGACTTTGAAGATTCCAACGCGCCACTCTGGACTAACCAGATCCAGGGCCAGATCAATCTGAAAAAAGCGGTGCGTCGTGAATTGTCATTGGAGCAAAATGGCAAGACCTACAAACTCAACGACAAAATCGCTACCCTGATCGTGCGTCCACGCGGCTGGCATCTGGATGAAAAACACGTATTGGTCGATGGCAAACGCATCTCCGGTGGTATTTTTGATTTTGCGCTGTTCCTGTTCCATAACGCCAAAGAACAGATTGCCCGTGGCGCTGGTCCATTCTTCTATTTGCCAAAAATGGAAAGCCACCTGGAAGCCCGTTTGTGGAATGACATTTTTGTCATGGCGCAAAACGAAGTGGGTCTGCCACAAGGCACCATTAAAGCCACTGTGCTGGTTGAAACCATTTTGGCCGCCTTTGAAATGGATGAAATCTTGTATGAACTGCGCGAGCACAGCTCAGGTTTGAATGCGGGTCGTTGGGATTACATCTTCAGCTGCATCAAAAAATTCAAGGTCGACAAAAACTTCTGTCTGGCCGAACGCAGCAAGATCACCATGACCGTGCCATTCATGCGCTCCTATGCTTTGCTGTTGCTGAAAACCTGTCACAAGCGTAATGCACCAGCTATCGGTGGTATGTCGGCGCTGATTCCGATCAAAAACGATCCGGAGAAAAACGCGATCGCCATGCAAGGCATCATCAACGACAAAAAACGTGATGCCACTGACGGCTACGATGGCGGTTGGGTGGCTCACCCAGGCTTGGTTGAAGCCGCGATGGCCGAATTTAAGGCGGTGTTGGGCGACAAACCTAACCAGATCGAAAAACAGCGTGATGACGTGGTTGTTGAAGGTAAAAACCTGCTCGATTTCCAACCCGAAACGCCCATCACCGAAGCCGGTTTGCGCAATAACATCAACGTGGGTATCCACTATCTGGGTGCCTGGTTGGCCGGTAACGGTTGCGTACCGATTCACAATCTGATGGAAGATGCGGCCACTGCCGAGATCAGCCGTTCACAGGTATGGCAATGGATTCGTTCACCCAAAGGTGTGCTCGAAGATGGCCGTAAAGTGACTGCCGAACTGGTGCGTGCCATGATTCCAGAAGAACTGAGCAAAATCACCGCTTCGGGCGCAGAAGGCAAATTTGCCCGCGCTGCAGAAATCTTTGAAACCATGAGTACACAAGAGTCCTTTGCTGAATTCCTGACATTGCCACTGTACGAAGAAATCTGATAGCGGGTTAAGGCATCCTGGTTTAACCACTGGGGCGCTTTATTACTACCAAGACGAAAGGCGTTTACCACTAAGACACCAAGGACACCAAGCTAAGCCAGCAAAGATCACACTGCTTTTCAATTGCAATGGTCATTGTCAACAATTCGGTAAGCTTGCAGCCCAAGTCCTTTGTTGTTCTTAGGGTTTCTTTGTGCCTTGGTGGTAATCAATTTTAGGCCGTATTATTCAGGCTGCTCTGTTTCGGGGGCGATGGTTCGCTTTACCCGAAACGCATCACCAGAGTCTGGTCTTGTACCGGCTCTGGTTTTTTTATGCGCAAATTCATGGACAACTTCATGTATAAACTAAAGCTGCGCAGCATCGTCATGCTCAAGTAAAATCGTGGGCTTGATGTAAGCGCATTGATGCCGCACATGAATGGTTGCACGCGACCTGTCAATCGTATTTTTTTCATACAAGTTTTTCTATCTGGCTGCCATGACCGACCCCAAATTGCTTGCGATCGAAGCTTCAACCGAATGGTGTTCGGTTGCGCTATTGGGTACACAGTCGCCAGTTTTTTGGGTGGAACAGACGGGCTCACGTTCATCGCAGCGGATTTTGCCGATGGTGCGAGAGGTGCTGGCTCAGGCGGGGGTGAACCTGCAGCAATGCGAGGCCATTGCCTTTGGTTGCGGGCCTGGTTCATTTACCGGCTTACGTACCGTCTGCGCAGTAGTGCAGGGTCTGGCCTATCCTTGGGACATTCCTGTGCTGCCTGTCACAACGCTGCAATCGCTGGCCGAACAGGCACGGCCTTTGATGAGTGCGGATCAACAGTCGGGCCGCATTGCTACTGTACTGGATGCACGGATGGGTGAGGTCTATTGGGCGGTCTATGAAGCCCGGGTAGCAGGCGTTTGTTTGGTGGAAGCAGGTTTGGCCAGTCCGTCCGACTGTGCCAATGCCTTGCTGGCCATGATGGATCAGCAACCTTTGTCGATTTGCGGCAATGGTGTCAGCCTCTATCCCGAATTACTGATTCGCCTGGGTGATGAAGTCAGCGTCATCGCCAAACAATCCAATCTGTCATTGTTGGGTGGTGAGGGGCAGGCCGATTGGCCAAATGCATTGGGTGTGGCAACGGTGGCGCAACAATTTTGGGCTGCGGGACAACGATATAGTGCGGCGCAGGCGCAGCCGCTTTATGTGCGCAATAAAGTCGCCTTGACCACCGCCGAGCGCCTGGCGCAAAAGGCCGCGCAGGTGATGTGAATGGTGGCCGTACTCAAGCCAGGTGATCTGCATTATTTCTTTCGGCCATTGGCGCCGGAAGATATGCATCAGGTCATGGCGATTGAAGAAGTCAATTATGAATTTCCGTGGACGGCGGGTAATTTTGCCGATTCACTCAAGGAAGGTTATAGCCTTTGGGTCATGGTTTCAAGTCTGGGGCAGCTGGTGGGTTATGCGGTGTTTATGCAAGTCGTTGATGAAGTGCATCTGCTCAATCTGAGTATTCGTCGTGAGTGGCAAAGCCAGGGGCTGGGTGCGCGCCTGCTGCAAAAAGTACTGGATGAGGCCAAGGCCATTCCGGTGGCCAGTGTGCTGCTGGAGGTGCGGCCCTCCAATCTGGCTGCGCTGCGTCTGTACCGCCGTTTTGATTTTCAGGAGTTGGGCATTCGTAAACATTATTATCCGGCCGCCAAGGGCAAGCGCGAAGATGCGTGTGTGATGCGCCACTGGATTTTTCCACAGGCTGACTCCAACCTGAGTGGTACCACTCATGGATGATTCAAGTAAAACCAATTTGCCACGTGGCTGTTCCAGCCAAACTTGGACAGATCTCGGTTTGGGGCCGATGTGGCGTTTGCGTGAGCAAAATAATGAGCTGGATGCGGCATCGGCACTGGCCGAAAATCGTCAGAATTTTGTTGAAAATAATGATACTCCCCAGTCATCAACCTTTAATTACGGTACAGCAGAGCGTTTTTCAAAGGGCTCCGAAAATAGTGAGGGAGTGTATATTGATCCCTCGTTTCCGGTCGACCCCAGCATTGAACTGGTAGAACCACTGCCCGTAGCGGGCAGCCGCTACGATATGCGCACCATGTGGCTGCGCCTGCACGCCCAGATTCATGGCTGTACCGCCTGTGGTCTGCATCGCACCCGCAAGCAGGCGGTGCCGGGCGTGGGCTATCACCATGCCGACTGGATGTTGATTGGTGAAGCGCCCGGTGCCGAAGAGGATGCGCGTGGTGAACCTTTTGTGGGGCAGGCCGGACGCTTGCTCGACAATATGCTGCGCGCGATTCGTCTGTCACGCGACGGGCGCACCGAAGACAGCGTTTTTATTGCCAATGTGCTCAAGTGTCGCCCGCCCGGGAACCGCAATCCCGAACCGGACGAGGTGGCTGCCTGCGAGCGTTACCTGTTGCGCCAGATTGCACTGGTACAGCCCAAGGTCATCATTTTGCTGGGCCGCTTTGCTGCTCAGGCCGTGCTCAAGACCAGCGAACCCATCTCCGCTTTGCGTGGCAAGGTGCATCAAACCTATGTCCAACCACTTTCCTACGGTGATCGTGGTCTTGTCGAACCGATGAATCCGGGGCGACCCGTGCCCGTCATCGTCACCTATCATCCCGCTTACTTATTGCGCAACCTGCCCGACAAGGCCAAAAGCTGGGCTGATTTGTGTTTTGCGCATCAGGTCATGCAGACCCAACGGGCGCAGAGCGAGATGTCAATCTCGGCAATGGCTGCAGCAGATGTTGCCAGAAGCTTGACTGACGAATAGCCTCAAACAGGCCGATATAGGTTGACCAATAAAGTCGCCAATAAATCGCCGATAGACTGGCGACCGGTCGCTGGCATGATGATTGGCCTGATTTTGATTCCGATCGGTAAATCGGTATGAACAACAAAGCTCACAAACAGGACAAATAACGATGACAAGCTACTCAATGGCATGGCTCGGCTGTAATGGATGCGATGGCTTGAGAACCAGGCAAATGGCACCTGTTCACTTGAGCAAATTGGTCGAGCGCGGCAAATGATGGCAGGCAGAGTCCTTGCATGATGCCGCGTGGAGGTCATCATGTTAAACAGCGCATTACTCAATATCATCGAAGAATCCGGCATGGGTGTACTTACGCTCACCGAAACCATTGAAGAAGACGAATTCCTGCGCTCGCGCCTGACACGTCAGGAAGTGCGGCGCCTCACTGCGGCCATGGCCAAAGCCATCAACAGCTTGCCCGAAGCCACCCGTACCCGCTTGCCCGAGCTCGACTGGGAAGGCTGGGGCGTACTTGCCCGCCAACTCGATCAAGGCCCCGAAGCCGAAGGCACCGCACTCTGGTTTGCCTCCCGCGCGCTGATTCCTGCAACCCTGACCTGGCTGCGAATATATCGCACCAACGAGCCGGACTTGTTTGCGTTTACCGAGGGGTGAAATGTGGCAATGTTGGAGCTGATTACAGCGCGTTCGCATCCACTCATTGATCAGATGTCTGCTTTGCAAATCGATATAACTGCCCTTGCAAAAGCGGTATCGCTCTCAGCATCCGTTATTTTTCACTGACTCACCGACTCCGGCAATCCAAAGACCTTGTCAAAAGCCCAGGTGAAACTCATCGTATAGACAAAAAAGAAGGCGACGATGGCAAGGTCGGCTACCAGGGCATCCAAGAGCGATACCTTGAGCCAAACCGCCATGAACGGGATGAGGATCAGTGCCAGACCGCCTTCAAAGCCAATGCCATGCGTCAAGCGGCGGGTCAATGTGCGATCTTTGCTGACTTGCCTGGACTCCCAGCGTTCAAAGAGCGCATTGAAAATGTAATTCCAGATCAAGGCAATGGTGGACATGATCACCGACAGCACGATGGTCGAGTCAAGCGGATGATCAAACAAATAAGCCACTGCGGGTACCACGGCTGAAATGGCTAAACCTTCGTAAAGTATGGCTTGCAAAACGCGTCGGGCACGCGATGACAGATTGTGTTTAATGATGGGCATGAGCATTCAAAATGGCAATGTTCTGGCTCGATAAAAATTGCTTGTTGCATGAGTTTGAATCGCAGCGCCGATACCGGCACAAGATGGTTTTACCATTGTCTGGTGATTTGAGTGTGTGATGTTCGGGATTTGCTGAAATGGCTTGAAGATCTTTGAACTGATTAAAAAGACTCAATAAGTGATTGCTGTTGCCATGGACCTTTTTGCAAGGTTGCTTATTGACAACGTAATCAGGTGATTCGGTACTGAACGTGTCTGCCATTTTAAAATTAATTTGACTCTGACCCTAATTAATTCTAATTAATTTTCTTCAAGACGAGCAGCTCACTTCCAGGCTGCCGGCCCAGTCGGGCGGGAGGGCGGCGTAGGCATTGTTTTCGGGTTGCTCATCAAAGGGATGGCGCAGGATTTCAAGCAGTTTGGCGACTTCGGAAAAGTCTTTTTGTTTGGCCTGCCGTATCGCGACTTCGGCGAGGTAGTTGCGCAGTACGTATTTGGGGTTGACGGCGTTCATGGCAGTACGGCGCTGGGTGTGATGTTCGACACTTTCGTTTTGCAGGCGGGTGCGATAGGCCTCGGCCCAGGCATCAAAGGCGGCGCGGTCGATGAAGTCGTCACGTTGGGTTTGCGGGGCGGGGCTGGTGTAATCAAAGTCGCCGAGCTTGCGGAAAAACTGGGTAAAGTCGGCTGAATTTGCCTGCATGAAGCGCAGCGTTTGTTTGATGAATTCGTTGTCTTGCGCGTCATTGCTGCCTTGGGCGGTGATACCCAGTTTGGCACGGAACAGGCGCAGGTACTCGGCTTCAAACTGGTCTTTGTAACTGTTCAGCACGTCCTTGATGGTCTCGGCGTCTTCGATCAGCGGTACAAAAGTCTGGCCGAGACATTTGAGGTTCCATTGACCGATCATGGGCTGCATATTGTAGGCATAACGGCCAAATTCATCGCTGTGGTTGCAGATGTGTTCCGAGTTGTAGGCTTCCATGAAACCAAAGGGGCCATAGTCGAGGGTGAGGCCGAGGATGGACATGTTGTCGGTGTTCATCACGCCATGACAAAAGCCCACCGCCTGCCATTGCGCCATGAGGTGTGCAGTACGCAGACCCACTTCCTGCAGCATGGCCAAATAGGGTTGCGGTGTGGTCAGACATTGCGGATAAAAGCGGGCGATGATGTAATCGGCCAGGGCACGCAGATTGTCGTATTTTTTGCCGTAGTAACAATGCTCAAACGAGCCAAAGCGCACAAAGCTGGGGGCCACGCGGGCGACCACGGCAGCGGTTTCGATGGTTTCACGGCGAATTGACGCATCCGAGCCGATCACTGAAAGCGCCCGGGTGGTGGGAATGCCCAGTCCGGCCATGGCTTCGGAACATAAAAACTCCCTGATACTGGAGCGCAACACGGCGCGGCCATCCCCCATGCGTGAGTAAGGTGTGGCACCAGCGCCTTTGAGCTGGATTTCCAGTGGCGGCAGATGCTGAGCAGGATGCGCCGCACCCAACAATAGCGCCCGACCATCGCCCAATTGTCCTGCCCACATGCCAAATTGATGCCCCGAATACACGGCAGCAAGTGGCTGCATGTGTGGGGTGAGTTGGTTGCCGATGAAGGTTTCGGCAAAGGCGGGTGAATCCAGCTCACTGGCTGTCAAGCCCAGCATGGCGGCGACTTCGGCACTATAGCCCACGGTGTAAGGGGCGGGCAGTGGTTCGGGCTGCACCTGGGTATAAAAGGCGCTGCCCAGGTCGGCAAAATGATGCGTAAAGGGCAGGGTGTCAAGGGTATGCTGCACTGTTGCTGCATTGGTAGACAGGCTGAATTCGGGGTGCGGATGATTCATCACAATTCCTACAGGATTTTTCTCGATTGTAGGCTGGCAGCAAGATAAGTTCCTGTTATGCGCCAAATGATGCGTCAAATGCATCCAAGCGGTGGGGTTTTGCGTATCAGAATGAACCTGGCAGCTTGGTAACTGTCTGGATTGACAGCGCTGGAGACATGGTCAAAATGAATAACTGCGCGATTTTTTAATCGTCCGGCATAACAAGATCAGTATAGATCGATGGAGACAATATGAATAGCACACTCGCCCGCAGCACCCCGCCTACTGTCCGCTCGCCATTGATGGGGCAGATGATGCAGATGCCCCTGCTGATTTCAACGTTGCTGGAGCAGGCCGCCCGCCATTATGGTGATAACGAGATTGTCTCGCGCCGCTGCGAAGGGGATATTCATCGAACCACTTATGCGCAATGCCATGAACGCAGCAAACGGCTGGCCGATGCACTGACGCAGCTCGGTGTGCAGCAGGGTGACCGGATTGGCACGCTCGCCTGGAATGGCTATCGGCATATGGAACTGTATTACGGCGTGTCAGGCATGGGCGCGATCTGTCACACCATCAACCCGCGCCTGTTTGCCGATCAGATAGCGTTCATCATCCATCATGCCGAAGATCACTATGTATTTTTTGATCTGACTTTTTTACCCTTGGTGGAGTCAATTGCGGCGCGTTGTCCCAAGGTCAAGGGTTGGGTGCTGATGACGGATATTGCGCACATGCCGCAAGCTGCCAAAGTGGGGCCATTGCTCTGTTATGAAGTGCTGATTGACTCGGGCAATCCAGCGTATGTGTGGCCCGAATTCGATGAAAATACGGCGTCTTCGCTGTGCTATACCTCGGGCACTACCGGCAATCCCAAGGGTGTGCTGTACAGCCATCGCTCCACCGTATTGCATGCGTATGCGATGTCCTTGCCCGATGCCATGAGTTTGTCGGCCAGCGAGTGCGTGATGCCGGTGGTGCCGATGTTTCACGTCAATGCCTGGGGCATTCCGTACGGCGGTGTGCTGACTGGCTGCAAGCTGGTGATGCCGGGTCCGGTGCTGGATGGCAAATCCTTGTTTGAATTGATGGAGGCTGAGCAGGTGAGTTTTTCGGCCGGTGTCCCTACCATCTGGCTGGGTCTGCTCAAGCATGTGCAGGAAAACGGTCTCTCCTTTCGCAGTTTTCGTCGCACCGTGGTGGGTGGTGCTGCCTGTCCGCCGTCGATGATTGCTGCCTTGCAAGACTTGGGGGTCGAAGTGATTCATGCCTGGGGCATGACCGAAATGTCACCCTTGGGTACTTTATGCAAACTCCAATTCAAGCATCTTTCGCTGAGTGCCGAAGTCCAGCAGCGCCAGCTGGAAAGCCAGGGTCATGGTATTTATGGTATCGACATGAAAATCGTCAACGACGATGGTCTGGATGTGATCTGGGATGGCACCAGCTATGGCAATCTGCTGGTGCGCGGACATTGGGTGGCCTCGGGCTATTTTGGTCTGGATGACCAAAGTGCCTTTCAGCGTGATCAGGCCGGCCGACTCTGGTTTGCCACCGGCGATGTGGCCACCATTGATGCCGATGGTTATATGCGCATTACCGATCGCAGCAAAGATGTGATCAAATCAGGTGGCGAGTGGATCAGCTCAATCACGCTGGAAAATCTGGCGATGGGTCATCCGGCCGTGCAAGAGGCGGCTGTGATTGGCTGCAGCCATGAAAAATGGAATGAGCGGCCGGTGTTGCTGGTCGTCAAAAAACCAGGTGTAGTCGTGACCGAAGCCGAGTTGCTGGCCTTTTACGAGGGCAAGATTGCCCGCTGGTGGTTGCCCGATGCCGTGATTTTTGTCGACTCCCTGCCGCACACCGCCACTGGCAAACTGCTCAAGATGGCATTGCGCAAACAATATGAATCGGTGTTGCTTGCCAAAACGGCGGTCTAAATGATGATTTTCCAGGAGTATGGATTAAAATAACCTCCTTAAGTGCTTACATATTGGGCTATTTTTTATACACTATAGGAGTATATTTTGATCAAGCATGTTGTGATGTGGCAGCTCAAGGAATTTGCCGAAGGGGCCAACAAGGTCCATAACCTGCAAAAAATGCAGGATTTGCTGTTGCAATGTGCCGATGTGGTGCCAGGTATTGTGCGTTTTGAAGTGGCTACTGCCCAGCCTGCACTGGAGTGCACTTACGACATCATTCTGTATTCTGAGTTTGTTGATGCCGCTGCGCTTGACGCCTATCAGCAGCATCCCCAGCATGTCGCCATCAAGCCCTTTATTGGCGCGGTGCGCGAAAACCGCCAGTGCATGGATTACGAGGTTTAGCGTGCAAGACTGGCTAGTTGCCATTCCATTTTTGCAAACCCTGGGTGTGGAAGTCCTGGATGTTCAGTCCGGCACTTGCCAACTCGCGTTGACCTTAACACCCGAGTTGCAAAATAGCTGGGGTGCCGGGCATGGCGGCGTGGTCATGACCCTGCTGGATACGGCGATGAGTCTGGCGGGACGCTCGCAAATGGCTGCCGAGCAGCCACAAGACTCGGCGGGCATTACCATCGAAATGAAAACCAGTTTTATTCAACCGGCGCGCGCCGAGCGTTTACTGGCCATTGGTCGGGTCGTGCATCGGGCCACCAGCCTGAGTTTCTGTGAAGCCAGTGTCCATGACCAAGGCGGTGAGTTGTTGGCCACGGCTTCGGGCACTTTCAAATTTGTGCGGGCGGCACGCATAGGGGCAAAGTTAGGGTGATGTTATTAATTGACCTTAAATGTCTGTATGGTGTGATTTTGTCCCGCTATTCAATTTAATGAAAATTTACAGTTCGATCAAAATAAGCCGTAATGAGAAAGGTAGCCCATCCTGGCATGTTCTCGATTTTTATCCACTATGGCCGATATCAAACGTATTACTGTTGAACAGCTCAAACCGGGCATGTTTGTCCATGATCTGAATTGCGACTGGATGTCCCATCCCTTTGCCTTCAACCGTTTTTCGGTGAAGGGTGAAGAGCAGATCAATAAAATCATCCAGGCTGGCGTCAAAGAACTCTATATCGATCCGACACGCGGTCTTGACGTCATCAATGCTCCCACTGCACAAGAAGTCAAAAAAGAACTCGAATCCGATCTGATTCGTATCATCACTGAAGAGCCCAAAAAGGAAATCAAGCTGACGCTGGCGCAGGAAATGGTCAACGCCAAAAAGATTCACAAGGAAGCTCACACCATCGTGCGTAATGTCATGCAGGATGCGCGACTCGGCAAGCAGGTACAGATTGAAAAGGTCGAACCGCTGGTCGAGCAGATGACCGAATCCATTCTGCGCAATCAGGGCGCCCTGATTGCGCTGTGTGGCATTAAAAACAAGGACGATTACACCTTTTTGCATTCCGTCAGTGTTTGTACCCTGATGGTCAGTTTTTGTCGTTCATTAGGTTTGCCCGACGAACAGATTCGTCAGGGCGGGATTGGTGGCTTGCTGCACGATATTGGCAAGATGAATACGCCGCTGGAAATCCTCAACAAGCCGGGTAAATATACCGATGAAGAGTTTGCCATCATGCGGCGTCACCCCGAAGAAGGTCATCAGATTTTGCTGCAGACGCCGGGCGTGGGCGAAGTGCCGCTGACCATTTGCATTCAGCATCATGAGCGCATGGATGGTACCGGTTATCCGCATAATTTAAAGGCAGATCAGATCGATATGATGGGCAAGATTTCAGCGGTGGTCGATGTGTATGACGCGATCAGCTCCAATCGTTGCTATCACAAGGGCATGGAACCCACTGATGCCTTGCGCAAAATGCTGGAATGGAGTCGTTTTCATTTTGACCCTAATCTGGTGCAGGCTTTTATTCGCTGCCTGGGTATCTACCCGGTTGGCAGTATGGTCATGCTGGAAAGTGGTCGCTTGGCCGTCGTGGTCGAGCAAAATCCCAGCAATATGCTGATGCCCACCGTGAAGGCGTTTTACGATACCCGCAAACTGAGCCATATTGAACCTGTGATTCGGATTGATCTGGCTAAAACCGGTGCGGATCGGGTGGTCAGCCACGAATCGTCGGAAAAGTGGGCGGTTGATCCCATGGACTATATTTGATCAAATGTGCGCTATTGTGCTGTGGCTTTTGCCTGAAAATAGCTAAAAATGGGTGAAAAAGCGTAAGAGTTATTCGGTTTTGCCATCATTCAACCGTACACTTGAATGATCAACTCGTACTATGGAAACCCCGATCATGGCATTCAAATTTCCCGCAGCGACTGGCAAACGTATTTTAGTCACCGGCGCGTCAGGCTATATTGGCTCACATACCTGTCTCGAATTGCTCAAGGCTGGCTACGAAGTCGTCGGTCTGGACAATCTTTGCAATAGCTATGAAGAATCGATTACACGTGTGCAAAAACTGGCGGGTAGATCGTTTCCCTTCATCAAAGGGGATATTCGCAGCAAAAGCGATCTGGAACAGTTGCTTGCCAAGTTCAAGATAGACGCCTGTATTCACTTTGCGGGCTTGAAAGCGGTGGGTGAGTCGGTCGAGCAGCCGATGCGCTACTACGACAATAATGTGAATGGCACATTGGTGTTACTGCAGGCGCTTGAAAAAGCTCAGGTCAATGTGTTTCTGTTCAGCTCATCTGCCACCGTGTATGGTGATCCAGAAATGGTGCCACTGCATGAGCAATGCCGATTGTCAGCGACCAACCCTTATGGTCAATCCAAGTTGATGATTGAACATATTCTCAATGATTACGGCAAAGCCAATCCACATTGGTCGACGGGCATTCTGCGTTATTTCAACCCGGTTGGGGCGCATGAAAGTGGCCTGATTGGTGAAGATCCCAACGGCATTCCCAATAACCTGACCCCTTATGTGGCACAAGTGGCCATTGGTCGTCGCGAAAAACTCAGTATTTATGGCAATGACTACGACACCATCGATGGCACGGGTGTGCGTGATTACATCCATGTGGTCGATCTGGCTCTGGGTCATGTGGCAGCGCTTAATCGTCTTTTTAGTATTGCCCAAAGCTTTACCGTGAACCTGGGTACGGGCCATGGCTACAGCGTGCTGCAATTGCTGGCCGCGTTTGAAAAAGCCTCTGGTAAAAAAATTCCTTACCAAGTGGTGGCGCGTCGCCCCGGTGATATTGCGACTTGCTATGCAGAACCAAAACTGGCGGCTGAGTTATTGGGCTGGATTGCCGAGCGCAATATGGAAGTCATGTGCGCCGATGCCTGGCGTTGGCAGGTGACCAATCCAGCAGGTTTTTCGATGCCACGTGAGACAGAACTGGTTTAAATAAATATCACCTAAGTTCTTCACAACATAATTTGAGCATGCTAGAATAGCGTTCTTCGCGGCTGTAGCTCAGTTGGATAGAGTACTTGGCTACGAACCAAGGGGTCGTGGGTTCAATTCCTGCCAGCCGCACCAAATTGCAACGGGTTAGTGTCACAAGCACTAACCCGTTTTGCTTTTCTGAATCAACATCGCTTCATTGCTGTAGATATAAACTCGTCGCATCAGAGGTTGCAAAGACAAAATTTGATCTTTGTTACCAGATTGCTTTGCGTGAGTCGGCCCACTTTTTATATGGCTAATCAAACTGCGTGTAAAAATGGCCATATCTGCCACAAGCCGGGCTTTAGGCTTGTGCAATTACCATTGTCTTGTGGCATAGTGGAACGATGTTAAACGAAAGCTCTCCGCCATGAATCGTCTCGCCTGTTTTTTGTTGATTAGTCTGTGTACGACTGAGTTGGCTTTGGCACAAGGTTATTATTCTCCTGCACCTGCTTACCCGGGTTATCCTGCTTATTCAGGCTATCCGCAAGCTTATCCCAATGCGGCAGCACCTTATGCTGTGGTACCGGTCACGCCATCTACGCCATATGGTCCAGCCCGGGTAGGGCGTCCTTATGTGATGGTACCGATCGCACCGCCAGATCCCCGTGGTTTGCCTTATACATTCAGTGCCGCAACACTGCCGCCAATGGCGCAACGTTCAGGTAATACCAGCGCCAGTCAACCATTGCCCAATCAGCAGGATTACAGCAAGGTGCGGAACAAAAAGATTCGTGACGCACTCAATAAAGAACAGAAGGCCTTGAATGACCTTGAAGCCAGTCGCCGTATTTTGCGGTATGAGCTGGGCAATGAAAATGTGTCCGACTCACTCGAAGTAACCGAAGCACCTGCAGAATAACTTGCTGGTTGTGATGGTGTGGATAGGTGTCACTCAAGCCATTCAATGCTGTTAAGTAGTCAGGAGTACGGCATGAAAAAATGGATAACATGGTTAATGGCAAGTGTGTTGATGCTGTTGACGTTGCCTGGATTGGCACAAAACTTTGATAGTCGCGATGAACCGCGCACGATTTATATCGTGCCTAATCCGCAGTTCTATTATTACCCGGTGCCAGGCGGGGTGATATCACCCCGTATTATTCAAACGCCACCGCTGCAACCCGGTGCGGGGCCGGGTGTGGATTTTGCGCCAAGGCCTAACTCTGGCCCAGGCAGTAATTTTGTCCAGCGCCCCAACTCCGGTCCGGGGGCAGATTTTGGGCCGCGTTCGGTTGTGCCATCAGCAAATCGTCGCTAGGCGAGACTTATTTCCACGGGCTCGTAAATAAACCTGACTTTTCTGTCATCTATCTGCCACCTTAACCGTTAGAGTGTGCATGGGGTTGTCCCATGTTAAATATGCGGAGTTGGTATGAAGGTTGTGAAATGGGTTAGTGCTTCCTTATTGGTTGCAACAGGTGCAGCTGGCATGGCCCAGGCTGGCACTGCCAAAGAAGTGGATGTTGAAAAATCTGCTAAACAGAATTCTGTCGAAATGGTTAAAGCAGTTGCTGAGTCCAAAGGCAAAAAGAGCATCAAATAATTGGTAGTCTATTCTTACCACGCAGCTGATTAGACATTGGTTGCGGTTTGATTCTTAAAAACCAGGGTGTTTTGGCTGACAGCCTGGTTTTATATTTGTTTCAGGGCAAATTACCCGTTCAAAAATTGTAGAGTATGGTGTAGGCTGCTTTAAGATAGCAGCCTGGTTGGTTGATGAGGTGGAGACTTCATTGGCTTGCTATGAATCCTTTACAACCCTGAAGAACATGAAAAACTACAAGCTCACCGGCTTTGCCAGCCTTATGCTGACGGCATTCGCCGCTCAGGCACAAACTTCTTCCATTAATAAAGACGCTGTGGAAGTCACCGCACCCGAAGTCAATGTCACGGCGACACGCGTCAATGGATCGCGCTTTAATACGGGTGCATCAATTGATGTGATTAATTCGCAAGGCATTCATGATGACAAATTGCAAGTCAATTTGTCAGAAAGTCTCGGGCCGGTGCCTGGTGTACAGGTGCGTGATCGTCAGAATTACGCGCAGGATTTGCAAGTGTCAGTGCGCGGCTTTGGTGCTCGCTCGACATTCGGGATTCGTGGCGTGCGTCTGTATGTTGATGGTATCCCTGCGACATTGCCGGATGGCCAAGGTCAGCTCTCGCATATTGATTTAGGTTCGGCAGAGCGGATTGAAATTTTACGCGGGCCATTTTCTGCGCTCTATGGCAACTCGTCTGGTGGCGTGATGTTAGTGACCACCGAAGAAGGGCGTAGTCCAGCCACCATCACGCCAAGCTTTGCGGTCGGTAGTGATGGCATGTCCAAGCGTGGTGTGAAATTTAATGGCACTAGCGGCAACCTGAGTTTTTCAGGCAATGTCAGCAATTTCAAGACCGATGGTTATCGTGACCATAGCAAGACTGAGCGCAATCTGGCCAACTTCAAGTTGAGTGCTTCGGTAGATGAACGCAGCAGTTTGACTTTGGTGCTTAATCACCTTAACTTGCCTGATACGCAAGACCCGCTGGGTTTGACACGCGCGCAGTTTCAAGCCAATCCACGCGGTGTGGATGCGTCAGCAATCAGTTTCAACACGCGCAAGAGCGTGATGCAAACTCAGGGTGGTGTCGTGTATGAACGTCAGATTGATGCCGACAATAACCTGCGTGTAAGTGCCTATTATGGTCAGCGCAATACGGTGCAATATCAGTCGATTCCGGTCGCGACGCAAAATAATCCTTTGCATCCAGGTGGTGTGATTGTGCTGGGACGGACCTATCAAGGTGTCGATGGTCGTTGGTCGCATCAAGATTTATTGGCAGGTCAGCCCATCACCATCGTTGGTGGCTTAACTTATGATGTGCTGGATGAAGACCGTCGTGGTTATCAAAACTTTATTGGTACCACGCTGGGCGTGCAAGGTAATCTGCGCCGCAGCGAAGGTAATCAGGTCAATAGTTTTGATCAGTATCTGCAGGCTGACTGGCAGTTTTTGCCACGCTTCAATCTGAACCTGGGTGTGCGTCACAGCACCATCAAGTTTGATTCGACTGACCACTATATTGTGGGTACCAACGGCAATGACAGCGGCAGTGTAGACTACAGTGCCACTTTGCCAGTGGCTGGTTTGCGTTATGCCATTACACCCAAGTTGAATGTGTATGCGACTGCCGGTCGCGGTTTTGAAACGCCAACCTTAAACGAATTGTCCTATCGGGCCAATGGCGGCACGGGACTTAACTTTGCGTTGCAACCTGCCAGGAGTCGGAATGCTGAAGTGGGTGTGAAAGCTCGTGATAATGCCTGGGGTGAAGTCACTGCCGCATTGTTTGAAACCCATACCGATAACGAGATTGTGACGCAGACCAATAGTGGTGGTCGTGCCACGTTTCAAAATGCGGGCAAGACCAAGCGGCAAGGTCTGGAGCTGAGCTGGCAACAAAAATGGCAAAATGATGTACGTGCGCAACTGGCTTATACCTGGTTGGACGCGGTGTATAGCGAGGGCTTTAAAACTTGCGCAGGTACGCCTTGCGCGACGCCAACGCTAACCATTGCCAATGGCAACAAGATTCCTGGGATTGCCAAAAATCTGTTTTATGCCGATTTAGCCTATATGCCAGCAGAAGGTTTACGTGGTGGTGTGGAAGTGCGTTATAGCGGCAAGGTGATGGTCAACGATGCCAATACCGACGCGGCTGCCTCCTACACCATTACCAGCATTCATGGTGGTTATGTTTGGAATTTAAGTCAATGGAAGCTCAATGCTTTTGCACGTATCGACAATCTGTTTGATCGTCAGTACATTGGCTCGGTGATTGTCAATGATGGTAATGGTCGTTTTTTTGAACCGGCACCGGGACGTGCCTGGATGAGTGGGGTTTCTGCTACGTATCAGTTCTAACGTTGGTTTGTCTCAGTAAAAAGGGCTGGTGCGATGAAGCGCGCCAGCCATTTTTATTGGGTATCCAGCGGGTTATGCGATATAGCTAAAAATCCATCGGCACAACCCGTATCTTGAAAATTTAAATTATTCGACTTCGGCAATCAGTTCAATTTCAACACAGGCACCCAAAGGAATTTGCGCCACACCAAAAGCCGAACGGGCATGGCGACCTTTATCACCAAATACTTCCACAAACAGCTCGGACGCACCGTTGGTGACCAGATGATGTTCGGTAAAACTACTGGTTGAATTGACCAGGCTCATCACTTTGACAATGCGTTTGATTTTGTTTAAGTCACCAGTGGCAGCTTGCAGGGTAGAAAGTAAATCAATGGCGACTGCGCGTGCAGCAGCTTTGCCTTCTTCAGTGCTCAGGCCATTGCCCAATTGGCCAACCCAAACCTGACCCTCTTTTTTGGCGATGTGGCCCGATAAAAACAAGGTGTTGCCAGTCTGGGCGTACATTACATACGCCGCAGCAGGTGTGGCAGGGGTGGACAGTTCAATGCCGAGGTTTTTGAGTTGGGTGTAGACGGACATGGCAATCGCTTTGCAATTTGGTTAAAAGGACGATTTTAACAGCGCACGCTAGCTTCATCAGCCCGCGTTAAAAGTGCTGCGAAATTTCATGAAAAAGGCATAAAAATCGGATACTCATAGGGAGAATATCTAAATATAAGCCTATTAAGTGCGTTTTTATTGGACTTGTTTTTATACTATATAGGAGTATATATTTGTCTGAATGGTGGGCTAGCTCTTGAAATTGGCGTAGCCGTCCCCATCTTCACGGCTGATATTTTTTGCCAGTCCGATTCGAAGAGGAGAAACAATGGGCGCTGCTGAGTCATTCAAACCCGAAACCATGGGCTTTCAGGCCGAAGTCAAACAGCTTTTGCAGCTGATGATTCATTCCCTGTATTCCAACAAAGAGATTTTTCTGCGTGAGCTGATTTCCAACGCTTCTGATGCCGCCGACAAACTGCGCTTTGAGGCCATCAATGATGCGAGCCTGTATGGCGATGACAGCGAGCTGAAAATTCGCGTCACACTCGATAAAGCGGCCCGCACCATCACCATTGCCGATAACGGCATTGGTATGAGTCGCGAAGAAGCCATTAGTCATCTGGGCACCATCGCCAAGTCGGGTACCAAAGAGTTTTTTGGCAAGCTGTCGGGTGACCAGCAAAAAGATGCCGCCTTGATCGGCCAGTTTGGTGTGGGCTTTTATTCCGGCTTTATTGTGGCCGACAAGATTACTGTGGATACCCGTCGAGCCGGTTTGGCTGCCAGCGACGCGGTGCGTTGGGAAAGCGCGGGTGAAGGTGATTTCACCGTCACTGCCATCGACAAGGCCGATCGCGGCACCAGCATTACCCTGCATTTGCGTGAAGGCGAAGACGAGCTGCTCTCAGGCTGGAAAATCAAATCCATTATCACCAAGTATTCCGATCATATTTCTCTGCCCATTCAAATGCTCAAGGAAGAGTGGGATGAAGAGAAAAAAGATATGGTCACCAAGGACGAGTGGGACAACGTCAACCAGGCCAGCGCAATCTGGACACGCAGCAAGTCCGACATTACTGACGAGCAATATCAAGAGTTCTATAAACATGTTTCGCACGACTACAGCGAACCACTCAACTGGACACATAACAAAGTTGAAGGCCGCAGCGAATACACCCAGCTGCTCTATATCCCATCGCGTGCACCATTTGATCTGTGGGATCGCAACAAGCGTGGTGGTCTCAAACTGTATGTGAAGCGCGTTTTCATCATGGATGATGCCGAGCAGTTATTGCCAATCTATCTGCGCTTTGTCAAAGGCGTGGTGGACTCGGCCGACTTGCCACTCAATGTTTCGCGTGAAATTTTGCAGGAAAGCCGCGATGTCAAAGCCATCCGCGAAGGTTGCACCAAGCGCGTACTGGGTATGCTCGAAGAACTGGCCAATAGTGAAGAGCAGGTTGATAAAGACAAGTACACCAGCTTCTGGAAAGAGTTTGGTCAGGTCTTAAAAGAAGGCATTGGCGAAGATGCACCCAATAAAGAACGCATTGCCAAATTGCTGCGTTTTGCTTCAACCCATCAGGATTCGACAGAACAGTCCGTATCACTGGCTGATTATCTGAGTCGCGCCAAAGAAGGTCAGGACAAGATTTACTACGTCACGGCTGAATCCTATACGGCCGCCAAAAACAGTCCGCATCTTGAAATTTTCAAGAAAAAAGGTGTGGAAGTGTTATTGCTGACGGATCGTGTTGATGAATGGATGCTCTCCTTCCTCACCGAATTTGATGGCAAGGAACTACAGAGCGTGGCCAAGGGTGGTTTGGATCTCGGTCAGCTGGAGGACGAAGCCGAGAAACAGGAACACGAAAAAACCACGGAGGAATATAAAGAGCTGGTCGGCAAGATTGGTGAGTCCCTCAAGGACAAAGCCAAGGAAGTGCGCGTCACATTCCGCCTGACCGATTCGCCCGCGTGCCTGGTAGCTGATGATGGTGACCTGAGCGGTAATCTGGCGCGTATGCTCAAAGCCGCTGGTCAAGCCGCCCCAGAATCTAAACCAATTTTGGAAATCAACCCGCAACATGCGCTGGTACAAAAACTCAGGTATGAAACCAGCCGTTTTGATGACTGGGCGCATCTATTGTTTGATCAAGCCTTGCTTGCCGAAGGCGGTCAACTGGAAGATCCGGCAGCTTTTGTCAAACGCCTTAATTCGATGCTGGTTTAGATCAATAGATTTGGCGCAATCAAAAAGCCTTCTCTTGTAGAAGGCTTTTTTGTTTTCCAATGTTATGAGACTTAATTCCTCTGATTTAACATATCACTCGAAGACAATCCCTCTTCCTTTTAAACATTAAACTGCGAAGAGACCCATGAAAAAGTCATTCCTTTTGTTGGTAAGTGCTTTAGCTATTTTGCCTGGTTGTGCCTCTATTACGGGTGATTCATCCCAAACCATCCGTGTCGAGACATACTCCAGTGCCGGTGAAGAAGTGAAGGGCGCTGAGTGCCGTTTGCAAAATGAACGTGGTGAATTCAAGGTAACCACACCTGGTAGCGTTACCGTGCGTAAGTCGGCTGGCAATATCAATGTGGATTGTGTTAAACCAGAGCAGCCGGATGGCAAGGGTGTGGCGGTCTCACGCGCCAATGGTGGCATGTGGGGTAATGTATTGATTGGCGGTGGTATTGGTGCCATTATTGATCACAACAAGGGTACGGCTTATAACTATCCAGAATGGCTCAAAATCGTGATGGGAAAAATGCTCACATTTGATCGTCGCGATGATAAAACCGGTGAGCCTTCTCTAGCCAAAGAACAGGGCAGTTCGACCACGCCACAAACAGCTGACCAGAAACCAGAGTCCTCAACAGTTGATACGGCTGTTAGTAAAGTGGAACCGACAACGGTTGAAGCGGCAAAATAATACGTCAAAAACTTTAGCAATGAGTTAGCTAAGGTTAGTTATTATTGAATTAATAAAACGGCGCTTCGGCGCCTTTTTATTGCAGGTCGGATTTTCAAATAAACGTTCAATCAAATGAAAAGGCATATACCAGATCCAGCGCATTGTCAGTGCCAGCACGGGCAATGACGGAGAGGCGGCGTGATAATTGGTAGGTGAGTTTGACCAGGTTGCCGGTGCCGGTCAGTGCTTGTTCATAGGAAATATAGGCGACTGCAGAAAGTCGCTTGCCCACGGAGACAATTTGATTGCCCACCGTTTGGCTGCCACCGATTGCACTGGTTGATCCGATTGCAGCAGTGCCCAGGCCGGTGGCACCTGCCACGGTCTGGGAGGGCAAAATTGTGTTGCCGTAAAGTAGGTTGCCGGAGCTGACGGAGAGTTGATCAAAGCCAAGATTTTCGGCAAGTTCGGAAACAAAGCCTTTTGAGCCACTTTTGTTGCCGCCCAAAATGGCTGATGCCGCAGAGAGCAAAATGGCCGAGTCACCACTACCAGCCTGATCTGGTGCGCGACCAAAGACGAGCCAGGAGAGTTTTTCATAATCAGATACAGCGGGATTGGAGTAGAGCTTGACCAAAGGATTGGCCGCTGTGCGGGTGATGGCGACACCGGCTTCAACCGAAAGCCCTTTGCGCAATGCCAGAATGTCCAGGCCTGGATTATCCAATGGACCTTGAAAATTTAAATATCCGCGTTCAATAATCAGTTTTTGACTGTAGGCTTCGTAGGTGCCATCAATCAGTTCCACGGTGCCATTGGCGCGAATGGTATTTTGATTGTCGCGACCTGGTTCGGAACGCAGCCGGACTTGACCTTGTAGTCGGGTATCGACGCCTTCACCGATGAAGTAGAGTTTGTCACCCAGATTGGCCGTCAAGTCAAAATTGAGTTTGAAGCCATTGGGGTTGCTGGTGTTATTGCTATTGCTGCCTTTGATGACGATGTCATCCGATAAGGTTGGTGCCGCACTGCGAGCACTGCGGCGGTTGTAATAGAACAGGCCGCCATCGGCGGTCAGTTGACCAGTCAGGCTGGCGGCATCTTTTTTCAGGATTATTTTGGTTTGGCCGCTTACCTTGAGCCAGCGATCGGAGTTTTGAATTGCCAGAAAGCGTTGAGCATCCAGCAGGAACTCGCCATCGAGTGATGACAGGCGCAATTTGCCAGTGACGTTGAGTGTGCCTTGCTCATTGGCTTGGGCTTCGAGACGCTTGTCACGTGGCGCCAGCTTTTGCACGCTGGAAAAGCTCATCTGCGACAGATTTAAACTATCCCCGTCCATCACGGCTTTTATAGTGCCGTTTTCGAGCCGAATACCGGAGTCGATGAGGGCAATACGCAAATGATCTGCAGCAAGATTGCCTTCTGAGCGCCAAACGTTATCAATGCGACTGGCTTTGATATCGGCGATCAGTGAGCCACCGGTTTGAGTTCGATCTCCCAGGGAGACGCCGACCCAATCCAAAGAAGGGATGTTAGCTTTGATGGCCAGATTGAATGGTTGTGTGGGTGAAATGCCAAAACCTGCTGCTGTTTTTTGCAGGCTTAATCGGATCTGACTATCGGTATGACCGAGACGTTCACCTTCGGCCTCAAGATGCATGTCCACATCGCTGAGTTGATTGCCGCGTAGACTTGATTTAATCAATATGGCTAATTTACTTAATCGTGCCGGCTCACGATGATCAATGTCGAGAAACAGATCACCCGATTCGCGTGTAATTTGCAGCTGACCTTCGATGCCGTCGCTGACCTTCAGATCCCATTGGCCGCCCATATATAGGATGGCAGGTTGATCAATGCGTGAACTGTCACGGTTGCGACTCCGCAAGGCCAGACCTTCACGACGGATCGGCAAGCCTGAAAACTGTCCAGCAGTCTGCAGTTGCCCGGCCAACCATTTAAGTTGGGAAATATTGAGTGTTAAATCATTGGCTTCACGTTGAGTGGGTAAGTGCATCAGGATATCTCGCCATTCAAGCTGATTGCCGGCCAATAGCAATGGGGCAGGGTGTTGCATGCTTATCACTTGATTGCCAGCCAGTTCGGGCATGATCACTTCCAGCGTTTGCACTACGCCCTTCCAGTTGAGTGGCGACCAGCCTGCCGAGCTGTTTAAGCCGCCTTGCCAATGGGTATCGAGGTGATCTTTGTTGGTACTGCCCAGCCAGACGCCATGCAGACTATGGCTGGCAAGTGTGCCTTGAATATCTAAAGTGGATTGTTCAGTATTGATCGCGGTTATCTTGGGATGTTGATAGTTATTGGCTTGTGCATGTAAATTGATTTGAGCATTTTGCAGTGCTGGATTCAGGTCTTTACCAGCTATGAATGCTGGTATATCAATATGGCTGGCAGTCAGATGCGCAGTGGCTTGTTGGAGCGTTTGTTTTTGGTTGCCGTTACTGAGGTAGCCGAGATCGTTAACGGCGATATCCACTTGTAAGGCGAGTTGATTCAGTGCGCCTTCCAGGATGGCGTTGACACTGCTGCGGCCTTCCAGACCAGGTATCCATTTGCCAATCGCAGGAGCGTCAATTTTTAACACTAATTGCTGGCCAACCTGACCTAATGCGCCGTTGGCTTTGAGTGTGTTGCCAGCCAAATCAAGATTGGCATCCAGTGCGGTGATTTGTTTGTCCTGCATCCGCAAACTGGCTTGCCCGCTGAGAGTGCGGCGCTGTGGTTCGGCATTGCCCTGTTTGAGGATGAGCCAGCTATCCAGGATGTCAGCCTGGGCTTCGAGATGGCTTGGCCCAGCCAGGTTGCCTTTGGCACTGACTTTGCCATTGAGGTTGGCAGTAGGCATGGCCAGCAGTACAGCAGGATTGAACTGGCTGATTGTGCCTTTCAGATCAAACTCCCGTGCTCCACCAAATTGCAATTGACCACTGAGTTGTGCTTCACCAGCTTTGCCGTCGGTCGTGCCACTTTTTAATAATAAGTGTGCTTCATTGAGCAGGAGTCTGGTCTTGTCAGTGACTAGTTGAAACTGCGCATCAAAGATCGGATCGTTGAGTTTGGCAGTAAAACTTTGCTCGTGTTCATCTCCCTTGGCTTGCACCCTGCCATGAATTTGGGTGGGGCGAATTTTTTCTGTCAGTGATTGCAGATTGATTTCTTTGAGATCCAGGTCACCCGTAAAGGCAATCGCAGAGGAATTATTGGCCGTATCCGACAGGTTGCCTTTTACAAGGCGATGCACAATCAGGTCAACATCGCCATTGATCTGCCCGCCTTTGTAGAGCGCAGACTGAATTTGCGTGAAGGTAAATTGATCTTGATGCCAACTGACCTGGCCTTTGAGCATCGATAAGGGAATGGCCATCGGCATCGCATCCAGTGATCCTGGTGCCAGATTTTTAATTTCAAATGGGCCTGCCAGAACCAGGTTGTTGAGGTTGGTCTGGGGCGTTTTGCTCGCAGTACCGGATTTGTGATCACCAGCATTTTCTACAGGTTTGAAGGAGGTGCGAATTGACAAGTCGGCATGGGGTGCACTTTTATAAAACTGCGCAGGGTTGACACCATTGAGGTCAATTTCAGCTTGACGAATCGTGAAGCCATCTTCAATAAAGGGCATCCATTGGACATCGGCATTACCGCGCAGGCCTTGGTAATTGCCAGCACTGGTGGCGCGCAACTGATAGTGGTGATTGGCCATGGTGCCGGTCATGGCGAGGTTGGCTTCCAGGGCAACCGGTGTCAGTTTATCGCTGCCCAGATGTTGCTCGCCGATCGCCTTGACTTTGGTGTCCAGGGTAAATGGGGGAGAGACCAGAATTTCGCCTTCTCCCTCACCCGTCAAATCAATCCCATAGCCTTTGAAGTGAGCATGGACATTGCTGAGCTGATAATGCTTGTCGAGGCCGCTGCCGATGGTTTTACCCTGTGCACTCATATCATGCAGCTCAAACTGGTGATGGCCATCTTTACGGCTGACAATCAGTAAGTGATCCAGTTTTGCCTGTGCAATATGAATATCAAATGGCACGTCAATCGTGCTGGGTAGATGGGATTTTCGACCAGTTGACGTGACTTCAACCAGCAAGGATTCTGCGCTGACTGTCTGTACATCCAGCAATTTTTTCAGAAGGCTACGTGGTGTGTAATCCAATGCAACATGATCAAGCGTGACGCGGGTTTTATCATCGTCATAGATGATCTGGTCAGCAGTAAAACCATGCGACCAGTTGCCATGAATATTTTCTGTCGTTAACTTAAAAGGCAAAAAGGTTTTTGCCAGCAGCAGACTCGCGTGAAAACCGGTATTGGTACTGGTCAGCCAGGCAACACCCAATACTGACAATAAAATAAACCAGAGCAGGTTGGTACTCAGATGCGCGACCAGGGCGGTTAACCAGTACAAGGGTTTAGTAAGCCAGTGTGACCAATGTTTTTTTACTTTGCTTGCCTTGGTGCCGGCGTCTGTTGCTGTGGATGACACTGCGTCATCTCCAGCATCCAAGGCCTGATCGTTGTCTGGTGGGCGTGACGAGTTGACCATGATCAGAATGCGATCGCAATAGAAAAATGAAATTTCAAAGCACGTCTTTGCGTGCCATAAGCCAGATCAAAGGCGAGTGGGCCAGCCACCGTTTTGTAGCGATAGCCTACGCCCACACCATGAGCAATTTTCATGTCACGGAAACTGTCATCAACGGCACCCAGGTCATAGAACAGGGCTGAGCCTTGCTTGGCGTCAAACCAGTGAACCCATTCGGTAGACAGTGTCGCGAGCTTTTCACCGCCCAGAATGGCACCATTGGTATTGATGCCCAGGCTTTGAAAGGCATAGCCACGAACTGACTGGGTGCCGCCCGCACGAAACAGAAAATCACTGGGGACAATGGCTCGATTGGGTGCATTGACCGATCCAACCTCGGCGCGCACGCTGAGCACATTGCGTTTGTCTTCGGCGTCGAATGGATAGTAGTACTGACCACGCAGATAGGCGCGACTGAATGGTCGATCATTGAAGTTGAATGCATTGCCCGCGCCGATCTGGGCAACCCAGGTGTAGCCGGTACGTGGATCGGTGATGTTATCGACGGCTCGCTGGGTCCAGGTATAGGTGCCGGTAAAGACACCGGCAGACTCAGTGGGAATGCCATTGACCTCACGGGATTCGCGTTGCACATTGATGGCTAAACGGGTTTCGATCGTACCACGTAATTTGGCGCGGGTCACACCGATGGCTGTGCGTTGCGTTTTGAGACCTTGAATATCCGTATTCTCATGCAATACACCCAGACTGTCCCGATAGCCATTGACATTGGGTGGCAACAGGATGTCGGCATAGAACAGGGTGCGCAATTGATCAATGCGCATACCGGCCTGCAGGACATTGGAGTCGCTCCAAAATGGGCTCTGCCGATAACTCATCTCGATATGCGGTCCGGAGTTGCTGGAATAGCCAATGCCTACGCCTAATCGCTTTGATTTGGCTTCGGTGAGTTTAAGTTTGAGCGGACGAATCACTGGGGAGTCGATATTTTCAGGTACATCGGTATCATAATCAACCTGCACTCCAGAGAAGTAGGGTGTGTTTTGCAAGGTGCTTTGTGTTTCGAGCAGCTTTTCCTGATCGTAGGGTTGGCCACTTTCCAGCTTGTTGTAGCGCCCAACCAAATCTTTGTTGTACTTGGACAGCCCAGTTACTTCAATATCACCTAATTGAAAGGCGGGACCGCTATCAATCAGAATGGTCAGATCGACCAGTTGATTGGTGGTGTCGACTTCAGCCTGTGATTCAGCCAGCATGGCACGCGGAAACTCTTTACTGGCAACACGCTGTATCAAATTGCGTTTGGCCACTTCCCATTCTTGCTGAGTGAAGTTTTGACCGGTCCATAATTCCCATTGATCATAGATTTGCTCAACTCGCTCCAACCGTTCTGGATTGGCGTCACTATGATTGATTTCACCTTTGAAGGCGATCTCCACTTTGCCCACCTTGGCCTGCGGGCCAGGTGTCAGGCCGACTTGCCAGGCAATCGCTCGATCTTGTTCTTGTTGCAGACCATCGTTTTTATCTGCAAGACCATGAATTTCCACTGTACCAAGAAAATAACCACGAGTATGTAGTAGCTCCGTCAATGCCTGTTTGACTTTGCGACGAAGGCGCTGGTCTTCGGCTTCGTCGACCAGTTCCTTGTCGCGCAATAATTCTTCCAGCGCGTCCTCTACCGCAGAGCGTAAATTGCCTGATTCGGTTGAATTAATACTGTTTGGTAGTATGATTTCAAAGCTCTTATTAGATGCACTTAATGCGGTAATTGGTAGTGGGAGTATTAGGGCGAGCAAAAGCAAAGAACGCCTTGGGCAGGCAAGCTTCAGACGCTTGAGGGATTTGAAAAAGAATGGAAAAGTCACGGACTGGATTTTATCCTTAGTTTCAATGTGGCTGTCGGTCTGTGTCACCAAGATTCAAGATTGATTTGGATCAACTTGAATTTGGACGAAAACCACCCACATACAGTTCATTATTCATTCTTACCTGGACCTGTGATGAGAATCGACAAACTGACGACCCAATTCCAGCAAGCTTTGGCAGATGCACAAAGCCTAGCTTTGGCCAATGACAATCCTTATATTGAACCAGCCCACATCCTTTCAGCGATGCTGAAAATGCCCGATGGTGTGGCCAAGTCGCTCTTGTCGCGCTCTGGAGTCAATACCACGGGATTACAACAGGCTGTGGAAGCGGCCATCAAAAAGATCCCGCAGGTGCAGGGTACTGGCGGGGAAATCAATATTGGTCGTGATACGGTCAATCTGCTCAATCTCAGTGAAAAAGAAGCCATGAAGCGTGGTGACAGCTTTGTCGCCAGCGAGTTGTTTTTGCTGGCCTTGGCTGATGATAAAAGCGATCTGGGCAGCTTGGTGCGTGAGCATGGTTTGACTCGCAAGTCGATGGAATCGGCCATTGATGCCGTTCGAGGTGGTCAGAATGTGGCGTCTCCAGAAGCGGAAGGGCAGCGCGAGTCCTTGAAAAAATATTGTATTGATCTGACTGAGCGCGCTCGCATGGGCAAACTTGATCCGGTGATTGGTCGCGATGATGAGATCCGTCGTGCCATTCAAGTATTGCAACGTCGCAGCAAAAATAATCCAGTATTGATTGGTGAGCCTGGTGTGGGCAAAACCGCCATCGTGGATGGGTTGGCACAAAGGATTGTGAATGGTGAGGTACCGGAAAGTTTGAAAAACAAACGCATTCTGGTGCTCGATATGGCTTCTTTATTGGCGGGTGCCAAGTTCCGTGGTGAGTTTGAAGAGCGCCTCAAAACAGTGTTGCAGGAAGTGGCCAAAGACGAGGGGCAGACCATCGTCTTCATTGACGAGCTGCACACCATGGTGGGTGCCGGTAAGGCCGAGGGGGCAATCGATGCTGGCAATATGCTCAAGCCAGCGCTGGCACGCGGCGAGTTTCATTGTATTGGCGCGACCACGCTTGACGAGTACCGCAAATATATTGAAAAAGATGCAGCACTGGAACGCCGTTTTCAGAAAATCCTGGTGGATGAGCCTTCTGTTGAGGCCACCATTGCCATTTTGCGTGGCTTGCAGGAGAAGTACGAGTTACATCATCGTGTTGAAATTACCGACCCTGCTATTGTGGCTGCGGCTGAGTTGTCGCATCGCTATATCACCGATCGTTTTTTGCCTGACAAGGCCATTGATCTGATTGATGAAGCCGCTTCCAAGATCAAGATTGAAATTGATTCCAAGCCGGAAGTAATGGATAAACTGGATCGTCGTCTGATTCAACTCAAGATTGAGCGCGAAGCTGTCAAAAAAGAAAAGGATGAAGCTTCGCAAAAACGTTTGGAGTTGATTGAGGGTGAAATCGTGCGGCTCGGCAAGGAATATGCCGATCTTGACGAGATCTGGAAATCGGAAAAAGGTGCAGCACAAGGTGCCGCCAGTATCAAGGAAGAGATCGACAAAATCCGCCTTGATATCACCAGGTTACAGCGGGAAGGCAAGCTGGAACGGGTTGCCGAGTTGCAGTACGGCAAGTTGCCAGAATTGGAAGCCAAGCTTAAAGACGCACAAAATATTGAAGACTCCGGGCAGGCTACGCCGCATCGTTTGTTGCGTACCCAGGTAGGTGCCGAAGAAATCGCCGAGATTGTGTCGCGTGCAACAGGGATTCCGGTATCGAAAATGATGCAGGGTGAACGTGAAAAGCTGCTGCAGATGGAAGCGCATTTGCATGATCGTGTGATTGGGCAGGAAGAAGCCATTCAGGCCGTTTCCAATGCGATCCGTCGTTCCAGAGCGGGCTTGTCTGATCCTAATCGTCCTTATGGATCATTCCTTTTTCTTGGCCCTACTGGCGTAGGCAAAACCGAATTGTGCAAGGCCTTGGCCAGTTTTCTATTTGATAGTGAAGACCATCTGATTCGAATTGATATGAGTGAATTCATGGAAAAACATAGCGTGGCACGCTTGATCGGTGCGCCCCCCGGCTATGTGGGCTATGAAGAGGGTGGCTATCTGACTGAAGCAGTACGACGCAAACCGTATAGTGTGATTTTGCTTGATGAAGTTGAAAAAGCCCATCCGGATGTTTTCAACGTGCTTTTGCAAGTGCTGGATGATGGTCGTATGACCGACGGTCAGGGACGAACCGTGGACTTTAAAAATACGGTGATTGTGATGACATCCAATTTGGGATCTCATCTGATTCAGTCCATGGTGGGTGAGGAGCCAGATGTCGTCAAAGGAGCGGTATGGCAAGAGGTACGGGAACATTTCAGGCCCGAATTTCTGAATCGGATTGATGAGGTCGTCGTGTTCCACTCACTTGATCAGCGCAATATCGAGTCCATTGTGCGTATTCAGCTCAAGTTGCTGGAGCAACGATTGGCTCATATGGATATTGGTTTCAAGATCAGCGAGGCAGCATTGAGCCGTATCGCGCATGCTGGATATGACCCGTTATTTGGTGCCAGACCGCTGAAAAGAGCGATTCAGAGTCAGATCGAAAACCCGGTTTCCAAGCTGATTCTTGAAGGAAAATACGGCCCCAAAGACATCGTCAATATTGATCAGATTGATGGTCAACTGTCATTTGCCTAAGCTAAGTGTAGGCAATAAGTAGAACAAAAAAGCCATGAATTAATATTCATGGCTTTTTTGTTAAGGGTTAGACAGAAGTAGAAGCGTCTGGGGCTTTTTTGCCGCCTTTGTCGCGTTGACGAATCGCTTTGATTCGTTCTTTTCTGAGTTTGAAACAAGCATCGCAGATTTTAGTGGTGCCGTGGTTGCCACCTAAGTGAAAGATGCCATCACGGTATTTCTGACAATAACTGCAAAACTGCTTGAGCTTGACGGTTGCTTCATCCATAGCTTGATCAGACTGAGACATGGCTTTTTTGTAGAAATGTGAAGTAGTTATTATATATGACAAATAAATGCAATTCTATTGCTGCAGCGCATTCGATTATCTCAAAAAATAGAAATTCCTGCTTGGCATTGTCATAACTTTTTTTGCAGCACTTTTTTTAAGCAGTTTTTGCGAAAAAAGAACATGGAAGTTATTTACAACTTGTGCTTATAGAGTAACAATTACTGACTCTTTAACAATCGGAAATTAATACCGATTGAAAATGAAGGTATTGATCTTGGTTAATACACGGTAATTTCAGGTCCTTCTGCACAATTTGGTTCGCAATCCGCTATCCGGTCAGGCCGTGTCGCGGAAGGTTTTGGTCGAGAGACTAACCCACTCATTCCGAGAAGCTCGGAGCAAAGGTGAGCGTTATGATGAAACAGTATCAAGGTAATTCCTACCTTTTTGGCGGCAACGCCCCTTACGTAGAAGAACTCTACGAAGCGTATCTCAATAACCCAGGTTCGGTTTCCGATAACTGGCGTGCGTATTTCGATTCAATGCAAAATGTACCGGCTGTCGATGGTTCTACCGCTCGTGATGTTGCACATGCACCAATTATCGAATCATTTGCACAGCGCGCCAAGCAAGGCCCCATCGTCACGATCGTTGCTTCGGCAGATTCTGAAATGGGACGTAAACGCGTTGCCGCAACTCAGCTGACAGCTGCCTATCGCTTTCTTGGCGCTCGCTGGGCTGATCTGGATCCTTTGAAAAGAACGGAGCGTCCTTCTGTTCCCGAGCTGGAACCCAGTTTTTACGGTTTTTCCGAAGCCGATATGGATATCGTGTTCAACGTATCCAATACCTTCTTTGGCATGGAAACTTCTACACTGCGCGATTTGATCAAAAATTTGCGTACCACTTATTGCGGTTCAATCGGCGCAGAGTTTCAATATATCAGTGATCCAGCTCAAAAGCGCTGGATGCAACAACGTCTTGAATCCTGTCGCTCCACACCGAGTTTCACGGCTGAAAAGAAAAAACATATTCTGGATCGTCTGACTGCTTCCGAAGGTCTTGAAAAATATCTGGCAACCAAATATGTTGGACAGAAGCGTTTTTCACTGGAAGGTGGTGAAAGCTTTATCGCGGCGATTGATGAAGTGATTCAGCGCGCCGGTGAACATGGTGTCCAGGAAATGGTGATCGGTATGGCACACCGTGGTCGTCTGAATGTACTGGTGAATACCTTGGGCAAAATGCCAAAAGATCTGTTTGCCGAATTTGAAGGCCAACAAAATGACGATCTGCCAGCTGGTGACGTGAAATATCACAAAGGTTTTTCCAGTGATATTTCCACCCCAGGCGGTCCGGTTCACTTGAGTTTGGCATTTAATCCTTCCCATCTGGAAATTGTTAATCCAGTGGTTGAGGGCTCGGTCAAAGCTCGTCAGGAACGTCGTGGTGACAAAGGTGGTGAGTTTGTATTGCCCATTCTGGTTCATGGTGATGCCGCGTTTGCCGGTCAGGGTGTGGTGATGGAGACACTGAATCTGGCACAAACTCGCGGTTATGGTACTGGCGGCACAATCCACATTGTCATCAATAACCAGATTGGTTTTACAACTTCAGATCCACGCGACTCCCGTTCAACTTTGTATTGCTCTGATGTCGTGAAGATGATTGAAGCACCTGTATTGCATGTTAATGGTGATGATCCAGAGGCTGTCGTACTGGCAACGCAGATTGCGGTTGATTTCCGTAAAGAGTTTCACAAGGATGTCGTTGTCGACATCATCTGCTTCCGCAAATTGGGCCATAACGAGCAAGATACACCGGCCATGACTCAACCGCTCATGTACAAGAAAATTGGTCAGCATCCAGGTACACGTAAGCTGTATGCAGATAAATTGGTAGCCCAGGGCAGTATGATCGCGGACACACCAGAGCAAATGGTGAAAGATTTTCGTGCTGCGATGGATGCCGGACGGCATACGGTTGACCCTGTGCTGTCAAACTTCAAAAGCAAGTTTGCAGTTGATTGGATGCCATTCCTGAATCGTAAATGGACTGATGCAGCAGATACATCTGTACCATTGACTGAATTGAAACGAATCGGTGAAAAACTTACCACGATTCCCGAAAGCTTCAAGATGCACAGTCTGGTAGAAAAGGTGGTGAATGATCGCCGTGCCATGGCCAAAGGTGAGATTCCTTTGGATTGGGGGATGGGTGAACATCTTGCCTTTGCAACTTTGCTTTCCAGCGGCTATGCAATTCGTATGACCGGTCAGGATTCAGGTCGCGGTACGTTTACCCATCGCCACGCAGTACTGCACGATCAGAATCGTGAAAAATGGGATGCCGGTAGTTATATTCCTCTGCAACATGTATCTGAAGGTCAGGCACCATTTACAGTGATTGATTCAGTATTGTCTGAAGAAGCTGTGCTGGGTTTTGAATATGGTTATTCAACAGCTGAACCCAACACCATGGTTATTTGGGAAGCTCAGTTTGGCGACTTCGTGAATGGTGCCCAAGTAGTGATTGACCAATTCATTACTTCAGGTGAAGTGAAATGGGGACGTGCATCAGGTCTGACGATGATGTTGCCACATGGCTATGAAGGTCAGGGACCAGAGCATAGTTCGGCACGGATTGAGCGTTTTTTACAGCTTTGTGCAGACAATAATATTCAGGTTTGCCAGCCGACAACCGCATCCCAGATTTTCCACTTGCTGCGTCGTCAGATGATCCGCTTGTTTAGAAAACCGATGGTCATCATGACACCAAAATCCTTGTTGCGTAATAAGGATGCGACATCGCCATTGTCAGAGTTTGCCAAAGGCTCATTCCAGACAGTGATTGGTGAAGTTGATACTGCCATTGATGCCAAGAAGGTCAAGCGTATACAAATCTGTACTGGCAAGGTTTATTACGATCTGGCCAACGCACGTCGTGAACGCAAGGTCGATGATGTTGCCATTTTGCGCCTGGAGCAGTTGTATCCATTCCCGCATAAGGCATTGGCAACTGAATTCAAAAAGTATCCTGGTGCAGTAGAAATTGTGTGGGTACAGGATGAGCCACAGAATCAGGGAGCATGGTTCCAGATTCAGCATCAGATTCTGGAGAACATGGGAGAAGGTCAACGACTGGCCTATGCGGGACGTCCTGCATCAGCATCACCTGCGGTTGGTTATTACGCCAAACACAATGAACAGCAAAAAGCGTTGATTGATACCGCGTTTGCCAAAATCAAAGGTTTGGTCTTAAACAAATAACATCGTGGATTTGCCTCGTTGACGAGGCGTTCTGTAAACAAATAAAGGTTAAAAAATGTCTATTGTTGATGTAAAAGTTCCTCAGCTCTCTGAGTCCGTTGCCGAAGCGACCCTGATTGAATGGAAAAAGAAGCCTGGTGATGTGATCAAGGCTGACGAAATTCTGATTGAAATTGAAACAGATAAAGTCGTTCTTGAAGTGCCCGCACCTGCTTCCGGCGTATTGGCACAAGTCATTAAAAATGATGGTGATACTGTTGCTGCTGATGAAATCATTGCCAAGATTGACACGGAAGGTCAGGCTCAAGTCAGTCCATTACAAGTTAAGCCAGTCGAAGCACCAAAAGCGGCAGCACCAGCTGCCACACCCGTCGCTGCATCGACTAGCGCAGCAGGTGTGGCAATGCCTGCAGCAGCCAAGTTGATGGCAGAAAGTAATCTTTCTGCGGCTCAGGTAAGTGGCACGGGTAAAGATGGCCGCATATTGAAGGAAGACGTTCAAGCCGCAGCTGCAACACCTAAGGCTGCGCCCGCACCGGTTGCCGCGCCAGCTGCTGCCAAACCGGCATTGCCGGTGGTTAACGCCAATGTCAATCTGGCCAGTTTGTCAGGTCGTCCCGAAGAGCGTGTACCAATGAGCCGTTTGCGTGCGCGGATTGCTGAGCGTTTACTGCAGTCACAGTCCACCAATGCAATTTTGACGACCTTCAATGAAGTCAACATGAAGCCGGTCATGGATTTGCGTAACAAATACAAAGATCGTTTCGAAAAAGAGCATGGTGTCAAATTGGGTTTCATGAGCTTTTTTGTTAAGGCTGCTGTGCATGCTTTGAAAAAATATCCAGTTCTCAATGCCTCTGTTGATGGTACCGATGTTATTTATCACGGTTATTTTGATATCGGTATTGCTGTCAGTTCACCACGTGGTCTGGTAGTACCGATTCTGCGTAACTGCGATCAGATGAGTCTGGCCGATATCGAGAAAAAGATTGCCGAATTTGCTGTTAAAGCCAAGGAAGGCAAGCTGACCATTGAAGAACTGTCAGGTGGCACATTCTCTATCTCCAACGGTGGTACTTTTGGTTCCATGTTGTCCACGCCAATCATCAATCCACCACAGTCCGCTATCCTGGGTGTTCATGCTACTAAAGATCGTCCTGTCGTTGAAGATGGTCAGATCGTGATTCGTCCTATCAACTATCTCGCCATGAGTTATGACCACCGAATCATTGATGGTCGTGAAGCGGTGATGGGTTTGGTTGCCATGAAAGAAGCGCTGGAAGATCCTTCCCGTCTGTTGTTGGATCTGTAATGTGCTGCGAGTCTGCCGGTTGCTGGCAGACTCCAATGAGAGGATACGTAAATGTCTAAAAGTTTTGATGTCATAGTAATTGGTGCTGGTCCTGGCGGATATATTGGTGCGATTCGCGCTGCCCAGCTGGGTTTGTCGGTGGCCTGTATTGAAAAATGGAAAAATCCCAAAGGGGAGTTGGCTTTGGGTGGTACTTGCTTAAATGTAGGTTGTATTCCCTCCAAAGCCTTGCTGGCAAGTTCTGAAGAATACGAAAAGATTTCGCATAGCTTGAGTGATCATGGTATTTCGGTAACTGGTGCAAAAATGGATGTCAGCAAGATGCTGGCACGTAAAGATGGCATTGTGACCAAAATGACCAAAGGAATTGAGTTTTTATTTCGTAAAAACAAAATCACCTGGTTAAAAGGCCATGGCAAGTTTACTGGTAAGACAGAGGCTGGTTATCAACTTGAAGTCATTGGTGATGCTGGCTCCGAAACAGTGACTGCCAAAAATGTCATTATTGCTACAGGCTCAAAAGCACGTCATTTGCCGGATGTACCTGTTGATAATGTGACTGTTTGCGATAACGAAGGCGCACTCAATTTTTCTGAGATTCCTAAAAAGCTCGCCGTCATTGGGGCTGGTGTGATCGGTCTGGAACTTGGTTCAGTATGGCGCAGGCTTGGTGCTGAAGTGACAGTACTCGAAATGTTGCCAACTTTCTTGGCAGCTTGCGATGAGTCAGTCTCTAAGGAAATGTTGAAATCCTTGATGGCTCAAGGTTTGAAATTTAGTTTAGGCGTCAAGATTGGTTCGATCAAACAGGATAAAAAAGGCGTCAAGATTACCTACACCGATAAAGATGGTGCAGAACAAGTACTCGACGCAGATAAGTTGATCGTTTCGATTGGTCGCGTTCCTAATACCGATAATCTTGGTTTGGACAGCATTGGCATTGCAACCAATGAGCGCGGTTTCGTTGAGGTCGATGGTCATTGCAAAACATCATTGCCAGGCTTGTTTGCCATCGGTGACGTCGTGCGTGGTCCGATGTTGGCTCATAAGGGTGAAGAAGAGGGCGTGATGGTTGCCGAGATCATTGCTGGCCAAGCCGGTCATACCAACTACGACACCATTCCTTATGTCATCTATACCAGCCCTGAGGTTGCATGGGTTGGCAAGACTGAGCAACAGCTCAAGACTGAAGGTGTGGCTTATAAAGCAGGTCAATTTCCTTTTGCTGCGAATGGTCGTGCTCTTGGGCAGGGTGGTGCCGAAGGTTTTGTTAAAGTCTTGGCCGATGCAAAGACGGATCGTGTATTAGGTGTGCATATTGTCAATACGCATGCTTCTGACCTGATTGCTGAAGCTGTGATGGCGATGGAGTTTTCAGCTTCCAGCGAAGACATTGGCCGTATCTGTCATGCTCATCCGAGTTTGTCCGAGGTGGTCAAGGAAGCTGCATTGGCTGCAGATAAGCGTGCGCTCAATATGTAATTCAGCCAGGTTGCTGAATTTTGAAACGGCGCGTAAGCGCCGTTTTGTTTAAAAGTTAGTTATCGGTGGTGCTAAACCATTGTCAGGAAATCATGAGTGTTCGTGCCTTTTATGATAATGCGCTATCTAAGCGTGGCTTCAAACCGGATGCAGCGCAGCGTCATGCGGTAGATCGTTTACAGACGCTGTACGATGCGCTGATGTCTTTCAAGGAAGCTCGCTCGGGTACTTTCAACCGGCTCAAGGTCCGGGTTGGGATTTCGCCTGATGTCCCGATGGGGATTTATATGTGGGGTGGCGTAGGCAGAGGCAAGAGCTTTCTGATGGATAGCTTCTATTCGGTGATTCCATATACTCGCAAGACCCGATTGCACTTTCATGAGTTCATGAGGGAGGTGCATCGTGAATTGGATGAATTGAAAGGGCTCGCCGACCCACTGGATGAATTGGCCTTAAGAATTGCCAAGCGTTATCGCTTGATCTGTTTTGATGAGTTTCATGTCAGCGATATTGCTGATGCGATGATTCTGTATCGTTTGCTTGATCAGCTGCTTGCCAATGGCGTGTGTTTTGTCATGACTTCCAATTACGAACCGTCCAAGCTTTATCCCGACGGCTTGCATCGTGATCGAATCTTGCCTGCCATTGAGCTGATCGAACAGCAAATGGAAGTCATTAATGTGGATTCTGGAACCGATTATCGAAAGCGTGTGCTCGAACAGGTTCAGGCTTATCACACTCCGTTGAGCGGGGCGTCAGAACAGGCGTTACAGCAGGCCTTTGACGAACTGGTGGAGGGGCAGGAGGAGTCGCCGGTTTTGCGTATTGAGCAGCGCGAAATCCACGCCTTGCGACGTTCTGGTGGGGTGGTCTGGTTTGATTTTGCAACATTGTGTGGTGGACCGCGCTCTCAAAATGATTATCTGGAAATTGCCAGTCAATTTCATACGGTCATCTTGTCAGGTATTCCCAAAATGCCGCCGCGTCTGCAGTCAGAGGCGCGACGTTTTACCTGGTTGATTGACGTGTTTTACGATCATAAAGTGAAATTGCTGATGTCAGCCGAGGTTGTTCCTGATGAGCTCTATACCGAGGGTATTCTTTCCAACGAGTTTCATCGTACTGTATCGCGCATTATTGAGATGCAGAGCCGCGAGTATCTGGAAGCACCACGCAGGGTCAGTGCCACGAAAATCACCTGACCAATTGTCAATATGGCGCAGAATTGAAACCTGCCTGATTTTTGCGCTATAATAGCAGGCTGTCTGCTTGCCACACCCAGTCTGACGCTTGGGGTGGCCTTAACCTAGCCCATAAGGAGTCAATATGCGTCATTATGAAATCGTTTTTATCGTCCATCCGGACCAAAGTGAGCAAGTTCCAGCCATGGTCGAGCGTTACAAGACACTGGTTACTTCCAAGGGCGGTACAATCCACCGCATGGAAGACTGGGGTCGTCGCCAAATGGCTTACATGATTCAAAAACTGGCCAAGGCTCACTATATCTGCCTCAATATCGAGTGTGATCAGGCCACACTTGACGAACTGGAGCACGCATTCAAGTTCAATGATGCCGTTTTGCGTCATCTGACTGTCAGAATGAAAAAAGCAGAAACTGCACCTTCTCCAATGATGAAGGAAGTTCAGCGCGAAGAAGCCAAGAAATCAACCGCTGAAGTTGCAGCTTCCTAATAATTAATTGAGAGGTAAGGTAGGCGTTGTCCGGTAATCATCTGACACTGGTCGCCACGCTGACAGAAGTAGGTCAGCGTCGTTTTACCCCGGCCGGGGTACCCGTGTTGGAGTGTCGATTGCAGCATGTTTCCAGTCAGGTTGAGGCAGGCATTGCCCGCCAGATTGAATTGGAAATCGAAGCAGTTGGCATCGGTGAAATCACTGATCGTATCGCAGCACTGGTGCCTGGCACAGTAGCGACTTTTCAGGGATTTCTTGCCAGAAAACGCAAGACCGGCAAAACGCTGGTTTATCACCTTACTCATATTGAATAGATATTGAAAGGATTACATCATGTCACGTCCATTTGGCAATAAAGGTAAGTTTGACAAAAACAAGAAGCGCCCACAGCAAAACCCATTGTTCAAGCGTAAGCGTTTTTGCCGCTTCACAGTAGCTAACGTAGAACAGATCGATTACAAAGATATCGATGTTCTGAAAGACTTCGTTGGTGAAAACGGCAAGATCACCCCAGCTCGTCTGACTGGTACTAAAGCACACTATCAGCGTCAGCTCGATACAGCAATCAAGCGTGCTCGCTATTTGGCATTGTTGCCTTATACCGATCTGCATAACGCTTAATCACTGACGACAAAGATATCTGGAGAAATAATATGCAAGTCATTCTGATGGAAAAAGTGGTAAACCTGGGTAATCTGGGTGATATCGTCCGTGTTAAAGACGGTTATGCTCGTAACTTTTTGATCCCACAACGCAAAGCCCGCCGTGCCACTGAAGTGGCAATCGCCGAGTTTGAAGCGAAACGTGCTGAACTTGAAAAAATTGCTGCTGCAACTTTGGCTGCTGCTCAAGCGCAAGGTGAAAAACTGGCTGGCCTGACAATTCAAGTTGCTCAAAAAGCCGGTGTTGATGGCCGTCTGTTTGGTTCTGTGACCAATTTTGATATTGCCGAAGTTTTGGGCAAACAAGGTTTTGCAGTACAAAAGATGCAAGTACGTTTGCCAAATGGTCCTTTGAAGACCGTGGGTGAACACCCCGTATCAGTGGCATTGCACACTGATGTGGTCATTGATGTGAATGTGTCCGTGATTGGTGAAGCAGCTTAATGGCTGCATAAGCAGTACTAAATGACTTGCTAGATTAAGTAGTTGTCAGGTGACTGACGATGTGTAGCTGGTCTTAAAATAGAGGCTGACGAATTCTCGTCAGCCTTTTTTGTCTCTACTCAAAATACATGAATGCGCCATTGGTCGATCAGGAAATAGCATCTTTGCGGGTTCCGCCTCATTCCATTCAGGCGGAGCAGTCCGTATTGGGTGGCCTCTTGTTGGATAACTCGGCATGGGACCGGATTGCCGATTTCATCTCTGAAGTGGATTTTTATCGCTATGACCATCGTCTGATCTATCAGCAGATCCAAAAACTGGTGTCCGCCGGTCGGCCAGCCGATGTGATTACCGTGTTTGAGGCGCTCACCACGTTGGGTAAGGCTGAAGAAGCGGGTGGCTTGGCTTACATCAATGAGCTGGCACTCAATACACCGTCGGCAGCCAATATTCGTCGTTATGCCGAAATTGTGCGTGATCGATCCATGTTGCGCCGCCTGGTTTCGGTTTCTGATGAAATTGCCACCAATGCGTTGAATCCACAGGGTAAAGAAGTCAAGCAGATGCTGGACGAGGCCGAATCCAAGATTTTTGCGATTGCTGAAGAAGGTGCGCGCGGCAATCAGGGTTTTCTGGCCTTGCAACCCTTGTTGACCCAAGTGGTAGAGCGGATTGATGAGCTGTATCACCGCGACAATCCCAATGATATTACCGGTGTACCAACTGGCTTTGCTGATCTGGACAAGATGACTTCCGGTTTGCAGCCCGGTGATCTGATCATTGTGGCGGGGCGTCCTTCAATGGGTAAAACCGCTTTCTCATTGAATATTGGTGAGCATGTGGCGGTGGAAGAGGGTCTACCGGTTGCAGTATTTTCCATGGAAATGGGCGGCACACAGTTGGCCATGCGGATGTTAGGCTCGGTTGGTCGACTTGATCAGCATCGAGTGCGTACGGGGCGTCTGGAAGATGATGACTGGCCGCGTTTGACCCATGCCATTCAGAAAATGAATGACGCGCAATTGTTTATTGATGAAACCCCAGCGCTCAATCCTATGGAGCTGCGGGCAAGGGCGCGTCGTTTATCGCGTCAGTGTGGCAAACTGGGTTTGATTATTATCGATTACCTGCAGCTCATGAGTGGTAGTAGCAGTTCATCGGGTGAAAACCGTGCGACTGAAATTTCGGAGATTTCGCGTTCGCTTAAAGGTCTAGCCAAAGAACTGCATTGTCCAGTGATTGCACTATCTCAGTTGAACCGGTCTCTGGAACAGCGCCCCAATAAACGTCCGGTCATGTCCGATTTGCGCGAATCGGGTGCAATTGAACAGGATGCCGACGTCATTTTGTTTATTTATCGAGACGAGGTTTATAACCCAGACTCGCCAGATAAAGGTACGGCCGAAATCATTATCGGTAAGCAGCGTAATGGCCCGATTGGTGGCGTGCGGCTGACTTTCCTGGGTCAATACACCAAATTTGAAAACTACGCGGGCGGTCAGGCGATATTTGGCAGCGAATAAACGCAGTTTTGCTTGGCTCAACAAGCGTATTTTTTAAAAAAGCACCCACACAGATTGTCGGTGCTTTTTTTATTTGCATGGCTTCTGTCGCAAAGCCGACAATTTCATTGTGCAGTGCTGGCTCTGGATAATCTGACTCAGCCCATAGAGTTGATTTATCGCCGTTTTTCGCCCCTATATTGGTTGCATAGCTCTTGCTACTAAGCGGGCAAGGAGCGCATATGCAACAAGCAATCAAGACACAACTCGACTGGTCGGCCTACGACAACTACGGTGAGGGCGATGCCTATGCGCAGATCCCTTTATATGGCGGGTCATTCGGCAAGGCGGCGGCAGTCTGTATCAATAATCGGCAATGCCAGCGTACTGCAAAAGGTGTCATGTGCCCCAGTTATCGGGCCACGGAGGATATTGCCCATTCAACCCAGCACCGTGCGGCAACCCTCAAGGCAGTGCTCAATGGCGAGTTGGGTGAGCAACCCTGGACAGACACAGAATTACAACAGGCGATGGATTTGTGTATCGGCTGCAAGGGCTGCAAGCGTGAGTGCCCCAATGGCGTCGACATGTCATTACTCAAGACCGAAACGCTGGCGCAGCGTTGGCAACACAGCACCATGCCATGGCGTGATCGCTGGTTTGCTTACTTGCCGATGCGTATGGCCTGGTTGCGACGATTCAGGGGATTGATCGGCCTGGGTCGAATCCCCTTAGTCGCAAAATTGATGGAGCGATTCGCTGGTATCAGTGCGCGGCGCAGTTTGCCGATACCTGCAGCTATATCCTTTATTGATATTCAAACGGAACCGGCAGCCAATCAACTGGCACCGCAAATTACAGTAGAAACAGCGAGCAGCAAGCCCGAACTGGTATTGCTAGTGGATACCTTCACTAATGCCTTTGAGCCCGCCAATGCGCAAGCTGCGTTGGCTGTCTTGCGTGCAGCAGGCTATCAAGTGCAGGTCGTCAAGGCCGAAGATGGTCAGGCTGAGCCGCTCTGTTGTGGCCGTACTTTATTGTCCAGCGGCTTAGTGGCTGAGGCGCAAGTCCAAGCCAAGAGAATGGTGACCGCTTTATGGCCGCATATTGAAAAAGGTCGACTGGTGATAGGCCTGGAGCCATCCTGTTTATTGACGCTACGCGATGAATATCAAAATCTGGGTTTGGGTGAGCAGGCGCAAAAGATTGCCAAGTCGGCACTCTTGTTTGAAGAATTTATTGCCAAAGAACATGATGCCAAACGCCTGAACTTGCCACTGCAGGCCTTGCCGCAAAGTGGCAAAGCCTATGTGCATGGGCATTGCCATCAAAAGGCCTATGGTGCAATGAAACCGATGCGCAAGGTGATGGGACTGATTCCTGGCTTGCAGACCGAGTTGATTGAATCAAGTTGTTGCGGTATGGCTGGCTCGTTTGGGATGGAGGCCGAACATTATGATATCTCCATGAAAATGGGCGAGCTCGATTTGTTTCCTGCCATCCGCAAAACCGAGCAGACCGATTGGCTGGTGGCCAATGGCTTCAGCTGCCGCCATCAGATCAAAGATGGCGTGCAGCGGGAGTCTATGCATATCGCCAGACTGCTGGCATTGGCGTTGGTAAAGGAAGGTTGATTCATTTAATCATCAAGTCAAGGCAAGCACACCTTTCACCACAAAGACCCAGAGCCCACGAAGAAAGACTTGTTTGATCTCTGCATTAACTGCGTGGTCCGAGGACAGAGTAGTACTCTGTCCTCGTGTTAAAACAGCGCAATTTTATGTGGTTTACTTTGAGTCCTTTGTGGCTTTGTGGTGAACGTTTTTGACTTAAGGCTTACCTTGGTGGTCAGCCCAACTTCAGGCCAAAAACTGCGCCTCATACGCGGCAACATCAAAACCCACGAGCGAGGCAGGTTTGCCTTTGCCGCGATGGATGACTGGCCGTTTGATGATCGAAGCATGCTCACTCACAAAGGCAATCGCTGCGTCGCTGGCCTGTGCGAGCAAGCTCTTGTCGGTATCGCTCAAGCCGCGGTAGGTGGTGCCTTTGCGGTTGACCAGTTCATTCCAGTCCACGTCTTTCAGCCATAGCTTGATGAGCTCGGCATTGGGTGGTGTTTTTTTGAAGTCGACAAAGGTGTAGGCCAGCTGTTGTTCGTCAAACCAGGTACGCGCTTTTTTGACGGAGCTGCAATTGGGGATGCCATAAAGGGTATAAGTGGAAGCCATGCTGATCAAATAGTGAGTTGCAAAATGGCAGTGTACTCAATCTGCAGGTCAAAAGGACGATAAAAAATCTCCACCGTCAATCTTTCGGTGGGGGTAGCTAAGACATGAGGAATCTATGCTAGACGATAATTCATAACATCTTCAAGTTATCATCATTTTTCAGAGATGGTCGAGCTGTGTGAAGCTTCGATTTGATCTAGCCAAAGGTTGAAGACTTGTTTTGCAGTCGTCATGAGTAGGGGACCATGCTGAGCCGCCTGAATTCGCAACTGGCTTGGATCAATATCAAATTGTGCAAGCTCGCTGGCATGTCCGACTAACCAGTGTTCAAGATGGTTTGTGTCAGCCTCCAAGTGGAACTGTAGCCCCAGTGCATATTCATGCAGAGCAAAGGCTTGATTGACACAAACCTGTGTGCCAGCGAGCAGCTGGGTGCCAAGCGGGAGTTCAAACCGATCTCCATGCCAGTGCAACACTGGCGTGTCGACCAGGGCTGCCAACACTGAATTTCTGCCTTCAGGCGTCAGCGAGATCGGGCCAAAGCCAATTTCTTTAACACCCATAGAGGCAATGCTTGCACCTAAGCCACGGGCCATTAGTTGTGCGCCAAGGCAGATCCCCAAAATAGGCTGTTGGGCTTCGAGCCTTTGACGAATCAATACTAGCTCTTGATCTAAGAACGGGTAGCGGATCTCATCGAATGCGCCAATGGGGCCGCCCAATACAACTAACAGATTGGGCTGTCGTACGTCGACACTGTTGAGGTCATCAGTGGCAGCATTCAGGTAGTTAATCTCATAGCCGCGTTCATGCAATAACGGCTCAAGAATGCCAAGATCTTCGAAGTGAATGTGGCGCAAAGCCAGAACGGTCTTCATGTTGGAATTTCAGTGTTCATTTTCAGGTACAGAGACCTGCATTATTCAGCTCACGTCGCCCAGTTGGGGGAGTGGAATGAGGATTTGAAGTCTGGGCTTGTGTCGTAGCATTACCTTGCAAAGTAGCCAAGGATTTCCATACTAGCGTTGCGTCTCATGGAAGTCCTTGGCGCTCGAGATTAAAGATGGGGCGGTGAAGTAACTATCTTCCAGCAACATGTCTTCGAAGAATGCGCCATAGTGCTGTTGAGGGTGGCGGATGTGGATCTCCAGCACCCACAATAAGCGTGACGGAGTGAACTCAACCTCGGCGAGCGATCCCTCGTAGATCGCCGCATGCGGAAAGTCAGCGATGCGATGCCCGGAAAGATCCAGATTGAGGGCCCAGCCACGTTTTTCTGCCTCGTAGGTAGCATAGTCGTAGAGCGCTTTACCGGTGACACCGTGCGTAGCCCAGTGTCGACGTACGATGTGGAAGATTTCGCGCGCGTCGTTGGCACAGCGGTTCAGTTCAGGGTTGTTGCCAGTAACAAATGTATCGCCGCCATCACCTTCCCATTGTTTCCACACCGGACCGATGTCGATCAAGAAAATGTCGTCGGCACCAAGAACGACTCCTGGATCGGATGGCGCACCAAAGGTCTTTGTCGTATTGCTACCGAAGCGCACGTACACGTCGTGCCAGCCTTGTAGCATTTTGGACTCGGCCAGTAAGTCCTTCGCCATTTCGACCGCATCCTCTTCAATCATTCCGGGATGCACGGCGGTAGCGATTCGATGAATGGCATCGCGTGTCATGTTGCGAACGACAAGCAATTGAGCCGGATCAAATGTAGGAGCAGTGCGTTCAAGTTGTTGCTGGTGTTCCGATACGATGGTCATGATGATTCCTTTGGGGTTGAGATGGGGGTGATGGAAAGTGATTCAAAAGGTGGCTTGCAACAAGACAAGGCATAAGCCGTCCAGCGTTTTGTCGAGTTGAATCTGGCAAGCGAGGCGATGGTGAGGCTGTGTACCATTCAGTGTGGCCAACAACCTTGTTTCGGTGCGATTTGGCGGGGGCAGCCGCGAATACCAGTCGGGCTCAATTTCAATCCGACAGGTACCGCATGATGCGCAACCACCGCAGACGCCGTTCAGCAAACCTGCTTGTCGTAGCGCGGTCATCAGCGATCCTTCTGCGGCAACAGTAAGTGAGTGCGAACAGCGCTGGGATGTATCTTGTTGCACCTGGATCAGTATCAAGTTTTCCGTCTGCGCCATGTTTGATTGGATTGGCGGTTCAAACGCATCTGCGTAAAAACGTTCGGCGTTCAGCCCACATTGTTCGGTGAGCAATCGACGTGCTTCGGAAACCATGGTCGGTGAGCCGCAGGCGTAAACCTGTGCAGTACGCAGATCTGGGTGATCTACAGCTGCGCATTCTTGAACGAACCCTCGACGTCCTGCCCATGCTTCATCCTGGCTGGTCAGCACCGGTATATAGTGAAAATGAGGATGTTGCTGTTCCAACGCCTCGAAGTGCGAAGACAAATACATTTCATCAGCATCACGTCCACCCCAATACAGCGTAATGGGATGGGTTGTATCTGCAGCCAGTGCCTGCTCCAGCAGCGCAGTGAGTGGAGCAATGCCGGTCCCGGTAGCTAACATCACGGTGGTTTCGTGGGGATGAGGAGACTGCCAGATACAGTCGCCATACGGGCCGCTAATCGTTAGTGTAAGGCCGTGAGATATACCTGCTTGCAGTGCATTGATCAGCCAGGTCGAGAAAAGTCCATCCGAATAGAGTCGAATGTGTAGGTCCAGAGGCCTGCCTGGTTGCCACGCCCGCGCGATGGAATAGCAGCGAGTCTCGCCCTCAGGAAGGTGGATAGCGATGTACTGTCCAGCTTGGTATGCCATTGTAGTATCGCCTTCAGTTCTCAATGCTAGTCGGATGATTTCCGGGCCAATTCGATCAAGCGCATCAATGTGCGCATTGCGGAGTTGAGATGAAGGCAAGAACGTTTGTTGGAGTGTCATGAGATTTGATCTTTAACTACACGAGACGATGCGTTATATTCACATTTTTCTGGACCCTATTGATCATCCAGTTTATGAATTCTATAGGGGCCAGATGTGCCATCACATACTTCGTCAGTCAATGAGGTTGAACATGCTTAGGCCCTGGGACTTGGAAGTTCAAATCAGTCGTGATAGTGCGATTGCACTGCACATCCAGATCGTGCAGGCGGTTGTTGAGGCGATCACGCGAGGAAGGTTGTTGCCCACGGCTCCAATGCCAGGTAGCCGAGACCTTGCCGAGCGCGTGGGCGTCAACCGCAAAACCGTAGTGCTAGCGTATGACGAACTTGTGGCTCAGGGCTGGCTGACGACTCAAGGCAAGCGTGGCACGTTTGTCGCAGCAGCCTTACCAAAGCTGGATGCGAAGATCAGCATGGCAAAGCGTGGTGCTCAGTCGCCGATACACTCATCATTAAGTGGCGTGAAGCTATACGGTGAACCGCTGCATTGGGATGAGGATGGCAGGCACGGAAAGAACCTTATTGATTTCAATGACGGTGTACCGGATACGCGACTGATTCCTTATGACGTATTATCGCGTGCTTTCCGTCATGCGCTTGTCACCATGGCCCGTACCAATCAGCTGGGATATGGTGATCCACGCGGGTCTTTGCTGCTGCGTCAGGCATTGACCAGAATGCTCAACATGGAACGGGGGCTGGACACGAGTCCAGAAAATTTGTGTCTGGTGCGTGGTAGCCAGATGGGCATTTTCCTTGCCGCTCGGATCTTGGTGCGTCCGGGTGACTGCGTTGCGTTCGAGATGCTCAGTTATGGTCCGGCGCGAGAGGCTTTTCGGGTGTGTGGGGCCAGCGTATTTGGTGTCGACCAGGACGAACACGGACTGGTGCCGCAATCCTTGGAGCGATTGTGCCGCAAACAGCGGATTCGAGCGGTGTATGTGACACCGCATCACCAGTTCCCGACCACAGTAATGATGCCTGTAGAGCGGCGTCTGCGTTTGTTAATGTTGGCGGAGCAGTTTGGATTTGTCATCGTCGAGGACGATTACGACCACGAGTTTCACTTCGATCACCGCCCCATGCTGCCGTTGGCGAGTGGCGATCATGCTGGCCAGGTGATTTACATCGGTTCGTTGTCCAAAGTGCTGGCACCGGGCCTTCGGGTTGGTTATTTGGCGGCATCTCCCGACATCGTGAACCGTTGTGTGGCCGAGATCATGTTGATTGATCGCCAAGGTAATGCCGTGACGGAACTGGCTGTCGCTGAACTGATGGAGAGTGGTGAACTGAAACGCCACATCCGGCGTGCACTGCGCATCTACGAACAGCGTCGCAACTCTGCTGCCGCCGCTATTCGGACAGAACTTTCCCCATGGTTGGACTTTGATCTGCCTGCAGGAGGTTTGGCATTTTGGTTGCGCCTAGCTGATGGCATGAATCCGGATGCACTTGCTGAAGAAGCCTTGAGGCACCGGGTGCGGATACTGCCAGGTACGCAGTTCTCTATTGGTAAGGCGGCGTCCGTATCTGGCGTCCGTCTGGGGTTTGCCAGCTTGGATGAGGCTGCGTTTAATAGCGGATTGCAGCAGTTGAAGGTGGTATTGGCTAGCATGTGTTGCTAGTTATGACATCCTCGCCTGGATGATCACGAGACCCTTTGTTGAGCAAGCGCGGGTAATTACTTTCCAATCGATGGATCGTGTTGCCATCCCAAGTTCCACGATGTGTCTGCCTTGAACAATGGCTGTCATGGTTTACACGATCATTGCTTTGTCACCGGTTTGGTTTTCAAGACACTAAGTTGATTGCCCTTCATGTTATTGTGTGCATGGTGAAGAGTTTGGTGGTGAGTTGGATGGTTATGGTAAGTCAATACCCATAAACCCCCTGCCATTGTTGTGGCAGGTCTCAGCATCGATCAATGTGAAGCCAGCATGAAATGAAAAAAGATGGCTAGGTCCGTTTTCGGGAAGAAAGCAGATATCGTAGACACTATTGATTCAATACTCATGAAATCCCTGCTTACATCTCCAGAGTGAATTCACTGAACGATGGGCCGGTTGGGGTTTCTTCAATAACTGGTTCGGGTGGCAAATGTGCACTGGCCACAAAGTTGTTTTCCAGTACCCATAGCAAATTGGTGGGCGAGTCGGAGTGGGCCAGGGCTTCTTCTTGTGTGACCATTTCATCACGAATCAATTGGGCGAGTGATTGTTCAAAGGTGAGTGAGCCGGGTGCCAGACTTTTTTCCATGGCCGCCTTGATGCCATTGATATCGCCTTGCTCAATCAGCTCGGACACATGACGGCTGTTGATCATGATTTCTGCCGCGGGGACACGCCCGCCGCGTTTAGCGCGCAGCAGGCGTTGCGAGATGATGGCTTTTAACGAGGAGGACATATCGGCCAGCAAGGCGTTACGGCTTTCCAGCGGATAGAACGACAAGATCCGGTTCAGCGCGTGATAACTGTTATTGGCGTGCAGGGTGGCCAGACACAAGTGACCTGACTGCGCATATGCCAGTGCCGCGGTCATGGTTTCGCGATCACGAATCTCACCAATCAAGATGCAGTCGGGTGCCTGGCGCAAGGCGTTTTTCAGTGCGATTTGCAGACTGGCTGCGTCGGAGCCGATTTCACGCTGGTTGATGATCGATTTTTTATTGCGAAACACATATTCGATCGGATCTTCAATCGTCAAAATATGGCCGGGCATCTGTTCGTTGCGGTAATCGAGCATGGCTGCCAGCGAAGTTGATTTGCCAGAGCCGGTGGCACCCACCATCAAGATCAGGCCGCGTTTTTCCAGAATCAAAGTGCTCAGGGCTTCTGGAACTCCTAATGAACCCAGCGCGGGAATGTCACTGGGAATATAACGAATCACCGCAGAAAAGGAGCCACGCTGACGAAACGCCGAAAGCCGGAAACTACCGACGCCGGTGACGGGCAGACCGATGTTGAGTTCATTGGTGTTTTCCAGTTCGACCATTCGTTCGGGCGTGATGACCTCGTTGAGTAATGAACGAATCCGCGTATTGTCCAGCCGTTGCTGGTTGATGGGGATGGTCAGGCCATTGATCTTGATGTGTACGGGTGAGCCGACCGCGAGAAACATGTCGGATGCCCCTTTTTCTGACATCAGGTGAAATAGTCTTTCCATTGCCATGGTGCTGCTCCTGTTTTTTGTCTCTGAACTGAAGGGAGAGTAGTGCAGCGCAAGCAAAAACGGGTGGAACAATTTGCGGTTTGGCCTGCCGGTTACTTTATGAAACAAGTCGATGTTGACGAAGCTAACCGACGAAAAGCGATAGCCTGATTGAAGTTGATGAGGATGTCAGTGCATCGGGCTGATGGTTGGCCGAGCTGGCTGCAGCGGCAGAATACCTTGCAGCAGGGTGAGTGAGACACGGCAGCGAATGCTCGGCAGCAAGTCGTGCGATATTAAAATACCCCCTATAAGTATTTTTAAGGAATAAGTTAAAACGTACTATATAGGTTAATTATTGATGATACTCCCTATTTTTTATCAAAAAATGGCATAAAAACAGGAAGCGCATTCTCACCATCTGACGGCGATTTATTGGCCGCCAAATGGTGCGTGACACCGTGCAATCAGGCGCGCAGCAGTTCGTTAATGCTGGTTTTGGAGCGGGTTTGTGCATCCACGCGTTTGACAATGACCGCGCAGTAAAGGCTGTACTTGCCATCGGCAGAAGGCAGGTTGCCTGATACCACGACGGAGCCTTCGGGCACGCGACCGTAAATCACTTCGCCGGTGGCGCGGTCGTAAATTTTGGTGGATTGGCCGATGTAGACACCCATCGAAATCACACAGTTGTCTTCCACAATCACACCTTCCACCACTTCGGAGCGGGCGCCAATAAAGCAGTTGTCACCGATGATGGTCGGATTGGCTTGCAGTGGCTCGAGTACGCCACCAATGCCGACGCCACCGGACAGATGGACATTCTTGCCAATCTGCGCACAGGAGCCCACGGTTGCCCAGGTATCGACCATCGTGCCTTCATCAACATAAGCACCAATATTGACGTAGGACGGCATCAGCACCACGTTCTTGCCGATGAAGCTGCCACGGCGTGCCACTGCGGGAGGAACCACGCGAAAGCCGCCACGACGAAACTCTTCGGCGGAGTAGTCGGCAAATTTGGTGGGTACTTTATCAAAGTACTGAATGCCACCGCCACCGGCGATAGGAATGTTTTCTTCCAGGCGAAATGACAGCAGCACGGCTTTTTTAACCCACTGGTGCACGACCCATTCGCCATTGAGTTTTTCGGCGACACGCAGCGTACCCTTATTGAGTTCTTCGATCACGTGCGCCACGGCTTCGCCCACTTTGGCGGGTGCAGTCACTGGGGCAATATTGGCGCGGTCTTCCCACGCGGCGTCGATAATGGCTTGTAATTCGTTGGACATGGTTGATTGTCAGGTTAGTGATGAAGCAGGCAGCTTATGACTGGCGCAGCACTGCAACATCGGGTTGGTCATAAAAAACTTGGGGCTGGCGCAATGAATCAAATTGCCAGCCAATCAGGTGATGACGCGATTAGCATTATCAGGGCATGCCAATCGCAAAATTTAATTGGTTTTATCTTTACAGCTTACTGGCAAATTCGGCGATCCGCCGTGCGCCCTCTAGACATTCGGCGACCTCGGCCACCAGCGCCAGGCGAACTCGGTTACGTCCCGGATTCACGCCGTTGGACTCGCGCGCCAGATAACTGCCAGGCAATACCGTCACATTATAGTCAGCCAGCAGCCGGACCGCGAAATCCTCGTCTGCAATCGGGGTTCCTACCCACAAATAAAATCCGGCATCGGGCATTTGCACATCCAGCACGCTTTGCAAGCGTGGTGTGACCTGGGCAAACTTGGTGCGATACAACTCACGATTAGCCAGCACATGGCTTTCGTCTTGCCAGGCCGCCACACTGGCTGCTTGTACCGGCAAACTCATGGCGCTGCCATGATAGGTGCGATACAACAAAAAGGGTTTGATGATATTGGCGTCACCGGCCACAAAGCCCGAACGCAGGCCCGGCACATTGCTGCGCTTGGACAAACTGGACAACATCACGATATTGCGTGCGTCACGTCCCAGTTGTGCAGCGGCTTGTAAAGCGCCAAGTGGTGGCTGGGCTTCGTCAAAATAAATTTCCGAATAGCATTCGTCCGAGGCAATCACAAAACCATAGCGGTCCGACAATGCAAACAACATCTGCCACTCACTTAAAGGCATCACCGCACCGGTGGGGTTGCCGGGCGAGCAGGTAAACAGCAATTGGGTTTTTTGCCAGACCGCTTCAGGCACGCTGGCCCAGTCAGTCGCAAAATTGCGCGCTGGATCGGCATTCACAAAATAGGGCGTGGCACCCGCCAGATAAGCTGCCCCTTCATAAATTTGGTAAAACGGATTGGGGCACAGCACATAAGCCTCGCGGCTGGCATCCACCACCGTTTGCGTCAGTGCAAAGAGCGCCTCGCGCGAGCCATTCACCGGCAAAATCTGCGTCGCGGCATCCAGTTGCAAGCCATAACGCCGCTGCAGCCAGTGCGCAATTGCTTCGCGCAACGGCGCCGTGCCCAGTGTCGCCGGATACACCGCCAAACCACTCAAACCCTTGCTTAACTCATCTTTAATAAATTGCGGCGTCGCGTGCTTGGGCTCGCCAATCCCTAATGAGATTGCGCTATACGCAGCATTGGGGGTGACCTGCGCAGTCAACTTGCGCAGTTTTTCAAAAGGATAAGTCTGAAGCTTTTGCAGAAATGGATTCACGTTGAGCGGCTGTAGTCAGCGGGTAAAGGTGGGTAATAAAGGGTGAGGGGGGATTATAAAGGTTGAAGGTGCTTGCGTGAGTTTGATTGCAGGTGGTCTGCAACTGCAATCAAACCTGGCAACGCCAGTAGCATCAACGGCATTGTTGCAGATTGACCATCAAACCCCCAAGCCCTGTCCCAGCCCCAGTAAAGTGGCAATGCCAAGTACGGCAAAGATGGCCGCAGCAATCCGGTGTACCAGTTGCACTGGCATACGGCTGGCGATTTGGTTGCCAAACAAAACCGCGGGGACGTTGGCGATCATCATGCCTAGTGTGGTGCCTGCCACCACGGCAAAGAGCTGGTGATATTGCGCGGCGAGGGCGATGGTGGCAATCTGGGTTTTGTCGCCCATCTCGGCCAGAAAAAATGCCACGAGCGTGGTACCAAAGACGCCCATATGGGCAAGCTTGGCGTCATCCTCATCGATCTTGTCGGGTACCAGAATCCAGGCTGCCATGGCAATAAAAGAGATACCTAAAATCCAGCGTAATGTGATGGGGTCAATCAGGTTATGAATCCACGCGCCGAGTGCGCCAGCAAAGCCATGGTTGACGAGGGTGGCGACCAGAATACCGGCAATGATGGGGACGGGCTTACGAAATTTGGCGGCGAGCAGAAACGCGAGCAGTTGGGTCTTGTCGCCAATTTCAGCAAGAGCGACGATACCGGTAGAGATGAGAAAGGCTTCCATATTTGACTCCAGGCCGGTGATGATCCATTGACCTCAACCCACTCCGGCCATAGGCAGTGGGAAAAGGTCAAAGGTCTTGCCAGGCTGGATGAAATGAAGCACATCCATGCTGCTTGCGCCATGATCGATCCGACCAAGTATGTTGACGCAAGCCCGAGGTGAAGGGCGGCTACTCCCCAATGACAGCTTGAATCTTAACCGATCTGGCTGGCAGCCGTCTTACTTTTGATGAACCTGGCCAGTTGCCGGCTGGCCGGACGGTTCTGGTTGATACGGTCGGCTGATCTGCTCAGGGCTGAATGATGGATGGTTGTTGCAAACAATCAGCCCGGCTTGAAATCAGCCGACTAAACTTAATACCAACTTATTCGAGGTAGGCCGGAAATTTTGGCAAGGCCTTGAAGTCATTGGCGTCATGTTGCACATACAGGCGGCCATGGGTGTTTTTGACAATGGTTTCAATACGGTCAATGGAGGCCAGCGTGTCAGCGCGGCTGACGTTAAAGCCGGGAACGCGATGATATTTGCGGTTGTCTTTGGTGTGATACAGGTCGCCTGACAAAATCACCGTGCCAGCCTTGTTGAGTTTGATGGCCAGTACCTGGCTGCCAGGTGTGTGGCCGGGTACTTTGAAGATGCGCACACTGCCATCACCAAAGACGTCATGGTCGCCAGTAATCATTTGCGTTTTGACTTGTTTGATGTTGCTAAACGATGCGGCGTTGACACCAAATGGGCTTGGTGTGGATGTGGCCCAATTGACTTCATTCTGATTCACAATCCAGGTTGATTTTTCAAACAAATTGGCATTGCCGGTGTGATCAAAATGGAAGTGTGAGAAGGCGACAAATTCCACTTCGTCGGGTGTCAGGCCAATTGCCTTGAGCTGGCTGCTCAACGTGACTGGCACCACCATATGAAAGACGCCATCAGTGACACCATCCTTGCTCTCCGCCATTTTGTCACCCAGGCCGGTGTCCCACACCAGGGTGCCTTTGGGATGGCGAATCACATAGCAGGGGTCCACCAGTGTGGCAGGCTTGCCATCGTATTCACCGGTGTCAGAAAAAAAGCTCATATCCTTGACGTCGACCTTGCCGCAATCCAGTGCATAAAGGCGCACCGAGGTCACCGGCTCGGCGGCTTGGATCATCGGGCTGGTCAGGCTGGCGGTAGTGCCAAGAGTCAAGACGAGACTGGTCAATATTTGATTTTTAAACATGGGTTCTCCAAAGGGCGGGTTCAACTCGGGTCATAGCCTAAATCCTCGCTGAAAAGCTGAACAGATACAGAAGGTCGTTTTATTTCAGCATCTCGTGGTGGATGCTGTGCGTCCAAGGTGTCGGTCAAGTCATCATGCGTTGACGGCTTGCCATACCAAAGCTTGGCATCAGTATAAGAAGAATTGATGAAACTTGCTGCTGAATGGATTAGTGTCAATAAAAAAACAGGCCAGACCTGCTGTGCAGTGTCTGGCCTATTGTGGTGGTGAGGCTAGGCTTGATTACATATTGGGGTAATTAGGCCCGCCGCCACCTTCGGGTGTCACCCAGACAATATTTTGAGTAGGGTCTTTGATGTCACAGGTCTTGCAATGCACACAGTTTTGCGCGTTGATCTGCAGGCGATTATCACCGGCGTCATTGCGCACAAACTCATACACGCCAGCAGGGCAGTAGCGTGCTTCCGGCCCTGCATATTGGGCAAGGTTGATGTGTACTGGCACTGAGTCATCCTTGAGGGTCAGATGTGCGGGCTGGTTTTCTTCATGGTTGGTATTGGAAATAAAGACCGATGAGAGGCGATCAAAGGTCAACACGCCGTCTGGTTTGGGATATTCAATGGGGGCAAACTCGGTGGCCGGACGCAGATAGGTATGATCGGCGTGCTGATGATGCAGCGTCCAGGGGGCTTTGCCCTTGAAGATTTTTTGATCAATAAACAGTAGCGGTGCACCAATGTATAAGTGCTTGCTCAAAATTGGTTTGAAATTGCGTGCCTTGTGCAGTTCTTCCTGCAGCCAGCTTTGTTGGTAGGCTTGGGGATAGGCGCTGAGTTCATCACCACTGCGCTCGGCGCCGAGTGCAGCAACGGCGGCCTCGGCAGCCATCATGCCGCTCTTGATGGCAGCATGCGAACCCTTGATGCGCGAGGCATTCAGAAAGCCGGCATCACAGCCAATCAGTGCGCCACCGGGAAAGACCAGCTTGGGTAATGACTGCCAGCCGCCTGCTGTAATGGCGCGAGCCCCATATGAAATCCGCTTGCCGCCTTCAAACAGGGTGCGAATGGCGGGGTGGGTTTTATAACGCTGAAATTCTTCAAAGGGGCTCAGATAAGGATTGGCATAAGACAGTCCCACCACAAAGCCGACTGCGATCTGATTGTTTTCGAGGTGATAGAGGAAGGAGCCACCGTAGGTGCTGGTATCGAGCGGCCAACCTGCGGTATGCATGACCAGGCCCGGCTGATGTTTGGCCGGATCAATTTCCCATAACTCTTTGATACCAATCGCATAGGTTTGTGGGTCACGATCCGCATCAAGCTGATATTTGCTGATGAGTTGCTTACCTAAATGACCGCGTGCGCCTTCGGCAAAAAAGGTGTATTTACCCAATAGCTCCATGCCGAGCTGAAAGTTTTCGGTAGGTTGGCCATCTTTGCCAATGCCCATATTGCCGGTAGCAATGCCACGTACTGCGCCTTGTTCGGTATACAGAATCTCAGCAGCGGCAAAGCCTGGAAAGATTTCTACGCCGAGTGCCTCGGCCTGCTGACCGAGCCAGCGCACGACATTACCCAGCGAAATGACGTAGTTACCCATATTGTGAAAGCAGTCGGGCAACAGCGCATTGGGGGTTTGAATGGCACTTTTTTCGGTCAAAAATAAAAAGCGGTCGGCGGTGACGGGTTGAGTGAGCGGCGCGCCGAGCTCTTGCCAATTGGGGATCAGCTCATTCAAGGCGATCGGGTCCATGACTGCGCCAGACAGAATATGGGCGCCCACTTCCGAGCCTTTTTCCAGCACCACAACAGAAATTTCTTTGCCTTGTTCGGCTGCCAGTTGTTTGATGCGAATCGCGGCGGCCAGGCCGGCTGGGCCGGCGCCTACGATCACGACATCATATTCCATGGATTCACGCGGGCCATATTGTTCAAGCAAAGTAGCAGTCATGTTGTTTTCCGGTGTTTTGTTCGTGGGGCGATTCACTTAATATGCAGCCAGTACAAGAATGCGACTGGCTCAAGACTGGTTCAATTAAGAGAGCATGATTGTATGTGGGTTTGAATATGCAATTATCGAACGGTCGTTCTTTTTTTAAAAGTGCTATTTTAAGGCAGGGAGAGCAATATGGGAATCGAGACCAATCTCGAAGGCAAAATCGCACTGGTCACAGGTGCTGCAAGCGGCTTGGGTGCGCGCTTTGCGCAAGTGCTGGCGAGGGCCGGTGCGGAAGTGGTGATTGCCTCACGGCGTGTGGAAAAACTCAAGGAGCTGCGTGCTGAAATTGAAGCCGAAGGCGGTGCGGCGCATGTGGTGAAGCTTGATGTGACGGACGTAGCGAGTATTCGCTCGGCGGTGGCGCATGCTGAAACCGAAGCGGGCCCGATTGATATTCTGGTCAATAACGCGGGTGTTTCGGTGACCAATAAGCTGGTCGATATCAGTGAGGAAGATTACGATTTCATCATGCAAACCAATACCCGTGGCGCTTTTTTTATGGCGCAGGAAGTGGCCAAGCGGATGTTGACGCATGCCAAGGCCAACCCCAAGCGCCAGACGCGGATTATCAATATTGGCTCGGTGGCAGCGCATAAGCCCATCAGCAAACTCGGTGTGTATGGCATGAGCAAGGCGGCGATCGTGCAGATGACCAAGGCGATGGCGCTGGAGTGGGGCAAGCATGGGATTCATGTCAACGCGATCAACCCGGGTTATATCCATACCGAAATCAACGACGCGCACTGGCAGACCGAAGCGGGTCAAAAGCTGATCAACTCCCTGCCCAACAAACGGCTTGGCGAAGCGGCTGATCTGGATGGTTTGTTATTGTTATTGGCTTCGGATGGCGTCGGCTTTATCAATGGCGCCATTTTCAATGCCGATGATGGTATGTCAGTGATGTAAGCCGTGCGGTAGACAATCAGCCAGCTCGCGCCAGCAGCAAGCGCGGTGTTGGCTGATCGGTTGGAACCGCCTTTTTAAGCGACTTTATAAGGAGTATGCTTAATAATTAACTCTTTAAGTGCGTTTTAATTGATTGTTTAAAAATACCTGTGGGGGTATTTAAGGGGTGACGGAATTGGACTGAAGTTGCTGGAGTCGTTTGGCAAACGCCTCGGCGGGCATAAAACCAATCACCCGCGCTGCCGTTATTTCCTCGCCCTGCCTATTAAAAAAGACGATGCCCGGTGGCCCAAACAGGTTAAAGCGTTTGAGTAGTTCCTTATCGGCTTCGGAATTGGCTGTCACGTCGACTTGCAGGCGCACCATCTGGTCAAGCAGCGGTTTCACGCTGGAATGCGGGAAGGTCAGCTTTTCCATTTCAATACAGCTCACGCACCAGTCGGCGTAAAAATCAAAGAGGACGATTTTGCCTTCGGTCTTGGCTTGTGCCAGTGCGGCGTCGAGTTCGGCTGAATTTTTAACGCGCTGAAACGATACTTTCTGTTGCGGATTAAAGACATCGACAATTCGGCTAAACGGGCGCCAGGCCTCCGGCAAAACGGGTGACACCACCCAGACTGCGACCAACAGCAGTAGCACACCGAATATCGCCTTGACCTTGTTCATCCAGTTGCCTGCGCGCGGCAGCAGCGAGCCAGCTGACAGGCCAATCAGCAACAAAGGTACACTCATGCCAATCGCCATCGCAAACAGGGCGCTGCCGCCAATGAGTACGTTACGCGTCTGGCTGATATAGAGCAGGGCACCCGCCAAGGGTGCGGCCACGCAAGGGCTGACAATCAAGGCCGACAAGGCGCCCATGATGAACACACCAGTCAGGCTGCCTGCGCTTTGTTTATCGGACTGACCAGCCAGTTTGTCGCGCAGCGCCATCGGCAGTTGCAGTTCATACAGACCAAACATGGAGAGGGCGAGCGCTACCAGCAAGGCCGCAAACAGGATCAGCACCCAGGGTTTTTGCAGAGCAGCGGACAGGCCTTCACCAATTAAACCGGCGGCGACGCCCAGCGCGGTATAAACCAGCGCCATGCCCAGCGAATACAGCAAGGACAACATGAAGTTGCGTGTCCGCGAAGGCGCTTGCCCTTCGGACTGACTACCCACAATGATGGACGATAGAATCGGCAGCATTGGCAAGACACAGGGTGTGAAGCAGAGCAGCAGACCCAGCACAAAAAAAACCGGCACGATCAGGCTCAAAGAGCCACTGTGTAACGCTTGGGTAATACGATTGTCTTCACTGTTTGATGTGATGGAGTTAGCCGAATTGTTGGTGCTGACACTGGCACGTGCAACATCGCTGGCGCTCGAATGGCTTGGCAGGGTGGCTTGCCCGGCGGCGGGAGCCTGGCTCAGATCAACATTGACAGTTTGCTTTTGGGGTGGATAACATAAACCGGCATCGGCACAGCCTTGTGAGGTGACGGTCAATTCAAGAGCCTGGGCCTTGGCCGTCAGCGGCACAACTATGCGCAATTGCTCGCGATAGGTTTCGACTTCCTTGCCAAAGTTTTCGTCAAACTTGATCTTGCCGGGAGGAATATCAGGTTTGCCAAGCAGATCGGGCTGGGCGGTAAAGGCAAAGCGGTCACGATACAGGTAATAGCCAGGCTCGATTTTGAACGCCACCGCAATCGTTTGCTGATCGACCACTTCGGTGGTGAATTGGAAAGCTTCTTCAGCGGGCAAAAAAGTCTGTGCCTGGAGCGGAATCGTGATAATCGTCAACAATAGCACCATCAAGAGGCGCAGACAGGGTATTAATCGGTGCATGGCAATGAACATAAAAGGTGACGCTATAAACCAGAATGAATGTTGACACCAAAATGGCGCATTAGTTTAGCCAGAAAAGATCATCAATGGATGACAGGCAGGAGAATAACGCGAAAGCCACATTGGTGTGTTTCCTGCGGTGGGTTCTGACTTAAAATGATCGGGCATTATTCAATCCAACGAGAGGATCGGCATGGCAAACAAGCTGTATGGCAGTGCCCAGGCGGCATTGGCAGATATTTTAAAAGATGGGCAAACCTTGGCTGTAGGCGGCTTTGGTTTGTGTGGCATACCTGAGGCATTGATCGACGCAGTTCGTGATCTGGGTGTCAAGGATTTAACTTGCATCAGCAACAATGCTGGCGTCGATGGCTTTGGCCTGGGTAAATTACTGACGACGCGTCAAATCAAAAAAATGATTTCCAGCTATGTCGGTGAAAACAAGGAATTTGAACGCCAATACCTGTCTGGAGAACTGGCGCTGGAATTTACACCCCAAGGCACACTGGCAGAAAAGCTGCGTGCCGGTGGTGCCGGCATTCCCGCCTTTTTTACCAAGACTGGCGTGGGCACCATCGTTGCCGAGGGCAAGGAATTGCGCGAGTTTGACGGCCAGACTTATGTGATGGAGCGAGCGTTGACAGCCGATGTGGCTTTGGTCAAGGCCTATAAGGCCGATCGTGCCGGTAATCTGGTGTACCGCAAGACCGCACGTAATTTCAACCCCAATGTCGCCACTGCTGGCAAGATGACTGTTGCCGAAGTTGAAATTCTGGTCGAGAACGGCGAGCTGGCACCTGATGAAATTCATACGCCGGGTATTTTTGTTCAGCGCATTGTGGTCAATGCCACCCCGGAAAAACGCATTGAACAACGCACCATCACGCCTTCCAAATAAAGCGGCTGGTGCGACTAAAAAGCGTTTCAAGAAAGTTTTTCTGAACCGAATTCAAGAAGGATGAAGCATGGCTTGGACAAGAGATGAAATGGCAGCAAGGGCTGCCAAAGAATTGCAGGATGGTTTTTACGTCAACCTGGGGATTGGTTTGCCAACCTTGGTTGCCAATCACGTACCCGATCATATGGAAGTCTGGCTGCAATCAGAAAATGGTCTGCTGGGAATTGGCCCGTTTCCAACTGAAGATGAGATTGATGCCGATCTGATCAACGCGGGCAAGCAGACGGTGACGACCTTAAAAGGCTCCAGTATTTTTAGCAGTGCCGACTCATTTGGCATGATTCGCGGTGGTCACATCAGTCTGGCGATTTTGGGGGCGATGCAGGTCAGTGAAAAAGGTGATCTGGCCAACTGGATGATTCCAGGCAAAATGATCAAGGGCATGGGCGGCGCGATGGATCTGGTGGCAGGCGTCAAACGTGTCGTCGTACTCATGGAGCATGTTGCCAAGGGTGATGTCCATAAAATTCTTAAAGAGTGTGATTTGCCTTTGACAGGGCTGGGCGTGGTCAATCTGATCATTACCGACTTGGCGGTGATTGAAGTCACACCAGATGGTTTGACGGTGCTGGAGTTGGCACCGGATGTGACTCAGGAAGAATTGACCCGGAAAACCGGAGCCGCATTGAAATTTTAATTGAAATTTCAATTTTTCAATTAAAAAAGCCGATCAGTTTTTTGATCGGCTTTTTTATTGTCTGAACGTAATTAAATTCTATTCGGTTGGACTATGCCTCACTGAGCCAATCAATGCTTCAAAGAATGGGCGCTCATCAGGCAATATCTGATCAAGCTTGGCGGCCATTTGGCGTGATAATTCGCGCAAGCGCCAGCGTAATTCGTCAGCCAGCAAGGCTGCTTCATATTCAATCGGGTCGGGCGGTAAATTGTTGGAATCGTGCAAAGCTGATTTATAAGAGATGACATTCAGGCCAGTGCTGTAATAAGCGCGTTGAATGGCGCTAAAACGATCATGATATTTCCAGGCTAATTCAATAGCGGCGGAGCTTAACGATTGTTCACCTACTTTTTCAAAAGCTTCCGTGACATGCATGAGTTGTCGATTGATCTGATGCAGATTGTGATGCAATTCATTGGGATTGAACGGGGGCAGGTTGGTGTCATCGTCGGTTTGCGATGAAATTCGTGCCAGCAAGTCAATGACCGGACGGGCGTATTCGCCAGGTAAAATGGCCAGGGCCATATAGATCGACTTCACCGAGCGATTGCCCGACTGTATGATACCTGCCATGGTTTCAGCGACCGCCAGCAGGTGACCATCACTGAGCAATTGATGAAACAATAAGCCATTGGGATAACCCGAACCATCATGACGTTCATGATGCTGTGCCACCATTGCGGCAATTTCTGGATCAACTCCAACACAGGATAACAAGGCTTGTTGTCCGAGCAGGGGATGCTGTGCCAATTGTTGCCAATGTGCATCCTCCATTGGTTCGGTGCTATTTAAAATGGCAGGGTCGATATACAACTCGCCAACATCATGAAACACACTGGCTACTACCAATGGCCCCATGCGTTCATCGGTAGCTTGTTCAAGCCGATAACACAGCCCCATTGCCAGTAATGCCACCGTCACAAAGTGTGGCAAGACGTTGGGATTGCCAGCCTCATGGATGGATAGCATGCAATGGGCTGGTGGTTGCAAGACCATTTGTTTTAGCAGCTTGCTGGGTGTCGGCATGCCAACCCGCCAACCCGACAATGGGCGAATGGCTGGATGAGTGTCCAGCACCCGCTCAGCTTCTTGCGCAATTTGTTGAACATCCAATGGGGTATCAATACGGATGCATTGTTCCAATGGTCGTACTAGTTGATGTTGCGATAAACGTTCGACCATGGACTGGTCAATCAGCTTGTCTTTGGCGAGCAGTTTGATACCAGTGATGGAGACAACTTCTTCAGAAGTAAAGATACCGCGTTGTTGCGAGACTTGCAGCAATTGCTGCAAAAAGAACTGATTGACGACATTTGTCGCGTCTTTCATTCGGTTCAATATCCTTCCAGGGCATTGCGAGTCATGTCATCAAGTTCAATCCAACAGGCAAAAAGCGGATAACCATCGATGACCATAGCCGGGCCAGCACGGTGAACATGCACACCATAGCGATGCAGTAAACGTTCAATCCCAACGGGTGAAACGGTGATGATGCGTTTTGCGCCATGTGCTTCAGCGCAACGCAATGCTGCAGCCAGCAGTGTTTTGGTAAGGTTGACCTGGAACTGTTCTTTTTTATCGGCAGCTGATGGATTGACTGCTGCAAATCTGGAAAGCTCCCATACCTCTGCGGTGCAAGGAATGGGTGCGCCGTTTAATAGTTGTGGAAATACTTCGCTCAACAAATAGGGTTGAGTTGTGGGAAGTAGACGGGCGCAGCCATTGATGCGTCCTTGGCCATCCTGAGTAATCACATAGACCGTCTCGGGTCGATCAAACTGATCGCGCTCCAATCCAGTCTCAGCGGTGGGGAGTTCCCATCCTAGCGACTCTATGAATACTTTGTGTCGATAGGCTGCTAGAGCATGTTCAAGGCTTTTGGGAAGCTGCAGGGCGCTGCCATGAGTCGTTGTCATCGATCCACTCCGTGGTATTTTCACCAGTCGTCATGGATCATATTAGATACAAATTATTGTTTTTATATAATCTGTTAAAGTTGTCAGGCTATGAGTTCAGCTGTTGGGTTAGTGTATGTTGCCAGTCAAATGAGGACAGCCAGGTGTGTAGCAGCATGGATGTCATGGCTGGCCCCAGGTCGTAGCCATTTTTGTCACGCAGCATGACATTGCTACGGATGGTGCTGGGTGCCACCAGCATTTTGTGATTAGTGGCATCTTCGTACCAGTCCCAACCAAGTGAAATGACCGGTGTGGTATGACTTTGCCATTCGGTAAAACCGCTGTTTGCAAATGGGATAGCATTTTCGGTTAGGAGGCTACCAACCTCGGAATCGATGGATGAGCAGACATGTTCCAGCTCGAGATGCTGAAAGCGATCAAAGGTCAATCGGATGTACCCATCTGGCGACAGAGTCAAAGGCATGGCAGGGGTCAGACCTGTGTAATGGTGTTGCTGTAATGTAGTGAAATTAGAATTTATCATGGCTTTTCCATTCATGCGAATTCAAATACATATCCGCAGTAAGACAGATGGTGCTGGAACTCTGTCTTGGCATTGTAGTAGCAGCAGTGGCTACAGTCAGTGTCAACAATTTGGATAATTTGTCGTGTCGTGATCCTATCTGACAATCAATTGGACTTGAAGTGTCAACTATGTCAGGTGGGAGAGTAAGGTTTCGAGCCTTGGGAGAGGGAAAAGGGATGAAAGAATGGCAGGAAGAACATATACAGGCTTTGCTGGAACAGCCTTCCGAAGATGCCTTGCTGCAACATCTGATTGGTGTGGTCAGGAAGATGGGTTTTGATTATTGCGCCTACGGCATTCGTCTACCTTTACCCATATCCAATCCTAAAATTGTCATGCTCAATAACTATGAGCCGATTTGGCAGGAAAAATATCAGGCTGAAAACTATCTGTCGATTGATCCGACTGTACAACATGGTATTCGCTCCTCCCTTCCCATAGTCTGGAACGATCAGTTGTTCAAGCAGGCACCGGAATTCTGGGAAGATGCCAGGCAGCATGGCTTGCATATTGGTTGGGCACAGTCATGTCGTTATAATTATGGTGCGATTGGCATGTTGACCTTGGCACGAAGTCACGAAGTCTTGAGCCTGCAGGAGCTGCAGGTAAAAAATGCGCAGATGTCCTGGTTGAGTCAGGTGGCGCATTTTGCGTTGTCAGAGCATTTGGTCAGTAAGCATATGCCAGAGGCCAAGGTGAGCCTATCCAATCGTGAGGTGGAAGTATTGCGCTGGACTGCTGAAGGTAAAACGGCAGCGGATATTGCCGATATTTTACGAATAGCCGAGCGAACCGTGAATTTTCATATTAATAATTCACTCACCAAACTGCGTTCCAATAATAAAACCCAAGCCACCATCAAGGCGGCAGCACTGGGATTTTTGGGTTAGGTGATCTCAAAAAATCAGCCAATCTTAAGCACAATTATTTTGTGGCAGTTATTTTGGATAAAAACGATAGATTGCCCCAGCCATATCGTCCGAAATAAATAATCCCCCTTTACCATCTGCAATGACGTCAACAGGGCGTCCCCAGCGAGATTTATTGTTGGGATCAGTCACAAAGCCACTGACCAGATCAACGCTATCACCTAAAGTACTATCGGCGAGCAGAGGATAATAGACCACTTTATGTCCGTTAAAAGCCGTGCAATTCCAGCAGCCATGCAAAGCGACAAAAATACCATTGTTGAGCGGTGCAGGTAGCCCGGCATTATTGGCAAAGCTGATGCCCAGTGCGGCAGAGTGGGGGGGCAGGCCGCGGGTAATGCGATCAGCCTTGCTGCAATCCAGTTTGCTGCCATCGGCATTGAACTGGACATCCAGATCAAAAGGCATATTGTTCAAACCTGCATCAGGATTGCTATTGCAGTAAGGCCAACCGTAATTGCCACCATCTTTTATTTGGGTCAATAAATCAGGTGGATGACCATCCACATAGCTCTGCATGACACGACCATAATCATCCTTGCCGTCACCATCCCAGTCATGATGGAAAGGGTAGGCAATATTGTCTCGATTATTGACAGATACCCAGAGCTCCTGAGTACCGGGACGAAATGCCAAGCCCTCGACATTGCGCAAACCTCTGGCAACGAGTCGGCGGTTGGCACCAGTCAGATCATATTCATAAATGGCATTACGGATCGGGTCAGATACCACATCAGATTCGCAGGCATTGCAGGTAGAGGCAATCGCCACAAAGAGCTTGTCATGATCCACCGCAATATTTTTAAGCTGATGTCCATAAGCGCCATTCAACTCGGCCGAAGATGCATCGGGCAAATTGCTCACGATGACTTCCTTGTTGCCAATCTGCGTGCTACCCGTTTGGTACACCGAACGGATGATGCGATTTGATTCGGCAATATACAGATAAGTCTTGCCACCTTGTATATAAAACACCATGTCCTGAGGATTTTTTAGTCCCTGAGCAAAGATATATTTACTCTGCAGCAAGCCATTGCTATCAAATCGCAATAAAGTAATCTGTCCGGCACCAGGATTGCTGACCAGCAAATCGCCATTGCTTGCCAATGCCATGAAGCGAGCACCGCCGACTGTGGCTTCAAGCCGAATGGCATAACCTTCTGCGATTTGCATACTCTTTTGCGACGCAAATGTACCCGTCTGCAGACTGCTTGGTACTTGCAAGCTGGTACCTTGAGATTTTAAAGTAATGGCGGTGGTGTTACTGGTAGTGTTTTCTGTTGCTGGCGCATCGTTATTGGTCGTTGCTGAATCGGATGCTGAATTACTGGTGGTGGCACTGCTTGCGCTGCCACCACCACAGGCAACCAGGAGATTGACCGAGAGAATGCTCGCAGCAATGCTGATCAATACTGATGAAGGCAAGAGGAGTTTCATTGTTCAATTCCCGGCGTCAATTTAAAAAAGATGACCTGAGCAAGGTGGCCATAGTATGAAACAAAGTATGGCCCAGCAAGTATTTGTTAATAATCGGTTACATCCTACATGCATGTAGGATTGCGATGAAATCGGTATTGACGGCAGTGCCGAGGGAAAATAAAAAATCAGAGTGCGCGAGTTGAAATAAAAAAACCATGCAATTGCATGGTTGTTTCAGAACGGCTTTGATTACAACAAGATTTTGCATAAACAACGCCATGAGAGCGTTGGTGCCCAGGAGAGGACTCGAACCTCCACAGTGTTGCCACCGCTAGGACCTGAACCTAGTGCGTCTACCAATTCCGCCACCTGGGCGCAAAATCTAGCCGCTTATTATGGCTGGTAGTTAGAGGCAGGTCAAGTTATTTTAAAAATGGCGATGTTTAAAAGGGCTGTCGTCGATCTACACGAGGCTGTTTTCGTAAAAAGATCATGCTATTTTATGGCGTGGTAACGACAAACCCGCCGATCTGGCAGGTCAGCAACATGAAACCTGTGGTCTGTCATGCATTTGGCGCTACACTATGTGACAAAACAAGGTTTTCCGATTACTACCATTCCCTATCCGCATTGAACTCATTCACCTACACCATTCCCAGCCGCGAAGATATTCTCGGCATTCTACGCAGTCATAAACAGTCTTTGAGCGCCGATGAAGTTGCCAATTTACTTAATGTTGGCGAGCGCGAACGCGACGGCTTCAATAAACGACTCACTGCCATGGAGCGTGATGGGCAATTAACGCCGGATCGTAAAGGCAAATATCAGGTTGTGGCAGCAGACAGCTTTATTTCCGGCAAGGTGCAGGGACACCGGGACGGTTATGGGTTTTTGATCTGCGACGATGGTCAGGAAGATATTTATCTGAACAATCGCGAGATGCAAAAGGTCATGCATAACGATAAGGTATTGGTTCGGGTGGTGGGTACGGATCGGCGTGGTCGACCGGAAGGCCATATTGTTGAGGTGGTTGATCGCGCCAATGTGCGTGTCATTGGTCGACTGATCAATGAAAAAGGGGTGTTGCTGGTTGCGCCAGAAGACAAGCGCATGGGGCATGATATCCAGATTCCACAGGGCGCGACCAATGGCGCCAAGGTTGGCCAGGTGGTCAGTGTGGAGTTGACCGAGCCACCGACACGTTTTACACAACCGGTTGGTCAGGTGGTGGAAATACTGGGTGAGATTGATGACCCGGGCATGGAAATCGAAATCGCTGTACGCAAGTACGGCGTGCCTTATCAGTTTCCTGAGTCGGCACTCAAACAAGCCGCCAAGTTGCCAGATACGGTACAGGCGCGTGACAGAAAAAATCGGGTTGATTTGCGTGACATTGCTTTGGTCACGATTGACGGTGAAGACGCACGGGACTTTGATGATGCGGTTTACTGCGAGCCAGTCCAATATGGTCGCAAGAAGACGGAAGTTGGTTATCGGTTGATTGTGGCGATTGCCGATGTCTCCCACTATGTGCAACCCAATGATGCGCTGGATAATGAAGCATTGAATCGCAGCACCTCGGTGTATTTTCCGCGACGCGTGATTCCCATGCTGCCCGAAAAACTGTCCAATGGATTGTGCTCGCTCAATCCCAATGTGGATCGACTGTGTCTGGTCTGTGATGCCGTGATTACTGCAGACGGTGAGATTCACGCCTATCAGTTTTATCCAGCAGTGATGCATTCGGCAGCACGTTTTACTTATACCGAAGTTGCGACTATTCTGGGCAATACCAAAGGACCAGAAGCGGCGCGGCGCAGTACCTTGGTGCCACATTTGCAAAACTTGTATGCACTCTACAAAACACTGGAACAGGCGCGGGGTCGCCGTGGCGCGATTGATTTTGAAACCACTGAGACCTATATCGTGTGCGATGCACAAGGCAAGATCGAGCAGATTTTGCCGCGTACCCGCAATGATGCCCATAAGCTGATTGAAGAATGCATGCTCGCAGCCAATGTCTGTGCCGCCGATTTCATGGCGCAGGCGGAACATCCGGGCCTGTATCGGATTCATGCACACCCCAATGAAGACAAGCTGACCAATGTGCGCGCCTTCCTGAAAACGGTGGGGATGCATCTGGGTGGCGGTGATAAGCCGCATGCCTCCGACTATGCCGCAGTGATGGCCAAGATCAAAGGGCGTCCCGATGCCGCGCTGCTACAGACCATGATGCTGCGCTCAATGCAGCAGGCGGTTTACAGTCCGGACAATGTCGGTCACTTTGGCTTGGCCTATGAAGCTTATGGTCACTTTACCAGTCCGATCCGGCGTTATCCTGATCTGTTGACACATCGGGTCATCAAGGCCTTGTTGCATGGCAAGCGCTATGACCCCAAGCCTTCTGATACGGTTGAACTCAATACCATGCTGGCACCCAAGGCGCGCAAGCTGCAAGCCGAGGATGTGAAGAAAAATGGTCCACGTAAACGCAAGAGTCATGATGCCATCTGGGACGAATTAGGTCTGCATTGCTCGGCCAATGAGCGGCGTGCCGATGAAGCCTCGCGTGATGTGGAAGCCTGGCTCAAGTGTTATTTCATGCGCAATCATCTGGGTGAAGAATATTCCGGCACGATCAGTGGCGTGGCACCATTTGGTATTTTTGTGCAGCTCGATACGCTCTTCATTGAAGGCATGATTCATGTGACTGAGCTGGGTGCCGATTACTTCCAATACGATGAGGCGCGCAATGAGTTGCGTGGCGAACGTACCGGGATTCGCTATCAGCTCACTGGTCGGGTGACGGTGCAGGTAAGCCGGGTCGATCTGGATGCCCGCAAGATTGACTTCACACTGGTCAATGAACCAGCCATCAAGGCCATGGCGCGTGGCAAGCAGCCGCCAGCTGCCAAAGCTGTGGCAGCTACAGGTAAACCGCCTGGTGGTGTGTCGATGATGCAATCAGGTGATCCACGGCGTGCCGTGCCAGGCAAGTCTGGTAAAGCGCCACGTAGTAGCAAGAGCGCCGGTGGTCAAACCGGTGGCAAAACGGCTGGCAATGCCAGCACGAAAACAACCTTGGCACATGGTGCTGGCAAAGCCGGGCCGGCACCGTCACGTAAAAAGTCGGCTTCGAAAACCCGTGCTACCACCAAGCGCGTGCATAAGAGCCGGGTCTGAATATGAAGTCTCGATTGCTTTATGGCTTTCATGCCGTGACGGCGCGGTTGCGCCATGATCCTGCCAGTATTGAAGAAATCTATTTTGAAGCCAATCGCCGCGACAAGCGGATGCAGGACTTTCTGCAAGCGGCGCAAACGGCCAAGGTCAAGCTGATCCCGTGTGATGTGAAGCGTCTTGAAGGTTTGGCCAATGACGCACGTCATCAGGGCGTGGTGGCCAAGGCGGCACCTTTGTCGTTGGCACTTAATCTGGACGAGTTGCTCGATGGCATTGATAGCCGCAAGACGCTGCCATTACTGCTGATCTTGGATGGCGTGACCGATCCACATAATCTGGGTGCCTGCTTGCGGGTGGCCGATGGTGCGGGGGCGCATGCGGTGATTGCCCCTAAAGATCGTGCCGTCGGCTTGAATGCTACCGCGGCCAAAGTGGCCAGTGGCGCGGCTGAAACCGTGCCCTATATCACCGTGACCAACCTTGCGCGCACACTGCGTGAACTGAAAGAGCGCGACATCTGGGTGGTCGGAACGGCCGGTGAAGCCACCGAAAGTATTTATCAAAGCAAGCTCAGCATACCGTTGGCGCTGGTCATGGGCGCCGAAGGTGAAGGCATGCGCAGACTCACGCGGGAAAATTGCGATGGCTTGGTGTACATTCCGATGGCGGGTGGCGTGGAAAGTCTGAATGTCTCGGTAGCCAGTGGCATCTGTTTGTATGAAGCAGTGCGCCAACGTCAGGCCAGCCAGTAAGTACGGTTACGTTGAAAATTGAAATAACCAATATTGTGTAATTCAATTTTTTTCAATGACGGATTATGACTGCTGCGAAATGACGCTGGATTGCAGGGTTAAGTGAATGGTGCTGGCCATCTGCTCATTGAACTAATATGCTTAAGTGGGGTGAGTGAGTCAGCAGATTGATTTTTAAGGGCAGTGGCGGAGGCCGATGAGCGCCTGATTAAAGATTGTCTGTAAATTTTTTGGGCCCTATTTAACCAACAGAAAGCGACAACATTGGGCTACTAATGACAATAACGGACTCGAGTGTTGTTTCAGCTCTTGTGCAAAACGGAGGCTCGTTGAGGAGAAAAGGCTCAGATTTTTTCGGAACTGGATCATCCTTCATATTGAGAAGTGCCTAACGTTTAAATCGAGACACCGTGTTTTTGCGATGTCCCTCTTAATGCAGATTTAGGTTTTAAGCAGAATACCGAGGCCATATTTTTACTGCGTAGTCAGCAAGCATTGATGACCGTTTTAAAATTTCAGACTCTGACCAACTTTCATACGTAGACAAATCACGATTCATTGAAACTCCCGATCCCGCATACATCTGCTTTTTCTCGGAAAATTTCATGTTTCCAAGTTCTGAATTAATGCCTGTGAGGGTTAAGTTACCAAGCGTGTCCAAGTATTTCCTATGAATCTCGTCACTTCCACCAATTTCGCGGAGCCAATCATCATTAAGGGTTTGAGGCATTATATGCTCGATAGATATTTTATCGCTACTAAGATCGATAACTTCTTTCCCTGCAAGGTGAGCCTCTATGCCATCAAGAACAATTCGAGCTGCTTTGGTGCCATACAAATTATTTGTCAATATCGCACTCCTAAACTCAATGTCATCAGGCCATCTCTCGCTTCTAACGCGTTTGGCTAATTCATTTGCAATCCACTCGTCCATATCAGCAATTTCTCTTGGCATACGTGAGGCAATGCCTATAAATAACTTATTAAGAGCACTTCTTTTTTCCTCACATACGGCTCTTCTTACCATGAGTGAATTTATATTTCGCAAACAATTTACTAAAATATCTTCGTCGAATTGATTGTTATCGCAGGCTGAAAATAACTTGAGAAGAAGTGGGTATGAAATCGTTGCTTCAAGACGAAATAACAGAGCCAATTCTTTTTGTATTTTTGTATTACTCTCTTTTCCTGGATTTAGAAATCGTTCATAGTTAATTGATGCTTTATTCATTTCTCCTATGTGACATTCCACATCAATTGGCTCTTTTATTTGACTAAAATTATGCTTTATTGACGAATATACTTTTGGTTTTTTTACGTTATCACCATCTTTGATAGTGTAATGCCATAAAAAATCTTCAAAACCTTCTCCAAGTCTTGATTCCATTGGATGCCATATTTCTCTATATATACGTTCTTGTTCCCCACCTTCACCAACAGATCCTCGAAATCTCATCAAAATATAATTTCTAACGAGATCTCCTTGGGAGAGTGGTTCACCTTTGAAGTTTAGGCTTTCGAAAATTAAATATGGGTCGTCCGCTTCGCCGAGATTGATCATCACTACCTGTAGAAGTGATTTGACAATGTCTAAAATTTTACCTGGATCAATTTGTTGCTCATTCTCATCTTTTTCTGAAATAGCTTTTTTGAAAAACTCGTAGCAATCAATAATCAAATGCTTGCTTATATGATCTTGAGGTCTTGGATTTACAATCGAAAGATACGCAGTACGATCACCTTGCGTGGGTAATAGTTTCAAATGATCTACCGAATTATCGTAATGGCGATTAACTAGGTAATCCTGGATTTGATGTGATTTCCTTTCATCACAACTATCACGAAGAGCACAAAGCATAATAGCCACTGTTGTTAATCGTTGTTGACCATCAATTACTAGATGTTTCGTCACACCCACCGGAACGGTCTTTGCTGGGATCGAAACAACAGCTCCCATAAAGTGAGATGAAGCTGAATCATGCTCCCGATTGTAGTAGCTTAAGATGTCATCCCATAGTGACTGCCAATTCCGTTTATTCCATGTATAAGGTCGCTGAAAAAGAGGAGTGATGCTTTGTTTTTCACCATCAAAGTACTGAACAATTCTGACCGGGTTTGCTTCCATTTATTCCTCTCTTATATATCAGGGCTAAGCACTAAGCGCATTAAATAAAAATAACCCCTAATATAACAATGCATTACGTCCAAATCAAATCAATTAGCATTGAATAGTTATCCGTAAAGTTAAAAGCCAAACATCTCATTCTCCATGTCTGGTTCATCCCACCCAACCCTAAATTAGTCTAAAGCTAATTGAACGTGATTTGATCTTGCTCAAACTTGGTTGATTTGTTTTTACTAAGATGTTTGCGCTCAGGACTTTTATGACAGAAAAATGTCGTATTTGACCGGTGTTTAATCTACTTTTAATGATCGGAGATCAATCATGGTTCGCGAGTTTTTTTATGGTGGCGATCGCTACCGCGCAACCGTCCACGGGCGGCCAGGCAAGGAGGAAATTTTTATTGTGCAAGTGCTGGAAGATGATGAAGAAGGCCCGGAAATTTCATTGGATCGTTTTGAAGACGTGGCCAATGATCCCAATGCCTCACTGGAAGTCGTGCTGGCTGGCATGGTCGATCGAATGCACAAGGAACAAAGTTTGACAGCTTCTCAGTCTGGTGTGCCTTTCAACTGGTCCGAAGCCAAAGGTTTGACCCGCGTCCACAATGGTGTTCAAGAAATTCACTAATCCGGCAAGCTGAATCATCACGGCAGGGGTTGCCAACTCAAGCCAGCGACACCAAGTTCAGGCTGCATCGTGCCATATACGAAAAATAACAAGGCACTCGTTTCCAGTCACTGATTGCTTTTTTCCTCTCGCTTTTGCTCCGCTCACTGGCGCTGTGTGGCCAGGCTCAAAATACCTTCATGTATTTTCAAATAGTTGTCAGTAATTTGCCCATCTTAAATATACTCTGGTGGAGTAAAAAAATTGACTCAATATATATGCACTATAGGTATATGATTTATTCATATACTCCATTAAATTGTCTTATTTTGCTCGGTATGATGGCGGGGGGCGTGGTACCGGAGTTTGTACATAGTGGTGTCGTACATACCCAGCAAATAGCATGGAATCGGTATAAAACTGCTGCCATCCAGATTCGCTGGCCTGGATGGGCAGGCCAAGCGCTGCTGTCATGCATTTTGGTAAAACCGGCTGAATGGATTCAGCCGGTGATCATGCTGCAACGGGTGTCATGCGCCTAATACGCGCTTGACTCACTTTGGTTACTCAACCTTTGGTGCTGGTTGAGCGACTGGTGGTACGGGCTGCTGCCATGCCTGATGATTTACTGGCACTGTTCGGTTCAGCCGTTTTTTTCTGGCTCTCTGTGCTCATCACCTCAGCAGGGGCGACTGCGTGTTGAAAGGTTTGCATGGCGCTGCTGCTGACTTCCTTGATGGCGTTGTCCCAGGTTGAAAACAGGCTGGCCCACACTGCAATGGGTTCGTTGTCGGCGGGCTCGGTGCCAACGTTGAACGCGGGTGCTGTTTCCTGTGCTTTTTGCCATTGTTTTTGCATCAGTGCCATGATGTCATGCTGAGTGGTCGCCACGATCTGCATGATGGTCTGCTGATAGGCCACCACCTTTTCAGATTGTTTGGGCAGCCATTGTTGCGCCAGTGTCGGCAAGGCAGACAGATCCTGTTGAGAGGCGGATTTGCCAATCACCAGTTCATCTTGCACCGTATCTTGCATGGCTTTCATGGAGGTCTTGGCAATCTGATTCATGCTGTTGAAGAGCAGATTTAAAATTTGAGTATTGGTGGCCAATTGCACTTGGCAGAGTCGCATGGCTTGTTCGGCGGGGTTTTGCATGATGTCTCCTATGTTATGTCGTAAAGGGGGAATTCCAGTGGTGCTGGACACTTCAGTGTGCGCCTATTGCAGGCCAAAGGTTTGATGCCGGTCAGTGAATAGCGGCGTGAATTGATTACTTTGTATCAGGTTTTTGATTGCATCTGAATACCTATTAACTGTGACAAACCCATGAGTGATAGTTCAACTTACTTTGCTCATTTCATTTGATGCTGGGCTGGGCAATCACTGGCTGTATATCGCTCAGCCGTAATGTGTCTTCGGCGATGACACATTCTTCATTGGTCGGCATGACCCAAACGGGTACAGCCTGATCAGACCGGCTGATGCAGCCAGATTGATCGTCGCCCAATTGCTGGTTGTTATTGCCATCCAGTTTGAGGCCTAACCAACTGAGTGAGTCAATTATTTTTTGCCGGATGATGGCCTGATGTTCACCAATGCCGCCGGTAAACACCAGTAGATCCAGTCCACCAATATCGCAGATGATGGCCGCCAGTTCGCGCGCTGCGCGACGTACAAACAGGGCCACGGCTTCTTGTGCGGCTGGGTCGTCACTTTGTACCAGGGTGCGCATATCGTTGGAAATGCCGGACACGCCCATCAAGCCCGATTGATCATAGAGCAGATGCTCCAGACCGGATAAATCATAGCGACCACTTTTGAGCAGATGAATCAGCAGGCCCGGATCAATCGAACCACTGCGACTGGCCATCACCAGACCATCCAGTGCGGTGAAACCCATGCTGCAGGCGCGACTTTGATGATTGATCAAACCGCAGATGCTGGCACCACCACCCAGGTGCGCGATCACCATGCGTTTGGCGCTCAGTTCGGGGGCCAGCTTGGCCATTTGTTCGCTGATGAATTCGTACGACAGGCCATGAAAACCAAAGCGATGATAGCCCTGATCATAAAGCGCACGAGGCAGGGCATACATCCGCGCCAGCCGGTCTTGCGTGGTATGAAAGGCCGTATCAAAACAGGCCACTTGCGGCAGGTTTGGATGGCTCTTCAGCAAGTCTTCAATGGCTTGCAGATTATGTGGCTGATGTTGTGGCGCAAGCGGTTCAAGGCTATGCAAATAAGGCAGTATGGCGGGCGTGATACGCACATGCTCGCGAAACCGGTCGCCACCATGTACCACCCGATGCCCAACCGCGAGCAGGGGCAGATTGCTGAACAGGTGGCTTAAACAGTCGAGCAGTGCGGCACTGCTGGTGGACGTATGACTAGTCAGGTCGGGTAAAGGAGTGGCATGATTGCCCGTCATGTCGGACATGGCGCGCATCTGAATCTGCCAGCCATTGCCCTGCTTTGACAAAGTGCCACGTACCCATTCTATCGGGGTGGCATATTTTGCCTGATCTTGAAAATTTGAATGGGCTTTTGACTCAACAGCATACACACCAAACTTAAGGCTGGTGGAGCCGGCATTGATGACCAGAATCAGCCCAACCGGTTTGGTTTGAACGTTACTGGACGAAGAGATGGCTTGATTGGCTTCAGACACGTTGTTTGCACCACTGTGTATAAAGTTGGGCGATTGCCGCCGAGGCGCGCCGGGCCGCCGGTGGGTCGGCACGGCTGGACAGCATGATGGGAACACGGGTGCCCAGTACGATCCCTGCCGTTTGGGCTGCGCTTAAATATTCCAGTTGCTTGGCCAATATATTGCCTGATTCCAGATCGGGTGCCAGCAAAATATCGGCATCGCCGGAGACTTGCGATTGAATCTGCTTGATGCGTGCCGCCGCTTTTGAAATGGCATTATCAAAGGCCAGTGGGCCATCCAGAATGGCACCGACAATTTGGCCGCGTTCACTCATTTTGCACAGTGCGGCGGCATCAATGGTGGCAATCATTTTTGAATTGACGGTCTCGACCGCCGAGAGCAGCGCTGCTTTGGGTATGGCAATACCCAGCGCCTGGGCAAGGTCAATGGCATTGCGCAAGATATCGGCTTTGGTATCCAGATCGGGCGCAATATTGATGGCACCATCGGTAATCAGCAGCAGTTTGTGATAGCTGGCTACATCAATCACAAACACATGACTGATGCGCCGTTCAGTGCGTAAGTGATCAGCCAGGCCATGTGTGCCCAGTACGGTCGCCATCAGTTCATCGGTATGCAGGCTGCCTTTCATGAGCGCATCGACGCGATGCTGTGCTGCCAGGGTGACGGCATATTCGGCGGCGGCATGGCTGTGCGGCACATCATGTTGTTCATACGAAGACAGATTCAGTCCGCAGTCGTTGGCAATCTTGTTGAGCTTGGCGAGTGGTGCGACCAACACCGGCTCAATCAGGCCGGCGCGGGTCGCATCTATCGCGCCTTCCAGCGCATCTTGTTGACAGGGATGAACAATGGCCGTGCGTAGCGGTGCAAATTGTTGGGCTTGTTCAATCAGTGCAGCCAGACGCGGCGCTGCTTGTGTGATGGGTTGTGGCGCGCTCAATTCAATGGACATGAGTGGTGATGAAAAAGGCCGAAGATGGGCAACAGCGTAGCAGTATTGCGCAGCAAATCAATGACAATTTGGTGACGTTGACAGACCTTTATGATGAAAGGTCTGTCAGGCTCAATACATGTGTTGACCGCCATTGATGGCAAAATTGGCGCCGGTGACAAAGGCGGCGGAGTCGGAACAAAGCCAGCTCACCAGATCAGCCACTTCGGCAGGCTCACCCAGACGGCCGACGGGAATTTCGGGCAGGATCTTGCTTTGTAAAATCTCGGCAGGAATGGCAGCCACCATCTTGGTATTCAAGTAGCCGGGTGAAACAGTGTTGACCGTGATATGTTTTTTGGCCACTTCGAGCGCCAGTGCCTTGGTAAAACCATGCATGCCGGCTTTGGCGGCAGCGTAATTGACTTGCCCAAACGCGCCGCGCTGACCATTGACTGACGAGATATTGATGATGCGGCCCCATTGTTTTTCGAGCATGCCATCAATCACCAATTTAGAGAGATGAAAGACGCTATCCAGATTGGTGGACAAGACTGCGCGCCAGTCTTCGAGCTGCATTTTTTTCAGTGTGGCATCACGGGTAATGCCCGCATTGTTGACCAGTACTTCAATCGTGCCGTGCTCGGCCATGATGTTGGCGACACTGACTTTGCATGATTCAAACTGGGTCACGTCCATCGGATAGGCGTGAAAATCAAAGCCGTCGGCTTTTTGCCGCGCCAGCCAGTCTTGCGCCTGGGTATTGCGTGATGAAAATGTCGTCACCACACGAAAACCGCTTTGTGCCAGTTTTCGACACAAAGCTTCGCCCAAGCCCCCCATGCCACCGGTGATCAATGCCAGTTTTGCCGTGTTATCGCTCATGCCGTCTCCTTTTCTTGCCGGTACGTATTGGATTGTTGAAAACAATTGGCTACATTGTGCAGTATAGCGGCAAATTGTCAAAAATGATTGCGCGCCATCAATCAATGTCGCAATAACGCATACAAATTTTTCAACGTATATACTCTCTAATAGTAAAAAAAATTAACAAGTAAATACGCACTTAAACAGACGGTATTTGCATATACTCCATAAAATTGCTTGTTTTGACGACGAAGGCAGACAGTCTGCTGTCAGGCACCAGATGTGACTGACAGTGCTTGCTGACCGATGCTGCAGCTTTATGCTGATTCATTGCGATTGAGTTTGGTCTGATGGCGAAACCATGGCTGTAACAGTGAAGTGGGTACACAACTGGCCATGGGGCCATGATCCACCAGCCAGCGGGTAGCCAACACAAAGCCCATGCCGGTGATCAAATAACAGACAATATAAAAGATCAGACCAAACACGCCCTGATTGAGGCTCGGTAATTGGGCTGCCTGCACCGTTGGCAAATAACCATAGATGACCCAGGGTTGGCGGCCCATTTCCGCGACTATCCAGCCAGCCATGGTGGCAAGCCAGGGCAACGGCAAAACCCAGGGCAGGCAACGCATGGACCAGCGTGCCTGATCGTTACGCCAGCGTGATCGCAGCAACAAGGGCAGGCTGAACACCGCCAGCATGATCATGCCCACCGATACCATGACACGAAAACTGCCAAACAACACGGGTACATTGGGCACGGTTTTTTGGGCAGCCAGTTCAATCACACTGGCATCATCCAGCTCGCCTTCAGACTGTACCCTGGTTTGAGTAAACAAGGCACGATAACCCTGCAAGGCTTGAAAACCTCCGTCTTCAGGCGTCATCTGCAGAGCCTGGCGAATCTTCTCGGCTTCATTCTGACGAATTTCACGAATCCCCAACGGCGAGCCATTCAAGCCATTGCCGGTCAGAATGCTCATCAGGTAAGGAATCTTGATCTCATCACGGGTCTGTTGATTTTGCATATTGGGCACGCCATATAAACTCAATCCGGCCGGACCATCTTCCTGTTCCCAGAGTCCTTCAAAGGCGGCAAATTTCATGGGCTGATAATGCGCCACATAGTCCACACTCAGATGCCCACTGACCAGGGTGCTGAGCGTGGCCAGCAAGCCCAGTGGCAGGGCCAGTCGCAACATCAGTCGACTCAAGGCCTGATGGCGACGTTGATACAGATAGACCAGACTGATCACGAAAATAAAGGTGGTGCCACAGACCAATGCTGCGCTGAGTGTGTGCCAAGTTTTGGCGATGGCAACCGGATTCATAAAGACATCGGTCAGTGATAGCAATTGCACTTCATGCATGACAAAGTTGCTGCCAGTGGGATGTTGCATCCAGGCATTCATCGACAGAATGGCCGCGGCCTGGGCAGCCATCGCGCCAGTCAATGTCCAGCTCAGGGTCAGGCGTAACATGGGCCAGAGCCAGTCACCCAGCAAGGCCAGCAGGATGACCGAGGTCAACATGATGGGGCCGATATACGATTCGATGGCCATGATCTGTCCCAGAACGGGGGTGACATAGCTGGCGTAATCGCCCCAGTTGGTATTGAGTTGATGTCGCAATGGATAGCCAGTGGCAATGCCGATCAGCCAGGCCAGCACAAAAAATCGCATGGCAAACCGTGCGGCGATGCGCCAGTTGTGATTGCGGGTGAGTACCAACAGGCTTTCCATGCAGGCGATGCAAAAGATCAACCCTAAGGTAAGCGGTACAAAAATATAGTGAAAGCAGGCGGTAAAGCCAAACTCCAGACGCATCAGATTGATGAGGAAGTGATCGATATTCATGGTAGGACAGGTCTTTATGATTGAACCCACAGGCAAACAGCTTGCTGCAGATATGCAATAAAAGTCCCAACCAGTACGGGGGAATGTGTGATCTGACGGGGGGAATCAACACGGTCTGGTTGGGGAAAACAGAAACTGGCACGCCAGCCAGCGATGGCGCGATTGTTGACTGTTGCTGGCTGGCGTGGTGCTTGATTAAAGCGGCGGCACAACGCCGGCAAAGTTGAGCAAGTCGGTCATCTTGAAGGTACCGATGCCACCGGCAGCGGGCAGGGTTGGTGTCCAGTTTGAACGTTGGCTCAGGTAGGCACCAGGGTCAGCCTGCATGAGGCCAACAAATACTTCACCCACAATCCGTGAGCCCACCGGACCCATGCGTGTGCCATGTTCCATGACTTCTGCTTCTTTCAGCACGTAATACCAGAGCGGGGTGCTGTTTTGCATGGAGTAGGGCGCCAGCTCGCTTAATTGTGCCGCAGTCAAAGCCGGCAGATTCATTTTTTTGGCAATTGCCTGACCCGAAGGCAGTCCAAAGTTGACGTGGCGCATCAGATTGCGTGACGCCAGCGATTGCACGCCATCATCGGGCAAGCCGGGTGATGGCGCACGCGAACCCGGCAAGAGCATCAAGGGAGTGGACAGTTTGGTATCAATGATTTTATTGGGGCGGAAGTTGCCATCGCCAAAATTGAAAAAGGTTTGCCAGTCCACAAAGCGTCGTGGCGCGCGTTTGCCGCCACGTAAATCGTTCGGATCGGTGGCGTTGGGGTCAAGGCTGTCGTCAAAAATAAAGGCAAAGAACGGTGAACCGCCGGTCGGGCCGAAATTGAGGCGGTAACTTGGCCGTACCTGAGAGTGACCAAAGCGATAAGCCGCTACCGAAAACTCAATTGGGATACGTGGTGTTCTCGAGCCGTCTTCGCGCTGGAAGAAATATTCAGGCTGATCAATCTTGTAATACTGCAAGCCTTCGGAGAGGATCTGATCGAGTCGATCCTGACCGATTGTGAGTGGCAGGAATTCGTGCAGGATGATCCACTGATAATGCCAGCGCACCAGTTTTTGCGCTTCGTTAAACACCTGTTGTGGTGAAGCTTGGCGATAGGCAGGTTGGGTGACCAGATAGTCGGTCACGGCATTGTGGAAACGCAGCATGGCCAGATGAAACTGCGACAGGATCACGTTTTCATCATTACGGCTATCGCCGATGATGGCCTCGTTATTGGCGTCACGTTGCAAGTCGTAACGCACGGCACCATGCCGCGAAACCAGTTCGGAACCGGGAATGGGCTGGACGATGAATTTGATATAGCCCGAGCTGGGATCATACAGTTCGGGTGAGTCTTGCGGGCCATCACCATAGAGTGAGTCCAGATCAAACGCGGCAGTTCTGAAGTTGACGGTCTTGCGCGGTTTGCTGTTTTCCAGCAAGGGTGATTTTTTGTCGAGCGTGATGTCGTGATCCAAAAACTGGCCAAAGAAGGTCACTCCCGCTGTCATAGCGGGGTTGTCAAAGTTGTTGGGACTAAACACCGGCTGATTGACGATGGACTGAATTGGATCGGTCAGGTTGTCTTTGGCATCCAGCAGACCACCTTGCGCACCCAGGAGTTTGACGGCTTCACGGGTCAGGTCGGTTTCTTTGGCAAACGGCGGCAGGTTGGGAAACATGCGGGTGAAAACATGATCCTTGTGGCGTGGCAGTTTGGGAAAGCGCGCATGCACGGTGTCGGCCAAAGCTGGTGTTGTCAACATGCTGGAGCACAGCAGCGGAATGGCTGCCAATAATATTTTTTTCATCATATCCCTCGACTATTTATTTGTGAAAGTGTTATGTGTTCATACATCTCAACCTCTTTTTTAAAGGAGGCGGATCGTATTAAAACATATAAATATGATGGATATGTGAATTACGTGAAATTCTTTACACAATGTTACATGGCGCTTATTTCAATTAAAGCCTACAGTTAATACGTCAACTGTTGCTAAATATGCATATTGGGTTCAATGAAAAGTTAAAAAGGCTTTTGAATTACGTGCAAGGATAATTTGCCTCAATGTGTTGAGTGAGCCTCACACTGGCGGTGGCTAGAAAAGTGATCTAGCTGTGGCGAACAAATTTGAAGCGACAGACCGAGTCTTGGCGAATGATGCATTCCTTATGCTCGATTTCAGCGCCAGTGGCAGCGGCCATGAAGGCCAGGTCATATTGGCAGACGGCGGGGTAGCGTTCAGCGAGGCGATGAAAAACGCAATTATGGGCGACCACTTCGTCAGGCTGATCGGGCGTTTGCTGCGCATCGTAACCCGCTTCACGCAATAAGGCAGCGACGCTGTCGGTTTTAGCGAGACCATTGCCGACTTGTTTACCAGCTTTGGTGCCCATTTTTTGCATGGTGGCGGCGAGGGCGTCGGGGCCGATGGTTTCGCAGATTTCTTCAATCAGATGCTCGGCCAGTTGTCGGTAACGGCGCGGAAAGGCTTCTTGTCCGTGAGCGGTGAGCGCGTAACACATCTCCGGGCGACGACCGGTAGGGCGTTGACCCGCCCGCTCAATCATATTGTCGCGCTCCAGTGCGGCCAGATGCTGGCGCACAGCATTGGTGGAAATTTCCAGATCGTTCACCAGTTCTTCCACCGACATGCCATCGGGGTGATGCAATAGGCTTTCCAGCAATTTTTTTTGAGTTGCGCCGTATAACTCGATGATTGAGATTTCTTCCACGTATTCAGACTCCCTGCGTCGCCAGATGACTTGCCATTGATCGGATGCTGGTCCATGCAAACAGGTTCCTGGCACCAGGATCATACCTGTCAGACTATTTGCGGCGGTTTACCGTACCCGGTCGGGTTGCTGCTGATTGTGCCTCAAGATAGGCAATGATGTCTTGTCGATCCTTGGCATCATTGGCTAATTGCACGACCATTTTATTGCCGGGCACCAGTTGATTGGGATTGGCCAGCCAGCGATCCAGATTGTGCAAGGTCCAGCGCAGTCCGGATTTTTTTAAGGCGCTGGAATACTCGTAGCCTGCTTGGGTGGCGGCAATTCTTCCCACGACATTGCGATGACGCGGCCCGGCGCCGTTGTCGTCAATGGCATGGCAGGCGCCGCAGCGGGCGCTATAGAGTTGCTCGCCGCGCACCAGATCGCCTGCGGCTTGGGCCGATGTTGTGATGTTCATGAAGATCGTAAAAATAATCAGCAAGACTGTGCGCATATTGGGTGTCGTTATCAATTGGCTAAAACAGTATTCAGCGAGAAAAGCTTGCCACCGGGCAGGATGGCAAGCAAATCGACGTGTGCAAATCACGGTGCGTGCAAATCAAATTGTCAGACAAATTGGGTGCGTGATGATGACTTTTGCCAGTCACGCACCAACAATTGATCGACCATTGGTCTTGCTTCGTCAAATCATGCAAGACCAGTCAAATACAAAATCAAGCGCCAAATGACAGACCTGGTTTAGGCAAAGGCTCACTCAGAGCCTGCGTCAGTGCGGTGTAATGCATGGTTTCATCGGCCAGCAAACGAGCCGCCACTTTGGACAGTTCGCGGTCGGCAAATGATGGCATCACACCGATGTAGGCATTGACGGCACCCAGTTCCAGGCGCTGTGCCAGTTTCAGCACGTCTTTGTCAGTCTTGATGGCAGCCACATTGAGCTTGCTGCTTTTCATGTATTCGTCCATGGTTTTGGCGGCAACCGGTTTGCCACCGAGGTGTTCAATCGTGGCAATCTGTGCTTCTCGGTGCGCTTTGTGATGGCTTTGAAACAGCACGGCCACATCCAGTACACCGCCTTTGAGCAGGCCCGATTCGGCACCAATCTGGTAAGCGGCGATGGCTTCGTGTTCCAGACCCAAGGCCACGTTCAAGATGGCGATATCACCTTCGCTAGGTGCTTTGGAGGCGGCCATGGCAAGTTTGCTGCTGCCCATTAACAGGCCAAATGCGGCAACGGACAAGCCGCTGCTTTTGATGAGTTGACGACGGGTTGGGATGGCGATTGGCTGACCCATGATGATTTCTCCTGGTTGTGTGATTGAAAAGAGTCGCCAGTCTACTCAATTAGAATCAATAAAACAATATAAATATGTTTTTATTGATTTAATGATGATGTCATCAACTCATCAACCAGATAAATCAATCCGATGATAGCTGGGGCAGGACATGGGCAATCACTGCGTGGATAATCACTGATGATAAAATATACTCTGGGATAGTAAAAAAATTAAGCAAATAAATAAGCACTTAAGCAGTCTATATTTAAATATACTCCTTAAAAAATGCTTATTTTGACTACTTCAAGAGTTCAATTGGGTTGGTACCCAGAGCGGTTTCGAGGAGTTGTGACAGCCCTGGCAGCATGGCAAAGAGGGCAAACAGGCCAGCCAGCATGGTGATGGCAAAGCTGATGGAAAAAATGTTGATCTGCGGGGCTGAGCGCGCCAATACTGCCAGCGCCATATTACAGATCATGATCACCGCGATAATTGGCAACGCCAGATGTAAACCGAGCGCAAACAGTTGCCCACCTTGTTGGGTTAGTGCCAGCCAGTTAAAACCGGCATGGGCATCACTGCTGATGGGCACTACGGTAAAACTTTCGGCAATCGACATGATGAGGGATAGATGGCCGTTGAGCCCCAAAAACACCAGCATGGCGAGAATATTCATCAGGCTGCCAATGATGGGCGTTGGGCGGGCATTTTGCGGGTCGACAAAGGTGGCAAACGAAATGCCCATTTGCAGGCCGATGAATTCACCGGCCGTTTCCATCGCCGCAAAGACCAGCTTGAGCGAAAAACCCATCACAAAGCCAACCAGTAATTGTTCGGCCAACAGCACAATGCCCTGCACGCTATAGATATCTTGCAATACGGGGCGGGCAAAGTCGGGAATCAGCGGCGCAATCACGATGGTCAGCACTACCGCGCTGGCGAGTTTGACGCGCTGGGGGATATTGCGTTGGGACAGCACCGGCGCAAAAGTGAAGAGCGACAAGATCCGCACAAATGGCCAGATGAACTGGGCAATCCATAAGGAAACCTGATCGGTGGTGAAGCTGAACATGCGATGCCGATCTGTTGAGCGAGTGGCGGCGGGCTGGTACGATCAGCCGATCATGTGCGGAAAGCTGGTGAGCACATTGCGCATATAGTCGAGCATGGTTTGCAGCATCCACGGGCCGACCAACAGCAGCACCAAAAAAACCGCAATCACCTTGGGAATGAAGGAGAGCGTGGCTTCGTTGATTTGCGTGGCAGCCTGAAAGATGCTGATGATCAGACCGACGGCGAGCGCGGCAATCAGCAAGGGAGCGGCCAGCAGCAGCGTCATGCGCAATGCTTCCTGGCCGACAGTCATGACGGTTTGCGTCGTAAACATGATCTTGGTTCCTTATTGGGTTTAGGTAGCAAAACTGGTAATCAGCGAACCAATCAAGAGGTTCCAGCCATCGACCAGTACAAACAGCATGAGCTTGAAGGGCAATGAAATCAGCACCGGCGAGAGCATCATCATGCCCATCGACATCAGTACGCTGGCCACTACCATATCAATAATTAAAAATGGAATAAAAATCAGAAAGCCGATCTGAAAAGCAGTTTTCAGTTCGCTCGTCACAAAGGCTGGTACCAACACCCGCAGCGGCAGGTCTTCGGCCTTTTTGGCCGTGGCCACTTCGGGTGCGACATTGCCTTCTTCGGCAAACTTCATGAAGAGCGCCAGATCGGCCTCGCGTACCTGCTTGGCCATAAAACCTTTGAGCGGCGATTGGGCACGATCCAGTGCTTCATCAAACTGAATCTGGTTGGCGGTATAGGGCTTGTAGGCTTCGTTATAAATCTTGTCGAGCACCGGTGACATGACATAAAAAGTGAGGAACAGCGACAGCCCAATCAACACCTGAGTGGGTGGGGCGCTTTGGGTGCCCATGGCGGTACGCAGCAGCGACAACACAATCACAATTCGCGTAAAGCCAGTCATCAGCAACAGCACTGCCGGGAGCAGTGACAGTGCACCAAAGATCAGCAAGGTCTGAATGGAAACCGAGTAGGTGGTGCTCCCGCCGGGGCCAGGGCTGCCAGTCAAAGCAGCTAGACCATTGGCTTGTGCCATGGCAGTGGCAGGCACCGTCAATAACAGGATGGTGGACAACACGGCCAGCCATTTTGTGCGGTTGTGCTGAGTCAAGATCTTGAGCGCACCGGTCAGTAATAAAATACGTGGGTGCCAGTTCATGATTTTTTCTGCTTGAATTGTTCCAGCACGCGGGCAAAGCCTGCAGCGGCATGGGGGTTGTTCAGTGCTGACTCGGGTAATGCACCTTTGGTTTGGGTATGAAGCGCGGTGATGCCACTGGCGGTAATGCCGACCACCACCCAGGTGTTGTCAACTTCGATCACGGCAACCCGTTCACGTGTGCCGACTGAAATACTCGACACCACTTTGAGCAGACTGGTCGGCTGGGTATTGGTCATGCCCATGCGCTTGAGTACCCACGCGGCACCCATGATCAGACCTAAAACCAGCAGCAGGCCGAGCACCATCTGTGGCACGGTTGACATGGGCGTCACTGCAACTGGCGCAACGGTATTATTTTTGATGGCTTCTGCCGCTAAAGTTTTTAGTGGCAGTGTCGTTAATACGATCAGGGCAGCTATCACACCGGCAGTCAGGCTGGTGTGGGGTTTATTTTTTTTAAATGACGGCAGCATAAAGTGCTTAGTTAATCAGAGTTGGTTAGTGATGATTGACTGTGTTATCGGTTTAGCGATTCAGTTTGCGAATCCGCTCGGATGGTGTGACGATGTCAGTCAGACGAATCCCAAACTTGTCATTAACCACCACCACTTCACCTTGCGCAATCAGGCAACCATTGACCAGTACATCCATTGGTTCACCAGCCAGGCCATCAAGTTCAATCACCGAACCTTGGGCCAGGTGCAAGATCTGTTTAATGGCAATCTTGGTACGTCCCAGTTCTACCGTGAGCTGCACTGGAATATCCAGGATCATGTCAATGTCATTGGCCATGCCACTGACACCGGCACCACCCAGATTCTGGAATAAATTATTGGGTTTGTTGATGACCTGTGCTGGATCGACCACCCCCGCTGTCAAGCCCGAAGCCTGGGTAGTGGGTGCTGCCGCAGCGGTGGCGGCAGCTTGTTCAGCCAGCGCTGCGTCCCAGTCAATTTCATCGTCATCGCCAGCAGCATCTGTTGCATTTTCAGTCAAGGCCGCAGCCAATTCATCATCAGTCATTGTTACTCCCGTTTTGTTCAGCGTCCGTGCACATCACCAAGCAGATTGTCTGATTGATTGACGGCCAGGATTTCTTCTACACGTATTGAATAATTGCCATTGAGCGTGCCATATTTGCAGTTAAACAAGGGCATGCCATCAACTTCTGCCGTGATGACGGGTTTGATATCAATCGGAATGACATCCCCCACTTTCATATGCAAAATATCCTGCAAGGGAATCTGGGTATTGGCCAGATTGGCAACCAGTTCAACTTCTGCAATCTGCACCTGTTTTTGCAACATGCCCAGCCAGCGTTTATCACTTTCACCCTGTTCGCCCTGAATGGCGTTATAGAGCAGGTCACGTACCGGTTCGATACCCGAATAAGGAATCATGATGTGCATGGCACCACCAGCATTGCCCAACTCAATATTGAAGGTACTGGTAATCACAATCTCGGAAGGTGTCGCCACATTGGCAAACTGAGTATGCATTTCCGAACGCAAATAATCAAATTTCAAAGGATAGACTGGTGCCCAGGCTTTCTGGTATTCATCCATCACCATCTCAAGCATGCGGGTAATGATGCGCAACTCGGTCGGTGAAAAGTCACGACCTTCAATCCGGGTTTTAAAACGGCCATCACCACCAAACATATTGTCGATGACCAGAAACACCAGATTGGGGTCCATCACGATCAGGGCACTGCCACGCAAGGGCCGCATTTGCAGAATATTCAGATTGGTGGGGACCACCAGGTTCTTCAAAAATTCGCTGTATTTGGTGACCTTGATCTGATCGATCGAAATTTCGGGGCTGCGTCGTAAAAAATTGAAAATGCCGATACGCAGATTACGGGCAAAGCGATCATTGATGATCTCCATCGTCGGCATACGCCCACGAACAATCCGTTCTTGCTTGGCGATGTTGTACGGGCGTACGCCCGCCGCTGGCGCTTCCTGTTCGACCTCGTCCTCTTCGCCGTTGACGCCCTTGAGCAGCGCATCAACTTCGTCTTGAGAAAGAAACTTGTCACCAGACATGCATTACTCCTGTTTACTGAATCACAAAGGAAGCAAAATGTACATTCTTGATCATGCTCTTGCCTTCTTTGCCAATCGGTTCACGGGCAATGTCCAGAATTTCACCAGCCAGCTTGCGCTTGCCATCGACATTGTTGAGATCTTCAGCCGTTTTGCTCGATAGCAACAGCAAAATCCTGCTGCGAATCATCGGCATATAGACTTTCAGTTCCTCTTCTGATTTGTGATCTTTGGTTTCCAGGGTGATACCAATTTGCAGATAGTGCTCATCGGTTCCTGCCAGATTGACCACAAAATTGTCCAGTGGCACAAAGGCTGGCGGATGTTTTTTGGCATCTTCTTCGCTGGCATGTTCTTCCTCACCTTCGGCACCGACATCTTTGGCTTTTTTGCCATGCTTGGCAGGCTTCATCAGGAGGAATGCGGCTGCACCACCACCTGCCAGCACGACAACCAGTGCGGCAATAATGATGATCATCATTTTTTTCTTTTTCTTGCCACCTGCTGGGGCTTCGGCATTTTCGGCAACTGCTGCTGTGGACATTTTTTTCTCCGCACAAGGTAAAGTTCATCTGTACGTATTGTCGGCAGTAATGAGGCTTTATTAAGTCGGGAATAGCAGGGTAAAAGCGTATCTATTTGAAGGCGTGCAACCCCAAACGGGCTGGCGCAGTGAAATAAGTCACACCAGCCCGCGTGGCGGACGGGTGGATTGGCTTAAATTGGCCAGAAATAGCGGGTTGATCGTTTGTCTGGTTGGTATTTTCGTCAATCTGTTTCAGGCAAAATCAGGCAAAAGTGTCCACCAGACCCAATGACTTGACCGTGCGCATGGACGACTCCTGTCCTGCTAGCTCGGTGTTGCCATTGTCACCTCGCACGGCACCACCTGCTTGACCACGCTGACCGGATGACTGATCGGAGGCGTGATCTGATGAAGCGCGGGCAAAGTCCTGTCCTGCACTGCTTTGATTAAAAGTCATTTGATCAAGAGCGACACCCGACTGGTTGAACAGATCGCGCAAGTTACTGGCCGCACCTTCTAAAATACGGCGGGTTTCCGGGTTTTGGGCCAAGAACTCAATGGAGGTGGTTTCCTTGTTTTCACCCAGTTTGATACGAATCTTGATCGGGCCCATATCGCCTGGATTCAGATTGATCTCGGCTTCCTGCATATTTTGCTTGATTGCCAGACTCACCTTGTCATGAACCGCCGCAGGGAATTGCGGGCTATAGACGGGGACATCAATTTGCATGGGAGTCGTGACGGGATTGCTCCCACTCGCATTGGTATTTTGGAGTGCGGCGTTGCCTGTTACTGATGGCAAGGCATTGTCCAGTGCAGTTTTAAATGATTCGCTGGTTTTTTCGCCACTCTGCAAGGCCTGTGGATTGAGTGCCGTGGTGGTCTGGTTATCGGTGCTCGCCTGTGTTTTACCGTGTTGCTTGTCGACCGTATCGGTCACTTGCTTAGTATTATCACCCAAACTACTCAGCTTGCCATTTTTATCACTGGCACTACCATTGGCACCTGGTTTGAGTGTGGCATGTCCTTTATTGCTTTTGCCAGGGGCTTTACCGCTGTTGTCATCCAGCAGCGCAATTTGCGTGTCTTGCAAGTTGTCAGTCGGTTGATTTTCTGTAACTGGTGCAGTCGTTTTGGCCTGTTGCTGATATTGCGCCATTTGCATGATCTGGGCAGCGGCATCATTTGCTGGGGTTGATGTCGCTTCCGTTGATGCTAACGATTTATCTTCTTCTGTGCCAATATCCTTGGTTTTATCGGTGTTGGCTTCGGTACTTGGTTGGGCGTCAGTGGTTTTCACTGCACTCTCTATATTGAGCGCATCATTTTGTCCCAGATTGAGTGCGTCACTCAACAAGGTATTAAAGCTGCCGACAGGATTGCCAGTTGCGGTTTTGGCCTGATTGCTGCGTGCATTCTGAGCACTGTTTTGCGTACTCGCTGGTTTGCTGACGGTGGGTTTGGCGCTGGCCTGATTGATTTCGGACATGGTCATTCCTTCACATGGCTTCGTCGATAGAAGCCTGCTGGTTGTCAAAGTATTTGCGCATGGCAAATTCGTCCTGATTCTTCTGTAATTGCTGATCTTGTTTCTTTTGCACTTTTTGTTGCTGTCGTTGCATGAGTGTCTGGTAAGCCTTGCCTTTTTTCTGTTCCTGATTCCAGGCATCACGGGCTTTTTCAAGTGCCGAAGCCACCAGAAAAATATCGCGATCCGCCATGCGGATGGCTTCATCGAGCTTGGCTAAAAAGGACATGAAATTTTCAATTTCCTGCGTCAATCTGCCGCGCGTTTCATCGGTGGCAAACTGGTTATAACGTTGTGCATAATCATGCCGATACGATTCCAACGTCTGCTTTTTTTCCTTGGCGGCATGGTGACGTAACTGGATCTGCTGCATCTGGCTGGCCAGTTCGGTGGCACGTTTTTCAGATTGCTCGATCAGAATTTTCAAGGCATGAGACATATTGGTTGATCGTTATCGTTAATTTTTAAACACGGGTGAGCAGAGCTGACAATGCTTGCTCGCTTTCGTCCATTCCGGCACTTTCGTGCATGGTCTGCTGCAAAAATTTTTCAATCTCTGGATAAAGCCGAATCGCTCTATCCAATTGTGGATCACTGCCTTCTATATAAGCGCCAACGCTGATCAGATCTCGATTGCGCATGTATTTGGAAAACAGACCCTTCAGCGTGCGCGCCGCATTCAGACGCTCTGGCGTGACAATGTTGTGCATCACACGTGAAATCGATTGTTCAATATCAATCGCAGGATAATGCCCCGCTTCTGCCAATGATCGGTTCAGCACGATATGGCCATCCAGAATCGCGCGGGCGGCGTCGGCAATCGGATCCTGCTGATCGTCACCTTCGGTGAGCACGGTGTAAAAAGCTGTGATGGAACCACCCTTGGCGCCACCATTGCCAGCCCGCTCAACCAGTGCCGGTAGTTTGGCAAAGACGGAGGGCGGATAGCCTTTGGTGGCGGGTGGTTCACCAATTGCCAATGCAATTTCCCGTTGTGCCATGGCGTAACGAGTCAGTGAGTCCATGATCAGCAGAACGTTTTTGCCCTGATCACGAAAATGCTCGGCAATCAAAGTGGCGTAAGCGGCCCCTTGCAGGCGCATCAATGGTGCAGCATCAGCTGGCGCAGCCACAACGACGGAGCGTTTCAGGCCTTCTTCGCCCAAAATATCTTCAATGAATTCTTTGACTTCTCGGCCCCGTTCGCCAATCAGGCCAACGACGGTCACGTCGGCAGTGGTATAGCGCGCCATCATTCCCAGCAACACTGATTTACCGACGCCAGAACCGGCAAATAAACCCATCCGCTGACCACGACCCACTGTGAGCAGGGAGTTAATCGTACGGACACCTACGTCCATTGCTTGAGAGACGGGCTCACGCTCAATCGGGTTAACAGGGCGGGCGGCCAGCGGCGCATGACGTTCAAATTTTAAAGGTCCAAGACGATCCAATGGACGACCACCGCCATCAATGATGCGTCCGAGCAAGCCTTCACCAACGGGTAAATGTTTGGTGCGATCTTCGGCACGACGCCAAGGATGCGAGGCTGTGCCATAGATTGGTGCTGGATGCTGTAGATCTTGCGGCACCACAATTGCTCCAGGAGTCAGTCCGTAGACCTCCGAGGCGGGCATCAGGAACAGCCGGTTGCCGGAAAAGCCAACGACTTCAGCTTCGGCCGGGGCCATGCCTTCCTGCAAAATCGTGCAGGTTGAACCAACGGGCAAACGCAGTCCGGCTGCTTCCATCACCAGGCCAGCAACACGTACCAATTTGCCTTGTACCTTATTGGGTGTGGCTGCCTGTGCATGATTCTGGCAATCGAGCAGTAGTCGGTCGAGTTGCGACCAGCCCAAGATTTGATCAAGGCTGTCGGTTTTCATGGCGCTACCTCGTTGTCATGGTTTGCGCTGGCTTCAATCATATCGGGCTGCTGCAATTCGGGTACTTTTTCCAGCGCACCGGTAATGGTGGCGAGCACGCGCTTCCAACGGGTTTCCACTTGGGCATCGATTTCACCACTATTGCTGACAATCCTGCAGCCACCGCAGGCAATCCGCAGATCTTCCACAATGCGGCAACCGGCAAAACCGAGCTCGTCATTCATGAACTGTCTGAGCGTGGCCGCATCTTGTGGGTGAACCAGTAATTGCGCGGGTTTTTCATGATTACTGATCTGGGCAATTGCATCGCGCACAATCGCCAGAATGGCCTGCGGATTTTGTGTGATTTCCTGATTGAGAATTTGCCGGGTCAACTCGATGGCCAGATTCATGACCTGTTGTCCGACTTTTTCCTGCAAGTGAAAAACCGCTTGTTCGGTGCCAACTACAAGTTGGCGAATTTCGTTGATTTGTATATCGGCACGTTGCTGGGTCTCGCTTCTGACCATGCGTTCACCATCGGCTTGGCCTTGCTTGAGACCTTCGGCATAACCCTGCTCAAATCCCTGGGCAAGGGCAGCGCGACGACTTTCTTCGGTTTCTCGATGTTGCGACTGATGCGAGTTTTTACCATTCCCGGAATCGAGCGAGCCCATTTCCCAACGTTGCACGGGGATGTGGGCGGAAGCGGAAATATTGTCTGAGCTTAGTAATGCCATGTTGAGTTTGCCTTGTTATTAAACGAAGGCATCATCGCCACCACCACTACCACCGAGCATGATCTGTCCTTCTTCGGACAGGCGTCGGACCACTTTGAGAATTTCTTTCTGTTCGGCTTCGACTTCGGAAACCCGGACCGGCCCGCGTGATTCCAGATCTTCACGCAGCATTTCGGCAGCACGACTCGACATATTCTTGAAGATTTTTTCACGCATGGCTTCATTGGCACCCTTGAGTGCAATGATGAGCGATTCGGATTGAATTTCACGCAGCAGGGTTTGAATGCCACGGTCGTCAATATCGAGAATGTTATCGAAGGTGAACATCTTGTCGGAAATCTTTTGCGCCAATTCTTCGTCGTATTCCTTGATGGAATCGATGATGATCTGTTCTTGCGCACTGCCGGCAAAGTTGAGAATTTCAGCGGCAATATCCACACCACCAAGGGCGGTTTTTTTGGAGTTGACTTCGCCTGAGGTGAGTAACTTGGACAGCACATCATTGAGTTCACGCATTGCCAGTGGCTGAATACCGTCCAGCGTGACAATGCGCAACATCACATCCGCTTTGAGCCGATCGGTAAACAGGGCGAGAACCTGGGCAGCCTGGTCGCGTTCCAAGTGCACAATGATGGAGGCAATGATTTGTGGATGTTCGTTACGAATCAGTTCAGCGACTGAGCTGGCTTCCATAAATTTGAGACTTTCAATACCGCTGGTATCGCTATTGTCCAAGATACGGTTAAGCAGCAGATTGGCCTTGTCGTCACCCAGTGCCTTGGTCAGCACATCGCGCAGATAGGCGTCGCTATCAATGCCAAAGCTGGTATTTTCATCGGCTTCTGAATGAAATCTGCCCAGCACCTTGTCCATCTTTTCCCGTGAAATGCTTTTCAGCTTGGCCATTTGGGTACCCAGCTTTTGCACTTCGCGGGGTGCCAGATATTTCAAGACTTCAGCGGCCTGCTCTTCGCCCAATGACATGAGCAAAATGGCGCCATCCACCAATCCATCGTTTTCGTTACTCATTGCTTATTCCTTGCCTTTACCTGATACCCAGCCACTGACGATATTGGCGACAACACGAGGATCCTGCTGTGCCAGGGTACGGGCACGATTCAGTGAGTCAGTCGTTAAAAGTTGTGCTTCACTCGGTGTGATTTCGGCAGGAATATGTTGACTATCATGTGACAACTTGAGTGCAACGCCATCTTCTTCCATGCGATTGTTATTGGGTAGAGCAGGTGGTGGTACCACGACTTTGGAGGCATTTTTGATCATGGGCTTGAGTACTCCAAAAATCAGGTACAAGACCACGCCAGCTATCAGCGCCATCTTGCCAAACTCTTTGGCCATTTGACGGTTTTCCGGATCTTTCCAGATGGCCAGTTCGCTGTTATCGCCTTTGGGTGTGCTGGCATAGGCGGCAGTGGTGACATTCAATGTATCACCACGCTCCTTGGAGAAGCCAATCGCTTCACGCACCAGGCCGGTCATCTGTTCAATTTCTTTTTCGGTCAACGGTACGGCTTTGCCATTGACCTGTTTGTTGTTAAGTACGACGGCTGCAGACAGGCGTTTGATCTGACCCACCGCATTACGAGTGTGGCGTACGGTTTTGTCCACTTCATAATTGGTGGTGGCATCTTTACGGCTGGAGCCAGCTGCAGTTGCGGCTCCACCAGCGGCGGCAGCCTGTGCCGGATTGGTGGGAGTGGCCTGGCCTGGTTGACCTGCAATCGGCGCAGTAGCCAAGCCTGGTGGCTGATTGGATAAGGCACCCGGAATGCCCTGTGGTGTGCTGCCTGCGCCTGCGTCAGAGGATTGGCTGATCTGCTGGCTGCGGATCACCATATTGTCAGGTGCCTGATTTGGCTTGAAGCTCTCGGCAGTCGATTCGGTCTGGCTGAAATCGACATCGGCCGATACTTGCGCACGCACGTTTTCGGCACCGACAACCGGGCCGAGAATATCAATAATGCGTTTGCTGTAACTCTGCTCGACCTGATTCACATAATTGAGCTGATTGCCATCCAGATCAGAACCATCCGGATTGCTGGATGCCGACAACAGACTGCCACTTTGATCGACGATATTGACGTTTTGATAGGGCAGGCCGGGCAGGCTGCTGGAAACCAGGTGGGCAATGCCTGCAATTTGCGAACGATCCAGCACGCGACCGGGATAAACGGATAACAAAACCGACGCAGTCGGCTTTTGCTGTTCACGCATGAAGACAGATTGTTTGGGTATGGCCAGGTGCACACGGGCAGTCTGTACAGCCGAGAGCGACTGGATCGAGCGTGCCAGCTCGCCTTCTAATGCACGTTGGTAATTGATCTGCTCCTGAAACTGGGTCATGCCCAATTTAGGATTTTCCAGCAGCTCAAAACCCACAATGCTGCCTTTGGGCAAGCCTTGTGACGCCAGTTTGAGCCGGGCATCATGGACTTTGTCGGAAGGTACCAGAATCGCCGTGCCGCCTTCGGAATATTTATATTGCACATTCATTTGTGCCAATGAGGCAACAATGGCGCCGCCATCCTTGTCAGTCAGATTGGTGAACAGAACCCGGTAATCAGGCTGTTGCAACCAGATCAGCAACCCGATAACGGCAGCCAGCACCAGGGGCACGCCAAACAACAAAGTCAGCTTGCTTTGCGGCGGTAGCTGGCGAAAGTTGTCGAGCATGGGCAGTGAGCTGCCTGCTGGTGGGGTTTGCGCTTGAATCGCGTCCATAAAATACTGACCTCGTATCCCAATTGTTAAGTTGCGGATTTCACTTCAATCCGTAGCCACATTATGGCGAGGCGAATTTTTGGCCGAACCTTGAATAGAGGGGCAAAAGGGGGGTTATTCCAAGCCGCGGCATGATTGGGTAGCACCTATAGTGACAACTGTCTGGTGGAAAATCCGCCAATTTCAGTCACCGTGCAAGGTGTGCAAGCTGGCTGAGTCAATCGAAGGAGGCTGTGATGATCGACAAACTGGGCAGTATTGGTGGCACGGAGCAATTACGTTCCAGCATGGCCGCCAAAAAAGTGGCGACCACACCGGTTGCTGGCGGCGATAGTTTTGCCAACGCTTTCAAGGGTGCGCTGGATAAGGTGAATCAGTCACAACAGCAGGCGACCGAGCTGGGTAAGCAGTTTCAGCTGGGCAATCCCGATGTCAGCCTGGAAGAAACCATGATTGCCGGGCAGACTGCCAATCTGGGTTTTCAATCCCTGGTGGCGGTGCGTAATCAGATGGTCAAGGCTTATAACGAAATCATGAATATGCAGGTGTGATTGAGGTGCTGCAACCCTTATCGTGCGTGCCAAGACCACGTCAGCTGCTGACCTGGAAGGTGATTTTTATTCATTTTTAAGGAGTATATGTATAAATACTATTCCTTGAGTGCTTAAATAAAGGGTCAAATAATTTACTGGTGGGTGTATATATTTAGGCAAAATAAAAGGGAACTGATGCGATGTCAGCTCCCTTTTTGTCTTTCAACTCAGCGAAGTGCAGAGCCTGGTGTTGTTGCTTTTACTATTTTTTTTCAGTTTCAGTTGTTGGGCTGGTTGCATCAGCAGGTGTTGCGGGCGTTTCTGGTGCGGCTGCGGGGGCTGTGGCAGGCGCCGTCGTTTCAGCAGGTGCAGCTGCTGGGGTAGCTGGTGTTGCTGCTGGCGTCGTAGTTGGCGCAGCTTTTTCTTCGTGATGGGCGCCTTCGGTTTCACCTTGCAGGCTGACATTGTCGCCGCCTTTCATCAATACAAACATGGCGATAGCAGCAAAAATGATAAAACCGATCAGAATCTTGATCATGAGACAGTCTCCTTTATGGGTATGAGTAGGGAAAAAGCGAAAAAAAACGCTGGAATCAATCCAGCGTCAGTTTGTACCTGCCGCCTTACAAAAGACTTATGTAGGGCGGTGCAGGTTGGCTGATGTGGACGGCTTAGGCTGCGAGCAGCTGACGCAAAACAAATGGCAAAATACCGCCGTGTTTGTAATAGTCCACTTCAATCGGTGTATCAATGCGCAGTGTGACGGTGATTTCCTGCTTGCTGCCATCGGCTTTGGTGATGATCAATGCTGCATCCTGTTGCGGTTTGAGGTCTTCACCCAGCTCCACATCAATCTGCTCGTTCCCTTTTAAACCCAGCGTTTCCCAGGAATCATTGCCCTTGAACTGGAGTGGCAAAACGCCCATTCCCACCAGGTTGGAGCGGTGAATCCGCTCAAAGCTGCGTGCCACCACCACTTTAATACCGAGTAATTGTGTGCCTTTGGCGGCCCAATCGCGCGATGAACCGGTGCCGTATTCTTCGCCACCAAAAATCACGGTAGGTGTGCCTTCGGCTTGATAGCGCATGGCCGCATCGTAAATATAGAGTTTTTCACCACTGGGTTGGAACAGTGTCAGGCCACCTTCTTCGCGGGAGCCATCATCCTTGGCTGGAATCATCAGGTTTTTGATCCGCACGTTGGCAAAGGTACCGCGCATCATCACTTCATGGTTACCGCGACGTGAACCGTAGCTGTTGAAATCCGCCTTGGCTACGGCGTTATCGGTCAGCCATTTGCCGCCTGGGGTGGCTTCCTTGATGGAACCTGCTGGCGAAATGTGATCAGTCGTAATGGAATCACCAAACAAGGCCATGATGCGTGCACCATGCACGCCGGAGGCGGCGGCTGTGGGTGTCAGGCTGAAGTTGTCAAAGAACGGTGGTTTGGCAATGTAGGTGCTTTTTGGCCAGGTATAAACCTGTCCTTTGACGCCCTTGATTTTTTCCCACAATTTGCCCGGATCGTTTTTCACCTTGTCGTAATTGGCTTTGAAGGCTTTGCCATTCATGGCAAATTTCATCAGTTTGTAGACTTCTTCACTGGTTGGCCAGATGTCGCCCAGATAAACATCCTTGCCATTTTTGCCTTTGCCAACCGGCTCAGTCATCAGATCTTTGGTGACATTGCCGGCAATGGCATAGGCCACCACCAAGGGTGGTGAGGCCAGGAAGTTGGCTTTGATATTGGGGTGAATCCGTGCCTCAAAGTTACGGTTGCCGGAGAGTACGGCAGCACCAACCAGATCATTCTGGGTGATGACCTCATTGATTGGGCCTGTCAGATCGCCCGCATTACCAATACAAGTGGTGCAGCCATAAGCGGCGACATCAAAACCCAGTTCTTCAAGATAAGGCAGCAAGCCTGCCTTTTCCAGATAAGTGGTCACAATCCGTGATCCAGGTGCCAGCGAGGTTTTGACGTGTTTTTTGACCTTGAGGCCAGCCTTCACCGCTTTTTTAGCCAACAAACCGGCGGCCAGCAATACGCCCGGATTGGAAGTGTTGGTGCAGGAAGTGATGGCTGCGATCAGTACATCACCGTTTTTGATGTCGATGCCGTCGCTGGTGGTAAAGGTTTGGCCGAGTTTTTCAGCGGGTTGGTTAAAGCCGTTTTCTGCCGTTGGTTTGGAAAACAGCTCGGTAAACTGTTTGGCCAGATGCGTGATCTCGATCCGATCCTGGGGACGTTTTGGACCCGCCAGTGACGGTGCCACTTTGGACAGGTCGAGGCTAACGGTTTTGGTGTAGTCGATATCGCCCGCTTTGGGAATACCAAACATTTTCTGCGCCTTGAAGTATTCCTGGAAGGCGGCAATTTCGTCTTTGGTGCGACCAGTACCTTCAAAGTATTCGATGGTTTTTTCGTCGACTGGAAAGAAACCCATCGTGGCACCATATTCCGGCGCCATATTGGCAATCGTGGCACGATCAGGCAGTGACAGGCTGGCGACGCCTTTACCGAAAAATTCAACAAACTTGCCAACGACTTTTTCCTTGCGCAGCATTTCGGTGACGGTCAATACCAAGTCAGTGGCGGTGACGCCTTCACGCAGCTTGCCGGTCATTTCAAAACCAACGACGTCAGGGGTCAGGAAGTACACTGGCTGACCGAGCATACCAGCCTCGGCTTCAATACCGCCAACACCCCAACCGACTACGCCAATACCGTTGATCATGGTGGTGTGGCTGTCAGTACCTACCAGGGTATCTGGATAATAAACATCATGTTTTTTATGAACGCCGCGCGCCAGATATTCCAAATTCACTTGATGCACGATACCAAAGCCAGGAGGCACAACACCAAAGGTGTCAAAGGCCTGCATGCCCCATTTCATGAATTCGTAGCGCTCCTGGTTGCGCTGGAATTCCAGTTTCATATTCAGGTCCAATGCCTTGGGTGAACCAAAATGGTCAATCATGACCGAGTGATCCACAACCAGATCCACAGGTACCAATGGCTCAATGGTTTTGGGATTTTTACCCACACTTTCGGCCACATTGCGCATGGCGGCCAAATCAGCCAGCAGTGGTACGCCGGTAAAGTCTTGCAGTACCACGCGGGCGACAACGAAAGGAATTTCGTCGACACGATCAGCCACTGGTTTCCAGTTGGCCAGTTGTTTGATGTGCTCTTCGGTCACTTTCTGGCCATCACAATTGCGCAGTACCGATTCGAGAACAATACGGATTGAAACCGGCAGACGTGAAACATTCACGCCCAGTGCCTTACCCAAGGCGGGTAATGAGTAATACTGGGCTGAATGTTTGCCAAGTTTAAGGGATTTGAGTGTTTTAAAGGTGTTGTGGGACATTGCTTCCTCTCAGTCGGACTTGGGAACGATGGTGGTGGTGGATGCAGTTGAGTTGTTGATGTTATCGATTTATTGCTGCAGGTAAATCAGGTTAAAGCGTTTAAAGTCAGTCTGCAATAGCGTATTAGCTGGATGCTGGCAGACTGACAGTTTTATTCAAGACAAATTAGCCTTTGGTGCACTCATTGGCTAACTGGCTACCAGTCTTGGTATTCATCAGAATGGTTTTGGATGGAATCTGAATCATGAACATACCGGTCTTCTGGTCTTCCATGCGGATGGCGCCAGTGGAAGTTGAAACCCGATTTAATGGATATTTCTTTTTCATCCAGACAATTTCGGCATTATTTTCGTCATGTACTTTTAAGTCAAAAGCCCGACCCAGTTCGCATTTATATGCGCCAGCAACGGGATGACCGGTCCAGTCGATCGGGGGAGTCCTGCTTTCAACCGGTGTTGCCGCAGCTGCCTGAATGGCGACTAGTGCGCTTGCTGTTGGTGTTACGGCAGCGACGTTACTAGCTGCCGGTGCTGCGACAGCAGATGCCGCTTGGCTGATTTGTGGTTGCTGAGTGGTATTGCAGGCGGCCAGCAAGCCTAAGCTGCAAATTGCTAAAACGGGCAGAAAAGTTTTCATGTATTAATCTCCAAAAAAAGGCTTGCATCACACCTACTTCACCAGATCGTCCAAAGCTGGCTCAGGGTGGCATGACTCTACTGCAATCGGTGAATTGAGGTATTGAGAGAATTGAAACAAATTTTGTACGGATAAAAACGTAATAAATAACGGCAAGCGACTATCAATTTATCTGATCGAGTCTTGGCGTGCTCCATGTGATTCATGTTCTGCGGGGGTATTGAATGCAAATAAGCGCTTTTAAGTAAGCCAAGTTGGAATTGTTTAAATACATCAACCAGTATGCTTATTATGCGCTGTTGACAGTGAATTCGTCATGTTCTTTGCGTTATTCAATTGAGAAAAATCGTTGCAGTACGGGTTCACTCAGCGTCAAGCCAAGCTGTTTGGCACGTTGCAGTACTTGCCAGTAATAACGATAACTGGCGCGGTCATGCAGTTTTCCCTGGTAATGAATTGGTCCCCAGTGTTTTTCTGAAGCTGCCAGCAAAATGGCTTCGGCATCGGCAATATCAGTCAGGGCAGGGCTGAAGGCACTGACAATGGGACGAATTTGCTCAGGATGAATGCTCCACATGCGTGTGTAGCCAAATTCAGAGCGGGCTCTTGCGGCGTCATTGGCAACGACGGTGAGATCACGAATCTCGGTGGTGACATTGTGTGACGGGACTTTACTGTAGGCGTGGCAGGCGGCTGCAATTTCGAGTTTGGCACGTTGAATCAGCGGGTGGCTAAACTGTCCGGGCGATTGCATGGCGCTGCCTGGAACAGTACCGTAATGTGCCGAGACGAAATCCATGATGCCAAAGCTGAGACATTCCACCTGGGGCAAGGCCGCAATCTGGCGGGCCTCGTAAAGGGCGGTATAGTTTTCAATCAGCACATGAATTGGCACCAGTCGTGCCAATCCCGTTTTGCTCACTACTTCATTGATATAGTCAATCATACGCTGGGTTTGCGCTACACCACTGACTTTGGGTAAGGTGACGTAGGCCAGTCGGTCTGCGGTACCATCCAAAATGCAATCAATATCATTCTTCCAGCTTGCATGGCCAATATCGTGAATCCGTATGCCGACACGTTGATAAGTACTGTCTGTGGTGTTGATGAGTTGGGCGACCAGTCGCGCATGTGCGAGCTCATTGCCAGCGGCCGCGCCATCTTCACAATCAAAAGTGATGTCAAAAATGCCTTTTAACTGCTGTTGTAAATCCAATGATTTACGCATCAATTTTTCACTGCCAGCGTAATGATCGCATACCGGGATCATGGGTAACGTGGCTTCACTTTCAAATAGTTGATCGGACGGATGCATGTTGATGATTAATGACGGTGGGTGAGAGTGAGTACATACAAAAGTTGTAAAAAAGGCGTAAAAAAAGGCGAGAAAATTATCTCGCCTTTTATATCAAGTTGCTTGGCAACTTAAAAATTACAGCAGGTGTTTAACACCATCTTGTTCGCCTTGCAGCTCTGCCAAGGTTTTGTTGATGCATTCTTGTGAAAAGGCATCAATAGGCAGGCCTTCAACAAGTTTGTATTCGCCATTTTCGCAAGTGACTGGGTAGCCAAACATGACTTCTTTAGGAATGCCGTATTCGCCATTGGAAGGAATGCCCATCGTGACCCATTTACCATTGGTACCTAGTGCCCAATCACGCATGTGATCAATGGCAGCATTGGCAGCAGAAGCAGCAGAAGAAACACCACGTGCAGCAATAATGGCGGCACCACGTTTGCCAACGGTTGGCAGGAACACGTCTTTGTTCCAAACTTCATCATTGATCATTTCTTTGACTGATTGGCCATCAATGGTGGCAAAACGGTAGTCAGCATACATAGTTGGAGAGTGATTGCCCCAAACAGCCAGTTTTTCGATTGCAGCAACTGGTTTGCCAGTTTTGGCAGCAATTTGTGATGCAGCACGGTTGTGATCCAGACGCAACATGGCAGTGAAGTTTTTAGCAGGCAGATCAGGTGCAGATTTCATGGCGATATAGGCATTGGTGTTGGCTGGGTTGCCAACGACCAAAACACGTACATCACGTGAAGCAACCGCATTGAGTGCTTTACCTTGAGCGGTGAAAATCTGGGCATTGGCAGCCAACAGATCGGCACGCTCCATGCCTGGACCGCGAGGACGAGCACCAACCAGCAAAGCGTAGTCTGTATCTTTAAAAGCGGTCATTGGATCGCTATGGGCTTCGATACCAGCCAATAATGGGAATGCGCAGTCTTCCAGCTCCATGATCACGCCTTTGAGAGCGTTTTGTGCTTTCTCGTCAGGAATCTCTAGCAATTGCAGAATAACTGGTTGATCCTTGCCCAGCATTTCGCCTGAAGCGATGCGAAACAGAAGGGCATAACCGATTTGACCGGCGGCGCCGGTAACTGCAACACGCTTAGCAGCTTTTGCCATGATGATATTCTCCGTGGTGAGTAGAAATAGGTGGGCGCACTTGGCGCTGGATTGTTTAAAGGAATTCCAAAGAAAGGATTGTAGTTCAGTTCAAATCACTGGAAATTGATTTTGTCCTGCAACAACAGTCAGCCAGTCATCTTATCCGGAACTGGCGAGTGCTAATAGAGCAATGCCACAAAAAATGCGGTGTTTTTCACATTTTTCAGTCATCTATTGCGCAACGCAGCCAAACGATTAGTTTAGTTTTGGAGTATGATGGTGTCAATCTATATCTTATGTCTTATATAAGACATAAAACTAATATAAAAATTCTGGACGAAATGTTGTTTAATGTGGTGAAATCTGAAATATGACAAGTGCGGCTTCGGCGACTCATATGGGCATCTCTGGCTCGCCTTCTGGCGAGGTGGAGGCTATGCGGGCTGCGGCTTCACCGACTTTTAGTCCGCTTTATCAGCAAATCAAGGGGTTGATTACCAAAAGTCTGGAGTCAGGGGAGTGGAAGCCGGGGGAGTTGATTCCCAGCGAAGTGGATTTGGCGGCTCGTTATGGTGTCAGTCAAGGTACTGTACGCAAGGCGATTGACGAAATGGCCCAGGAAAATCTGGTGGTTCGTCGTCAAGGAAAGGGTACTTTTGTTGCGACGCATCAGGAGGCGAAAGCGCAGTTCCGTTTTTTGCGTCTGATACCTGATGACGGTAATTCTGTTGCAGCAGAAAACAAGTTGCTGGAGTGCCGACGCGCCAGGGCTAGCGCCGATGTTGCGCGGATGCTGCAGTTGAAAGCCGGGGAGTCAATGATTCTGATTCGTCGTTTGCTTTCATTTAAGTCGGTGCCAACAATTCTGGATGAGATTTGGCTGCCTGCCAACTTGTTTAAAGGCCTGACTGCGGAACGCCTAATTGAATATAAAGGGCCTATGTACGCTTTGTTTGAAGCGGAATTTGGTACTAGGTTAGTTAGGGCAGAAGAAAAAGTGCGCGCCGTTTTGGCTGATGCAAATTCTGCCCAATGGTTGGGTGTGGTTACGGGTACGCCATTGTTAAGTGTTGAACGTGTGTCGATGACTTACCAGGACCGGCCAGCAGAAGTGCGTAGGGGACTTTATTTGACCGAGCATTTTTATTATCACAATGAGTTAAGTTGATAAATCCGACACTCAATTTATTGGTAAATGTGCACTGGTTATCAGACTTATAAATGACAGAAGTATGATCATGCAGTTAAAATCAACAGGTTTTTCGATTGTCAATACTGAAAAACCATTTGCCCTCATTTTTCAACTCTAAGCAGGAAGCAATCATGGCGGAAGTGCTTAACTCCAAAACAAAAAAGATCCGGCCCGAATACCGGAATATCCATATTTCACAAATCATCAAATACCGTTTGCCATTGGCAGGTATTTTGTCCATTTTGCATCGGGTTAGCGGTGCTTTGATGTTCTTGCTATTGCCCTTCATTTTATATTTGTTTGAGCAAAGTCTGACTTCTGAAATTAGTTTTGCCAATCTCAAGTCGATCGTGGAAGGTGTTTTTGCCAAGCTAGTGATTCTGGCTTTGTCTTGGGCCTATTTGCATCATTTTTGTGCGGGTGTTCGACACCTGATTATGGATAATCACATTGGTGTGGATAAAGAGTCTGCTGGCAAGTCTGCCGCCGTGGTTTTTGCTGTGAGTCTGCCCTTGGCCGGCTTGGTGGCTTTGAAACTGTTTGGAGTATTCTGAGATGACTACAAATAATATTGGCCCAAAACGCTTGGTAGTGGGGGCGCATTATGGTTTGCGTGATTGGTTGGCGCAGCGTATTACTGCTGTTGTCATGGCGGTCTATACAGTTATCTTGCTAGTCGCTTTTTTGACAGCTAATAATTTTTCTTATGATGGTTGGGCAGGTCTTTTTTCTCATCAGTGGATGAAGTTGGCTACCTTCGTTGTTTTTGTCGCATTGTTCTACCATGCTTGGGTCGGTATCCGTGATATTTGGATGGATTACGTCAAGCCAGTAGCTGTGCGCTTGGTATTACAGGTCGCCACCATTTTGTGGCTGATTGCTTGTGCCGGTTGGGCGGCGCAGATTCTCTGGAGAGCTTAATCGTGGTAGCTGTGAAATCCTCCATTCCAACACGTCGTTTTGATGCTGTTATTGTCGGTGCTGGTGGCGCTGGCATGCGGGCTTCTTTGCAATTGGCTGAAGCTGGTCTCAACGTTGCCGTGCTCTCGAAAGTTTTTCCAACTCGTTCGCATACTGTTGCTGCGCAGGGTGGTATTGGCGCATCTTTGGGTAATATGACCGAGGATAACTGGTACTGGCATATGTTTGACACCGTTAAGGGTTCGGACTATCTGGGTGATCAGGATGCGATTGAGTTCATGTGCCGTGAAGCGCCAAAGGTGGTTTACGAGCTTGAGCATTTCGGCATGCCATTTGATCGTAATGCCGATGGCACGATCTATCAGCGCCCATTTGGTGGTCATTCTGCCAATTTTGGTGAAAAACCAGTTGCGCGTGCTTGTGCCGCGGCCGATCGAACTGGTCACGCACTTTTACATACGCTTTATCAACGCAATGTACGGGCAAAAACACACTTCTTTGTGGAGTGGATGGCGCTTGATCTGATCCGTGATGCTGACGGTGATGTACTTGGGGTTGTGGCGCTGGAAATGGAAACTGGCGAAGTCATGATTCTGCAAGCCAAGACCACGCTGTTTGCGACGGGTGGTGCTGGCCGTATCTGGGCGGCTTCTACGAATGCGTTTATTAATACTGGTGATGGCATGGGCATGGCTGCTCGTGCAGGCTTTCCGCTGGAGGATATGGAGTTCTGGCAATTCCATCCAACCGGTGTTGCTGGTGCTGGGGTGCTCATCACCGAAGGTGTGCGTGGTGAGGGTGGCATTCTGCTCAACTGTAATGGTGAGCGCTTTATGGAGCGCTATGCACCAACTTTGAAGGACTTGGCGCCGCGTGACTTTGTTTCGCGATCGATGGATCAGGAAATCAAAGAAGGTCGTGGTTGTGGTCCAAACAAAGATCATGTGTTGTTGAAGTTGGATCACTTGGGTGCAGATACGATTAATAAGCGACTGCCTTCAATTGCTGAGATTGCTCACAAGTTTGCAAACGTTGATTGCACTAAAGAGCCTATTCCAGTTGTACCAACGATTCACTACCAGATGGGTGGCATTCCAACCAATATTTACGGTCAGGTTGTGGTACCTAAAAATGGTAGCCCTAACGAGATTGTTAACGGTATGTATGCCATTGGTGAGTGTGCTTGTGTATCAGTACATGGTGCTAATAGACTTGGAACTAACTCCCTGCTAGATCTGGTGGTGTTTGGTCGTGCTGCCGGTAATCATATTGTTCAATACAACCTCAAGAACAAAGAACATAAGCCTTTGCCTGCTGATGCAGCTGATTTTGCGCTGTCTCGCTTGGCCAAGATTGATGGTTCAAGTTCTGGTGAGCGCGTTCAAGATGTGGCAAATGATATTCGTGCAGCTATGCAGTACCACTGCGGTGTGTTCCGCACAGATGAGTTGCTGAATAGTGGCGTGACCAAGATTCTTGGATTGGCCGAACGCGCGAAAAATGTTTTCATTAAAGATAAATCCAAGGTCTTTAATACGGCTCGGATTGAAGCGTTGGAACTGGACAATTTGGTTGAAACGGCAAAGGCGACGATTACTTCTGCGGCTGCACGTAAAGAGAGCCGTGGAGCACACGCACATCGTGACTATGAGAAGCGTGATGATGAAAACTGGATGAAGCACACACTCTGGTTCTCGGAAGGTAATCGTTTGGACTACAAACCAGTAAAAACACAGCCGCTTACCGTTGAAACATTCAAGCCCAAGGCTCGTACCTTCTAATTTTGAGGTTAAAAATGCCACGTACAATCAAGTTTCAAATCTATCGCTATGATCCTGACAAGGATGCCAAGCCCTATATGCAGGATCTGGAAGTCGAACTCAAAGAGACTGACAAAATGTTGCTTGATGCCCTCCAGCGCATCAAGTCTGATGTGGATGACTCTTTAGCGCTACGCCGTTCGTGTCGCGAGGGTGTTTGCGGGTCAGATGCGATGAATGTCAATGGCAAAAATCGTCTGGCATGCACAACAAACCTAAATGAGCTGCAAGAACCGATTGTTTTGCGGCCATTGCCAGGGCTTCCTGTCATTCGCGACTTGATCGTCGATATGACACAGTTCTTTAAACAATATCATTCGATTCGCCCGTATTTGATTAACGATACGCCTCCGCCAGAGAAAGAGCGTTTGCAGTCGCCGGAAGAACGTGAAGAGCTTGATGGCCTTTATGAATGTATCTTGTGCGCCTGCTGCTCAACTTCATGTCCATCATTTTGGTGGAACCCTGATAAGTTTGTGGGGCCGGCTGGATTGCTCCAGGCCTATCGCTTTATTGCGGATAGTCGTGATCAGGTAACGGGTGAGCGATTGGATAATTTGGAAGATCCTTATCGGCTGTTCCGCTGCCACACGATTATGAATTGCGTGGATGTTTGTCCGAAAGGACTAAACCCAACCAAGGCGATTGGCAAAATCAAAGAACTTATGGTCCGTCGGACCGTATAAGTTAGTGATAATGCCCTCTCATCAGTCTGATCCCTTAAATCGTGCACGCTTACGTTGGCGTGCGCGGCGGGGGCTTCTGGAAAATGACGTGATTCTGACGCGTTTTCTGGATGAGCATGAGTCAGAGCTAAGTGATGATGAGGTGGGCGCGCTTTCTGCTTTACTTGATTTATCTGACAATGAACTCTTGGATCTACTGCTTTCCAGGAAAGAACCAGATGATTCTTTGCAAACCCAATCTGTCTTGCTTGTGCTTAATCGCTTGCGTGCAGTTTGAATTACTTAAACCATTAACTTGCTCACCATAAGGAAGCCACTCATGACTCCCTCCGATGTAAAAGCCACTTTATCGTTTTCCAACGGTGCTCCTAGTGTGGAATTCCCAATCTATAAAGGTACGGTTGGCCCTGACGTCATTGATATCCGTAAGTTATATGCCTCCACAGGTATGTTTACTTATGATTCAGGTTTTATGTCCACGGCTTCCTGTAACTCTAAAATTACCTATATCGATGGCGATAAAGGTGAGCTCTTATACCGCGGTTACCCGATTGAACAATTGGCAGTAAATTGCGATTTCCTCGAGACTTGCTATTTGTTGCTTAAAGGTGAGTTACCTAACGTGGCAGAAAAAACTGCATTTACCAACGATGTGATGAATCACACGATGGTGCATGAGCAAATGCAATTTTTCCTGCGCGGTTTCCGCCGAGATGCTCATCCCATGGCAGTGTTGACAGGTACTATTGGTGCAATGGCTGCCTTTTATCCAGATGCGATTGAAATCACTGATCCGCATCAACGTGAAATTTCGGCAATTCGCTTAATTGCCAAAATGCCTACATTGGTGGCAATGGCGCACAAATATACGATTGGTCAGCCTTTTGTTTATCCTAAGAACAATCTGTCCTATTCAGCAAACTTCATGCAGATGATGTTTGCAACACCTTGTGAAGAATACAAAGTCAATGAGGTACTGGTTCGTGCCTTGGATCGTATCTTCATTTTGCATGCTGATCACGAGCAGAATGCTTCTACATCGACAGTACGCTTGGCTGGTTCCTCGGGGACCAATCCATTTGCAGCAATTGCTGCGGGTGTGGCTTGTTTGTGGGGGCCAGCCCATGGCGGTGCAAATGAGGCGTGTTTGGTGATGCTCAATGACATTCAAAAAATGGGTGGTGTCGAGAAGATCGGTGAATTCATTGAAAAAGTCAAAGACAAAAACTCCGGTGTGCGTCTGATGGGTTTTGGTCACCGTGTTTACAAAAACTATGATCCACGTGCCAAATTGATGCGTGAAACCTGCTATGAAGTATTGAATGAGCTCGGCCTGGAAAATGATCCGCTCTTCAAGCTGGCTATGACATTGGAAAAAATTGCGCTTGAAGACGAATACTTTGTCTCACGTAAACTGTATCCGAATGTCGATTTTTACTCAGGTATTGTGCAGCGTGCATTAGGTATTCCAACGGCTATGTTTACTTGCATTTTTGCTCTGGCACGTACGGTAGGTTGGATTGCTCAGTGGCAAGAAATGATTACCGATCCAGAATATAAGATTGGTCGTCCACGTCAGCTGTTTGTTGGTGCAACAACTCGTGATGTGAAAAAGATTGATCAACGTTAATCTTTAGCTGGATCTATTAAAAGCCGGCTAAATGCCGGCTTTTTCGTTTCCTATCACATCAGGCGGCGAAAATGTTACCTATGGCATAATCTCAAGCTCTAATCAGGTGTTGGCAATGGCAAAAACTCTCTATGACAAATTGTGGGATGCACATGTTGTGCATACGGAAGCAGATGGGACTTCAATTCTTTATATTGATCGTCATTTGGTGCACGAAGTCACTAGTCCGCAAGCATTTGATGGACTAAAACTGGCACATCGTCCATTGTGGAGAGTTTCTGCAAATTTGGCAGTGTCTGATCATAATGTGCCGACCACTGATCGTTCGGCGGGGATTAGCGATCCCGTCTCACGGCTTCAGATTGAGACTTTGGATCAGAATTGTGATCAATACGGTATTACACAATTCAAAATGAATGACAAGCGACAAGGCATTGTGCATGTCATTGGGCCTGAGCAGGGTGCCACTCTGCCTGGTATGACAGTCGTTTGTGGCGATTCCCATACCAGTACCCATGGCGCATTTGGGGCGCTGGCTTTTGGTATTGGCACCTCCGAAGTGGAACACGTTTTAGCAACCCAGACTTTGCTGATGAAAAAAGCGAAGAATCTTCTGGTCCAGGTTGATGGCGAATTAGGGCCGGGTGTCAGTGCCAAGGATCTCGTTCTGGCTGTTATCGGCAAAATTGGTACGGCCGGTGGTACGGGATGTACGATTGAATTTGCCGGTTCGACAATTCGAAATATGTCGATGGAAGGTCGGATGACCATCTGCAATATGGCCATTGAGGCGGGGGCTCGGGCAGGACTGATAGCAGTAGACCAGACTACTTTGGACTATGTGCAAAATCGTCCTTTTAGTCCAACTGATGCCGATTTAGAAAAAGCGCTTACCTATTGGCGCACCTTGTATTCAGATGAGGGAGCTCAATTTGATCGCGTAGTTAATCTGGACGCTTCATTTATCAAGCCTCAGGTTACTTGGGGAACTTCACCAGAGATGGTATTAACCATTGATGATGTCGTTCCGGATCCTGCTCTGGAAGTTGATCCAAGTAAAAAAGAAGCTATTTCTCGCGCCGTTCAATATATGGGATTGCATCCAGGTATGGCATTGAAAGATGTACAAATTGATAAAGTGTTTATTGGTTCATGTACTAACTCACGTATTGAGGATTTGCGCGCCGCTGCCAGTGTAATCAAAGGTCGCAAGAAAGCCACTAATGTCAGGTTGGCCTTGGTTGTTCCTGGTTCTGGATTGGTCAAAGAGCAAGCTGAGAAGGAAGGTTTGCATCAGATATTCCTTGCCGCAGGCTTTGAGTGGCGTGAACCGGGATGTTCAATGTGTTTGGCAATGAATGCCGATAAGTTGGAACCAGGTGAGCGTTGTGCATCTACCTCGAATAGAAATTTTGAAGGGCGTCAAGGAGCCGGGGGGCGAACTCATTTAGTTTCTCCAGCTATGGCTGCTGCTGCTGCTATTGCGGGACATTTTGTCGATGTAAGAGCGTTTTAAATTGCGTTGCATTTGTATTTAATCCGTCATTAGGTCTTTGGATTCAATTTGAGTTTTCTGTTATGAGATGGTTATGAATAAGATTTTATTTGGATGTTTATTGTTTGGTTTTTTGGCTGGTTGCAATACGCTGCAAGGTTTAGGAACGGATATTAAAAAAGGTGGTGAAGCAATTGAAAAAGCCGCTGATAAAGCCAAATAAGGATTGATCAAATGGATAAGTTTACTGTTCATCAAGGCTTGGTCTTGCCACTGGATCGCGAGAACGTGGATACAGATGCCATTATTCCCAAACAATTTCTAAAATCGATTAAACGTACAGGATTTGGGCCTAATCTGTTTGATGAGTGGCGTTATCTGGATCAAGGTGAACCAGGTATGGATAACTCGGGACGTCCGTTGAATCCTGATTTTGTTTTGAATCTGCCGCGCTACAAGGACGCTTCTATCTTGCTTGCTCGCAAAAATTTTGGGTGTGGCTCATCTCGGGAGCATGCACCATGGGCGCTTGAACAGCAAGGTTTTCGTGCCCTGATTGCACCATCCTTTGCTGATATTTTTTTCAATAACTGTTTCAAAAATGGTGTTTTGCCTATTGTGTTGAGTGAGCAGGAAGTTGATCGCTTATTCAACGAGGTATACGAAACACCTGGTTATAGTCTGATTATTGACTTGAAGAAAATGGAAGTTGAAACACCATCTAAGCGCGTTATTGGTTTTAATGTTGAAGAGTTCCGTCGATATTGTTTACTGAATGGTTTGGATGATATTGGCCTAACACTCAGACAGTCCGACAAGATTAAAGCTTTTGAAGCGGATAGATTGCAGCAACAGCCTTGGTTGGCTCGTCAGATTTAATTTGTGCGAAGACTTCAAGTTTGATTACGCCGACTCGATTAAAAACTTTTCTTTCCAAGCATTGGTTTGTTGCTTTTTTGTTGTTGTGCCTGAGCTTTTTGTTGTTTGGGCTGATGTCATTAAATTTGCTTCATCTTTTGCAGGCAAACCTCGATCTTTTAATTGAGCATGGCTGGCAAGCATTAATGGATGGGGCATTGAGACAATTAGCTGAGCTGATTATTTCTGGTTTGGTAAGTGCAACCTTTTACTTGTTATTTAAAACTTGTGAAAAGGTTCTGGTTGAGCGAATAACTGAAAAGAAAGATGAATAAATGAAGATAGCAGTTTTACCAGGTGATGGTATTGGCAAGGAAATTGTGGCTGAGGCTGTGCGTGTCCTGAAGGTACTCGGTGAGTCATTTGAATTGGAGTATGCCCCAGTGGGTGGTGCGGGATACGAGGCAAGTGGTCATCCCCTACCTGATGCAACCTTAAAGCTCGCTCAAGAATCGAATGCAATTCTGTTTGGTGCCGTTGGTGATTTTAAATACGATAATCTGGAACGATCTTTAAGACCTGAGCAAGCGATTTTGGGATTGCGTAAAAGTCTGGGTCTCTTTGCCAATTTACGTCCTGCGATCCTTTATCCCGAGTTGGCCAATGCTTCAACACTTAAAGCAGAAGTGGTGGCAGGCTTGGATATTCTCATTATTCGCGAATTGACTGGTGATATTTATTTTGGACAGCCGCGCGGAATTCGTCAGCTTGAGAATGGCGAACGTCAAGGTTTTGATACGATGCATTATTCGGAATCAGAGGTCAGAAGAATTGCCAAGGTGGGCTTTGAAACAGCTCGTAAACGTGGCAAAAAATTATGTTCGGTAGATAAAGCCAACGTACTGGAGACTTCACAGCTGTGGCGTGAAATAGTGATTGAAGTTCATAAAGACTATGCTGATGTCGAGTTGTCGCATATGTATGTGGATAATGCGGCCATGCAATTGCTGAAGAATCCCAAACAATTTGATGTCATTGTTACGGGTAATCTCTTTGGTGATATTTTGTCTGATGAGGCATCAATGTTGACGGGATCAATTGGTATGTTGCCTTCGGCTTCATTGGATCAAGCGCAAAAGGGTTTATATGAACCTTCGCATGGCTCTGCACCTGATATTGCAGGTAAAGGTATTGCTAATCCATTGGCAACCATTTTATCGGTGGCCATGATGTTGCGTTATTCACTCAATAAGGCGGAGCAGGCTGATCGTATAGAAAATGCGGTGAAGGTGGTATTGTCACAAGGTTATCGGACGGGTGATATTTACGAGGCAGGCATGCAACGCGTTGGCACAAAAGAGATGGGTGATGCTGTCTTAAAAGCGCTTGGTTAATCATTGAAATTGTAGATATTCTTTTGCCGCAAAATTGCTGTGGCAATAATTTATTGCAAACTGTTTAGAGAACTCACATGAAATCTGTTGGTTTGATTGGTTGGCGTGGCATGGTTGGCTCGGTTTTAATGCAGCGCATGCTTGAAGAGCATGACTTTGATTATTTTGAACCGGTATTCTTTTCAACGAGTGCTGCTGGAGGCAGTCTGCCTGACTTTGCTCCTTCTACGACTAAAGAAGGCCGATTATTAAGTGCAACGGATATTGATGCACTGAAAAAAATGGATGTCATCCTGACTTGTCAGGGTGGTGATTACACCAATGAAGTTTTTCCTAAGCTGCGTGAGGCTGGTTGGCAAGGATACTGGATTGATGCAGCCTCTAGTTTGCGCATGAATCAGGACGCCATTATTGTTCTTGATCCAGTCAACCTAGATGTGATTGAAAATGGCATAAGTCATGGTGTAAAGAATTTTATTGGTGGTAACTGTACGGTCAGTTGCATGTTGATGGGACTTGGCGGTCTTTTTCAAAATGATTTGATTGAGTGGATGACCTCCATGACCTATCAGGCTGCATCTGGTGGTGGTGCACAACACATGCGTGAATTGCTGACCCAATTTGGCGCTATTAATGGTGCTGTGAGTGACCTGTTAAGCAACCCAGCTTCTGCCATTCTTGAAATTGACCGTCGGGTTCTGGAAAAGCAGCATGGTTTCTCTGCTGATGAAACCAAAAACTTTGGCGTACCTTTGGCCGGAAATTTGATTCCATGGATTGATAAGGATCTTGGCGATGGTATGAGTCGCGAGGAGTGGAAGGGTGGTGCTGAAACTAACAAGATTCTTGGCCGAGGCGATGGTAAGGCTCAAAGTGCCATACCCGTGGATGGTTTGTGTATTCGTATTGGTGCGATGCGCTGCCACTCGCAGGCTTTGACGATTAAATTGAAGAAAAATGTGCCGCTGGATGAGATTGAGGATATGTTGAAATCAGCCAACACTTGGGCTCGTGTTGTTCCTAATACTCGGGAGGACTCCATGCGTGATTTGACCCCTGCGGCAGTCACCGGCACGTTAACTATTCCGGTAGGGCGGTTGCGTAAGTTGGCAATGGGCCCAGAATATCTTGGTGCTTTTACGATTGGGGATCAGCTTTTGTGGGGAGCTGCTGAGCCTTTGCGTCGTATGTTACGTATCCTTTTGTGAAATAACAAGGTACTGACATGATTTGCAGCTTAATATGTTGGCAAAGTCATTTGGTGAATTAACGAGATTTAATTTCTTCCAGCTATGGTTGAGCTTGCCAGCGTAAAGGCTTGATGTTAATGTAAAACATTCGTTTAAACAGGGAGGCGTGCGTGTTTACGCATAGTGAGATACCTAATAAAAAGCTGAAAAGAACAGTTCGACTGGTGCAAGTGGCGCTGTCGGGACTTTTCTTGAGTGGTGTGGTTTCCTCTCAGGTTCAGGCTGCTGGCCTCGGACGCCTGAATGTTTATTCTGCACTTGGTCAACCGTTACGAGCCGAAATTGAACTGACTTCTGTCTCAAAAGATGAGGCACTCTCTTTAACAGCAAAACTGGCGCCAGTCGAGGCATACCGATCTGCCAATATTGAATATAGTGGTTCGCTTTCCACCTTACGATTTGCTGTTGACAAGGATGCTAGCGGTAAACCTGTTGTCAAAGTCACTTCATCTCGGCCACTGAATGAACCATTTGTCGATGTGCTGGTTGAGCTTAACTGGTCTTCCGGGAAGCTGGTGCGTGAGTTTACATTTTTGTTGGACCCTCCTGAAAGCAAAGCTGGAGCCCAGGTTGGTGAAGTGGTAGTGGATAATCGGGTAAGCGGCAATGACTTGCCTTATACCGAAGATCGCCCTAAAAAAGTACGTCGACCAGTTGTGGTCAGGGCTGCTAAGTCTGTTGATACGCCACCAGCAGAGCCAACTGCCATTCAAGATGGCAAGCAATATCGCGTCAAGCCTGGTGATACCTTGTCGGGTATTGCTAAACAGTTTCAGGAAAGTACATTGTCTCTGGATAAGACAATGGCTGTGCTCTATCAATCCAATCCAAATGCCTTCATCAATGGCAATATGAACCTGATTCGTTCAGGTGCCAACCTGGCACTTCCTGCATCGGTGGGTAGCCCGAATGCGGTAGCTGATTCTGGTGAGGGAAGAAAGTCGGTTTCTGCATCGTCTAGTGATTTCGGCGCATATAAAGAGCAGTTGGCCAACAATGTCGCCAAGCAAAAGGCTGTGCCCACTACGGCAAAACAAGGGTCTTCAGGAAAAATCGAAGCCAAAGTCCAAGAGCCGGGTGTTGATCCTAATAACTCTGGCGATAAGTTGAAGCTGGTCAAGCCAGGTGAGGGCGTTGCGGGTGCGGCAGCTGGTGGCGTTGATAAAAAAGAATCGGCCGCAGTGAGCGAGGCAAACAAACGTATCGTTGAGCTTGAAAAAAGTATTAATGATCTTAAAACTCAGTTGGAGTTGAGGAATGCTGCTTTGGCCAAATCACAGCAAGCGGCGCAGACACCACCAGTTGCTGCTGTGGTGCCACCGCCAGCTAAAGTGGAAATGCCTGTTGTGACTCAGCCTGCACCTGTGGAAGCAGTGAAGAAAGCGCCAGAGAAGCCTGTTGAAAAGCCCACTGTTGAACTTACGCCGCCAGTCGCTGAGAAAGCGCCTGTCAGCGAGCCAGTTGCTGAGCCGGTTAAAGAAGAACCCAAAGTGGAAGTTAAGCCTGAAGTGGCTGAGCCCGCCAAAGAGGAGCCTGTTGCGGCAGCACCGGCACCAGTTGCAGAAAATACGCCAGTGGTACCCATCGCTGAAGAGCCCTCCATGGTGGATGGCCTCTTATCCAACCCATTGGCATTGGGTGGTGTGGGTGCGCTGATTGCGGGTGCCTTGGGGTTTGCCTGGTTACAACGCAAAAAGCGTGCAGCTGAGCCTGCCATGGGTGACAGTCTTTTAGCCGTTTCCAGTATTGGTGGACACTCCTTGTTTGGTAAGACTGGCGGACAAAGTGTGGATACGTCCAACGTGACGGTATCTGGTCAGACCAGTGTGTTTTCTTCCAGTTTTAATCCGTCAGCAAGTCAGCTTGATGCCAATGAAGTTGATCCCATTGCTGAAGCTGATGTTTATATTGCCTATGGCCGCGATTTACAGGCTGAAGAGATTTTGAAAGAAGCACTGCGCAATCAGCCTGATCGTCATTCCGTACGAGTCAAATTACTCGAGATCTATGCAGCAAGACGCGATGCCCGATCATTTGAGATGGTGGCCGGTGAGTTATACGCAGCAACCAAAGGTGAGGGTGATGAGTGGGCAAGAGCAGTGGCTTTGGGGGCTGGTATTGATCCTGAAAACCCATTGTATTCAGGTGGGCAGGTCTCTGCTGATGTTGCTGCCAAGATCGAGTCTTTGACAGCCCCTACCGAGCCTTTGGAGTTGAACACGGGAACGGATGATTTGTTGACGGCATATAACGAATCAATGAGTATTTCACCCCGTTCAGCATTTGCCCCACCAAAAAGTGAACCTGTGGCTGAGCTCGTAGAAGATACGCCGCCTTTGGATTCCGACACGGTTGATTTTGATCTCGATCTGGCAGAGCCTCCTAAAGACGGGCAGGAAGAGGAAATTAGTCTCGAATTCAAACCATCTGCGCCTGCTCCTTGGGAAAATAGTGTGATTCAGTTCAATGAGCCCTCGATGTTGGATGAGCTGAAGAGTGCCTCCAAAGAAGAGGCGGCTGATCATTCCATCAGTTTTGAGTCAACCGATTTGGGTTTGACCAATCTGAACGAAGATGAGCCAAGTCTGGATCTGGAAAGAGATTTCCAACCTTCGCGCCTGGGATCTATGGATGAGTCGCCTGAGATTCCTTCATTACAAATGCCAGTTGATCTTTCCAAGATCAGCCTTGATCTGAACCCTGCTACTGAAGCAAAAAGTCTGGACTACACGCCTTCTGCTTTTGTTTCTGACAAACCTGAAACGTCGCTTGATCTGCCAACGATCATTGGTGGTGAGCATGATGATTTGGCTGCTGGCATGTCCGTTATGGGCAATCAGGAATCCAATTTCATGAAGACCCAGAAAATGCAGGGTCGCACAGATGTGCTGACTGCCGATAGTCGCTTGGATAAACCGCGTCCTTTGACTGATGTACAGGAGATGAATACCAAGTTGGAATTGGCAGAGGCTTATTCCGAAATGGGTGAAGCTGAAGGTGCCCGTGAGTTATTGGAAGAAGTTTTGGCTAGTGGCTCGCAAAATCAGGCGGATAAGGCGCAGGCTTTATTGGCCAAACTTGGCTAACAATGTGAACCGGTCAGCAGTTCTGTGAATGATGTACTGGTTCAGACTGCTGGACTGCCAATTACTCGACGCCTAGCATTAGGCATTCAATATGATGGTGCTGGCTTTGCTGGATGGCAAAGCCAGGTGCACGGCAAAACCATTCAGGATCGTCTTCAAACTGCGTTATTTGAATTTGCGCAAACGCCCATTCCTGTTGTTTGTGCGGGCAGGACCGATGCTGGTGTTCATGCTCTAAGGCAGGTGGTGCATCTGGATACTGAGCTGGATCGTCCGTTGGCTTCATGGGTGCGTGGCGTGAATCGCTATTTGCCACCCAGCATAGCTGTGCAATGGGCGCGGCAGGTTTCACATGATTTTCATGCCCGCTTTTCCGCCCATACTCGCAGCTATGTCTATCTTTTGCAAACGAGCGCAACTCGTTCTCCGATCTTATTTCAACGATCAGGCTGGATTCACGCCGATTTAAATCTACTGTCAATGCAACAGGCCACACAAGTCTTGGTGGGAGAGCATGATTTCTCTTCGTTTCGCTCTGCCGAGTGTCAGGCCAAAAGCCCGGTCAAGACGATGTACAACGTGCAAATTGCTCAGTGTGACGGCATGTTTATTTTTTATTTTTCTGCCAATGCTTTTTTGCACCATATGATTCGCAATCTGGTGGGAGCCTTGATTTACATTGGGCAAGGCAAACAAGCTCCGGCGTGGATGACAGAATTACTGGCAGCACGTTCTCGGTTGATCGCAGCGCCTACTTTCATGCCTGATGGCTTGTACTTGACGGGGATTCAATATCCGGCGCAGTTTGATTTACCATTCAATCATTGGCAGGAACCGACTGAGACAGGGTTGCCAGCCTGGGTGAGTCAGCAGTTTTTTGCCAGATCGCCATTGTCTTAATATACTAGTGCAGTGTATTTTTTAAAAGCTATATAATAAGCACTTAATGAGCTTATTTATGCTTATACTCCTTAAAAATTCATGTTTTCCGAGTCAATCATGCAACGTACCCGCATCAAGATTTGTGGCATTACCCGCGAGGAAGACCTGTGCTGTGCCGTTGAAAGTGGTGCCGATGCGATTGGTTTGGTGTTTTATCCCCAAAGCCCTCGCTATATTGCACCCGAAAAAGCGGCTTTGCTCACACGAGATTTGCCACCTTTCATCACCTTGGTTGGTTTATTTGTGAATGCACAGCCGACGGAAATCGCAGCAGTTAGGCAGCAAGTGCCATTGACGCTGTTGCAGTTTCATGGCGATGAACTTGCCGCAGATTGTCTGGATCATGGTTTGCCTTTTATCCGTGCAGCGCGCGTACAGCCCGATCTGGATTTGTTAAAATATCGGCAACAGTTTTCTTCTGCCCAGGCCTTGTTATTGGATGCTTTTGTTCAAGGGTATGGTGGAGGTGGAGAGGTATTCGATTGGACACTCATTCCCGAAGAAATCGCGCATCAGGCCGTTTTAAGTGGTGGCTTGAATGCGCAAAATGTCGCTGAGGCGATCGCCAAAATTCGTCCCTATGCGGTCGATGTGTCTTCTGGCGTGGAGAGCGCCAAGGGTATCAAAGATCATCAAAAAATCCGTTCATTTATTGAGGCCGTACGTACCGCAGATCTGCAGTTGTCTGCATCAGCTTAGTGTTGAGGTACGCATTCCAATAACTGATCTACTGTGCCACAAGGCGCAAAGGCTGGTTCCATGTATAACTTACCCGATCAACGTGGTCATTTTGGCCCTTATGGTGGTTCATTCGTCTCCGAAACGCTGGTTCATGCTTTGGATGAACTCAAGGAAAACTATGCGCGTTATCAACACGATGCGGAGTTTATTGCCGAGTTCAAACGGGAACTCAAACATTATGTTGGTCGACCCAGTCCCATTTATTTCGCCGAGCGACTGACCGAACAAGCAGGTGGTGCGCAGATTTTTCTCAAACGCGAAGACCTTAACCATACCGGTGCTCACAAAATCAATAATGTGATCGGTCAGGCCATGTTGGCTAAACGCATGGGCAAAAAACGGGTGATTGCCGAAACCGGAGCAGGCCAGCATGGTGTAGCCAGCGCTACCATTGCAGCACGTTACGGTATGGAATGTGTAGTCTATATGGGTGCCGAAGATGTGGAACGTCAGGCTGCCAATGTGTACCGCATGAAACTGCTTGGTGCGACGGTGATACCGGTTTCCAGTGGCTCCAAAACCCTCAAGGATGCCTTGAATGAGGCCATGCGCGACTGGGTCACCAATGTGGAAAGTACCTTCTACATCATTGGTACGGTGGCAGGTCCGCATCCCTACCCGATGATGGTGCGTGATTTTCAAAGTGTGATTGGCGAAGAGTGTATTGAGCAGATGCCTGAGATGGTCGGCCGTCAACCCGATTATGTGGTCGCTTGTGTGGGCGGCGGCAGTAATGCGATGGGGATTTTCTATCCCTATATTGATCACGCCGATGTGCAACTGATTGGCGTGGAAGCCGCCGGTGATGGACTCGATACAGGACGTCATTCAGCTTCATTGATTGCTGGTTCGCCCGGTGTTTTGCACGGCAACCGGACTTATCTATTGCAGGATGCCGATGGTCAAATCATTGAAACCCACTCCATCTCGGCAGGTCTGGATTACCCAGGTGTTGGTCCTGAGCATGCCTGGTTGAAGGATTCGGACCGGGCACAATACGTCAGCATTACCGATGATGAAGCATTGAATGCCTTTCATACCTTATGCCGGATTGAAGGCATCATTCCGGCACTGGAATCCAGTCATGCCATTGCCTATGGTTCCAAACTGGCGGCTACCTTGCCGAAAGACAAAGTGGTCCTGGTCAATTTATCTGGCCGAGGTGATAAGGATATTCATACCGTAGCCGAAAAATCGGGGATGGAATTCTACTGTCGCGCTTCGTGCCGTGCGGATCATCAACTGGCTCAGACCATCAAGGCAAAATAATCATGTCACGTATTCAAGAAGTTTTTGCGGATCTGGAAGCACAAGGTAAAAAAGGTCTAATCCCATTCATTACTGCCGGTGATCCATACCCAGAGCTAACCGTTGACCTGATGCATGCGCTGGTCAACGGTGGCTCGGATGTGATTGAACTCGGCGTACCGTTTTCTGACCCAATGGCCGATGGTCCAGTCATTCAAAGAGCATCGGAGCGCGCCCTCAAAGCCAAGGTAGGCATGCGTCAGGTGCTAGATTACGTGCACGCTTTTCGCCAAACCAACGACACGACACCCGTTGTTTTAATGGGTTATGCCAATCCGATTGAGCGCATGGGCAGTGACAAGTTTTTGTCCGAAGCCCATCAAGCGGGGGTAGATGGCGTGTTGGTGGTGGATTACCCGCCGGAAGAGTGCGGCAGTTTTGCCGAGTTGGCCAAGGCACAGCAGATTGATCCGATTTTCCTTTTGGCACCAACTTCCACCGACAAGCGGATTCGTGAAGTTGCCCATATTGCGACGGGTTACGTGTATTATGTGTCCCTTAAAGGGGTGACCGGTGCAGGTAATTTGGACGTGGTGGAGGTTGCCAGTAAAATTGCGGCCATCAAAGAACTCTTCGATCTTGAAGGGGTAACATTGCCGGTCGGCGTGGGTTTTGGTATTCGCGATGCCAGTAGTGCTCGGGCTGTATCTGAAAAATCGGATGCGGTGGTGATCGGTAGCCGGATTGTTCAGTTACTGGAAGAATCCAGTAAAGAAAATGCAGCCAGTAATCTGCAGGCCTTTATGGCTGAAATTCGACGGGCGCTGGATGCTTGATCGTTGGCATTGATAAGAATTAAAGCGTGGGCAAACATGATTGGTCATGTGACTTTGCCTCAATCAAACTAAGGAAAGGGTGATATGAGCTGGATTGAAAAACTGCTGCCACCAAGAATCAAACAATCAGACCCCGCCAATCGTAAAACGATTCCGGAAGGGCTCTGGGTCAAGTGTCCAAGCTGTGAAGCGGTGCTGTATAAGACCGATCTGCAGAAAAACCTTGAAGTCTGTCCCAAATGTGATTTTCACATGCGGATTGGTGCGCGCGATCGACTGGATGCGCTGCTGGATGCCGAAGGTCGCTTTGAAATTGGTCAGGAAGTCTTGCCAATCGATTCTTTAAAATTTAAAGATAGCAAAAAATATCCGGATCGTATCAAGGATGCCATGGAGGCCACTGGCGAAACGGATGCGCTGGTTGTGCAGGGTGGTTCCATCATGACGTTGCCAGTGGTGGCCGCTTGCTTTGAATTTGAATTCATGGGGGGCTCAATGGGTTCGGTGGTGGGTGAGCGTTTTGCTCGTGGTGCCCAGGTTGCCTTGGAACAGAAAGTGCCATTTATTTCAGTCACTGCCTCTGGCGGTGCACGGATGCAGGAAGGCTTGTTGTCATTGATGCAGATGGCCAAAACCACTGCCATGCTGACCAAGCTTTCTGAAGCCAAATTACCTTATATCAGTGTCTTGACTGACCCTACGATGGGTGGTGTATCGGCCAGCTTCGCCTTTTTGGGTGATGTGGTGATTGCTGAGCCCAAGGCATTGATTGGTTTTGCAGGTCCTCGTGTGATTGAGAATACGGTTCGTGAAAAACTGCCTGAAGGATTTCAGCGCGCCGAGTTTTTGATTCAAAAAGGTGCGATTGACATGATTGTTGATCGTCGCAAAATGCGCGAAGAAATTGCACGCCTGTTGGCGCTGTTGCAAAACAAGCCTGCCGATGCGGTTGCCTGATTTGGTTGATGTTTAATTAAAAAAGCCCGCGTTTAGCGGGCTTTTTTAATGATGCTGACATATCGTCAGCATGGTTTACTTTATTGTGATGCAGCTCGTTCAGTATCACTCAGGCTGGAACTGATTTGTTGACTCAGCTCTTTGGCACTTGGCAGATGAACCGATTTGCCAAGTTGGCCAATGGCTGTCTTGGCTGCGACCATTGGTTTATGTGCAAATTGTGGCACTTCGATATGTGCTGGCACATCCACATCGTCGGCGTTGAATTCGACGCGTTTTTCCGGCAGATAAGTGGCGATCTGGCAACCAATCGCAGCCAGATAAGGCAGTGATTGAACTAGCAGCATGCTCACCCATAACATGGCATCCAGATCACTGAAACCACGGTTTGCCACCATCGCAAAAGCAGCTAAACCTAAAGTCAGGAATAAGCCAATTTCTTCGCGAATAGGAGCAATTGCATCCAGAGCGCCACCTTTTTGTTGCCAACCTTTAGCTGTACGAACAAATTCACCACGACGTTTGATCAGACCGGCAAACACACCGCGGGCAATCGCATGTGAGAGACCCAAGCTGGCCAACGAGGCACCAAAAATATCAAGCCAGCTGGTTTTCATGCGGTCACGATACAGGATCGGGCCCATTGCTGCTTTCACAATCAGGAAGCCTAATACCGGCGCTGCCATGACGGTAACAGGCAGGCTGAACATCTTGGGCAACAACAACATGCCGATTGTCCAGAACATGGAGGCGGATGCAAAGACAAACTGCAGCGCATCACCAAACCAGGAGAACCAGCCAGTCAAGAAGTGATAACGCTGTGCGCCATCAAAACTGCTCTTGCCGATCAAGGCAGGCAAATGATGCTTCAAAATCTGCATGGCGCCAAAGGCCCAACGGAAGCGCTGTGATTTCAAGGCAGTAAAGTTGGATGGTGTCAGCCCACGGCCCAGCACTTCATCCACATAACGGGTTTCGTAGCCGTCTTTAATCAGGCGCAGACCCAGTTCGGTATCTTCACAAATACACCATTCTGACCAGCCACCGACGTTTTCGAGTGCCTCACGGCGTACCAGGGTCATGGTGCCATGTTGAATCAGCGCATTGCGTTCATTGCGGTGGTGCATGCCAATCCGGAAGAAGCCATCAAATTCCCAGTTGCACATACGACGGAAGAATTGATTTTGCCAGTCACGGTGGGCTTGTGGTGCTTGCACAACCGCTACTTTTTCTTCCAGAAAGTGAGGAGCAAGGCTGGACAACCAGTCGCGCGATACCACATAGTCGGCATCAACCACACCCACCACTTCAGCACGTGGATCCGTTTTAGTCAGGGCAAAATTGAGTGCACCTGCCTTAAAACCAGGCCAGCTTGGCAAGTGGAAAAACTTGAAGTTGTCACCCAAGCGAGCCATATATTGCTCAAGTGGCTTCCACAGAGCTTCATCTTTGGTGTTGTTGTCGATTACTAAAACTTCGTAATTGGTATAGTCGAGTTTAGCCAAACTGTTGATGGTGGCAATCACCATTTCAGGTGGCTCGTTGCAACAGGCCAAATGGATAGAAATCATCGGTTCTTTGTGTGCAGGCAGCGCTGTTTTTTTCGTAAAGTTGCGTTTCCAGCCACCGTTAAACATGACTTCAACAAACTCAAAACCATTGGAGAGTAGCACCGATGCGCTAATCAGCATGGCAATGATCAAGCCGGACAGGGCAGCGATATCTCGTGTTGTAAAGTAATAATCAATGGGCAGAGCAAGACCGGTCACAAAAGCAGTGATCGTGGCTTGAGCCAAGATGCCAAAACCTACCAGACCAATCGTTTTAAAGCGATTGAAATACAGGCAGAACAGGAATACCGGGACGAAACCCAATACCGAGGCCAGGATCGCTTTACTTACCCAATTGCTATCATTTTTAACTGGGCCTTCCCAATTGAATTTGGCTGTGCGATCAGCACTGAACATACCCCAGTAAGGACCTGCCCAACCTTCAATTTCAGTCTTCCATGGCTGGTCAAATGCTTCCATGACAAAGTAGTCAAGCTTCTTGGCTTGTGCAATATTGAGAAACTCACGCATGAAACGCGCTTCGTTTTCTGGTGAGGGTACAGCACCACCAATGACAGGGCCATGACTCGGCCAGCCCACTTCACCAATCAGAATATGTTTGTTGGGAAAGGCCTTGACCAGTTCGTTGTAGCGGCTCAACACATATTCAGGTGCCTCTTCGACGGGAACACCTTCATGGTAAGGCAGCAAGTGAACGGTGATGTAATCAACGTGTTTGGCCAGTTCGGGATTACGCAACCAGACGTGCCATGGTTCAGCGGTAGAAACTGGCTGAACAATTTGATCGCGGGCGCGATCCAGATAGCTGATCAGTTCATTGACAGACAAATCGCCACGTAAAATGGATTCGTTACCCACCATCACGCGTTCGACGTGTTCATTTTTACGCGTGGTTTGAATCAGCGCCTTGAGCTCTTTTTCATTTTGGTCTTCGCGCTTGTCCAACCAGGCACCAGACAACACGGAGAGTTTTTCATCGCGCGCCAAGCTGGCAACATGGGGATTTTCGAGCGAAGAGTAGGTACGAATTCGGTGTGAGCTTTGCGCTAGCAGTTCCAGGTCACCACGAATTTCTTCGTCGCTTGGATAGCTTTCGGCAAAGGGGTTTTGGTTGTGTTGATATGGGCTGTATGCGTAGCCGTTGATTTTGGCATCGGCGCTAACCACCTCGGTATCTTTATTTAACCAAGACCAGCCGGCAAACTGAGTGGCGGCAATAGCGCCAGCAATCAGGGCTGCGGAAAGGACTTTGACGATCGGCGATTTGACAGGAGTCGATGTGCTCACGATAGTTTGCAGAATAAAAAAGTTAAACTACGAAATGACAGCAAATTTAAAACGTCAAGTTGCTGACACACATTGCTCTGCACAAAATAGGCCATGAATCGCTTGGCTGAATAGGGAGTCGTGGGAAATGCCAAAAAATCCCACGATTGTTTTTCTAAATTGTTGATTTTTATTGATTAAATTTTATTGTTTATTTTTTCTCGAACAAGGTTTGATCATGATCTCGGCCAATTCTTCATAAGAAAATGAATTGAAGATCGCTCGACTGTCGCTGTTTGGCGACGAGGAATATAGCGTTTAACTAGGGTTATTGCTGATTTGAGCCAACCCTTATATTTCAAGCGGATGACAGCCAAACTGGATAAAGTCGCTGTTTAACGACAATTTTGTGAGTTAATATAAGGCTATGAATAAAAACACTTTTTTCTATATCTGGGCAGGCTTGTTGGCTTTATTGGTGGTGTTCGTCACTCTGTATATCCGCTTTAATCTGGTGGAACAGCAAGCAGTAGCCGAGGCTTGCATGGCACAGACTGATCACTTGGATGCCTTGTGCCGCAGTCGTGCCTGGTTAGTCTGGGCGACTTTTGGTACTGAGGCGTTGGGGTGGGCTGCATTGGCGATCATGCTGCTGGCATGGGCGCTTCGGTCCCGCACAGCAGCATTGCTCGGTGTGTTATGTGGACTGGCTGGTCTAGTCCTGTTTTGCTATGAATTGGCTGCTGTGGGGTTGGTGGGTTCGTTACTGGCCTTATCGACGGCTTTGCATAAACGAGGCTAACAGCATGATGGTCACGCCCAGCCAGGCAATGGCCTCCTCATTGCGCAGTCCTTCGCGATAAGCGATACCAAACAGGCTGACAAACATCAGAAATCCGAGGATTTTTTCGTGCCGGTTAAAGCGCAACAAACGATTGCCAGCAATCACACAGGACAGCAAGCCAATGGCGGCTGGCAGGTAGAGCAAGCTGGGAAAGTCTCGGTAGCGCGGATCGCAGACAAATAGAATGCCAGTCACTGCTGCACCAAACAGCACGATGCGGCGTAACCAGACCAGATAACTCAAAAAAGGTCGCAACTGATCATTCAGGCTTGCAGCAGAAAGTGTGGCGCCAATCCCCAGTAGCAAGCTGATCAGGCTCATACCACCTAATACCAGCCATTCCCCCAGATTGCGATAAGCAAAGAGCGCATGTTGCCATTGCATCCAGGCCAGTGTGCCAAATGATGCGCCATTGGCCATCAGCAACAACTCCCGCGATGGTTTGATACCGCCACTGACCCTGTGCCAGGACATGCCTAAAATCAGCATGACCAGCGCACCGGCAAGTCCGCCCACAAAATGCATGACATTGTGACCATTATTGATGACAGGTTCGCTAAGGCTGAATTTGGGCTTGAGATGGGAATCAAAGATGCCCCAGTAACCGCCAACCGTGCCTTCACTGCGACGCTTCCAGGGTTGGTCAATCGCTTCAATGATGTTGTAGTTAAGATCCTGGGCTTCAGCCAAATGGACAAACTCGCGGATATAGCGCGCTTCATTCACCAGACTTGGCACAGCTGTTTCGCGCTGCCTACCAGTACTGGGCCAGCCGGTTTCACCAATCAGGATGGGCTTGTTGAAAGTTTGTTTGACCTTGTCAATCACCTTGCTGACATGCTCGATGGATTTTTCAATTGGCTGGGGATCATCTTCCCAAAACGGTAGGATGTGGACAGTGACAAAATCAACCGAGCTGGCCAGGGCAGGGTGTTTGAGCCAGAATTCCCATACATCGGCATAGGTCACTGGAAGATCCACCTGTTTTTTAACTTGATCAATATACGCTGCCAGACCGGCCTCGGTTTGTTCGCGTCGCAGCAGGACTTCATTGCCGACAATGACACCCTGAATCACATCGGCATTGGCTTTGGCCAGTTCGATGCCACGCTCGATTTCCTTCTGATTTTTTTTGGCTTCACGGCCAATCCAGATACCCAGATACATTTTCATGCCATATTTGCGGGCCAGCTCTGGTACTTGATCAAGTCCCTGATTGACTGAATAAGTGCGCACGCAGGCAAACTTGCTGGAAAGAAAACGCAAGTCCTCATCAATTTGGCTGCGTGAAGCGACAAAGTTTTCAATGAATGGCGATTGACCCGGACGATGGTAGGGCGCGTAAGAGGCGCACTTTAATTTGTAGTCGGGCGCCAGTGCAACAATACTTTGTGGTCGAAAATATTGTTGCACATAAGACAGAATGGCGACCAAGATGATAAGGCCAAATAGGCCAGCAAACCACAAACGTGCCGTCCGATACGGTATCGCAGATGAGAAAGTGAGCATGGTCCCTGTGGATACTTGTTATTAGTATTGAAAGAAATACCTTATTTTATGCACTTAATGGCCTCATTTTATTATTTACTCCCTTGGGGTATCGTTGCTAATACCCAAAGCAAGGCGTATTTTGCGGTACTTGCCGAGTTTGCGCAAACCCTGTTGCAGTCAGTGACATAGCAGCCAGTTTTCTCAAGTTGGTGAGCTTACCTTATACTGCGCGCCTTGTTATGGTTGGACTTGTCCCCATTTACCATTTCAAGAATGATTGGATCACTGATTCAATGCTCAAAACATGATCGAGAACGTCTGATAACCATGAATTCCCTTTTCACGCAGCAACAGTTTGCCAATTTGTCAGAGTGGCTGACTTATCTTGAAACAGCGCATCCCGTTGGGATTGAGATGGGTTTAACGCGAATTGGTAAAGTGCGTGATGCCTTGGCGTTTACGTTGCCCGGCGTATTGTTCACCGTCGGTGGTACCAATGGTAAAGGTTCCACCTGTGCGTTTCTGGAGTCGATCCTGATTCAGGCGGGTTTTAAAGTGGCTTGTCATACTTCGCCGCATCTGATCGATTTCAATGAGCGTGCCCGGATTCAAGGTGAGATCGTTAGCGACGAGCAGCTGCTGCCGCATTTTCAGGCTGTGGAAGCAGCGCGTGCGCAAGTTGGTGTATCGCTGACTTACTTTGAATTTACCACCTTGGCGATTACTCATTGCTTCGCCAGCCAATCCTTGGACGCGGTCATCCTTGAGGTGGGTCTGGGTGGTAGGCTTGACGCGGTGAATCTGTTTGATGCCGATTGCGCCATCATTACCAGCATCGATTTAGACCATCAGGCTTTTCTGGGTGATACCCGCGAAAAAATCGGCTACGAGAAGGCAGGTATTTTTCGTACTGGTCGACCAGCTATTTGTGCTGATCCCATGCCGCCTGCCAGCCTGATTGATTACGCCCGCGAAATCGATGCCGACCTCTGGTTGTTTGGTCGCGACTTTAACTATCAAGGTGATCAGCAGCAATGGAGCTATGGTGGTCGCAAGCAACGGCGCAATGCGTTGAGTTATCCGGCATTGCGTGGTACCAATCAATTACTCAATGCATCAGCAGCTTTAGCAGCCTTGGAGTCAGTGGCCGATCGCCTGCCATTAGGCGCGCAGGAAATTCGTAATGGCTTGGCGTTGGTCGAATTGCCTGGCCGTTTTCAGGTCTTGCCAGGGCAACCTGCTATTGTCTTGGATGTGGCCCATAATCCCCATGCGGCTGCAACACTTGGGCAAAACCTCGATAATATGGGCTTCTTTCCCAATACCTATGCCGTGTTGGGCGTCATGCAGGACAAGGATTTGGCCGGCATGCTCAAGCATCTGCAAGGCAGGGTTGACCATTTTTATGTTTGTGACCTGCCAACACCACGCGCTGCGGCTGCACAAGACATTGCCGAGATGATTCGAGCGAGTGGCTTTGTGGAAGATAGTGAGCATTCGATCGAATGCTTTACATCCGCCGCCGTTGCCTATGAAAAGGCCCGGAGTAAAGTGGCTGACAATGATAGAATCATAGTCTTTGGTTCGTTTTACACAGTTGCTGCGGTTATGCAGCATCGACTCTCCTAATCTGTCTTGTAACCTGTCTGGCGCATGGGTCTTCTTTCCTTCTTAAATAAAAACGAAAGTGCGGAAGCACCGAGCAATAATTCACCACTTTTTGATGGTGCCAAGGTTCCTGGTGCTGAGCGCCGCAAGCGTGGCCGTCGTAAAAGTGATGATGTTTCCGAAAGCGCTGGCAATTTGATGGATGAAGATGATTACCGTTCTGATCCAACACTCGCGTTAAAAAGGCGTGCCCGCCGACGCCTGATTGGTGCGGTGGTCATGGTGTTGCTGGCGGTGATTATTCTGCCCTTGATATTGGATAAAGAACCCAAGCCCAAGGAAACGCCGGTTGTTATTCAAATGTCAGGTCAGCCTGACAAGCTACCCAACAAATCTGAAGCCAGACCGTTTGAAGAAGAAATCATCGATCCGCCTGAAGTGATCAGCAAGCCCATCAGTGCGGCTAAGCCGATTGATAAACCGATTGATAAACCGGTTGTCAAAAAAAATGAAGTGACTGCACCGGTCAAACCAATGAATGAGCCAGTCAAGGAAGTTGCCAAGTCTGATACCCATCGTTTTGTCCTGCAAACGGGTTCTTATGCAACGCCTGACAAAATCAAGGAAGCCCGTGGCAAGGTCGAAGCGACAGGCTTAAAAACCTTTGTACAGGTTGTGCAGACCAAGGAAGGGGAGCGGACCCGTGTGCGAGTTGGCCCTTTTGCCAGCAAGGATGAAGCAGAAGCTGCGCAAGCCAAACTGAAGGCTGCCGGAATTGTTGCGGCCATGTTGGATTTGCAATGAGCTTGTGGGGCAGTTTGATGCAGTATCGAGATGCTGACAGATGTGTTTCACGGTGAGTGCTTGTGACCTGGTTTGATTACATCGTGATTGGCATTATGGTCGTTTCCATTTTGCTCAGTTTATGGCGTGGCTTGATACGCGAGATTTTGTCTTTGTTGGGCTGGATTGTGGCGGTGGTCGCTGCCAATCTGTTTGGTCCGGAACTGGCTTTGCATTTGCCCGATAAAATTCCGGGTGAGGCGATCAAGTTACTGGTGGCTTATGCGATTATCATGGTGGCTACAGTTTTGCTTATGGCAGTCGTTAATATGCTGATCGCGACGATTTTGGCTGCAACCGGTTTGAAATTGGCTGACAAAGGCCTGGGTGGATTGTTTGGCGCTGCGCGTGGCGCAGTCATTGTTTTGAGTCTGGCGATTCTGGCGGGGCTGACCGGCCTCACGCAAACGCCTTTCTGGCAGCAGGCGGTATTAAGTCCGATGATTGAAGCTTCCATTCATCTGGCCAAGCCCTTATTTCCTGAGCGACTCAAGCAATACGTGAAATTCTAGTATCGAGAGGTTCCTTATGTGTGGCATCGTCGGCGTGGTATCGCATTCGCCAGTCAATCAGCTCATTTATGATGGCTTGCTTTTGTTGCAGCATCGAGGTCAGGACGCAGCCGGGATTGCAACGGCAAATGGCTCCACCTTTTCCATGTACAAGGCCAACGGGCTGGTTCGGGATGTGTTTCGAACCCGCAATATGCGTGCCCTGCCTGGTAACTCAGGTATTGGCCAGGTTCGTTATCCAACCGCCGGATCTTCCTCCAGCGAAGAAGAAGCACAACCGTTTTATGTCAATGCACCGTTTGGTCTGGTACTGGCGCATAACGGCAATCTGACGAACTGGGCGCAGCTCAAGGATGAGATGTTCCGGATTGATCGTCGCCACATCAACACCCATTCCGATTCTGAAATTCTGCTCAACGTCTTGGCGCACGAGTTGCAACAAGCCAGCACTGGTTATTCGCTGGATCCAGCTGCCATGTTCCGTGCGGTAGCGGGTGTCCATCGTCGCGTCAAGGGTTCTTACGCGGTGGTCGTGCATATTGCCGGTTATGGCTTGCTGGCATTTCGTGATCCCTATGGGATTCGTCCCTTGTGTTACGGCATTGCCGAAACCGAACGGGGTTCGGAATACATGGCGGCTTCCGAGTCAGTGGCGCTGGAAGGACTTGGCTTCAAATTCGTGCGCGATGTGGCACCCGGTGAAGCGATTTTCGTCTCGCAAGACAATGAGTTTTACAGCCAGCAATGTGCGGACAATCCCAGCCTGAATCCTTGTATTTTTGAATATGTTTATCTGGCCCGTCCTGACTCCATCATGGATGGTGTGTCAGTCTATGCTTCGCGTTTGAAGATGGGTGAATATCTGGCTGAAAAAGTACGTCGTGAAGTCAGCGCGGGAGATATTGATGTGGTCATGCCAATTCCTGATTCATCGCGTCCGGCTGCCATGCAATTGGCCATGAAGCTGGGAATTGAATATCGCGAAGGCTTCATCAAAAACCGCTATATTGGCCGAACCTTCATCATGCCCGGCCAGTCCATGCGCAGAAAATCAGTGCGCCAAAAACTCAATGCCATCGGTGTCGAGTTCAAAGGCAAGAATGTGCTGATTGTCGATGATTCCATCGTGCGTGGTACCACCTCCGGCGAGATCGTGCAGATGGCGCGCGAGTCCGGCGCCAAGAAAGTGATCTTTGCTTCTGCGGCACCACCGGTGCGCTTTCCCAATGTCTATGGCATTGATATGCCAACTGGTGCTGAATTAGTGGCGCATAACCGCACTGATGAAGAAATCTGTCGCATCATTGGTGCGGATCAGTTGATTTATCAGGACATTGAAGCGATGAAGCAATCGGTGCGAGATATCAATCCTAATATTCGCAACTTTGAGGCCTCCTGTTTTGATGGTCGTTATGTGACCGGTGACATCACACGGGAATACCTTGAGATACTTGAACTGGCCCGTAATAATCCTGCCGCCATCAGCGAGCGGGATGGCAAGGACGATACGTCCAAGTCACAACTCGCTTTGAATTTGTCGACCAAAGACTAAGCGCACTGTAATACTTGCTATACCAGGGGCGAATGGCCATTGGCTGTTCGCCCTTTTTTATCGACAAGCGGATTGTGATGTTGGATCTGCCGACCTCTGATTTCAAACAAATCGTCAGATGAGATTTTGATTTGGATTTAGGTTACGGCACCTGCTGTCTTGTCACGCTATGCAATTTCGCAAATCTATCCGGACGATTCGTTGAGCAGTGCTGTCATCCTGCCTGGTTCGTTCCCGCCATGAAAGGGCACCTTGATGCATCCCACTCAGACTGATACTGATTCAGCTTATCCCATGCTTGAATGGCAAGAAGGTGCTGTGAGCCACGCGGTGCGCTGGCGCTCGGAAAACGGTGCTGCGCCGCCCAAACGTGTCATGGTAGTGGATGACACCTTGACTGCCGACTCAGCGTTTCGTTTTGCTTCTGAAGGCACCGCGCTGCTGTGGCGGGGTGACTTTAATAATGCTCGACAATTGCTCTTGGCCCTGGCGCGTCGCATCGATAAAAAGCCGCTGAAACGCAAAGAGCGCGAAGCGAGTGCCGAAGGTGTGAGTCCCAGTGATGTGTTTAACCGTCATCGTCAGTTGCAATCCCAGCGCGCCCGTACCTTGGGCATGATCTTGATTGAACTGGCAGCGGACTATCAAATTGCCTTGCGGCGTGCCCCCAATCTGCAAGAAGCCTGTACCGAAGTGTATGGTGAGCCTGCTGCCGATGCACTTGCTTCAGTCGTATCGCTGCGTGAATTGCTGGGCCTGATTGGTGCACATGAGTGGCGCAAAAAAGGTGTGCCGGTTGGGGCAGCGGGTGGCAATATTCATCCTTACTATGGTGTGTTTTCGCCGGTGCGGGGTGAATATGTTGATCTGGTAAACAAAGCGCCGATCCCCGCGGGTTGCTCTGTGGCTTGGGATATTGGTACCGGTACGGGTGTGTTGGCTGCGGTATTGGCGCGGCGTGGCATTGAACAAGTCGTGGCGACGGACAATGATGCCCGCGCCCTGGCATGTGCCCGCAGTAATCTGACACAACTTGGTTTGAGTGGTCGGATTGATGTATTGGAAACCGATTTGTTTCCACCCGGCCAGGCAGGGCTGATTGTCTGCAATCCGCCCTGGATTCCTGCTCGCCCCAGCACACCGGTGGAGCATGCTATTTATGACCCGGAAAGCCGCATGCTCAAAGGCTTTCTGGCTGGGCTGGCAGCGCATCTGACGCCCGGTGGCGAAGGTTGGTTGATCATGTCTGATATTGCCGAGCATTTGGGTTTGCGCACGCGCGAAAGTCTGCTGGCTGATATTGATGCGGCTGGTTTGACGGTGCTGGAGCGACGTAGTACCAAACCCACCCATGCGCGTGCCAGTGACGAAAATGATCCTTTGCACGCAGCACGTTCGGCCGAGATCACGACCCTTTGGCGACTGACTTGCCAACCTGCTCGCAAATAAGCAAGTGCAAAAAAAATCTATGGTCAGAACAAAACAGCTTATTACTTGTGACTGAGCTTGTGCTATTCTTTCGTGGCGCCGATTTGATACAGCTTGCGGGCGCGATATTTCGACAGAAATATCAAATCAGCTAAAGCGCGAAGGATCACCATATCCGGCCCGCTTTGGTTTTTGCTAAAGCGGGTTTTTTATTGGAAAGACGATCATGAGTGATAACAAAACAAATCAGCCAATTCAGTCCACCCTGCCAGACGATTTGCATCTGGAAACCCTGGCCGTGCGCGCGGGTGTTCATCGCAGCCAGTTTGGCGAGCATTCCGAGGCGATGTACCTGACTTCCAGCTATGTGTTTGACAACGCCGCGCAGGCCGCGGCGCGTTTTGATGGTAGCGAGCCTGGCAACGTGTATTCGCGCTATACCAATCCCACGGTCACGGCTTTTGAAGAACGACTGGCTGCGCTCGAAGAAGGTGAGGCCTGTGTGGCCACCGCATCGGGCATGAGCGCTATCTTGACGGCCTGCATGGTGCAGTTGTCGGCCGGTGATCATCTGGTCGCATCGCGCAGCCTGTTTGGTACCACGATCAATTTATTCAACAATATTCTGGCGCGCTTTGGGATCACCACCAGCTATGTGGACATTGATGATGTGGCCGCCTGGCGAGCCGCCTGTCAGCCCAATACCAGGCTGTTTTATCTGGAAACGCCGTCCAATCCACTCACCCAGATTGCCGATATTGCGGCCTTATCCGAGGTCGCCAAAGCTGCTGGTGCACTGTTTGTGGTGGACAACTGTTTTTGCTCACCAGCCTTGCAAAAGCCACTGGCATTGGGGGCGGATGTGGTGATTCATTCAGCCACCAAATATCTCGATGGTCAGGGACGGGTACTGGGCGGTGCGCTGGTCGGCAAACGTGACTGGATCAATGAAAAAGCGCTGGGTTTCTTGCGCACCGCCGGACCAACCTTGTCGGCCTTTAACGCCTGGGTCTTGCTCAAGGGATTGGAAACACTATCGATTCGCCTGGAAAAGCAGTCAGCCAATGCCTTGTTGCTGGCGCAATGGCTGGAAGCCCAGCCGCAGGTTGAGCGGGTTTACTACCCAGGGCTGCCGTCGCATCCGCAATACGAACTGGCGCAACGACAGCAAAGCAGTGGTGGGGCGATTGTGAGTTTTGACGTCAAGGGTGGCAAGGATGCCGCGTGGCGGGTGATTGATGCCACCCGGGTGATTTCCATTACCGCCAATCTGGGTGATACCAAAACCACCATCACTCACAATGCCACCACCACGCATAGTCGTTTGTCTCCTGAAGCACGTGCCAAAGCAGGTATTGGCGATGGCTTGTTGCGTGTGGCAGTCGGGCTGGAAAATATTGAAGATTTAAAGGCCGATCTGGCGCGTGGCCTGGGCTGATGCCATAGCGAGCATTGCAGCATTTGTAATACAGTACTCATTACGACGCAATTCGCAGCAATCAAGTATGACTGTCAGTGGTGGTTAATACCGCCAAAAAGCCTTATCAATACCGATACTCTGATAAAGTATCGGTATTATTTACCTTGTATAGTACGTATTTATTGATTGTTTAAAAATACCTCTTAGGGGTATTTGTTTTGTCTGAGTGGGCCTGATGATCTTGCAAGGCTAAATTTGCAAGCAGGCTGTCACAGCGCATCAAGCCTAAATGTAAACAGCTCAGACATCCGTGCCCGATATTGATTAAGGTAATGGCCGGTTGGCGGTAACCATTGATCAATGGCTTCCCAGACGCGTGTTTGTTGTTCGGGCAAGGGACTGCCAATCGCGCCATCCAGTTCTGCCCATGAAGCCCAGTCCACTTTGGGCATCAATTCGCAAACAGGTTCGGGCAATGCCTTGGCACTATCAACCATGACCTGTAAATGCTTTTCCATTTCCGGGCGCGCCAGGCGTGAGCTGAGAAACTGCGGCATATCCATATCGCCAACCAGCACCTGAATAGCCCAGCCTGCATCAAAAAAATTATTGAGCAGTGCCGCCGTCAGCAGCTTGCCGGCACCACTATTGTGATCGGTTGAATTATGGCTGTTGTTCATCATGCAGTATGGTTTGGCTGTGGTTGATAGGGTGATTTATTCAATGCCATCCGGTTCGGATTCCAGTTCGGCGCGAATTTCATCCATGTCCAGACTGCGCACATGCTCAATAATTTGTTCGAGCACGCTGCCCGGTACCGCACCCGATTCACGTACGACCATCACGCCTTCACGAATCGCCATCAGTGTTGGTACGGAGCGAATGTCAAAGCCGCTTGATAGTTCTTTCTGGGCATCCGTGTCGATCTTGCCAAACACAATATCCGGATGCTTTTCAGCCGCTGCCTCAAAAACGGGCGCAAAGTTCTTGCAGGGAGCGCACCAGGTGGCCCAAAAATCCAGAATCAGGATGGGATGTTTTTCAATCATTTCGCCAAAAGTGGCGTCGGTAATCTCAATGGTGGCCATGTTTGCTCCATATGGGGTCTAAGGGTGAATGTCGAATGGTTCTGATAAAACACCCGTGACAAACTGGACATTGCGCGTACCGATTGATGCACAAAGCCCGCACACAGTGGGTGATGGGGCACCATAATGCAAGGGACATACCGGAAAATGACAGTAGCTTAAAATATTTGCTCGCCACATAGAGCGGATTGCGGACATTTAATTCAGTTGGAGCATGATTCGCAAATTTCATTCGGGGCAGAACCGCTCACCTGTAGTTTGCGTAGATCAACGAGATGAAACGATGATTGAACTGATAATTCTGCCAATACTGGCGTTGGCGATCTGGCTGATTGTCAGAAAGACCGGACTGCCTGATCCAGCCAGTTTGTCTGATGAAGGTTTGGCTGCACGGCTGGCGCTGGAACAGGCGTGGCTGCAGAAACATGCATCAGATTGCAGTGATGCCAAAGTCACGGTCAATATGAGGTCGACGGTGCAGCCGACAATGAAGGCGGCAGCTGCTTATGAACAACGGCATGCCTATTGGATGCAGTTGAATGCAGAATTAGCGGCACGCAAGCAGATTGAACAGTAATGATCGGTCTGTTTTATATACCGAGCGTGGTTGCTAGAGTGATGGATTGGTATGGCGACGACTGTGCCATCAACGTGGGTTTCTCAACGACTCAGGCGACGTCTTTATGTAGGAGTGGGTCGTAGCAGATGGCGCGATTGCGCCCCAGTTTTTTTGCTGCATAGAGTGCCATATCGGCTTCATGGATCATGTGGCTGGCTTCATTATGATGACCACTTAACCCGGTTACTCCCAGGCTGGCACTGGCTGCAATGGCCAGTTCACCAAAGGCGACAGGGGTTGCCTCAATCTTTTTGCGTAACCGCTCAGCCACGACCATCGCCTGTTCAGGATTGGTATGCGGCATCACCAGCAAAAATTCTTCGCCACCATAACGACCGGCCACATCGGTTTCCCGAATCGAGCCACCAACCCGTCGACCGGTTTCGCGCAGCACTTCATCGCCACCCAGATGGCCATACACATCATTGATTTTTTTAAAGTGATCAAGATCGAACATGAGGATCGACAGCTCACCGCCATGCCGCTGTACCCGTTTGATTTCGGCATTCAGTGTCTGTTCGATATAGCGCCGGTTAAAGATGCCGGTCAGACCATCACGATTGCTTGATTCCTCCAGCTTTTTATTGGCATCCATCAGCATGCGCTGATAGATGGCAGCGTCAGTCACGTCCATGAGCACCACGGCAACGGCTTCAATCTCACCCTGATCATCTTTGAGAGGAATGAAGGTGCAATTTTGCTGCATGCAGTCAATACCGCCGGTCATGGGGCGATTATGAGCAAACTGAAACAGCCAGGGGCGTTGCTCCCAGGAGGTAAAAGCCTGATTCTTGAGAATGAAAACGCTTTTGATCTTTTTTTCCAGCCATGCTTTGGGCAGCTCGGGAAAAGCTTCAAACAGATTGGTATTCAATACGGTTTCAGCCGGGTGACGGCTGTTTTTGGCCATGAAATCATTCCACAGCACCAGATTCATATTTTTATCAAGCGCAAACAAGCCCACCCCAACGTGGTCAAGAATCAGACTTTGCAGGCGATTGATCATGAATCAGAAACTTTCCAGAAAATGATCAACGGACACCTGCAGACGCTCAATCGCCTCATCGGGCATGAGTGCCACCATATGGCAATAAAAATTGCGTTGATGCAGGCGGTAATTGACTTCAATCAGCAAGGCATTTTTGAGTGCCAGGTGCTCGGGCTTGATCAGATTGTCCACCAACGCCTTGTGAGCCAGCAGCGATGGGGCGGTAAATGACAAGCTGGAATGCAGTACTTCAGCAATGCCGTTCAGGCAGGCACCAATCAGAATATTGCCAATGTCGAGCAACAGCTCCATTTCGCTGCTGGGGTCGATATCGCTTTCATAACCCATTAAATCAGCCAGATCATTGCAGCCTTCCTGGCCATAAATAATCAATGCTTCACCCTGCATCTCACCCATGAAAGACTGTCGTACCGCACTTACCAGTGTGCCCATACCGACCATTTCGGTCACAGCCTGGCCGACTTCATTGGGTGGCGGTTGTTTGATGCGTGGGATGGAAATTTCAACAAATGAATTGAGCAATTCAGCCAGTTTGGAGGCCGCCTGACCCATGGCAATATTGGTTACTTCTTGCAAGGCGTCACGCTGGTCTTCGTTAAGTTGGAGCTGGGTCATAATTGAATCCCATACTGGCTCAGGATGGCTGCCACCTGACCCGGATTAATGGGTTTTTTGATGAAGGCCATGGCACCGAGTTCTTTGACCCGATCTTGTGCCATTGGCTGCACATCCGCAGAAACCACAATGACAAAAGTATTGAGACCTTCCTGCTGAAGTCGTTCGAGGACGGTATAGCCATCGATCAGGGGCATGGTGAGATCGAGAAACATGACTTCGGCTTTACCCGCACGATAGGCTTCCAGTGCTTCCATACCATTGCCAGCCTGGGTAATTTCAATATCCCAGGTGTTGGGGAAAGTCTTGATCAGCATCTTGCGCGCCATCGGTGAATCATCGACGACTAATACGGACGTCGGCATAGTGTTGTTTCCTCACTGTCACAGAATTCTGCTCATCGGATGAGTCAAGATTGCCGGACAGCAATCATCAACTCGCCTGACTCCAGGTTTTCTTTCATATCGGCACTACCACGAGAAACTGACCTGATTTTTTCGTAACCTGGGGTAAACCCTAGTCGCAAAACCGTCAAGGCGCGATCCGCTTGTGCCTGTCCACACATAAAAATATCAGCTGCCACAAAACCATGCTCTGGCCAGGTATGAATCGAAATATGGGATTCAGCCAGTAACAATACGCCGGTGACACCTGCGCCGTCTCCAAAATGATGGAAACGCTTCCATAATATCCGTGCACCGGCCATTTCAGCCGCACGAATAAGCAGGCTTTCCAGGCGCAATTCATCGCCAAGCAGGTCTTTTTTGACTTGGTAAAAGTCAATTAGCAAATGCTGACCATGCGCCGCAAAAGCTGGTGAAAGTGGGTGCAATGCTGGTTGAATCGAGGTTTCCGCAGAATCTGGTTTCATTTATGACCGCCTCCTGAAAAACCGCCACTCCCATAAAAACCGCCACCAGAATGCCAGCCACTGCTCGATGAGGAACCACTCAAACGGCCCCAGCAAAGAATGGATGAAATAAAAACCACCACGATCACATACCAGATGAATTTTTCGTACATGCCTGAATCTTTCTTTGATGCTTGTTTTTGCTTGATGAAAATGGCGCTGACGGGAGTGACCAATCGGGCTCGATTCACATTTTTTTATTGGGTGGTTTGCTTTCGGCAGGTTTGAATACCCGATCCATGGCCAAGGCAGGCAGGTACATCATCAGCCAGGCAATCAACAATACTTCGCTGACATAGCCAAAGGAGAGCGCCATGGGAATGAGATTGATCAACAGCAATAGCCCAGTTGCCCAGTTGGCGACCGTGATATAGCGGGTCGGTTGGCTCATTAGGGCTGATCCGGCCAATGATTCGTTTTGTTTCCCAAACCAGCCCAGCACGATTTGTGCGCTCACTTTTCTGGAATGCGACCAGGTCAGTTCGTGCGGATTGATTTCCGCAGTGAGTGATTGTTCGCCAAGATTGAATTCAAGCACACGTGTGGTCTCACCGACGGCCACGCGCCAGTTAAAGGCGCCCGCTGCAAAGATCACTCGGGCCGAATAATCCCAGGCTTTGGCAAAAGTCTGCTCCCCCAACTTGGCGGTATTGCCTTCATGCCATTGCGGCCAGGTGTTTAACACCTCGGTGTGATACCAGCCTTCATCAGTTTGTACCAGCCACAAAAATCCTTGTTGTGCCGAATAGAGGAGGTATTCAGTCCAGATATTGGACTCGCCACTTTCCTGGCGACGCAATATCCCCAGCAGGTCGTAACGCTGTCCGTCGATGGTGGCCTTGTCACCCAAGGTGATGGGCGTTTTGATCGACGAGAGTTTGAGGGTGGCCGTCTGGGCAGCGCTGATCACTGCGGCGGTTTTGCCCGAGGTATCAAGTGGTGTACTGCAGGCAGGACAGATCACATGGGTTGTCAAACCTGGCGAAAACTTGATATTGCCGCCACAGGCAGGGCAGGCCAGGTTGTCAATCTTGCCTTTGAAGCGGCCTGCAGTGCGCTGTATTTCAACCTCATCACGCAGCAACTGGCATTTAAGATCGCTTAACTCGATTGCATTGCCCTGATACAGAATGGTTTTCTCAAATGAGTAGTCCAGCGTGCTAAAGCGTTGTTCCAAACGTAAGTCAGCCACCTTGGCGAGCCAGCCTTTACCCACCGCAAATGGCAGTTCACCCTGACCGCCGGTGCATTGCGCGGTGCGAATATCGGCCACGGTGTAGCCACCATCCACTAAAAAAACCTGCTTGCCGGGTTGTAATGATTCAAAGATGGGTAAGGTCGTATCAGTCTGGATTGGCCGAGTGATGGTGTATTGACCTGAAGCATCCGACAGCCAGGCGGTGTCGCCGCTATCAAACAGGATGTACCACTCGTTCCAAAAACCGGCGTCATAACGCAACTGTATCCGGCCGATAACAGTAAAGCTATTGCCGCCAAACTGACCAGTCGTGCCATGTTGCAAAGGGGAGTAGTCTTCCAGCACTTCACCCGTGATGCCGATATTGCTGATGCTATCGGCGTCCTTGAGCAGCGTGCTCTGGCAATAGCCACACACGGCCATGATTGAGCCAGTGCTTTGAAAGCGGACTTCAGCACCGCAATTGGGACAGGCGATGGTTTGCATGTTTCAGGCAGTGCGCTGCCGGCTCGGCTGCAGCAAATGGCATGGGAATATCAGGACTGGTGGCAATGTGTTCAACAAGTGGCTCATCCAATCAGTTTTTTCAGGACTTCAGCCTTGGCACTGTCATAGTCGGCGGCAGAAATCAGACCTTTGTCGAGCAGGGTCTTGAGTTTTTCCAGTTTGACTTCCGGGTTTTCACTGGCTGTCGCTGCAACTGGTGCTGCGGCAGCAGGTACGGCTGCAGCTGTGGGGTTTTGCGCATGGCGCAGACCTTCGGCCATGGTTTGACCCAACACCATCCCCGCCGACATCCCTGCACCAATACCAGCTATGCCACCTTCATTTTGTGCTGCCAATGGGATAGAGGAAGCCACCTGATATTGGGTGAATTGGTTGAGATCACCTGCCATGCCTTGCGCAATGCGACGATCCAACGCGGCTTGCAATTCTTCGGGCAAGGTCACGCTGGCGACATTGAATTCGTCCAGGGCCAGACCGTATTTTTCAAATGCCTGCGCCAGATCACCCTTGACTTTGTCCGCCATGAGCGCCTGATTGGCTGCCATGTCGAGGAAGGGTACGGATGCGCCGCCAATGGAGGTGGCCATGGTCGCCAGAATCAGTCCACGCAACTGTTCTTCCACATCATCACGGGTATAGATGTCGCGTGTGCCGCTTAATTCGGTATAAAACTTTTTGGGATCAGTCAGTCGATAGGAATACATGCCAAAGGCGCGCAGGCGCACCATGCCAAAGTCTTTGTCACGCAGGGTGATGGGCTGCTGTGTGCCCCAGCGACGGCCAGTCTGGATGCGGGTGCTGTAAAAGTACACGTCCGACTTGAAGGGTGACTCAAACAGCTTGTCCCAGTTTTTTAAATACGTCAGTACTGGCAGTGTTTGCGTATTCAAGGTGTAGGTGCCCGCGCTAAAGACATCGGCAATCTGACCTTCATTGACAAACACGGCCAGCTGCGATTCGCGTACCACCAGGGTGCCGCCATTCTGGATTTCCATGCCTTCCATCGGGTAGCGCCAGGCCAGTACGCCTTCGGTATCTTCGGTCCATTGCAGGACATCAATAAACTGCTTCTTGATGAATGATCCAATGCTCATGATTAGCTCCTTAGGAAAGACAGGCCGCGTTGACAATGCCTGCGGTAAGCGATAAGGCACCAACAAAACCGCCCACGGCAGTGTTGCCAGCTTCAATATGGGGTTTGACACCATCAGCCAGTTTGGAGGCCAGATAGTAGGCTGCCATTTGCACTACCAGGGCACCAAAAGACCAGCCGATAAATTCGAGCAGCGACGAGCTATGCAGGATACCCGAGGCAATCGTCAATGAAAAACCAATCAGCGCGCCCGATAGCGACAGGGCTGCAGCTGGATTACCCTGTTTGATCAGGTCGACTTCATGATAGGGCGTGATGCGGGTATAGACGATAAAAAATATTGCCAGTAGCAGCAGTGCGGAGAGCAGATGCAGGACATAATTGACGATGGCGGGCAAGGTTGGCTCCTGGTTAACGGTGCGGATGGGTTGCCGATTGATGACGCAGTCCGATCAATTTGGCTTGACCCGGGCTGACTTGCTATCCGGCCACTTTTCAGCCTGGTAAGCGAGCCAATTAAGCCAGCCAAATAGCCTGCAAAACAGACAAGATTTGATGCATTACCCAAACAGCAAATTTCCTGATTGTAAACACATGTCAAGTCAGCACATTCTGGTCTTTTCGATTTTCATTGTAGCGTCCTGCGGACTGGCTTACGAGCTTATTGCCGGTGCGTTGTCCAGCTATTTGCTGGGCGATTCGGTAATGCAGTTTTCTTCGGTGATTGGCTGTTATCTGTTTGCCATGGGCGTGGGTTCGCATGCCTCCAAGTATGTGCGTGACGAGCAAGTGCTGGAACGTTTTATTGATGTGGAATTGCTGGTTGGTCTGTTTGGTGGCGTTTCCGCCATGCTTCTGTTCATGGCCTTTGCCTGGATGGCCGCACCATTTCGTACCTTGCTCTATGTGCTGGTGTTTGTGATTGGTCTATTGGTCGGTATGGAAATTCCCTTGGTGATGCGTGCCTTGAATGCCCGCCAGGTGCAGTTTGGCGAACTGGTCAGTCGGGTGCTGACGTTTGATTATCTGGGTGCGCTGGCGGTCTCTTTATTGTTTCCCCTGTTTTTGGCACCGCGTCTGGGCCTGTCACGCACGGGTTTGTTGTTTGGCATTTTGAATGTGGCTATCGCGTTGTGGACGATCTATTGTTTTCGCGAACAACTGCTCAATGCGGCAGGGCAGGTCTTGCGCGCCTGCTGTATTTTGCTGCTGTTACTGGTGGGGATGGCTTATTCTGACCGCTTGGTGCAATGGGCTGAGCGCGGCCTGTTTGGTGATGAAATCATTCATGCGGTCAACACGCCGTATCAACGGCTGGTCATCACGCAATGGAAGGATGATCTGCGTTTGTATATCAATGGCAACCTGCAGTTTTCTTCAAGAGATGAACATCGTTATCACGAGGCCTTGGTGCATCCCGCTTTACAGACTTTGCCCTGGGCGCGCTCAGTGTTGATTTTGGGCGGTGGCGATGGCCTGGCCCTACGCGAGGTTTTAAAGTATGCACAGATCGAGCAGGTGACATTGGTAGATCTGGACGCGGCCATGACCAATTTGTTTGCGACTTCACCCAAGTTGGTCAAGCTGAATCAAAGTGCCTTTGCGGACCAGCGCGTCAAGGTGATCAATCAGGATGCCGGACAATGGCTGGAGCAACAAAACGGTAGCTATGATCTGATCATTGCCGACTTTCCCGATCCTTCCAGCTTTGCGCTGGGTAAGCTATATTCGGTGCCGTTTTATCGTTTGCTCAAGCAGCATCTGTCGGTCAATGGGCTGGTGGTGATTCAATCCACGTCACCATACTATGCGCCACATGCCTATTGGACTGTCGATGCGACCTTGCGCGAAGTGGGCTTCAAGACTTATCCCTATCATGCTTATGTGCCGTCGTTTGGTGAGTGGGGCTTCATGATCGGCAGCCTGCAAAACCCGTTTGTGCCACCCACCACCTATCGTTTGCCGATGCGCTTTTTGGATGCTGCCGTCACGCAGCAGATGTTTATGTTTGCGCCCGATATGCCACGTCCGCAGGTCGAGCCTAATCGACTCAACACTCAATCACTGGTGCATGAGTTTGAGGCGGACTGGCATAAACAGATTCGTTAAGCGACGCAAACAATATGCAGCGACGTTCCTTCGTTTTGGGTAGTGGCATCACGCTGGCCGGCCTGGCCAGTGGTGCGGCTTATTGGCGCTGGCAAGAGATCAAGCCAGCCGTTCATTATCCGGGTCGTGATCTGGGCCATCAGATCAGAGATCAAACCAACTATTCAGCATGGCCAAGCAGTGGTGTCGTCCGCAAGACCAAGGTGCTCATCATCGGTTCGGGCGTGGCGGGATTGACGGCCGCATGGCGTTTAAATAAATCGGGCTGCCAGGACCTGCTCATGCTGCAGGGGCCGGAACCCTTTGGCAATAGCGCCGGGACATCGTTTGGTACAGGCAACGATCAGATCAGTTGTCCAACCGGAGCGCATTATCTGCCCTTGCCATCAATGGAATCACGTCATGTGCGCGAGTTGTTGTTTGACCTGGGTGTGATTGAAGCCAATCCCTATGCCTTGCAACCGACCTATGATGAGCGTGCATTGGTGCATGCACCTGATGAACGTTTGCTTTTTAATGGTCAATGGCAGGAGGGCTTGTTGCCTTTACAGATGACGGGGCAGGGGATCTCGGCTGGTGATATTGCAGAGCACCAACGCTTTGTCGAGCAAATCGCGCAATGGCGTGAACTGATTGGTAGCGATGGCAAAAAGGTGTTTGCGATACCGTTGGTTTTATCTTCCCATGACACCGCCTGGCGGGCGCTGGATCAGCTCAGTTTTGCGGATTGGTTGCGTGCCCAGGATTATCAATCAGCCGTCTTGCACTGGTATGCCAATTACTGTTGTCGCGATGATTATGGTCAGACCTATGACAAGGTATCAGCCTGGGCCGGGCTGCATTTTTTTTGCAGCCGTGGTGGGCAGGCAGCCAATGCCGAACGCGGCGCGGTGCTCACCTGGCCCAATGGTTTGCAAACACTCACGCAAGGTCTGTTTGATCATGCCAAGTTGCAAGAACGCAGTCTACCCATGAGTGCTTTGCAGATTGATGAACAGGCTGATGGCGTGCGGGTCCTGGCATGGGATCATCAGCAGGGCATCACCGTGCAGATTCGGGCTGAGCAGGTCATCTGCGCGATGCCCTTGTTCGTCGCCAAGCATGTGGTGCGTGATGCGCATCGTTATGGTTTGGCGAGTGCGCAGGACTTGCCACCGACGGTGCCCTGGCTGGTCAGCAATTTTTGGCTGAAACATTTTCCAGCGGAAATCAATGAAATGAATCAAAGCAGGGATACCGTGCCACTGGCCTGGGACAATGTGGTGTATGGCGGCAAAGGCCTGGGTTATGTGGTGGCCACGCATCAACAAGTGCGGGTAGGGCAGCCCAGACAAACTGTCTTTACGGCTTATCATGCCCTGTCAGATCAAACGCCCGATGCAGCGCGGCAATGGCTCAATCAGGCCAGTCCACAACAACTGCTGAAACTGGCTTTGTCAGATTTGCATGCTGCCTATGACTGGCGCTTCAATCCACAGGTGCTGGCGGCAGATATCACGGTGCGAGCGCATGCAATGGCTTCACCCATACCGGGCTTCTTGAGTAACCCGACACTGCTGGCCATGCGTGAGCCTGGCGTCAACGCTGCTGCCAATGCCCATGGCAATGTCAATCAGCGTCGGCTGCATTTTGCGCATAGTGATCTATCCGGCATGTCCTTGTTTGAGGAAGCCAGTTGGTGGGGCGATGTGGCAGCGCGAGCGGTGATGCAAGCGTTGTAATGGCAAGCTTTACAACGTTTGCATAATTTATTCAATAGAAAATTGAAATTTTCAATATAAAATCTTTTCTCGGATTCGACTGACTAATAAGTCGTATTGTCCTTGTGCAGGAACTGCCACTGGCCATTGACCTGAATCGCTTTGAGATCGTCATCGGGATAATCGGCCGAGTCACCGGGAATGCGATCACCCACTTCAAGATAGACGACTTCTTCATCACTGAGGTTGATCAGGCGATGGCCGTTGCCGGTACCAGCCTTAAAACCAGCGCACATGCCCGGCGCGAGTTGAGTATGGCCTGCATCGGTATGCAATGTTGGGTGGCCTTGCAGGATGTAAATAAACTCGTCCTGCTGGCTATGTGCATGGCGCAATGCGGAGGCGGCATTGGGCGCAAGGCGGGTCAGGTTGACACCAAAATTGCTCAGTCCAAACACATCCCCCAGGGCACGTTTTTCTCGGCCAGCCATGCGCGATGCAAAAGGTTCGGGGTAGATCGATGGCTTGCTGCGCGGTGGGGCGTTGGCGGCGATGATGGCAATGGGGTGACTTGGTTTGTCCATGATGCGTGAAAAATTATTGAGGGTTTAATGATGAGAACCTGAGTTTGACATGAGTGATGTCATCACTCATAGCTGTTTTGCTTAGGCTAAAGCAAATTGCGATTGGCGGCAATGCACAGCGCGTCATTGTTTGATGAGAACCTTGCAAGCCGCTATGCGATGACGACTGGCTTGAAGCAAGACGAAAGCAGAATGAATGACTATTTAATGTCTGTTCAACGCGATGTTGCTGATGATTGAAGGTGAGTGATGCGTCGTGGTTGCATGCAGGTGATGGCCTTGCAATGAGATGGCATCTTTGCCAACAGGCTCAAAGAACCAGTTGGCAGAACGCCGATTGACTGACAGCGTTGCGGCTGATGAACATGGATAGTGGGGTAGTGTATTTAAAATTAATCAATAAATACAAACTATGCAAGGTAATTATTAGCTATACACCCAATAAGTATCAGTGATGTCCGTGCCCGTGACCACGGCCATGCTCACCACCGCGCTCACTTCCATCGTTACCAGGATAAGCACCTTGATTACCGCGGCCACCATCGGGAGCACCATCATGGTCGTGATAGTCACGATGTTCTTCTGCGCGATAGCCACGCGGTTGATAGGCTGGATACGCGTCGTACTCGCGCGTGCGCACAAAATACACGGGGCGATAGCAGGCCTGATAACGCCCACAATAGCGAGCCCAGTTGCGCGCATGCCCGGGTGGTACGTTCAGATAAATGGGGGCTACTGGTACATAGTTGGGCTGACGCGTGATGATCAGCGGTTGCGGATAAAAAACCGGTGGCGCAACATTGCCCACATCAACCCGGCCATACACGCCCGGGGCGACTTCACCAGTGACGCTCACGCCCACTTGCACGGCTTGAACAGGCAGTGCGCACAGCAGCAGGCTGGCCGCAGCGCTCGTGCCAAGACTAAAACGAATCAATCGGAAAATAAAGGCAGGGCGGATCAGGAGGAGACGTTGCATATTATTGTTTATCATGAAATTGGTGAAGACATCGAAGTGAAGACATAACCTGAACATTCAGCATGTCAGCTTTGTCCCAGGCAGCAACTTAGCGTTTTTTTAATGCCTGGATGTGGTTTTTTACAAAGCGTGACAAAACGTTTCGCAGACAAAAGGTTTTCAGGCAATGTGTCACGCAAAGCGCGGCAACGGCTCGTTTAAGATGAACCCATGATCGAATAACCGTGGCTGGAGCCAGATAGAGGAGTGGTGTGAATGAGGAGTCAAAAAAGAACACGTGCATTCAAGTGTTTGGCCAGACACCTGATGATGGGGCTGCTGCTCGCCAGTCTGCTCTGTTTAAACCTGACCGGTGTGCAGGCCGCCACGACCGAACAGTTTTTGCAGGAAACTCAAACCATGCGTTTGGAAAACAAGGTCATGCGGCTGGTCTGGTGGATACCCAACGAGTTTTGGAGCAAGAGCGCTGAAGGTAATGGCAAAAGTGCCGATGGCACCAAACAGATCTTGGCAACTGTCGATCACTACGTGGTGCTGGCGGTGAGCCGCAGCGAACTCGGCCCGATGGGTGGCCTGACCAATACGCCGCGTGGGGTGCTTGAAAAAATGCTGCGTGTTGAGCTGACCGATGGCAAGACACTCACACCACTGGCCGACAAAGATCTGTCACCGGATATGCGCAATTTTTTGGGTATGATGAAACCGATGTTTGCCAATATGCTGGGCACCTTTGGGCAAGGTCTGGAGCTGGTCGCCTTTCCAGGTAAAAATGAAGCTGGCCAGAGAGTGGTTGATCCGCGTAATCCGGGTAAATTTACGGTCTTTGTGGGTGCCGATCAATTCAACTGGCGCTTGCCCTTGGGCAGCCTGATGCCTGACAAGATCGACCCGGCCACCAAGGAAATCTTTTTAGGTTCGTATATCTTCAATCCCTATACGGGCGATCGTTTGGTGGTGAAAGAATAGCTTGAGACGAGGTGAGTGATTGATATTTAAAAATTAAATATTGGGCTAGTACGCCAAGTAAAAAGGCTGATTGTCATTTCACAATCAGCCTTTTTTATTTTCTTGCTTGATTTAAGTTGATGCAGATTGAATCTGCTTTATTCAACCCTCATCGGCCGCAGATTCGCCGGTATCAATCCCACCATCACCCAGCAGCTTATCTACCTCAGCTACTGGCATGGCTTCCACGTTGCGCAATTTGCTTTGCATGACGCGGGTACGGGTCTGGGCCGAATCAATCTTGCTGGCGGCGGTTTCCAGGGTTTTCTTGACGGAGTCGAGCACGCTGCCAAATTTACCAAACTCGGTTTTGACTGCGCCCAAGACTTCCCAGACTTCGCTGGAACGTTTTTCGAGTGCCAGCGTTCTAAAGCCCATCTGCAGGCTATTGAGTACGGCAGTCAGCGTGGTCGGGCCGGCGATGGTGACGCGATGGTTGCGTTGCAAATCATCGGTCAGGCCGGGGCGACGCAGTACTTCGGCATATAAGCCTTCAGTCGGTAAAAAGAGGATCGCAAAATCGGTGGTGTGCGGGGGCGCCAGATATTTTTCGCTGATGGTTTTAGCCTCTTTGCGCAAGGCCGTTTCCAGTTCTTTGGCGGCGGTGTTGGCTTCTTCAATGGCCGCGCGATCCAGTGCATCAATCAGGCGCTCGTATTGTTCCTTGGGAAATTTGGCGTCAATGGGCAACCACACTGGCGCATCGGTCAAACCTTTGCCGGGCAGCTTGATGGCAAACTCCACGGCGGCTTCCGAGCCTGGCACTGTCTTCACATTTTTGGCGTATTGATCGGGGGTGAGAATTTGTTCCAGCAACATTTCCAGTTGGACTTCACCCCAGGTGCCACGGCTTTTGACATTGGTCAGTACGCGTTTCAAATCACCCACGCCTTGCGCCAAGGTTTTCATTTCACCCAGGCCATTGTGAACCTGCTCAAGCCGCTCGGAGACGAGCTTGAATGACTCACCAAGACGCTGCTCCAGTGTGGCATGCAGTTTTTCATCGACCGTCTTGCGCATTTCTTCGAGCTTGATGGCGTTGTCCTGCTGCATGTCCTTGAGCTTGGTTTCCAGCGTATTTCTGATTTCGGTCAGACGCCGTTCATTGGCCTCGGACAAAGCGCTGAGTTGCTGTTGCAAGGTTTCAGAAAAGCGTTGCAGGGTTTGCGACTGTTCATCGCGGTTGGCTTGGGCATTGTGTGTGAGCGCCAGTCGAAAGGCATCAAGCTTTTGCTCGTTGGCATCCTTGAGTTGCACCAGACTGATGGAGAAGCGATCAATCTGATCATTCTGGGTGGTCGTGGCTGCAGTGAGCTGGGCGCTGAAGGCCTGTTGAAAGCGGCCGATGTTTGCACCAATTTCTTCGCGATTGCCGCGCGAAGTGCTGCTGATGTCATTGCGCAGCTCGCGTTCCAGCCGTTCAAACGGACTCAGGTCAGTCTTGCCGCGCGACAGCCAGATAATCAGCAGGCCAAGCAGTATCAGCGCCAATAAAACCAGGGTGAGGATTTCAAAAAGTGTCATGCGTTATTTCTTAGGGTCAATGAGCGGCAATGCGCCTGTTATTTGATAAGAGTGACATGCAGTTGATTGCCGTGATTCGCTGCGCAACTATGAGTTCACAGCTATTTGTTTGCATCAATTTGCTATTAGGCAACGCTTAAAATTTCAATCGCTTAAACTTCATTCATATAGCAGACGGTACATTATGCCCGAGGTGTTGTGCGGTTTTGTGCCAACACCGCCGGATTCAGTATGCAGGGTGGCTGACCGGCTTGCGGGCCAAAGCCCAGTGCGGCGATCAGGTTGTCGGTGGCCAGTTTGATCATCTTCATGCGCGTCACCTGGGTGGCGCTGGCAATGTGTGGTGTGAGGACGATATTGCTGACGGCCAGCAAGGCCGGCTGCACCTGGGGTTCATTTTCAAATACATCAAGGCCTGCGGCAGCAATCTGGCCGGTGCGTAGCGCATTGGCCAGTGCGGCATCATCCACAATGCCACCCCGCGCAATATTGATCAGCGTGGCAGTGGGTTTCATCTGTGCCAGCTCGGCTGCGCCGATGGTGTGATGAGACTCAGCGGAGTAGGGCAGCACCAGTAGCACGTGATCGGCCTCACGCAGCAGGGTGGCTTTGTCGACATACGTGGCATGCAGTTGTTGCTCAAGCGGCGCTGCAAGCTGCGAGCGATTGTGATACAGCACCTGCATATTGAAGCCTTGGGCACGGCGGGCAATCGCCTGGCCGATGCGTCCCATGCCAATGATGCCGAGCGTGGCACCGTGCACGTCTTGCCCCAAAAAACTGTCAAAACGAAACTGTTGCCAATGGCCGGCACGCAGCCAGTCTTCGGCTTCGCTGATGCGCCGCGCCGTTGCCATGAGCAGTGCCCAGGCCATATCGGCCGTGGTTTCGGTGAGCACATCGGGCGTGTTGGTGGCGATCACTCCCGCGGCAGTCAGGGCGGCCATGTCGAGGTTGTTGTAGCCCACCGCGTTATTGCACACCGCTTTGAGGCGCGGCGTTTGCGCCAGCAGCTGGGCGTTGATGGGTTCAGTCAGGTTGGTGATCACGCCGTCTTTGTCGGCCAGTGCGGCGGCCAGCGTGGCGGGCGTCCAACCAATGTCGGCCTGATTGCTTTGCACCTCAAAATAGCGGCTCAAATAAGTCGGAATTTCATCAAAGGTGGCGCGGGCGATCAAAATTTTAGGACGACTCATGATGCTGAACAATTCTGCCAAAAATGGTCATTTAATAGGAGTATGCAGATATTTTAACTGCTTAAGTGCGTTTATATTGATTAATAAAAAATACACCAAGGGGGTATTTATTTATATAAAAAATACCAGCGACACCACAATCAGGCACGGCAACAACAGCACACACGACCATTTCAGGTAGCCAAAAAAGCTGGGCATGGCAATGCCACGTTCTTCGGCAATCGCCTTGACCATGAAGTTGGGTGCATTGCCAATATAGGTCAGCGCGCCCATGTAGACGGCACTGGCAGAGATGGCTTCCAATGTGACGCGGCCCACGGTCATCAGCCATTGCGGATCACCCCCCGCCAGATTGAAAAACACCAGATAGGTTGGTGCATTATCCAGAAAAGCCGAGAGCAGGCCAGTCATCCAGTAATACATAAAGTTGTTGGGGCTGCCATCGGCACCACTCACCGTTTTGACCACGCTGGCCAGCGGACCATGATCACCCGCCTTGAGCATGGCAATCACTGGCACGATGGTTAAAAAGATGCCGATAAACAGTTTGGCCACTTCGATGATTGGCGCCCAGCTGAAGTCGTTACCGGCTCGTGCAGTCTTGGGCGTGATGGCTAGGGAGATGAGTGCAATCACAATCAGCAGGCCATCGCGTACTAGGTTTTGCAAGGCCAGCGGCGTGCCGTGAATATCATATTCGACGCCTGGTTTCCATAAGCCGCTGAGCAGCACTGCGCCAATCACACCCAATAGCAAAACAAAGTTGGCCTTGCCTTCCAGCTTGACCGTTGAATCTTTGGTTGGGTCTATTTCGGGCGGAAATTCTTCGCGCAGCTCATGAAAGTAATGCGCATCGAGCAGATAAAAAATCAGTAACAGCATGGCGCACAACAAAAGGGTGGGCGGCAGCAGGGTGCGGGTGGTCCAGAAGAAATCCACGCCTTTTAAAAATCCCAGAAACAGCGGTGGATCACCCAGTGGCGACAGGGCACCACCGGCATTGGCCACCAGAAAAATGAAGAACACCACCACATGGACCTGATGCTGGCGATTGTCATTGGCGCGGATCAGCGGACGTATCAGCAGCATGGCAGCGCCGGTCGTTCCCATGATGCTCGCCAGCAGCACGCCCAAGCCCAGGATGGCCGTATTGAGTTTGGGTGAACCATGCAAATTGCCATGCAGGCAAATGCCACCCGCCACCGTAAACAGACTTGCCAGCAAAACAATGAACGGAATATATTCCAGCAACAAGGCATGCACCAGCTCGGCAGCCGCTGCAGACCAACCAAAATGCAGCGCAAACGGCACCATAAAGAGTGCCGCCCAAAACAGCGTGACCTTGCCATAGTGGGCATGCCAAAAATGGCCCGCCAAAATGGGCAACAAGGCAATCGATAACAGCATGCCCGCAAAGGGTATGCCCCACGGCAAGGTCAGTTCGGCATGATTCAGCTCCGCCGCCGAACATGGCAACACCGCGCCCAGCAACAGCCAACAACAGAAGGGCAGCAGTCGCAAACAGCGTTGCAGCGCCGATGGCAACAAGGGTTGGCGAATCAATATCGGGTGGGCGAGCATGACAGACTCCTTGTTTTAGTCTTTTTCATCATTATTGGTTAATATTGTGCCTGATACCGCTCACCTTGCTCAGTGCAATTTTAAAAACGATAGCAGCGGATCCAGTTCGCCCCAAGACCCAAAAATAATCACAACAACCTCTTGAAGTGGACGAGATATCCTATGGCCGATACCCGCCAAATATTGATTGAACAGGCAACTGTATTGATTCGATCTCGCAGTTATTCCAGCATCAGTTATAACGATTTAAGTGCCATCGTCGGCATTCGCAAACCCAGCATTCATCATCACTTTCCCAGCAAGGAAGACTTAGGCCTGGCCGTGGTGAATGCCTACCACGACAAGTTCGTGGCCAAATTGGCGCGGATTGATCAGGAGCAGGTTTCACCCATGGATCGGATTTTGGCTTATGCATTGATCTATCAAAGTGCCCGAGGAAAAAACCTGGGTTGTGTCTGTGGTGTGCTGGCTGCAGAAATGGGCAGCCTGCCATTGACCATCCAGGACAGATTAAGAACCTTTTTTGACTACCACCTCAACTGGCTGGAACGAACCCTTATCAGCGGCTGGCAAAACGGCGAGATATTGAAGCAAGGCACGCCACGTCAACAAGCCGCCATGGTCATCAACAGCCTGCAAGGCATGCTTCTGGTAGGCCGTCTCAGCGAAGACAAATCAATTTTTGATGATACCGTCGCCGGTATTGACGCCATGCTGCGCGCTGAAGTGGATACGTATGCTTTGCAGTATGGGGTGCCGGTTGGAAGGGCAAGTTGAGATTTGATTGCAATGCTTGTGAAAGTAATCAAGGCTTGTATCTGTCAAACTTCTTTTCCGATAGTTTGCTATGGGAAGCGGCTTAGCTAATGCCATTTTAGGAATTAGCACATGGCTAAGTTCAATTAATCATGACGTCATTGATTGAGCTTATCCAACGACAATTTCAAGAGACTACACTAACTTGATTGCCAGCCCCAACCTGCCCGAATTGAGGCTAACCATCTTTAGCCCTTCAAGTTCCGCTTAGGAAACCCTGCACTACTGATCACGCTACCATCCTTGCGAATCATGAAGGCTTCTACGCCCTCGGTTTGTTTGATCAGTTTCATGCCTTCCTGACTACCCAATACCATGATGGCGGTGGACAGGCCATCGGCGATGGCACCGTTGGCAGTGGCAACGGTGACGCTGGCCAGCTCGGTGGGTGAGGTGCCGCTATGTGGATCCAGAATATGGTGTTGCTGATGCTGCTTGTCCCAGAAGTATTCATAATCACCCGAGGTGCTCAGGCTGCCTTGAAAGTGGCTGACGCCAGTCACGTATTGGTTGGGATGACGTGGGTCTTGAATCGCGGCTACCCAGTCGCGGCCATTGGGTTTATGGCCCATCATATTGATTTCACCGGTATCCAGAAAGGCATGTTCAATGCCGTTACGCTTTAAGATCGCGGCCACCCGATCCGCCGCGTAGCCTTGTGTCAGGCCATTTAAGGTAATGCCCATGCCAGGTTTGCTCAAGCGGATTTCATTGCTGCCGGTCTGTACGGCATGCCAGTCGATCAATTGACGATATTGGCTGAGTGTTGCTGCATCCAATCTGGCATTGCCTGATTGTCTGGCCTGTTGATCCAGTTTTAGCCAGAGGGGTTGCACGGTGATATCAAAGGCACCCCGGCTCATGGTGCTGACTTGTGCGGCCACTTGCAAGAGTTCTTGCAGGATAGTGCTTGGTTGCTTGAGTACGCCGTTGCGATTGAGTTGACTGATTTCACTATGGGGTCTGAACAAACTGGCCGCTTGTTGAACGGCTTCAATTTCTGTAAAGGCCTGTTCAAATGCGGCATCAGCCTGTTGGCCAGATTGTGCTGCCAGCGTGAGTTTGATGGTGGTGCCAAACGCAAGGCCGCTGCGATCAAACAGTTTGGCTTCAGCAATCGCAGCATTGTTGGCAGCCAAGGTAGGTAGGCTGGTGTATAGCAGCGATTGCCCCATCAGGTTTAAAAAGAAGCGGCGTGACGTATTGGTTTTTTTCATTGTGGTCTCCTCGATCAGTTTAATGTTGCAATCTGGGCGCTCTTGGCAAGTTCAGCGGCGCGTTCTTGACGACGGTTGGCCAGCACAATCGGTACACAGCGTTTGGGGTTGTGATAAATCTCCACGCAGTCCAGACATTGAAAGCATTCGTCATAGATGATTTTGCCTTGTGTGGAGATGGCACCATAGCGACATTGATGTTTGCAAAGCTGGCAAGGTGAGCCACATTCCACACGACGTTTGAGCCAGTCCCAGCGCCTGAATTTACCGAGGATGGCCATCATGGCACCCAATGGGCAGAGGTAGCGGCAGAAGGCCTTGTAGACAAAAAGATTGGCCAGCACCAGTAGCACGGCATATAAAACAAATGGCCAGGTACGCACAAACATCAGTGTGATGGCTGTTTTGAATGGTTCAACTTCGGCCACTGTTTCGGTACGGCCAGGATTGAACGCAGCAATCGCCAAAAAGCCAATCAACACAATGTATTTGAGATAACGTAAAGATTGATCGAGCTTGACGGGGACTTTGACTTGTTTAATTTTCAATGGGCGAACCACCCAGGCGACCAGCTCTTGCATAGCACCAAAGGGACAGAGCCAGCCACAAAAGGCACCACGCCCCCAGATGAAGGCGGTGATGATGACGTAGACCCACAAGACCAGGCTGACGGGATCCCACAAAAGAAAACCATAGTCGTGCGTGACCGTGACAGCCTTGACCAGACCTGCCAAGGTGACGATGGACAGCTGCGCCTGGTCGTTAAAGCCAATGATGAGCAAGGTGAAAACCAAAAATGCAATACGCAGGTACTCAAAGCGTTTGGCCGAACTGGTCGAGGCTTTTTGCTGGAAGAGCAGGTAGGTCAATACGGCCAGCGCGGCTACCAGTATGACCACATCTACCAGACGGTCTTTCCAGATGGCTTTCCAGCCACTGGTGGCAGAAGAGGCGGATTCTTCTGCCGTTGGAATATCAAAGTATTTTTCGATGGGTTGGATGTTGGTGGCGATGTCGGCATGAAACACCTCGGGGTAGATCAGGCCTTTTTTTCTGAATACACGCAGATCCATTTCCCAGGGGCTGGCTGGATCAAAGCCTGATCCGGACGATGCGCGAATGATGGCGTAAGGGTAGGCGGGCGCATCGGCAGGAGCGAGTGGATCGTCATAGCTGTAGTCGCGAATGCTGAGTGTGCCGCCAGCTTGTTTGAGAATGATGTTTTCTGGGTTGGCACCATGTATGTACTCATTGCCAAATGGCTCATCGGCACCCTGAACGGCAAACCAGATGGCATGATCGCCGCTCATGAGTTGCATCATCTTTCTATATTTGGCTTCACCCAGCAGATTGATGCCCACAATGGGGGTGTTGATATACGCCATATAGATATCGGCATACGTCTCATCTGGCGATTTCAGGACGGTATTGACCAAGCCTTCTGCATCGGTTCCCGCATAAAGTTTTTCAATATCCCGGTTAAGTATTGGGTGATGAACAACCAAGCCATCTTTGAGAAGTTGGGCAAAGGTTTTTTTCTCAAACAGATCCATTTTGGGACGGCCAGGTAATCGGACAGGCTGTGCCGAAATATTGAGCTTGGCGCGAGCGACAGTCAGGGCGGCCGAAATGATGGTTTCATTGAGAATATGTACTGATGCAGTTGCTTTGGCAACGCCATCCACGGTGGTGTCATCATCCATGGCCTTGCGTTTGGTATGCGCTGGCATGACGCGGATATTACGCAAGACCGATTTGCCGCTATATTGCGCTGCAAACTGATGCATGGGCTCTGGACCAAGACCATCCAGAAAGACTGGTTCATGCTGGGCGATCACTTGTGCGGTCTTCAGTTTTCCATCGGCTTCCAAGGTGATCAGCACATTGAATGGTGTACCAGAAAAACCAGGAATGCTGACAAAATCAATGCTCTCAAAAATGTAGCCGGTGACCTCTTCTTTGCTGCCGATGCGTTTGATGATGGGCCAAACGGGCATGGATTTATCTTGCTCACCCAAAAGGTAAGGGGGCGCAAATGCCGCCTCCAGCTCCGCCCGGCTTAATTGGCCAGCGTAACTACTGTTTGTGGCTAGTAACCATGCGAGTGCGATGATACCGATGGCAAAAACGAGTCGAACATAAGATTTGAGCCAGAAGCGGCATTGAGTTAAAACAGAAAACATCGCCAGTCCTCAAGAAGATACATGACCCAATGAGCATGCATCTGATAATGATGCTAATTTGGGCATGAGTATATATAGTTATGTTTTTCTTCTTTAGTTGGTTAATACGATGAGGTATTAACCAGGTCGGACTTTTTTTGACCTTCATTATTCCTGCATTTTAACCCATCAAATGCAAGCCATGGGTGAGGGCAGCGCCAGCATTCAGCGCGGTGGCAATGAATACGGTTTCAGCGATTTCAACATCTGTGGCACCATGTTTTTTTGCAGCCTGTTTGTGGATTTCTAGACAGTAGGGACATTGTGTGGTCAATGCCACGGCCAGCGCCATGAGTTCTTTATATTTGACTGGAATAGCACCATTGGCGCTCATTGCCGCACTATCAAGATGTTGAAAACCTGCAAAAGCCTCTGGGGCCAGTTTCTGCAAATCTTCAATATGTTTTAGTTTGCTCATGTCATACATGGTTATCATCTCCATTGAGTTAAAGAATTGAGGGACTTATTACTTTAAATAAACCGCTCAGTGTTGAGTCTATCTGCGAGTGAGTGCGACAGGGTCTAGTATTTGTACCTAAGGGTGCTTTTTTGATTGACCGAAATTGTTTGAAAGGTTAAAACCATTTCCGCGGTGCGAGGAGCAGGCTGATGATGCAAAAAGAAATGAGCCTGATAAAATAATAGGTTTTCTGGTATGACGAATGGTCATACCTTTATCTGGAGTAATAATATGACCCATGTAGTAACGGAAAGCTGCATTCGTTGTCGTTATACCGATTGCGTGGACGTGTGTCCGGTCGATTGCTTTCGTGAGGGACCAAATTTTCTGGTGATTGACCCTGATGAGTGTATCGATTGTGCAGTTTGTGTGGCCGAATGCCCCGTTAATGCCATTTATGCAGAAGATGATGTGCCTGGCGATCAACAACAATTTATTGCCTTGAATGTTGAGCTGACACCAAATTGGCCATCCATCACCAAGACAAAAGAACCATTGCCTGAAGCAGAGCAGTGGAAAGATGTCAAGGATAAGCTGCAGTATTTGGAGCGCTGATCAATGAGTCGCAAGTCGGGCAGCGGCAATGACTGACTTGCGATAGTACTTAAAAGCATGAAACGAATCATCCAGTTAATTTGTATCGATTGGGTATTGATGTTTGCTTGAAGCATGTTCGATCAGTCCGAAGCCTATCCGGCGAGGCTAATATTTGCCTGCTTGATGCGTACAAAAGCTTTTTTGAGGTATTGGCGTGCTTTTCTGCTAGAATAGCGAGCTTTACTGAATTTCGCGTTGTTGTTTTCTACAACAACGCCTTTGCTAATCCCAATTTACATAATTATTTGGTGACATATGGTCGTTATTCGTTTGTCTCGTGGTGGTGCTAAAAACCGTCCTTTTTTCAATATTGTTGCAACTGATTCACGTACTCGCCGCGATGGCCGCTTCATTGAACGTGTTGGTTTTTACAATCCAGTCGCTTCTGAAAAAGAAGAAGGTCTGCGTATCAAGCTGGATCGTCTTAACTACTGGAAAGGCGTTGGTGCTCAGCTGTCTCCTACAGTTGTTCGTCTGGTAAAAGACTTTGAGAAAAAACAACCTCAAGCCTGAGTATTCTCGACTTGAAGGCGATGGGCGCTGCCAAGCAGTGCCCATTTTCTTTGGTAGCAGGACATTCATTGCATGTTGATTCCAGCAGATCTGATTGAAGTCGGTTATGTCACGGATGCCTACGGGCTCAATGGCTGGGTCAAGATCAAACCGCATGCAACCGAACCAGATGCTTTGCTCAAAGCCAAGACCTGGTGGCTGACTGAACCTCGAACTATTGCGAGTCGTGCAGCCCTGCCGGGTAATACGGCAGAATCGCTCAATGATTTTGCTGTGATGCAAAGTAAGATGCATTCCGGGTCGGTCGTTGCCCAATTGATGGGTGTTGCTGATCGCAGTTTGGCTGAAAAGCTGAAGGGCTCCGGGATATACATCAGTCGAGCGCATTTTCCTGCGACCAACCAAGACGAGTTTTATTGGGTCGATCTGGTTGGTTGCCATGTGCAAAACGAGCGACAGGAGTCACTAGGGCAGGTCGATCATCTGATTGATCATGGTGCACACCCAACGTTGGTGATTACTTATCAAAATGCCGACAATAAGACCGAAGAGCGCTTAATTCCTTTTGTCGACGCTTACATCAAGCAGGTCGATATTAAAAATCATCAAATCATAGTTGATTGGGAATTAGACTACTAGTCAAATTTTCTCCCGAGGTGCAATGTGCTATTTGACGTGGTGACACTGTTCCCTGAGATTTTTCAAGCCATTACCCAGTTTGGTGTAACTCAGCGTGCCATCGAGCGTGGTGCATTTGAGTTGAATTGCATCAACCCGCGCGACTTTACCCACAATAATTACCGTACTATTGATGATCGTCCCTATGGTGGCGGTCCTGGCATGGTGATGTTGGCCAAACCCTTGTCCGATGCCATTCATGCTGCACAAGCAAACCAAGCTCAAAAGCTATCAACTGATCATAAAGCGCCCGTGATTCTTTTATCACCACAAGGTCAGCAACTCACCCATGCAAAAGTGATGGAGCTGACTAAAAATCCAGGATTGATCCTGATTTGTGGGCGCTATGAGGGGATTGATCAGCGTCTTTTAGATACCTTGATTGATGAAGAGATTAGCATCGGCGATTTTGTGCTGACTGGTGGTGAAATACCTGCCATGGCTTTAATGGATGCAGTAGTTCGGCAGCTTCCTGGTGTGCTCAATGATGCAGACTCCGCTGTTCAGGATAGTTTTGTGGATGGTTTACTTGATTGTGCGCACTATACGCGCCCTGAAGTTATTGATGAAATGGCCGTACCTGCCCCCTTGATGTCAGGTGACCATAAGGCGATTTTGAAGTGGCGGCGCCAAAGTGCTTTGATCAATACGCAGAAAAAACGTCCGGATTTACTCGTTAAGGCTAGAAAAAATGGCTTATTAACTGTCGAAGACGAAAATTTTCTAAAATCTTTGCCGCAAGGTTGAATAAGTAGTCGTGCTATAATCACAGGCTTCTCTTGAAAAAAGAGATAGTTGGTTGATTACTTAGGTAATTTTTTTCAATCATCCTCTGCCGGCCTATTCATTTATAAAATTATCCGAGCATGATGGTATATGGAGTTTTTATGAACATTATTGAACAACTCGAAAAAGAAGAGATTGCTCGTCTGACAGCAGGGAAGAAAATTCCTGATTTCGCTCCCGGTGATACCGTGATTGTCAGCGTGAATGTTGTTGAAGGTACGCGTAAACGTGCCCAGGCCTATGAAGGTGTGGTGATTGCCAAGCGTAACCGCGGACTGAATTCTTCTTTCATCGTTCGCAAAATTTCTTCTGGTGAAGGCGTTGAGCGTACATTCCAGCTCTACTCACCATTGCTGTCTTCTATTGAAGTCAAACGTCGTGGTGATGTGCGTCGTGCCAAACTGTATTATCTGCGTGAGCGTTCAGGTAAATCTGCTCGTATCAAAGAAAAACTGCCAGGCAAAGCTGTTAATTCCTGATCAGAATTTTTTTGAAAAAAAGCCGCATTTTATGCGGCTTTTTTATTTACGCTATTGTGAGGTTTCTTTGAATAAGGCTTTGATATTCTTTGATATTCTTGATGAGCTTCGATTCTGAAAACTTAACTTTTAGCCTGGAAATATTTCTTAAGTATCCTCATGTCTAAAGCCATCAATCATCATCAGGCGTCAAGTGAAGTGGTGCCACAACCCAAGAATTATATTACTCGCCCAGGTTTCGAGGCTTTACAAAAAAGATTGCTGCAATTGATTGATCATGGGCGTCCAGAAGTTGTGAAGATTGTTTCATGGGCGGCTTCTAATGGAGATCGCTCGGAAAATGGTGACTATATTTATGGAAAGAAGCGTCTAAGAGAAATTGATAAACAGATATATCGGCTCACCAAACGTCTGGAGATGGCGGTCATCATTGAGCCTGAAAATCAGGCTGACAAAGAGCGCATTTACTTTGGTGCAACGGTTGTTTACGAAGATGATGCTGGTATTGAACGACAGATAAGAATTGTGGGTGAGGATGAGGCCGATCCAACTAATGGCATGATTAGCTGGGTTTCTCCTTTAGCTCGTGCATTACTTAAAAGGCAGATTGGCGATCTAGTCAAAGTTCCGACGCCTAACGGTGAGTCAGAAGTTGAAGTGCTCGATATCTTGTATTAATGAGTCGTATTTGAAGCTTGTGGTTTACTTCGACTTACGTGAAGCACGTAAGGTAACTCACGAATTCGCCTGATAATATTGGCCAGATGGGTACGTGAACTGGCTTCAATCAAAAACTGCATATCCGCCACGGACGAAGATGGCTCAAGATACGCCATCATGGATACATGCAAGATATTGGTTTCGCACTCATTGAGCTCAGCAGCAATTTTTGCAAGCACACCTTTCTGGTTTTGTAACTTGATTGAAATTGATACAGGTAATGCCTTACTTGTTTCTTCAGCCCATTCCACATCGATCCATCTTTCAGGATTCTTAGCCTGAATCCGTTTGCTAACAGAGCATTCTTGGCGGTGTACCAGAATAGATTGGGCTTTACCAATATAGCCGACAATGTTATCTCCAGGAATGGGATGACAACAATGAGCATAAGTGATGGACTGATTATCGTTTTTGCCAATGATGATTTTATTGCGTTTTGACGGTGTATCAAGACTATTGTCTGTGAGGGACTCAATCAAATCGCTCTTTTCAAGCAACGTTAAAATTCTCTTGGCAATCACCAACGGCACACGAGTACCTAAACCAATATCAGCAAACAATGTTTCTTTGCCATTGATACCACTTTCCACAAAAAGTTTTTGCCAGATGTTTTCTGGAATATTATCCAGCAAGATACCTGCATCTTTTAAACAGTCGCCAAGAATGCGCTCACCGAGGGCGACAGACTCCTTTAGCTGTGATGTTTTCAGGAAGTGGCGGATGTTGGAACGAGCCTTGGCAGTACAAACGAAAGTAAGCCAACTAGCACTTGGTGTGGAGTAGGGGGCTGTAATGATCTCAACGACATCACCACTTTGTAACTCGGTTCTGAGTGGTGCTAATTCACCATTGAGTTTAATGGCGACACATTGATTACCCAAGTCACTGTGAATGGCATAAGCAAAATCAAGTGCAGTCGCACCACGAGGCAAGGCCAGAATCTTGGATTTTGGTGTGAAGACATAGACTGCATCAGGGAATAAGTCGACCTTGACGTGTTCAAGAAATTCAGTTGCGTCGCCAGTCTGGCTTTGAATATCCAAAAGCGATTGCAGCCATTGATGAGTATGTTTTTGAATGGAGTTCAAATCCATACCATCATTTTTATATAGCCAATGTGCGGCTACACCTGACTCAGCAACACGATGCATTTCACGAGTACGAATCTGAAACTCGACAGGCGTTCCAAAAGGGCCAATCACTGTCGTGTGTAATGACTGATAACCATTTACCTTGGGGATGGCTATATAGTCCTTAAACTTGCCTGTCACAGGTTTGTAGATGGCGTGTAAAACCCCCAACGCCTGATAGCATTCAAGCGGTTCTTTGACGACAACTCTGAAGCCATAGATATCAAGTACTTGTGAAAATGAAAGATGTTTATCTTTCATTTTGCGATAGATGGCAAAAAGTGTTTTTTCCCGACCAAAGATTTCGGCCTCCAGCCCGGCGCGTGGCAAAGCCTTCCTCACCGAGTCCAATATTTTGTTAACAACCTCCCGACGATTGCCTCTGGCCGACTTGACTGCCTTGTCCAGCACAATATGACGTTTTGGGTGAGAGTGGGAAAAACCGAGATCCTGCAATTCCCGATAAATATTGTTAAGACCTAATCGATGCGCGATAGGAGCAAAGATTTCCATGGTTTCCTTGGCGATTCGACGTCGCTTGTCATTGGAAACAGCGCCAAGGGTGCGCATATTATGAAGCCGATCCGCCAGCTTGATGAGGATGACTCGGACATCTTTGGCCATTGCCAACAGCATTTTTCGAAAATTTTCGGCCTGTGCTTCTTCTCGGCTTTGAAATTCGATCTTGTCAAGTTTGGATAGTCCATCAACTAAATCTGCAACCTGAAGGCCGAATTTCTCTGAAAGTTCTATCCGTGATACACCTTGATCTTCAATGGTATCGTGTAACAGTGCCGCCATGATGGCATGGACATCCAGTTTCCAGGATGCGCAAATCTCCGCTACGGCGACAGGGTGGGAAATGTAAGGCTCACCACTTTGTCGAAACTGGCCTAAATGGGCTTCATCACTAAATCGATAGGCAGCACGAACTTTTTGCAGGTCAGCACGACTGAGATATTTTTCCAGAATTGCCGTTAACTCTCCAATAGAAACAGATTTAACGGTTTGATCAGATGGCCTATGCGTGGTTGGGGCAAAGAGCTGCTTTAGTCCGCTTTGCGCAGCATCTTGTGGTAAGTTTGTCGAACCTATTTTGCTAGAGGGAGCAGTGGCAAGTTGGGATTCGGAAACATCTTCGGCACTACTACTCGAAAACGCTTCCTTGATCCTGCTTGAGACTGATTGAATCAGTTTGGCAGGGGCTTTGACAAATTTAGGCGTACGAGAGTCGCCATTATTGATGATTTCGGTGGATGGCAGAGTCGTTTTCATGACTGCGGCAGGAAATCATCAGTGGTATGTACCAATTAGACTGGTACTTTTTTGAGCATCTCAATGCCAACTTTTTTCTCAGCAATTTCTCGTAAAGCGACGACGGTCGGCTTATCTTTGGAGTCGACTTTGGGTGTGTGACCCTGCACCAGCTGGCGCGCACGATAAGTGGCTGCCAAGGTAAGTTGAAAGCGATTTGGAATACTTTTGAGACAATCTTCTACGGTGATACGAGCCATATTAATCCTATAAAAACATTGGGCAGTGTGAGGTCATTCAAATCCGAGTTGGGCAAAGACTTCATGGTGCAGTTGTCGTTGACGCTCAACACGCTGTCGATCAGTTGTGACGATGGCGCAAAGTGCATCCGCCGCTGTATCGAAGTCCTGGTTAATAATAACATAGTCAAATTCACCATAATGAGCTATTTCCGACTTGGCAACAGCCAGACGTCGGGCAATGATCTCCGGAGCATCCTGTTTTCGATTTTCCAGCCGATCCTTGAGAGCATCATAGGAGGGGGGAAGAATAAAAATATCGGTACTTTTAAATAGTTTGCGTATCTGGAGTGCGCCTTGCCAGTCTATTTCCAGCAATACATCAATACCTGCCTGAAATTGGTCTTCAATCCACTGTTTTGATGTGCCGTAGTAATTGCCATGAACAAAAGCGCTTTCAAGAAACTCGCCTTTTTCTTTACGTTCGGCAAATTGCTCGGATGAAATAAAAAAGTAGTCGACCCCGTTTACTTCGCCTGGGCGAGGGGGGCGAGTTGTAAAGGAGATGGAGAGTTTGATGTCTTGAATGCGCGAAAGTAAAGCTTTAACAAGGCTTGATTTCCCCGCGCCAGAAGGTGCGCAAACAATGAACAGTGTTCCTTTGTGATGAATGCTATGCATAGGCGTGTTATTCCAGGTTTTGTACTTGCTCGCGAATTTGTTCAATGAGCAATTTGAGCGTCATGGATGCATCGGCTAGTTCTTTGGCGGCAGCTTTGGACCCCAAGGTGTTGGCTTCGCGATTCAGTTCTTGCATCATGAAATCCAGGCGTTTACCTACGTTGCCGCCTTTTTCCAGAATACTTCTGGTTTCAGCAATGTGCGCAACCAGTCGATTCAACTCTTCGGCAACATCAATTCTGATACCGTAGAGAACGACTTCTTGGCGAATCCGATCGTGAATTTCATCTTTGCTGACAACATTATTGCCTGGTGCAGTAGCTTGTTCCAATGCCAGATTGAGACGTTCCAGTAGTTTTTGTTGATGCTTTTCAATCAACATGGGGGTCATGCCAGTCAAACCTGTCACAACGATTTCCATTTCGCTCAAGGCTTTAAAAATAATTTCCTTTAAACGTGTGCCTTCATTACTGCGACTGGTCACAAATTGCTTCAGACAATCTTGCAGACAGTGCAAAATCGTTTCTTGCAGTGTTTCCGACGTGATATTGGTTTCAGTTAATACCCCGGGCCAACGCAGAATTTCGGCAACAGACAACGGCATGGCCTGACGATGTGTGGTCAAAATGGTTTTTTGCAATTCAACCAGGTTTTGTAGCACTGTTTGGTTCAGATTTTGCGTGACCTGATTTTGTGTGAGCAAAGAGATTCGACATTCAATCTTGCCCCGGCTAATTGTCTTGCAAATGGCCTCCTTAAATGTGGCTTCCATTTGGCGCAATTCATCCGGGATTTTGAATACGAGGTCCTGATATCGTGAATTGACACTTTTCAGCTCAACGTTGACAGTCAGCTGCTCTGGATTTTCTGCGGTACTTTTTGTGGTTATGCTCTGATTGGCATAGCCTGTCATGCTAAAGATCATAGTAATTGTGGCGTAATTATTATTGTGAATTGTAAAAAGGCTGCAAACTTAAAGAGAAGTCCCGATAATCTATATCCAATGTAACTCAATAGACTCTCAAAAACAAAAAATGTCTCAATCCAAAAATGCAGCACTGCCAGATGGAACAGAACTCAATGGTTATCGTATTGTAAAGAAGATAGCTAGCGGTGGCTTTAGTATTGTCTATCTGGCACTTGATGAAACGGGTAATCGGGTAGCGCTCAAGGAGTATTTGCCTGGATCGCTCGCTGTGCGTATTGATGGTGAGCATTCTCCCGTTGTGTTGCCCGAGAATGTGGTGACATTTCGCCTGGGGTTGAAATGTTTTTTTGAAGAAGGCCGTGCTTTGGCCAGAATTTTCCACCCTAATGTGGTGCGTGTTCTCAATTTCTTCCGTGCCAATGACACTGTCTATATGGTCATGAATTACGAGTCTGGCAAGACCCTGCAAGAATATATCTTGCGTTTGAAGGATCGTGGTGAGAAACAGATATTGCCTGAGAACGTGATTCGCAAGATATTTTTTGAAGTCATGAATGGTTTGCGCGAAGTGCATACCAACAAGATGCTGCATCTTGATCTCAAACCAGCCAATATCTATCTTAAAAATGATGGTGCACCCATGCTGCTGGATTTTGGTGCGGCTCGTCAAACCATCATGACCGAAGGTGAAAAGTTGCAGCCCATGTATACGCCAGGTTTTGCTGCGCCTGAGTTGTATACCAAAAATGCCATTTTAGGACCTTGGACTGATATTTATAGTATTGGCGCGAGCATGTACGCGAGCATGACGGCAACGCCAGCTCAAGAAGCGAATGCACGGTTGAAAAATGACAAGTTGATAAAGAATCTGGATGGACTCAAGGGAACCTATTCTCAAGAGCTTATCGACTTGGTGCGCTGGTGTTTGGAGCTCGATCCTCTGAAGCGTCCGCAAAGTGTTTTCTCTTTACAGAAAATTTTGCGAGAACAGGCATTGGATTTGAAACAGCGCAAACAAATGTTTGGTCTGCCTTATAAAGTTAAAAAAGTGTTGACTCAGTTTAAGCCGATTTTTGATCGTAGTAAATTTGCCGATAAGGAGATGGTGTCTGCTACAGATACCAGTGCGATTTGATAGCGGGTTTGTTCAAGCGAGACTAGACGATATTAATTTGATAAGAACAAAATGAAATTTTCCATCTATCAGGAAAGTAAACTTGGCGCGAGGAAGATGAATCAGGACCGTATGGGGTACTGCTTCACTTCGGATTCATTGCTGCTACTGCTGGCTGACGGCATGGGCGGTCACGTCCAGGGCGAGGTTGCGGCTGATATTGCGATGCGCACGATTGCCTCTTTATTTCAGAATGAGGCGCAGCCAAGCATTAAAAATCCTGAGCGATTTCTTGAGCAAAGTTTTCTGGCGGCGCACGATGCCATTTGTGCTTATGCCAAACTCAATAATATGAATGAAAGTCCCCGCACAACCATGGTGGCTTGTGTCATTCAGGAAAACCATTGTTATTATGCGCATGCTGGCGACTCACGTTTTTACTGGTTGCGTAATGGCGAAGTCAAAGCGCGCACGAGTGATCACTCCCGACTTGAAAATCTGATTCGGCAAGGTAAGGTTGCACCAATGATGCGCTCTACGCATCCGGATAGAAACAAGCTTTATAACTGTCTAGGATCGCCCATCTTGCCAATGGTTGATGTTGGTAAACGGATTTTGCTGGATGCAGGCGATATCTTGTTGCTTTGCTCTGATGGCTTCTGGTCTTATCTTTCTGAAGACGATCTGGCTCGTAAATTGACGCGCAGTACGATCGTGCGGGCGATTCCAGAATTGATTGATCTGGCCATTGCCGAAGCCGCTGAACAGGCGGATAACACGACTGCCCTGGCCGTGATGTGGGAGTCAGCTGCTGATACCGTGGAAGAAATGACGATTACCACGCAAACCATGCCAAAAGGTGTTTTTTCGACGACCGTGCAGGCTGAGTTGCCGCAGGGTATGACGGCATTGGCTTTGGATGATGATGAGATCGAGCGCTCAATTGCCGAAATCAATCAGGCAATCCAAAAGTCGATTCGTTTAATTTCGTAAATCATTCTTTGACCGAAGCTCGGTGTTCGGATTGCGATGCAGTAATTTCTATTTTTTAGTTTCAAGCTAGCTAGTCCACCATCCGGCATAATGCGGTTTTAAATTTGGCTCGCATTATGTCAATCTCATTTACCGAAAACGCTTTTTCTCGTCCTTCCGGACGCACTCCCAATCAACTTCGTCAAGTCTCCATTGAGCCTGGCTATACCAAACATGCCGAAGGCTCAGTCTTGGTTTCTTTTGGTGATACCAAAGTCATTTGCACGGCCAGTGTTGAAGACAAGGTGCCTGGTTTTCTCAAAGGGCAAAACCAGGGCTGGCTGACGGCTGAATATGGCATGCTGCCTCGCTCTACGCATAGTCGCATGGATCGTGAGGCCGCTCGCGGCAAGCAGAGTGGTCGCACACAGGAAATTCAGCGCCTGATTGGTCGTTCTCTGCGTGCTGTGGTGGATTTGACCAAACTGGGTGAGCGTACTATTCATCTTGATTGTGACGTCATTCAGGCCGATGGTGGCACACGTACGGCCAGCATCACGGGCGCATCCGTGGCGGCGCAACTGGCAATTCAAGGGTTGTTGGCACAAGGTAAGCTGACGGAGTCGCCATTATTGGATCAGGTAGCAGCCATTTCGGTGGGTATTTATCAGGGGGTGCCGGTGTTGGATCTGGATTACGCGGAAGACTCCAATTGTGATACCGACATGAATATTGTCATGACCGGAACAGGTGGCTGCGTGGAAATTCAGGGTACTGCTGAAGGTAAACCTTTTTCCAAAGCTGAAATGAACAGTTTGCTTGCCTTGGCCGAGCAGGGCATTACAGAATTGATTGCCTTGCAACAGCAGGTTTTGAATCGTCGTTAGGATTAAATCGTGCAATCAGCGGCACAGGTTAACCTGCAAAAATTGGTACTTGCGTCCAATAACCAAGGTAAGTTGCGAGAGTTTGAACACTTATTGGCGCCATTGGGTATCGCGGTTTTTACGCAGTCACAATTCAATGTGGCCGAAGCCGAAGAGCCACATCCTAGTTTTGTCGAAAATGCCCTAGCCAAAGCGCGCCATGCAGCCCAGCAAACGGGCTTGCCTGCCTTGGCAGATGATTCGGGTTTGTGTATGAATGCCTTGGCCGGTGCACCCGGCGTTTTATCGGCCCGTTATGCCACCTTGTTTGGTCATGACAAATCAGATGCGAACAATAATGCGGCATTGCTTGACGCGATGAGTGGGCATACTGATCGGCGTGGTTTTTATTATTGTGCCTTGGTGCTGGTGCGCTCGGCTGAAGATCCAATTCCCTTGATTGCTGAAGGGCGTTGGCATGGCGAACTCCTGATGGCGCCACTGGGGCAGGGTGGGTTTGGCTATGATCCCTTGTTCTATCTGCCAGCACTGAAAGTCACCGCCGCCCAGTTAACGGCAGAACAAAAGAACCTGCTTTCTCACCGTGCTCTGGCGATGCAGGATTTATTGAAAAAACTGTCTGCTTAGTCGGCAAGTCATTTTTGATGGATACTCCCGAAGAAATGATGATATTTTTTATATTCTCTTTGTTCAGGTAAGTAAATAGGTCTTTCCCAGGCATCAATTTTTTACTCCGGATGAGTATATTTTTCAGTCCAAATGATCCCCATAATTCCGCAATCGTCATCTGCATCTGATACGTCGAGTCTAGTTGTGCCCCTGTTCAATCGGCCTGGAGCAATTCAGATCACCACCCAGCTGCCCTTATCGCTCTACATTCATTGGCCATGGTGTGTGCGCAAGTGTCCTTATTGTGATTTCAATTCGCATGAAGATAAAGAAAGCGCTTCGGAAGATCAGTACATCGATGCACTGATTACCGATCTGGAGTTGTCCTTGCCCCTGATTTGGGGGCGGCGTATTCATACCATTTTTTTGGGGGGGGGTACGCCCAGCCTGATTTCTGCTGCAGGTCTGGATCGACTGCTTAGCGCCGTTCGTGCCAGAGTGACGGTGGAGGCCAATGCAGAAATAACACTGGAGGCCAATCCCGGTACTTTTGAGCTCGAAAAATTTCTAGGTTTTAAAGCGGCGGGCGTCAACCGTTTATCGCTGGGCATTCAAAGTTTTAATACTGAACATCTCAAAGCCTTAGGGCGGATTCATGACGCACAAGAAGCGCAAGCCGCAGCCCAATTTGCGATCGAAACCTTTGAAAATTGCAATCTCGATTTAATGTTTGCCTTGCCTGGCCAAACGCTTGAGCAATGCGCACACGATGTCACCACGGTACTATCCTTTGCAGCTCCGCACATATCGCTTTATCACCTCACTATCGAGCCCAATACCTATTTTCATCGCTATCCCCCCGAGATTCCTGATGATGACCTGGCTTTTGCCATGCAAGACATGATTGGTGAGCGGCTGGATCAAGCTGGTTATCAACACTATGAAGTTTCTGCTTATGCCAAGCCTGGGCAGCAAGCACGACATAACCTCAACTACTGGCAGTTCGGCGATTATTTGGGAATTGGTGCCGGCGCGCATAGTAAACTTTCATTTCCACATCGTATCGTGCGGCAAATGCGTTTCAAGCAGCCTCAGGCCTATGTAGCTGGTATCAACCAACAACAGCCCGTACAGGAAGAGTTTGAAGTGAGTGCGGCAGATTTGCCATTTGAATTTATGCTCAACGCTTTAAGGCTGACGAATGGTTTTGCCATGACGGACTGGGCCGAACGGACTGGTTTGTCCCTTTCAGTCATTCAAAAACAACTGGATGAAGCTGAAAAGCGTGGTTTGATTTATCGAAACCATCAAAAAGTCGTGCCAACTGTACAAGGACAGCGTTTTTTGAATGATTTACAGATGCTTTTTTTGCGCGAATAGTCAGAATAATTGTATAATCTTCGATTCCCAATGCAGCACTAGGGATTCCAAGGAAGCGTGGCAGAGTGGTTGAATGCACCGGTCTTGAAAACCGGCGTGGGTGCGAGCCCATCGTGAGTTCGAATCTCACCGCTTCCGCCAGGACATCAATGTTTGTGCAGTTCTTGATGGTAACTTTGATTCCTACCCATCATAGCGCATGAGATTAAAAGAAATTGAACGAAAGCCCAGTTTTTATAACTGGGCTTTTTTGTTTTTAGTCAGATTATTTTTCTTTGATACTGGTTGTGTCAAAGCATCACAATGGTGTCAAACAAAGCAACGCCAAGGCAACACAATGTCGACCTGTTTAGAAAGATGTGACACCAGTCAGTTATTTGCTCAGTCTATTGGCGGTTTGTTGGTGATCATATTGCTGTTGGCAACTGGTACTTTGGTTATGGTTTATTAAAGTCGCTACTTCACTGCGACTTGACGCTGAAGAGGCATTTAATGGCACTGCTTGATCAATTTTATCGATTCACAAAATTTTAGCGACACCCGATATAGAATAGCGCTGTTTACTAGGAGACGAAAAATATGAAATTAGTAACTGCCATCATCAAGCCATTCAAGCTTGATGAAGTGAGAGAGGCCTTATCCGAGATTGGTGTGTCAGGTATTACTACGACAGAAGTAAAAGGCTTTGGTCGTCAGAAAGGGCATACCGAGCTTTATCGTGGTGCGGAATACGTCGTCGATTTTCTTCCCAAGGTCAAGCTGGAAATCGCGATCAGTGATGAGGTGGTTGATCGAGTCATTGAAGTCATTGAAAAGGCGGCGCGTACCGGCAAAATTGGTGATGGGAAAATTTTTGTGACCAATATTGAACAGGCGATTCGTATTCGTACCGGTGAGGCAGGAACTGAGGCACTATAAGTTTTTGCTGTGGTGACCTGTTGATAGAAAAGCCCGAAGTCTTCGGGCTTTTCTATTTTGGTCAATTGACCGATTTGAAAATTTATTTTTATGTTCTTCAAAGCAAAAAGCCCTGTCGCAAGAACAGGGCTTTTTGTAGATATTGGTAGGACGTGCGGGGATCGAACCCACGACAAACGGATTAAAAGTCGTGGAAAAATTTATCATCTTATTATTAATCAATGACTTGCAATGCTTGCCGTATATCGTTTTCAACGTCACACATGGGTATCAAATCATAGTTTTCTGAAAATTGACACAAATCAGTCACAGTCTGTATCGGATTTGCCAGAGCCAGCAGGACCAGTGAGCTGCCAAATTGTCAGTGCGCAGCCTTGCTCAATTAAAACACTGATCTTCTCAATCACCGCATTGCTGGCAAATGCCGAGTCCTGTGGTTGATTGGAGTTTGCGCGCGGTGGTTGGCAGTGATCTTGCGATTTCCAGAATGCTCAGTTTGGCCTGAGCCTTACTGAGTCCGGTACTTTGTGTAAACTGATCCCAGTGCTGCATCCAAACCTCGCTGAACTCGTCCTTGCTGCCAATTTTATTGCCATCTTCTGCATCAGTGAAGGGTACACGGCAGTTGACAGTGCGTCATACAGAGTGGTGCCAGGGTAGTGGCCTTACCCGTGTGCAACAATAAAAAATTCTTGGCATGCGCATCATGATTACTGATCAACGCATTAAATATCACATAGTCCAACAGACACAAAACGTGCGATGCATTGGGGCGTGTCACCCTACGCACCAGGTCAAAACACTGGGCCAAATCAGGCCCCCTCCGTTTTGGTACTTCATCTCAGGCACAACACTTAGCGCCTGGCAGAAATCCTCCTGGTGGATACGTTGCTGCTGGCCTTGGGCCTCCACCGTGCGGTCGTAGCGCTCAACGAGCAGAAACGAGCGACCCATAGCACACGGTGAATTATCGATTTTGCTGGTTGAGCTGCATGGCCTCAGCCAATGCCAGGCAATAGGCTTCATTGGCAACGCTATCTTCCACAGCGTGAGTGAATAGCCAGTTTCAGAACGTGAGTGCTGGGCGTGCTGTGAAGGAGTAACCCGATGCGGTAACTCATCCAGCAGAGCAATAACGGCTTCGTCGTTTAGCCATTGCACTTCTTGACTGTCACCCGACACCGACAACGCCTGCCTTGGTGCTAAGAGAGTCACGGCCCCAGCACATTCGCCACTGATGAAGTCCAGCGGCGCAAAGTCATTTTGGCGAGATACCTGGAACTGCTGCGTAATCAGGTGCCGACATAGTCGGCAAATAGCCAGACGACCAGCTCATGCACTATCGTCGGAGCGCTTACTTTGATCGTTGGTCACAACTGCTGATAATCCCATCAACTGGAGCTCTCCACCTAGAGCATGAATGACTCTGAGCGCGTTTTCCAGTCATACGGTGGGCTTACCGGCCTTGAGGTCGACGATAAAAGCGCACGCCCACTCGGGCAGCCATCGCCAATTGGGGCTGTGTGAGCGCGAGTTGTTGAGGTGTTCGAATGGATGTCATAGTTTCAAGTTTCCCGTTTGGGAAATTAGCGGTCACCACTGATCGCTGCACCAGAGATATTTACTGATTCGGAATGTTGCGCGTGCTGAGGCCGGTTTGGTTATATATTCCTTGTTCAGGAAGGGTTGAACACATTTTAAAGCAGCTAATTAATGTATGTATGCATATGGAATGCTATTGGCTTGCGGATGTTTGTCATCGGGAGAGTAGTTCAACGTAGGCTTGGTAACTGTAGCTACGGTTCTTTTTTTGGCCTGTCATCTCCGTCACAATGCCCAAGTCCTCCAGCGCATTCACTGCAGCAGTAGCGGTGGGGAAGCTGGTTTCCAATTGCTGGCGAACGCGCTCAATTGTGAAGCGCGGCATCATCGGCAGCATCTCGAACAGCCGATAGCTTGCCGGTCCGGCCTTGGATGACTGCAATAGCTGCTTGCGATCGGCTGCCACGAGCGTGGCTACTTCAATGATGTTCTTTTCGGCGTCCCCTGCGGCGGTTGCCACCCCCTCCAGAAAGAACGTCACCCATGACTCCCAATCGCCTTCAGTTCGGATAGCTGACAAGCGACGGTAGTACTCAGTTTGGTGTTGCTTCAGATAACCGCTGAGGTATATCAATGGCTCTGACAACAATCCCCAATGTTCAAACAAGGCTGCGATCAGCAGGCGGCCGATACGCCCATTGCCGTCAAGGAAAGGGTGGATGGTTTCAAATTGCGCGTGAATGAGCGCCACCTTGACCATGGGTGGCAAATCGGTCGCCGTGTCATGAAGGAATCGCTCCATGTCGGCCAGCAATTCAGCTACGCGCTCTGGCGGTGGTGGTACAAATACCGCATTGCCGGGGCGCGTGCCACCAATCCAGTTTTGCGATCGGCGCAGTTCTCCTGGCTGTTTGCCAGCACCTCTGGCACCGTCAAGCAGAAAGCGATGGGCATCGCACAGCAGCCGTACACTGATGGGTAGTCCTTTGGGGTCACGTAACTGATCTTGAACCCAGCGGAACGTGCGGAGGTAGTTCGTTACCTCTTCCACATCGTCGGTGTTGCTTACCTTGAAGCCCGCTTCTTCATCGAACAAATCAGTCAGCGTGGCCTGGGTCCCTTCAATCTGCGAGGTGAGCAAGGCTTCCTTGCGGATGGCGCTGTACAGTAGCCAGTCCACCGACGGAACCAATCCAGACACGCCAGCCAGACGTGCGAGCGCAAGTTCTGCCTGGCGATTGAGGCCAGCGAAGACAGCAGTCTCCAAGACTGGGGCAGTCGGTGGCAAAGAATGCGGAACGAACGCACGCACTGACTCACCCAGGGTGGTCGAAATTGCGTAGGTACCGGTGGCACGGGTCATTGAAAGCATACTTTAATTGCGGATATCATATTAAATCACTCTTTAATATAGGTTGCAACAATTAAAGAAATCTTTAATATAACCAGGTGCTCTTGACTACTTGTTGCGTAGAGCTGCTTGCAAGCGGCATGTAGTGCAACGCGGAGTTTACCCGCAATCCTACCAGTTCCGACTGTATGTAGGCATCAATTGCGGTCCATTCAAACTGTCTTTAAGGCATTGAATCTGAACGCGATTGTGGAATGATGTTATCTTTTTTTTAAAGCGATAGTCTATGATTATTATCATGTTGGTGAACTGCCTTAAACGTTAACCAATCTGCACGGTTGGGGGTTCGACAGTCACGGTTAACTAATCTTAATTTGTCTTATGAGAGGTTGGTTGATTACGACTTTGCTATCTGAGCCGATACGCTGATAGACAACTTGTTCACCCGATTTCGTATTGCCAGTGAACAAGTCATAAAGTCTAAGCGTAATAGCGTTAGGTAGATAAATTATGCCATTGGCATAGGTGGTGCCATTGTCATCCCGCATTTCTTCAATTAGGCGAGGGTGTAATTTGCCTAAGTTGGGATTTCCAGACAATGGCACCTCGGCGGCGGCTTCTGACAATTGCTTGAGATGCTGAAACGTTGCAGAGCCGCTATGAGGGTCTGTATGTGATGATGTTGGTGGTGCCTCATTCATTGGGGTTTCCATGCGCGGTATCGGATGCTGAAGGATTTGGCCCCCAAGATTAACTGATAAGTTCATCTTGATCGGAGGCATGGTACTCGAGTCAGAGAGTGAGATTATCATTGGGATAAACCGGTTAATCTCTGTGTTGACGGTGCTATCTGAGGCAATCTGAATTGATACAGTGTTACTAGACCAATGACCTGTCCATTCTTCTGCAGTGGGTGTCAAATTGCGACTGTAGGTTGCAGGTTGAGACGGGCCGGTCAGATCATGATGGGCCTCAGGTGGGCCATCTAGTAAGTCCATCCGAATCCAAGCGTGATCAACAATACCCGTTAATGCTGCTAGATCGGCCACTCCAGCGACTGGGCCGCCAACAAGAAACGCAGCAGTTCCAGCGGCGAAATCGGCGGCTTGTTGTTCGCCATCTACATCGCCGATGACAGGAAACATTCCTTTATTGTC